>NZ_JBSPUE010000007.1:0-321546 GCF_056861455.1 Stenotrophomonas sp. 22LJNL06-5-1
CCAGATCGGCCACGCGGTATACGGGCACCTGTACCGCTGAGCGTTTGCCGAGCATGGCCCGGCGCTAGCTGCACGGGATTCGGTAGTGCCGGCCGCTGGCCGGCAACCCCGCAAGCCCTTCCGCAGATCATGAAGTTGCCGGCCAGCGGCCGGCACTACCGGGTCGCAGCCCGGCACTCCGTCATCCCATCCCCGGCGGATTCCGCGCGTTACGCCTTGTCGCCACCGCGGTCCACGCAGCCCCAGTTGAGGATGCGGGTGCCGGCCGGCAGCACGCGGCGGAAGAAGTCCACCCGGCCCGGCTTCGGGTTCACCACCACTGGCGCCTTGGCGGCCAGCAGCAGCGGCAGGTCGGCGGTGCTGTCGGAGTAGGCGATGTCGATGTCGCCGTAGCCGCGCTCGCGCAGCATGCGCATCTTCTCTTCGTTGTGGCAGTGGCGGGTCGGGCCGACCCCGCCCAGCCGCGGGCCAACCTCGGTGCCGATCACCGGTACGTCCTGGTGGGCCACGAAGGCCAGGATCGCCCGTGCCAGCTCCGGCGGCGCGCCGGTGGCCACCACCACCCGGTCACCCTTGGCCCGGTGCGCGGCGAACACCTCCAGCGCCTGCGGCAGCAGCTTGGCGCGCATCTGCGCCTCGTTGCGCAGCACATAGGCGTCGATGACCTTGTTGAAATCGCGCGCACGGTGCAGGCCGAAGCTGCCGATCCACACATAGACCGAAATACCGGCACGACGAGTCGGCAGCAGCGCCACCATCGGCCCGGCGATCGGCGTGACCAGCAGCGCGGCCAGCATGCGCAACGGGTTGCGCTTGATCAGCGAGGCGAACAGATGGGTGCCCGAATCGCCGTCGTAGAGGGTGTGGTCGAAATCGAAGACCACCAGCGGCGCATCGTCGCGCGGCGTCGGATAGTGCGTTTTCATGCCGCGAAGAATAGCTGACGCAGGCCCTCGCCCGGCTCTTCCACGCGCATGAAGGCCTCGCCGACCAGGAACGCATGGATGCCGGCATCGCGCATCAGCGCCACGTCCTGCGGGCCGAGAATGCCGCTCTCGGTCACCAGCAGTCGATCACGTGGCACCGCCTTCTGCATGTCCAGCGTGGTCTGCAGCGACACCTCGAAGGTGCGCAGGTTGCGGTTGTTGATGCCGATCATCGGCGCCGGCACCTGCAGCGCACGCTCCAGCTCGTCGATGTCGTGCACTTCCACCAGCACGTCCATGCCCAGCGACAGCGCCAGTTCGGACAGGGTGGCCAGCTGGGTGTCGTCCAGCGCGGCGACGATCAGCAGGATGCAGTCGGCGCCCAGCACGCGCGCCTCGTACACCTGGTAGGCGTCGATCACGAAGTCCTTGCGCAGTACCGGCAGCGTGCACGCCTCGCGCGCCTGCTGCAGGTAGGCGTCGGCGCCCTGGAAGAAGTCCACGTCGGTCAGCACCGACAGGCAGCTGGCGCCACCGAACTCGTAGCTGACGGCGATGTCGGCCGGGCGGAAATCCGGGCGGATGACGCCCTTGGAGGGGCTGGCCTTCTTCACCTCGGCGATCACCGCCGGGTCGCCGTTGGCCACCGCCGCCTGCAGCGCGCGCACGAAGCCACGTACCGGCGGGGCGCTGGCCAGGGCGGCCTGCAGCTCCTCGAGCGGGCGCTGGGCGCGGCGCTGGGCCACTTCTTCGGCCTTGCGGGCCAGGATCGTCTGCAGGATATCGCTCATCGTCGTCGGTTCAATGCGGGGGCGGTGAGGACGGCCATTATCGGCCATCAAGAGGGTCAGGCTGAACCGCGCGCTCAGGCAACCAGCGCGCGGGTGGTGTCCACATACTGCTGCAGGCGCTGGCGGGCGCTGCCATTGGCGATGGCGGCACGGGCGCGGGCCAGGCCATCGCCGATGTCGCTGGCCACGCCGGCCACGTACAGCGCGGCGCCGGCATTCAGCGCCACGATGTCCAGTGCCGGGCCCGGGGTGTTATCCAGCACCGCACGCAGCATCTGGATGGACTGCTCCGGGCTGTCCACGCGCAGGTTGCGGCTGGCCGACATGGCGATGCCGAAGTCCTCCGGGTGGATCTCGTACTCGCGCACCTTGCCGTCGCGCAGCTCACCCACCAGGGTGCCGGCACCCAGCGAGATCTCGTCCATGTTGTCGCGGCCCCAGACCACCATGGCGCGCTCGGTGCCCAGCTCGCGCAGCACGCGCGCCTGGATACCCACTAAATCGGGATGGAACACACCCATCAGCACCGACGGTGCGCTGGCCGGATTGGTCAGCGGGCCAAGGATGTTGAAGATGGTGCGCACGCCCATCTCGCGGCGGACCGGCGCGACCACCTTCATCGACGGATGATGGATGGGCGCGAACATGAAGCCGATGCCGGTCTGCTCGATGGCAGCAGCCACCTGCGCCGGCTGCAGCTCGATGGCCGCACCCAGCGCCTCGACTGCATCGGCGCTGCCGGACTTGGACGACACGCTGCGGTTGCCATGCTTGGCCACGCGCGCACCGGCGGCAGCGGCGACGAACATCGCACAGGTGGAAATGTTGAAGGTGTGCGAGCCATCGCCACCGGTGCCGACGATGTCGACCAGGTGGGTGGTATCGGCCACCGGCACCGCCAGCGCGAATTCGCGCATGACCGTGGCCGCGGCCGCGATCTCGTCGATGGTTTCCTTCTTCACGCGCAGGCCGGTGAGGATGGCGGCGGTCATCATCGGCGACACGTCGCCGCGCATGATCTGCCGCATCAGGTCGACCATTTCGTCGAAGAAGATTTCGCGGTGTTCGATGGTGCGTTGCAGGGCTTCCTGGGGGGAGAAGCTCATGGGAATGCTCCTTGGATCAGGCCGCCGGACGCTGCAGGAAATTGCGCAGCAGGGCGTGGCCATGTTCGGTGAGGATGGATTCGGGATGGAACTGCACGCCTTCCACCGGGAACTGGCGGTGGCGCAGGCCCATGATCTCTTCGATCGAGCCGTCGTCGTTCTCGGTCCAGGCGGTCACTTCCAGCACATCGGGCAGGCTGTTCTTGTCCACCACCAGCGAGTGGTAGCGGGTGGCCTGGTAACGGTCCGGCAGGCCGGCGAACACGCCCTTGCCTTCATGGCGGATGGGCGAGGTCTTGCCGTGCATGATGTTGCCGGCACGGATGACCGTGCCGCCGTAGACCTGGCCGATGCCCTGGTGGCCCAGGCATACGCCGAGGATGGGCGTGGTCGGGCCCAGGCGCTGGATCAGCTCCAGCGACACGCCCGCTTCGTTGGGCGTACACGGGCCGGGCGAGATGACGATGCGCTCGGGTTTCTGCGCGGCGATCTCGTCCACGCTCATCGCATCGTTGCGCACCACCTTCACCTCGGCGCCCAGCGTCTGCAGGTACTGCACGAGGTTGTAGGTGAAGCTGTCGTAGTTGTCGATCATCCACAACATGGTCAGGTTCCGTCGCTTATCAGGAAAATGGCGTACACGTTTTCGGTGTAGGTGATGGGGCCGGCTTCAATGGACTCCGGTGCACCGGGCGCAGGTGCCGGGGCCGGTGCATAGCTGCCGGTCACCGAGATCCTGTCCAGATACTCACCATCCTCGCCTGGCTGCGGCCATTGCCCGGCCTGGATGCCGTAGGCGAAGTCCGGCGCCACGTCGGAGATGCTGTACAGGCCACGCACTTTTGTTCCATAGGCCTTGGCCAGGCCCTGCGCGGACTCGCGGGTCTTGGCCGCTGCCTCGCCTTTCAGTTCGCGTCGCAGCGCCACTTCGCCCGAATAGGTCGGGGCAATGCTGCTGACCTGCACGTTCTCGTTGGCCTTCAGCGCACCCAGCACGTCCTGCATCGCCTTCACGCTGGCGAAGCTGGCACGCAGCTGACGCGACACGCGGGTACCGATGAAGACCTGCCGGCTCTGCTCGTAGCGGGTAGCTGGACCGATCTGGAGGTTGTCCGCACGCACGCTGCCTTCCACCGCCTTGTGCTGCCTGAACAGCGCCAGCACGCGGGCGACGTTGTCCTGCACGCGGCGCCGCGCCGCATCGGCGTCCATGTCGGTCTCTTCGATGTTCAACTGCAGGCCGAACCGGTCCGGCATCACCACGCGGCGCGCCTCGCCCTTCACCAGCAGGTGCGGCTGCGAGGGAATGGTATTGGCCTGTGCCCACGCAGACGGGGCCATCGTGGCCAGCAGTGACGACCACAGCAATGCGCTCAGCAGCTTCATGCGGTACTCCTTGTCTTGAATGGGAACAGCGAAACGACCACGGCGCGGCGGCCGTGGCGAGGCAGGCTTACAGGCCCTTGGCGGCCTGGGCAACGGCGCGGAACAGCGCGCGGCCCTTGTTCATCGTCTCGTCCCATTCCTTGTCCGGGTCCGAGTCGTAGACGATGCCGGCGCCGGCCTGCACGTACAGACGGCCGTCCTTGATCACCGCAGTGCGGATCGCGATCGCGGTATCGGCATCGCCGTGCCAGCCGATGTAGCCGATGCTGCCGGCGTAGACATTGCGCTTGATCGGTTCCAGCTCGCGGATCACTTCCAGCGCGCGGATCTTCGGCGCACCACTGACGGTGCCGGCCGGGAACGTGGCACGCAGCACGTCGGCATAGCTCAGGCCCGGCTGCAGCTGCCCGGTCACTTCGCTGACGATGTGCATGACGTGGCTGTAGCGCTCGATCACGAACTGCTCGCCCACTTCCACGGTGCCGGCCTTGGACACGCGACCGGCATCGTTGCGGCCGAGGTCGATCAGCATCAGATGCTCGGCACGCTCCTTCGGATCGGCCAACAGTTCGGCTTCCAGCGCCAGGTCCTGCTCGACGGTGGCACCGCGCGGACGGGTGCCGGCGATCGGACGCACGGTGACTTCACCGTCCTGCAGGCGCACCAGGATTTCCGGCGAGGAACCGACCACCTGCAGATCGCCGACATCGAGGAAATACATATACGGCGACGGGTTCAGTGCACGCAGCGCACGGTACACATCCACCGGCCGCGCCTTGAACGGCACGCTCAGGCGCTGGCTCAGCACCACCTGGAAGATGTCACCGGCGCGGATGTATTCCTTGCTGCGCTGGACCGCATCGACGAAGCCTTCGCGGGTGAAACCGGAGACGAAATCGGACTCGTCCAGCACATCGCTGTTGAGCGGTGCCGGATAGCCGGCGCCCGGCGCGCGCAGCTTGGCAGTCAGTGCATCCAGGCGCGACTGCGCCTGTTCGAAGGCGCCGTCGACACGCGGGTCGGCGTGCACGATCAGGTACAGGCGGCCCTTGAGGTTGTCGAACACCGCCAGCTCGTTGGAGTCCAGCAGCAGGATGTCCGGCGTGCCCAGCTCATCGCGGCCGGCCGGCGGGGCCAGGCGCGGTTCGATGTAGCCGATGCACTCGAAGCCGAACCAGCCGACCAGGCCACCGGTGAAGCCCGGCAGGCCATCCAGCTTCGGCACCGAGTGGGCGCTGCGCAGCGCCTCGACCTCGGCGAACGGGTCGGCCACCTCGCGGGTGTCCACCACCTGGCCGTCTTCGCGCACGGTCAGCGTATGGCCGTGGAAGGCGTACACGCGTCGCGCCGGCAGACCGATGATCGAGTAACGACCAAAGCGCTCGCCGCCTTCGACGGATTCAAACAGGTAGGTATTGGGGCCGTCGGCGAGCTTCAGATAGACCGAAAGCGGCGTGTCCAGGTCGGACAGCACTTCACGGACGACGGGAATATGGGTGTGGCCTTCAGCGGCCTGCTGCTGAAACTGAGCGTGCGAGTTCAAGACGACTTTCCTTCCGGGACACAGCGTTATGGGGGCGGACGACGGCAACGGGCCACCATCGCCACCAACGGCGTGCGGAAGAAAGGGTATGCGGGGTCGTCAGGCTGGACACCCCTTGACTGTATCGCAGCCGGGACGGGAGGGGAACCCCGCCGCGGCGTCGCGGTTCATTCGGCCATTAGCCCATCCGCCGGGCGTTCTCCTGGGCCTCCAGCCCCTGTTGCTGGGCCAGTCCGGCCGCCGTCGCCTGTTCGCGACCAGTGTTCAGAGCGTCAACCTGCGCCGTGCTCACGGCCAGCGGCTGGGCCATGCCGGCCGCCACGTCCACATGCGCATGTCGGCGGTGGGCCGCCTGCAGATCCGGGGTGTCGACCGCGAATGCCCGCGTGCGGTCGTCACTGAGCAGCACATGGGAGATGGCCTGCAGCCCATCGCGCTTGGCCTGCGCAGCCAACGCCCCGGCCAGCTGGTCGCTCTGCAGGTTCGGGATGCGGCCATGTGCCACATCGAGGCCGTGCACGCCGGTCTGCGCGCCCTTGAACAGATGGAAATCGATGTGCCCCGGATCGTTCAGCGCGGGTATCTTCGCGCCCCCCTCCTGCAGCTGCGCATGCGACCGTCCCAGCAGCTTGCGCGCGGCCGCCTCCTGGCTGGCGATTGCCGCGTCGAGACTGGGGTTCATCGTCTCGCTCATGCCGTGCCGGTCCACCGACTCCCCCATGGTCGCACTGCCGCGCCCGATCACCCACGACGTCTTGGCCAGATTGACCAGGTTCTGCGGCAATGCCGGCGTCGGCAAGTGTGTGGCAATGCCCTTGTTGGCCATCGCGCCCAGCCCGACGGTACCGGCCAGCACGGCCGGCGCCTGCGAGGTCAGCCCGGTGATCTGATGGCTGCTCCAGTTCATGCCCATGTGGAAAGTCGCGCCATACACGGCATAGCCGTTGCGCAGGCCATTGGCCACGCCATGCACGCCCTGCTGCAGCTGGCCGCCCAGATGATGGCCGCCGGCGCGGATGCGGCCGGCATCCGCCGCCGCTTCACGGGTGGCTTCACGGGCCTTGGTCTCGTGTTGATTGCGCGCCGCGTCACCGTGCTCACGCATCTGTCTGGCCATGTCGTCGGCACCGAGCGCCCCCAGCACGCTGGCCCCGATGTTCCAGCCGTAACTGCCCTTGGCCTGCACGCGGTGGCTGACCGATTCGACCAGACCCTGCAGCTCGCGTCCCTTGGCAATGACCGTCGCACCGCCTTCGATGCCCACCCGCATGCTCTTGCCACCGTAGTCGACCACGGTGCCGATCGCATTTCCCTGCAGGGTCGACGCACGCTCGACGGCCACGCCGGACAGGCTCATGCCCCGGCCCGCCAGCGCGCCGACCTGCTCGACATGTTCACCGGCAACCCGTCCGGCACGCATGCCGCGCGCACCTGCAATCAGCACCTCGGCCAGCGGGCCACCGTATTCGGCAAGCTGGCTTGGTGCTTCTCGATGACGACGGTCCACTACCTTCCCGTTCACTTCGGTCTTGGCGTCCAGCAACAGTTCCATCCTGCCCGCGGCCACCGGAACATTGCGCAATGCCTCGGCACCGGACTTCGACGCCAGCTGGTCAACCAGCTGGGCCGTGGCCGTCTGCGCGCCGGCTGGCATCATCTCCTGCAGCTTGCGGGTAACCATCTGCTGCACGCCGGGCTGGCGCAGCAGCTGGCTGGTCTCGCTAGCCAACAGGCCAAAGCCCTGCCGGTGATGCTCGTTGAGCCGCTTCAATCCGTTCTGCACATCGTTGAGCACTTCACCTGATGTCTGGTAGGTGTGCACCGTGTCGCGCGTATTGAACACCGGCAATCCGTGGGATTTCGCGTAGCGATCGGCGGTGGCCGGATGCAGCCCCGCCGAATTGAAGGTGGTCGCACGTACGCCGGTAACCGCCGAAGCGGCAGAGGCCATGCCGCCGCCAAGCGAATGACCGGCGAGTTCAAAGTGGGTACCAGAGGACTTCAAGCGACTCGCCAGTGCCATGGCCCGATCGTAGTAGTCGCTCTGCATGCCCACGCCCTGGCGTCCGTTGTTGAGGAAATCCTCGCCTCCGGACTCACGCCGCCCGCCTTTCGCGCGGGGATCGATGATTCCGCCGGTTGATCCCTTGAACACCAGCACCGGCTTGGCGTCATCACCGAACACCCTTTTGTCCGGAATGTAGATCTCTGCGCGGAAACCCGAGTCGTTCGGCCGCATCAGCTTCTTCAGGTCGGCTGCACCCAGGCTGATGCCCGCCGCCTTGAGCGTGTCCGGGTCGGTCACGGCACTGGCCCGCGTCCACCCGACCGGCGGTTCTCCTTTGCCCTTTGCCGAGGCGTACACATCACCCGCAAGCGAACCCAGCTCGCGGGCGTGATAGGTCTCGCGCAAGCGCGCCGCTTCGGTGGCATGTCCACCGCCCTGCAGTTGCTCGACCAGGTGCTGCTGCGCCTGGACGCTCTTGGCGCGGGCCTGCAACAGGCGTTCCTGCTGCTCGGGATCGTGACCGCTCATGGCAGACTCCATTGCTCATCAGTGAAGACGCGGTCATCCAGGACCTGCTGGAATGACCACGCCCAACGCTATCATCCCCCGAACGCGTCCATGTCAAGGAATCACATGCACCGTCACCCTCACAGTTCCTTTACGCCATTTTCCTGCCTGGCGCTGATGCTGCTGATGCTGCTGAGCGCCTGCGCGCGCACGTCTTCACATGGCGCGGAGCGCTATTTCGAGGGCAAGGCACTTGAGCTGGCCATCGCCGCCGAACAGGGTGATGCGGCGACGATCACGCGCCTGATCAAGACCGAAGGCGTGAACCCCGACAAGGAGTTCTCGAAGCAGGATGGCATTCCGCTCATCGCGTGGCCGTTGCGCGCACAGAACCTGGAAGGCCTGCGCGCGATGCTCGACAACGGCGCCGACCCGAATGCACGGCGTATTGAAACGCTGGACGGCGAGACGTTCCGCCACAACAACGCCATGGTCTATGCCGCGAAGATGGACGATCCGCGCTACCTGGCCCTGCTGCTCGATCATGGCGGCGACCCGGACACGCGCACCTCCAATACCGAAACGCTGCTGTTCCAGGCTTTCATTTCCGGCAACCTGTGGAAGAACATCCAGCTGCTGGTAGAGCGAGGCGCACACGTCAACGAATCCAACATCGGCCAGGCCGATACCGTTCTCAGCTGGTACACCGGCCGTGGCGGCTTCGAGCAGGCCTACTGGCTGCTTGAGCATGGCGCGGACCCCACGATTGCATCGCCGTCATCGGCGCAACCGGGCGCGCCCGATCGGATGGCCATGGTCGAAGCCATCTACTGGGAAATCACCACACCGGACCTGCTGCCCTGGCAGAAGAAGTGCCAGCAGTGGCTGATCGATCACGGCATTGCCCGGCCGCCGCTGCCGCAGTACATCCGCGAGAAGCGCGAAGCATTCGGGTTCCCGGCGAAGGAGCAGGACATACCACCGTTGTAGGAGTTCCGGTCCGGCTCAGCGCGGCTCGGACAACAGTGCACAGCCCACGGGCAGGTGCATCCGCACCCTGCCCGGCACGCACGCGATGCGGAACAGGCGCGCCTGTACCGGTTCGCCGTCCAGGTTGAGCGTCAACGGGCGCTCGGATTCCACCTGCAGCCATGGCAGCCGCGCGCGCGTCGCCAGCTGTTCCAGCGCGGCCTGGGTGCCGGACTTCAGCATCTGGCCAAGCGTGGCGGTGACTTCACCTTCCAGCTCCGGAAGCACCGTCACGTCCAGCTGCCCATCATCGATCAGCGCCTGCGGGCACAATTGCTGACCACCGCCGGCCTGGCGGCCATTGCCGATGCCGAGCGCGATGAAGTCGCCTTCCCACGCGAAGTCCGGGCCGGTCAACCGTGCGGTGATCGGCTCGATGCGACCAAGCTTGGCGATACCGGTGATCACATACGCCAGCCCGCCCAGCATCTTCTTCAAGCCGGCATCGGTTTCCACCGTCACCTGGGTGCCGAAACCACCGCTGGCAAGGTTGGCACACCACCATTGGATGCCATCGGCATCCACGCGCAGAAGATCGATCGCACGCGGCGTCGCCTGCCCGATCAAGGCGAAGGCCTGCTTCGGCTCGGTGGGAATGCCGGCAGCCGTGGCGAAGTCGTTGGCGGTCCCCATCGGAATCAGTGCTAGTGATGGCAGCGCATCCGCCGGTTCCTCACGGTGGGCCAGGGTCTCGGCCACCGCACTGAGCGTGCCATCGCCACCGGCGGCCACGATCACGTCCACACCATGATCGATCGCCTCGGCCACGTAGCGTTCGGCGTCACCGTCCTCCCAGGTCACCCGCACTTCCAGCTGCACGCCCTGCCCGCGCCAATGGCCGACGGCGTCGCGCAACTCATCGTTGCCAGCGGATTTGCCATTGAGGATCAGGCGCCAGCGCGGTGCGGCCATGTGGTGCTTCCAGGACGGGGGCGCACAGGCTAGCAATGCCCTGTTTGTCCGCGGTGAATGTCACGCAGATGTCATTCAGCAACCGGAGAATGGAAGGCCATAGCAGGGACGACGGATGGAGGCAGGATCAGCCTCCCACGCATGCAGCGAGGCCACGCCAGTGATTGGCGTGGTCTTTTTTTTGGTTTCTCAATCAACGGTGGTGTATCCACGACGCAATCAACTCTCGCTCGTCGCCAGCACAATCAGTATGTTCTACAGCCTACTTCTAACGAGTATGTCATGGACAAGAATGTGTTCTGGAAGCTGATCAAAGACGCGCGGAGTGTGGCCGGGGATTCAGGCAGCGTCGCAGAACACGTTGTCGTGAGCCTGCTGCAGTACAGCCCAGAACAGATCATTCACTGGCACTGCATCCTGGACCACTATCAGAAGCTCTCCTACAAGAACAAACTGTGGGCTGCGGCTTATGTCATCAATGGAGGTTGCAGTGACGATGGGTTCGATTATTTCCGGGGTTGGCTGATTGCAGAGGGCCGGGATACCTTCATGCAAGCGCTCGAAAACCCTGACAGCCTCGCCGATGTGCAGGTGGAATTCGATACTGCCGAGGACGAGGATATGCTCTCGGCCGGCCCGACGGCGTACTTCAAGCGCATAGGCCTGGATGAGCCTGACTACGATGCCTTCGATCAGGTCTGCAACCGCCATGCATTGAGCGAGGCAGAAGCCGCGGAAATTGAGAAGGAGATCCACTTTGCCGCAGACATCAATGTAATCTGGGAAGAAGAGTCATTGGAAGCGGTAGTACCAAGGCTGGCGGCACGGTTCTACTAAGGGATTCTGACCAAGGAATTCCGCCTGTATTCCATCTGGCATGGCGCGGATCTACCGTGCCCATGCACGCTCTTCAGTAGATCCACGCCATGCGTGGATGCACTTCGCTTCAACCGTTGGCGAAGTCGTGCAGCGCCTGGCCCTGCAGCCGGTACACGGTCCACTCGTCCTGCGGCTTGGCACCGGCGGCGGTGTAGAACTCGATGGCCGGGGTATTCCAGTCCAGCACCGACCATTCGAAGCGACCGCAGCCCTCGGCCACAGCCTGGCGCGCGATGTACTTCAGCAGCGCCTTGCCGGCGCCCGCGCCGCGTTTTTCCTGGCTGACGTACAGGTCTTCCAGGTAGATGCCCTTGCGCCCCAGCCACGTCGAGTAGTTGTAGAAATACACCGCATAGCCGATCGCTTCGCCGTCGGCTTCGCAGATCAGCGCGCGCGCCGTGGCGTCGGCACCGAACAGGCTCTCGGCGATGCCGATCTCATCGGTCTGCACCGAATGCTCGGCCTTCTCGTAGATGGCCAGTTCGCGGATGAAATGCAGGATCAGTCCCGCATCGGCGACGGTGGCCGGGCGGATGTTCAACAGTGCCATGGGCGGAAAAGGGGACGGAGGGGATTAAGCGAGCTTAATCCCCTCCGTCCCCTTTTTGTCAGCGTGCGGCAGCGACGTTGGCGCGCATCTGCGCGATCACGTCCTGGTAGCTGGTCTTGGCGTTGAAGATGGCCGAGCCGGCGACAAAGGTATCGGCACCGGCAGCCGCGATCTCGCCGATGTTGTCGGCCTTCACGCCACCGTCGATCTCCAGGCGGATGTCCTTGCCGCTGGCGTCGATCATCTTGCGCACCACCTTCAGCTTGTCCAGCGCCGAGGGGATGAAGGCCTGGCCGCCGAAGCCCGGGTTGACCGACATCAGCAGCACCAGGTCCAGGTCATCCAGCACCCAGTCCAGGATGTCCACCGGGGTGGCCGGATTGAGCACGATGCCCGGCTTGCAGCCCAGCGAGCGGATCAGCTGGATGGTGCGGTGCACGTGGCGGCTGGCCTCCGGGTGGAAGCTGATGTAGGTGGCTCCGGCCTCGGCGAAGTCCGGGATGATGCGGTCCACCGGCTCGACCATCAGGTGCACGTCGATCGGGGCGGTGACGCCGTGCTTGCGCAGCGCCTGGCAGACCATCGGGCCGATGGTCAGGTTCGGCACGTAGTGGTTGTCCATCACGTCGAAGTGGACCCAGTCCGCGCCGGCGGCGAGGACGTTGTCGACTTCCTCGCCGAGGCGGGCGAAGTTGGCGGACAGGATGGAGGGGGCGATGAGGCAGTGGGACATGGCCGGGCCTTGCAACGAGGGGAAAGGGGTCAGCGCTTGCGCAGGGTCTTGATGCGATCGTAGGCGGCATTGATCCGCCGCGACTTCTGCTCGGCCTGCTGCTGCAGCTCGGGGGCGGCGCCGCCAAGCTTGTCGGGGTGGTACTGCGAGATCAGCTTGCGGTAGGCGCGCTCGACCTCGGCATCGGTGGCCTCGGAGGTCAGCCCCAGCTCCCGGTACGGGTTCTCCTTGTTCAGGCGGAACCAGTCCGAATCGAAGGCATGGCCGATCAGCAGGCCGACCACCGCACCAAACAGCGGATTGGGCCGGAACAGCAGGGCGCCGGCGATGAATCCGAGCAGTTTTCCGTACCAGCGCATGGCGCTCCGGGGTCGACCGACGAAATGGACGCTCATTTTACGTCACAGCGGGCCCGGACGGCTTTACACTAGGCCGCCCGCTGGTCAGCGGGCCCGCCGGGTCCGTTGGGCAGCCGTATCGACAACGCCCCAGGAGTGCCCGTGCCAACCACGCTGTTGCAATCCGATCTCCCCGGCCTGCCCTTGCGCCACCGCGGCAAGGTGCGTGATGTGTTCGATATCCCGCGCGAGCGGCTGCCCGCAGGGACCCCGCCGGGCGACTACCTGCTGATGGTGGCCACCGATCGCCTGTCGGCGTTCGACGTGGTCCTGCCCGACCCGATTCCGGGCAAGGGCGAGATGCTCTGCCAGGTGTCCAACTTCTGGTTCGCCAAGACCGCGCACCTGATGCCTAACCACCTGACCGGCATCGACGTGGCCAGCGTACTGCCCGAAGGCGTGGACCCGGCCCTGTACGCCAAGCGCGCGGTGGTCACCCGCAAGCTGAAGCCGGTGCCGGTGGAAGCGATCGCCCGCGGCTACCTGATCGGCAGCGGCTGGAAGGATTACCAGCGCACCGGCAAGGTCAGCGGCATCGACCTGCCCGACGGCCTGCGCCAGGCCGAGCAGCTGCCCGAGCCGATCTTCACCCCCTCGACCAAGGCCGCCGTGGGCGACCATGACGAGAACATCGATTTCGATGCGATGGTGAAGCAGGTCGGTGCGGAGCTGGCCGAGCGCGTGCGCGACGCCACCCTGCGCATCTACAAGTTCGCCGCCGATTACGCGCGCGAGCGCGGCATCATCCTGGCCGATACCAAGTTCGAGTTCGGTACCGACGCCGATGGCCGCCTGTACATCATGGACGAGATGCTGACGCCGGATTCCTCGCGTTACTGGCCGGCCGACGAGTACGAAGTGGGCACCAGCCCGCCGAGCTACGACAAGCAGTTCGTGCGCGATTACCTGGAGACGCTGGACTGGGGCAAGACCGCCCCGGGCCCGGCCATCCCGGCCGAGATCATCGAGCGCACCCGCGCCAAGTACGCCGAGGCGCTGCAGCGCCTGGCCGGGATCAGCGTCGACTGATCCGCCTGCGCCCCCGGCCGGAAAGGCGGGGGGCGCTCTGAAGGGGTAATGCCGGCCGCTGGCCGGCAACTTCGGCATGCCTGCAGCCAGGCATGGCCTGGCTCTACTGCCGGTTGCCCCGGGTAGTGCCGGCCGCTGGCCGGCAACCTCGCGAACTCGGCTATGCTCTGGATTGCCGGCCAGCGGCCGGCACTACCGTTGTCCGAGGAAGCAACGCAGCATGCAGACATCCACCGAGCTTGCGCGGCCGATCGACCGCTATTTCGCCAGCTATTCCGACGACCACCGCAATGTGATCAACCAGCGCATCCACGTGGTGGCGGTTCCGGCGATCCTGTGGTCGGTGGTGGCCCTGCTGTGGTGCCTGCCACCGCTGATCACCTGGTTCCAGTACGGCATCTGGTCGGCGTTCGCGATGTTCAGCGCCTGGTGCTTCTACAACAAGCTGTCGCGCCCGCTGGGCATCGGCATGCTCATCCAGTTCTTCGTGTTCGGTTGCCTGTGCCGCCTGCTGGAGGCCGAGATCGGCCTGCACAACCTGTTCTGGCTGGCGGTGGGCGTGTTCGTGGTGGCCTGGATCGCGCAGTTCATCGGCCACAAGTTCGAGGGCCGCAAGCCCAGCTTCCTGACCGACCTGACCTACCTGCTGATCGGCCCGGCCTGGGTGATGGCCAAGTTCTACCGAAAGCTCGACTGGCGCTACTGACCTGCCCATGGCCGACGGTGCCCATCGTTTCCTGAACGGGCAGATTCCGTCACCCGCACTCCACGACGGCCCTGCCAGCCTGCGCCGGTGACTCGCTCCCCACTTCCCGCCCGTCGACGGCAGCCCCTGTGCGACAGGGCCTGCGGTCTCCCTGCGTGGGCGTAGGGTGTCCTCCCAGGGCTAGCGGGGAAGAGATGCAGGAACGCGATGCTGCACCGCAGAAAAAATGAATCAGCGAACGTTACATGCAATTGATCGCTGTTCGATGGGTTTCGGCGACATTTCGCAGCCTGTTATTCTCCCTGACCTGCTCGTGAATCATGGATTCCCTGCATGCTCCCCAGCCTGCCCCTGCTGCTGGCCCTGCCGTTCCTGATGGCAGCGGCTGTTGCGGCCTTCCCCCGTAGTTCGCGCTCGACTGCTGCCTGGCTGGCGGCGCTGGCGCCGTTGGGTGGGCTGGCCATCCTTGGCTGGCTGACCCCGTCCGTACTCGACGGCCAGGTGGTGCGGACGATGGTCCCTTGGCTGCCGCAGATCGGCCTGGACTTCACCCTGCGCCTGGACGGGCTGGCGTGGATGTTCGCCGGGCTGGTGCTGGGCATCGGCGCGCTGGTGGTGCTGTACGCGCGCTACTACCTGAGCCAGCAGGACAACGCGCACCGCTTCTACTGCTACCTGCTGCTGTTCATGGGCGCCATGCTGGGCATGGTGCTGTCGGGCAACCTGCTGTTGCTGATGATCTTCTGGGAAATGACCAGCATCAGCTCGTTCCTGCTGATCGGTTTCTGGTCACATCGCCAGGACGCCCGCGAAGGCGCGCGCATGGCGCTGGTGATCACCGGCGGCGGCGGCCTGGCCCTGCTTGGTGGCGTGCTGCTGATCGGCCGCATCGTCGGCAGCTTCGACCTGGACGTGGTGCTGGCCGCCGGCGAGCAGATCCGCGCCAGTGCGCTGTACCCGTACGCGCTGTTCCTGGTGCTGGCCGGCATCTTCACCAAGAGCGCGCAGTTCCCGTTCCACTTCTGGCTGCCGCACGCGATGGCGGCGCCGACCCCGGTCTCGGCCTACCTGCACTCGGCCACCATGGTGAAGGCCGGCGTGTTCCTGCTGGCGCGCCTGCACCCGGTCCTGGCCGGCAGCGACCTGTTCTTCTACACGGTCAGCGGCATCGGCGCGCTGACCCTGCTGATCGGCGCCTGGAATGCGATCTTCCAGCACGACCTGAAAGGCCTGCTGGCCTACTCGACCATTTCCCATCTGGGCCTGATCACCCTGCTGTTCGGCCTGTCCACGCCGATGGCGGTGGTGGCCGGCGTGTTCCACATCCTCAACCACGCCACCTTCAAGGCGTCGTTGTTCATGGCCGCCGGCATCATCGACCACGAGACCGGCACCCGTGACATGCGCAAGCTGGGTGGCCTGCGCAGGCTGATGCCGTTCACCAGCGCGCTGGCGATCATCGCCTCACTGGCGATGGCCGGCATCCCGCTGCTCAACGGCTTCCTGTCCAAGGAAATGCTGTTCGCCGAGGCCCTGACCGCCGGTGGCGGCCCAGGTGCGATGCGCACGGCGGTGTCGGTCGCCGCGCTGCTGGCCGGCGTACTGGGCGTGGCCTACAGCCTGCGCTTCGTGCACGACACCTTCTTCGGCCCTGGCCCGCACGACCTGGACCGCGTGCCGCATGAGCCGCCGCGCTGGATGAAGGTACCGGTGGAACTGCTGGTGGTGATCTGCGTGGCCGTGGGCATCGCCCCTGCACTGACCGTGGCGCCGGTACTGCATGCCGCTGCGGCCTCGATCCTCGGCCCGGCCATGCCCGAGTACAGCCTGGCGGTGTGGCACGGCTTCAACCTGCCGCTGGCGATGAGCGCGATCGGCGTGGTCGGTGGCGTGGCGCTGTACTTCGGCCTGCGCAAGCTGATCAACCTGCATGGCGTGGAAACCCGCACCACCGGCCGCAACGTGTTCCATGCGCAGCTGGATGCCCTTTCCGCGCTGGCCATGCGCCTGACCAACGGCATCGCCAATGGCAGCCTGCAGCGCATGCTGCTGGGCCTGGTACTGGTGGCGATCGCGGTTGCCGCCGCGCCGTTCGTGGCCAACCCGGCCTCGCCGAACTGGACCGCGCCACAGCCGATCCCGCTGCTGGGCTGGGTGCTGTGGCTGGTGATGATGGCCTGCGCCGTTGCCACCCTGCGCGTCTACAAGCAGCGCCTGCTGGCGGTACTGCTGGTGGGCGGTGTCGGCCTGATGGTGGCGCTGACCTTCGTGTTCCTGTCCGCACCCGATCTGGCCCTGACCCAGCTGCTGGTGGAGATGGTGACCCTGGTGCTGATGCTGCTGGGCATGAACTACCTGCCCGCGCAGTCCGGGCCTGAGCGACCGCGCTGGCGCAAGCGCCGCGATGCGGTGATCGCGATCATCGCCGGTGCCGGCCTGGGCGCGCTGGCCTACTCCGCGATGACCCTGCCGCCGAACACCATGGCCGGCGAGCTGCTCGCCCGTGCCCTGCCCGAGGCTTACGGCCAGAACGTGGTCAACGTGATCCTGGTCGACTTCCGCGGTTTCGATACCTTCGGCGAGATCACCGTGTTCGGCATCGCCGCGCTGGTGGTGCATGCGCTGCTGCGGCGCACGCGGATGGCGCCGGAACAGATCATGCCCGGCCCGCCGATCAAGCTGCCGGTGCCGGCTGACCTGGCGCAGATCATGTTCCCGCTGACCCTGACCGTTTCGATCTTCCTGTTCCTGCGCGGCCACAACGCGCCGGGCGGTGGCTTCATCGCCGGCCTGGTGCTGGCGGTGCCGCTGCTGATCCAGTACGTGATCCAGGGCACCGCGTCGGTGGAATCGCGCTTCGGCTTCGACTACATCCGCTGCATCGGCATGGGCCTGCTGATCGCCCTGCTCAGCGGCAGTGCCTCGATGCTGTTCGGCGTGCCGTTCCTGACCAGCGGCCACCTCGACCTGCACCTGCCGCTGATCGGCGACGTGCCGCTGGCCAGCGCGATTGGTTTTGACATCGGCGTCTATCTGGTGGTGTTCGGCGGCGCCATGCTGATGCTGTCGATGATGGGCACGATCAAGCCGTCGCGTACCCGCACTGCCCGCAAGGGTGAGATCGACCTGCAACGCCGTTCGGCCCGCACCGGGGAGATGCACTGATGGAACTGGCCCTGGCTACCGCGATCGGCGTGCTGACCGCCATCGGCATCTACCTGCTGCTGCGCGCGCGCAGCTTCGATGTGATCCTCGGCATGACCTTCCTGTCCTACGCCACCAACCTGCTGATCTTTGCCGGTGGCCGCGTGGTGCTGGGCAAGGCGCCGGTGCTGCAGGAAGGTGTGGACAGCCACCTGGGCAACTACACCGACCCGCTGCCGCAGGCGCTGGTACTGACCGCGATCGTGATCGCCTTCGCGATGACCGCAGTGAGCATCGTGCTGGCCATGCGCAGCCGCAGCGACAACCACAGCGACCATGTGGACGCCCACGAGCCGGATGACGACCTGCAGGATGAGCGCGTGCCGCCACGCCAGGGCGAGGACCGCGCATGAACCACCTGGTGATCCTGCCGATCCTGATTCCGCTGCTGGGTGCTGCACTGTCGCTGTTCGTCGAACACCGCCGCTATGGCCCCAAGGTGCAGCGCGCGGTGGCCTGGACTGCGCTGTCGGCGCTGGCGCTGGCGGTGGGCCTGCTGTTCGCCACCACCGCCAATGGTGAGATCAACGTCTACCTGCTCGGCGACTGGCCGTCGCGGCTGGGCATCGCGCTGGTGGCCGACCGGCTGTCGGCGTGGATGCTGCTGACCACCCTGCTGCTGGCCATTCCCTGCCTGCTGCATGCCTGCTCGGGCTGGGACCGCCGCGCACCGCACTTCCACGCGCTGTTCCAGTTCCAGCTGGTCGGCCTCAACGGTGCGTTCCTGACCGGCGACATCTTCAATCTGTTCGTGTTCTTCGAGGTGATGCTGATCGCCTCCTACGGCCTGCTGCTCAGTGGCGGCCGTGGCCTGCGCATGCGCATCGGCCTGCACTATGTGGTGTTCAACGTCACCGCCTCGACCCTGTTCCTGATCGCGCTGGGCCTGCTGTACGCCTCGCTGGGTTCATTGAACATGGCCGAGCTGTCGCAGCGAATCGCCGAGGTACCGCCGGCGCAGCTGACCCTGGTGAAGGCAACGATGGGCCTGTTGCTGCTGGTGTTCTGCGCCAAGGCGGCGCTGATGCCGCTGTACCTGTGGCTGCCGGAGGCCTATTCGCGCGCACCGGCCGCCGTGGCCGCGCTGTTCGCGATCATGACCAAGGTTGGCCTGTATTCGGTGCTGCGCATCCAGATGTTGTGGTTCGGCGACGATGCCGGCGCGATGGCCGGCTATGGCCGCGACTGGCTGCTGTGGGCCGGCGTGGCAACGCTGGTGCTGGGTGGCCTGGGTGCGCTGGCCGCGACCCGCCTGCGCGTGCTGATCTCCTACCTGGTGATCGTGTCGGCAGCCACGCTGTTCATCGCGTTCTCGGTGGGCACGCCGCAGGTGCTGTCGGCCGGCCTGTACTACCTGCCACACAGCAGCTTCGTCGCCGCCGCGCTGTTCCTGATTGCCGACCTGATCCGCCGCCGACGTGGTGGTGCCAGCGACCGCAAGGAAGTGGTGGCGCCGATGCCGGGCAAGGAAACGCCGGCGGTGCTGTTCCTGATCGGCGCGGTGTCGGTGGCCGGCCTGCCGCCGCTGTCCGGCTTCCTGGCCAAGGCCGCGCTGCTGGCCGGCATGCCGGCGCAGTACACCGCCCCGGTCTGGACTGCGGTGCTGGTCAGCAGCCTGCTGGTGATCATGGGTCTGACCCGCGGCGGTATCCGCCTGTTCTGGCGCGTGCCGCCTGTCGAGGCCGATGCACCGAAGCCGCGCAAGGCACGCCTGCGCCGGGTCGAGCTGTACGCGGCCTGCATCCTGCTGGCCTACGGCATCGGCATGACCCTGGCCGCTGCACCGCTGATGCGCTACACCGACGCCACCGCCGCACAGCTGCTGCAACCCAGCGAGTACGTGCAGCAGTTGCGCGCGACCACGCCGGAGATCCGCCAGCCATGACCGCCCAGCGCTCCCTGTTCCGCCGCGTCATTCCCTCGCCGATGCTCAGCATCATGGTGGTGGCGTTCTGGCTGCTGATGTCCGACAGCTTCACCCTCGGCCAGATCGTGCTGGGGCTGGTACTGGGCGTGGTGGTGCCGCTGTTCGCCGCGCGCCTGGACCGCGAGTTCGCCCGCATCGGCACCCTGCGCCCGTTGCCGAAACTGCTGTGCGTGACCCTGTGGGACATCCTGATGTCCAACATCCGCGTCGCCATCCAGGTGCTCGGCCCGGAAAAGAACATCCACCCGGGTTTCATCTGGTTGCCGCTGGACATCGCCAACATCCACGGCATCGCCGCGCTGACCAGCATGATCACGCTGACCCCGGGCACGGTCTCGGCCGCGCTCAGTGACGACCGCAAGTTCCTGCTGGTGCACGTGCTGCACCTGGAGGACCCACAGGACCTGATCGATACGATCAAGCGCCGTTACGAGGCGCCGTTGATGGAGATCTTCCCATGACCGGTTTTGAAGTCATCCAGACCACGCTGGTGGTGTGCATGCACGTGGTCGGCCTGGCCATGCTGCTGGCCACCTGGCGCCTGCTGCGCGGGCCGACCGTGCCCGACCGAATTCTTGCGCTGGACACCCTGTCGGTGACCGCGATCGCCGAGCTGATGCTGTTCGGCATGTACCTCAACTCGCCGATCTACTTCGAGGCGGCGCTGATCATCGCCATGCTCGGCTTCGGCAGCACCGTGGTGCTGAGCAAGTTCGTGCTGCGCCGGGACATCGTCGAATGATCACCGCGATCCAGATCGGCCTGTCGATCCTGCTGCTGTTCGGCTGCTTCTTCATCCTGGTCGGCGCACTGGGCCTGGTGAAGCTGTCCACCTTCTTCAAGCGCCTGCACGCGCCGACCAAGGCCAGCACGCTCGGCGTGGGCTGCGTGCTGGTGTGTTCGGTCTGCTACCACATCTTCCTCGGCCAGGACCCGCAGCCGCGCGAGCTGCTGATCACCGTGTTCCTGTTCATCACCGCGCCGATCAGCGCACACATGATGGCCAAGGCCGCGCTGTCGCTGCTGATGGAAACCCGCCCCAGCCTGCCCGGCAACGAGCCGGCCGCCGAAGAGCAGCTGCCGCCGCCGGAACCGGTGCGGGAAGAAGAAACCTCGCAGAGCCGATGATTCCGGTAGAGGCCGACCTTGATCGGCGCTTTTCCCCCGAGTGCCAACCAAGGTTGGCACCCACCGGGCGATCGGTGGTGGGTGCCGACCGTTGGTCGGCACGAAATCAACCTACAACGCCGGTGCGCCTACCAGCAGCAGCTCCAGCACGAACCAGCCGACGAACGCGACCAGCAGGATCACGCCTTCGCCACGGCTGATCTTCAGGTCGCCACGCAGCATCGGGTACAGCACCAGCGCGAAGGCCAGCAGCGCCGGCAGTTCCAGGCGCACGAACGAGGCCGGCAGCGCCAGCGGCTGCAGCACCGCCATCGCACCGATCACCAGCAACAGGTTGACCACGCTGGAACCCAGTACGTGGCCCAGCACCATGTCGCCATGACCACGGCGTGCGGCAGCAATGGCGGTGGCCACCTCCGGCAACGCGGTGCCGATCGCTACCGGCAGCAGGCCGACCAGCAACGGCGTCCACCCCAGCGCTACGCCGAAGTCCGCTGCGGCGCCCACCACCAGGCGCGCACCCCAGTACAGGGCAAACGCCGCGATCAGCACCCGCAGCACGTTCAACGGCAGGCTGGTGCGGCTCAGCGCGGATTCGGCAATGGCCGCCTGCACCTCCACACTCTCGCTGCGACCACGGCGCAGCAGCAGCACCTGCACCACGATGAAGCCAGCCAGCAGTACGCCGCCCTCCCAGCGTGCCAGGCCGCCATCAAGACCGAACAGGATCAGCAGCACACCGGCCGCCAGCAGCGACCACCACAGCACCGTCTGCAGACGCGCGCGCAACAACAGCGGGGCGGCGATCGCCGCCAGGGCCAGGGTCAGGCCCACGTTGACGATGCTGCTGCCTACCGCATTGCCCAGCGCCAGCTCGGGTTGGCCGACCGCCAGCGCGCGCGCGTTGACCGCCAGTTCCGGCAACGAAGTGGTCACCCCGAGCAACAGCAGGCCCGCAGTGAACGGGCTGGCCCCGAAGCGCTGGGCCAGGCCGGACACGGCCTTGACGATGGAGTCCCCGCCCAGCGCCAGCAACAGCAGGCCGAGCAGGAACCAGGCAATGGCAATGGCGATCATCGAGCACTCCCCCAGCAGTGGTGGCGCGATTCTACGCTTGGCCCCAGCGCATGGCTGGGCGGTGGATCAAGGATCAGCCACAGCCTTCCACATAATCGACCTGCGGGGTCTGCCCGACCCGCCAGGCGCCGACCCGGCCATCGGCACCGAGTGCGAAGTCGATCACCGCCCCGCCCTCCTGCGCCGGGCGTACACGCAGGTGCTGGGCCTTCTCGTCGTACTTGTCAGGACCGACGTCACCGCGCTCGGGATACAGCACCTGCAGCTCGCCCAGGGTCATGCCGACCTTGCCACCACCCGGCGCGGTGATGGCGGCGCTGCGCACGTCGTAGCGCACCAGCTTGCGGCCTTCGATCATCAGGCGCGGGTCTTCGGCATCCTGCGGGCGCAGGAAGTAGCAGCCGTCGTTGCCGTCGTCGGCCGGCAGCGGCTTGCCACTGGCATCGGTACCCAGCCCCTGCAGCGGCGTGCCGAAGCCGGCGCGGACCTCGGCGATGCCGGTGCCCAGCTTCGCACCAGCGAAGCCATCCAGGTGCGCCGGGCCCTGTTCTGCTGCCGGTGCAGGCACAGCAGGAGCAGCGGCGGCGGGTGAGGGAGTCGCATCAACCGCGGCGGGTGCCTCGGCATTGCGGTTGCAGGCGGTGAGCGAAAGGAGCAACAGACCAGCAAGCGGGAGGTGCTTCATCGGTGCGGTTCCCTGGCACGAAGATGGCTGCACGCTAGCCCATCCTGTGTGCAGGCGCTGCATTGTCATCGCGGTTTCATCGCCCTCGTTCAGGCTCGGCGAGCACCGACCTGGCCGTCCCTTCCATGCAACCGCGCAAGACCGATCTCGCCCGAACCGCGCTGCAGGCCCACCGCGCGCCACTGGACATGCGCCAGCGCCGGTTGCTGATCCTGTGCGATGGCCAGCGCACCGTCGCCGACCTGACCGGCCTGCTCGGCCAGGACGCACCGGCCATGGTCATCCAGTTGGTGCAGGCGGGGTACCTGAGCACCGGCACGGGCGCCACGGCCCCAGCACCATCGCCCGCGGCCGCGGTAGCGCCGGTGCCCACATCGCCGGCAGCCACACCTGCTGCACCTGTGGTCGAACGCCGCCGCTCGCTGGTGGCCGCGCGCATCTATGTGCTGGGCATCCTGGAGATGCAGCGGCACCCGCAGGCAGCAGCATTGTTCCGCGACCTGCAGCAGGCGCGCGCGGAAGAAGAGGTGCTGCAGCGGCTGCAATCGGCGATGCAGATGCTGCCCGGGCTGACCTCGGATGGCTATTGCCAGCGCGTGCGCCAACGCCTGCTGGAGGCGCTGCCGCTGGAGCATTGCGACGCGTTCGCCGAGGCCGCCTAAAGAAAAAGGGGACGGAGGGGATTAAGTCGCAAACAGCACACGTGTGCTTGAAACGACTTAATCCCCTCCGTCCCCTTTTCCGGGTCAGCGGAAGTTGTTGCGCAGGCCGTTCCAGCACTGCTGGTAATCGCCCTGGCGGTGGCCGGCGTCCAGCGCCTGTGCGGTCGGGCGGATCACTGCGCGGGTCTCGAACATGAAGGCCATCGTGTCCTTGATCACATCGGCCTTGGACAGATCGGCATTGGACGCCTTGTCGAAGGTCGGCGCGTCCGGGCCGTGACCGCTCATGCAGTTGTGCAGCGATGCGCCGCCCGGCACGAAGCCTTCGGCCTTGGCATCGTAGGCGCCATGCACCAGCCCCATGAACTCGCTGGCGATGTTGCGGTGGAACCACGGCGGGCGGAACGTGTTCTGCGCCACCAGCCAGCGCGGCGGGAAGATCGCGAAGTCCATGTTGCTGGTCCCCGGCGTGTCGCTGGGCGAATGCAGCACCAGGAAGATCGACGGATCCGGGTGGTCGTAGCTGATCGAACCGATGGTGTTGAAGCGGCGCAGATCGTAGCGGTACGGCGCGTAGTTGCCGTGCCAGGCCACCACGTCCAGCGGCGAATGGTCGATCGGTGCACGCCACAGTCGGCCTTCGAACTTGGCGATCAGTTCGAAATCACCATCAATATCCTCGAACGCTGCGTGCGGCGTCTCGAAGTCGCGCGGGTTGGCAAGGCCGTTGGAACCGATCGGGCCGAGGTCGGGCAGCTTCAGCAGCGCACCGTAGTTCTCGCAGATGTAGCCACGGCTCGGGCCATCGGGCAGCTCAACGCGGAAGCGCACGCCGCGCGGGATCACCGCGATCTGCTGCGGCTCGATCTCGATCACACCCAGCTCGGTCAGCAGGCGCAGCGCGCCCAGCTGCGGCACGATCAGCAGTTCGCCGTCGGCGTCATAGAAGTAGCGGCCGACCATGTCGCGGTTGGCAGCATAGAGATGGATACCCACGCCGGCATGCGCGTCGGGCGAGCCGTTGCCACCCATCGTGTACAGGCCTTCGACAAAGTCGGTCGGCAGCTCCGGCAGCGGTAGCGGGCTCCAGCGCAGCTGGTTGGGCGAGGCCGGCTGAGCGCCGAAATCACACTGCAGCTGCGACTGCGCGAACGGGGTGAACTCGCCATGGGTCACCGCCGGGCGGATCCGGTACAGCCAGCTGCGGCGGTTGCTGCCACGCGGCGCGGTGAAGGCGGTGCCGGTCAGCTGTTCGGCGTACAGGCCGTGGGCCACCTTCTGCGGTGAGTTCTGCCCGACCGGCAGCGCGCCGGCGACGGCCTCGGTGGCGAATTCGTTGCCGAAGCCGGACTGGTAGCCGCGGGCGGTGATGGCGGGGGACATGGGAACTCCAGAGATTGCCGGCCAGCGGCCGGCACTACCATTCGGACAGGCAATGCCGGCGGGAAGCCGACATTGCCTGCAGACCTTACAGCACGCCGCGGCGGATCTGGTCGCGCTCGATGCTCTCGAACAGTGCGGTGAAGTTGCCTTCGCCGAAGCCTTCGTTGCCCTTGCGCTGGATGATCTCGAAGAAGATCGGGCCGATGCAGTTCTGGGTGAAGATCTGCAGCAGCTTGCGCTGGTGGGTTTCCGGATCGGCATCGATCAGGATCTTGTTCTTCGCCAGGCGCGCCACGTCTTCACCGTGATTCGGCACGCGCTGGTCGATCACGTCGAAGTAGGTCTCAGGCGTATCGAGGAAGTCCACGCCCTGCGCGCGCATCGCTTCAACGGTCTCGTAGATGTTCTCGGTGAAGCAGGCGATGTGCTGGATGCCTTCGCCCTTGTACGCGTCCAGGTACTCGTTGATCTGGCTCTTCGGGTCGGACGATTCGTTCAGCGGAATGCGCACGATGCCGTCCGGCGCGGTCATCGCCTTGGACACCAGGCCGGTCTTCAGGCCCTTGATGTCGAAGTAGCGGATCTCGCGGAAGTTGAACAGACGCTCGTAGTAGTCCGACCACTGCTGCATGTTGCCGAAGTACAGGTTGTGGGTCAGGTGATCGATGAAGGTCAGGCCGAAGCCCACCGGGTGCAGGTCGGCACCGGCGATCGGCTCGTAGTCGCCGTCGAAGATGCTGCCGGCGCTGCCGTAGCGGTCGACCAGGTACAGCATGCAGTCGCCGATGCCCTTGATGACCGGCGCGCTGACCGCCTTGCTGTCCGGCTTGAAGGCGATGGCTTCAGCGCCGTTGCCCAGCGCGGTCTGGTAGACCTCCGCGCCCGGCTTCTTGAAGCGGATGGCGAAACCGCAGGCGCACGGACCATGCTTTTCAGCGAAGTCGGCCGCGAACGAATCGGGGTCTTCATTGACCAGGAAGTTGACGTCGCCCTGGCGATAGACGGTAATCGGACGCTGCTTGTGCTTGAGCACCGCGCTGAAGCCCATCTTCCGGAAGTACTCGTGCAGCTCCTGGCCACGGCCGGCCGGGGCGGCGAACTCGACGAACTCGAAGCCGTCGATGCCCATCGGGTTCTCGAAGGTGGTGACCTGCATGCCGGGGTTGGGATGCGAGGCGGTCGGGACTGCGGTATTCATGGCGTGGCTCCGAATCGGTACCGCATCGGTACAAACCAGGTGCGGGCAGGTAGGGACCCGGCGAGAATGCAGGGTCTGGACCTACCCCTTATAGTTACACTTGAAACCACCAGCAAGGTGCACCGCAACATGAGCCCCGCCGATCCCGTTTCGACCCGCCTGCGTTCCTCGCACGTCCTGCTCGACCTGGAACAGTTCCTGCCGTATCGGCTGAGCGTGCTGTCCAACCGGGTCAGCGGCAACATCGCCAAGCTATACGGCGATCGTTACGGTCTGGCGATCCCCGAGTGGCGGGTGATCACCATCCTGGCGCTGTACCCGGGCTCCTCGGCCAGCGAGGTCTCCGACCGCACGGCGATGGACAAGGTGGCGGTCAGCCGCGCCGTGGCCCGCCTGCTGGAGCGCGGCTTCATCAAGCGCGAGACCCACGGCGACGACCGCCGCCGTTCGGTGCTGGCGCTGTCGGCAGCCGGCTTCGAGGTCTACGAGACCATTGCGCCGATGGTGATCGAGATCACCCGCAAGCTGATGTCGGTGCTGAGCGAAGACGAAGAGCAGGTGCTGGAGAAGCTGATCCTGCGCCTGGCCGGCGAAGGCCTGGAGCGGATGGGCGAAGGGGTCTGAAAGAAAAAGGGGACGGAGGGGATTAAGTCGTTTTGGGCCCCAAGTCGCGGGTGCCGACCCTGGCCGGTAGCGGAACAGCGGCTTGGCGATTGTCGTCCGCCCCCTTTGATCTGACGTGACCCGCTCTTTGGCGAGCTGTGGGCCGGCCACAAACAAGGCCATCGGACACATTCACTTCCCGCAGAACCCGTCCTGAAGTGTCGCCCTCGCCCGGCGGCATTTCCGCATTGGCCCAATACGGCCCGCTTCCGCAAGGCTGGTGTATCGAAACGAGCTGATCCAATGAATTCCCCTATTGGACTGTCCGTGTGCGCGGCCTGACGGTAAGCGTCCAACGGGTATCTGCCCGGCCATGGATCCACATCGGACGGGCTCCCTCATGGATGACTCGCGATCAACGCTGCCGCATGGCCAGGAGTTGCTGGCCGATCTCAGAGAGCTGATCTGCGCGGCGCGCAACAGAATGCACAGGACCATCAACACCGAGCTCACGCTGTTGTACTGGCGGATCGGGCATCGCATCCACGTTGATCAGTTGAGGGGGCGACGGGCCCGCTACGGAGAGCTTGCCTTCCCCCGGATAGCCAAGGCGCTGACGACCGAATTCGGTACCTCCTTCGGTGAGAAGAGCCTGCGCCGAATGGTGCAGTTCTCTACCGCATTTGCAGATGAGCAGATTGTCGTATCGCTGATACGACAATTGAGCTGGACCCACTTCATCGCGCTGATTCCACTGGCGGATCCACTCAAGCGCGACTTCTATGCGCAGATGGCCGCCACCGAGGGCTGGAGTGTGCGCACATTGCGCCAACGCATCGACTCGATGCTGTACGAGCGCACGGCGCTTTCCAGTCAACCAGAGCAGACCATCGCCGATGAGCTGGCGGCACTGCGCGGCAACCAGCAGCTGTCACCGGGGCTGGTACTGCGTGATCCCTACGTACTGGATTTTCTTGGTCTGAAGGACAGCTGGGACGAGCAGGACCTTGAAAGCGCCATCCTTCGCGAAATGCAGGGCTTCCTACTCGAACTTGGCACGGGCTTCAGTTTCGTCGCCCGCCAGAAGCGCATCCAGATCGACGGCGATGATTTCCACCTGGACCTGCTGTTCTACAACCGGCGTCTGCGCAGGCTGATCGCCATCGAGCTGAAGATCGGCGAGTTCAAGCCCGCCTACAAAGGGCAGATGGAACTCTATCTGCGATGGCTGGACCGCTACGAACGTGAGGACGGCGAGCAGGCGCCGTTGGGCATCATCCTCTGCACAGGGAAGAAGGCGGGCCAGATCGAATTGCTGGAGCTGGACCGCTCAGGCATCCATGTTGCGGAATATCTGACCACCCTGCCCTCTCGTGAGGTCCTCAAGCAAAGATTGCAGACCGCCATGGAGCGGGCCCGGCAACAGCTGCAGACCGCGGCACCCAGCCCCCTGTAGATCCACGCCGCGCGTGGATGACACTCACGCCTCAACTCAGATGCTTGCGGCGTGCATGGATCCACGGCACCGCAAGTGCGGCAATGGCACCGCCAGCGAAGCCGAGCGAGGCGGCAACCGTGGCCGCTTCGACCGCCCCCGGCAGCGCCAGCGCGGCAGCTACGAGCAGCAGCGACGGCAGGCCGACGAAGGTGCCCAGGAAGAAGTGCCAGCGGGGTGACCAGGTGTTGAGCTGCAGCAGGCTGACCGGCTGCCAGGCATCGGATGCGGCATCTTCGGCGATCTTCGCCACCGCCTTGGCCAGGTCCACTTCCGGCAGCGCGCGCCCCTGCCGTGCGGTCGCCAGCAGCTCGGCCACGGCCTCCACCGGCGGGAAACTGGACGGCCACGCGACGGGCGCCGGCACGCCGTAGGCGGTCAGCACCGGCACGCTCAGCCACGGCGCCACCAGCGGGCGCATGCGGCGGCGGCCATGCACGCACCAGATCTGCGGCTGGCCGTGTGCGGTGACGCTGTACAGCGCCAGTTCGTTGGCCGGCGGATAGCCGAGCATGGTCACCCGCGCCGCCAGGCTGTCCTGGCCCATCGCGCGCAGGAAGCCGGGGCGGCTGCGCCCTTCCTGCATCCACGCCAGCCCCAGTGCACCCACCAGATACGCCTCGGCCACATCCTTGCTGCCGGCGGTGGCGCGTTCGTCACTGGCCAGATACCAGGCCAGCGATTTCGGTTCGGCGACATCGTCCAGGCCCCAGCGGCTGTCGTCACCCAGCACATGGCGCACCGGCAGGCGGGCGGATGCGGTCTCGCCACGCTCGCCTGGCTGCAGGAACGGCAGCACGCCCTGGATGAAGGTGGACAGTTCGATCGCGCGCACGCCATGGCCCTGCCATTCCGGCGGCAGCAGCCCGGCCAGCTGGCCGTCGGCAGCCAATGCATCGAGCCGCGCCTTCTGCTCGACCAGCTTCTGCACCGCCCCCTTCAGCACCACGTTGTCGGGCAGCGCGATCTGCGGCAAGCGGTGGCGCGGCGGCGCCAGTTCAACGGTGTCCTCGCCGGTACCGGCATCATCTAGAAGCGCCTCCTGCGGGGGCAAGGTCACGCCCTCGCCTGCCCCAGCCTCGGCCAGGTCGCTGGCAGGTTCGGGCAGTCGTTCGGCGTGGTCGCTGTGCATGGGCGTTCCGGAAGGTTGCATCGACGGGATGTCGACTGAGGTCCTTGCCGGTAACGGCGAGCGCGTTGCGATATTGAGATGCCGATTCCGGGAATGTGACGGCAACCACAGTAGAGCCACGCCATGCGTGGATGCGACCCGACATCAGTGCCGACCAACGGTCGTCACCCACCGGGGTTGGCGGCCAGCGGTCGGCACCCACCAGGGGTTGGCGGTCAGCGGTCGGCACCCACCAGAGCATGCCGGCCAGCGGCCGGCACTACCCTATTCCGGTTTGTCGGGTGCCCACTGCTTGAGGAACGCGGTCACCCGTGCGGGCTGGAAGGCTTCGCCCTTGCGCAGCTCGCCGGTCGCCTGCGACACCAGCAGTCCGCCATCGGCATCGAGCACCAGTAGGTACGGGTAGTCGCGCTCCATCATCGGGAACTGGGCGAAGAAAGCGGTGTTGGGCTGTTCGTCGCTGGCGTTGACCTTCACCCACACGTAGTGGGCATCGCGGAAGCGGCGCAGGTCGCCGTTGCCTTCCACCACCTCGTCCAGCGCCCGGCAGCGCTCGCAGGCGGCGTTGCCGACCTCGAGCAGGATGCGCTTCTTGCCGCGCTGGGCTTCCACCTTGGCGGTGGCCAGATCATCGGCGGGGTTGCGGGCCGGGTCGAACTGCGCGCCGAGCCCGGCGATGGCGGCGATGTCCGCCGCCACCGGGGTGTTGCCCGAGGCCACCGGTTCGCTGGGGTCAGCGACCGGTGGCTCGGTGGGTCGGGTATCCAGAGGCTGCGTGGGCTCGGCGGCGGCAGGCGGTTGCGGTTGGGAACAGGCGCCGATCAGCGCCGCACAGACCACCACCATTGCACCACCGAGCTTGCTACGCATGCCTTCTACCCTCTCATCATTACTTGACGCCGTGCATCAGCTTGTTGATCAGCGGGGCAACCAGGAACAGCACCACGCCGGAGCCGATCAGGGCCCAGAACCCGAAGGTATACCCCTTCAGGGCCGACTCGACCGTCATGCCGCCTTCACCACTGACCACGCCAGCGAAGATGCCCGACAGGTTGTTGCCGATGCCGGTGGACAGGAACCAGCCACCCATGCCGAAGCCGACCAGGCGCACCGGGGCCAGCTTGGTCACCATCGACAGGCCGATCGGCGACAGGCACAGCTCACCCACCGACTGGATGACGTAGACCATGAACAGGGTCCAGAACGGGATCTTGCCGTCCACGACCATCTGCGACAGCGCATACATCAGCAGGGCGAAGGCGGCGCCGTTGAACAGCAGGCCCAGGCCGAACTTGCGCGGGATAGACGGATTGGCGCGGCCCAGGGCCACCCAGATCCAGGCGATGATCGGCGCCAGGGTGATGATGGCCACCGAGTTGACCGACTGGAACCACGCGGTCGGGAAGGTCCAGTCACCCATCTGGCGGTTGACGATGTTCTCGGCCAGGAAGGTGAACGAGCTGCCGGCCTGTTCGAAGAACATCCAGAACATCACGTTGAAGGCGAAGATGATCAGCATCGCGATCACGCGGTCGCGCTGCACCTTGCCCTCGCGGATACCCTCGACCAGCAGCAGGACCGCCAGGGCGGTGAACATCGCACCCAGGATCCAGGCCAGCGCGGTGGCGCCGGTAGCCAGCAGGAAGTACGCAACCGGGATGGCGACCACGGCACCGACCAGCACCATGATGATGCGGCCGAAGCCTTCAGCGCCGGCCGGCGGTGCACCGATGCCCTTCAGGCCGGCGCGACCGATGTAGAACCACACCAGCGAGATCAGCATGCCCACGCCCGAAGCAATGAACACGACCTTGTAGGACGGCATCGCGTCGGTACCGAAGACCTTGCGGGCCAGGTACTCGGTCAGCACCGGGGCGATCATCGCGCCGATGTTGATGCCCATGTAGAAGATGGTGAAGCCCGAATCACGGCGCTCGTCCTTCAGGCCATACAGCTTGCCGACCATGGTCGAGATGTTGGGCTTGAACAGGCCGTTGCCGACGATGATCGTGGCCAGGCCGAGCTTGAAGATGTGCTCCTGCGGCAGCGAGATCATGAACAGGCCGGCGGCCATGATGATCGCGCCGGTCAGGATCGAGCGCTGGTAGCCCAGTACCCGGTCGGCCACGTAGCCACCGAAGATCGCCGCGGCATACACCAGGGCCAGGTAGGCGCCGTAGATGCGGCTGGCGTCGCCTTCACCGGCAGCGCTGCCGTTGTAGAACTGGGCAACGATGTACAGCACCAAGGCCCAGCGGATGCCATAGAACGCAAAGCGCTCCCAGAACTCGGTCATGAACAGCATCCACAACGGGCGCGGGTGGCCCAGCGTGGTCTTGAAGTCCGGCAGCGCCGGCTCTGGGGTGTTCGCAGTGGCGTTTACGCTCATGCGGATTTCCTGGTTCGGTGGATGACGAGCACGTCCGGTGTGCAGTTGGAGCAACGCGCGAGGATCACCGACTTCTGGCGTTCACGTCAAATACACGCCGTTTGAGGCAGGTGCCAGCCTGCTCCCTGAACTTGCATCTGAAACGATCCAGCCGCCGGCCGGGATCCAAGCTGAATACGGATCAGCCCTGTTCTGCCGGGGGCGCGGCCTGCAGGCTGGTGCGCACCTGGAACAGTTCGGGGAAGAAGGTCAGTTCCAGCGCCTTGGCCAGGAAGCCCACGCCGGACGAGCCGCCGGTGCCGCGCTTGAAGCCGATCACCCGCATCACGGTGCGCATGTGTCGGAATCGCCACAGCTGGAAGGCGGTCTCCAGGTCCACCAGGTCCTCGCACAGCGAGTACTCGCGCCAGTAGCGGTCGGTATCCTGGTAGATGCGTTCGAAGACCGGCTGCAGTGCGTCGTCGGCCACATGCGGCTGGGTCCAGTCATGAGCCTCGTAGACCGCCGGCACGGCATGGCCGAAGCGGGCCAGGTACTTCAGGAATTCCTCGTACAGGCTGGGCGCCTCCAGCACGGTGCGCAGCTGCGCCTGCCCGGCCGCATCGTGCTCGAACACCTGCAGCATCTGCGCGTTCTTGTTGCCCAGCAGGAACTCGATGTAGCGGTACTGCAGCGACTGGAAGCCCGAGGACGGGCCCAGCACGTCGCGGAAGCCCATGTATTCGGACGGGGTCAGCGTTTCCAGCACCGACCACTGCTCAGTCAGCTGGCGCAGCACCTGCTTGCTGCGCGCCAGCACCTTGCGGCACTGCCAGACTTCATCGCGCTGCAGGAAGCCGATTGCGGCACGCAGCTCATGGCCCAGCAGCTTCAGCCACAGCTCCGAGGTCTGGTGCTGGATGATGAAGAGCATCTCGTCATGGTGCGGCGGGTTGGACAGCGGCTGCTGCGCGCTGAGCAGCTGGTCCAGCCGCAGGTAGCCGCCGTAGGTCAGGCGTCCGTGCAGGTCGGTGTGGATGCCGGCTTCGAGATCGCGTTGGTTGTTGTCGACGGACATGGGCGGGACCAGATCGGGGGCGGCAAGGGTAGCGCGTTGCCGCCGCGCTGGCAGCCGCCAGATCCATACCCGGGCGTGCGGTTGGCCGTGGAGCATCGGCCGATCCCGGGCCTGCGCGTGGAACCGTCCAGGGCGTTGTACTGGCGGTCAGCCAGAGGCGTATTCTGATGCTTTGCAGCAACGACTGAATACGTTGTTGTTATTGGCCCCCCACCCGCCGGCAGGGGTAAAACGGGGAATCGCCGTGTTGCGGCGCAGGAAGGCTATTCCGTACGCGTTCCTTAACATGGCGATTCATATCATTTGTAACTTCTCTGTCGAAGGTGCAGTACGCAATGACGGTTGCCGCTGAATTCAAGATCGAATACCTGCAGTACCTGGATACGGACGGCACGCTCGTCCGCGATGACCTGCCCGCGTCGCTGCGCGACCCCAAGGTCCTGGTACCGCTGTTCAAGCAGATGCTGTTCGTACGTACGTTCGACAGCAAATCCATCGCGCTGCAGCGCACCGGCAAGCTCGGCACCTATGCCGCCTGCCTGGGCCATGAAGCCGCGCACGTGGGTATCGGCGCTGCGATGCAGAAGGACGACGTGTTCGCACCTTCGTACCGCGAGTATGGCGCGATGTTCATGCGTGGCGTGCGCCCGCACGACGTGCTGATGTACTGGGGCGGCGACGAACGCGGCAACGATTACGGCGGCAACGCGGCCAAGGACTTCCCGTTCTGCGTGCCGATTTCCACCCAGTGCCTGCATGCCGCCGGCGCGGCGCTGAAGTTCAAGCTCAACAAGGAAGCGCAGATCGCGGTGGCCGTGTGCGGCGACGGCGGCAGCTCCAAGACCGACTTCTACGCAGCACTGAATTCGGCCGGCGCCTACAAGCTCCCGCTGATCCTGTGCATCGTCAACAACGGTTGGGCCATCTCGGTCCCGCGTTCGGCCCAGACCGGTGCCGAAACGCTGGCGCAGAAAGGCCTGGCCGGCGGCCTGCACTGCCTGCAGGTGGACGGCAACGACCTGATCGCAGTGCTGGCGGCAATGGAGCAGGCGCGCGAACGTGCGCTGGCCGGCGACGGCGGCACCGTGCTGGAACTGATGACCTACCGCCTGTCCGACCACACCACCGCCGATGACGCGCGCCGCTACCGCGACGACGCCGAAGTGAAGGATGCCTGGCAACGCGAGCCGATGCTGCGCCTGCGCAAGTACCTGATCAACGCCGGTGTGTGGAGCGAAGACGAAGAGACCGCCTGGGTTGCCGAGTGCGGCAAGCGCGTGGACGAGGAAGTGAACCTGTACCTCAACACGCCGGTGCAGCCGGTCGAGGCGATGTTCGACTTCCTGTATGCCGATCCGCCGCCGGACCTGCTGGCCCAGCGTGCCCAGGCGATTGCCCTGGAGAAGCGCCATGGATGAGATCAAGAACGGCGCGCCCGGCGCGCACACCAACGCCGCCGACAGCGCTGCTGTCGCGCGCGGAGATGACAGCATGACCACCACCCCGATCACCCTCATCGAAGCCATCACCCAGGCGCTGGCCTGGGAGCTGGAACACGACCCGTCGGTGCTGGTGCTGGGCGAAGACGTGGGCGTCAACGGTGGCGTGTTCCGCGCCACTGCCGGTCTGCAGCAGCGCTTCGGCTCGGACCGCATCCTCGACACCCCGCTGGATGAAACCACCATCGCCGGCCTGACCATCGGCCTGGCCGCACAGGGCATGAAGCCGGTGGCCGAAGCCCAGTTCGATGGCTTCATGTACCCGATGGTCGACCATATCGTCTGCCACGCCGCCCGCCTGCGTTACCGCACGCGTGGCCGCCTGCACTGCCCGATGGTGCTGCGCGTGCCGTGGGGCGGTGGCATCCGCGCGCCGGAACACCACAGCGAAGCCAACGAGGCGATCTTCACCAACGTGCCGGGCCTGCGCGTGGTGCTGCCGTCGTCGCCGCAGCGTGCCTACGGCCTGCTGCTGGCCGCGATCCGCGAGCCGGATCCGGTGATCTACATGGAGCCCAAGCGCATCTACCGCCAGTACAAGGAAGTGGTCGTCAACGACGGCGAAGCCTTGCCGCTGGACGTCTGCTTCGTGCTGCGCGACGGCACCGACGTGACCCTGGTGACCTGGGGCGCACAGGTGAAGGAAGCGCTGGAAGCGGCCGACAAACTGGCCGGCGAAGGCATCAGTGCCGAAGTCATCGACGTGGCCACGCTGCGTCCGCTGGACTTCGCCACCATCGCCGAATCGGTGGCCAAGACCGGCCGCTGCGTGATCGTGCAGGAGGCCCCGAAGACCGCGGGCTTCGGCGCCGAGATCGCCGCGCGCCTGGCCGAGGAATCGATCTACGACCTGCTGGCCCCGGTCGAGCGCGTTACTGGCTACGACACCCACATTCCGCTGTTCCGCCTGGAAATGAAGTACCTGCCGAGCGTTGAGCGGATCGTGGCTGCGGCCAAGCGCGCGGTGGCGGCCGGCTGACATGCGGGCCCGCCTTCTGGGGGCTTACCGCAGCCAGTATCCCAACCCGCTCCGGTTCCGCACCGGCCAGATCGTCGAAGTAGGTGTACGTGACGAGGAATGGCCGGCGTTTGCCTGGGTACGCACCAACGATGGGCGCGCTGGATGGGCGCCCATCGCCTGGTTGCAGCTGCTGGACGAGGGTCGCGCCGAAGCGCTGTGCGACTACGACGCCCGCGAGCTGGATGTGGAAAGCGGCGAGATGGTGAAGCTTCATCACGAACACGGCGGGTGGTGGTGGTCCGAGCGCGCCAATGGCGCGACGGGTTGGCTGCCGGCCCGCGAACTGGAACTGCTGGAAGAGAACTGCAAATGAGCCAGACCAAGAACTTCAACCTGCCCGACCTGGGCGAAGGCCTGCCGGACGCGACCATCGTCGAGTGGTTCGTGAAGGAAGGCGATGTGATCAAGCTGGACGAGCCGCTGGTGTCGATGGAGACCGCCAAGGCTGTGGTGGAAGTACCCTCGCCGTTCTCCGGCAAGGTGCTGAAGCTGTCCGGCGGCGCCGGCGACATCATCCCGACCGGCTCGGTGCTGGCCAGCTTCGAACTGGACCCGAACCTGCCGCAGCGTGCCGATGGCCAGGACACCGGCCACAGCCATGGCCACGCTGCACCGGCCGCCGCACCGACCCCGCCGCCGCTTCCCGCTGCTGCCGCACCGGTGGCCGCAGAAGAAGCCAAGCCCGCCGCGGCCGAGCGTGATGACGCCGGTACCGTGGTCGGCGCCATGCAGAGCTCCAATGCCGTGCACGCCGAACAGGCGCTGGCCGTCGGTGGCGTCAAGGCCGTGCCGGCCGTGCGTGCGATGGCGCGCAAGCTGGGCGTGGACCTGAGCCGCGTGGCCGCTACCGGCACCGATGGCGCGGTCACCATGGCCGACGTCAAGCAGGCCGCCGCCAACGGCACCGCCAAGCTCGGCGCTGCTCCGGCGCCGGTCGCTGCCGCCGCGTATGCCGCGCCGGCCCCGGCGCAGGTGTCTGCCCCGGTGCAGAGCGAAGCCCGCACCCCGCTGTCTGCCGCCGGCAAGCCGATGCGCACCCAGCCGCCGGGCGTGGTCGCCAAGGGCCAGCCGGAACCGCTCAAGGGCGTGCGCCGCAACATGGCCCGCGTGATGGCCGATGCGCACAGCAAGGTCGTGCCGACCACGCTGAACGACGACGCCGACATCCATGCCTGGCTGCCGGGCAACGACGTCACCGCCCGCCTGGTGCGTTCGATCGTGGTCGCCGCACAGAAGGTGCCGGCGATGAACGCCTGGTTCGACGGTGAAGCGCTGACCCGTACCCTGCATGCGCAGGTGGACATCGGCATCGCCGTGGACACCGACGACGGTCTGTTCGTGCCGGCCCTGCGCAATGCCGACATGCTCGATGCACGTGGCATCCGCGAAGGCGTCAACCGCCTGCGCGAGCAGGTGGAATCGCGTTCGATCGCCGCCTCGGAACTGAGCGGCTACACCATCTCGCTGTCCAACTTCGGCATGTTCGCCGGCCGCTACGCGACCCCGGTCGTGGTGCCGCCGTGCGTGGCCATCGTCGGTGCCGGCCGCGCCCGCCACCAGATGACCCCGGTGATGGGCGGCGTGGAAGCACACAAGGTGATCCCGCTGTCGGTCACCTTCGACCACCGCGCGGCGACCGGCGGCGAAGCCGCCCGCTTCCTGCGCGCGATGATGGACGACCTGGCGCTGGCCAGCTGATCGGCATCTGATCGGTGGGTGCCAACCGTTGGTTGGCACATGAACGGGAAAAACGCCGGGCATTGCCCGGCGTTTTTTTGTGCCTGCTCTACTGTAGAGCCGAGCCATGCCCGGCTGCTTTTCAGTAGATCCACGCCACGCGTGGATGAGGGCATGAAGCAGCCGAGCATGGGCTCGGCTCTACAGAACGCATGCGATCAATCGCGCGCGACCATGCCTTCGGCGCGGCTGTACACGCGCAGGCGGTGCCCATCAGGATCGGCACCGACGAAGGTGTAGCCAAACTCCAGCGTCACCGGCGCCTGCAGGATCTGCACGCCGAGTGCGCGCCACGCATCGTGCATCTGCTGCACAGCCTCCGGGTTGGCGACGACCATCGCCAGTTCGGCGGCGCCGGCCTGTGCGGACACCGGCGGTTGCACGCCGTCGCGCTGCCACAGGCCCAGTGCGGCGCCATCGCCGAGCAGAAACAGGGCAAAGCCGGGCGACTGCTCGACCGGCGGCTTGCCGAGGATGCCGCTGTAGAAAGTGGCGCTGGTGGCGACGTCGCGCACGTACTGCAGCAGGGTGCTGGGCTTGAACATGGAAAGCTCCGTTGTTGGGAGCCTTCATGGTGGTATGGCCCTACTGACAGATTCTGTCAGTAGCATCGAGCTTGCTCGACTGCTGTTGCCCTCGCCCTGGTAGAGGTCGAGCTTGCTCGACTGCCGTTCGCGATGATCAAAGGCGGTCGAGCAAGCTCGACCTCTACCAGGAGCAAACGGCAAAGGCCGCCAACCCATCGCGCCAGCAGCAGGAAGCGAGGCGCGGAAGCAGGCGGACAAGCCCGACGCTACGAACGGTCCAACCAGTCCGGCGCAATGCCCTGCGCCTTCTGCCAGCGCCGCAGCAGCGTGGCGCGTGGCACGAGGTAGTGATCCTCCATCACGCGCACCTGGCGGATGCGGTCCAGCCGGAAATGACGGAAATCCTCGCGGCTCTCACACCACGCCGCCAGCATCGGCACCTCATCGAAGTAGCCCAGCGCGAACGGCCAGACGATGCGCTCGCTGCGCTGGCCCTGCGCATCCTGGTAGCCGAACTTCAGGCGCTGCTGCGAGCCCACGGCCTCCCGCACGACCTGCAGGCGTGCAGGCGGTACCTTGGCCGCAGCGCGCGAAGGGCCAACGCGCAGACCGCTGTCACGCAAGGCCTCGCGGCGTGCTGCTGGCAACACATGCGCGATACGCGCCAGAGCATCACGCGCGGCTTCGGCCAGCGCAGGCTCGGTGCGCGCGGCGACCCAACGCAGGCCCAGCACCAGCGCATCGATCTCGGCCGGCGGCAGGGTCATCGGTGGCAGGGTATCGCTCGGCGCCAACTGGTAGCCGACGCCGGCCTCGCCACGCAGATCAGCGCCCTGCTCGCGCAGGGTCTCGATATCGCGGTACAGCGTGCGCAGGCTGATGCCCAACGCTTCGGCCAGCACCTGCCCAGCCACCGGCCGTCGATGGCGGCGCAGCAGCTGTTGAAGCTGTGTCAGGCGCAGCGCACGCGACATCAGCCGACCAGCGCGCTCGACGCCACTACATGCTGCCCCGGTTGCGGGGCCAGCGCGGCCTCGACCAGTGCCTTGGCGATTTCGCTGGCCGGGTTGATCCGCCACGCCCGTGGCAACACCGGCCCCAGTGCGCCCAGAACCGTCAGTGCCAGGCGCTCGCCACGACGCACCTCGTTACGCTCGCCCCCGATCAGCCCTGGGCGGACCAGGGTCAACGAGTTGAAGCCCAGCGCGCGCAGGTCACGCTCGAGCTCGCCCTTCACTCGGCTGTAGAAGATCGACGACTGCGGGTTGGCGCCAGCCGCAGAATTGAGCACATAGGTACTGGCCCCCTGTGCCTGTGCGAGCCGTGCGAACGCCAGCGGGTAGTCATGGTCGATGCGATGGAAGGCCTCGCGGCTGCCAGCCTGGGCAATGGTGCTGCCCAGCGCACAGATGACCGCGTCCACGCGCGCCCACTCCGGTGCGGCCGGCAGCGCATCGAAGGCCAGCATCGGGTTCTCCAGCTTCCCGTGGGTCATGCCCAACGGGCGGCGGGTGGGCGCCACCACGCCACTGCAGCGCGGGTCGTCCAGCAGCCTGGGCAGGGTCAGCCCACCGACCAGGCCGGTCGCCCCCAGCAACATCACGCGCATCACCACCTCCACTGCGGCATCCTGTCGCCCATCCTAGCCGTTCAAGCCGTCGGCGGCCGCGCCGATATGCTGGAACCAGTCCCTGCCAGCCCCAGGATTCGCTCCATGACGGACCAGCCCGACCACCGCCCTGCCCCCGGTACCGCCCTTGGGCCGCCGGCACGCGTGCGCGCGGTGGTGGACGATGGGCTGGGCGACCGTGTGGTGCTGCAGGGCGGCGGTGGCGTGGCGCTGCAGCAGCTGTTCGCCGGCGCCGACGCGCCCGAGCCGTTGCTGGCCGCGTTCGCCAACGGCATGGCCACCCTGCCCGGCGAACTGGGCGACATGGGCGACCGCCTGCAATCGGCACAGGCCAGCGCCGATTGGCCGCGCTATGGGCGCGCGATGCGGCAGCTGATCGACAAGTACATCCGCACCATCGAGCAGCATTCGCCGGACGGGCAGCCGGAAAGCCTGCGCCTGTCCGAGCAGCTGCGGCTGCTGCTGGGTGGCGCCGTGGTGGCCCTGCTGCAGCACGACCCGGACCTGCGCGAGCAGGCGCAGGCCCTGGCCACGCGCCTGCGCCAGTGGCAGCCGGGTACCGCACTGGAACCGATCGAACAGGGCGTGCGCGAACTCGGCCACCAGGTCGGCGTGCGCGCCGAGAGCTGGCAGGAACAGCAGGCGCTGCTGCTGGAGCTGTTCGCGCTGCTGTTGGAAAACGTGAGCGAACTGCTGGACGACCGCAGCTGGCTGCAGGGCCAGATCGCTGCGGTACGCCAGCTGCTGGACGGGCCGCTGGAAGCTGAAGCGGTCGAGCGTACCCGCGCTGAACTGCGCGAAGTGATCTACAAGCAGGGCCTGCTGCGCCAGGGCATCGACGATTCGAAGGCGGCGATGCGCGGGTTGATGGGCGAGTTCATCGAACGCATGGATGGCATGGCCACCAGTACCGGTGAGTACCACGACCGCATCGGCAGCTATGCACTGCAGTTGCGCGAAGCGCGCAGCATCGCCGACCTCAACCAGTTGCTGCAGGAGGTGATGCGCGATACCGGCAAGGTGCAGCAGCAGGCCGCGCAGGCCCGCGATCATCTGGCCAGCGCGCGGCAGGAAGTGGAACGCGCCGAACAGCGCATCGCCGAGCTGGAACAGGAACTGCGTGCCGCCGGTGACCTGGCGCGCATCGATCCGCTGACCCAGGCACTGAACCGCCGCGGCCTGGACGAACTGCTGCAGCGTGAACTGGCGCGTGCCGCGCGCAACAACTCACCGCTGGGCGTGGCTGTGATCGACCTGGATGATTTCCACCTGACCAACGAGGCGCACGGCCACGCCGGTGGCGATGCATTGCTGCAGCACCTGGTGGCCGTGTGCAAGCTGCTGCTGCGCGCCACCGACGGCATCGCACGGCTGGGTGGCGACGAGTTCGTGCTGGTGCTGCCGGAAACCCAGGGCGCCGACAGCATGGCCACCGTGCAGCGCCTGCAGCGTTCACTGGCGCACCGCGTGCTGACCGTGCAGGACCGCCGCGTGCCGGTGCATTTCAGCGCCGGGCTGGCGCAATGGCAGCCGGGTGACGATACCGAAACCCTGCTGCGCCGTGCCGATGACGCGCTGTATGCGGCCAAGCGGCAGGGCAAGAACCGGGTGCAGGCGGGGTAATTCCTCCCGTGCACCGGCAACAGCTTCGGTAGGTGCCAACCTTGGTTGGTACGCGCGGGAAACAAAGCGCCGACCAAGGCCGGCCTCTACCTTGCGACCCGCCGGTGATTACTTCCCCCGCAGCCTCTGGAACCCGGTCACCGCCGCCAGCACGATGGCGCCGGCGATGATGCCGACCACCATGTTGGCCGCGGCACTGATCAGCCACCCCCACTGCCCCTCGCCACCCAGCGCCTGCACCGCGTGGTGCAGCGCTGGCACGTTGTGCACCAGGATGCCGCCACCCACCAGGAACATGGCAATGGTGCCGGCCACCGACAGGAACTTCATCAGCCACGGCGCCGAGGCCACCAGGCCACGACCGAAGGCGGCCACAGCCCCACCCTTGTGCGACAGGTACAGGCCGACGTCATCAAGCTTCACGATGCCCGCGACCAGCCCATAGACGAAGACCGTCATCGCCAGTGCAACCACGGCCAAGGTAACGATCTGGTTGGTGAACGGCGCGGTGGCGACCACGCCCAGGGTCAGCACGATGATCTCGGCCGAGAGGATGAAGTCGGTGCGGATCGCGCCTTTTACCTTGTCCTTCTCCCACGCCACCATGTCCACCTGCGTATCGGCCAGCGCCTTGCGCCGCTCGGCCTGATGCTCGGCGTCGTCCTCGGCTGAGTGCAGGAAGCGGTGCGCCAGCTTCTCCACGCCTTCGAAACAGAGGAAGGCACCACCGATCATCATCAGCGGCACGATCAGCGGCACGTTCCAGCCGCGGCTGTGCAACCAGGCCTCCAGCGCGCTGATCGCCAGTGCCGCCGGCACCAGGATCACCTTGTTGACCAGCGAGCCCTTGGCCACCGCCCACACCACCGGCAGTTCGCGGTTGGCGTTGACCCCGGTGACCTGTTGCGCGTTCAGCGCCAGGTCGTCGCCCAGCACGCCGGCGGTTTTCTTCGCCGCGACCTTGGTCAGGACCGAGACATCGTCGAGGAGGGTGGCGATATCGTCGAGCAGGGCGAACAGGCTGGCACCGGCCATGGGAAGTCCAGAGAGGGAATGAGCGGATTCTGACCGATACCGGGGCGGCTGCGGAAGCGGTCGGATTCACCGCGTGCCCACCGCCCCCCGGCGACACTGCGGAATCCGGACATTGCCGGCCAGCGGCCGGCACGACCGTCTTTGCCGCATGGGAGTTCCGCTTGAGCAATCCGCCCACCGCCAATGGCAATCCCCCGCTGGTCAAAGGCATGAACCGGCGCAGCCAGATCCTGCGCCTGCTGATGCGCTACCGCCATTCGGGCGTGTTCTCGGGCATGAACCTGGATGCCGCCAGCAACCAGGCCGACGTCCCCGCCGACGGCAACCCGGAGCAGTTCGTCAGCGACCTGGAAGCGCTGGGGCCGACCTTCGTCAAACTGGGCCAGATGCTGTCCACCCGTCCGGACATGGTGCCGGTGGAGTTCGCCACGGCGCTGGAGCGCATGCAGGAAAAGGTGGCCGAGATTCCGGTCGAGCGCATCCATGCCATCGTCGAGCAGGAACTGGGCGCCCCGGTGAACAAGCTGTTCGCCGCGTTCGATCCCGAGCCGCTGGGTTGTGCGTCGATCGCGCAGGTGCATCGCGCGGTGCTGCACGATGGCCGCGAGGTGGCGGTGAAGGTGCAGAAGCCTGAAGTGGCTGCACAACTGCGCTCGGATCTGGAGGCGCTGCGCAGCTTCGCGCTGGCCGCCGACCACCTGACCCAGGTGGGCCGCCGCGTGCGCCTGCGCGACTGGCTCAACGAGTTCGCCAAGACCCTGATGCAGGAGCTGGACTATCACGCCGAGGCCGAGAACCTGGCCCGTTTCGGCCGACACCTGAAGCCGTTCCGCCGCCTGTGGATTCCGCAGCCGCTGTGGGATTACAGCAGCCAGCGCGTACTGACCATGGAACTGGCCACCGGCGTGCGCGTGGATGCGATTCCCGATGTGCGCCGCACCGAGCAATCGATGGACCCGCTGGCGGCGGCGCTGATCCGCGGCTACCTGGACCAGATCTTCGTGCATGGCGAGATCCATGCGGACCCGCATCCCGGCAACCTGCGGGTGATGCCCGATGGACGGCTGGCGATCTTCGACCTGGGCATGGTCGCGCACATGCCGCCGCGCCTGCGCGAGCGCCTGCTGAAGATCCTGTTCGCCGCGGTCGATGGCCGCGGCGAGGAAGTGGCCGATGACCTGATCAGCATCAGCACGCGGCTGGAGGCGTTCGACGAAGAGCGCTACCTGCGCGAGACCGGCCAGCTGATCGCGCGCTACGCCGCCAGCGGCAGCTTCTCGGAAGGCCGCGTGGTGCTGGACATGGTGCGCATCGCCACCGCCTGCGGCCTGCGCACACCGCCGGAACTGAGCCTGCTCGGCAAGGCCCTGCTCAACCTGGAAACCGTATGCCGCTTGCTGGCACCGGACCTGGATACCCGCCGCATCGTCGAGCGCCAGCTGCAGCACGTGATGCGCGCGCGCCTGAAGAAATCGTTGTCTGCCGCCAACCTCGCCAGCGAGGCAATGGAGCTGCAGCAGCTGCTGCGCGATGGGCCGCGCAAGCTGTCGGACATCATGGCGCTGCTAGCCGAGAACCGCCTGCAGATGAAGGTGACCGGCCTGGAAGAATCGCGGTTGATGGAAAACCTGCAGAAGATCGCCAACCGCGTGGCGGCCGGCATCATCAGTGCGGCATTGATCATGGCTGCGGCAATGATGATGAAGATCGACACTGGCTGGCATCTGTTCGGCTACCCGCTCATTGCCCTGATTCTGTTGTTCATCGGCGTGGTGCTCGGCCTTGGCATCGTGACCAGTGCATTGCTGTTCGACCGTCGCGCGCGGGCACGCGAAGAACGCGGGCATCGCTAGCGCGTCAGCGAAAACACCCGTATTCATGCGGTTTTTAATGCAATCCAACGAACCATTTCACGCTCGTTTTACCTTCTGAGCGCGATTTCGCGCGCGTCATTTCAACAAACATTTCAGTCAGGTTCGTGCATGCACTATCGGGTCATCGGCCTGTCATGTGCATGTGCTTGTGGCAGCGTCGGTCGGATGGACACGCGTCGGTACGACGTCCATCACCACCACCCCGTCACTGCCGAAGCTGCCTATGCTCTGGATACTGCTGCTGTCGTTGTTGCTGCTGTGCTGGCTGTTCCTCGCGTCCAACAAGTGGGTGTGGTGGAAGGCCAGCGCATTCTCGCTGCTGCTGCTCATGCTCAGCGCGTGGTGGCTGATCGACAAGCTGTCCGGTGATGGGCTCAACGCTGCAACCCTGTACCACCTCGGCGCCGACATGGAAGGCGCCGGTGTCTCCGACTTCAAGGGCTACATCGCCGGCTTCATCGTACTGGCGCTGGTCTCGCTGCTGCCGCTGTTCGCCACGCGGGTGAAGCGCTGGCGCCGGCCCGGCCACGGTGGCGTGTTGTTCGCCGGGTTCGCGGCCGTGTGGGTGGCCACGATCATGATCAGCCCGCTGGCCCGCGACGGCCAGCGCCTCTACCAGCAGCTGCGTCCGGTCGACTTCGCCCGCATCGCCCCCGAGTACCAGGTGCCGACACAGCCGCTGCAACGTCCGCGCAACATCGTCTGGATCTATGGCGAAAGCCTGGAGCGCACCTACCTGGACGAGAACGTGTTCCCGGGCCTGATGCCCAATCTCAACCGCCTGGCCACGAAGTCGCTGGACGTACGCGGGCTGGCCTCGGCCGAAGGCAGCGGCTGGACCATCGCCGGCCTGGTGTCGTCGATGTGCGGCGTGCCGCTGACCACCTCGCAGGGCGATGAGAACAGCATGGACCGCATGGGCAGCTTCCTGCCCAAGGCGGTGTGCCTGGGCGACTACCTGAAGCAGCAGGGCTACACCAATCATTATCTTGGCGGTGCCAACGGCCAGTTCGCCGGCAAGGGCCAGTTCCTGGCCAGCCACGGTTTCGATGAAGTGCACGACCTGGCGTGGTTCAAGCAGCAGAAGAAGATCGGCCGCATCCACTACTCGGCCTGGGGCGTGCACGACGACGTGCTGCTGGATACCGCCTACCAGCGCTTCGAACAACTTTCGCGCGCCGGCTCGCCGTTCATGCTGACCACACTGACCATGGACACCCACCACCCGGCGGGCCACCTTCCGGTGTCGTGCAAGGGTGAGCGCTACCAGAGCCAGTACGGCAACATCAACATGCTCAACGCGCTCAAGTGCAGCGACCGGCTGATCTCGCAGCTGGTGCAGCGCATCCAGGCCAGCCCGTACGGCAAGGACACGCTGATCGTGATCGCCTCCGACCACCTGGCGATGCCCAACGATCTGACCCACATCCTGACCCGGCAGAAGCGCGAGAACCTGCTGCTGTTCCTGGGCGATGGCATTGCCCCGCAGCAGCTCAGCGCCGACGCCGGCACCACCCTGGATTCGGGTGCGACCCTGCTCAGCCTGCTGGACCCGAACCTGAAGACGATGGGCTTTGGCCGTTCGCTGATCGATACCCAGCGCGCGCCCAGCGCCAGCGTGGCCACCCAGCGCGACGGCGGCCGCGATTACCCGCAGTACCTCGCCTTCGCCCGTTCGCTATGGCTGGGCGAACCGACCCGCGAGCTGAAGATCGATGGCGACGACCAGGTGGTGGTCGGCCTGCAGCACGTACAGCCACCGGTGCTGTTGGAGTACGACAAGGACTGGGGCTTGATGTCGGTGTACCTGGAAAACACCTCGCGCCAGTTCGATGATGCCAACCCGGACAACACCCTGGCCTACGTCGACCGTTGCACCGCATTCGAGGACGGCTCGGCCGACGGCGACTGGTGCGCCCTGCTGGTCAACCGCGACAACGGCATCAAGCTCTACCGCGACAACGACCTGCGCGGCGGCATCGCGGTGGATGCACCGCTGGACGCATTCCAGGGCCCGCGCCCGAGCGTACGCCAGGCGCACATGATCACCCAGAAGGGCCGCCGTACCCGCGCTGGCCAGTACATGCTGCAGCTGGTGGCGAGCACGCGCCCGGATCGCGGCTTCTGGATCGAAGCGGTGTCCTCGCAGCGCAAGGTGGTGCTGGCTCAGCAGTGGGTGCAGCCCGATGCCAACGGCAAGATCAACGTGTCGTTCGGGCTGGACCACGAAGTGGATGATCTGGAGATCCGCGCGTGGTTGAACCATGCCGAGAAGCTGGCAGTGGATACGTTCGCACTGGTGCCCTCGCGCAGCCGACCGCGGGGGTAGGGTTCTTTGCAGGGCTGCGCCCTGCACCCGCTACGAGCAGAAGCAAAGGCAAAGGCAAAGGCAACGGCAACGGCGTGCATTCCGTGGAATGGCGGGGCGGTGCCGGAGTGCGGGGACGCCGCAAGTACGTCCCTGTAGGCTTGGCAGCCGCATCCATGCGGCTGACACCCCGCACTCCGACACCGCCCCACCTCTGACAGATTTCGTGTGCTGTTGGTGGGTGTCGACCTTGGTCGACACAATCTGTCAGATATCGAAAATCAAAATGGGGTCAGATCCGTTTTCCTCCGGAAAACGGATCTGACCCCAAAAGCAACTCCAACAGGTCGCAGAAATCTGTCGAAGGCGGGGCGGGTCCGGTTGCGGGGGTGTCAGCCGCATGGATGCGGCTGCCAAGCCTCCACGGACGGATTCACGGCGTCCCCCGCAACCGGACCCGCCCCGCCATCCCACAGGAATCCAGCTTTTGCTTCGGCTGTTGCCGTTGCTCCGGCTCGTAGCAGGTGCAGGGCGCAGCCCTGCAAAACAACCCCTACTCCTGCGGATCGCGGGTGATGTGGATATCGGTCGGGGTCGACAGCGGGATGTTCCGCTCGGCGAGGATCTGCAGCAGGCTGAAGTACAGATCGCTGCGGGTGGCGTAGACCTGCCGCGGGCTGGCCACGTACGCAAAGCTGTTGATGGTGATCTGGCCACCAGCAATGCTGTCGATGTAGACCGTCGGCGCCGGCTGCTTCAGCACGTTGGTGTGCGCGGTGTACGCATCCAGCAGCGCTTGGCGCAGGTTGCCTACATCGGTGCTGGGCGGCACCGCGAACTGGATCTGGATGCGGCCCTGGTTGTTGCCCATCGTCATGTTGCGGATGGTCTTGGTGATCAGCTCGGAGTTGGGCACGATCAGCGTCGACTTGTCGCCGACCTGGATCTCGGTCGAACGCACGTTGATGCGGCGGATGTCGCCTTCCTGGTCACCCAGCTTCACCCAGTCGCCGATCTTCACCGGACGCTCGGCCAGCAGGATCAGGCCGGAGACGAAGTTCTGGATGATCGCCTGCAGGCCGAAACCGATACCCACTGACAAGGCGCTGACCAGCAGCGCCAGGTTCTTCAGGTTCAGGCCCATCGCGGTCAGCGCCCACAGCCCCACCAGGATGATGCCGACGTAGCCAGCAATCGTGCTGATCGAGTTGCGGGCGCCGAGATCCAGCTCGGTCTTGGGCAGATAGGTGTCGGTCAGCCAGCGCTGCAACAGCTGAGTCAGCCCCATGCCCACCAGCAGCACCAGCACGCCGGTGACGATACGGCCGGGTTGTAGCGTCAGGTCCTTGTTGATCTCGATGCCGTTGGCCAGCGAGGCGATGCGTTCGACGATCGTGCCGACGTTGCCGAACGGTGCGGCCAGGGCCAGCAGCGCGACCAGCACCACCAGCGTGCGCAACATCGCAGACAGCAGAACACCCGCCTGCTCCAGCCTCGACACGCTCAGGCCAGTGCTGAGCAGGATGGTCTGGCCGACCTTGCTGTCCGCGTTGAGCAGCCACGTGCTGAAGTCATCGACGAACTTGAACAACAGCATCGCGGCCATCACCACAATGCTGCCGCCGATCAGCTGCTGGTTCACGAACTTGGCGAAATTCACGTAGCCCAGCAGGGTGGCGATGATCGCAGCCACCACCGCGATGTTGCCCGCCACGCGCGCCAGCACCAACCAGCTGCTGCGCCGCACCGGCGTGCTCGCCGTCAGCCCGTCGGCCTGTGCCTCCAGCTTGGCCTCGGCCTCGGCGGTCTGCCGTCGGTGCAGGCGCGCCAGCGTCACCAGCATCGCCATGATCAGACCCAGGTAGGTCAGCGCGATCACTCCGTCCAGCGCCACCGTGGTGACGTCGCTGGTGCGCGTGGCCTGATCGAGGGCGACCAGCACCGTACTCAACCAGGCCAGCGCTGCGGCGCCCCACGCATATTTGCGCAGCTTCAGCGCGGCGGTGTCATCCAGGTTCAACAACCGCCACGACGGGCGATTGGGCACCAGCAAGCAGGCGCTGAGCGCGGCGATGAACGCAGCGGCGAAGGTCGCCTGCTGCACGCCGTCGGCCACGTTCTGCAGGCGCGGGGCGATCGCATCGACGGCGTTGAGCGAGGCAATGAACACCACCACGGCATAGCCGGGCAGCAGCGTACCGACCAGCAACAACCACATGGCCAGGCCGGAGCGGCGCAGGCGACCGTCCGGCGCGCGCTCGGAGGCTGCGAACCCGCGACCCAGCCTACGCAGCCACAGCCGCAGCGGGAACATCATCACCAACGCGGCGATCAGGCCCAGCAACGGCGTGCCCCAGCCATTGGCCCGGACGCCGGCGACGAACGTATCGCGCCCCTGCTCGGCCAACGGCGCGACGCGTGCGATATCGATCGGCAGGCGCTCGGCAACCTTGCTCCACAGTGCCGGAGACAACGGCGAGGCGACCTTCTTCCCCATGTCTTCGGCGCGTTGTGCAGTGCGCTGCTGGTCGATGTCGGTTGCCAGCTGCTGGGCACGCACGGCACTGGTCTTGGCCTGCGCCACTGAAGCGGCCAGGCCATCGCGCTGCTTGTTGATGGTGCGCCGTTGCGCCGCCAGTTCGGGCGGCTCGGTGGTGCCCTCGGCAGGCGTGCCCAGCTGCGCCAGTTGTTCGTCGAAGCGAACCAGCTGTGGCTGCAGCTCCTTTTCCAGTGCCTCAGCGTCACGCCGCGCCTGCGAGGCATTCTCGGACAGCATCGCCAGCGTCTCGATGGCTTCAGCATCGCCGCGCTTGCGATCGATCTCCTTCAGCCTGGAATCGATATCCGCCAGCTGCTGCTTTGGCGTAGGGGCCTCATCCTGTGCCAGCACCGGCGCGGACAGCAGGAGGGCGGCGCACAGCATCAGGACCCACCAGGGCCCCCGTGCACGGATCGATCGCAGGAAAGAAGACAAGCCAGCCACACCGGTTCGCGCGGACCACCGCGCCTGCGCGCGACTATACGGCAGAGGCGGTAAAGGGCGGATCGGCGGCCCTGGCAGCGTCGAGCATCAGTACTTCAGGCGCAGCTCTTCCACAGCCGGCTGCTGCAGCGCGTACCAGTCCTGGAACTCTTCCTCGGTGATCTCATCGGGCGCGTACACCGCCACCGGGTGCCAGTCGTGGTCGGTCGGCAGCGGCTGGCGCGGGCCGGCACGCAGGCTGTAGGCCACGCCTTCATAGTCGACCAGATCATCGACCTGCGGCCACTGTTCGCGTGCGAACGCGGATTCACTCTTCAACAGGATCACCTGGTACATCGGCACCTCCACCTCGGTTGGATCAGGAAAACACGGCGCTGGCTGCAGGATACCGCCACGCCGGTGACAACGGGCACTCCGCCGGGGCGACGGAACGTTCTGGACACGGCCATCGCCCCGGCTTCACCCGCCCATGGCAAGGCCATCGGCATCGTGGAGGCCCACCCCTGCCACGATGACCGATGACCGAGCACCCGCCGCTGAAGACCGTTGCCGACCTCAAGCTGCCCCGCTACCTGGGCACCTGGTACGAGATCGCGCGCCTGCCGATGCGCCATGAACCGGAAGGCTGCACCGACGTGTCGGCGCACTACACCCTGCTCGACAACGGCAACGTCGGCGTCACCAACCGCTGCCGTATGGATGGCGAGGTCGAGGAGGCCAACGGCGAGGCCTGCGCCGTCGACAATGACAGCGCGCGCCTGGAGGTGAGCTTCCTGCCCAAGGGCCTGCGCTGGTTGCCGTTCGCCAAGGGCGACTACTGGGTGATCCAGGTCGCTCCGGACTACAGCGTGGCGCTGGTTGGCAGCCCGGACCGCAAGTACCTGTGGCTGCTGGCCCGCGAACCGCAGCTGGACGCCACCGTGCAGGACCATTATCTGGCCACCGCCCGCCTGCAGGGCTTCGATCTGTCCGAACTTATCCAGACCCCGCACACCGGCCGTCCCACCGCCTGAGCAGCACACGGCCATGGACCTGAAAAGCGGCTACCCGTGGTGGGCGGTACGCAATGGATTGATCCAGGCGTTCCCGCCGCTGGAGAACGACCTGCGCTGCGACGTGCTGGTGGTGGGCGGCGGCATCACCGGTGCGCTGATTGCCGACGAACTGTCCCGGCATGGCCACGACGCGGCAGTGATCGAGCAGCGCGACATCGGCTGGGGCAGCACCGCTGCCAGCACCGCGCTGCTGCAGTACGAGATCGATACCCACCTGCTGGAACTGGCCCAGCGCCATGGCGAGGACGCCGCTGCACTGGCTTACCGGGCCTGTGCGGAGGCGATTCCGGCGCTGGGCGAGGTCGCTCGCGGCCTGAAAGACGTGGATTTCCTGCGCATGGACAGCCTGTACCTGGCCAGCCGCCATCGCGACGTGCCGCGCCTGATGGCCGAAGGTGAGGCGCGGCGCAGCATCGGCCTGGATGCCCGCTGGCTGGGCCCGGAGGCACTGCAGGAACGCTTCGACGTGAATGCCGGTGGTGCCCTGCTCACGCGCCAGGCGGCGCGGGTCGATCCCTATCGGCTGACCTATGCGCTGCTGCAGCGCGTGCGCCGGCGCGGCGGCAATGTGTATGACCGCACGGTGCTGCACACGCTCACACCCACCGCACGCGGCGTGAGCGCCCTCACCGAGGGCGGCGCCACGATCCATGCCCGCCACGCGGTGCTGGCAATGGGCTATGCCAACCAGCGCTGGCTCAAGCAACGGGTCGCACGCAACCGCAGCAGCTACGCCTTCATCACCGATCCCATCGATGCGGACGTGCTCGGCCGGCTGCGCAACACGATGGTGTGGGAAAGCGCCCGCCCCTACCTGTACCTGCGCGCCACCGGCGAGCGTCGCCTGCTGGTGGGCGGGCTGGACGACGCCATCGACATCCCCGCCCGCCGCGACCGGCGCGTAGAGCGCAAGGCCGACACGCTGATGAAACAGCTGCTGCATTGGTTCCCACGGCTGGACCCGGTGCCGGCGTTTTCCTGGGCCGGCACCTTCGCCGAAACGGCGGACGGCCTGCCATTCTTCGGCCCGCACGATCAGTGGGGCCCGCGGGTGCATTTCGCCATGGCCTACGGCGGCAACGGCATCACCTATTCAATGATCGGCGCGCAGCTGCTGCGGGCCCGGATCGAACGGCGCAAGCATCCGCTGGCGGGGCTGTTCGGGTTCGGACGGTTGTAGCGTGCAGCCAGGCATGGCCTGGCTCTACCGCAAGCGGGCGCCGACAGGCATCATTCAAGCAACCCCTGCTAGCGTCGGCCTGTACCGCCGCGTGTTGCGTGGCCACCTGTCCGCTGGAGCGCCGTCATGATCCGCCCCCTGACCCTGCTGCTGTGCCTGGCCCTGCCGGGAACCGTGCTGGCCCAGTCCGCTGCCGGCGCCACCGCGCCGCAGGCTGCCGGCCTGGACCTGACGCTGCCGCAGGCGCCGATGCGCTACCTCAACGACCCGGCCCTGCAGCAGGACCCGCCGGGCACGTACTACGGTGACAAGAGCGGCCCGCGCGTGCACGACGACGCGAAGATCGCCGACGTCACCGACGACAAGGTCAAGGTGTCCGGCAGCTTCACCACCGGCATCGGCTATTCCAAGAACGGTGGCAACAGCCACTACAACGCCGCCACGCTGAACCTGAGCAAGAACTACACCACCGATGAGGGCAAGACCCACGGGGTCAACGTCAACATCCACGTGAGCGAAGGCAAGGGCCCGGGCTTCTTCGGCCCGTATGGCGGCTACTACGGCCGCGGCCCGGGTTACTGGGATTACCCGCCGCCGTTTGGCTGGTAAGCCCCGCGTCGGGCCGACCAAGGTCGGCCACTACCGCTGCGTACGCTTGGTAGGTGTCGACCTTGCATGTGCCGGTGGGTGTGGACCTTGGTCGACACGCTTTGCGCTTCGCGCCGACCAAGGTCGGCGCCCACCATAGCCGGCGTCAATCCAGCCAGCCATCGCGCTCGCTGTGCAGGATGCGGCCGTCATAGCCGCTCAGGCGCACTTCCACCTTCTGGTTGCGGGCATTGCGGGCTTCCAGCGACCAGGTCGCACCATCGCGTTCCAGCGAATGGATCTCGCGCAGGCCATGCGCCTGTGCACGTGCCAGTACCTGCTCGGTGGTCAACAGCGCGCGGCTGCTGTGCTCATCGAAGATCTCGCCGGTCTTCGGGTCTACGTAGACCTCGCTGAAGCGGCCATCGGCGCGGCTCACGTCGGCCTCCCACAGGCCATCATCGCGTTCGATCTCGTGGATCTGGGTGTAGCCGGCCTTGCGCAGGGTCTGTTCAACCTGGGCCATGCCCAGCGGCGCGGCCTGTACGGCCGGCGCGATGACCAGCAGAGCAACAGTGGCGAGGGTGAGCGACTTCAACATGGGGGTTCTCCTGTTCGTGTTCGTGGCCGGACCATCCCGGCAACGCCACAATGCACCCCGTGGTTAACAGCTCCTTAGCCGGCACTGTTAGCCAGCTGTTAGTCACCCCCGCCACACTCACGCCTGTTCCTACAGCCCTCCCTGCGCCCCGATGCTCGCCACCCTGCCCCTGCTGCTGGCCATGGCCAACGCCCCGACCGCCGCCGCGCCCGTACAGGACCCGGCGCAGCAGGTCGCGCGCCGCGCCGTGCAGCAGGGCCGCTACGTACCCTTGGAAAGCGTGGTGCGCGATGCACTCAAGCGCTTTCCGGGCCAACTGCTGGAAGTGGAGCTGGACGACGGCGTCTACGAAGTGGAGATCCTGCGCGGCGACGGCGTGGTGGTGGAGCTGGACTATGATGCGCGCAGCGGAAAGCTGCTGAAGACGGAGCTCGACGACTGATGCGCATCCTGTTGGCCGAAGACGATGCCGCACTGGCACAGCGCCTGGTGCCCCTGCTGGAACAGGCCGGCTACGTGGTGCACGTGGTCGCCGACGGCCGCCAGGCCGAGGAGATCGGCCAGATCGAAGACCTGCAGGCCGCCATCGTCGATCTCGGCCTGCCCGGACTGGATGGCCTGAGCGTGATCGAGCGCTGGCGTGGCAACGGCCGGGGGTTTCCGGTGCTGGTACTGACTGCACGTGGACGCTGGCACGACAAGCTGGCCGGCTTCGACGCCGGCGCCGACGATTACCTGACCAAACCGTTCCAGGCCGACGAACTGGTGCTGCGGCTGCGCGCCCTGATCCGTCGCAGCCATGGCCACGCCAGCCCGCGCCTGCACTGCGGCCCGCTGCAGCTGGACGTCAACGCCGGCCGCTTCGAGCTGGACGGCCAAGCGCTGTCGCTCAGCCCGCAGGAGTTCCGCCTGCTCAGTTACTTCATCCACCACAGCGGCCAGGTGATCGGCCGCGACCGCCTGGGCGAACAGGTGTTTGACGGCGGCCACGACCCGGACTCCAACGCGCTGGACGTGCTGCTGGGTCGGGTGCGCCGCAAGCTCGGCATCGATCTGATCCAGACCGTGCGCGGCCAGGGCTGGCGGCTGGCCGCGCCATGAGCCGGCAGCCCTCGCTGCGACGGCGCCTGCTGCTGGCTGGCGGCGCCGGCCTGCTGCTGGTTTCGCTGCTGGCCAGCGCGCTGCTGGGCGAACTGTTCAAACGCAGCGCGCGTGACCGCCTCGACCACGAACTGCAGCAGGACATGCTGACCCTGCTGGCGCAGGCCGAAGTGGACCCGGAAGGACAGCTGCGCCTGCGCCAGGAACCGAATGACGCGCGCTTCCAGCGCGTGTTCTCCGGTGCCTATTGGCAGATTGCCGGTGCCGATGGCCGCGTGCTGCTGCAGTCGCGCTCGCTGTGGGATGAAACCCTGCCAACCGCGGCCACAGGTGCGGCCACGCGCAATCTGGCCGGACCACTGCAGCAATCCCTGCGTGCACGCGTGCAGGAGGTTCGCCTGCCACGCGCCAGCGAACCGTTCGTGGCCGCGGTCGCCACCGATCGCAGCGCGCTGGATGCGGATGTCGCCGCATTCCGCAGGCGCACCGCCATCGCGCTGGGTGTGCTGGTCGCGGCCTGGCTGGCGGTGCTGGCCAGCCAGGTGCACTTCGGATTGCGTCCGCTGCACCGCCTCGGTGCACAGCTGGAACGGGTTCGGCGCGGCGATGCGCAGCGCATCGAGACGCAGGGACTTGGGGCGGAGGTCGCGCCACTGGGCGAAGAACTCAACGCGCTGCTGGACCACCAGCAACGCATGGTCGCGCGCGCGCGCACCAGTGCACAGGATCTGGCGCATGCGCTGAAGACCCCACTGAGCGTATTGGCCACCGAGGCTGACGGCGACGGCGCGCACTGGCGTGCCACCGTGCGCGAGCAGAGTGCGCGCATGCAGGCCAGTGTCGACCGCTACCTGGCCGCAGGGTTGGCCGCAGACCATCGCCAGCGCACCGACGTGGCGGCCGTCGCACAGGCGATGTGCCGGCTGATGGCACGCGTGCATGGCGAACGTGGCGTCACGTTCACGGCGGCAGGCATCGATCCGGCGCTGCAGTTCGCCGGTGCCAGTGCGGATCTGGAAGAGATGCTGGGCAACCTGTTGGACAACGCCGGGCGCTGGGCGCAACAGCAGGTGACTGTCGAAGCGGAAGCCCGCGACGGGCAGTTGCGCATCGAAGTGCGTGATGACGGGCCGGGCCTGGCCGCGGAGTCACTGTCACAGGTCACACAGCGCGGCGTGCGGCTGGATGAGCGCGAGGGCAGCAGTGGCCTGGGCCTGGCCATCGTGGGCGATATCGCCGCCAGTTATGGCGGGCGCTTTGCGTTGGAGAATGCGCAGCCCGGCCTGCGTGCAACGTTGTGGTTGCCGGTGGCGTGAAGCGGCCAACCTAACGGTGGGTAGTGCCGGCCGCTGGCCGGCAACCACGTGGTCACCGGCAACGCCCCGCGGAAGCCGGCCAGCGGCCGGCTCTACCAAGCGCCAATCCGACCGATCGCCGTGCACCCGGTAGGTGTCGACCTTGGTCGACACGCATCAAAAGCGCCGACCAAGGTCGGCATCCACCAGAGCAGTCCGTCAGTTCCGTCCGCCATCGTGCACCCGGTAGGTGTCGACCTTAGTCGACACGCACCAAGCATCAACGGTGATGCATCCACCAGCAATCAATCGCGTCCAGCACGATGTGGATGATCAAACCGATGCCGAACAACCGCGTTTTCTTCGGCACGCACAGCCCGGCGTAGACCGCGATGGCCGGTGCGGTGTGCAGCGGGTGGAAACCGATGCTGCAGCGGTTCGGTGCATAGATCGGATCGGCCAGCAGATGATCCAGATCGATGATCCAGCCCAGCAGCATCAGCAACCACGCCGAGGCAAAGCGCTTGCGCCAGAACAGCCATGCCAGCAGGGCTGGCACGGCGGCATGCAGGAACAGATGGAAGATCGCGCGTGCGCTCATCGGCAACGGTAGCGCCGGGCAAACCCGGCGCCGTCCATCAGACCAGCGGTTCGTCGGACAGGTAGGTGTAACCGGTCAGGCCGGCTTCCAGCGCTTCCGACAACTCCTGCGCGCGTTCCGGCGACAGCTGCGCCTCGGCCACGCGCTGCGCATAGGTCGCACGCAGTTCGTCCAGGCGGTAACCCACGTAATCCAGCATCACGTCGGTGGTGTCACCACGGCGCTGCTGGGTGATCGCGTAGCCATCGGCATCGGCCAGCACTTCCACCGCGTCGGTATCGCCGAACAGGTTATGGATGTCGCCCAGGATTTCCTGGTAGGCGCCGACCATGAAGAAGCCGATGCGGTAGCTCTCGCCCGGCTTCATCTTGTGCAGCGGCAGCGAGCTGTCCAGGCTCTCGTTCTCGACATAGGTTTCCACCATGCCGTCCGAGTCGCAGGTCATGTCGGCGATGATGCCGCGGCGGTCCGGGGTCTCGTCCAGGCGCTCGATCGGCACGATCGGGAACACCTGGTCGATCGCCCACACGTCCGGGATCGATTCGAACACGCTGAAGTTGACGAAGTACTTGTCGACCAGGCGCTCGTTCAGTTCGTCCAGCACCGGGCGATGGCTCTTCTCGTCGTAGCTCAGGCGCGCACGCACGCCGTGGGCGATGGCGTAGAACAGATCGTCGATGCGCGCACGCTGCGGCAGGTCGATCTGGCCCAGCGCGTAGCTGGCCAGGCCTTCGGCATGGAAATGCTGCGCTTCCTGGAACAGTTCCACCGCCGGGCGCACGTCCAGCTCGTCGTGGATCTCGCGCAGGTGGCGGATCGCCGCCGGTTCGTCGTCGTGCTGGTCCGGCACGCGGCCTTCCTGCGCCTCTTCCACCTCCGACACATTGGCGATCAGCACCGCGTGGTGCGCGGTCATCGCACGGCCGCACTCGGTGACGATGCGCGGCGGGGTCAGGCCGAATTCTTCGCAGGCATTGGCCAGCGGCTGCACGATGTTGCTGGCGTAGGAATGCAGGCCGTAGTTGATCGAGCAGAAGCTGCGCGAACGGGTGCCTTCGTAATCCACGCCCAGGCCACCGCCCACATCGACGTGGGTGATCTTCGCGCCCAGGCGCGACAGCTCCACGAAGTAGCGGGTGGCTTCGCGCATGCCGTTGGCGATGTCGCGCACGTTGGAGATCTGCGAGCCCATGTGGAAGTGCAGCAGGTTCAGGCAGTCGGCGTACTCGGTGTCACGCAGCGACTTCCACAGGTCCAGCAGCTGGCGCGGGGACAGGCCGAACTTGGCCTTGTCGCCACCGCTGTTCTGCCACTTGCCGGCGCCCAGCGAGGCCAGGCGCATGCGCACGCCCAGGCCCGGCTTCACGTCCAGCGCCTTGGACTCTTCCAGCACCAGCTTCAGCTCGGACGGCTTCTCGATGACGATGAAGGTCTGCAGGCCCAGCTTGCGGCCGATCAGGGCCAGGCGGATGTACTCGCGGTCCTTGTAACCGTTGCAGACGATCAGGCCACCCGGGCGCGACAGCGCCAGCACGGCCATCAGCTCGGGCTTGCTGCCCGCTTCAAGGCCGAAGCCTTCGCCGTGGTGGCTGGCCAGGGTGCCGGCCACGCCGCGGGTCTGATTGACCTTGATCGGGTACACGGCGGTGTAGCCGCCGCTGTACTCCCAGTCCTGCTGGGCCTGGCCGAAGGCTGCCTGCAGCTTGCCCAGGCGCTGGCCGAGGATGTCCGGGAAGCGCACCAGCAGCGGCAGCTTGGCGCCGGCCGCGCGCGCCGCATCGACCACCTTGGGCAGCGACACCACCGGGCCGTCCGCCCCGGTCGGTCTCACCACCATGTGCCCGGCCTGATCCACGTCGAAGTAACCGTCCGCCCAATGCGGGATCGAGTAGGTCTTGCGGGCTTGGTCGAGGGACCAATCGGTCATTTCAGTCGGCCTTGTTGGCAATAAAAGGGGGGGCATGATAACGCCTATATGCCCACAGGTTCGTTATCATGCGCGCCCGCGCCCGTGACAGGTTCCAACCTGAACGGGCCGATCCGTCCGGATGTGGCATCTGTGCCACGCGGCCCCGCCCGCCAGCCCGGCTCCACCCCTCCGAACAGGACTGTTTTCCAATGACTGACAGCAACAACTGGTACATCGAACACTTCGAGCGCACCGGCTCGGCCATCGGCTACCGCATCACCGGCAAGCTGGACGAGGTGCAGTCGCCGTTCCAGAAGATCGAGATCTTCCAGACCACCGACTGGGGCAACCTGATGACCATCGACGGGGCCATCATGCTGACCAGCAAGGACAACTTCTTCTACCACGAGATGATCAGCCACCCGGTGCTGTTCACCCACGCCGCGCCCAAGCGCGTGGTGATCATCGGTGGCGGCGACTGCGGCACCCTGCGCGAAGTGCTCAAGCACAAGGGCGTGGAGAGCGTGACCCAGTGCGATATCGACGAGCAGGTCACCGTGATGGCGCGCAAGCACTTCCCGGAACTGTGCGATTCCAACGACGACGCCCGCGCCGAGCTGCTGTTCGACGACGGCGTGGCCTACATGGCCAACTGCCCGGCGGGCAGCGTGGACGTGGTGATCGTCGATTCGACCGACCCGGTCGGCCCGGGCGAAGGCCTGTTCAACAAGGCCTTCTACGAGAGCTGCTTCAAGGCCCTGAAGGACGACGGCATCCTGGTGCAGCAGTCCGAGTCGCCGCTGATGCAGCTGGACCTGATCAACGAAATGCGCACCGAGATGGGCAAGGCCGGCTTCGGCTCGTTCAAGACCCTGCCGTTCCCGCAGCCGTGCTACCCCACCGGCTGGTGGAGCGTGACCATGGCGCGCAAGGGCGACAGCAGCTTCGACTTCCGCCAGGCCGACTCGGCCGCCAAGACCTTCAACACCCTGTACTACACCGCCGCGCTGCACACCGGCGTGCTGGTGACCCCGCCGTTCGTGCAGGCTGCACTGAAGTAAGGCGTGCCGACCAACGGTCGGCACCCACCAAGGCAAAAGAAAAACCCGCGCTGGCGACAGCGCGGGTTTTTTCATGTTCCGGTAATGCCGGCCGCTGGCCGGCAACCTCATGCAACGATCAAAGCGCCCAGATACCGGCGATCACCGCCACCACCAGGCCCCACTTGATCAGCTGGTAGGCCACCACGCTGCGCTCGCGCAGCGCCTTGGCCTTCAGGCGCACCTTGTAGACGCTGCCGAACGCCTTGTTGACGCCACCGGTCGGGTCACCCGGCAGGTTCGGCGACGCACCGCCGGCCAGCAACGTGGCCGCCACCGCACGGTTGAACAGGCTCGGCAGGCCGAAACGCAGCGGGCGGGCGATGTCGCAGAACAGGATCACCCGGTCATCGGGCGTCTCGTTGTGCGCGTGGTGGATGTAGGTCTCGTCGAACATCATCCACTCGCCGTCGCGCCAGCTCTTCTTGATGCCGTCCACTTCGATGTAGCAGCCGTCATTGTTGGGCGTGGCCAGGCCCAGGTGCAGGCGCAGCGAACCGGCGAACGGGTCGCGGTGCGGGCGCAGTTCGCTGCCCGACGGCAGCTGCGCGAACATCGCCGCACGCACGTCCGGCAGCGACTCCAGCAACGCCGTGGTCTTCGGGCACATCGCCTTCGCCGACGGGTGCGACGGGCCGTACCACTTCAGGTAGAAGCGCTTCCAGCCACGGCGGAAGAACGAATTGAAGCCGGCATCGTTGAACGTGCTGGAGGCTGCGATCTTCTGTGCATCGCGCAGCGCCAGCGCCTCGTCGCGGATCATCTGCCAGTTCTGGCGCAGCGGCTCCAGCTGCGGGAACTCCTTGGCCGGGTCCAGGAACGGCGTGGTCGGCACCTTCGAGAACATGTACATGACCACGTTGATCGGGGCCATGAAACTGGAATGGTCCAGCAGCTGGCGCGACCAGCGCGCGCGGACCTTGCCACGGAAGTGGATGTACAGCACGCAGGCGACGAACAGCGCTGCAATGACGATTTTGATGATCAAAACACTTTCCTCCAGCCGCAGCCGGAACGGGAATCAGGGCGATGCACGGCCGGACGGCCAGCACCGGTGGGGACCGCGGCAGGGGACGGGGACGTGCCAGGAAGGGGCGGCCGCCGATGTCGCGAATTAACAGCTTATGGTCGGCAGGCCGTGCGTCGGGGTCAAGCCGGGCGTGCGCGGCGTTCAGCGGGCTGCGGATGAACGAACCGATGCGAGGCCCAACCTATTGATTCTGAAAGAACCGTCGACCAAGTGAGACAGAATTGTCCGATTGAGCGCGACGAACTGTTCCAGCCACGACCCCGACATTTCTCCGACAAATCGTGGAATAGCGAACTGGCGAGTACTAAAATTAACGAAAACTTAGTAACTCCCTGTAACACCGGTTCGCTTGACGCTTTGCGCCACCCACCGGGTCGTCCGAGACCCCGACATGTATCTTCCTGCTCTGCCCCCCTCCTCCTGCGGCGACGACGCCGCCACCCCGCTGCTGCTCAAGCGCGGCGAACGCTTCCTGGCCCCCGACGTCTATCGCACCTGCCTGGACGGGCGCGAGGCGGTCATCAAGGACTATTCCCGCTACCGCGGCACTCCTGTTTCACTGATCGCCCGGCTGATGGTGCGCCGTGAAGCCCGCATGCTGCAGCGCCTGGGCGGCTGGAAGCATGCCCCCGCGCTGCTCGGCACCCTCGGTGGCCTGGCGCTGGGCATGGAATTCATCCCCGGCCAGACCCTGAGCACCGCGCAAGCCGTGGGCAATGACGTGTTCGAGCAGCTGCAGCACGCGCTCAGCCGTTTGCACGCCGCCGGCATCACCCACAACGACCTGCATGGCACCAACGTGGTGGTCAGTGGCGGCGTGCCGGTGCTGCTGGATTTCACCTCCGCCTGGCGCGTACCCCGCTGGCTGCGTCGCGGCCCACTGAGCCGGCAGATGCGCCGCAGCGACATGAAAAACCTGCTGAAGATCCGCCAGCGCGTGACCGGCCAGGCGCCAAGTGCGGCGCAGGCCGCACTGGTGGCCGACCCGGGTTGGGTTGCTGCCGTGCGGCAGGGCTGGAAGCGGTTCTACAAGTGGGCGAAGCGCCGGTAGGGGTCGAGCTTGCTCGACCGCTTTTCTGTAGAGCCGAGCCGATGCTCGGCTGCCGTTTCGTAGAGTCGAGCTTGCTCGACTTAAGCGCAGAGCAGTCGAGCAAGCTCGACTCTACAAAGAGCAAGCCGAGCATCGGCTCGGCTCTACAACATCCCGCCGAACGGGTTACAACGCGTCCGCGTCCAACTCACCGGTACGAATACGCACAACGCTGCCCAGGTCGTACACGAACACCTTGCCGTCACCAATCTTGCCGGTGCCGGCGGCCTTCACGATGGCCTCAACCACCGCCTCCACCTGGTCATCGGTCACCGCCACTTCCAGCTTCACCTTCGGCAGGAAATCGACCACATACTCCGCGCCACGGTACAGCTCGGTGTGGCCCTTCTGGCGACCAAAGCCCTTCACTTCCGTCACCGTGATACCAGTGACCCCTCGCTCGGCCAGCGCTTCGCGCACGTCGTCGAGCTTGAACGGCTTGATCACCGCCATGACCATCTTCATCGTCTATCTCCTGTCTTCCGGCGTGGAGGATAGCGCCTGAACGCGGCCGGTGCGAAGCCGCTGCGACCTGTCCGGGCACTGGGTGCCAGCAGTATCCTTGTGCCCGAATGGCCTGCCCGCGCCGCATGCACGGGCCCACCCCCACGGAGCACCCCATGATCGACCTGAATCAAATCGATGACCTCGCCCGTCGCCTCAGCGACCTGGTGCCGCCGGGCCTGCGCGAATCGCGCGAGGAACTGCAGGCCACCTTCAAGAGCGCGCTGCAGGCCGGCCTGGCCAAGCTGGACCTGGTCACCCGCGAAGAGTTCGAAGTGCAGCGCGCCGTGCTGCTGAAGACCCGCCAGAAGCTGGACGCACTGGAAACCGCCGTGCGCGAGCTGGAAGGGCGCGGCGCCGCAGAATGAAAAAAGGAGGCGCACTGCGCCTCCCGTTTACAGATTATTTCCCGGATGGGGCCTTGCAGCAAGGCCCACCGGGCGCCCTAGACTCGCCGGCCTGTCGATCCGGCAGGACACGCAGGGGCAGTGCCGATGGCGCAGGACACCGAATGGACACCCGTTTCGCATGACACCTGCGACCAGGTCGCCGGGCCGTTCTATCACGGCACCCGCGCTGATCTGGCGGTGGGCGAGTTGCTGAGTGCAGGTTTCCGCTCCAACTATCGCGACAGCGTGGTGATGAACCACATCTACTTCACCACGATTGCCAAGGGCGCCGGGTTGGCTGCGGAGATGGCCCGAGGTGAGGGGCGGCCACGCGTGTATGTGGTGGAGCCGACCGGGCCGTTTGAAGACGACCCGAATGTGACCAACAAGAAGTTTCCCGGGAATCCGACGCGGTCGTATCGGAGTACGCAGCCGTTGCGGATTGTGGGGGAGATTGTGGAGTGGGAGCTGTATGACGCGGAGTTCGTCCGGCAGTTGAAGGCGTTTGTTGCTTCGGGGAGTGGGGAGATCATCAACTGATGACCTGCTGGCGTTGGGCGGTGCGCACCTCTTGCTCGGCATCGTAGATGTCCAGCCCGAGCTCGATGCCGCGCTGCCCTAGGGCAAGCAGCGCGCGGGGCGAAAGCGAGACACCATCGTTGCTGCTGCCCATGAAGAGACCGCAGAACAGATCAGGCCGGAAGCGTGCAAATGACTGCCATACGGCGAGATCGCCGGTGAGCTGATCGAGGATTTCAAAGATCTGCGCTTCTCAAGGTTTTCAGGTTCAGTGCTAAACATCTACGACCACTCTCTTCCGACGGTGGACGACGCCTCGGTTGAGGAACCGCTCGGCATCCTCCGCGCATAAGACCGGCTCTAGCGACTAGTCGAATTGAGATGTTCCGGATAGGCTTCAGTGCTGGCCATTTCACGAAGAGGATGCACTTGAAAAGCGATTTAGTTCCTCCGGATGGGCGGATACCGCAACCAATTCAGATCCCCAATCTTGAGAAGTTGAGAGCGATCGCAAAGAGCGCGCCGCCGTTTGAGATTCGTCGACTGCTGCTGGACGAGAACACGCCCAGACACCACTACAAGTACATGAAGTTTGATGGGTCATCGGATTCCTTACGCAACCTCAAGACCCTCATGATCGAGTCATCGCTTTATCTTTCGTCACCCGCTGACTTCAATGACCCATTTGAATTCAGGTTCAAAGTAATCCGTCATGGAGATAGCACTGCAATTCGCAGGAAAGTTAAACGCTGGCTATCTACTTCACCAGGATGGCGCGCGCTGAAGAGGCGCGACCAAGAAGCTCTCCTGACGAGAAACATGCTGCAATTGCCCAAAGTCATGGATGACCCCAATACATTTGAGCGGCATCGCCATGGAGTGATCTGCCTTGCATCAGACCCCAGAGATCTATTGATGTGGTCACATTACGCCGACTCTCACAAAGGCATCTGTATTCAACTGCGGACGGCACCTGACCCAGCAATTTTCCTCGCAGCTCAGCTAGTCGACTACAGCGACGTCTATCCGACGCTTCGATGGCCGGACATGGATCCAGCCGTTCTCAGAGCCATCCTCACCCGAAAAAGTCCTTGTTGGCGCTATGAGAATGAACGACGCATCGTGGCAGTTGACATCAGCTCTCGTTTTCTCAAATTCGAACCTTCTTGCCTGTCTGGCATCATCTTGGGATGCAATTTTCCAAAGTCGCTCGAATCGCTTGTTGCTCAGCTCCAAGCCGAGCGTGAGGCACTGGGCTATCCAGAGGTCCGAGTCTATCGAGCAGATGTGAAAAGGTCTTGCTACGGCCTACGCATTCGAAGGAATGACACCTAAATTTCGCAGCAACCCTATCGGGACCACGCGAAGGCTATCAAATTGTTCCCGCTAAAAGGTGGGGGCTAGCTTGGCGATGTCGTGGTGGACCGATTTGACTCTTGGTAGATGGGAGGTTTCTCTTCTTAAAGAAACACTTCATACCCAAGGGCAACCGATTCCGGATTAATCACCATCCCGCCCGGCTTCCAGTATGGAACCCACCAGTGCTTTCGGCTGGGGAATCCGGAGATGCCAGCACCACCATCAGCGCCTACCCTAGAGCGCATCATCGCCCCAATGATGAAGGCCGTCATCAGGCCCGTCCATGACAGTACCGCCACGACGATCGGCAGCACCATCCGATGCGTCGCCTGCGCCTCTTGCCGGTAGGGCGCCTTGCGTCCGTATGGCCTGATCAACCCGGACAGCTCGCCCCGGACGGTCAGCGCTCCCGACACCGACAGGGCAAGTAAGCAAAAGCCAAACAGCGTACTCACGTCGCCCAACAGGGCGCCGTCGGTTGTGGTAACGGAATGTCCTGCGAGGGCTTCCAGGAAACTCCCGACACAGCAGGCCAACAGCCCGGCCAGGAGCTCGTCGAACGCCAGTTGACTGGGAAGGTGTACCAAGTAGCGCTGGCAGTTTCATCACGTGCGGTCCTTCATCCAGTCAGAAGTAGTGGGCCGACCACTACTTGAACACTTCAACCCGCATGTATGCCCATCAGTGCAAGGGCTGCGCCTTTAGCGCGCTTCAACGCCTGCGCAGCAGATACAGCGCAACCAGGAACGGCCACAGCGAGTTGATCGACGAGAACAGGCGCTGAGTCAGCCCCCTGAACCCCTCCGGATCCGCTCCCACCACGTTCAACCAGAGATAGACGATGCCCCCGATGCTCACCATAGCAGTCACGGCGTACGCCCTTCGGTTGGCAGACCACGCGCTCAGTTCGATGTGCGACATCGCCGGTGCAATGATGTTTGCGATACCGATGGTGTAGAAGCCGTGCATCGGATGGCCCATGGGCCAGAGCCCGTTGGTCAGCATGGAGATGCCAAAGATCATCCAGCAGATCGCACCTACGGCAATCCCGCGGCCGGACTCCCGCCACACTCCGATGGCAAATGCCACGAAGCCGACACCGGAGCCGATGGCGGCGATCCGGCCGCAGATGCTTGCAAGCGTTGGCGCCTGCAGCAGCTCGCTGGCGTGCTGTGCAAGCGGGTTGTAGCCCGGCGCGAACAGGGCGGCAACGCCGGTCCAGAACAGGAACCACGGAAGCGGGAGCAGACCCGCAGACAGAAGAAGTCGATTGCGGCGTAACACGTACAGTGATCCTTGTATTGGCCTGCGCCAGTGGGTGGAATCCGTTCAAACGCTACAAGACCGTCCTGCTGCGGGCAGGGCAGCCCCGCGTGACTACAGCAGTAGTCAGGTTGCGCGCGGCACTCGGTAGGTTCAATAGGCAAGAAGTCATTTAAACCATCCAGCGGGTGTCGCAGCGGTTCGGTTGCATGAGCGATCACACATGTCCGATGGGCGAGTGCTGTCGCATTTGCCGCGCCCTACATCTCTGACGGAAGGTTCTGACGACTCCGTTCCAGAAGTGCCATTCCGCCAAGCACGCCAAGGCTCTCGCCGCATCCGGGGCTATGCGACAATGCCAAAAACGTCTCGGGTTTTGGCGGCATTGACCCCTACCCGTTGGCATTCCGCACAACAGCAGGTAATCGTTACTGCGCCACCGTGCATCGGTGGTCGGGACTCGAAAACCCGGATTGCTAGACGTAAGTTTGCGCTTGCCAGCCGGCATCACCTCGCGTGGTGCCGGCTGGCAATCCGTCTGCCGGCTATGGCGGGCGGGGCGTGGGGGTCTTGTACCCGCCGGCTTTGTCTAGCAACCGGTTTTCGAGCCACGCCCTGTCCGCCACCTTTATCGGTGGCGGCTTCTGCCTGCATGCACGGAGCCCGCCATGACCACACCGCACTCCCCGCCCCCGCGCCCCATCCAGAAAGCGCCGTCACCCGCGCCCGCGCTGGACCCCAACAGCCTCATCGCCATCCTGCACGCCATCGGCGCGGGCGCTGCGGCCGACGGCCAGCCGTGGCCCGAGCGACATCACCTGCGCAGCCGGCAGATGGCGTTGTCCGACGCCGACTGCGCGCTCACCGGCCAGCGCATCGTGCAGGAGATCCTGCTGGCGGCCGAGCGCACGCGCCAGAACGGCGAGCCCGAACAGTACGTGGGCGACCGGGTGATGGAGGGACTGGTGATGGCCGATCTCGCGCTGACCGCCTTCATCCACGAGCGGATGCGACCCAAGGACTGAGCGCGCTTATGGCGCGGACCTTTCTGCCTGTGTGTGGGGTGACGAATGAAGATGCACGGCCTGGCCGTTGCGGCGGTGTGCATCGCGGTGATCGGCGCGATGTGCGTGGAGTGGCCCGAGCCCGCGGGCGATCAGGTGTGGGCCTACCAGAACCTGCAGCCGGCCGACTACCGCCTGCTGCACAGTGATGCGCTCGGCTTTGTGACCGCGAAGACCCACGAGGGTTTTGAACTGCACGCGCGCCATGCGGGGGCGACATCCTTCGAGATCCGGTACAAGGGCGTTGTGGTGATGGACGTGGAGAATGCGCCTTCGCGCGTGCTGATCCGCATGCCTGCCGACGCCCGCTGGCGGGCGCCGGATATCGAGCGTCTGCGCATCAGCTTCGAACGCTGGCTGGATCTGCACCAGAGCCAAGGCCGACTGCTGGTGGAAAGTGCGGGGCCTTCGTGGGTTGAGACGCGGTTGGGGCGCTTCAATGGGTTGGTGCCTGATGAGCAACGGTGTCTGCTTGGGGCGAGCAAGAGACGCCAGGCAAGCAGACTGTTGCGGATTGCGAATCTGGACACTGTCATCAGTCACTGGCCAGAACTCCCTTAGCGACTTCGCCAGCAATCCGAGGTAGATGCCCACAGGGCGCCTGTGCATGATGCTGAACTTGGATTCCCTCGCCTCCGTAACCTTGCTCACCGCGCCGCTGGCATGGGCTGCGGTCTAACCCTCACTTGACTCGGATGCCTGACTCTTCGAATGCTCATGTCCTGTAGCCGCAGCTGAAGTCCGCAGGGCACGCTCAAAAGCCTCTAGAAGGCCGCCAAAGTTTGTGGGCACCAGGACGACGGGCTTACCCGAGTTCGGAGTAAAGCCCAACAGTGCGTTGACTTCTACGCCGGGGTCCACGTTGTGATCGTGCGCGGCAAGCACCGCCGCCAGATACTTCCGCATGCCCTCACCGGTTACACCTGTTCCGTGCGAGAAAAGGTCTTCGGATCTGTGCGGGAAAGGAGTCGAATCGGCTTCGGTGAGATACTCGTACGCCCGGCCAAAGCCCAGTGAGCCCCTGACAAAGGGCATCCTGTGGGGCGGATAACCGTCTACTCGAGCATCGTCAGTGGCCACCACGTACTGTTGGATTGTAATGTCGTCACCTTGTAACCAACACGCAAAGTGCGCATAGGCAGACAGCTCGGCGAGATCATGATTGGCCCATAGTGCATCCATCAGATTTTTTCGAGCCGGCTTCTTATGGGCCTCCTCGAAGAACCCGCGCCTTTCACGCTTGAACTCCATCAGAAACCATCGACCTTCCTCTCCCTGACCGATCAGATCACCGATGAGGTGGTCAAGGAAAGATTGTGCTGTTGCAAGCAACCGCGCGCCGACCCGACCAACCTCAGCGTCTTTGTAGCCCCAGGCATACAGGAACAGCCCAAGTGCGTTGTTCTCGTGAAGCATCTGGTCATGCCCTCCTTGGTCGCGGCTTTATCACGACTCTAGCAATGAGGCGATGAAAATGCGCGTCGCAATGCTGCCGCCGGCGCGAACCCGCCATCGCTTATCACCGGGATACCGTCAGTTAAGTAGGCCGCACTGGATCCAGGTGCGGTTTGGACGCGTCAAAGACCCGGGAGCCGCTGAACCGCGATGTCTATTCAAGACGCCGGGCCACCCTTGACCAGAATCCCCCTAGCCGTTTCACCCGCAATACCCGATGGTTCCCTGCGGAACGCCTGCCGCACCATCGAGCATCCCTCTGCAGGAACCCAAACATGAGCCTGGCGCTGGTCCACAGCCGTGCCCGCGCCGGGGTCGATGCCCCGCTGGTGCGGGTGGAAGTGCATCTCTCTGGCGGCCTGCCTGTCACCCAGATTGTCGGCCTGGCCGAGACCAGCGTTCGCGAATCACGCGAGCGCGTGCGAGCCGCCCTGCTCTGCGCGCGCTTTGACTTTCCGCAGCGGCGCATCACGTTGAACCTCGCGCCCGCCGATCTACCCAAGGAAGGTGGGCGCTACGACCTGGCCATCGCGCTGGGCATTCTGGCGGCCAGTGGCCAGGTCGATCCGCAGTCGCTGCTGCAATACGAGTTCCTGGGCGAGCTGGGGCTGACCGGCGAACTGCGGCCGGTGGCGGGTGCGCTGCCGGCTGCGATTGCGGCGGCTGATGCCGGCCGCATCCTGGTGGTGCCGCCGGGCAATGCCGCCGAGGCGGCGTTGGCCGAGCACGCTGATGTGCGCGTGGCGCGCACGCTACTGGAATGCTGCGCCGGGTTGGGCAATCCGCGCTTGTTGCCACCCGTGGAGCGCGTGGACACGTCACAGTTACCGCTGCCCGATCTGGCCGACGTGCGCGGGCAGGCACATGCGCGGCGTGCGTTGGAAGTCGCCGCTGCCGGTGGTCACCATCTATTGCTGATTGGCAGCCCTGGCTGCGGCAAGACGCTGTTGGCCTCGCGCCTGCCCAGTCTGTTGCCGGACACCGAGGAAGCCGAGGCATTGCAGCTGGCCGCGATTGCCTCGGTGAGCGGTGAGGGGCTGGACCCAAGACGATGGCGGCAGCGGCCCTTTCGAGCGCCGCACCACAGCGCGAGTGCGGCGGCACTGGTGGGCTGACAATTTTCAGAGTTGGTGCGAATCGATCAAAGGCATGCGACTGAGGGAGAAACTGTCAGTGCTTCAAATTTCTCTTACTAAACAAAGAGCCTCGCGCCGCTCTCTGGACGCCTGGCGTGCAAGGTGTGTCGTCTGGAAATACTGCCGCGGTAGGAACTGCTATCACTGATGATCCGGTTTCGCTCAGTTCTTGAGGGAGGATTGCAGCACGGCCCTCACCGCACAACCCTACACGCGACGTCCTGGGAACTCTTACAACATCTAGTTGCCCCTCCGGCCAGGTTAGTGCTGCCATGCCACCCCGAGCCAGACGGGTCGTGAGGTTGTTCCTGGAGATTACTTAAGACGTCTGTTCGTATTCAGCGCCAGCGATGAAGCAAGCCCACGAGGCAGGTCATACCTAGTTGAAGAGGATTTGGCTGCAGGGACAGACATCCATGCCCTAGTCTGTTAATTCCACGATGAACTTCGCTCGCTCGTAGAGCTCATCAGAGGTCACGATGTCCGGAAAGAAAAAGTGCCGCCTGCAGAGCTCAAAACTGCGGAACTGATCTTCGTTCATGCCGAGATCCTTGACGAGCCCATTCATTTTTATGCGTGAGGATTCTGATTGGAGATCAGGATTTCCTGATATCCAGGGGACACGGACTTGTGATAGTAGTGAGCCTGCCGCAAGCAAGGGAGCGGTGATTCAGATCAAATGAATGGCTAACGGACAAACAAAGGAGTTGTGCAATGTCTGCAAGTGGAATTCGTGATCTCTCCCCCGAAGAGCTCGCATTGATCTCCGGTGGCGCGCAGGTAGATACCAATGACCTGCCACCGGTAGAAGTAAGGCCGCCGGACGACTGGGGCCCGAACCCGGATCCGCCGGACTGGGGCGAGCCGTGGGATCCGGGCGATGGCGGTGGCGGTGGTGGCGGTGGCGGTGGCGGTGGAGGTGGCGAGGGAGGCGGTAGCGAGACCACCTTCAGCTCCAACGCCAGCATTGATGGCAACGGTGTAGCCAGCGCAACCCAAACGTGGCAGCTGCAGGACTACAACCTGACCTTCAACCTGACCGAGAATCTGAACCTGACCAATGGCAACTGGGGGCTGGCTGGCAGTGGCAGCTTCCAGTATGCAGGCCAGACCTACACCCTCGGTCTGACCACCGATCACTTCAATGTGAGTAACTACAACGCGACCTACAATCAGGACTTCGGTAACGGTGTGTCGTTCAACATCGGTCTAACGTTCGACCCGAATACCAACTCGTTCACCGGCCAGTTCAACTTGGTCATCAGCGGGTTCTAAAGCTGCACCGGAACTTCGGCCGCCCGGTACTCCGGGCGGCCGATACGTGTCATAGAGGAGCTGACGCAATGAAATTTCTGATGTCCGCAGCGATCGCACTGAGCGTGGCCGCTCCTGCCGTGGCCGGCGATGTGGTCGCTGAAGACAGCCATGGCATCACCCTGGCCGTGATGCAGGGCAACGGCGCGGCCCTGGAGCAAATCGGCAAATCCAATACGACGGCACGATTCGCCGCGCGCGCCGGCTACCACCGCACGCGTGGCGAAATCGCTCAGTCCAATCGCTGGGCCGACACCTGTATTGCCGACGCTGCCGTGGTGGCCGAGAAGAGTCAGGGGGTCATGTACCTGTGCCGGAGCCTCCGTGCCGGCAACCGTCTGCTGGAAGGTGACATCGCCGGCTGGGCCACCGACATGCAGAAAGTGCGCGCGCTCTATCAGCGGCATGTCGCCCCCTCGCTGCGCCCAGGCGAGGAAGTACGTTCCATCACCGTCCCCGCATTCGAATCCTTCAGCCAATGGCCCCGATCGGCCACATTGGCCGCACAGCCGCCTGCCGGAACCCGCCTGCCGCTGTCGGCCAAGGCCGGTGTACCAGTCATCCGCGGCAAGATCCGTGGCGGTCAGGATGGAAAACAGCGGGACATTGATTCCGATTTCATCATCGACACCGGCGCCACCCGTTCGCATATCAGCCGCAAGGCCGCACAGGCCATGGGCCTGGCCGTCATCGACGACTTCGCCACCGACAGCTCGCGGCCCGGGCAGAACGTGGCGATCGGCCTGGCCGCTCCGGTGGATGTGCAGTTGGGCGATCTCCACTTCAAGAATGTCGCCTTCACGGTTACCGACCAGATCGAGTTCAACATCATCGGCCTGGACCTGCTGTACCGGCTGGGCCCGCTGGTGCTGCGGCCCACCGAGCTGGAGCTATTGAAGGCACTGCCCGCCGATACATGTCGGCAACCGCTGGCAACCACCTCCGCGCTGTGGGGAGGACAGTACTCGCTGCGTCTGCCTATGCGTATCGGCAAGCGCGACGAACTCGTCCTGCTCGACACTGGCACCGATGTCACGCTGGAAGCCTCCGGCGTGAACCTGGCCACCTACCCGCAGGCCAGCCTGGTTCAGCGACGCCGTTGGACGATGCACGGGCTGCAACCGGTCCGCTACGCCGAAGCGACCGCGCCGGTCACGTTCAATGGCCGCACGGCAACCCTGCAGACGCAGGTCTCGGACCAGCCGGCGAACGTGTTCCCGATCTCTTGGCGGGTGGGCTTCGGCCTGCGCGACGACTACGACTACTACGTGGACGTTGCCGGTGGCCGCGGGTGCCTTGCCCCCCGATCCGCGCGATGATGTCTCTTTCTATCCGACTTTCCGCAACGACGCGGCATCGCAGGGCACATGGAACCAGCCAGAACGGATGAGACCGCGGATGCGATTCCGCTGTTCCGCAACGAAGCGATCGAAGCGGCCACGCAGCGCTTCGGTTCACCGGTTCAGGCCCCTGGGGTCGGCATGTGGCTGGCCACCGGCTTCGTGGTCGCGCTACTGAGCCTAGCGGCACTGTTCTTGGTGACCACATCGTTTCCGCGCAAAGAAACGGTGTCCGGTGCACTGGTGCCTTCGCGCGGGCTACTGCCAATCATCAGCCAGCGTTCGGGCATCGTCAGCAGCGTCCATGTTGAGGAAGGAGCGAAGGTCCGCGAGGGCGATCCCATCGTCAGCGTCTCGGTGGATTCGGTGATCGATACCGGCGAAAGCACAGGGGCCACCCTGTCCGGCATGGCCGAGCGCCTGACCCAGGCCTCGGTCGATCGCGAGCGCGCTACTGAAGCCTCCCTGGAAAGCCAGGAGGCCGGCATCCGCGAGCGCATGCTGGGTGCCGCGCGCCAGCTCTCGGTACTGCGCGACAACGTGACCCTCTATCAGCAACAGCAGACCATCGCCGAGAAGACCGTGCACGACCTCGGGCGGCTGCGCGCGGACAAGCTGGTTTCTGAACTGCAGTACCGCGACGCGGAAGTGCGAGTCCTGAACGTGCGCCAGTCTGTAGCCGAAGTACGGACACGCATTGCCCAGCTTGAGCAGGAGCACGAGCAGATGCGGCATGAACTTGGCCGCCTGAAGGCCGAGCACGATGCCAACCGCGCCACCTCGCTGTCCGAGCTGCTGGGAGCGCGCGAGAAGGCGATCAACTACAAATTGGGCACAAGGTTCAACCTGGTGGCGCAGTCCGCCGGGCAAGTCACCTGGTTGCAGGCCAAGCCAGGCGCCACGGTCACTGCCGGTCGCACGCTCGGCGTGATGATGCCCGAGGGCTCGCAGCTTCTCGCCGAGCTTTGGGTGCCTTCCTCGGCCATTGCTTTCGTCAACGTTGGCACCGACGTGCGACTGATGTACGACGCATTCCCCTATCAGAAGTTCGGCGTCGGTCGTGCGAGGATCGTCAAGATTGCGCGCTCGCCGACGTCGCCGGACGAGCTTCCTGCCGATCTGCAGGCGGTGGAGAGTCAGTACCGGCTACTGGCCACACTGGACGACCAGCAGATGCAGGCCTATGGCAAGGCTCTTGCGCTTACACCGGGCATGCGACTCAAAGCCGATCTGGTTCTGGAGAAACGTTCGCTGCTGGACTGGCTGCTGGAGCCGCTGCTGGCGGCGAAACGACGGCAGGAATGAGGTTGAGTATGGTGTCGCGGTGGAACCGCAATGCTCGTACTCCCCGGAGAGCAAGCGAACGATCAGATGTCCCCCATGCGGCGACGTCACTGAATGGGAGAATTGCTATGCTCACCGACCCTGGGTGGATGTTCCTCCAAGGGGTTTGAGTGCCGTGCTTACCCAGAATGACCTGATGCACTGTAGCCATCAACCATCCAACGTCTGGCAAGGGATTTGTTCATGTTGAAAACTGGTATCCGTCCACTTTCCGTTGAAGAGCTTGCGCTTATTTCTGGTGGCGCCCAAGTTGACACCAACGATTTGGGGACGATTGAGGTAAGGCCCCCTGGAGGGGATGATGGATGGTTCGACATCGATCCTCCGAACTTCGATGACCCATATGACTCCGGTCCGGGGGATCAAGGTGGCGGTGGCGGTGGCGGTGGCGGTGGTGATGCACCCAATCCTCTTGATCAGTACACGCTAACCTCACTCGGCGAAGCTGTGGATGCCATTGTCAACAAGTCCCCGACGCTCGAAGGATTGGTTCAGCTCGCCAAGAACCACTACGGGTTCTCCATTGCTTGGACGGACGGACATTCTCGAACGGACTACACGAGCAAGACCCTTTATATCAAGACTTATCCTGATGTCGCTGACTCTATCGCGCAGTTGACCCATGAGCTTGGTCACTCCACATTTGACGGGCAGTGGACATCATCCATGTCGAGGGACGCGGCCATTCAGATGGGTTTGAAGACCGAGGGTGAGGCGACAATGTATAGCATGGCTGTTCAGCGCGAGCTGGCGGCGCAAGGCATATCGATGAACCTCCCGGCTGACATTGCAAACGCTGGAACCTATGGTTCGATTTATGACTCCTATACGGCTGGCCACATAGGATGGGATGACGCCGCACGCCAGATCGGCGAGGTCTACCGAAACGGTGAGCGCATCGATGTGAATGGAACCCCCGGCCGGGAAGATGACATTTCGTACGGGGACTACTACGGAAACTGGTGGGACAGCTCCCATCCTGCTCCCAGCCCCTCGCCAGGTAGTGGCGGTGGCGGTGGCGGTGGCCATTTCCAGGAGCAGGAACGATGAACCTCAATCTCTCTCGGAAATACCCCTTCCTGTCTCTGCTGGTTTTAACGCTATCACTTGCATTTCAAGCATCTGCTGAAGACACAGGCCAAAGGAATGGTAGCAACAAGAATTCACTTGAAAACGTGATTCAGAAGCTTGCAGATGCCCCTTGGCCGCTGGGGTTTGATTTCTTCCGAAGCGTGGGTGCAAGTGAATTCAAGCAGCGGGGCAGCAGCAATACCGACCCTGTTGTTTTCAGGTCAGGCCCGATGGAGACCAGCGATGGCTACCAGATCGCCTACACCGAATTTCGCATTCATCCTCGCCTGGTCCAGGGAATCAATTTCTTCTACGCCAAGTTGGAACATGGTCGTTGCTATCCTGCTGCTCCCTTGAAGGAAAAATATGCACTTGAGCGCTTCATGTACCCGCCAAGTCCACACAATGCCGCCGCTGAACGGGTGAGCAGGGAATCTGCTTACGAGCTTCGTTCCAACGGTACTGTTCTGCACTTCACTACCGATGGATCCCGCGACGAGTGTCTGGTCAGCTTCTACCGCTCCATGCGCTAGGCACTTGAGCCGCACGGTGTTATGAGGGTGACTATTGTCGGGCGCTGAGGCGCCCGGCAATTCTGGCTTGGCGCTCGCTTCGGCGTCGTTTCGTCTCTGATCCCAGGTAGACATGGAGACGCTCACCAGACTGTCTCGCCACGTCAACGCGCCTCAGCCCCTTCATTGAGCTCGTTTAAGTTGCATGGCCTGTACTCCTTGCCTAGATCGCAAATCCGGACGGAAACTGTAAGGACAGCCAGTCCACCTGTTGGCCGCATAGGACGATCAGCAGATGGAGGCATAGGGCAACGCGTCGGTGCCGACTCCAGGCATGCGCCTCAAAGTAGATCCGGTGCTGGAGATACGTTCGCCGCTGGATGGGCTGCTGGTTCCGATGCCTGCGGGGTTACGACAACAGGAATGAGGTTGACGGTCGGTGCCGCTGCGGCTGCTGGTTTGCGAGTATCGCCGACTATCCGCCCTTGATCGATGCGTACCAACCTGTCAGCCAAGCGCATTGTGTCGGGACGATGGGTAATCAGGATGCGGGTGATATCCAGCTGCGCCAGCGCCTGGTAGATTCGGCTCTCGCGCGCCACATCCAGATTGGCGGTTGCCTCGTCCAGCACCAGGATGCTCGGCTTGCGATACAGCGCACGGGCCAGCAGCAATCGTTGCTTCTGGCCACCGGAGAGGGTCGAGCCCATGTCGCCCACCAGCGTTTCCAGCTGCATCGGCATGCGCTGCACGTCCTCTTTCATTGCCGCCATCTCCAGACACTCCCATACCAGCGACATGTCCGGGCGCTCAGCAAAGAAGGTCACGTTCTCCACGATCGAGCCGGTCAGCAGTTCATCGTCCTGCATCACCACGCCCATCCGCTGACGCACCACGCGCGGGCCCCAACTGACAATGTTCAATCCATCGTAGAGCAGTTCACCGGCACTGGGCGGGTACAGCCCGGTCAGCACCTTCACCAGTGTGCTTTTCCCGCAACCGGAGGGCCCAGTGATGGCCACGAAATCGCCCGGCTCGATTGTCAGATTGATGTCCTTCAGCGTCGGTGGCTCCTGCGCCGAGTATTGGAAGTAAACCGAACGTAGCTGAATATGTCCTTCCATGCTGTCCGATGCCGAGGGATCCTTGCTGAATCCCTCTTCGCTCGGAGTTAGCGCGATATCGGCAATACGGTCCGAATGGAGCTCGGTCAGGCGCCAGGCGATGCACTGGTCCACCAGCGTGGTCAGGCGGTTGCTCAGCTGCTGCCGGTAGGCTACGAAGGCATACAATGCGCCCACCGTCAGGGTGTTCGCCAGCACTGCCTGAGCACCGATGTAGACGATGGCGACCAGGCTGACGCCATCGAGCAGGGTGCGCCCCGCACCGATCCCGATCTGTAGGTTGGCGCTGTTCAACGAGGCACGCACCAGATCGGCGTACTTGTTGGCCCAGATCGATTCACGCGAGAACTCGCCGCCCATGGTCTTGATCGACTGCATTGCGCGTAACGTTTCGATGCGTGTGCCACGCTCGGCGATGTTCGCCTGAAGGCTGGCCATGCCCATCTTCATCGACAGCGGGATGGCGGCCACCCGCATCAGCACGTACAGCCCCAGCGCAGTCAGCGCCACCAGGCTCATCAGTGGCGAGTAGACAAACATCAATACGATGATGCCCAAGGCCAGAACACCATCGAGCAGCGCGCTGATAAGCCCGTTGGCGATCAGCTGGCGAATGGGGTCGATCGACTCCATTCTCGAAAGCGCGTCGGCCAAGCGGCGCCGATGAAACCACGTTAGCGGCAGACTGACCAGATGATGGAACAGGCGTCGGCTCATGTCCCACCCCATCAAGGCGGAGGCGCGCTGTAGCGTGACGCCCCGCAGCGCTTCAGCCAGGCTGTTGAACACGGCCACTGCACCAAATCCCAGCGCCAGTGCCATCAGGAATCCACGATCACCGCGCAGCACACCTTCATCCACCGCCAGCTGCATGAAGAATGGTGACAGCAGCACAAAGCCCTGGAGCAACAGCGTGTAGACCAGCGTATGGAACAGCGCGGTGCCGACACCGCCCTTGAAGCGGATCATCGACCAGATGTTGAGGGGTGAACGCTGCTTGCGTGGACGGAAGCTGGGCGAGGAACTAACCTCCACCGCGATACCGGTGAAGGCTTTGGAAAGCTCCGCCTCACTGAAGGACAGCGAGCCATGGGCTGGGTCGATGATGTGATAGCGGCCGCGCGAGACCTTCTCCAGCACCACGAAATGGTTGAGCTTCCAGTGCAGGATGGCCGGTGTGCCCAGATGCTTCAGGTCACTGGGCTCGCAGCGTACCGGCCGGCACTGCATGTCCAGCGCGCTGGCCAGCGCGATCAGCTGGTTCAGATCCACGCCACGCTGGGAGTTGTGATACTTGCGCCGCAGCTCACTCATTTCCAGATCCGCGCCCAGCATGGACGAGCAGATCGCCAGGCACGCCAGCCCGCATTCGCTGACTTCGGATTGCACCCGCCAGTAGCGTTTGTTGAACATCAGATACCCTCTTTCTGGACAGGCATGACCGGCTGCTGTCCCAGCCAGGCATACAACTCGATTGCGGTACAGTGATAGGCGTATAGCCCATCCCAGCGGCCGTACAGTTCCGCTTCGCGCAGACGCACTTCGTAGCCGCCCCGGGACAGCACCGTCAGTACCTTCAAGGGAATGAAGCAGGCCTCCGGAAGTCCGGCACGGTGTAGGCAGAAATTGAACAGCGCACGCCCCAGCCGGCCGTTGCCATCGGAAAAAGCGTGGGCATTGTTGGCCAGCGCCAGCATCTGCACTGCAGCGCTGACGCCGTGGCCAGGCCTGACGTCAACTTGCCGGGAGAGCAACTCAGCTAAACGCTCGACAGCATCTTGGGCCTCGACCATCGGCAGGAGCGTGCGCCCATCCTGCGAGCGGAGACCTACCGGACGAGTACGCAGGCCACCATCACCGCCGGTGGAGAGGGCAATGAAGTGCTGCACGTCTGGCGTCGATAGTGGCCCGGACAGCGTCCGCCGCCATCGTTGATAGATCAGTGCTTCGCTTTCCTCCCGGTTGCCCAGCACCCGGAGGCTCAGTGCCGGCATTCGCATATAGGGCGAGAGCCGATGGCGGAGCTGGTGCACAGCCTCCCGCAGTGGCGGCTTGTCTCGATTTGCCCATAGCTGGTCGCAAGGACGGTAGCAGGGTTGCAATGCGGACAATGCGGTCTCGCAGCCCTGCAAGCGTATCTTCAGCTCCGCTGAGGGCTCCGGGGGCACCAGCGGCATCAATGTCCGGGCTACAATCCCGAGCGTAGATGCGGGGGAGGAGTCTGCATCCATCGACATGCTCAGGCCAGTGTCCTGTCCGGCAGCAATAGCACCAAGCCAGAGTCGCGCTCCTCCATACCTGGCCTTCGCGACTGATACAGCATCGTGAAGTACGAGGTTAGCTTGACCATCAGCCACGGCTCGGCGTCACACGGCACGAATCGCATGTCGATGTGCTCAAGCAGGAATTTGCGGGTCAGCCGCTGCAGGGCGCGGCCAGGCTCGAAGCGGACATCTGCCCGGGCACGGTAGAACGTCACGATGTCGAGGTCGTTCGGCGCGGTATTGGATACGTCGAGGAAGCTTCCGCCTACGAGGCAGCACTGCACATCCACCACCTGTGCCAGGTCAGCGAAGGCGCTTCGCAAAGCTGCCAGCCTCACCTGCCGCAGCTCGCTTCCGCCGAAGGCGCGATGGAAGGCCGCGCTGTCGGCCAGCCAGGGCGAGGCGTTGCCTGGGGTGCTGGCCGCAATGGGCAGCAGGTATGGCGGCAGGCCCTCATCCACAATGCGCTGGAAGTCGGTTTCAACGGCATTGGCTGGCACGGCATCCACCTGCCTGACAGTAGGTACCTGGCTCGCTACACCGAGATAGGCGCTAATGCGGCCCGCCTGCGCACGTACCAGGGCAGCCTGATCCGGGAACACCGCGACCGAGACGTAGGCGAAGCGATCGGCCACCGAAAGTGAAAGCGCATCGAATGCCTTGCGCACCGCGATGCGCTCCTCCAAGGGGAAATCACGCTCTGGAAAGCGGGCCGTATCGGCAGATGCCACCGTTACCGCCGAGCACCGCTGGTACAGCCCAGCGTTGACGACGGCCAGGTCCAGGTCCGAAAAAGAGGGGTCGAATGGCGCGCCATCGCGTAGCGAGAAGCCAAAGCGCGCCGAGCCAACGATCTGTATATCAGCCACGGGCACCGCCAGCAGCTGGCTCACATCCTGCAACAGGGAAGTAAGGCGCTCGGCATCTACCGACAAGACTGGCCCATCCAGGACATCCTCGGCGATCTGCTCGATCGGCACGCACCGCGCGTGTTGCTCATGAATCCATTCAGCGTAGTTCATTAGGCATCCGGGCCAGCATTGGAACATTCCAAAGCTAGCATATGCAGGCGCCACATTTGGTTGCACGCAAAGACACGGGATTGCCGACTGAACAGGCGCTACACCCGTGGCTGAGCCCAGCAACCCCCTATTGCGTCCTCCTCCGAGGTCTTCATTCCAAATCGTTGGACTACGTCCGGGGAAACTGTCAGTCCACCTACGACGCTTACTCGACGACGCTGCAACGCCTCTAGGCCCGCCCAGTTGCCTGGCCCGGTACGGGCAACCTGTCAGGATGGTTCATGCGTCGAGGGCCAACAAGGTAGGGGCGAAAGACCGAACACGCCCGACTATTGTCCGCGCTTTCGCCCCATGGCAACGGTCGATCAATCAAAGGGATCCAGGACGAGCATGCCTGGCCTGAAGCAATGCAATGCATTTAGCCACCCGCCGCTCGACTTCATCATGTGAGGGCTGAATTGGCAGTACGGCCCTCCATCCATGCCCGCAACAGCCTCACCAGAACCCATCCCCTGCATGGACAAGCGAAGTTCCCAGTACGCTGACTTTTCATTTGAGTGGCTTGGTACTCAAGTGACTCGAACTAGTAGTGCAAAGCCCGCTGCTGAAGTTGCTTCCCAGTCACGTTTCCCGGGCGCTAGCCCGCACTCCCGGGATACCCATTGCTTGCAGCGCCACGGCACTGCCGCTTTGTTCTTCGAGGTCATACACCACCAACGCTTCGCCTTCAGTCTCGGCGCCGCATCTCAGCGCACCACTGCTGTCCCAGGCTGCAGTGCCTCCCATCATCTCGAATCCATCGGCATGGCCCACGCCGTTGCATACCAACACGATCATCCCGAGCTCCCGCGCGATTGTTGCGTAATGGCGGTGAGCGCGTTCCATACCGATCATGTTCTTTGTAACACTGGCAACGTAGACCGTTGCTCCGGCGTCCTTGGCCTGCAGTGCGTTATCCATCTGTAGCGACTCGAAGCAGATGGCGGGGACCAGAATCTCCTCTCCAAGGGTTACTGACAGGGGCTTGGTCCCTGCCCTGAAGTAAGGCAGTTCGTCGGCGTGGAGCATCTGTTTGGTGTAGACAGCCGGTGTCTGACCGCTGCGGAACACGAACATGCCGATCTCCGGCCCATCATTGCCACGATAGGGCCCACCGACTGCGACCAGAATCTGGTGCCGATCGCTCAGCGACTGGAATACCTCCAGACGTGCATCATCTGCAGTCATTGCCAGCTGTTCGGCCAACCGTGGCTCATAGCCGGTCAGCGACATCTCCGGAAAGAAGACCGCTGCACCGCCACACGAAGCGGCCAGTTCAATGAAGTGCACGTGCCGTTCGATATTGCCATCGATGTCGCCAGGGGCTGATCGCATCTGTGCTGCAACAATCTTCATTCCATCCTCTCTACTCAGACGCAAGCCGAAGTGAGAACCGCTTCGTACGCTGATTATGCAACCGCCGGCTGGGTGTATCCATCGAGGATCGAGGCGCGATCCTGGCAGTTCAGCGCGGAGACTTCTGATGCGCAGCGATGTCTGTTCGGGGAAAGGGATCGCCCTTGACCGGAATCCCCCTAGCCGTTTCACCCGCAATGCCCGATGGCGCCGTGCCGAACGCCTGCCGCACCATCAAACATCCATCCGCAGGAAACCACACATGAGCCTGGCGCTGGTCCATAGCCGCGCCCGCGCCGGGGTCGATGCCCCGCTGGTGCGGGTGGAAGTGCATCTCTCTGGCGGCCTGCCTGTCACCCAGATTGTCGGCCTGGCCGAGACCAGCGTTCGCGAATCACGCGAGCGCGTGCGAGCCGCCCTGCTCTGCGCGCGCTTTGACTTTCCGCAGCGGCGCATCACGTTGAACCTCGCGCCCGCCGATCTACCCAAGGAAGGTGGGCGCTACGACCTGGCCATCGCGCTGGGCATTCTGGCGGCCAGTGGCCAGGTCGATCCGCAGTCGCTGCTGCAATACGAGTTCCTGGGCGAGCTGGGGCTGACCGGCGAACTGCGGCCGGTGGCGGGTGCGCTGCCGGCTGCGATTGCGGCGGCTGATGCCGGCCGCATCCTGGTGGTGCCGCCGGGCAATGCCGCCGAGGCGGCGTTGGCCGAGCACGCTGATGTGCGCGTGGCGCGCACGCTACTGGAATGCTGCGCCGGGTTGGGCAATCCGCGCTTGTTGCCACCCGTGGAGCGCGTGGACACGTCACAGTTACCGCTGCCCGATCTGGCCGACGTGCGCGGGCAGGCGCATGCGCGGCGTGCGTTGGAGGTTGCCGCAGCGGGTGGTCACCACCTTCTGCTGATCGGCAGTCCTGGCTGCGGCAAGACACTGCTGGCCTCGCGCCTGCCCAGCCTGTTGCCGGATACCGAAGAGACTGAGGCGCTGCAGCTGGCCGCGATTGCATCGGTGAGTGGCGAAGGACTGGACCCACGACGGTGGCGGCAGCGGCCCTTTCGGGCACCGCATCACAGTGCCAGTGCGGCGGCGCTGGTAGGCGGGGGCAACCCGCCCTGCCCCGGTGAGATATCACTGGCCCACCATGGAGTCCTCTTCCTTGATGAGCTTCCGGAGTGGAATCGCAGCGCGCTGGAGACCCTGCGCGAGCCACTGGAGTCCGGCCACATCCGCATCGCCCGCGCGGCACGCAGCGTGCAGTACCCCGCGCGGTTCCAACTGGTGGCCGCGATGAATCCCTGCCCGTGCGGCTGGGCCGGCGACCGCAGCAACCGCTGCCTGTGCAGCGATGAACGGATCAACCGCTACCGCGCGCGCGTTTCCGGCCCGCTGCTGGATCGCATCGACCTGCATATCAGTGTGGCGCGCATGGATGCAGTGGAGCTACGGGAAAGCACGCCGCTGGGCGAGCCCAGTGGCGCGGTACGTGCACGGGTGGAAGCCGCGCATGTGCGGCAGCAGGTGCGTGGCGGGCTCAATGCGCATCTGCCGCCAGCGGCGCTGCGGGCGTGCACGAAGCTGAGCGAGGCCGATCAGGACTTACTGGAGCAGGCAATTGAACGCCTGCAACTTTCCGCGCGGGCCATGCACCGGATTCTGCGCGTGGCGCGCACGATTGCGGATCTGGCGGGTTGCGAAACGATCCAGACGGCGCATCTGGCTGAGGCGATCGGGTATCGGCAGTTGGATCGGGGAAAGCCTTAGAAATGCCGGTCGGGTTGGCTATTGGTAGAGTCGACCGTTGGTCGACTCGCGCACGAAGCGCGGCCTTCTGAGAGGTAGATGCGAAGAGCGGTCGACTAACAGTCGACCCTACCAAGGGCGCGCATCACGCCGCGGAATCCACCCGCGCCCGCTTCGCCAGCAACGCCACCCGACGGCTGACCAGCGCGTGCAGCTCCGCCAGCTCCGACGCCCGGTCAGCCGTCATGTTCCCGCCAAACAGCACCCGCGACAACGCCGCCTCGTCGCTGTCGTCCGGGTGCTGCCACCGGTCCCGGTACACCTTCTGGCACACCAGCCAGGCCAGCCGCAGCCCCCCACCGGGCAGCGGACGGACCACGCGCTCGTAGACGTGCCAGAACTGGTACTCGGCCTGCAGGTCGATCACAGGCGTCACGGACGGCGCCTGCCGGAGCCGTCCCGGGCTCCGGATGTCGAACAACGGTGATCGCGGGTTGTACTGAGCCATGCCGACAGGATGACCCAGCAACATTGTGGGAACCTTGCGCCGCCGCCAGAAAATCCCTGTTGATTGCCCAAGGGGGGGGCCGGTGGGGTTTGGGGGGCCGCCAAGTGCATCCATGCATGGCCTGGATCTAACTAGAAGGTCATCGAGGTACTGAACATCAACTGCCGTGGCGCGCTGCGCTGCAGGGTCTGGTAATCCCCCGAGAACGACGAGCCGGCGATGGTGGCGGTGCCGATGTTGTGGCGGTTGAACAGGTTGCTCACGTCCAGCCGCAGCTCCAGACCGGGCACGGCGCTGTCCGCACCGAAGCGGTAGGCGGCATAGGTGTTGACCTGCCAGAAGGTCGGCACGCGGATGTCGTTCTCGTAGGTGAAGGGCTGGCGCAGGTAGGAGGTGCTGGTGGCACCAAAGCGCCAGTCACCGAAGTGGGCGGACAGGTCACTGACCAGCGAGATCTGCGGGTAACCCGGCTGGGCATTGCCCTTGATCGGGTACACCGTGTCGCCCACCACGAAATCACTGTCGTAGTACGAACGGGCCACGGCCACGCCCTGGTAGAACTGCAGGTGGTGGCTCAGGTCGGCGGTGATGCCGAGGTCGGCGCCGATCACGTGCATCTTCGGCATCAGTCGCACGGTGTTGATCTGCGCGAACTGGGTGCCGATGGCGGCCGACAGCAGGCGGTTGCGGATGTCGTTGTAGAACACATCGCCGGTGATCGTCAGCCGATCGAAACGATGCGATGCGCCCACGGTCAGGTTCCAGTTCTTCTCCGGGCGCAGCGTGCCCGCCACGCGGTCGAACTCTTCCTGGTCGGTGATGGTCCACGCCGAGGCGGTGTAGCCGATATTGCCGCGCTGAGCGACGCGATAGCCGTTCATGGTATTGGCCAGGTCGATGAAGGCATCGGTGGATTCGGTCGGGCTCCAGAACAGCGAGACATGCGGCAGGAAGTTGCTCTTCGCGCGCAGCGTGCCGTTCACCGGACGATCCTTGGCATCGCCGAGACCGCCACCGCTGGTGCGGAAGTCCACGGCCTTGAAGCCGACACCCAGCTTCAGCGTGTCGTTCAGCACGATGTCGTCCTGCAGGTAGAACTGGCGCGAGCGGGTCACCCAGCTCGACGCGTTGTCGGTCTTGAACGCGGGGCCGTACACATCGAACGGACCGGTGGCCTTCAGCGGCGGGCCCTCGCCCAGCAACGGCTGCTGGTACCACTCGGTCTTGGCCGCGGCCTTGCTCTTCTCCTGCCAGAAGCCGGCGGTGAAGGTGTGCGCGCCGGTCTCGAACTGCAGGTTGACCATGCCACCCAGCCGATTCACACGCGGTGTCTGCACCTGTTCGGAGAACGGCGCGCCGTTGGGCGACGGTACGGTCGGGTCGGTCAACGTGGCCTGGGTGTGGCTGTTGGCGTTGTACAGCTGCACGTTGCCGCTCAGCGCCGGAGTGATCTGGAAGCGATGGTTGATCGAAGACACGCGGTCGCGGGTGGTCTGGCCGGTGTCGTACGGAATCAGTTCGGACAGCTTACCGCAGGTGTAGGCGCCGCAGGACTTGTCCGCATTCTCCGGCGAGGCCACGTACCAGGCCCACGCATAGTCCGGATAGAAGATGTCGGCCTTCCAGCCCAGCTTGCGGATCATGTCGAAGGAGATGTTGTTGTAGCCCCAGACCTTGGCCTTGCTGTCGGACAGGAACACGGTGAAATCACCCCAGGCAACATCCTGCTGCAGTTTCAGGTCGCCGCGCAGGAAGTTCTGCGTGCCCTCGCCCTGGTACTTGTCAGCCGATACGCGCTGCAGGTCGACCAATACTTTCGGGCCATGCTCGCCGAGCTGGCCGCTCTGCCCGGATACGCTGGTGACCAGCGTGTTGTTGCTGCCCACGCCCTGCTTCACGCGCAGGCTGGGCGTGTCCTGCAGCTCGCGCAGGCGGTATTCCAGGCTGCCGCCATTGACGCTGCTGGAGAACACGCTGACCGGTGCGCCTCCCGGGCTGACCGTGATCGCGCCGATGCCATCGGGCACGCCCACGTTCACCACGCTGGTGCCGGTGAGCGAGAGGAAGCCGTTGTCGTTCAGCGGCACGCCCTCGAAGGTGATACCCATTTCATTCATGCGGAAGCCGCGCACGAACAGGCTGGTGGCCGAGATATCCAGGCCCAGCCCGTCGGTGGCGGTGTAGCTGGCGCCGGGTACCTGCTTGAGCATGGCCAGGCCGTTGTTGCCGGTGACCATCGCGTCGAGGTCCTCGGCCTTGATGATGTAGCGGTTCGGGCCAACCACCTGGGTCGGTGCAACAGCGGCGCCGCGTGGTGTGGCGATGACCTGCAGGGCGTTGAGCGTGGTGGGCGAGTCGTGCGCGGCATCGTGCGTTTCTGCGGCGTACGCAGGTGCGGTGATGGCCGCGATGATGGCCAGGGCGAGGCGCGTCGTGGGTGGGGTGTTCATGGGCAGATCCAGGGTGCAGGGAGAGAGCGGCGCAGGCGCACGCCCAGCGCGTTGCAGCACCGGTGTCGGCGCCTTGGCTGGCGGTGCGATTGCGTTGAGGGAGTGACGGCGCAGTGCGCGCCGGTCAGTTGCAGAGGAAGACGATCATCTGCCTCAGAATTCGATGGCGTGATTTCGACGTGCGAAATTCTTGCATCGGTCTGCCGCATTCGCCATTGCGCGGTGGTACAGCGCCGATGGCGATAGGGATGGGTGGGTTATACGTGGGTATAGCCCCGGCGTGGTGGGGCCGATCTTGATCTGCGCTTGCCGTTTTTGTGTGCCAACCAAGGTTGGCACCTACCGGGGCGGAGTGTGCCAACAGAGGTTGGCACCTACCAGGGCATGGGGACGCGCGGTTACTGCAGGACGAAACGCTCAATGGCGCGCGCCACGCCTTCATCGGCATTGCTGGTGGTTTCAAATCGGGCAACCGCCTTCACTGCATCAATGGCATTGCCCATCGCCACGCTGGTACCGGCGTACTGCAGCATGGTCAGGTCGTTTTCCTGATCGCCGATGGCCATCACGTTGGTGCGGTCGATGCCCAGGTGCTCGGCCAGCTTCTGCAGGCTTGGCCCCTTGCCGGCGCGGTGGTCAAACACTTCCAGGAAGAACGGTGCGCTCTTCAGCACCGCGAAGCGCTCGGTCAGTTCGCTGGGCAGGCGCGCGATGGCGGCATCCAGCACGTCCGGCGCGTCGATCATCATCAGCTTGATGAAGGACATCGACGGGTCCATGTCTTCCACGCGGCGGTAGGACAGTGGCATCCGCGAGAGATGCGAGTCGGCCACGGTGTAGTAGCTGATGTCCTGGTTGGGCGTGTACATGCGCTGGCTGTCCAGCGCCTGGAAGTGCACGCCCACTTCGCGGGCCACCTGCTCGCAGAACAGGAAATCGTCGAAGCTGAGCGGATACTCGACCACGGTTTCGCGCGTGCCGATGCGCTGCACTAGGCCGCCATTGCAGGCGATGCAGTAGTCGTCGTCGCCGGTGATGCCCAGCTCGTGCAGGAACGGTGCCAGGCCGGGAACCGGGCGGCCACTGGTCAGCACGATGTGCACCCCCAGCGCGCGCGCCTGCGCGATCGCCTGCTTGGCCCGCGCGGTGAGTGTGTGGGCGGGATCCAGCAGGGTGCCATCCATGTCGATGGCGACCAGTTCGATGGTCGATTGCCTGCGGCCCATGTCCATTGCGTTCAACTCGTGCGGGGCACGCCAGTTTACCCCCTCATGCCCGGTTCACCTCTTTGCCCACGTTGGCCGGGATACTGCGGGAGCCTGTGCGTCCCCCACCGCAGGACGGCCCATTGACCGCCCTTCCCTGGAGAACCTTGCGACGCATGACCTACCGTGCCCCCGAAACCAACGACAGCGCTCCCCTGGCCCAGCAGATCGAGCAGATGATCGACGAGCTGCCCGGCGACCAGGTGAGCGTCGGCACCCTGCTCAGCGCGCTGGGCGATGAAGGCCTGTTGCTGATCGTGATCCTGCTCTCGGCCATCTTCATCATTCCGGTATCGATTCCCGGGCTGAGTACGGTGTTTGGTGCCTCGATCCTGCTGATCGGCCTGAGCCGGGTGCGCAACCGCCCGCTGTGGGTGCCGCAGAAGCTGGCACGCCGCGAGATCGCCACCGACAAGCTGAAGGCCAACCTCGGCCGTGCGCTGAAGTGGGTGCACCGCATGGAGCGGTTGTCGCGGCCGATGCGGCTGGCGGTGATGGTGCGCTCGAAGAAGATGATGCGCCTGAACAACCTGATGCTGGTGTTCGCGACCCTGCTGCTGATGGCGCCGGCCGGGCCGATTCCCTTCAGCAACACGCTGCCGGCATTGGCGCTGATGTCTTTTGCGATTGGCTTCATCCAGCGCGACGGCGCGGCAGTGGCGGCCGGTTACGGCTTCGTGGTGGCCACGGTGGTGTATTTCGGCGTGCTGCTGGGCGGCGTGGGGTTTGCTGCCGAGTCGGTGTTCAGCGGGTTCCGCAGCAGTACCGCGGAACTGTAGAGCCGAGCCCATGCTCGGCTGCTCTTCGTTCGGTGCACGGAAACCCGCGTTGCGCGCGTAAGCCGAGCATGGGCTCGGCTCTACAGAATTACTTGGCCGACACCCGCCACACCACGTCGCCCACGTCGTCGGCCACCAGCAGCGCGCCTTCGGCATCCATCGCCATGCCCACCGGCGCACCCATCAGTGTCTTCTCGTCCTTCGAGGCGAAGCCGCTGACCACGGTCTGCGGCCGCCCGGTCGGCTTGCCGTCCTTGAACGGTACGTAGACCACTTCGTAGCCACTCAGCGGTGAACGGTCCCAGCTACCGTGCTCGCCGATGAAGGCGCCGCCGTGGTACTGCGCCGGCAGTGCCTGGCCGGTGTAGAACAGCAGGCCCAGCGGTGCCACGTGCGAGCCGATGGCGTAGTCCGGCACGATCGCCTTGGCCACCAGATCCGGTCGCTGCGGCTGCACACGCTCGTCCACGTGCTGGCCGTAGTAGCTGTAGGGCCAGCCGTAGAAGCCATCTTCCTTCACCGAGGTGAGGTAATCAGGCACCAGGTCGGCACCGATCTCGTCGCGTTCGTTCGCCACCGCCCACAGCGTGCCGGTACTCGGCTCCCAGTCCAGTCCGGTCGGGTTGCGGATGCCCGACGCATAGATGCGGCTGCCACGGGTGGCCACGTCCACTTCCAGCACCACTGCGCGGCGGTATTCAACGGCCAGGCCATTTTCGGTGATGTTGCTGTTGGAGCCGACGCCCACGTACAGCTTGCGGCCATCGCGGCTGGCCAGCAGTTCCTTGGTCCAGTGGTGGTTGATGGTGCTGGGCAGGTCGGTGAACTCGCGGCCCTTGTCGGACATACGGGTTTCGCCGGGCACGTAGTGGTACTGCATGATGTTGCCGGTATTGGCCACGTACAGCGTGTCACCGATCAGCTGGATGCCGAACGGCGAGTGCAGGCCTTCGATGTAGACGTGCTGCGTCCAGGTATCGGTGCCCGGCGTGCGCCGCAGCAGGGTGACCCGGTTGCCGCCCTTGCCGGCCTTGCCCGAGCGCGCCTTCACCTTGCCGGCGATCCACTGCTTGGGCGTGGTGACCGGTTCTTCGCCGGGGCCATTGCCCTCCACCACCAGCACATCGCCGTTGGGCAGCGTCAGCAGCCGCCGTGGATGCTGCAGGTTGGCGGCGATGCGCTCGATCTTCAGGCCTTCGGCCACCGTGGGCGACTGGCCATCGGCCCAGCCCACGCCGCGTGGCACCTGCATCGGCGGCATCAGGAAGTTCTTCGGCGCCGGCAGCGGTGGCTTCGCACCCGACTGGTCGGTGGGGTGGTATTCGGCCTTGCCCGCGCAGGCCGACAGCATCACGGCCAGCGCCAGGGCGGCCACGGTGGGCAGGATGTGCTTAACCATGACGACCTCCCTGCAGCACCGGCGGCTGCAGTGACAGCAGGATCAGGCCCAGGGCGATCAGGGCCACGGTCAGCGCCGACAGGATCGTACCCGGCACGGCAACGGCATACGCATCGCGGCTGTGCACGAAGGCGTTCCAGATGGCCAGCACGACTGCGACCAGGTTGAGGAAGAAGTCGATGCGGTCGATGCGGGTGGCCGTGCCGTTGCGGCGCCAGACCGCGAATAGGTTGATCAGGCGCGGAAGGATGGCGATCAGCAGGCCGAAGGTGATCAGCCAGGCAGCGGCCTTGCCCCACATCACCTCGGCGCTGTTGAGGTAGATCGCGTCGAAGATCAGTGCGCCAACGAAGAAGCCGAAGGGTATCGGGTTCAACAGGCTGAACAGCGTGGTGCCGAGGCCGCGATGGGCCTGGGCCAGAGGGTTGACCATCATCGTGCTCCGATGCGGAAGGGTGCACGGGCTGTAGTAGCACAGCCGGATGTGAGGGCGCGCGATGACGCCTGGTAGATCCGCGCCCTGCGTGGATACGCGTGCCAACCAAGGTTGGCGTCCACAAGATGCGGGGCACGGCAGTCGTCATTACCCCGCGGCATAAGTGTTTGTGACGCAATCGGCACATCTGCAGATTGGATGTGTGAAGAGGTAGGGGGTTGTTCGTTGTGTCGCGTTTGGCTCGTTGCGATGGGGCAGTTCCGCCCCGCCGTCCTGCCATGCCGATTCACAACAGAAGGATTCGTGTATGAAGCGACACACGCAACGCTCCGCGCCACCGCGCTCCGCGCGCCTGGCCCTTGCCACTGCCCTGGTGCTGGGCAGCCTGGCCGTCACCGCCCACGCCCAGCAGGCCGATCCGCTGGCCGGACGGCAGTGGCACCTGCTCAACACCGGGCAGGCCGCACTGGGCGATACCCTGCCGGTGGCCGGCAACGATCTCAACGTGGATGGCCTGTTCCGCAATGGCATCCGTGGCCAGGGCGTGACCATCGCCATCGTCGATGACGGCCTGCAGATTGCCCACCCGGACCTGGCCGCCAACGTGGCGGCGGTCGCGGGCAAGAACTTCGCCAACCAGAGCAACAACCCTTCACCGTCCAATCCGGACCGCGACAATCACGGCACCATGGTCGGCGGCATCGCCGGTGCGGTGGGCGCCAACAACCTGGGCGTGCGCGGCGTCGCCTCGGCGGCCACACTCAAGGGCTTCAATTTCCTGGCATCCAATGCCCAGGGCAATTCGAACTCCAACATCGAGTACTCGTGGTGGGACGGCGCCGAAGTAGCCGACGTGGGGGTCTTCAACAACAGCTGGGGCTCCAGCCCAGGCAACCCCAACCTGCCGCTGGCCTACAGCCAGAACGACATCACCGCCTATGAGCAGGCCATGTCCGGCACCCGTGGCGGGCGCGGTGGCATCTACGTGAAAGCCGCCGGCAACAACCACAACAACGGCGCACGCTCGGATGGCACCGACATCTGCTCGGCGGACACCAAGAACCGCAACACCGGTTGCATTCCGGCCGGCCGCGATCCACGCAACAACCTGTTCAACGTGATCACCGTAGCCGCCGTGCGCGCCGATGGCGTGCGCTCGTCCTACTCGTCCACCGGCTCGGCGCTGTGGGTGTCCGGCTTCGGCGGCGAGAATGGCTGGCAGCGGCAGGTCGTGCCGGGGCAGCTGGCGGTCCGCTACGATCCGGCCATTCTCACCACCGACGTCACCGGCTGCGCACAGGGCAGCAACAAGAACACGAGCCTGCGCAACACACTGGACGGCGATCAGTCCGCCATCGACAGCACCTGCAACTACACCGGCAAGATGAACGGTACCTCGGCGGCCACGCCGATGGTGTCGGGCGTGGCGGCACTGCTGCTGGAGACCAACCCGAACCTGTCCTACCGCGATGTGAAGTACATCCTGGCCACCACCGCCACCCGCAATGACCCGAACCGGGCGGCGGTCACGCACTCCGATGGCCGCGTGCTGGTGCCGGGTTGGACGGTGAATGCCGCCGGCCGCGCCTACAGCAACTGGTACGGCTTCGGTGTAGTCAACGCCGCCCGTGCAGTAGAGGTCGCCGAGAACTTCCAGTCGCTGGGTGCACTGGTGGACAGCGGCTGGCGCAACACGACGCGCACCGTGGCCATCGGCAATACCTCGGCCGCTGCTGCACGCCTGACCTTCCAGCTGGCCAACGGTGCGCGCAACATCGAAAGCGTGCAGCTGGGCTTCCGGGTCAACCACAGCAACACCCGCCAGCTGCAGTTCGTGCTGGTCTCGCCCAGTGGCACGCGCAGCGTGGTGCAGCCGGCATTCACCGCGATCGGCTCTGGCCTCAATGGTGTCCAGCGCAACTTCACCAACTGGGACCTGCTGTCCAGCAATGCCTTCCTGGATGAAAACGCCACGGGCACCTGGACGCTGGAAGTTACCGACCTGGGGCAGGCCGCGAACGCTGCATCGCGTGGCAACCTCGAATTCTTCAAGATCCGCGTTCTGGGGCACTGATGATGAAGACGACCATTCTGTTGAGCACCCTCGCCCTCGCGGCGATGACCACCACCGCCTGGGCACAGAGCTCGGGCCAGACACCTCCGGCGAAGACCTTGTCGACCGTAGACACGCAGCAGTTGAAGGCGGAGGCCACCGGCCGTTCGTTCAATGTGGGCGGCGCGCGCTTCCAGCTGGCGCCGTCGGCAACCGTGCAGCCGGCCAGCGGCGGTCAGTTCCGGATCACCACCGGGGCTGATGCCAGCGCCGCGGCCGTCGGCGCCCGCAGCAAGCGGTCCACCGACGCGTCTACCGGTGTGGCCGCACGTGCGGATGCCGGTGCCAGCAAGTTTGCGGCCGCTGTCTCCAACGATGGCGCGCCGGTAGTGGCGACCTCACGGGTCAAGGTGTTCTTCACCGATGCGGCCTCGGCCCAGCGTGCGGCCACCGCCACCGGCGGCACCGTGGTGAAGGTATCCAAGGCCTCGGGCCGCGCGATTGTGGAGTACCCGTCGGTGAACGCGGCCCTGGATGCGACCACCAAGCTGCTGTCGACCGCCGGCATCAAGGCGGCCGAGCCGGACGTGGTGCAGTGGGAAGAATCCAAGTAAGGCGTTGAGTGGTGCCCCCGGCCGGTTGGCTCTCCTGGCCGGCCGGGGGATTGGTGTGGGAGATGTGCCGACCAACGGTCGGCACCCACCAACAGCAGATCCAGACGTGCCAACCAAGGTTGGCACCCACCAGCGTCAGCGGGCGGCGAGTGTGTCGCTGTGCTTGCGGCTGCAGCTGGCCAGTGCGTCGTTGCCGGCGGCTTGATGAGCGGGCTCCAGCAGCAGGCGCTGTACGTCGGAGAACAGCTTGTCCACCGGCATGCCGTAGGGCGCGAACAGGCGCAGGCGGCCCTGGCGGTCGAACACGTAACCGCCCGCGATGTGGCTCATGGTGTAGGTCTCCGGTACCGGGCCGGGTTCCTTCTCGTAGAACGCCTTGAAGTCGCTGGCCATCGCGGCCAGTTGTGCTTCATTGCCGACCAGTGCGATGGCCTTGGCGTCGAACGCTTCCACATAGGTGCGCGCAACCTCCGGCGTGTCGCGCGCCGGGTCAACGCTGACGAACACCACCTGCAGCTGATCGGCATCCTTGCCCATCAGGTGCTTGACCTGGCTGAGCTCGACCATGGTGGTCGGGCAGACATCCGGGCAGCTGGTGAAACCGAAGAACAGATAGGTCACCTGCCCCTGCAGATCCTTCGGGCCACGCACGGTGCCGTGGCTGTCGGGCATCGACCACTGCTGGCCAAGTTCTTCGCAGGCGATGTCCTTCGAATAGAAGTCCATGCGCGACTGCGCGCTGCAGCCAGCCAGCAGGCCGACGGCCAGGCCGGCCAGCAGCGGCAGGCGGAAATGGGGAGAGAACAACGAACGGACAACAGCAGCAACACGCTTCACGGGTACCACCAACGCAGATGCGGGCGGGGTCTCGGTCAGGCCTGCCCTTGTGGGGAAAAGAAGGCTGAGGTGCCGGGGTGATCGTGCGGTCCGTGCCGATCACCCCGGCCACGGTCAGTTGATCATCATGTGGTAGTGCATGCTCCAGATGATCCACACCGACAACGCGACGATGATGAACAGGATCACCAGGGTGAAAACGAAGCTGGCCAGGTTCCAGCCACCTTCTGACTTGCGGTCCATGTGCAGGAAATAGACCAGCTGTACCAGGATCTGCGCCACCGCGAAGCCGACCAGCAGGAACAGGGTCAGCGGCCGCGACAGCACCGGGTTCATCACCAGTGCGAACGGCACCACGGTCAGCAGCGCGCACAGCACGAAGCCGATCAGGTAGGACTTGGTGGAGCCGTGCGCATTGCCGGCGCGCGAGGTTTCGACGTGGGCCATGTCAGAAGGCTCCGATCAGGTAGACGAAGGTGAAGACGCAGATCCACACCAGGTCCAGGAAGTGCCAGAACAGGCTCAGGCACGAAACACGGGTGATGTTGGTCGGAGTCAGGCCACGGCGGTAGACCTGGTGCATGACCACCGCCATCCAGATCAGGCCGCTGGCCACGTGCAGGCCGTGGGTGGCGACCAGCGCGAAGAACGCCGACAGGTAGGCACTGGTGCTCGGGCCTGCGCCTTCGTGGATCAGGTGCGAGAACTCGTAGATCTCCATGCCGATGAACGAGGCACCGAGCACGAAGGTCACGCCCAGCCAGCGCAGCACCGCCGAGGCATCGTGGCGATGCATCGCCAGTACGGCCTGGCCGTAAGTGATGCTGGAGACCAGCAGCAGGAAGGTCTCGGCCATCACGAACGGCAGCGAGAACAGGTCCTTGCCGGTGGGGCCCCCGGCGTAGGCGGTGCTGAGCACCGCGTACGAGGCGAACAGCGAACCGAACAGCACCAGGTCGGACATGAGGTAGACCCACATGCCGAACACCTTCATGCCTCCCTGTTCGTGGCCATGGTCGTGTTCGTGGTGGTCCTCGTGTGCCTGCGTGTCGCTGGCCAGCTCGGGGCGGGTCAACAGGTTCATGCGCGTACCTCCTTCAGCTTGGCGAGGTTGGCCGCTTCGGTGCGCGCCACCTCTTCGGAACTGACGTAGTAGTCCACATCCTCGTCGTAGGACCGCACGATCAGGGTCACGATCATCGCGATGAAGCTGGCCGCGGCCATCCACCAGATGTGCCAGACCAGGGCGAAGCACAGCACCAGGATCCAGATGTTGAGGATCAGCGGCACGCCGGTGTTCTTCGGCATGTGGATCGGTGCGTACTTCTTCGGCGGCGGCGGCAGGCCACGCTTCTTCGCTTCGTGGAAGGCGTCCAGCTCATCGGCCTTGGGCACCACGGCGAAGTTGTAGAACGGCGGCGGCGACGGCGTGGCCCATTCCAGCGTGCGTGCGTTCCACGGGTCGCCGGTCAGGTCCAGGTTGCGCTTGCGGTCGCGCACGCTCACGTAGATCTGCACCAGCATCAGGATGATGCCCGCGAACACGAACAGCGCACCGATGAAGGCGGCGATCAGGTACGGCGTCCACGCCGGGTTGTCGTACTGGTTCATGCGGCGGGTCATGCCCATGAAGCCCAGCATGTACAGCGGCATGAAGGCCAGGTAGAAGCCGATCACCCAGCAGGCGAACGACCACTTGCCCAGGCGCTCGTTGAGGGTGAAGCCGAACACCTTCGGGAACCAGTAGGCGAAGCCGGCCAGGTAGCCGAACAGCGCGCCGCCGATGATGGTGTTGTGGAAGTGCGCGACCAGGAACAGGCTGTTGTGCAGCAGGAAGTCCGCGCCCGGAATGGCCAGCAGCACGCCGGTCATGCCACCGATGGTGAAGGTGACCAGGAAGGCGATGGTCCACAGCATCGGCACGCTGAACTCGACGCGGCCGCCGTACATGGTGAACAGCCAGGTGAAGATCTTCACGCCGGTGGGGATGGCGATGATCATCGTCATGATGCCGAAGAAGGCATTGACGCTGGCACCGGAGCCCATGGTGAAGAAGTGGTGCAGCCAGACGATGAACGACAGGATGCCGATCGCCAGCGTGGCGCCCACCATCGACTTGTAGCCGAACAGCTTCTTGCGCGCGAACGTGGCAGTCACTTCAGAGAAGATGCCGAACGCCGGCAGCACCAGGATGTACACCTCCGGATGGCCCCAGGCCCACACCAGGTTCACGTACATCATCGGGTTGCCACCCAACGTGTTGGTGTAGAAGTTGAAGTCCAGGTAACGGTCCAGGGTGAGTGCACCCAGCGCCACGGTCAGGATCGGGAAGGCGGCGATGATGATCACGCTGGTGACCAGCACGGTCCAGGTGAACACCGGCATCTTCATCAGGGTCATGCCCGGCGCACGCATGCGCAGGATGGTGATGAACAGGTTGACGCCGGTCAGCAGCGTGCCGATGCCCGAAGCCTGCAATGCCCAGATGTAGTAGTCCACGCCGACGCCTGGACTGAACTCGATGCCCGACAGCGGCGGATAGGCGACCCAGCCGGTCATGGCGAACTCGCCAACGCCCAGCGAGATCATCATCAGCGCTGCGCCGACCACGAAGATCCAGAAGCTGAAGGCGTTTAGGAACGGGAACGCCATGTCGCGCGCGCCGATCTGCAGCGGCACGATGATGTTCATCAGTCCGACCACGAACGGGGTGGCCACGAAGAAGATCATGATCACGCCGTGCGCGGTAAAGATCTGGTCGTAGTGCTCCGGTGGCAGGAAGCCGTCACTGCCCGGCCCAGCCGCCGCCAGCTGCGCGCGCATCATCAGCGCATCGGCGAAGCCACGCACCAGCATGACCAGCGCCACCACCACGTACATGATGCCGATCTTCTTGTGGTCCACGGTGGTGAACCAGTCACGCCAGAGCGGACCCCACAGCTTGAAGTACGTCACCGCGCCGAGCAGCGCGAGGCCGCCCAGCACCATGGCCGCCAATGTGACCACGACGATCGGCTCGTGCAGTGGCACGGCCTCCCACGTCAATTTACCCAACATGTTCGTTACTCCTGGGAAACCTGGGCACCGCCGGCAGCGCCCGCCGGGGTCGCAGCAGCGGTGTTCTCACCGACGCCGATGAACTGGTCGATGACCTTCTTGAACAGCAGCGGTTCAACACTGGAGAAGTGCTGCACCGGTGCGTTCTTCGACGGTGCGGCCAGCGCCTTGAACTGGTTGAAGTCCAGCGCCTGTGGTGCGCTGCGTACCTCGGCCACCCAGCGATCGAAGTCTTCGTTGCTGCTGGCAGTGGCGATGAACTTCATGTTCGAGAAGCCATGCCCGCTGTAGTTGCCGGACATGCCACGGAACTGGCCGGGCTCGTTGGCGATCAGGTGCAGCTGCGTGCGCATGCCGGCCATCGCGTAGATCTGCCCACCCAGCTGCGGGATGAAGAAGGTATTCATCGTCGAGTTGGAGGTGATGTTGAACGCCAGCGGGCGGTTGGCCGGGAAGTTGAGCTGGTTGACCGTGGCGATGCCCAGGTCCGGGTACACGAACACCCATTTCCAGTCGGTGGCGATCACGTCCACGTGCAGCGGTTCACCGACCACGTCCAGCGGCTTGTACGGATCCAGCTCGTGGGTCGACTTCCACACGATCACCGCCAGCACCGCGATGATGATCAGCGGCACGCCCCAGACCACGATCTCCACCTTGGTGGAGTGCGACCAGTCAGGCATGTATTTCGCGTTGGTGTTGCCGGCGCGGTAGCGCCACGCGAACACGAAGGTCAGCACGATGGCCGGTATCACCACGATCAGCATCAGGCCGATGCAGATCAGGATCAGGTCGCGCTGGGCGAGCCCGACCATGCCCTTCGAATCCAGCAGCACCCAGTCACAGCCCGACAGGCCGACGCAGGCCAGGGCGACCAGCGCCAGGCGGATGCGGTTCCAGCAGATATTCATTGGAGGTCAACCCTGTTGAAGAAGCACGCTTGACCGGCTCGCCTGCGCGCAGCGCCCGGGCGTGGAGCGGCTACACTGTGGGTACGAGGTCGCCTACAAACAGGCGAACCACTCCAATCAAGCCCATACAAGATACAGCATTGTATGGACTTGTGCATCTGCACGTATGGAAAAAACTGACCGATGACGCCACCTGCCGCCGGCCGCCGCCTGAAACACCCCAATCGCACCTGGGTTCGCCCCTTCCGCGAGGGCGCCGGCCCGCTGTACCTGCAGATTGCCCAGCAGGTGCGCGAGGCGGTGGATGACGGCGTGCTGCGCCCGGGCGACCGGCTGCCGCCGCAGCGCGACCTGGCCCAGCAGGTGGGCGTGGACCTGACCACGGTCACCCGTGCCTTCGCCGAGCTGCGCCAGGCCGGCCTGCTCGATGCGCAGGGCGCCGGTGGCACCTTCATCGCGCTGTCGGCCGGCAACCGCAGCACCTCGGTGGACCTGAGCATGAACATCCCGCCGCTGCTGGGCAGCGCGCCGTTCGCACAGGGCATGGAGGCCGGTTTCCAGCACGTGGGCCAGCAGCTGGGCCAGGGCGAACTGATGAGCTACCACGTCGGCGCCGGCACCCGTGAGGACCGCGCCGCCGCCGTGCAGTGGCTGGCGCCGATGCTGGGCACGGTCGGTGCCGACCAGGTGGTGATCTGCCCCGGCGCGCAGACCGCGCTGTGCGCGCTGATCCTGGCGCGCACCCAGCCGGGCGAGCTGATCGCCGCCGAGCAGCTGACCTACCCGGGCCTGCTGGCCGCCGCGCGCGTGCTGCAGCGGGGCGTGGTGCCGGTGGCGATGGACGCCGAAGGCATGCTCCCCGATGCGCTGGAGGAGGCCTGCCAGCTACGCCGTCCGCGCCTGCTGTACCTGGTGCCGACCATCCAGAATCCGACCACGGCGACGATGTCGGCACAGCGCCGGCAGGCCCTGCTGGCGGTGGCCAAGCGCCACGATCTGACCGTGATCGAAGACGATCCCTACTGGTTGCTGGCCGGTGACGCCGCGCCACCGCTGGCCGCCCACCGCGACGCCGGCTGCCCGGTCTACTACATCTCCACCCTGTCCAAGTGCCTGGCGCCGGGCCTGCGCACCGCCTACCTGGTGGTGCCGGCCGGCGAGCCGATGGAACCGGTGCTGGATGCGCTGCGCGCAATCGCGCTGATGCCGACCCAGTCGATGGTGGCGGTGGCCTCGCAGTGGATCCGCAGCGGCCAGGCCCAGGACATGGTGCAGCGCTTCCAGCAGGAACTGCGCGAGCGCCAGGCGATTGCCGCGCAGTACCTGCCGTCCCGCGCCCAGGCGCATCCGGCTGGCCTGCATGTGTGGCTGCCGCTGCCGCCACGGCTGGACCAGTACCGGTTGATCCAGGCCGCACAGGAACAGGGCCTGGGCATCGCCAGCTCCGATGCCTTCAGCGTGGAAGAGCCGCCGCCGGGCAACGCGATCCGCCTGTCGCTGGGCGGCGCGGTCGACCAGGGCGCGCTGGCCGGGGCGCTGGCCAAGCTGAACGAGATTCTGTCTGAAGCCCCCGAGGCCCGGCACAACGCCATCGTCTGAACCGGGTGCATGGCGCTTCATCCATACAAGATGATATTTTGTATGCAATGTATGGATGAAGGGACGTGCATCGATGCGCGCCGAGAAACTGAAGTTCCATCTGGTGATGGCCGGGTGCGGTGGCTTTGTAGTGCTGATGCTGGCCGCGCTGGCCTGGGTCTGCCTGCAGCCGCAGACCGTGGATGTACAGGCCGCCGAACGCCACGCCATCGAACAGTGCGTGCAGCGCAGCGAGGATCCCTCGCGTAGCGAGATCCAGCGTCGCGCGCAGGCCGATTCCTGCCGCGAGATGCGCAAGCAGTACGTGCACAAGTTCGGCGGGGAAGCGTCCTGATGGGCGCAGCCGCGCCGCGTCGCCGCTGGCTGCTGCCGACGATGATCGCCCTCGCCTGCCTGTTCATGGCCGGCGTGGCGGCTGCGCTGTGGCAGTACTTCGGCTACAGCGCGCAGTCCACCTTCACCGAACAGGCCATCGTCTTCGACGACTCGCAACTGCGCCTGCCGGCCGATCTGGCCGGTGATACCGGCCGCATCCGCGTGGTGCATTTCTGGGACCCGGCCTGCGGCGTGTGCAACCGCGAGACCGGTGCGCACCTGAGCTACCTGATCAGCATGTACCGCCGCGCCGGCATCGACTTCTATGCGATCCGCCGCCCGGGTACGCAGGGCGAGCTGCCCGAGCCGCTGCGCAACAAGGTGATCAACCTGCCGACCATCGACGGTATCGAACACATCCCGGCCAGCCCCGCCGTAGCCATCTGGGATCGCCAGGGCCATCTCGCCTACGCGGGGCCGTACAGCATCGGCATGGTCTGCAACTCGGCCAACAGCTTTGTCGAACCGCTGCTGGACAGACTGGTGCGCGGCGAGACCGTGCGCCCAAAGGGACTGCTTGCCGTGGGCTGCTACTGCCCCTGGCAGGCCAAGCGCTGAGGACGTGCGATGACATCACTGACGCTGGCCGGTGTGGCCGCCGCAAACAACAACGGCGGTCACCTGTCCGAACCGACCGATGGTTATGGACAGGCTCCCGCCGTTGGAAGCAACGATACGCCCCGACATGCTCCGTACATGCCGCGACCGGATGTCGCAGCACGCGAATGGGTGCAGGACGTGCTCGCGCACAACGGGCCAATCTACCTGCGCATCGTCAACTCGCTGGAACGCACGGTGCGCCGTGGCGGCCTCGCACCCGGACAGCGCCTGCCCTCGCAGCGCGCGTTGGCGCAGCAGCTCGGCATCGACCTGACCACGGTCACCCGCGCCTTCGATGAAGCACGCAAGCGCGGCCTGATCGAAGCACGCGGGCCACAAGGCAGTTTCATCGCACCGCCCAAGGCCGGCTTCGACCAGGTGGTGGACCTGAGCATGAACGTGCCACCGGTGCCCGACGCCGATGCGCTGGCCGAGACCCTGCGCCGCGGTGCAGCCGCCGTGCTTGCACGCAGCAACGCGCCCAACCTGATGACCTATCACCTGGGCGGCGGCAACCCGACCGACCGCCACGCAGCGGCGCGCTGGCTGCAACCGATGCTGGGAAAGGTGGACGACGCCTGTCTGTTGCTGACCGAAGGCGCCCAGGTGGCGCTGGCCGCGATCCTGGTCAGCCAGGGCCGCGATGATGATGCGATCCTCTGCGATGCGCTGGTCTATCCGGGCCTGCTGCAGGCCGCCACCGCACTGGGCCGGCGGCTGCTGCCGGTGGACAGCGACGAACACGGCATGTGCCCTGAAGCGCTGCTGCGACAGGTACGTAGTAGCGGTGCACGGCTGGTCTATCTCAACCCCACCTGCCAGAACCCGACCGCGCTGACCCTGCCGCTGCAGCGGCGCGAGGCGCTGGCACGTGTACTGGAAGGCGAAGGCCTGCTGGCGATCGAAGACGATCCTTACTGGCACCTCGCCGAGGATGCACCAACACCTCTGGCAACACTGGCACCACGCCATGTGTTCTATGTAGCGACGCTGTCGAAGGTGATCAGCCCCGGCCTGCGCACCGCATTCGTGCGCTGCCCGAGCGCGGCGCACGCCGAGGCGATGACGGCGGCGTTGCGGGCGACGCGGCTGATGGGTCATCCGCTGGTCTCGGCGTTGGCCAGCCAGCTGTTGCTGGATGGTTCGGCGCAGTCACTGCTGGCCCAGGTACGCACCGAGGCACGCGAACGCATGCGCATGGCGCGCTACCTGCTGGCACCGTCGCTGCTGCAGCGCGCGGAAGGGCTGCATGCCTGGTGCCGTATACCGGCGCCGTGGACCGACGCCACGCTGGTGCGTACCGCACAGCTGCAGGGCCTGGCGATTGCGCCGTCATCGGCGTTCTGTCCGCCGGGGGTCTCGCACCAGAGCGGCGTGCGGTTGTCGCTGGGGTTGGCGGCGGACCGACGGCAGCTGGAGAGTGCATTGCGTCGGATTGACCGGTTGTTGTTGTCCGATGCGTTGCCGTCGATCGAGCGGTAGGCGTGGAATGGGATGTGCCGACCAACGGTCGGCACCCACCCGATCGGTAGTGCCGGCCGCTGGCCGGCAACGGCATGCACGGATCAGGAGGTTGCCGGCCAGCGGCCGGCACTACCCCAATGCCACCAGAGCCTTCACCAGCGCATCCACCTGCTCGGGACGGGTGAACACCGACGGCGTCACCCGCACGCAGGCGCCGGAGTCCAATCCGTCGCGATGCGTGGTGAACACGCGATGCTCATCCAGCAGGCGCTTCTGCAGCGCCATGTTGTCTGCCACGCTGGTGCGTCCGCGCAGGCGGAAGCTGGCCAATGCGCTGGCCAGCGCCGGTTCGGGCGAAGACAGCACTTCGATGTGCGCCATCTGCCGTGCCGGCAGCGTCCAGCGCTCACGCAGGTAGCGCAGGCGCGCCTGCTTGTTGGCGGCACCTATGCGCTGGTGCAGGGCGATTGCTTCCGGCAGCGCAAGGTAGGCGGCAAAGTTGACCGTGCCGGTGTGCACGCGGCTGCCCACGCGGCCGTCGTCGGTCTCGCCCATGTACGGGTCGAGGTCGGCCACACGGCCCTTGCGCACGTACATCGCGCCCACGCCCACCGGCGCGCCGATCCACTTGTGCAGGTTGATGCCCACGAAATCGGCCTTCAGGTCCGGCACGGCGTAGGCGATCTGGCCGAAACCATGGGCGGCATCGACGATCACATCGATACCGCGTGCACGCGCACGCTCGGCAATCTCGGCCACCGGCAGCACCAGACCGTGACGGTGGCTGACCTGGGTCAGCAGCACCAGCTTCAGCTTCGGCAGCCGCGCGAAGGCGGCATCGTAGGCCTGCAGGATCTGCGCGTGGTCCGGCACCGTCGGCAGCGCGATACGCTCGACCTGTACGCCGCGACGTTGCTGCAGCCAGCGCATCGCGCCGATCATGCTGTCGTAGTCGATGTCGGCATACAGCACCTGATCGCCGGGTTGCAGGCGGTTGTAGCCGCCAATCAGCGCCAGCATCGCCTCGGTCGCGCCACGGGTCAGCGCGATCTCGTCGGCGCCCACGCCCAGCATGTCGGCCACCTGCCGCTGCACCGCCATGTACTGCGCCGGGAATTCACGGCGACCGTACCAGGCGTTGCCACGGTTCACCTCGGCCGTTTGGCGCTGGTAGCTGACCAGCGTCTCGCGGCCCATCGCACCCCAATAGCCGTTCTCCAGATGGTTCACTTCATCGGTGGTGTCGAAGTGGCTGGCCACGGCGGCCCAGTAGCCTTCATCGCGGGCCAGCACGTCCGGCGCCACGGTCGTTGCAGGAATTTCCATGGCCGCAGGGTAGCGTGCAGCGGCCATGGCAGGCAGTGAAGACAGCGCTGCGGCGGCCGGCAGCAGGGTGCCGGCGCGCAGCAGGTTACGGCGGCGGCTGTCCATCAGAAGGTCAGCCGATACTGCGCGTACAGGTTGGCACCGTCGGTGTCATACGGTGCATTACGCGAGTAGATCAGGCCGCGGCTGGCCTGGAACACGGCCTCATCCGGATAGCGGTCGAGTACGTTGTCGGCGCCGACACGCAGGCTGTGGTGTTCGTTGATGCGATAGCCCACGGCCAGGTCCAGGAAGCTCATTTCGTCAAAGCGCTGGTAGATGTCGCCCACCGCGTTGCCGCTGGAGTCGGTCCAGGCGCCGTAGTAGCGCACGCGCGCCATCAGCGACCAGGCGCCGATGTCCCAGCTGCCGGTGAGGCTGCCCTTGTGCTCGGGCAGGCGGTCTTCAAACAGCACGCGCTGGGTTTCGTTGGTGGCCACCGAGGTGCTGCCGTTGTCCACGCGGGTGCGGTTGTAGTTGTAGGCCAGGGTCAACGTCATGCGGCCTGCGCCAAGATCGCGCAGGTAATTGCCGACCACGTCCACGCCGGTGGTGGTGGTATCGAAGTCGTTGGTGAAGTAGTTCACCGAGGTATAGCCCAGCGGATTGGGAGTACCAGCCGGAATGGCAAAGCTGGCCGACTGGCTGAAGCGGTCGGTGAGCTTGATCTGGTAGACATCCACCGAGCCGGACAGCCCCAGGTCGGTGCGCCAGGTCAGGCCCAGCGACGCGGTACGCGATTCCTCCGGCTTCAGCGGCCTGGCGCCGAGCAGCTGCGCCAGCGGATCGTTCGGCGACAAGCGGCCACTGGTGAAGATCTGCAGCGTGCGCGTGTCCAGGCCCTGGGTGGTGCTGGTGGTGTTGAGCTGCGCGGGTGTCGGCGCACGGAAGCCGGTGGACACAGTACCGCGCAGGGCCACGTCCGGGGTGATCGCGAAACGCGCCGAGAGCTTGCCGTCCAGCGTGCTGCCGAAGCTGGAGAAGTCCTCGTAGCGGCTGGCTGCACCGATGCTCCAGCGCTCGCCCAGCGGTACTTCCATGTCCACGTAGGCGGCCTTGCTGCGCTGGCTCCACTGCCCGGCCTGGCTGGCCGAGAAGCCCGGCGCACCGTTGGAGTTGGCTTCCAGGCCCGCGGCCGCGCCCGGACCCACTGCGTACGAGGCCGGGTCACCGGCGCGCACCTGGTAGGTCTCCTGGCGGAACTCGCCACCGAAGGCGACGTTGATCGGCTTGGACAGCGCGCCCACCTCCCACTCGTAGTTGAAGTCGGCGTTGGCGTTCTTCTCGGTCTGGGTCAGGCGGCCAAGATCGAAGCCGGTCGGGCTGGCCGGGCCGAGCGAGGCGTTGATCGAGTTCTTCAGGCTGTAGTCGATCGCGTTGCGGCCATACGAGGCGCTGACATCCCAGCGCAGCTTAGGCGTGATCTCGCCACGCAGGCCACCGACCAGCTGCAGGTCGTTCTGGACGTTGCCGTACTGTGGGCTAAAGCCCACCGGATAGATCGAACGCAGGTTCCAGCCGGGGAAGATCGCAGTGGTGCGGTAGGCACCGGTGGTGGTATCCGGATTGCGCCAGTTGAAATCGCTGACGCCATCGCTGTGGCTGTACAGGCCGAACGCATACAGCTCCAGCGTGTCGCTGGTGTTGGCCTTCACATTGAAGCCGACGCGGCGGCTTTCCAGTTCCGGCTGGCCCCAGCGCTGCACCGGGTTGGGCACGTCCAACTCCGGATGCGCGGCCTGGAAGGCGATCGCATCGGGGCGCTGACGGGTGCGCGAGGTGGCGTCGGAGTTGGACGATTCGGCGAACAGCACCAGGCTGCCATAGTCACCCAGCGACCAACCGGTGCGTGCACTGAAATCGCGCGACGCGCCATCGCCCTGCGCATACTGCGAATAGCCGGCAGTGATCTCGGTACCGGTGCCATCCTCCAGAATGATGTTGATGACGCCGGCGATGGCATCCGAGCCGTACTGTGCCGATGCGCCGTCGCGCAGCACTTCGATGCGCTTGATCGCACTGGTCGGGATCTGTGCCAGGTCGGCTGCCTGCGCACCACGGTTGCCGAGCAGCGCGCTGCGGTGGAAGCGGCGACCGTTGACCAGCACCAGTGTCTGGTCCGGTGACAGGCCACGCAGCGTGGCCGGGCGCACGAACACCTGGCCATCGGCCATCGGCAGGCGCTGCACCACGAACGACGGCACCAGCTGCGCCAGCACGTCCTTCAGGTCGGTGGATTCGACGGACTTGATGTCTTCCTTGGTGAACACGTCCACCGGCGCCAGCGTTTCGAACTGGGTGCGGTTGGAGGCGCGGGTGCCGGTGACCAGCATCGCGTCGAGCTGGGTGGGTGCCGCACGGCTGCCCGCCATGGCATCGACCGCATCGGACTCCGCTGCAATCGCGCCTCCTGCGCTGGCCATGGAAAGGGCAAGGAGGATGGAACGCGAAAGCTTTGAACGATGCACGGCAGGGCTCCGGGGGGACGCGACAGGGCCAGCACCTGCAGGGATATTGCAGGCCTGGACAAGGCGCGCAGTTTCGGCGCGATCTGTGAAGAAGCCATGACGTCAGTGCGACAGCTTGATGCGGGGTCGCGCATCAGTGCAAAAGGCATCCACGCATGGCGTGGATCTACTGGCAGCCCCTCCCTGTGCCGGCCCACGTCGGCTTGGTAGATCCACGCCATGCGTGGATGAGCATTGGCGCCTCGCGGTACGGGGCTAGTCCGTGGTCTTACCGCCGAAGCCAAGACGGGCCGGCCGGGCCGTCCGCAGTGGAAAGAACAGCATGCCAATGGACACCATCTGGAACGGCGTGAACAGGAACCAGATGTTGTCGGTGCCGACCGCCAGGATGTTGAAGTCCAGATCGCCGATCCACTCCAACCGCTGCAACACCGTCACCAGTCCCCCAATGGTCGGAACCGGCAGAACGCCGTGACCGGCCAGCAGCAACGTCGGTGTCAGCAGCCCGGCCAGGAGCGCGAAACCGGCGCGGTACACCCAGGCATTGCCCTTCCAGTACGGCGCGCAGCGCCACATCAGCAGCAGCAATGCCAGGGTCAACAACCAGGGCAACAGCCACTGGGTAACCACCATGTCCATCATCGGACCGGCTCCACTGGCCTGGCATCCCACGTCGTCGATCGCATCTCCCTGCCCCGATAGCGCCCATGAAGCGCGCATTGTTGCCGGTACGCGGACAGACGCAAAGCCCCGGCAGCGCAAGAACTGCTAAACGCCGCCTGGTTCTGGCTGCTGGATCACTACCTGCCCGGCTCCGGCCTCAGCCTGGCCGACGCACCGGATCTGGAGCGCTACGACTCCCGCTTCGATGAGCACACCGGCAACGGTGGCGTGGAAATCTGGCTGCCGGTGGGTGATCTTCGAGCGCGGCACCCACCGTAACGAATCGTTGCGCCCGCGGTGACACCCACGCAATCCCGCCAGGTCTACACTCGGTGCATGCGCTCCACGGAGGATCGATCATGCGCCTGTTGTACCTCACGCTGCCGGTATCCGATGTCGGTACCGTGGCCAGCTACTTCCGCGATGTGCTGCAGCAGCGCGTGGTCGGCACTCATGTGCACATCGGCTGGAGCACGATCGAACTGCAGCCCACTGAAGGACGTCCGGTCGGAGGCGTGCACCTGGCCTTCAACGTACCGGACAACCGCTTTGGCGAGGCAATGACCTGGTTGCGCGAACGCACGCCACTGCAGCGCAATCCGGCAGGGTTGGATTATTTCGCTCTGGAAAGCAGCTGGCAGTCGCAGTCGGTCTACTTCACCGGCCCCGATGGTTTGATCCTTGAACTGATCGGCCGCCGCCGCTTGCCGGCCAGTACGCATCAGGGCGCCTTCCACGGCGGTGAACTGACCTGCCTGAGCGAGGTCGGCCTGCCCAGCCACGATGTCGATGCTGTGCGCGAACAGTCCAGCCTGCGCTTCGGCCTGCAACCGATCAGCCCGCCTTCGCCGCAGTTCGCGCCGATGGGCGACGACGAGGGCCTGCTGATCGTGGTCGCCGCGGATCGGCGCTGGTTCCCCGAGCAGAAGGACCTGCCCAATGCGCAGGGGCTGTTGCTGCAGGTCGGCGACGTGGCCGGCCCGGGTGTTGTGGAGGACACTGCACTCGGCTGGCGGGTGCAGGCGACCTGATCTACCAGCTGCCCGACGCACCGCCTCCGCCGCTGCGGCCGCCGCCTCCGGACCAGCTGCTGGAGCTGCTCGACGACGAACTGCTGGACGACGAACTGGACGCGCTGCGCTCACGGCGTGACGAAACCCGGCCACGCGCGCGCTCGCCCGGCAACATGGTGAACAACCATACGAAGTACAGCAGCACGCCACACACACCGGACACGATCATTGCCAGCAGCCGTGGATCGTCACCTTCGGCACGATGGATCGCCAGCAACGCGCCCGCGGCATAGCCAAGGGTCAACAGCACCAGCACCGTCATGCGCACGACGAAGCTGCTGCGGTTCTTCTTCCAGCGTGTGCGACAGGCCTGCACCAGCAGGAACACCATCAGGGTGACAATGCCCGCGGCGGCCTGCAGCAGCAGATGCCGGGCCAGGCTCGGTGGCAGCTGGCCACGAAGCAACGCCTGCACCAGAAAGACCGCGCTGAGTACCAGCATGCCGCACAGGACGACGCGCACCCCGCGGCTGCGACGCCAGCACCAGCCGAGCAGGGCCGCCACCGGCACGCCCAGCACCATCACAAAGCACAGGCCCGCCAGCAGGTGGCGTGGCAATAGCGACGCCACGGACAGCACCCCTGCGGCAACCACCGCTGTCAGCAGCATCGGACGCCCCCAGGCCGGCAAGGTCGGCCAGCTCGGCCTCGGTGCCGACGCATTGGCGGCCAGTGCCTTGCGCCGCCGCTCCCGACGGCTGCCGCTGAAGTCGTCCTCGGTCTTCGCCGGCGGGAGAGGCGGCGGCGAGCGCCACAGGCCGGCCAGGAAGCCGGCCAGCAGGGTCAACGCCACCACCGAGTCTGCACGGCGCCAGTCCGCAGGCAGCACATTGCTGGCCGACGGTTCTTCCCATGCAGGCAGGTCCTCGCCTTCGATCAGCGCCACCATGATCGTCGTGCCATCGAGCACGCCCTGGTCGAAATCACCCTCACGGAAGCGCGGCACGATCGCGTTATCGATGATGCGAGCGGCGTACGCGTCCGGTAGCGCACCTTCCAGGCCATAGCCGGTCTGGATGCGTACGCGGCGGTCCTGCACCGCCACCAGCAACAGCACACCATCGTCGACACCGGCGCGACCCAGCTGCCACTGATCGAACACCCGCTGTGCGTAGGCCTCGATGCCCTCGTTGCCCACGCTGGGTACCACCAGCACCTGCAGCTGCGCGCCCTTCTGCACCTGCAGCTGCAGCGCCTGCCTGCGCAGGGTGGCGCGGGTTTCAGCGGACAGCGCGTTGGCAGTGTCCACCACGGGATCGTCCAGCGCCGGGACCGGGATCGCCGCCAGCGCCGCCATCGGCAGCAGGCACAGCAGCAGCAACAGCCACGTCATGGCTGCGGTCTGCTGTCCTGCGCGCAGCAGGCTCACGTACCCTGCCCTGCCTCGACCCGCGCATGCAGCGCCTGCAGCTGTGCCGCCGTCTGGTTGAACACCTGCAGATCGGCATCCACCAGGGCCGCCCAGTCAGGCGCGTGCCCCAGCAGCTGCGCCACCTGCTCGTTCGGCGCGCGATCGAAGCCCTCGCCAAGCACGGCAAGATAGCGCGCACGGAACCCTTCGGGGTCGCGCTGGTCCTGCACATACAGCTGCACGGCCAGCAGCCCTGCATACAGGTAGTTCACCAGATAGTTCGGGTCTTCATACATCAGGCGCTTGCCGATCCAGGTGTTGCGCAGCTGCGGGTAGCGCTCCGGTTGCTGGCCGAAGCGCGCCAGCACCTGCCCGGTCAGCGCGTCCAGGTCATCGGCGGTGCCCAGCGTGCCGGCGGCAACGCCCTGGTAGATCGACTGCTCCAGCTGCGCTTCCTCGGAAGAGGTGAACAGCTGCAGCACCATGTCGTCCAGCAGCGATTTCAGGTAGTAGGCCTTGGCACGCGGGTCCTGTGCCTGCTGGTACAGCTGGTCGCGGAAGCGCAGCTCGTTGTAGATCGCGAACGCCTCGGTCAGCCACTGGCTGCCATTGCGCTGCAGCGGCGACGCATGACCGCGCTGCATCCAGTCGCCATGCACGGCATGGCCAGCTTCATGCGCGATTTCGACATCGCTTTCCAGATCGCCACGGCGCACGCCAACGAACAGCATTGCCGGCACACCGGGCGCGCTCACCGAGAACGCGTCCTGGCTGCGGTCACCACGTTCGGTGGCCAGATCCATGCGCTGGTTGGCCGGATCGAGCAGCGCGCGCAGTTCGGCGACGTACGCAGGCCCCAGATGCTGCATGGCATCGGCGGCGTTGTCGCGCAGCTGCGCCAGCGTCAGCACCGGTGGCGTGTAGCCGGCATCGGGCACCGTGGTATCCCAGATCTGCGGCGCATCGATGCCGGATCGCGCAGCGTGGTGCAGGAGCATGTCCTGGTAGGCGCGGCGGTCCCCGGCGTGCTGTTCGATCGCCACCAGCGTTGCATCCACTGCGGCAGTATCCAGGCCCATGCGCTGATAGCCATATGCCGGCGCCGAGCCGTCACCCTGCAGGCGTGCAGCGGCGTCATTCACCTGCACCAGCCCCAGCAGCACCGAAGCCATCGGCTCACGACGCGAGTGCAGCCCCTGCCAGTAGCCCTTCCAGCCGGCCTCGCGCAGCGCGCGGTCGGGCTGCTGGGCCAGCGCCTGCTTGTCGCGCCCCGTGTCCCAGTGCCGACCGCCGTGCTCGATCTGCGGGTACTCGGCGCTGCGCAGGATCTGCCCGCGCAGGCGCGCGAAACTGTCCAGCGCCGGATCGGCCAATGCCTCCACGGCCTCGTCCAGCACAGCGTTGGCCGGGGTGGCAGCCTCCTTCAGCGCGCGTGCGCGCAGGAAGCCATACGGTGCTGCCCACGCCGCATCTGCGGGCGCCTCGCGCAGTGCAGCGCGACCGCTGCGGGCGATGCGGCTGCACAGCCCCATTGCCTGGTCCATCGCCTGGGCCGGGCGATGATCGCGGGCATTGCGGGCGGACTGCAGGTGCAGGTAGCCGAGATGACGCAGGCACTGCGCCTCCAGTGCCTCGGCCTGCTGGAAGCGTTCCGCCGGTGCAAGGGTGGACGCCTGCTGCAGGGCCTCGACGCGCTTGCCCAGCGCGTCACGCGCGGCCTGTTCGGCAGTGGCATTGGCGAAGTAGGCGCGGTCATCGGCATGCACCGACTGTGCCTGGGCGCCGCTGAAGGGGGCTATCGCCAATACGGCGGCGACGGCGGCGGCGGTGGTGCGCTTCCTGAAAGCCTGCATCGGCGTCTCCCTGCCTGGACCAGGCCTCGAGCCTAGCAGCCACTGGCCCGCCGCGCCTGTGCCGGAACAGGCGTCAGATCGACTCGTCCTCACGCTTGACCAGTGTCCAGCAAGGCGCCTGCGCGAAGGTATAGGTCTGCTGGTCGCTGCTGTCCGGCGTACGGATCTGCACCTGCCGCTGCCCATCGGCCAGGGGGCTGACCTGCATTTCGCGGCCCTGCCCGGCTAATGCGGCAGGATCGGGCATCACCGGCCACTCGACATCGGCCAGCGCCAACCGGCTTTCCACCTTGCGCGGTTCCGGCTCGGCCTCGGCATCGATGTAGCTGTCCAGCAGCGGATCGGCAGTGGTCTTTTCCTGCAGCGCGATCTCGTTGCCGAAATGCTTCAGGAACGTATCGAAGTCCGGGTAGGGGCACTCACTGGGTGCAGCCGCAGGTGTGGGCTCGGCGGTGGTCGCTGGCGCGGCTGGAGCAGGCGCGGCCTCGGCAGCTGTCTGCGGTGTCTGCGGCGCTGGCGCGCAGGCAGCCAGCACCGCGCCGCAGGCAAGCGTCAGCAGAGCGGCAGAACGGTATCGACGCATGGGCTCATCCTGAATCCGGTCCGGTCGCTCCATGCTACCGCGCCCCCCTACAATTCCGGCATTCCGCCTGTCCGAGAGTCCTCATGCATCGCCTCCTGCTCCTGATCGGCCTGCTGCTGCCCGCCCTGTGGCCAGCGGTGGCGATGGCCGTCGATGTCCACGAAGGCGATCTGCTGTTCGTCACCGCCGGCCGCAGCGGCCTCAGTGCGGCCATCGACGATGCCACCGGCAAGCAGGGCGCGCTCAGCTTCGATCACGTCACGCTGGTCGCTTCCACGCCGAAGGGCTGGGAGGTATTGCATGCGGACGAGAAAGGATCGCGCCGGCAATCGCTGGTCGAGTTCCGCCAGGAGGCACGCGCCAAGCAACGGCAGATCGTGGTCTATCGCCTGCGCGCGCCGCAGCAGGCGGCCATCAAGGATGCGGTCGCCACCGCGCGCACGATGCTGGGCAAGCCGTACAACACGTCGTATGTGTTGAGCGAGGACAGCTACTACTGCTCGGACTTCATCGAACGCGCCTTCCGTGCGCACCACGTGTTCGCATTGCAGCCGATGAACTTCCGCAACCCGCAGACCGGCGAGATCACCCAGCACTGGGTGGATCTGTACCGCAGCATGGGCATGGACGTGCCGCAGGATCAGCCCGGCACCAATCCGAACGACATGTCGGCAGCGCCGGTGCTGCAGCGTATCGGCGTGCTGGAATAAGCAAAGCCCCGCACGGGGCGGGGCCTTGCCGGTCACGTTGCATGCGCAACGCGGTCATTCTTCTTCGTCGTGGCCGCCCTGCTGCTGATTCTGGTTGCGCTTCTGCTGTTCCTGCTGCTGTTGCTGCTGGTCGCGGCCACGGCCCTGCTGCTGATCCTGCTGGTTCTGCTGGCCCTGCTGCTTCTGGTTCGGGTTCTGGTTCTGCTGTGCCATGTCCGATCTCCAAAGCCACTCGCGGAATGCGGTGGACGTGGCCATCGTCTGCAGCGAATGGTTAATCATGCGTCGGTGGGCGGCTACATCTGTGTGTACGCCTGTGAATGAACGCGCAGAAGCCCTTGCGGCACAAGCGGCTGAAGAATTCATGCGGGTTCGGCATGTGCTCATGCCTTCGTCAGCCTGCACGCATTCATGGCGTTCGTCGCCGGAAACACGCGCTGAACGAGGCTGGCTTCCCGGCTCATGCAGGGAAGCCAACCCTGCATTCAGGGCATCACCGGCGGCACATACGCCAGGGTCATGCCCAGCAGCCACAGCAGGCCCAGCACCAGCGGGATGTGCACCAGCAGCTGAATGAAGGTGAAGCCCACGATGTCGCGTGCCTTCAGCCCCAGCACGCCCAGCAATGGCAGCATCCAGAACGGGTTGATCAGGTTCGGCAGCGCTTCGGCCGCGTTGTAGACCTGCACCGCCCAGCCCAGGTGTGCCTTCAGTTCGTTGGCGGCCTGCATCACATACGGCGCTTCGATGATCCACTTGCCGCCGCCGGAGGGCACGAAGAAGCCCAGCACCGCCGAGTAGACGCCCATCACCAGCGCGAAGGTATCGGTGCTGGCCACGTGCACGAACAGGCTCGACAGCCGGTGCGCCAGGGTCTGCCCATCGCCGCCGGCAGCGTGGGTGAGGATCATCGCGATGCCACCGTACAGCGGGAACTGGATCAGCACGCCGGTGGTACTGGGCACCGCCTTGGCCACCGCGTTGAGGAAGCTGCGCGGGCGCCAATGCAGCAGCAGGCCCAGCGAAATGAACATGAAGTTGTAGGTGTTGAGGTTGGCGATGGCGGTGACCACCGGCTTGTTGGCGAACTCGTTGAACAGCCAGCCGAACGCCAGCAGCGAGAGCAGCACGGTCAGCAGCGGGCTGTATTCCAGCCATTCGCCCGGGCGCGTGCGTCGCTGCAGCGGCTCCGGCTCGGCCTGCGCGGCACCCGGGAAATCCTCAGCGGTACGCGCACTGCCGGCAGCCGGTGCGGTCAACCAGGCGATCAGCAGCGAAACCAGGATCAGCACCGAGGTCAGCGCGATCGACTGCCACAGGAAGATGGTTTCGGTGAACGGCAGAACGCCGGTGATCTCCACCAGCCCTGGCGGCATGCTGGCCGGGTTGGCCTGCAGCTGCGCGGCCGAGGAACTCAGCCCCATCGCCCACACCGCACCCAGACCGAGATACGCCGAAGCACCGGCCGCGCGGTAGTCCATGCGCAGCTCAGTGCGGCGCGCCAGCGCGCGCACCAGCAGGCCGCCGAACACCAGCGAGAAGCCCCAGCTGAGCAGCGAGGCGAGCATGCTGACCAGGCCCACGTACACCACCGCACCGCGGCCGGTGCGCGGCACCCGGGCGAGGAAGTCGATGAAGCGTGCGACCACCGGCGCGGTTGCCACGGCGTAGCCACCGATGACCACAAAAGCCATCTGCATGGTGAAGGGAATCAGGCTCCAGAAGCCATCACCGAAGGCGCTTGCGGTGGCCTGCGGGGTCGAGCCGAAGCCCATCGCGGCCAGTGCGACGATGACCACGCCCAGTACCGCGAACACGTATGCATCGGGGAACCACTTTTCCGCCCAGGCGGCCGAGCGCAATGCTGCGCGCGCCATCCAGCCGTCCTGTACTGCTGCCGTCGAGGCCATCGCCTACCCTCCCAGGTTCGATGGCTCGATTCTGGGCGGTGGGCTGCGGGCTGTCAGCCACCTATTGGTCGTAGGTGGCGGGATGGTAGTGCCGGCCGCTGGCCGGCAATCTCGGAATCGCGCACGGGTGCAGCCGGCCAGCGGCCGGCTCTACCAGATCCAAGCATCATCGCAGGTGGTGGAAGACGGTAGTGCCGGCCGCTGGCCGGCAACTTCGGGATCGCGCACAGGTGCAGCCGGCCAGCGGCCGGCTCTACCAGATCCATGCATCATCGCAGGTGGTGGAAGGCGGTAGTGCCGGCCGCTGGCCGGCAACCTCGGGATCGCGCACAGGTGCAGCCGGCCAGCGGCCGGCTCTACCAGATCCATGCATCATTGCAGGTGGTGGAAGGCGGTAGTGCCGGCCGCTGGCCGGCACCTTCGGGATCGCGCACAGGTGCAGCCGGCCAGCGGCCGGCTCTACCAGATCCAAGCATCATCGCAGGTGGTGGAAGGCGGTAGTGCCGGCCGCTGGCCGGCAACCTCGGGATCGCGCACGGGTGCAGCCGGCCAGCGGCCGGCTCTACCTCACCTTGGGATCAACGCAGCGCCAGGTCCACAGCGATGCCGGCGAACAGCGCGGCACCCACCCAGTTGTTGTGCAGGAACGCCTTGAAGCACGGGCCGCGCTCGCGGTTGCGGCAGATCCAGAACTCGTAGACCACCAGCGCAGTGGCCACGGCCACGCCGGCCAGGTAGTACCCGCTCAGCCCGCCGCGTACGCCGACCAGCGCCATGGTGGCCAGGAACAGCGCGTACAGCACGCCCTGGATGACCAGGTCGAGATCGCCGAACAGGATCGCGGTAGAGTGCGAGCCCATCTTCAGGTCGTCCTCGCGGTCGACCATGGCGTACCAGGTGTCGTAGGCGGTGGACCACAGGATGTTGCCGGCATACAGCAGCCAGCCCAGCATCGGCACCTCGCCCTGCACGGCGGCGAACGCCATCGGGATGCCCCAGCCGAACGACATGCCCAGATACACCTGCGGCAGATGGGTGTAGCGCTTCAGGTACGGGTAGCTGGCAGCCAGGAACACGCCGATGAAGCTGAGGCCGATGGTCAGCCCGTTCAGGGTCAGCACCAGGCCGAACGCCACCAGCATCAGTACGGCGAACAAGGCGAGCGCGGCACGGCCGCTGATTGCGCCGGTGGCCAGCGGACGCGCCTTGGTGCGTTCCACATGCGGGTCGAGCCAGCGGTCGGCGTAGTCGTTGATGACGCATCCGGCCGAGCGGGTCAACCACACGCCGGCGGTGAACACGAACAGCGTCCACAGCGGCGGCAGGCCGCCCGCGGCCAGCCACAACGCCCACCAGGTGGGCCACAGCAGCAGCAACGTGCCGATCGGGCGATCAGCGCGCATCAGACTCCAGTAATGCCGCCAACGCGGCGTCGCCGGCGACTGCGGCGAAGTGAGGGGGGTATCAGCCATGGCGATAGGATACTCCTGCCCCTCTGGAAGGGCTTTGCCCGTGGGGGGAGATTTGTTCGGCGAAACTGGATAGAATGCCGATCCCGCACCGCTTCATGGCGCTGCGATGCCCGCCCCGGCACTGGCCGACGGCGCGGCGGTTCTACAACGCGCCCGTAGCTCAGCCGGATAGAGTAGTGGCTTCCGAAGCCATTGGTCGGGGGTTCGAATCCCTCCGGGCGCGCCATCTTCCCCTGTGTTGCCTGCACGTCGCCAGCCCGCGCTGGACGTTGCCACGTGCTTCATCAACACTGCGCGCATGACGCCACCGGATCTGCTGAAGCTGGCGGCAGGCGCTGCGATTCTGGGCCTGGCCGCCTTGTCCACCGGCGTGGCCTTCGGTCGCGCCCGGCGTGGCAACCACTTGCTCACCACCTTCTTCGCCTGTTTCGCCGCCGCCAACCTGTTCGGACTGGTGCTGCTGGGTGGCCAGGCCTGGCTGCCGGCCGACGCCGTGCGCTGGCTGCGGGTCATCGAGGTGCCACTGGTCTATCTGCTGGGTCCGCTGCTGTACGGCCATGCACGTGCGCTGCTGTCACCTGCGCCGGACCGCGCATCGTTGCTGCCGCTCGCGCATCTGCTGCCGGCCATGCTCGCGTTCGTCATTTCCCTGTTGAACGCTGTTGCGCCTTTCGAGGCTTCTCCGTTGGGCCATACCCTGTTCCGGCTCAGCTTCCATGGCTGGCTGCTGCAGGGCGCGCCCTACCTGCTGGCCACGCTTTGGCTGTCATTCCGTACGTCCTCGACCACACAGGGAACGGCCATCCAGCGCAGCGGATTGCGCGGGCTGGCAGTGGTGATGGCCAGTTGCTGGCTTGCCAGCGCGATGAACCGGTGGCCGCCGGATGCCGCTCCGCTGATGGCCAGCATCGGGCTCAGTCTGCTGACCACGGCCGGCATGTACCTGCTTGCGTGCCGGGTGGTGCGCCAGCAACTGCGCGCGCCCGTGGGAGCCTCAGTACCGGGCATTGGGAATCTCATCCCAGCACCCATCGAAGACGTCGCCGTCGCACGCTACGAGCGCTCGGGCATCGACGCGGGGCAATGCGCGGCCATCGCCAGTGCGCTGACCGCATTGATGCAGGGCGAACGCCTGCATGAGGCCCCGGGACTCGATCTCCAGAGCTTGAGCCAGCACAGCGGCTGGTCACCCAACCAGGTCTCGCAGGCGCTCAACCAGGGTCTGGGCCAGAGCTTCTCCGAGTTCGTGACCGGTTTCCGCATCACGGCCGCGAAGTCCCTCCTCTCCGACCCGGCTGACCCACGCAGCGTGCTGGACATCGGCCTTGCCGCCGGCTTCGGCAGCAAGTCCACCTTCAACAGTGCGTTCAAGCGCGCCACCGGGCAGACACCCAGCGAGTACCGCCGCAGTCGCGCCACGTCCGGCTGAACGTCCAATCCTTCACGCTCGGTCGAACGACGCCCGCCGCTGCGTTGCCATCAGCGCTCGACCCGACGAAGAAGGTGATGCAATGCGATGGCAACGGATGATGTTCGGCCTGCTGTGGATGCTGGCGATTCCAGTGCAGGCTGCTGTGGATGATGCGGCAAGTGTGCTGGCCAGGGCCCGTGCAGCCAGTGGCGGCGAGCCGTGGCTGTCGGTAGAGCGACTGCAGGCAGAGGGCGAGCAGTCGGTCGGTGGCTTGCAAGGCCGCTGGCAGCTCAACCAGGACCTGCGCGCCGGGCGCTATGCCGAACAGGCGCAGCTGGGGACCTTCACCGTTGCACAGGGTTTCGACGGCAAGCTGTCATGGCGCCGCGACTACGGCGGCGAAGTAGGCCTGCTGGATGGCACCGTGCCACGCCGCACTGCCCGCACGCAGTCGTGGCTGGCCACACGCGCCTACTGGTCCAGCGCCTATCCGGCCTCGCACTTTGCAGGCCCACGTACCGAGGTCCACGACGGGCAGCGCTATGACGTGCTGTCGACGACGCCGGAGGAAGCGGACCCGATCGAACTCTGGTTCGACGCGTGCAGCGGCCTCCTCGGCCGGGTGGTCATCGCCTCCCCTCGCACACCCACCGCTACCGCACTGGAAGACTACCGAAGCGTCGGCGGCCTGTTGCTGCCCCATCGCATCATCACCGATACGCTCGATTCCCAGGGCCGAGCCGATCCGCGACTGCGCAGCCACGTGCAGGTGCAGCGCTACCGGGTGAACAGCCCTGTGCCGGATGCGCTGTATACACCACCGGCGATTTCCGACGATAGCTACATCGATGATGCCAGCGGCACCACCCGCATTCCGTTCGACCTGATCAACAACCATGTCTATATCGAGGCCGAAGTGGACGGCCAGTCGGCGCGATTCCTGGTGGATACCGGCGCCATCAACCTGCTGACGCCCACCGCCGCCAAGCGCCTGGGCCTGGCCACCGCGGGCCGCCTGAGCGTACATGGTGCCGGTGACAACGCCAGCGACGTGGGCCTGGCACAGGCCCGCCACCTGCGCATCGGTGGCGCGCACCTGACCCACCCGGTGTTCCACATCATCGATCTCGGCCAGCAGATCAACTCGATGGGTGTGCCGCATGATGGCTTCATCGGCTACGAGACCTTCCTGCGCTTCGTCACCACCTTCGACTATGGCGCGCGCGTGCTCAGCTTCACCCGGCCAGGCAACTACCAGCCACCCGCCAACGCGGTGGTGCTGCCGTTCGAACAGGATGACCGTGCGCCGGTACTGAATGGCGAGCTTGACGGCATCCCCCTTCGCCTGTGGCTGGACACCGGCTCACGCAACTCGCTGAGCCTGAGTAGTCCGTTCGTGCGTACCCATGGCCTGTTGGAGAAATACCACGCCAGTGAGGAGGCGGTGCTTGGATGGGGCCTGGGTGGCCCGGGGGGCGCGCGACCGGCCCGGCTCGGTGTGCTGCGCATGGGCAGCATCGAGGTCACCGGCCTGGTCGGTGATCTGTCCAGCACCGACAAGGGTGCGCTGGCCCTGGCCGACTACGGCGCGATCCTGGGTGGCGGCGTGCTGCGGCGCTTCTCCATGGGCATCGACTACGATGCCAAGCGCCTCTATCTGGTACCCAATGCCGAAAGCACGCAGGCCGATGCCTTCGACCGCAGCGGGTTGTGGCTGCAGGCCGAGGACGATGCACTGCGTGTGGCCGATGTGGCGCCGACCAGCGCCGCAGCGCGCGCCGGGCTGCGCAGAGATGATCGCATCGTCATGATTTCAGGCGAGCCGATTGTCACGCGGATGCTGGCGGACTGGCGTGCGCTGTTGCGTGAGCGTCCGGTTGGAACGCGCGTGGGCATCCGTTATCTGCGCGATGGCCGGCAGGTGGATACCGAGCTGGTGCTGGCGGACCGGGTGGCTGCGGGATGGCGTGCCGATTGAGCCGGGACCGATGCGAACACAGTAGAACATCATCGATAGCCATCATGGGATGCGACTGCGCTGCGCCGGTTCTGCGGTGCTGCCGGTGGATGGTCTGCCCGGCCTGCGCGCATAGCTGTAATCGGGATCGCGCCAGGCGCGCACGATCGGACTTCGTGCGTGCCTGATCGCGCCAGGGACCCAGGACAACATCAACACCACGGCCCAGATCGCAGCCAACCAGAACCATCGGCCCAAGGCATAGGCCCAGATCATGGGCAATGCAGCCAGCAGCACGATGATCTGCGTATACAGCAGGTAGAACGTGTGCAGGCCCAAGCGGGGATCCGAGCGCAGCACCACGCCACATTCCCTGCATGCCGTCTTCGCCTGCCGTCTCGATGCGGAAAGCAGCGGAAACCGCTGCCCGGCAGCGCCGCAAAGTGGACAGGTGAAGGTCAGCAGGCGCATCAGGCAGCTCCTCTCTGTCGATTGACATCAACTGTCCGGCACGAAGCCGAGCCTAGCATGGGCGTGGCAGGGGGGCGCCACAAACAACAACGCCGGGCAGTGCCCGGCGTTGTGTTAAAAACCAGTCGAGCATGGCTCGACTCTACACAGAGCAGATCAGTACTTCCCGTCGAACGCAAAAATCGGCTTGCGCTGCTTCCATGCGCCAGCGGTGAAGTCCGGGAACTCCAGCGTCTGGAAGCTGTTGGCGATGGACTGCTCGCTCAGCGGCGTGATCGCACTCCAGGTCACCGCATCGTAGATGTCGATCGGCATCGGTGCCTTGGCCTTGAGCGCTTCAACAAATGCATGGATGACGAACCAGTCCATGCCGCCGTGGCCGGCGCTGGCAGCGGTGTCGGCATTCTGCTTCCACAGCGGGTGCTCGTACTCGTCCTGGTACTTCTTGAACTCTTCCCACTGATGCGGCGGGCTGCGGCCTTCGATGTGGATCGAATGGTTCACGTCCATCCACAGGCCCTTGGTGCCCTGCACGCGGAAGCCCATCGAGTACGGGCGCGGCAGCGAGGTGTCGTGCTGCAGCAGGATGGTCTCGCCGTTCTCGCAGGCCAGCGTGGTGGTGACGATGTCGCCCAGCTTGAACTTCACCTTGGTGCTGGGGTGGGTGGTGCCGCCACTCTTGGCCACGGTGTATTCGTGCAGGCCACGCGCCTTGGTCGCGAAGGCATTGATGTGGGTGAAGCGGTTGCCACGGTTGATGCCGGTGTACATCGCGCACGGGCCGATGCCGTGGCTGGGGTACAGCTCGCCATTGCGCTCCACCGAATGCTCGGTGCGCCAGCGGGCTTCGCTCCAGCCCTTGGGACCGAATTCCACGCCGCTGTCGTAGGGCTGGTTCGGGTCGCCGGAATTGAACTTCACGCCGCGCAGGTCGTGCTGGTAGCCGGCCTGCAGGTGCACCAGTTCGCCGAACAGGCCCTGGCGCACCATCTGCAGCGCGGCCATCACATCGCGGCGGTAGCAGACGTTCTCCAGCAGCATGTACGGGGTGCCGGTGCTCAGCTGGGTCTTCAGCACGTCCCAGTGGTCCTGCAGGGTGATGCCGGCCACCACTTCGCAGCCCACCGCCACACCGGCCTGCATCGCGGCAATCGCCATCGGCGCGTGGTATTCCCACGGCGTGGCGATGATCACGCCATCGATGCCCTTCTGTTCCAGCAGACGCTTCCAGGCATTGGTGTCGCGATCCTGGCCATAGGTCTTCGGCGCCGGCTTGCCGGCCTTGGTCACCATCTCCACGGCGCGGCCGAGCATGATCGGCTCGATATCGCAGACGGCGACCACCTCGACGTCGTCGCGGCGCACCAGTTCCTTCAGCAGCACCAGGCCACGCATGCCGGTACCGATCATGGCCAGGCGCACCTTGCGCCCGCGTGCCCATGCCGGGGTCTGCGGCAGCAGGCTGCTGGCGGCGACAGCGGCACTGGCCGCGATGAATTCCCTACGCTTCATGGCAAACATCTCTCCTCTTGGCAGCGTGCCGGCCGCAGCCGGCACGCCAGGTCACGCAAACGGAATTACTTGAACCGATAACCGACAGTCACACTGTAACCACGACCGAAGATGGTCGCGTAGTCACTGGAGTCACCCAGGAAGCTGTTCGGATCGTAGAACGGCAGGCGATCGAACAGGTTCTTGACCGTGAAGCTCAGGTTCCACGCATCATCCGGGCGCCAGGTGACGCTCATGTTGGCGGTCCACCACGACGGTGCGCCATCGCACTTGCTCTTCTGCAGGGCCAGGTAGCCGCCGGTGCAGGTTTCCTTGTTGTTGCTCTTTTCGTCGACCTGGTCGGTGGCCCACTTGGTGCCGCCCACGTAGTTGACGAACATGCTGGTGGTAACCTGCTTGTAGGTCCAGTCGGCATTGAGCGTGGCACGCAGGCGCGGGTTGTTGTAGTAGCCCACCACATCGCCGTAGTACCAGCCGTTGGCTTCATCCATGTAGAAGCGGTTGCGGTTGGCGATGGTGGCGGCCAGGCCGATGTTCAGGTTGCCCCAGTCACCCAGCGAGAAGCGGCTGCGTGCATCGATGTCGAAGCCGTCGATCAGCGTCTTGCCGCGGTTCTTGTACTGGCCCACCACGCTGGCCACATTGCCGGCAGAGTAGCCCGGCAGCACCGACGGGCAGTTCACGCCACTGGCCGGGTCGGCACACATCGCCGCCAGCTGCGCCAGGTTGGCGCGGTCGCTGTCGGTGATCGGCGAGCGCGACGAGGAGATGATGTCTTCCATGCGGCGGTAGTCCGGCGCGACGATCTCATTGTCGCGATAGATGAACCAGTAGTCGGCCGACACCGACAGCCAGGTCGCCGGCTCGTAGACGAAGCCGAGGGTGGCGATCTTCGCCTTCTCCGGCTTCAGGTTCTTGTTCGGCTGGGTCATGCGGGCCACGGTGCGGCTGCAATCCACGTTCAACAGGTTCTTGCCCAGATCGACATCGCCCGGACGCTGCGAGCGCAGCAGCAGGTTGGCGATGGCGTTGGTCTCGTTGCAGCGCAGCTCGTCACGGTAGCCACCCAGCTGGGCGAACACGCCACCGTTGCCGGATTCGGCCAGGCTCGGTGCACGGAAACCGGTCGAGTAGGTACCGCGCAGCATCAGCTGGTCGAACGCCTGGTACTTGAAGCCGATCTTCGGCGCCACGTTGGCGCTGAAGTTCGGGTACTTGTCCACGCGCACCGCTGCATCCAGCTCCAGCTTGTCGGTGATCGGTGCCACGGTTTCGGCGAACAGCGCGTAAGTGTTGCGCTTGCCGTCGAACCAGGAGCCGCCCTGCTGGGAGATCAGGCCGTTGGCCGCATCGGCATTGCCCGGGGTGTAGAAGGTTTCGCGGCTGGCGTTGAAGCCGAACGCAGCGCGCATTTCACCGGCCGGCAGCTGGAACAACGGGCCTTCGATCTTGCCGTCCAGGGTGTGCAGGCGGGTCCACGACTGGATGTCGAAGGTCGGGAACGCTTCACGGATCAATGCGGCGTTGGCTTCGCTGATCTCGCCGAACTTGTACGCCGGGTGGTCGGAGATGATCACGCGGCCGGTGGTCGGATCGACCGAGTAGGGTCCGAACGCCTTCTCGAAGCCCTTGATGTTGACGTTGATCGTCTGGTACGTGGTGGAGTGGGTGCCGGCACTGGCGAAGGCAGTCTCCCAGTTCCAGTCACCCCGGTTGCCACGCGCACCGGCCAGCACGCGGTAGCTCTTGTCGGTATTGCGCTGGCCGAAGTAGTTCGGGCCGGCATCCTGCAGCAGGTAGTTCAGACCGACCACACCGCCCATCATCGCCTTCATTTCCGGGCTGGCGTGGTTGTACTCGTTGTTCGGGCCCAGGAACGGGTACAGGAACTGGTTGACGTTGTTGCCGGTATTGCGCGAGAACCAGCTGGTCGGGTTGCCGGTGGTTGTGCCGTAGGTGCGCGGCGTGCCGCCGTTGGCGCGCAGGTCGATATCGGTGTAAGTCGCCTCGGCGAAGATCTCGGTGCTGTCACCGACCAGGAAGGTGCCGTTGAGGTAGGCGGTGTTGCGCTCGGACTTGGCGCCGGCATCGATCTCGTTGTTCATCCAGGTTTCCCAGACGCAACGCGGGCCGGCTGCCTCACTGGTCAGCACGTTCTTGCAGCCCGGCGCAGCTTCCTGCACGCGGCGGCCGGTGACCGGATCGAAGGCGAAGTAGCTGCCCGGGTTGAATTCGCCCGGCTTGCTGCCCACGCCCAGGCGCAGGTTGTTGAGGTAGTTCGGGTTGTTGACGTAGTACTGGTCGGGCCGCTTGTCGTAGAAGTCACTCAGCGGGATCGCATCGCGGCGGTACATGTTCACCGCGCCATAGATGTTGAAGCGGTTTTCGGCCAGGTCGCCGAAACCGGCGGTGATGCTGGCCTGGCGCTCGCCGTAGGAGTCGATGCGCGAGGAGGTGTCGTTGGTGAAGCTGACCTCGGCCCCCTGGAAGTTGCGCTTGGTGATCACGTTGATCACGCCGGCCACCGCGTCGGTGCCGTACACCGCCGAGGCGCCGTCGGTCAGCACTTCCATGCGCTCGATGGCTGCAGCCGGGATCGCGTCGATGTTGACGAACTGGGTCTGGAAGCCGGCCGGTGCACCGTAGTACGACAGGCGGCGACCGTTCAGCAGCACCAGCGTGCCCTGCGCACCCAGACCGCGCAGATTGGCCTGCGAGGCACCATCGGAACCGGTGAACAGCGAGCGCGCGTCCTGCTGCGCCGGGCGTGCGGCCGGCAGGTTGTCGAGCACCTGCAGCAGCGTGCGCGCACCCATGTTCTGGATGTCCTGCTTGCTGATCACCTGCACTGGCGAGGCGGTTTCAACGTCGGTGCGGCGGATGTTGGAACCGGTGACCTCGATGCGGGCCAGGTCGGTGGCTTTGTCCTTGCTCTCCTGGGCAACGGCGGGAGCGGCAATCGAGAACAGCGCGCCGGCAATGGCCAGCGTCAGCGGAGCGATCGAGCGACAGGGGGGGCGGTGGTGGCGGGCGGGCAACATCGGGGTTCTCTCCTGGCAGGGGTGCGGCGCGAATGGTGAGCGCGTGGGCGTTCGGCGGGCAAAACGCTCCCGGGCCACGGCCGTGAGGGCCGTAGTCGGAATGGGCGGGGGAGGAGCGGTGTTACGAGGGGGTCATGGGGCGACGATGCTGGCGGAGTCGCCCTCCTGGCCGATCAGCACGGCATTGGCCCAGTTGGCGCAGACCTGGGCGGGTTGGCTGCCCTGCGCACCCAGCGTGCGCAGGCTCAGGGTGGAAAGGCCACGGATGTCCAGCTCCGGCTTGACCACGCCGGGCGCCTTGACCAGGCCGCTGTCGTACAGCAGGCGGTTGTCACCCCAGACCTGGAACTGCAGGCCACCGGCGTTGCGGCAGGCGTCGTCGATGCCGAGGTCGGCACGCAGCAGGTGCCAGCCGCCCTGCAGACGCAGGTCGATGCGACTGGTGGCGCCCACGCCCAGGCCACGGCGGAACTGCAGGCCGTTCATGCGCATGCCGGCGTCGCCACGGAAGGACTGGTCGGTGCGCACCTGGCTGGCCAGCGCGGCCGGCACCGGCAGCTCGGAGAGATAGCGCTGCCGGGCCGGTCGCTCCGGTTCCTGGTGTTCGAGGATGTGGAAGGTGGACAGGGCGATCGGGCCGACGTCGCGCGGCTGCAATGCATCGAACGCGCGGGCGCTGCCCTGTGCCGCAGTGACCATCGGGTCGGTGCTGCTGGCGCCGTCGCCTTCGGGGTTCTGCACGCTCAGCACGCGGAAGCGCAGCAGGCGTCCGGCATGGGCCGGGAAGTCGATGCGCTGCACGCCTTCCTTCAACTGCAGGCGGCCACGCGCGATCGGCTCGCCCCACTCGCCGTTGCTGTCGCCCAGGTAGACCTCATAGTCGCGTACCTGGCCGTGCTTCCAGTTCTTGTCGTTGCGCGGCGCGATGTCGATGCCGTCGATCATCTTTCGCTCACCGAAGCCCACCACCCATTCGTGGGCACCGGTGCGCACGGCCTGGTTGCGAACACTGCGGAACCAGGTGGCCGGATCGTCGTCAAAGGCATTTTCCAGCGCATGGCCAGGCTCTTCGGCCGGGCGGTTGACCACCAGCAGGCTGTCGGCCGGCAGTTCGCGGCCCAGCACCGGTGCGGCCGGATAGGCATCGTCGGCGGTCGCGGCAGCCACCGTGAAGTCCAGCTGCAGCTGCAGCGGCTGGCGGATGTCCTGGGTGGCGGTCCGCACGTGCAGCGTGCCACGGCGTTCCTTGGCATCGAAGTACCAGCCTTCGCTGGCGTTGTTGAACGCTGCTGCATCGGCCAGCGCCGGCAGCGCGCGGCCACCGGCCTGCACCGCACGCGGCGCCTGGCGGCTGAGCACGCGCAGGCCATAACGACGCTGCGCCAGCTGGCCGTTGTATTGGCCCTGCACGGGGTCGATCTGCACCTGCACCGGGCCACTGCCCTGCGCCGGCGCCTGCACGCGGATTACCTGCGTGCTCGACTCGCCCTGCTGGTAGCGACGCGTGTTGCCATCGTCTTCGTACAGCGTGTACTGCGACTCGCCCTGCGGATACAGGTCGAACGTCACTTCATCCAGCGGCTTCTCGCCGTCGAACAGCATCGACGGGTACATCGGCAGGATCGCACCGGCGCGCACGAACAGCGGCAGCGTGGCCAGGTCCACCTGGCGGTCGAGCTGGCGGCCATCGGCAGCGGCCTGCACGCGGCGGCCATCCCAGTAGTCGATCCAGCCGCCGGCTGGCAGATGGATGTCACGGCGCCAGCCACGGCTGGCCGCCTGGCTGCGGTACACCGGCGCCACCAGCAGATCGCGGCCGAGCAGGAACTGGTACCTGTAGGTTTCATCCTGCGCATGCGGATCGCGCGGGTTGTCCCACATCAGGCCACGCACCGGCGGCGCGCCGGTCTGTGCGGCCTCGTGCACCAGCCCGTACATGTACGGGGTCAGGCGCATCTTCAACTTCAGGTAATCGCGGTTGATGCTGCGATAGGGCTCGTCGTACCACCACGGGTGCTTGCGTGCGTTCGACGACCAGCCGCTCATGCCCATCAGCACCGGGGTAAAGGCTTTCCACTGCAGGTCGCGGGTGAAGGTTTCGGCGCTGCCGCCGAAGATCGCGTCGACGTCGCCGCTGGCGTAGGCCATGCCGGACAGGCCCGAACCGACCAGGGTCGGCACGTGCCAGCGGATGTAATCCCAGCTGCTGCTCTGGTCGCCGGTCCATGCCACTGCATAGCGCTGGATGCCGGCCCAGCCCATCACCGTCCATAGGAACGGGCGCGAATCGGAATTGTCGAGGATGCCGTTGAACGCCTGGCGGTTGGCGTCCATCGCGAACTGGTAGCCCTTGCCGGTCCAGGCCACGTCCAGCTTCTGCACGCGGCTGCCGGCCTTGCCCACTTCCCAGGCGATCTTGTCGACGCCGTTCTCGGTCCACAGGCCGGTGCGGAAGCCGTACTTGGCCAGGCCCTGCACGGTTTCCGGCAGCTTCTTGTAGCCGCAGCCGTAGCCATCGTTGGGCAGGATCCAGCCACCGGGCATGTCGTTGGCGCGGTACTGCTTGGCCACCGAGTCGATCACATCCGGCGTGGTGCCGGTCGGGCCGTCACTCCAACCCTCGGGGACGGTGCCGGGCTTCTTGCTGTTGTCGCCATCGTTGTAGCAATCAGCATCGCCGTAAGACAGCGCCCAGCGCGCGACCATGTTCGGGCGGCCGGTCAGCTGGGTGTAGCGCTCGATCAGTTTCGGCAGGTCGGCGCCGACGAAGTAGTACGCATCGAAGCGGTCTTCGCGATGCAGCAGCGTGGCCTGGTCGGCCTCGCGCAGATCGTAGCTGCCATCGCTCCAGGTATTGCGCAGCATGCCCCAGCCACGGCTGCTCAGCAGCATCGGTGCAGGGCTGGGGCGGTCGCCCTCTTCCCAGCCGCCGGAGTAGGACACTTCCAGCTCACGACCCTTGAACTGGTAACGGCCGTTCTGCTGGCCGCCACCGAAGTAGCCCTCATCGGCCTGCGAGGACAGCACCTGCACGCTCTGCGTGGCATCCAGGTCCAGCGGCTGCAGTTCCTGCCACAGCGCGGTGGGCTGGCCGTTGTCCAGGCGTTCCAGGCGCATGCGCAGCGGCTGCCGCTGTACATGCAGCACCAGGGCATCGGTGCGCACGCGGATTTCCTGTGCGTCTTCTTCAAGCTGCGCCTGCACGTTCGCCTTGGGCTGCGGCAGCACGATCGGTGCAGCCTTGTCGCCGGCACCGGTCAGCGTGCCGTTGCGGCCCGCCTGCACGCGGATAATGTCGGTGGCCGGCAATTCGATGCGGATGCGCGCGCCCTTGTCGGTCTGCAGGTCCCAGCCGTGCACGCCATCGCGGCTGGCGCTGGCGGCGACCGAACGCAGGTTGCCGACCGGCTCGGCCTGGGCCGGCATGGACGCCAGCATCAATGCCGGCAACAGGGCCAGCATCAGCGGCGAGCGACGAACGCAGATTTCCACGCGGACTCCCAACCCGTTCACCGGGCGTTTCGAAAGCGATTGGGCCGACTCTAGGGCAGCGATTCGAAAGATGTCAACAAATTGAAAGGAAAAAGGAAGATATATTCCACTGAAACGAAAGTTGTTGCGTTGCAATACTTTGTGTAAGCGCTTGCAGGCGCCTGTTAAGCATTGTGCGATACGGCATTTCGCCATTCCTTTCGTTTTCCTGCGCAGCTCGCGGCGAGAAAAGCCACTCACCCATTTTCTTTCTTTTTACTTTCGATGTTTGACATTTCGAAAGAAAACGCAGATGGTGCGCTGGCCCAACTGGAACCTCCGAATGGACGTCACCCTGCTTTCCGATGTGTCCGCCTGGCAGCGCCTTGGCGGAGCCGATACCGCTACCGAAATCGCCCAGCAGCCCGCGCTGTGGGAAGCCCTCGCACAGGACCTGTCGCGTGCCCGCGACCGCCTGCAGGCCTTCCTCGGCGACAGCCTCAACGATCCCAACCAGCGCGTGCTGTTCACCGGCGCCGGCAGTTCCGGCTTCATTGCCGAAATGGTGGCCGATGCGATCAACGCACAGTGGCCAGCTGATGTGCGCGTGGTGCACACCACCAGCCTGCTGACCCACCCGGCGCTGTACCTGCAGCGCGACCGCCCGACCCTGCTGGTCTCGTTCGGCCGCAGCGGTTCCAGCCCGGAAAGCGTCGCAGCGGTGGACCGCGTGCGCAGCGACGTGGATGACGCGCGCTTCCTCGACATCACCTGCAACGCCGATGGCGAACTGGCCCGCCGTGGCGCTGGCCGTGCCGATACCTGCACCCTGCTGATGCCGTCGGCCAGCTGCGACCGCGCCTTCGCCATGACCAGCAGCCTGACCTGCATGCTGCTGGCCGCACTGACCGTGTTCGATCGTTCGCCGTGGGATGCGCGCGTGGCGCGCCTGAAGCAGATCGCCGCGCTGGCCCGCGAAGGCCAGGCGCAGTGGGATGCACCGGTGGCGGCGCTGGCACAGCGCCCGTTCAACCGCATCATCTACCTCGGCAGCGGCCCGCTGGAAGCGCTGGCACGCGAGTGCGCACTCAAGGTGCTGGAGCTGACCGCCGGCCGCGTGCTGGCGCTGGCCAACACCCCGCTGGGCTTCCGTCATGGCCCGAAGTCGACGCTGGATGGCAACACCCTGGTGGTGGTGCTGCGCAGCGTGCAGCCGCTGGCGCGCCGCTACGAACAGGATCTGCTGGAAGAACTGCGCCGCGACGGCGTGGCCGGCCAGGTGCTGGCGATCGGGCCGCATTCGGACATCGGCGCCGATGACGAATACACCCTTATCGTGCCGGCACTGGACGATCCGTGGCTGGCACCGGTGTGGCTGGGCTTTGCGCAGCTGTTCGCACTGCAGCGCTCGGCCGCGCTGGGCCTGACCCCGGACAACCCGTTCCCGGATGGCACCGTCAACCGCGTCGTCAAGGGCGTCACCATCCACCATGGCTGAGCTGATCGCCCACGCCTGCTACGGCATCGACATCGGCGGCACCAAGATCGAGCTGGTGGCGTGCGATGCGGCGATGCAGGTCACCTGGCGCCGCCGCGTGGCCACCCCACAGGGTGACTACGACGGCTTCCTGCAGGCGGTGGTGACGCTGGTGGCCGAGGCGGACGCTGCCCTCGGCCGCAGCGATGCGGCCATCGGCATCGCCCTGCCCGGCGTGCGTGACCGCCGCAGTGGCCGCCAACTCAGCGCGAACGTGCCTGCACTGACCGGCCAATGCGTGGCGCGGGATCTGCAGGCACGCCTGCAGCGCCCGCTGCACTTCGGCAACGATCTGCAGTGCTTTGCCCTGTCTGAAGCGCACGGCGGCGCGGCTGACGGCTACCCCAGCATGTTCGGCGCCATCCTCGGCACTGGTGCCGGCGGTGGCTTCTGCCTGCAGGGCCGGCTGCTGTCCGGCTTCAACGGCCTGGCCGGCGAATGGGGCCACTGGAGCGTGCCCGGCCATCTGCTGCAGCGCCACGGCCTGCCACTGCTGGACTGCGGCTGCGGCCTGCAGGGCTGCGTGGAGCGCTATGTGTCCGGCAGCGGTGTGGCGATGATCGAACGCCATCTCGGTGGCAGCGCCACCGACGCCAGCGCGGTGATCGCACTGGCCGAGGCCGGCGATGTGCGTGCGCGCAAGGCGCTGGACATCCACCGCGATCTGCTTGGCCACAGCCTGGCCGCGCTGGTGCTGGCGCTGGACCCGCACGTGATCGTGCTCGGCGGCGGCCTCTCGCAGTACGCGCCGCTGTACCAGCAGCTGCCGGCGGCCATCGCCGCTCATCTGTTCAACGGCGTACAGGTACCGCCGATCGTGCCGCCGCGTTTCGGCGATGCCGGCGGCGCACGTGGTGCCGCCCTGCTCGCCTGCCAACCCTCGTTTTCCTGATTGACCGGAGCCTGATCATGTCCCCGTTGCAGACCCTGCTTGCCTCCCACCGCGCCGGTGCCAACGTCGGCCTGTACAGCGTCTGCTGCAGCAACGAGCAGGTGCTGCGCGCGGCCATGCACGTGGCGCTGGCACATGGCACCGTGCTGCTGATCGAAGCCACTTCCAACCAGGTCGACCAGTTCGGCGGCTACACCGGCATGACCCCGCCGCAGTACCGCGATTACGTCGGCACGCTGGCCGATGAGGAAGGCTTCCCGCGCGAGCGGCTGATCCTGGGCGGTGACCACCTCGGCCCGAATGCCTGGCAGAAGCGCCCGGCCGCCGAAGCGATGACCCACGCGCGCGTGCTGATCGAGGCCTACGTCGCCGCCGGTTTCCACAAGATCCACCTCGACTGCAGCATGTCCTGCGCCGATGATCCGGTGCCGCTGCCCGATGCCATCGTTGCTGCGCGCTCGGCCGAGCTGGCCGAGATCGCCGAACGCACCGCCGCCGAACACGGCCTGCCGCCGCCGGTCTACGTGATCGGTACCGAAGTGCCGATTCCCGGCGGCGAAGCCTCCCTTGCCGAGGGCCTGCAGGTGACCACGCCGGCCGCTGCCGCGCAGACCCTGGCGATCCACCAGCAGGCGTTCGATACGCCGCAGCTGCGCGATGCGTGGCAGCGCGTGATCGCGATGGTGGTGCAACCGGGCGTGGACTTCGACCACAGCAGCGTGCACGAGTACGACGCCGCCGCTGCCGGCACGCTGGCCGGTTTCCTCGAACAGCAGCCGCGCATCGTGTTCGAAGCGCACTCCACCGACTACCAGCGCGAAAGCGGCCTGCACGCGCTGGTGCGCGACCACTTCGCGATCCTCAAGGTCGGCCCGGCGGCCACCTTCGCCTACCGCGAGGCGCTGTTCGCGCTGGCTGCGATCGAAGCCGAACTGCTGCCGGCTGCACAGTGCTCGCGACTGCCGCAGGTGCTGGACGAGGTGATGGTGGCGCAGCCGAAGTACTGGCAGTCCTATTACCAGGGCGATGACGCCGCGCTGCGCCTGCTGCGCAGCTACTCCTTCAGCGACCGCTGCCGCTACTACTGGGGCGAGCCGGCGCTGGTAGAGGCGGTGCAGACCCTGTTCGCCAACCTGGAACAGCACGCGCCGCCGCTGGTACTGCTCAGCCAGTACCTGCCGGAGCAGTACCGCGCCGTGCGCGAAGGCACCTTGGCCAACACCCCCACCGCACTGGTGCAGCACCGTATCGGCCTGTGCCTGGGCGAGTACGCCCGCGCCTGCAGCGCCAACCGGGCTGGAACCCGCAAGCAGAACGAAAGTTCGGCTGCCGGCGTTCCTGCGAACGGCTAATCTCTACCTTTTCCCGCGAAACCGAGAATGGCCATGCGCAACACCCGCTCCCGCCGGCAACAGATCCTGCAGCTGCTGATCGAGCACGGCTCGGTGCAGGTGGCCGATCTGGTCGAGCGCTTCGGCGTGTCGGCGGTGACCATCCGCGCCGACCTGACCCACTTCGAGTCGCAGGGCCTGGCCACCCGTACCCACGGCGGCGCCACGCTGGTGCGCACGCCGCCGCAGGAACAGGACATTCACGAGAAGGACGCCCTGAACCTGCCGCTGAAGGAATCGATCGGCGCCTGTGCCTCGCGCCTGGTGCGGCCCGGCGACAACATCATCATCGACTCCGGCTCGACCACGATGACCCTGGCCCGCCACCTTCGCGCGCATCGCGACGTCACGGTGATGACCAACGGCCTGAACATCGCCTGGGAACTGGCCAATGCACCCGGCATCAACGTGCTGTTGACCGGTGGCCTGCTGCGCCAGCAGTCGCTGTCGCTGCAGGGCAGCCAGGCCGAAGCCAGCCTCAATTCGTACAGCTTCGACACCCTGTTCCTGGGCGTGGATGGCCTGGACCTGCAGTTCGGCCTGACCACCCATGACGAAGCCGAAGCCCGCCTCAACCACCGCATGGTCGAGCGTGCGCGCCGCATCGTGGTGCTGACCGATGCCTCCAAGTTCGGCCGCGTCAGCCTGCACCGCATCGCCCTGCTGGACCAGATCCACACCATCATCACCGATGCCGGCATCGACGACGCAACCCGCGAGGGACTGCAGCGGTTGGGCATCGAGGTGATCATCGCCGAGCCCACCGCATGAGCGACACCCGTTCCCTGCATGGCCGCATCCTCACCCCGCTGGGTTGGCGGCGTGGCCACGTCCACTTCGATTCGCACGTGCGCCAGCTGCAGGTGGATGACCACAGTGGTGCCGACGACCTGCAGCTGCCGGTGATCCTGCCCGGCTTCATCGACCTGCATGTGCATGGCGCCGCCGGCGTGGACCTGATGCAGGGCGGCGACGTGGCACGCACCATCGCCCGTACCCATCTACGCTTCGGCACCACCACGCTGCTGGCGACCACCATGACCGCCGGCCTGGATGAGATCGAGCACGCGATGCACGGCGTGGCCGCCACCATGGCCGCACCCGATGCAGACGCCGCCAGCATCGTCGGCGTACATCTGGAAGGGCCGTTCATCAGCCCACAGCGGCTGGGCGCGCAGCCCAACCGCACCATCGAGGCGACGCTGGCACTGGTGCAGCAACTGCATGCGCTGGCGCCGATCCGGGTGATGACGCTGGCGCCGGAAATCGGCGAGCACACCGCGCTGATTCCCGCGCTTTCGGCAATGGGCATCCGCGTGCAGCTCGGCCACAGTGCCGGCACCTACGAAGAAGGTGTTGCTGCCCTGCAGGCCGGTGCCTCCGGCTTCACCCATCTGTTCAACGGCATGACCGGCGTCGATCACTATCGCCCGGGCATCGCGGCGGCGGCACTGGCGCATGCGCAGTACGCCGAGATCATTCCCGACCTGCAGCACATCCATCCCGGCGTGATCCGCCTGGCCGCGCGCGCGATCCCACGCCTGTATGCGGTGACCGACGCGACTGCCGCCACCGGCATGCCCGATGGCGAGTACGCCCTGGGCGAGCAGCGCGTGCACAAGTGCGGCGGCTGCGTGCGCCTGGCCACCGGTTCGCTGGCCGGCAGTGCGCTGACCATGGACCAGGCGCTGCGCAACCTGGTGCAGGTGGGCCTGGACCTGGCCGATGCCTCGCAGCGTGTCTCCACCTTCCCCGCCGCCTACCTGGGCCTGGATGATCGCGGCCGCATCGCGCCCGACGCCCGTGCCGATCTGGTGGTGCTGGACGCCGAGCTGCGTCTGCAGCAGGTGGTGGTTGCTGGGCGCGTGGTCGATTTGAACGCCGCAAACGCCTGATATCTGCGTTTTTGTAGAGCCGAGCCATGCTCGGCTGCTTTTCATACCGACATCGATGACGTCCGTGCCGCGCTTCGCGCGGCAAGCCGAGCATGGCTCGGCTCTACATGAAGCGCGCAAGCGCAATGCCTCAGCCCCGCACCATCCCCGTTATTCCAGGAATACGCCGATGACCGCAGCCGCCGCACCTGCCGTACCCGCCTCCACCGCTCCGCGCTGGCCCGTACGCTACCTGCTCTTCATCGGCGGCCTGGGTGGCCTGCTGTACGGCATCGACATCGGCATCATCGCCGGCGCCCTGCCCTATCTTGAAGCGACCGCCAGCCACGCCTGGCAGCTCAGCAGCCAGCAACTCGGCTTCGTGGTGGCGGCGGTACTGCTGGGCAGCGTGCTGTCCTCGCTGTTCGCCGGCATGATCGCCGACCTGATCGGCCGCCGCGGCGCGATGCTGCTGGCCGGCCTGTTGTTCACCGCCTCGATTCCGATCATGGCACTGGCCTCCGGCTACACGCCGCTGCTGCTGGGACGCCTGCTGCAGGGCATCAGTGGCGGTTTGATCGGCGTAGTGATTCCGCTGTACCTGGCTGAAGTGCTCAGCCCCGAGCGACGCGGACGCGGCGCGGCCATGTTCCAGCTGCTGCTGACCGTTGGCCTGGTGCTGGCAGCCCTGATCGGCCTGTACCACGCCCACGCCGTGGATGCCGCCGCCGAAGCCGTGCGTTCGCTGCCGGTCGCGCAGCAGGCGCAGGAACTGTTCACGGTGAAGGATCACGCCTGGCGCACCATCTTCTGGACCTGCCTGGCGCCGGGCCTGCTGTTCTGCGCCGGTATCTTCTGGCTGTCCGAATCGCCACGCTGGCTGGTGCGCCGCGGCCGCATCGATGAAGCCCGTCGCAGCCTTCAGCGCGTCCTTCCCGCTGCAGACGTCGAGCCCACGCTGGTCCAGATCCAGGCGCCGGAATCGAGCAGCAGCGACGGCAAACGCGACCCGCTGCTCAGCCGCCGCTACGTGGTGCCGTTCGTGCTCGCCTGCGTCGTACTGGCCTGCACCCAGGCCACCGGCATCAACTCGGTGCTGGCCTACGCGGTGAACATCCTCAACCAGGCCGGCCTGTCCGGCTCGGTGGCCAACGGTGCCGACGTGGCGATCAAGCTGCTCAACGCGGTGATGACCGTGGTCGCGCTGCTGCTGGTCGACCGCAAGGGCCGCAAGTTCCTGCTGATGCTCGGCAGTGGCGGCATCTGCGTGGCCCTGCTGGCGGCGGCCACGCTGTTCTTCCAGGCCGAGCGCGGTCGGGCCGATGTGCAGCCGCAGCTGCAGGCGGCGGTCAGCGGCGACGGCCTGCAGCTGGTGCTGGATGACGCGCAGTGGCAGCGCCTGAGCAATGGCATCGACAGCGAAGGCCGACCGATGCAGTTGACGGTGTCGTACGCCTACGGCGACTTCACCAACGTGCGCGCACTGCGCAGCGACAACCTGACCGACCGCGAGCTGCGCGTGGAACGCGCGGGTACCGTGCAGCCGGACAGCGTGATCGGTGCGTTCTTCCGCAAACTCCACCTGAACCCGTTCGCCGACCCGGCCAGTGCCAACCAGGCGCCATTGCGCATCGAGCAGGCCCGCATCGGCCCGGTGCCACCACCTGCACACGGCTGGGCCGTGGCCGCCTGCATCCTGGTGTTCGTCGCGTTCTTCGCGGTCGGCCCCGGCGTCTGCGTATGGCTGGCACTGTCGGAGCTGATGCCGAACCGCATCCGTTCCAATGGCATGAGCATCGCGCTGCTGATCAACCAGTTCGTGTCGACCACCATCGCCGCGATCTTCCTGCCCACGGTGGGGCACTACGGCTATGCCAGCATGTTCGTGTTCTGGGCGGCGTGCACCTTCGTGTTCTTCCTGGTGGCCGCATTCTGGCTGCCGGAGACCAAGGGCAAGTCACTGGAAGAAATCGAGGCCCGGTTCGCCCGGTAGCGGTCGACCTGGGTCGACCTCCGCGCGCAGCGCCGGGGTGTTGGCGCGCCCGTCACTGACCGGTGATGTGCTTCGCCAGCGCCTGCGCCTCGGCAACGCTGGACAGCCCGCTCAGCATCATCGACTCACCGAACGGCCCCTGCACCGTCGCCACCATCAGCACGCGGCCATCCACGCTGATCGCCGCACGCTGGCCCACCAGTGCTGCCGTGCCATCGTGGATGCGCTGGTGCGCTTCGGGCCGATAGCGGATCTGCAGGCCGGGCTGCTTGGCCTCGTCCAGTACGTAGCGCACATCGGCGATGTCGGCACTGCCGGCAATCGGGGGCTCGCGCAGGGCCAGGGTTTCGCCCTGCCACTGCACCGATGTGCCCTTGCCGGCTGTATCGACCGCACTCAGGCGCACATCCACGCCGGGGCGTGGCGCATGATCCTTGCCTGCCAGGGCACCGGGTGTGGCGCCCGGCATGCATCCGGCCAGGGTCAACGCCACGCCCAGCAACAGCGGAAGCGCAGCCCTCACTTCAGCTTCCGCAGCTTGAATGCCACCAGCACCTGCAGCAGCCCATACAGCAGGCTGCCGATGCCGATCCACAGCGTGGTTACCGCCACGCCCGCATATGGGTTGGCCGCGAACAACAGGCCCAGCACCACCGCCAGCACGCCGCTGAGAATCAGCAGCCACTCGCCCTGGATCTGCTTGCGCACGCGGATCGCGAACACGATGCGATAGATGCCGGCCACCAGCAGCCATGCCGCCAGGAACAGCACCAGCACGCTGGCGGTGGCCAGCGGATTGATCACCGCCAGGATGCCGAAGCCCAACGAAGCGATGGCATACAGCGCCAGCCAGCCGCGCGAGGCACCACTGCCCCCGCTGACCAGTGCGAACAGGCTGATGACACCTTCGACAATGGCCATCACGCCCAGCGTCCAGGCCAATGCCATCGCCGCCGACAACGGCCAGCCGATGGCAACGATGCCGAAACCCAGTGCGACAAGCCCGTACAGCAGCAGGATCCACCAGCTGCGCCCAACTGCCGACAACAAGGGAGACAGGGGGGAATTCATGGCCACTCCTTCGATCCGGAACCGGCCTCATCCTAGCCCCTGTGGATGAAGAGGGCGATCACGGCGCCCGCGCGCAGACCCACACACGCACCTCCGCAGCACCGACCAGGCGCAGCGTCTCGGCGACCTCCATCACCGTGCTGCCGGTGGTCATCACGTCATCGACCACGGTCAGCCGCGTGGGCAACGGACCACGAACCGCAAACGCGTCGAACAGATTTTCCCGGCGCTGTTCGGCCGTGCGCTCGGACTGTGGTGCGGTATGCCGCTGCCGGTACAGTCCCTGCCAGACCGGCATCGGCAGCAACCGGCACAGCTCGCCCGCCTGGTTGTAGCCGCGCTGGCGCAACCGGCGATTGTGCAGCGGCACCGGCACCAGCGGCGGACACCACCACGGCGGCGGTGCGCGCTGCATCAACTGCGCCAGCAGGCGCCCGGCCGCCAGATCCTGATGGAACTTGTAGCGGACCAGCAACTGGTCGACCGGCGGCAGGTACAGCAGGCTGGCATGCGTGGCGGCCTGCGGCGGCACCTCCTCGCGACAGGTGCCGCAGACGATCAACGCGGTCTCGGGCAACGGCAACGCACAGCGCAGGCAGGCCCGGCCGGCCCAGGGCAGTCCGGCCAGGCAGGCATCACAGAGATCGAGTCCATCGTGACCCGGGTCACCGCAGACCAGGCAACGAAGCGGTAGCAGCACGCGAAGTGCGGCCTGCAGGTGGCGGACTGGGTCGAAGAAGGCAGACATGCACTTCAGCATGTCGCCGCCCTCAGCGGGTTGCTATCGGGGGCGCCCTCAACGACCCGTAGGCATTTTCATCGCCCGCCTCCTGCCCCGATCACTTCACCGCGTTGGCGCAGGCTTCGCATCCACTCGGGTGCGATACACCATGTACGGCTTCTGTCGGCGATCCACGCCACCATTGAACCCGGCCTGCCGGTGCAGCTGGTTGGCGGTGAAGTACAGATAGCCATCCGGCCCCATCGACAACGTATCCGGCCACAGGATGCGTGGGTCGTGCACCACGGTCGTCCAGCGCCCCTGCGCATCACGGGCATGGATGGCGTTGTGCTCGTAGTCGCTGGCATACAGCCGGCCGTTGGCGTCCATTTCCATGCCATCGGATGCCCCCTTGTCGCCCAGGTCGACCACGGCCGCAGCCAGCGCCGCTTCACTTACGTTGGGATCGCGCAGCAAGGCGGTGGGCACGCTGTACAGATGGCGGCTGGACAACGGGGTATAGAACAGCGTGCTGCCATCGGGCGACAACGCAATGCCATCGGCAGCCACAGTAAATGGCTGCGTCGAACCATCCGCGTTACGCAGCCGCATCTGCTGTCCTTCCACGATCGGTACGAATGCCGGATCCGCCGATGTTGACACATGACCGATCAGGCGCTTGGACGCGGCGCCGGTAGCGAGGTCAATCACGATGATGCCGCCGATGCCGCTCAGCGACGAGTCGGTCACGTAGGCGACGCCCTCGCGACCGACACGGAAATCGAAGCGCACATCGTTGACGTAGGTGCGCGCGTCGATGACGTTGGCCGGGAGCACCAGCGTTCTGGCCACGGTATTGGTGGCCAGATCGATCGCCACCAGCTTGGCGCCGCCGGCCTGTGGTGCAGAGAACCCGGGCGCGGCGGTGTCCAGCACCCACAACCGACCCTGGCCATCGGCCACCACACTCTGCACGCTGATGAAGTGGGCCGCCGGATCGGGACCGTCCTTGCGGTTGATGCGCGCATCCGGATAGGGCACGGCGCGGCCGTCGCGCCATTCGGCCACACTGTAGGGCACCTCATCGCCCCAGCGCGGGAAGTTGACGAAGATCCGACCGGTTTCGGAGACCGCCACACTGGTGGGCATGGCGCCCTCGAAGCGCGCCACCGGCTCGATGATGCCGATGCTGCGCTCGCTGGGCAGCAATGGCGTACCGGCGATGGCCAGCATGGGGGAACTGGCCAGGGCCAGGACGGCAGCCGCCAGACGGCGGATACGGCAGTTGATCATGGTCGCTCTCGATGCAGGTCCGGGTGCAGCCCCGGCGTGGGTGCATCTTCAGCGGCGCACCTGGCATCGGGTAGACGGTGCAACGGGGAATCAGCTTCACTGCAAAAGTGAAGATTGCGGCCTGATTTATCCTGTCGATCAAGGCAATCAGCGATGCCTATCAGCTGACTCTGCTTGCGGCACCATCAACAACTCCGCCAACCCGCGGTAGATCGGCACGCGGCATACCAGCCCGGACACGCCACGCGCGATCAGCACCGTGGCCAGGATCGGCAGCAGCAGATCACCGCTGTCGGTCAGTTCCAGCGAGATCACCGCCGAGGTCAGCGGGGCCTGGGTCACACCGGTCAGGTAAGCACACATGCCCAGCAGCACGAACGCGCGCGGGTCCACGCCCGGCATCAGCACCGCCAGGTTGTGGCCCAGTCCCGCGCCGACCGCCAGCGCCGGCGAGAACAGGCCGCCGGGAATACCGGCCACGTACGACGCGAGGTTGGCCAACAACTTCATCAACCCGAACTCATGGCCGACCATCGCCTGCCCCTGCACCAGGCTGCGCGCCTGCTCGTAGCCGGTGCCGAACGCGCCTTCACCGAAGACCAGGGCGAGCAGTACCACCACCAGGCCGCAGCCGGCGGCCAGCAACACCGGATGCCGCTGCCGCAGTTGCCCGAGCCAACGCGGGCGGCCCGCCGCACTGGCCAGCACCGCGCGTGCGAACAGGCCTCCCAGCAAGCCCGCCACCACGCCGCACAGCAGGATGGCCAGCCAGCCCTGGCCGAGCGGCAGGCGTGCGCTGACATGGCCGAAGTAGGTGTAGTTGCCCAGCAGGCCCAGCGACACCACGCCACCGACGATCACCGCGGTCAGCAGGGTGCCGGAAAAGCGATGCTCGAAGCGGCCACTGAGCTCTTCGATGGCAAAGACGATGCCGGCCAGCGGCGTGTTGAACGCCGCCGCGATACCCGCCGCACCACCGGCCAGCAAGAAGTGCGAGAGCTCGCGGGGATCCTTGAAACCGAACCAGCGGCCGAACAGGTACATCAGGCTGGCGCCCACATGCACCGTGGGACCCTCGCGCCCCACCGATGCGCCACCGAGCAGCGACAACGAGGTCAGCAGGAGCTTGCCGGCCGAGACCGCAGGTGAAAGATTGGTCTTCCGGAACGGCTCATCGGGCTTGTCCAACGCGGCGATGACCTGCGGAATACCGCTGCCCCGCGTGGGTTTCAGCACACCGGCGGTCAACCAGGCCAGCAGCGCGAAGATGCCGGGCGTGAGCAGCAGGGCCCACCACGGCGAGTGCGAGGTAATACGCTGGAAGAGATGGAAGGCCGCGTCACTGGCCTTGGCAAACAGGATGGCCACCAGCGCCACGGCCACGGCACCACCCCAGAGCGCGGCACGGCGACGCCAGGCCTCACTGAGAACCAGCGCGGTGATGCGGCCGCGGAGGTGATGGAGATCAGTCATGGGGTAGAGTCTGCACGCCAGCGCTTTGGTTGGGCAGCGGCCACTGTGGCCGAAGGCCTTGCAGGATGTGGTGAATGCGCCCACGCGCCGGGAACCGCATGCTTTGGCAGCGATGGCACGCCGTCCCACATGTGTGAAGGCCGGCCGACTCCTTCCGGGTTCGTCCAACGCGCCTCGTGGAGGTAGCATTGCAGCCGCTGTCCTCTGGGGAGGGGTGCAGCTCCGCCGGCAACGACAGGCCGCCACCGCTCGTCATCGCGGTAGCGCTTGCCAGCACCTGCGTGCCGACATCTGCGTGAATTGCTTCGTTCTCGACATCCTCAATGACAATGGAGTGTGAGATGAATGCCTACGACCCGCTGGATCACATCATCCATCTTCGTGATGGCACGCTGCAGGAATCAGACCTTCGCCGGATTGTCGGTCGCGCGCTGCAGGCCAGGTCACCTTCCGGAATCGTTATCCATGTACATGGCGGCCGCGTTTCGCAGAAGCGTGGACGGCGCATCGCAGAAGCCTTGCATGACCCCTATGTGCGGGCACAGGCCTACCCCTTGTTCTTCGTCTGGGAAACGGGTGACATCGAAGCTCCGTTGAACAACCTGGGCGAGATCCTGGGTGCAGTACTTGCCAAACTTCTCTTCAGGAAAGTCCACGACAAGATCCTGGAAAAGCTAGGCGGCGGGCAGGTTCTCACGCCCGGCATGAAGATCCTCAACGCCGCGCCACCCGACGAGGAGAGCCTTTCGTCAGATCTCGCGCAGGAATTCGCTGATGATCCCGAGGTGAACCAAGCCATTGCCGAGGCCCGTGACGATTACAGGGAGGCGACGCTGGCGCCCGCCAACAAGATGCTGGCACACGAACCGCCAGCCGAACGCGCGGCCATCGTCAACGAGCGCACGGCCAGGGAACTGTTTGGCACTCCGTCACCCAACAAAGCCGTGGCATTGAATTGGATCGCGCTGGCCATCAAGGTGGCCAGACTGGTGATACGCGTATGGCAGCGCCAGCAGAATGGTCGAGGGCGCCCAGGTGCCGTCTCTGCCGTGATCGTGGAAGAAGTGCTGCGTGAGTTCTATCTCGATGACGTGGGGCGCATCGGCTGGTGGAATCCCATGAAGAAGGACGCACAGGATTCATTCGACGGCCCCGCATCGGGTGGCGTCAGATTCCTGCGCGAGCTGCACAGTCAGTTGCAGTCCGAAGCCTCTATTCCCCGCATCACGCTCGTCGGCCACAGCGCCGGCAGCATCTTCCTGTGCGAGCTGTTGGACCAGGCGGCGCAGATCCTTCCGGATCTGAAGTTCGACCTTATTCTCGAAGCGCCTGCGGTGACGTGTCGTCGGTTCGCGCGCGCCATCTCGAAGCACGAGGACCGAATCGGGAGGTTCCGGCAATTGGCGATGAGGGATGCCGACGAAGCCAACGAGCGCTCACTGTTCTTTCCCGGTTCGCTGCTCTACATCGTGTCCAACATCTTCGAAGATGCTGCCGATGAGCCTCTGCTCGGCATGGAACGCTTCTTCACCCGGGAGAACGTCTATCGCAACTCTGCGGCGTGGGCAGACATCTCGGCCTGCCAGGCGTTCTTCGCCCGGAAGGGAGAAAGCGCGGTGAGCTGGTGGACCCTTGATGACCTCAATGCCGACCAGCGCGAAGGTTGGGGCCACGGCTACTTCGATGACGGTCCCTTCATCCTCGGCAAGGTGACCGCGCTGATCAGCGAAACACCGCACACGCCTTGATGCCGATCGCTTTTCGCGCTCGACGACAGAAGCAACGCTCCGGGCGGGATCGCCCGGAGCGCAAACACTGTAAACCATGCAAACATGAATATTGTTGACAGCCTGCGCGCGCCCACCCACACTGCCGCCCTCGCTCCACTCGTACCCAAGGTCCCGCCATGGCTGCTGCCATCCGCCACGACTGGCAACACGACGAACTGCAGGCGCTGTTCGATCTGCCGTTCCCCGAGCTGCTGTTCCGCGCCGCAGCGGTCCATCGCGAGCACTTCGACCCATCGCAGGTGCAGGTGTCCACGCTGCTGTCGGTGAAGACCGGCGGCTGCCCGGAAGACTGCGCGTACTGCCCGCAGGCACAGCGCTACAACACCGGGGTGAACGCGCAGAAGCTGATGGAGACCGACGCGGTGCTGGCCAAGGCACGCCAGGCCAAGGCCGCCGGTGCATCGCGCTTCTGCATGGGTGCCGCGTGGCGTTCGCCGAAGGACCGCGACATTCCGAAGGTGGCGGCAATGATTGCCGGGGTGAAGGCACTGGGCCTGGAGACCTGTGCCACGCTGGGCATGCTCAGTGGCGAGCAGGCGCGTGCGCTGAAGGATGCGGGCCTGGACTACTACAACCACAACCTCGACACCGCGCCGGACTACTACGATTCGATCATCCACACGCGCCAGTATCAGGACCGCCTGGATACGCTGGAGCACGTGCGCGATGCAGGCCTGAAAACCTGTTGCGGCGGCATCGTCGGCATGGGCGAGACGCGCGCGCAGCGCGTCGGCCTGCTGCTGGCACTGGCCACGTTGCCAGCGCATCCCGATTCAGTACCGATCAACAAGCTGGTGCAGGTGGCGGGCACGCCGCTGCATGGCAGTGCCGAGCTGGACCCGTTCGAGTTCGTGCGCATGATCGCGGTGGCGCGCATCGCCATGCCGCGCTCGATGGTGCGGCTGTCGGCCGGGCGCGAGGCGATGAGCGACGAGCTGCAGGCGCTGTGCTTCCTGGCCGGTGCCAATTCGATCTTCTATGGCGACAAGCTGCTGACCACCGGCAACCCGGAGAGCGAGCGCGACCTGGCCTTGTTCGCACGCCTGGGCCTGCAGCCGATGGCGGTGCAGGTGGATGCCGAGGGCCACGACCACGGCGGCACCGTGCACGCCGATATCAGTGCCGATACGCCCGGCTGTGGCTGCGCTCACGCGGCCTGAGACGGGCCGCAAGCAGGCGCCGCGGCAACGCGCTACCCTAGCCGCCCCGTCGACGCATTCAGCCACCATGGCCCGCCCCGACCTGACCGCCCGCCTCCACGCCCAGCGCGCTCTGCGCGATGCCCAAGGCCGTCGCCGCCCGCGACGCACGGTCAGCCGTCGTGATGGCGTGCGCCTGGAAGTGGACGGCCAGTGGCTGACCGCCTTCTGCAGCAACGACTACCTGGGCCTGGCCCAGCAGTTCAGCGTGGTCAACGCGCTGCAGGACGCCGCCGCACGCGAAGGCGCTGGCGCCGGTGCCTCACACCTGGTCTGCGGCCACCATGCCCTGCATGAGGCGCTGGAACGCGAGGTGGCCGAGTGGCTGGGCTACCCGCGTGCGCTGCTGTTTGGCAGTGGCTTCGCCGCCAATCTGGCGGTGCAGCAGGCACTGCTGAGCGAAGAGAACGATGTCTGCGTACAGGACAAGCTCAACCACGCCAGCCTGCTCGATGCCACCCGGTTGGCCGGTGCACGCCTGCGCCGTTATCCGCATCTGGATGCGGAAGGCGCAATGCGTCAGCTCAAGCACGCGCCCGATGGCGCGGCAATGCTGGCCACCGATGGTGTCTTCAGCATGGATGGCGACATCGCACCGCTGCGTGCATTGTCGCTTGTGGCACGCCTGCAGCAGGCGCTGTTCTATGTTGACGATGCGCACGGTGTAGGCGTGGTCGGTGATGGCCGTGGTGCCGTGGCCGCCGCCGGGCTGGGCGTGGACGACGTACCGCTGCAGCTGGTCACGCTGGGCAAGGCATTGGGCGGTGCCGGTGCACTGGTGCTGGGCCGCGACGACCTGATCGAGCATCTGGCCGAAACCGCGCGCCCGTACATCTACACCACCGCCGTGCCACCGGCGATGGCCGCTGCTGCGCTTGAAGCGGTGCGCCTGGCGCGCCGCGACCACTGGCGCCGCACCAAGCTCACCGACCTGATCGCGCTGTTCCGCAGTGAAGCGCGTCGCCATGGCCTGGACCTGATGGCTTCGGAAACGCCGATCCAGCCGCTGCTGTGCGGCGATGACCACACCGCCGTGGCGATGTCCACGGCGCTGGAACAGGCCGGCTGGCTGGTTGGTGCAATCCGCCCGCCGACGGTGCCGGAAGGCAAGGCACGCCTGCGCGTGACACTGTCCGCGCTGCACACGCCGGAACAGGTGCGTGGCCTGGTCGAGGCCATCGCCAGCGCGCGTGATCGCGTGACCCTGGCCGTGCGTGAAGCCGCGCCACCGCCGCTGCCCGCTTTTGCCTGAGTTCCGTGTCGTTGCCCATGCATATTGAAGTCACCGGCCGTGGGTCGGACCTGGTACTGATCCACGGCTGGGCCCTGCAGGGCGGTGTGTTCGCGCCGCTGGTGCAGCGCCTCGCGGACCAGTTCACCCTGCATCTGGTCGACCTGCCCGGCCATGGTCACAGCCGCGACGACACCACGCCGCTGCGCCTGCCGTTCGTGGTCAACGCCATTGCCGCGGCCACGCCGCCGGCGGTGTGGTGTGGCTGGTCGCTGGGTGGCCTGTTCGCGCTGCATGCGGCGGCCACGCTGCCAAAGGTGCGCGGGCTGGCGATGATCGCCGCCACGCCGCGCTTCGTGCGAGGCGAAGACTGGCCGCACGCGGTGGAACCGGCGGTGTTCGAGCAGTTCGGCCGCGAGCTGGCGACCGACTTCGGCGGCACGCTGGAACGCTTCCTCGCGCTGGACGTAATGGGCTCGGCACACGCCCGCGATGAGCTGCGCACCCTGCGCCAGCGCCTGGTCGAGCGCGGTGCGCCCACCGAACGCGCCCTGCTGGAAGGCCTGCGCCTGCTGGAGAGCACCGATCTGCGCGGGGCACTGCCAACGCTGGGCAAGCCCAGCCTGTGGATCGCCGGCCAGCGTGACCGTCTGGTGTCTCCGGTGGAGATGCAGGCCGCCGCGGCACTGGCCCCGGGTGCGCAGGCGCTGACCGTCGCCCACGGCGGCCACGCGCCCTTCCTCGGCCATGCCGACGAGGTCGCCGCGGCCCTGCAACACTTCGTTGCCGGCCTGTCACCGGCCGATGGCGGACAATGAGCGCCTTCCGAATTCCGCAGGACTGACGCATGGATCTGGGTATCAACGGCCGCTGGGCATTGGTCTGCGGCGCAAGCAAGGGGTTGGGCCTGGGTTGCGCGCGTGCGCTGGTGCGCGAGGGCGTCAACGTGGTGATCGTGGCCCGTGGTGATGCTGCACTGCAGGCCGCCGCTGAAGCACTGCGCGCCTTGCCCGGCGCTGCCGAGGTACGCGCGGTCGCCGCCGATGTCACCACCGAGGCCGGCCGCACGGCAGTACTGGCCGCATGCCCGCAGGTGGACATCCTGGTCAACAACGCCGGTGGTCCGCCGCCCGGTGATTTCCGCAATTTCGAACGCGACGACTGGATTGCCGCGCTGGACGCCAACATGCTGGCGCCGATCGCGCTGATCCGCGCCACCGTCGACGCGATGATCGAACGCGGCTTCGGCCGCATCGTCAACATCACCTCATCGGCGGTGAAAGCACCGATCGACATCCTGGCGCTGTCCAACGGCGCGCGCTGTGGCCTGACCGGTTTCGTCGCCGGCCTGTCGCGCCGCACCGTGGCCCACAACGTCACCATCAACAACCTGCTGCCTGGCCAGTTCGACACCGACCGCCTGCGCGCCAACTTCGCCCACAGCGCGGGCAAGGACGGCGATGCCGGCGAAGTGGCCGAACGCCGCCGCCAGCAGATTCCCGCCGGCCGCTTCGGCACGCCGGACGAATTCGGCGCCGCCTGCGCCTTCCTGTGCAGTGCGCAGGCCGGTTACCTCACCGGGCAGAACCTGCTGATCGACGGCGGCGCCTACCCCGGTACGTTCTAAGAGACTTTCGCAATGCCGTCCCACTTCGATGCCCGCCACGTCCGCCGCGCGTTCGCCCGTGCCGCCAGCAGCTACGACGCCGCCGCCGCCCTGCAGCGCGAGGTGCAGTCGCGGCTGATCGAATCGCTGGACTACCTGGAGGCGCGCAAGCCCGAGGTGGTGCTGGACATCGGCGCGGGTACCGGCCATGCCAGTGCGTTGATGAAGAAGCGCTGGCCGAAGGCGCAGGTGATCGCGCTGGACGTGGCGCTGCCGATGCTGGACCAGGCCAAGCGCCAGGCCGGCTGGTGGAGGCCGTTCCAGCGCCTGTGCGGCGACGCCGCTGCGCTGCCGCTGGCCGACAACAGCGTGGATGTGATCTTCAGCAACCTGTGCCTGCAGTGGGTGGACGACCTGCCGGCGGTGTTCGCAGGCTTCCGTCGCGTGCTCAAGCCCGGGGGCCTGCTGGTGTGTTCCACCTTCGGCCCGGAAACCCTGATCGAACTCAACGAGGCCTTCGCGGCCGCCGATGACCGCCCGCACGTGAGCCGCTTCGCGCAGATCGCCCAGTTCGGCGACGCGCTGATGATGGCCGGCTTCCGCGACCCGGTGCTGGATCGCGATCTGTTCACCCTGACCTACGATGATCTGCCTTCGCTGATGCGCGAACTGCGCGCGATGGGCGCGACCAACGCGCGGGTGGACCGCCGCCACACCCTGACCGGGCGTAGCCGTTTCGCGGCTGCAGCCGCCGCGTACGAGCCGATGCGCCGTGCCGACGGCAAGCTGCCCAGCAGTTGGGAAGTGATCTATGCGCATGCCTGGGCACCTGACCCGGGCGCACCGATCCGCGAAGGCGGGCATGACGTGGCCTCGGTGCCGGTGTCGGCGATTCCGATCCGGCGCAAGCAGACCTGATCGAACGATCGCGGGTCTGCTTTTGGTAGGTGCCAACCTTAGGTTGGCACAACCCATCAGATCGCGGTGCCGCCAGCATCGTGCCGACCAAGGTCGGCACCTACCAAAGGCAGGTATGGGCCAGCACGATAACCCGGGCGATCGCAGCGGCAGCTGCTCAGGTATTGGCCGGCGAACTCAGCGGCGGGCGCACCAGGTCGCGGTGGAAGAAATAGATTTCCTGCACCAGGAAGCGCCAGCTGGTGTGGAAGCTGCGGAAGCGCGTGCTGGGCGTGGACGAGGCCAGCGCATCGATGCCCAGTGCCTTGCTCAGGCGCAGCGCGCGCGCCATGTGCAGTGGATCGCTGACGATGATCACCCGGTGCAGGTCGCGCTGGTCCATCAGCCGCTTGGCTTCGACCAGGTTCTGCACGGTGTTGCGCGAAGCGGTTTCGATCAGGATCGCATCGTCCGGTACGCCATGCTTCAGCGCATAGCGCCGCGCCACCTGCGATTCGGAGAAGCGCGCACCGGTGCCACCGTAACCGCCAGTGAAGATCAGCAGCGGCGCGTACTGGGCTTCGTACAGATCCAGCCCATGCCGGATACGTTCTTCGAACACCGGTGACGGCTTGGCGTCATAGGCCGCCGCACCCAGCACGATGATGGCATCGGCCTTGGAGGCCTGGTCACGCTCGCCGACCCAGACGATCCAGGCAGTCACGCCCAGCAGCCAGATCACCAGCAGGACAAACAGCCGCCACAGCCAGCCCAGCAGGCCGGTGCGAGGCCGATGCCGGTCGCGGCTCATGGCGCCCCCCAGCGCAGCGCGGGCAGGTCGACGTTGCCGCCGGACAGCACCAGGCCCACGCGCAGGCCGGCGAAACGTTGCGGCTGTGCCAGCACCGCGGCCAGCACGGTGGCCGAAGACGGCTCGACCACCTGCTTGAGCACCTCCCACAGCAGGCGCATTGCGGCCATCGTTTCGGTGTCATCGACCACGATCACCTCGGCACCGGCCGCGCGCAGCAGTTCGAAATTGGGCGCGCCGATCAGGGTACGCAGGCCATCGCAGATCGTGTCCGGGGTGAACGCGCCCTGGCGCTCGCCAGCAGCCAGCGAGCGCGCGGTGTCGTCGGCACCAGCCGGCTCGGCCAGCACCAGACGGGTCCGCGGGCTGGCGTGCTGCAGCGCCAGCGCAGTACCGCTGGCCAGGCCACCACCGCCCACCGGCACCACCAGCACATCGAACGGGCCGTCGCTGTGCAGCAGTTCCAGGGCGGCGGTACCCTGCCCGGCCATCACCGCCGGGTTCGTATAGGGATGCACCAGGGTCGCGCCGGTATCGGCCTGCACCTTGGCGCAGGTGGCCTCACGGTCGGCGATGGTCGGCGGGCAGTGCCAGAGCGTGGCGCCATGGCGGGCAATATTGGCCAGCTTGGCCGCCACCGCACCTTCCGGCACCACCACGTGACAGGGAATGCCCCGGGTGCGTGCGGCCAGCGCCAGGGCGGCGCCGTGATTGCCGGAAGAGTGGGTGACCACGCCGGCACTGGCGCGATGGGCCTCCAGCGACCACACCGCGTTGCAGGCACCACGGAACTTGAATGCGCCACCGCGCTGCAGGTGCTCGGCCTTGAACGCCAGCTGCGCGCCGGCCAGCGCGTCGAGCGTGCGCGAGCGCAGCACCGGCGTCACGCTGGCATGCGGAGCGATCCTCGCCGCAGCAAGCAGGACGTCATCGGCGCGGGGCAACAGTGAATCGCTCATGACGCAAGATTAACGTATGGCTTCGCGCTGGCGACCGGGACACAGGTCATGCCAGCATGCAGCCCTACGCCTCCATTCATCCTGGCCGGCGGAATTAAGGGCCGATTCAACGCTGGCGCCCGAAGCTGACTGCACACCCGTCCTCTGGGGGGACCCACCATGAAAATGCGCCTGATGCTTGCCGGTGGCCTGTTGCTGGCCCTGACCGGCTGCACCACCTACGACTATGTCGGCGGCGGCCGCAGCGGCAGCTACTACCACGGTGCGCCGTCGGTGGAATACCGCTACCCGGCCGGCTATCCCTACAACTACGGCCCCTACTACGGTGGCTATGGCGGCTACTACGGCGGCTACGGCAACCCGTATTACTCGCGCCCGATCTACCGCCCGCCGCACAACCACCGCCCGCCGCCGCGCCCGGGCAATGGCGGCGAGCACCGTCCGCCGCCGCCGTCGCGACCGTCGTACAACGGGGGTTCGCCGTGGCGGAACATGGACTCGATGCGCCGCCCGCCGCAATCGAACGCCCAGCCGTCGGCGCCCCCGCCGCAGGCCCGTCCGGCGCCGGCACCGAGTGCGCCGAGGATGAACGGTTCCCCTTGGCGCAACATGGATCGTGCGACGCAGCGCACAGTTGAGCGCTGAACCGTCTTGCATTTCACACGGTCTAAGCCGCAATCTACGCGGACAGTGACGGCCCGCGTCACAAAGTGACAAAAACGACACGGGCCGCCGCAAAAAGCTCTACGTCGATATCCGACAGGAACATCTGGATCCCCCCTGTTCCGGCCCTGTCGGATGTCGGCACCTCTGAAGGCAGACGGCCCCGCAGTGCGGGGCCGTTTGTTTTGTGGGGTCGCCAACCGGCGAGGGCCCCAGCTTCAGTAGATCCACGCCATGCGTGGATGGCGCCTTCCCGACAGCCCCAAAAAACAGGGCCGGACAGTCCCCCGACTGCCGGCCCTCTGCTCCCCCACCGTGCGCCTGTACCGGCCCCTGTTCCAATTCCGGTCACGGGCGCCTACGGCGCCAGCCACGATGGGTGCTATTGGGTTATCTGCAAAAATCCTGCCAACTTTAGGGCTGATTTCGGCGCCGGCCGGCCGGCACCGACGTCCCGGCCTCGAATGGCGCTAAAATCGCCACCCCGGCGCCGCCCCCCGGCCGCGCCCAGCTGAACAGCCCCCATGAATCCGTCCTTCCATCGTTACGACGTCATCGTCATCGGCGGTGGCCACGCTGGCACCGAAGCCGCGCTGGCCGCGGCCCGCACCGGCGTGCGCACCCTGCTGCTGACCCACAACATCGAAACGGTGGGCGCGATGAGCTGCAACCCGGCCATCGGCGGCATCGGCAAGGGCCACCTTGTCAAGGAAATCGACGCCCTGGGCGGTGCGATGGCGCATGCCGCCGACCGCGCCGGCATCCAGTGGCGCACCCTCAACGCGTCCAAGGGCCCGGCCGTGCGCGCCACCCGCTGCCAGGCCGACCGCAACCTGTACCGCATGGCGATCCGCGCCATCGTCGAAGGCCAGGCCAACCTGACCGTGTTCCAGGCCGCGGTCGATGACCTGGTCATCGAAGGCGACGCCGTGCGCGGGGTCATCACCCAGACCGGCCTGCGTTTCGACGCCGAGGCGGTGGTGCTGACCGCCGGCACCTTCCTGGCCGGCAAGATCCATGTCGGCCCCACCCAGTACGCCGCCGGTCGCATGGGCGATCCGCCGGCCACCACGCTGGCGGCACGACTGCGCGAACGTCCCTTCCAGGTGGACCGCCTGAAGACCGGCACGCCGCCGCGCATCGACGGCCGCTCGCTGGACTACAGCGCGATGGACGAGCAGCCCGGCGATTCGCCGCGCCCGGTGATGTCCTTCCTCGGCTCGGTGGACGAGCATCCGCAGCAGGTCAGCTGCTGGATCACCCACACCACCGAACAGACCCACCAGATCATCCGCGACGCACTGCACCGCTCACCGCTGTACAGCGGCCAGATCGAAGGCATCGGCCCGCGCTACTGCCCGTCCATCGAGGACAAGGTGGTGCGCTTTGCCGAGAAGGCCAGCCACCAGATCTTCGTCGAACCCGAAGGCCTGGGCATCGTCGAGATCTACCCCAACGGCATCTCCACCTCGCTGCCGTTCGACGTGCAGCTGGAGATGGTGCGCAGCATCCGTGGCTTCGAGAACGCGCACATCACCCGCCCCGGCTACGCGATCGAGTACGACTTCTTCGATCCGCGCGGGCTGAAGGCCTCACTGGAAACCAAGCTGGTCAACGGCCTGTTCTTCGCCGGCCAGATCAACGGCACCACCGGCTATGAAGAAGCTGCCGCGCAAGGCCTGTTGGCCGGCCTCAACGCTGCACGCCAGGTGCGCGGGCTGGACGGCTGGTGCCCACGCCGCGACGAGGCCTATCTGGGTGTGCTGGTGGATGACCTGATCACCCACGGCACCAACGAGCCGTACCGCATGTTCACCAGCCGCGCCGAGTACCGCCTGCAGCTGCGCGAGGACAATGCCGACCAGCGCCTGACCCCGGCCGGCCGCGAGATGGGCCTGGTGGATGACCGCCGCTGGAACGCGTTCGAGACCAAGCAGGCCGCTGTTGCTGCCGAGCGCGCGCGCCTGGGCGCACTGTGGGCAACCCCGGCCAATGCACTGGGCCGCGAAGTGCAGGACACGCTGGGCGTGGCGGTCAGCCGCGAAACCAATGTGCTGGACCTGATCAAGCGCCCCGAGCTGGATTACGCGCAGCTGATGCAGGTGCCGTCACTGGGCCCGGCCGTGGCCGACGCCAAGGTCGCCGAGCAGGTGGAGATCGGCGTGAAGTACGCCGGCTACCTGGACCGCCAGCGCGAGGAGATCGAGCGCCAGCAGCGGCACGAAGCCATGCCGATCGCCGAAGCCTTCGATTACGCGACGGTGCGCGGGCTGTCGGCCGAAGCACTGCAGAAGCTGGAGCGCGTGCGCCCGCAGACCATCGGCCAGGCACAGCGGATTCCCGGCATGACCCCGGCCGCGATCTCACTGCTGCTGGTGCACCTGGAGCGGGCGCGCCGCGGCCGCGTGGCGTAACGCGAGGCCGTTGGATGCCATCCACGCATGGCGTGGATCTACTGCAATCACCGCTCTGGTAGGTGTCGGCGGGGTCGCCATTGGCCGAGCGCGTATCATCGTCGCGTACGCCCTGATTTCCGGAGACATCGATGAACCCGCTGCGCCCCTTCCGCGACAAGATGCCCGTCCTCGGCGAGCGCGTGTACATCGATCCGGCCTGCACCCTCATCGGCGACGTGGAGCTGGCCGACGACGTGTCGGTGTGGCCGGGTACGGTCATCCGCGGTGACGTCAACCATGTGCGCATCGGTGCACGCACCAACGTGCAGGACGGCACCATCATCCACGTCAGCCACCACAGCCCGTACAACAAGGCCGGCTATCCGACCCTGATCGGCGAAGGCGTGACCGTCGGCCACGGCTGCATCATCCACGCCTGCACGATCGGCGATTACAGCCTGATCGGCATGGGCGCCTGCATCCTCGACGGTGCCCGCGTGGAGCGCCATGGCTTCGTCGGCGCCGGTGCGGTGATCGGCCCCGGCAAGGTGGTGGGCGAAGGCGAGCTGTGGGTCGGCAACCCTGCCCGGCCGGCACGCACGCTGAGTGACAAGGAGATCGAGGCGCTGCATTACTCGGCCGACCACTACGTGCGGCTGAAGGACGAATACCGGGGCTGAGCCCCCGACGCTGCCATGCGGCTCTGCTAAAGTCTTGGCCCGACCAGGACCTGTCGAGACCCCCATGCCTGTGGCTGCCCGCCGGAGAGGACCCCGGCGCCCACAACGAAGGCCATTGCGCTGATGGCCGCACCGATGCTCGATACCTACCGCGAGGTGGTGACGCCGGAGGGTGTGCCGCTGCAGTTGCCTGCCGCCGGTCCGGTACCGCGGGCGATGGCCTGGCTGGTCGATCTCGGCGTGCGCATCGCGGCACTGGTGCTGGTGTCCATTCCGCTGGCGCTGCTGGACAAGTTCGGCTCCGGCCTCTACCTGGTGTTGATGTTCCTGGTCTACTGGGCCTACCCGATCGTCTGCGAAGCATTGTGGGGGCGCACGCTGGGCAAGCGTGCGCTGGGGCTGCGCGTGCTGTCCCGCGATGGCGCGCCGGTAGGCTGGATGGCGGCGATCACCCGCAACCTGCTGCGCACGGTGGACATGCTGCCCTTCGGCTATGCGCTGGGCCTGATCAGCAGCCTGTTCGATCCGCATGGCCGTCGCCTTGGCGACCTGGTGGCGGGCACCGTGGTGGTGCACGCACCCGCGCTGTACCTGCCACCGCCGCCGACCATCGACAGCGTGCTGGCTCCGCCGCAGCCCCTGCGACCAGAGGAACAGGCCGCGCTGATGGCCTTCGCCGAGCGCGCGCCGCGGTTGTCGGCGGCACGCCAGCAGGAGCTGGCCGGTATTGCCGAGCCACTGACCGGCACCCATGGCCAGGTCGGCGTGCTGCGCCTGTATGCGATGGCCAACTGGCTGCTGGGGCGGCGATGAAACAGGAGCAGTTCGTCGCCCGCTACCAGCAGGAATGGCAGGACCTGGAGCAGTGGCTGCTGCTGCGTGCCGGCGCCTCACGCCGCACGCGCCGCAAGGCCAGCGGCCTGGCACTGGACGACACCACCTTCCCGCAGCGCTACCGACGGCTGTGCCAGCAGCTGGCGCTGGCGCGCGAGCGCGGCTACAGCCCGCAGCTGGTGCAGCGCCTGCAGCAACTGATGCAGCAGGGCCACAGCGTGCTGTACCGCACGCCGCCGACACGCTGGCGGGGTGCCCTGGAGTTCCTGGTCGCCGACTTCCCGCTGCTGGTGCGCAGCCAGGCGCGCAGCATGTGGGTGGCGCTGGCGATGTTCGCGCTGCCGGCGGTGGCCTGCTTCGTGCTGGTGCAGGTCTATCCGGACCTGATCCACATGCTGATGGACAACCTCCAGATCGCCGAGATGGAGCGCATGTACGATCCCGCCGCCGAGCGCCTGGGGCGTGACAGCGGCACCGACTGGATGATGTTCGGCCACTACATCATGAACAACATCAGCATCGCCCTGCGCACCTTCGCCAGCGGACTGCTGGCCGGGCTGGGCACGCTGCTGGTGCTGTTGTTCAACGGCGTGATCATCGGTTCGGTGGCGGGCCACCTGCAGCACATCGGCCATGGCGACCCGTTCTGGCGCTTCGTGGTCGGCCACGGCGCCTTCGAGCTGACTGCGATCGTGATCGCCGGCGGTGCCGGCCTGCAGCTGGGCATGAAGCTGCTGGCCCCCGGCCGGCGCAGCCGCCTGGATGCGCTGGTCGAAGGCGGACGGATCGGCGCCCGGCTGTGCCTGGGCGCGGCGTTCATGCTGCTGGTGGCCGCCTTCATCGAAGCCTTCTGGTCCTCGCTTGCCGAGGTACCGGCGTGGGGCAAGTTCAGCGTGGCCGGTGTGTTGTGGGCCGGCGTGCTGCTGTGGCTGTGGCGCGGCGGACGTGGGGGCGGCCATGCGCATTGACCACCTGGATGTGGCGCTCCGCGCCCGCAGTGGCTGGGAAGCGATGGAGCTGGGCACCGCCCTGTCCCGCCGTCACGCGCGTGCGGTGTGGGGCAGCTGGCTGCTGGCCAGTGCACCGCTGTTCGTGATCTTCAACGCGCTGGGCTGGTGGCTGGATGCCTTCGGCTGGGCCTGGCTGGCGATGTGGTGGTGCAAGCCGCTGTTCGAACGCGCGCCGCTGTACGTGCTGTCGCGCGGCATTTTCGGTGAGCCGGTCGGCACGCTGGCCGCGCTGCGCGCGCAGCGAAGCTGGGGCAACAGCGGCTTCTGGGGCTACCTGAGCTGGCGCCGCTTCAGCGTGCTGCGCAGTCTGTGCCTGCCGGTGAACCTGCTGGAAGGCAACACACCGGGGCAGCGCGGCCCACGCCGTCGTGCGGTGGCAGCCGGCGCAGCGGGCGCGGCACTGGTACTGACCGTGACCTGCCTGGCGTTCGAAGCCGTGCTGGTATCCGGCGCGATCGGTGCGGTGTTCATGTTCATGCCACTGGAGCTGATGTCCGAATCCTGGCGCGCCGCATGGGACATGATCGGCCAGGACACACCCGCATGGGCGCGGCTGGCCTTCAACCTGGCGTGCTGGCTGGCATCGGTGCTGATCGGGCCGTTCTACGTCGGTGCCGGCTTCGGCCTGTACCTGAACCGGCGTACGCAGATGGAAGCGTGGGACGTGGAAATCGCCCTGCGCCGCCTGCGCGAGCGGCTGCTGCCGGCGGCATCGACGCTGGCGCTGCTGCTGTGCCTGGCACTGCCGCTGGTCTCCGCACCGGTGCATGCGCAGGACGCGCAGACGGTCGCTGAGCAGGCCGAGGATGCCGAAGAAGACGAAGACAGTGCGGAAGAACCGGCCACCGCAGCCATCGACCCGGCCAACACGCCGGCAACGATCTTCGGCGCTACGCCGGTGGACACCGCCGGTTTCCGTCAGGCAGTGAACCGCGCCTATGAAGACCCGCTGCAGCGCCCGACCCGCCAGGTCACCCGCTGGAAGCCGATCGAACAGGCCGAGGAAGAGAAGAAGGAAGACAAGCAGCTGCAGCGTGACACCAACAGCAAAGGTGAACGCAAAGCGCGCAAGGACGGCATCGCCTGGCTGGCACGGCTGGCCGAATGGGGCCTGTGGGGCCTGCTCGGCATCCTGCTGCTGGTGCTGCTGCTGACCGCACGGCTGTGGCTGCCGTGGCTGCGGGGCAGTGGCCGACGCAAGGCCGAGGCCGCACCGCCGGTGGTGGAGGAACAGGTGGAGTTGCCGGTGGTGCTGCCGCCGGACGTGGCCACCCAGGCCGGCCTGCTCTGGGACCAGGGCCGGCCGCGGCAGGCGCTGGCCCTGCTGTACCGCGCCAGCGTGCGCACGGTGGGCGAGCGCAGCGGTATCGCGCTTCCACCCGGTGCCACCGAAGCGCAATGCCTGCGCGCGTCGCGACGCATGCCCGATGCCAGCGACCGTGACCTGTTCGCGCGCATCGTGCGCATGTGGCAGTACGCCGCCTACGGTGGCCGCCTGCCCAGCCGCGCCGATTTCGACGCATTGGCCGATACCCTGCGCCAGCAGTATGGGTGGCAGGCATGAGTCCGCGCCTGTTCTGGTCGCTGCTGCTCGGTGCATTGGTGCTGTTCGGCGTACCGCTGACCATCCTCTACCTGCGCACGCACGAACGGGTGACCGAGACGATCCGGCTGCCGCCACAGGGCGAGGCCGCCTACAACCCGCTGTACGTACTCGGCCAGGCCCTGCGCGCCGATGGCATCGTCGTGCACTCGCGGCCACGGCTGGAACTGCAGCAGATGGCACTGGCGCCGAACGATACGGTGGTGCTGCTGCAGGACAGCAGCGAACTGCCGCCGCCCGTCGCCAGCGCGCTGCTGGACTGGGTCGACGGTGGCGGCCACCTGCTGGTACGTACACCGCCGCCGGCCGAGGACGATGCCGGCAGCACGCAGGGCCCCTTGCTGGACCGGCTGGGCGTGGACAGCCTGTTCCAGCGCAGCGACTGCCAGCCGTTCCATGTCGACGACGATCCTGGCCACGTTGAATTCTGTGGTGGCCGCCGCTTCACCCTGGGTTTTGCCGCCAGTGCGCAGGCCGAACGCCGCTGGGGCACTGATCGCGACCTGGTGTTCGCGCGCCTGCGCCATGGCCAGGGCAAGGTGAGCGTGCTGGCCGACATGGAGTTCATGCGCAGCGAGGTGGACTCACCGGCGGCGCGCCTGGGGTCAGCAGGCGGCGGGCCCAGCGACGGCCTGCACGACGCGTCGCATCGCGACCTGACCCGCTACCTGCTCGATCCGAACTATGGCAAGGGTGCGGTCTGGCTGGTCTATGCCAGCCGCCCACCATCGCTGTGGTCGCGCATGTTCTATCAGGGCTGGCCACTGTGGGCGCCGCTGCTGCTGGCCCTGCTGGGCTGGTTGTGGGGCCGCTCGCAGCGCTTCGGCAGCCTGCTGCCGTCACCGGTACTGGAACGCCGTTCGCTGCTGGAGCACGTGCGAGCCAGTGGTGAACTGCTGCTGCGTTTCGGTCACGGCATACGCCTGTACGAGGCCGTACTCGCCCTGTTCCTGCACCGCCTGCGCCTGCGCGCACCGATTGCCGCCGCACTGGAGGGCGCACCGCGCGATCAAGCCATCGCCGAGCTGCTGAAGTGGCCGCAGGGCCGCGTTGCCAGCGCGCTCACGCCCCCTCCGCCGCACGATTCCTCCGCCCTGCGCGAGCGCATCCGCTTGCTGCTCCAGATGAGATCCCTGCTATGACCGAAGTCCCCGAGCTGCCGGCGGCCGCCAACGCCCGCCTGATCGAACGCGTCGATGCCATCCGCACCGCCGTCGGACACGCCTTCATTGGCCAGGCCGATGTGCTGGACCAGATCCTGGTGGCCCTGCTGGCCGGTGGCCACGTGCTGATCGAGGGCGTACCCGGGCTGGGCAAGACACTGCTGGTGCGCGCGCTGGCCCAGGCCCTGGAGCTGGACTACGGTCGCGTTCAGTTCACCCCCGACCTGATGCCCAGCGACGTCAGCGGCCACGCGGTGTACGACCCGAAGAGCGAGAGCTTCAAGATCCGCCGCGGCCCGGTATTCACCAACCTGCTGCTGGCCGACGAGATCAACCGTGCACCGGCCAAGACACAGTCGGCACTGCTGGAGGTGATGCAGGAAGGCCAGGTGACCATCGAAGGCAAGGCCTTCACCCTGGCACCGCCGTTCATGGCGCTGGCCACGCAGAACCCGCTGGAGCAGGAAGGTACCTATCCGCTGCCGGAAGCGCAGCTGGACCGCTTCCTGCTGAAGGTGCTGATCGACTACCCGCAGCTTGAGGACGAGAAGCGCATGGTGACCGCGATCACCAGCGGCCGCGCTGCCAGCGATTTCGACCTGAGCCAGGTGCCGCGCGTGCTCGGTGCCGGCGAACTGCTGGAACTGCAACGTGCCACGGCGGCGATCACCGTCGATGACGAAGTGATTGACTACGCGGTACGCATCGTTGCCGCCACCCGGCAGTGGCCGGGTATCGCGGTCGGCGCCGGTCCGCGCGGCAGCATCGCGCTGGTGCGTGCTTCGCGCGCGCAGGCGGTGCTGGCCGGTCGTGATTTCGTCACTCCGGATGATGTGCGCGACATCGCACGCCCGGCGCTGCGCCACCGCATCGCGCTGGCCCCGGAACTGCAGATCGAAGGCCAGGACGCCGACGATGTACTGGGCGCGCTGCTGGCCAAGGTGGAAGCGCCGCGCCGATGAGGCCGGCCCCGCTGCTGCTGGCGTTGCTGCTGGCCTGGGCCGCGCTGGGCGGCCTGGTGCTGGGCGGGGTGCTGCCGCGCTGGAGCTGGGCGCTGACGGCACTGGCGATTGCCGTGCCGGCGTTGATGGATCTGTGGCGGCAGTCGCGGCGTCCGTCGCCGCAGGTGCAGCGCGAACTGCCCGAAGCACTGGCACTGGGCGTGCGCCGCGAGGCTGCACTGCGGCTGCAGGCAGACGCGTCGATGACGGTGCAGGTGTTCGACCTGGTGCCCGGCGGCTGGCCGCTGGAATCGCTGCCGCAGCGCGTGCGCCTGCAGGCGGGCACCGCTTCCACCCTGCACTATCACCTGCAGCCGCTGCAGCGTGGGCACTTCCGCTTCGAAGGCGTGCACCTGCGCATGCGCTCGCCATGGCGCCTGTGGTGGCAGCAACGCACGTTGCCGCCCGCGCTGGACGTGCGGGTCTATCCGAACTTCGTGCCGCTTACCCGCTTTGCGTTGTTCAGTGCCGACCAGGCCTCGCGGCTGGTCGGTGCACACGTGAAGCGCCGCCGTGGTGAAGGCACCGACTTCCACCAGATGCGTGAGTACCGCATCGGTGACAGCCTGCGCCAGCTCGACTGGAAGGCCACCGCGCGTGCGCGCAAGCTGATCTCGCGCGAGTACCAGGACGAGAAGAACCAGCAACTGCTGCTGATGCTCGACAGTGGCCGGCGCATGCTGGCCAGCGAAGGCGGACTCTCGCACTTCGACCACGCATTGAATGCCTCGCTGGTGGTGGCTTACCTGGCGCTGCGCCAGGGCGACGCCGCCGGCCTGTTCGCTGCCGGTGGTGAACGCCGATGGGTGGCGCCGCAGCGCGGCATGGGCACGGTCGAGCACCTGCTGCGCGCCAGCTACGACCTGCAGCCGCGCGCGGTGGCCACCGATTACCTGGCCGCCGCCACCGAGGTTTCACTGCGCCAGCGCCGGCGTGCGCTGGTGATGCTGGTCAGCAACGTGCGCGACGAAGACATCGAAGACCTGCTGGCGGCAGTGCGCCTGCTGCAGCGGCGCCACCTGGTGTGCGTGGCCAGCCTGCGCGAGCGCGAGCTGGACGGCGTGCTGGAGGGCGAAGTGCAGACACTGGAAGACGCCACCCAGGCCGGTGCCGCGGCGCTGTACCTGCAGCAGCGTGCGAAGGCGCATGAGGCACTGCGCAGCGAAAAGGTAATGGTGCTGGACGTGACCGCCGATGCCCTGCCCGGCGCGCTGGTGGAGCGCTACCTGGCGGTGAAGCGCGAAGGGCTGCTCTGATACCAACGATCGCTCTGGTGGGTGCCAACCTTGGTTGGCACGAACCCACAGCGCCGACCAAGGTCGGCATCTACCAACGACGGTTGCCGGCCAGCGGCCGGTACTACCCCTGCAACAACCGCCGCTGCAACCGCTCCACCGCACGCTGCAGCAACACCCGGTTGCGGGCCAGCTTCATCCACTGCGGCAGGCGCGAAAACATGGATCCATTGTGTACAGCGCCGCGCTCGCGCAACGTCGATACCGCATAGTCATGCAATGCCTGAAGGTGCTCGGCGTTGTAGGCCCAGAGCAAGCCTGCGCGGGTCGGTTCAACCAAGCGCAACGGCAATCCGAAATGCGGATCTGCAGCCTCTGCTTCACGCAGCGGGGAAGCCGTGACCGAAACATCACTGGTTCGTCCACACTGCTCACAGCGAGCAGGAAAAGTGGTCGGTGCGGGTGTACCCGATGCAATGTGCCGATTGACGCACAGCCATTGATGACCACAGTAGCCGCACGGCCGATGTCCCTGCATGCGCATCGCACCGACCCAATCCGAGCCATCCAGGGACGCACTGCACCCGGTGCAGCGGAACCGCGCTGACGTCCTGCAGCAAGTCTTGCTGGTAACCACCCAACCAGGCGTATCACAACGATGGCAGCGCACCGCGACCGGGTCGGAGAACGACCGAAGACCACGACCATCATCAAAATGTCGCCCTGCCACCGGCGTCACTCGTCCTCGTCGACCTTTGGGGCGCCGCACCGGCATCAGACGTAGATCCGCGTCGGCGCCTCATCAACGATCGCGTGCGGCACGAAGCGCGCACTGTCGCGGGTGATCGCGCTGTCGTCCTCGCGGATGCCGATGCCGCAGGCGTGGTCACCGATCACCCAGCTGCCGATCAGCGGGTAGCCGCCTTCGAAGCGGGTGAGCGGATGGGCGCGCTGGATGATCGCCGGGCCATCGTAGGGACCGTCGCTGCGCTGGGTGCTGCCATCGGCCAGGTGCATCTCGATGTTCGCGCCTTCGCGCGAGAACAGCGGCTTGCGCACCCAACCCGAGGCCAGCGCGCTGCCGTCATCGAAATGCGCTTCCAGCAGGTTCGGGTGGCCCACGTTGCGCTGCCACAGCAGCGGCAGGATGCCCTTGTTGCTCAGCACCGCCTTCCACGCCGGTTCCAGCAGCTGCACGCCCGAGCCGGGCAGCGCGCGGCCGAACTCTTCAGCCATCAGGTCTTCCAGCGGATACAGCTTGAACAACGTGCCGATCACCGAATCATCCAGCGCGGTGAACCGGCCATCCTCGGACAGACCGATGTCCTCGACGGCGATAGCCTGCCCATGCAGGCCGGCCTGCGAGGCGCAGTCGCGCAGGTAGTCGACAGTGCCGCGATCTTCTTCGGAGCTGCCCACCGCACTGAAATACAGTGGCGGCGGCAACTGCGTGGCCAGTTCGCTGAAACGCTTGACCAACGCTTCGTGGATGGCATTGAACTGGTCAGCATGCTGCGGCAGGCGACCGGCGTTGCGCTGGTCTTCCAGCCACTGCCATTGGAAGAAGCTGGCCTCGAACAGCGAGGTCGGCGTGTCGTAGTTCAGTTCGTACAGCTTGGCCGGGCCAGTGCCGTCGTAGGCCAGGTCCAGGCGGCCATAGAGGTGCGGCTGGCGCTGGCGCCAGCTGTCGGCGATCCAGTCGCGGTAGTGCGACGGAATCGCCAGCTGGTCCATCAGCCGTTCGCTGCCGATGACATCGCCGACCAGATCCAGCGCCATCTGATGCAGCTCGGCGCTGGGGTCTTCGATGTCCTGCTCGATCTGGCGCAGGGTGAACGCGTAGTACGCGCTTTCATCCCAGTATGGCTGGCCGTCGATGGTGTGGAAGCGGAAACCCGCCTCTTCCGCGCGTGCCCGCCACTGGGCACGCTCGGCAATCCGGATACGCTGCATGGGTCGATCAGCCGCCGTAGCTGCCGCTGGTGCTGCGGCGCGCGCTGGTGTTGCCGAAGCCACCACGGCTGGCAGTGACCGCACGGTTCGGTTCACTGGTGACCGGGGCCAGGCCAGCCTTGCCCGCGCCGATGCCGCTGGCGGTGTTCAGGCCGCCGCTGCCACCCGGTGCCGGGCGCGCCCAACCGGCACTCTTGTCCTGGTAGGCCGGCGACGCCGCCGGCGCCTGCGGGGCGAGGCCGCCGCGGTTGCTCAGCATCTGCGACATGAAGAAGCCCATCATCATCGGGCCGATGAACGAGGTGCCGGCCGAGGTGTGCTGCTGCACGCACTGCTCCGGCTTGTAGTCCTTCTCGCAGGCCTCCTTGCTGGCGTACTTCGGCGCCGCATCGGCGGCCTGCTTCTGCGCTTCGGCGAAGGCATTGCGGCACGACGACGGATCGCCGGTGGCCTCGGTGCAGGCCTCGACCGAGGTGTACAGGCCTTCCTGCACCTTCACCTCCGGCTCCTTCTGGCAGGCGGTGAACAGCAGCGGCGCGGCGCTCATCAGCAGCAGCGCGGTGGTGCGGGAACGTTTCATGGCCTCATGCCCTGTCGACGGATCAATGCCCCAATGATGCCAAATCCGGACCAGCAACCGGAATCGGCAAAGTCCGAAAGATGAACGGACTTTCATTTTCGTCGGCATTGGGGTCAGAGCCCATCGCGCCGCGATGGGATCCGACCCCAGGCGACGCACCGCTCTAGTAGGTGCCAACCTTGGTTGGCACACATCCCGCGGCGCCCGGTCATGCCCGGCACGCGCAGCCAAGTCTTCGGCAAGAAGCCCCCTTGTTGTTCAAGGGGGGCGCGCCGAAGGCGCGGGGATAAGGGGAAATGCGCGGACCACCAAGCCGCTGCAAGCGGTGAAGGTGGTTGCAGCAGCAACCGAAAAAATTGGCCATGATCGGCTGACTCCCACGTCGTACGGCCCGCCCGTTCCGCCAGCCATGCCCGAATACCGTTCCCGCACCTCCACCGCCGGCCGCAACATGGCCGGCGCCCGCGCCCTGTGGCGTGCCACCGGCATGAAGGACGGCGACTTCCACAAGCCGATCATCGCCATCGCCAACTCCTTCACCCAGTTCGTGCCCGGCCACGTGCACCTGAAAGACCTCGGCCAGCTGGTCGCGCGCGAGATCGAGCAGGTCGGCGGCGTCGCCAAGGAATTCAACACCATCGCCGTGGACGACGGCATCGCGATGGGCCACGACGGCATGCTGTACTCGCTGCCCAGCCGCGAGATCATCGCCGACGCCGTGGAGTACATGGTCAACGCGCACTGTGCCGACGCACTGGTGTGCATCAGCAACTGCGACAAGATCACCCCCGGCATGCTGATGGCCGCGCTGCGCCTGAACATCCCGGTGGTGTTCGTTTCCGGCGGGCCGATGGAAGCGGGCAAGACCAAACTGTCCGAGCACAAGCTGGACCTGGTCGATGCGATGGTGGTGGCCGCCGATGACAGCGCCTCCGACGAGAAGGTGGCCGCGTTCGAGCGCAGCGCCTGCCCCACCTGCGGCTCCTGCTCGGGCATGTTCACCGCCAACTCGATGAACTGCCTGACCGAAGCGCTGGGCCTGTCGCTGCCCGGCAACGGCACCACGTTGGCCACCCATGCCGACCGCGAGGCGCTGTTCCGCCGCGCCGGCCGCCTGATCGTCGAACTGTGCCACCGCTGGTATGGCGGCGAAGACCCCAGCGCGCTGCCGCGCGGCATCGCCACCCAGGCCGCATTTGCCAATGCGATGACCCTGGACATCGCCATGGGCGGCTCCACCAACACCATCCTGCACCTGCTGGCCGCAGCGCAGGAAGCGGAGGTCGACTTCGACCTGACCCACATCGACGCGCTGTCGCGGCGCGTGCCGCAGCTGTGCAAGGTGGCGCCGAACACGCCGAAGTACCACATCGAGGACGTGCACCGCGCCGGCGGCGTGTTCGGCATCCTCGGTGAACTGGACCGCGCCGGCCTGCTCGAAACCACGGTACCCACCGTGCACAGCGCCAGCCTGGCCGAAGCGCTGGAACGCTGGGATGTGGTGCGCAGTGACAACGACACCCTACACACCTTCTTCAAGGCCGGCCCGGCCGGCATTCCCACCCAGGAAGCCTTCAGCCAGGCCACGCGCTGGCCGACGCTGGACGTCGACCGCGCCGAGGGCTGCATCCGCTCGCTGCAGCATGCGTACTCACTGGAAGGTGGCCTCGCCGTGCTGCGCGGCAACCTGGCCGTCGATGGCTGCGTGGTGAAGACCGCCGGCGTGGACGAATCGATCCACGTATTCGAAGGTCCCGCGCGTGTCTATGAAAGCCAGGACGCCGCCGTTGCCGGCATCCTCGCCGACGAGGTGCTGCCGGGCGAGGTGGTGGTGATCCGCTACGAAGGCCCGAAGGGCGGCCCCGGCATGCAGGAGATGCTGTACCCGACCAGCTATCTGAAGTCGAAGGGGCTGGGCAAGCAGTGCGCGCTGCTGACCGATGGCCGCTTCTCCGGCGGCACCTCCGGCCTGTCGATTGGCCATGTCTCACCGGAAGCCGCCAGCGGCGGTGTCATCGGCCTGGTGGAAGATGGCGACCGCATCCGCATCGACATTCCGGCCCGCCGCATCGACCTGCTGCTGGATGAGGCCACGCTGGCACAGCGACGCGGCGACGCCGATGCGCGTGGCTGGAAGCCGCGTGCGCCGCGCCCGCGCAAGGTCACCAGCGCACTGAAGGCCTACGCCCTGCTGGCCACCAGCGCCGACAAGGGCGCCGTACGCAACACCGCCCTGCTGGGTGATTGACCGCCATACGGTAGTGCCGGCCGCTGGCCGGCATCTGTACTGCGACGCCCCACATCAATGAGGTTGCCGGCCAGCGGCCGGCACTACCTCTGCAACAATCGCCGCATCGCTCTGGTGGGTGCCAACCTTGGTTGGCACGGAACCCACAGCGCCGACCAAGGTCGGCATCTACCAACAACGGTTGCCGGCCAGCGGCCGGCGCTACCGATCCGCTACTCTGCGCGGCATGACCCAACGCCCGCCGCGCCAACCCCTCATCGATGCCCTGCGCGGATTCGCGCTGCTCGGCGTGTTCCTGGTCAACCTGCGCTTCTTTTCGCTCGATGCACTGATGACCGAGGCCGCGCAGCAGACCCTGCCAAGTGCCCCGTTTGATCACGCCATCCGCACCGGCATGGAATGGCTGGTGGACATGAAGGCGATCACCCTTTTCTCGCTGCTGTTCGGCATGGGCGTGGCGATGCAGATGGACGGCAATGCGCAGGGCAGCATGGCCGCGCACCTGCGGCGCATGGGTGTGCTGCTGGTGATCGGCCTGCTGCATTCGGTACTGCTGTGGTGGGGCGATATCCTGCTGGTGTACGCACTGGTCGGCTTGCTGTTGCCGCTTTTCCGGCACCTGGGTGATCGTGCCCTGCTATGCAGCGGCGTGATCATCGCCCTGCTGCTGCCACCGCTGCTGTCGCCGTGGATACGCGAATGGGTGGCCCTGCTGACTCCGCGCGCGCAGATGAATGCCACAGCGCTCGATGCATTGGCGCACGGCAGCCTGGCCCAGGCGTGGTGGCGCAACCTGCAATTGGCGGCGTGGCTGAAGCTGAGCAACTGGGCACTGCTGCTGTTCGTGCTGGGCCGCTTCCTGCTGGGCTACTGGGCGGGCCGCCGCGGCTTGTTGCAGCAACCGCGCGCGCATCTGCCTCTGCTGCGCGTGATCGCTCTCGGCGGTCTGCTGCTGGGCATCGTGTTCCTCTGGATCGATGTCAATGCAGATGCGCTCAAGCAGGCGTGGCCGGCGCTGCGTGGGGGCGTGCCCGGCTACCTGCTGCGCGTGTCGTACCGCGTTGCGCCGCTGGCATTGGGCATCGCTGCGGCAGCGATCTTCGCCCTGCTCTATCTGCGCCCGTGGGCCGAACGCGTGCTGCGCGTATTCGTTCCGGCCGGGCGCATGGCACTGAGCAACTACCTGCTGCAAAGCGCGATCTGCGTACCGCTGTTTGCCGGCTTCGGGCTGGGCATCGGCCCGCGGCATGGATTGTGGCCGGTGCTGCTGGTGGCTGCAGTAGTGTTCCCGCTGCAACTGCTGGCGAGCGCATGGTGGCTGCGCGGCCATCGTTTCGGGCCGGTCGAATGGCTGTGGCGCAGCGCCAGCGAAGGGCAATGGCTGCCGTTGCGGCGGTAGACACTACGGGGGCAGAAAAGGGGACGGAGGGAATTAAGTCGTTTACGGCAAAAACGACTTAATTCCCTCCGTCCCCTTTTTGCCGGCCAGCGGCCGGCACTACCGGTCAGCCGATCACGCGCTTGAACGGCGGCAGCGCGTCGATGATGCGCTTGCCGTAACGGCGGGTCAGCAGCCGCGAATCGAGGATCACCACGCGGCCGGTGTCGGTGGAGGTGCGGATCAGGCGGCCGGCGAACTGGGTCAGCGTGCGCAGCGCATGCGGAATCGCGATCAGGTTGAAGGCATTGAGCCCACGCCCCTCGAACCACTCGCTGAGGGTGGCAGTCTGCGGGTCGGTCGGCACCGCGAACGGCACCTGGGTGATCACCACCGTGGTGCAGGCTTCGCCGGGCAGGTCGAGGCCCTCGCCGAACGAGTTCAGCCCGAACAGCACCGAGCCTTCACCCGCCGCCACGCGGCGCAGATGCTCGTCAATCAGGCGGGTCTTGGACATCTCGCCTTGCACCAGCACCTGCTTGCGGCGCGCGGCCGACATCAGCCCGGCTACCTTCTCCATTTTCCAGCGCGAGGTGAACAGCACCATCGAGCCCTTGGCCCAGTCCAGTTCGGTGTCGAGATAGCGCGCCACTTCGCGCGGGTGGCCTTCGCGGTCATCAGGCGTGACCGGGAATTTCGGCACGATCAGCTCAGCCTGGTTGGGCAGGTCGAACGGCGAGGACAGCGAGACCATCTCGGCCTCTTCCGGAATGCCGTTGTCGATCGCCAGTGACTGGAAGTCACCGCCGCCGGTCAGCGTCGCCGAGGTCATCACCACCGAATCCACTTCATCCCACAGCAGCTTGCGCAGCACGTGCGCGGCCGATACCGGCGAGCCGTGCAGCACCAGGTCGCCATCGCGGGTAGCGGTGACCCAGCGCGCCATCGGCGGCGCGCCGTCCTTGTCCTCGCGGCGCCAGGCCTGCCACAGGTTGTACTGCTGTTCGATCATCTCCAGCGCCATGCCCAGGTTGCGCTGCAGGCGCTCGCGCGCGGCATCGTCCGGCTTGCCCTTGGCCACCTGCGCGGTGGCGGCATGCGCCCAGTTGTAGAGGCTGCGGGTATCGTCGGCCAGTGCTTCGATCGGCTCGCGCCACGCCTCGGGCAGGCGCCCATTGGCCGCGCGCCACATCGGCTCTTCGTCGGCCGGCGCAGGCATCCACACGCGCTCGATATGATCGCGGAACGCGCGCAGCTGCTTGGCCACGTTGCTGGCCACCTCGATCGCTTCGTTCGGCAGCAGGTTGCCGAGGCGATCCTTGTCGACCGCGCGGTAGGCACCGGCAATCAGGATCTGCAGGCGACCGGTGCGTTTGGCCATCTCGTCCAGCGCCAGGCTGGCCGCGCCCTGGTCGATCGCCACGTTGCCGATGTGATGGCCTTCATCCAGCACCAGCAGCATGTCCGACGGCGGTGCGATCAACGGCTGGCCGTTGTCGCTGTCGCCGATCGACAGCGCCGACAGCAACAGCGCGTGATTGGTGACCACGATCTGCGCATCACGCACGGTGTTACGCGAACGCAGCACCGCACACTGCGCCGAATAGGCACAACGGCGCCCCGCGCAGCCCGAAGCCGGCGTGGTGATGCGACTACGCAGGCCGGGGCTGATGGTCTCCGGTGCGTTGTCGATATCGCCATCCCAACTGCCGCCGGTGAAGGCATCGGTCAGGCGCTTGGCGATGTCCATCTCGATCGGTGCCAGCGGCCGGTCGAACAGGGGCGCGTCATCCTCGAACATGCCGCCCTGCGAGCCCTCGCCCTGCGCTTCGGCGGCATTGCGCGTGCACAGGTAGCGGGTACGGCCCTTGGCCAGCGCCACGGTCGCTTCCAGGCCGGTGGCCTTCAGGAAATTCGGAATGTCGCGCTCGACCAGCTGCGACTGCAGGGCCACGGTGCCGGTGCTGATCACCAGCTTCTTCTTGCTGGCCAGCGCGATCGGTACACCTGCGGTGAGGTAGCCCAGGCTCTTGCCGACGCCGGTGGGCGCCTCGACCACGCCGACGCCGCCACTTTTCGACAGCGCGCGCGACACCACGCCGATCATCTGGCTCTGCGAGCGGCGGGTGGAGAAGCCGGGCGTATTGGCCTGCAGCGTCGTGTACGCCTTGCGGATCGCATCCTTCAAGGGGTCATCGAGCGTGCGCGGAGCGGCGACGGTTTCGGTCACGCCGGGAATTACCGTGGCTGGATCAGGCCGGTCATTGTCGCATGGCAGGCCGCATTCACCGTTGCCGGCACCCTGAACGGGCCAGCGACGACGCCTGGCGGCGGTCACGGTCCGATCGCCGGACCGCCCAAGGGCCAGATACGCCGGGCATGGCCCGGCGCTGCCGCTCAGGCCGCCGGGATCGTACGGCTACGCAGCACGCGTACCAGTGCCCACACCAGCAGCACCACGCCGATGGCCTCGACCATCGCCAGCGCGAAATGCAGCACGCCGAGGATGGCGCCCATGCCCGAGATGGCGCTGAAGTTGCCACTGCTGACCAACCACATCGGCAGGACACCCGCCGCCAGGCCGCCCAGGCTGGACAGCAGCAACAGCACCAGGCCGACCAGAGCACCGGTGCGGGTGGCATCGCGCGGTGCGCCGACCACCCAGACCAGGCCGATGCACAGCGCGATCAGTACCGGCAGGCGCACGCCGACCATGCTCAGCACGGTCACCATCAACGTTGTGCTGTCCATCGATCAGTCCTCGCCGGCCAGCACGGCCGAGCCCTGCCGCAGGGTCTGGTAGACCTCGTCGGTCTGCGGGCGCACGCCATGCCACTGCAGGAAGCTCTCGGCCGCCTGTTCGACCAGCATGCCCAGGCCATCCACGGTATTGCGGCAGTTCGCCGCGCGCGCCCAGGCCAGGAAGGCGATGGCCGCCTCGCCGTAGTTCAGGTCGACGGCGGTGGTCATTGAATTGACCAGCGACAGCGGCAGCTTGAACTCGACGTCGCGGTCGCGGCCGGCCGAGGTGGCATTGACGATCAGCTCGAAGTCGCCCAGGTCACGCAGGTCTTCCCCGTAGCGGCTGATCGCGCGGCCCGGTTCGCCCATCGCGTCGATCAGTTCATCGGCGCGTTCCGGCGTGCGGTTGACCACCACCAGCTCGGTGATGCCGGCATCGAGGAAGGCCGGGGCGACGCTGCGCGCGGAGCCACCGGCACCGATCAGCAGCATGCGGCGGCCACGCAGGTCCAGGCCATGGCGGTCGGTGAGGTCACGCACCAGGCCGATGCCATCGGTGGTGTCGCCATGCCAGCGGTCGCCCTTGCGCAGCAGCGTGTTGACCGAGCCGGCGCGGCGCGCACGTGCGGTCAGGGTGGTGCACACCGAGAACGCGGCCTCCTTGTGCGGCGAGGTGACGTTGGCGCCGACACCGCCGTCGGCGGCGAAGGCTTCCAGGCCGGCAAGGAACGCATCCGGGGCCAGGTCGATCGCGCGGTAATCCACCGCGATGCCTTCCTGGCGACCGAACGTCGCGTGGATCTGCGGCGACTTCGAGTGGGCAACGGGGTGTCCGAAGACGGCGTAACGGTCGGTCATGGAATCCTCAAGCTGGCTAGACTGATGCTCTTTCGTGCACGGACCCGGATGATGCGCATCACCCCGCCCCTGCTGGTGCTTGCCGCCAGTCTACTCTCTGCCCCCGTGGCGATGGCGTTGAACGAGTACGGTATCGAAGGCATGGGCGTGGTCTCGACCCGTGCCGACGAGGGCCGCGCCACGATCAGCGCCGATGGCCAGCGCATCGTTTTCGCCCGCCGCAGCGAAGCTGGCTGGGGCCTGTGGGAGGCGCGCGTGGTCGACGGCCGCTGGCAGCAGGCGCAGGCCTTGCCGGTAAGCGTGGCCGGTGAGGCCCGTGATCCCTACTTCAGCCGTGACGGCCGCTGGCTGCTGTTCGCGGCCGGCCACGAGGGCAAGCTGGCGCTGTATCGGGCCGCGCTGGCCGCCGATGGCCAGCTGGGCAGCGCGCAGGCCCTGGCCGGCGATGGCGGGCGCCGGGAAGAGCGCGGGCCGGCCCTGAGCGCGGACGGCCAGCGGCTGTTGTTTGCCCGCCAGCAGGGCCGTGGCGCTGGTTGGGACCTGTTCGTGGCAACGCTGGATGCGCAGGGCGTGCGTGGCCCGGCCACCGCACTGACCGCGTCGAACAGCGCCGACGACGAGACCGACGGCGACTGGCTGGGCAATGACGGCGCCGTGGTGTTCAGCCGCGGCAACGGCACGACCGCACAGGTGTGGAGCAGCGGTTGTGCGTGGACCGGCGCGTCGCTGCAGCCATTGGGGCTGTCGTTCAACCAGACCGGTGGCTGGACCGGCGCGCCGGTGATCGACAACGCCAAGCCGGGCGAGATGATGGTCGCCAGCAGCGCGGCGAAGGCCCCGCGTGCCGGTGGCGTGGATGTGTACCGGCTGGCGGCGCCGAAGGTGGCGGCGGTGGCCGGGTGTATCCGGTAGATCCACGCCATGCGTGGATGGAACGCCCGGTCAGCGCGACAACACCTTGGCGCGCAACTGCTCGTACTCCACCTCGCTCAGCTGGCCATTGTCCTTGCGCTGGTTCAGCGCGGCCAGTTCGGCCTGCACGCTGTCCGGCAGGGCCTGCTCACGGGCGACATGCCGGGCGGCGGAGAGCTGCTCCGGCGGGCGCTTGCCGGCCCGCCAGGCAGCGATGAAGACACCGACGATGATGGCGCCGAACACCAGCGTACCGATGCCCCAGATCAGCCATTGCATCCATCCCAGTTCGGGTCCCATCGCGTATTCCTCCGTCTATCGTGGCGCTATTGTCAGCGCTCGCGCAGCCATCGCGCCACCTGCGGCGCGAAATAGGTCAGCACGCCATCGGCACCGGCCCGCTTGAAGCCCAGCAGCGACTCCAGCACGCAGGCGCGCTCGTCCAGCCAGCCATTGGCGAAGGCGGCCTTCATCATCGCGTACTCGCCACTCACCTGATAGGCGAAGGTCGGCACGCCGAATTTCTCCTTCACCCGGCGCACCAGGTCCAGGTACGGCATGCCCGGCTTGACCATCACCATGTCGGCGCCCTCTTCCAGGTCCAGCGCGATCTCGCGCAGGGCCTCGTCGCCGTTGGCCGGGTCCATCTGGTAGGTCTTCTTGTCGGCCTTGCCGAGGCTGGCGGCGCTGCCCACCGCATCACGGAACGGACCGTAGAACGCCGAGGCGTACTTGGCCGAGTACGCCATGATGCGCACGTTGATGTGGTTGTCGGCATCCAGCGCACGACGGATCGCGCCGATGCGGCCGTCCATCATGTCCGACGGCGAAACGATGTCGACGCCGGCCTCGGCGTGCGATACCGACTGCTTGACCAGTGCGTCGACGGTGATGTCGTTCAGCACATAGCCCTTGTCATCGATGATGCCGTCCTGGCCGTGGGTGGTGTACGGGTCCAGCGCCACGTCGGTCATCACCCCCAGCTCCGGGAAGCGCGACTTCAGCGCGCGGATCGCACGCTGCGCCAGGCCGTCCTCGGCCCACGCCGCCGATGCATCCAGCGACTTCAGCGACGGGTCGATCACCGGGAACAGGTCGATTACCGGAATGCCCAGCTCCAGCGCCTCTTCGGCCACCTTCAGCAGTTCTTCGATCGACAGCCGCTCCACGCCCGGCATCGACGGTACTGCGGTGCGGCCGGCCAGTTCGTGCACGAACACCGGGTAGATCAGGTCGTCGGTGGTCAGCGTGTTCTCGCGCATCAGGCGGCGTGAGAACTCGTCATGGCGCATGCGGCGCGGGCGGTAAAGCGGGTGGGACATGGCAGGCTCCGAGGAGTGGCTATTGCAACAGGTAACCCTGCGGCAGCAGGGGTTCGGGCAAGGGGCGTTCGCCGAGCGCGTCGAGCTGGTCGATCTCGATCGTGCGCACCAGCGCGTCCAGCGGCAGGTCGTTCGGCTCCAGGCCGAACGGGTCTTCCATTTCTTCGCCCAGCTGGTCCAGGCCGAAGAAGGCATAGGCCAGCACCGCCGACAGCACCGGCGTGCCCCAGCCCAGCGAACTGGCCAGGCCGAACGGCAGCAGCACGCAGAACATCCACGCGCAGCGGTGCAGCAGCAGGGTGTAGGCGAACGGCAGCGGCGTGGTGAGGATGCGCTCGCAGCCCGCCTGGATCGACGACATCGCGTGCAGACGGTCCTCCAGCTGGGCGTAGAGGATCGGGTCGAGGTCACCGGCACGCAGGGCCTGGGCCAGCTCGGCGGCGATCATCGACAACAGCGCGTCGGGCACGTTCTCACGCTGGCCGAGCTGTTCGCGCTGGCGCTTGTCCAGCCACGGCAGGGCCATCAGCGCCACGATGCGTCCGCGCAGGCGACCGGCCAGGGCATGGGCGAAGGCGGTGGTGAGGTAGGCGATGCGGCGGCGACGGCCGGTGTCATCGGCCAGCAGCAGGTTGACCTGGCGGGCCAGCGAGCGCGATTCGTAGACCAGCTGGCCCCACAGCTTGCGGCCTTCCCACCAGCGCTCGTAGCAGGCGCTGTTGCGGAAGCTGAGGAAGATCGACAGCACCAGGCCAAGCAGGGTGAACGGCGTGACCGAGACACGCTCGATGCCGGTCGGTGGCGCCAGTTCCACCACGGCGGCCACCGCAATGGACAGGATCAGGATGGCCAGCACTTTGGGCGCGATCGCTTTGACGATCGAGCCGCGCAGGATGTACAGCAGTTGCCAGCCGTGGGGACGGGGTCGGATGATCATGGGGCAGCCGCGCCGGGCGCGGATTCACAGGCACGCGGGGGGCTCGCGCAGCCATTCATTGTACGCCCCTGCCAGGCGATGGACCGAGCGCCTGCGACGCCCTGTCGCACCCGGGTACGGGCTCAGATCACGCCGCCACCCAGGCCGAGGCGGAGGATGCCGACCACCACCACGATGCCGTTCAGGACCAGACCGGCCCAGGCCCGGCCACGCTTGCTCGGGTGGGTGAACAGGATGCCCAGCGCGGCGATGACCGCGCCCACCGCAGCGAACGGGATCAGGAACCAGTTGCCCCAGCCGAGCAGTGGAATCAGCGCCAGGATCATCCACAACAGCGCCAGTACGCCCCACAACAGACTGATCACACCCATGCCGCTCTCCCGCAGTTGGTTCCTGCCCCAACCATAGACGTTCCCGCTGCCGCCGCCTACTGCCATTGGCAGGGCTGTCACCCGCACCGTGCTAGCGTGCTGCCGTGCGTGCCCTGGCCCGGGTGTTGGCGCCGATTCAGAGTGGCCCGCCGATGATCGCAACCAGTCCTACAGGGGTCGTGCCATGAACATCCGTTGGGCCGCGTTGGCGGCCATCCTGCTGGTCGCCGCGGGCTGTGCCAGCACCTCCAAGGTGATGCTGGGCCGCGCCCGCGCACCGATCGATCCGGCGCTGGTGCAGATCTACTCGACGCCACCGGCCGGTTCCCAGGAAATCGCCCAGCTGGAATCGGCGTCCGCCGTCGGCTTCGGCACCCAGGGCCAGACCGATGCCGCCGTGGCACGCCTGAAGCGTGAGGCCGCCGCGCTCGGCGCCAATGGCGTGGTGTTGATGGGCGTGGGCAGCAGTGGCTCGCCGGTGGGCATGTCGGTGGGCGCCGGCACGTACGGTTCGCACGTCGGTGGCGGCGTCGGCATCGGTATTCCCACCACGCAGAAGCGCGCTGCCGGCGTCGCGATATGGGTGCCGAATCCGGCACCGCCAGCGCGGTTGCCGACACAGGTGATTACCCCGCAGCGGTGACGCAGCAGCGTCGCCGCGGGTAGTGCCGGCCGCTGGCCGGCAACCTCAGGAATCCCCTCTACGCCAGGGCAATGCCGGCCAGCGGCCGGCACTACCCCTGCAACAACCGACGCATCGCTCTGGTGGGTGCCAACCTTGGTTGGCACGAACCCACAGCGCCGACCAAGGTCGGCATCTACCAACACCGGCTGCCGGCCAGCGGCCGGCACTACCCCTGCAACAACCGGCGCATCGCTCTGGTGGGTGCCAACCTTGGTTGGCACGAAACCCACAGCGCCGACCAAGGTCGGCATCTACCACCAATGATTGCCGGCCAGCGGGCGGCACTACCCCTGCAACACCGACGCATCGCTCTGGTAGGTGCCAACCTTGGTTGGCACGAAACCCACAGCGCCGACCGAGGTCGGCATCTACCAACACCGGTTGCCGGCCAGCGGCCGGCACTACCGGTGATGCTCAGCGCTTGTACTTCGGCACGAATACCTTGTTCACTGCGTCGGCCAGCTGGTCCGGCGGCAGCAGGCCCTGGTCGAGCAGGAAGTTGTTGAAGGCCAAGCGGTCGAACTTCGCGCCCAGTGCCAGCTCGGTCTGCATGCGCAGTTCCAGGATGCGGGTATAGCCATAGAAATAGCTGCCCGCCTGACCCGGCATCCGCACCATGTAGCGGTCCAGTTCCTGGGTGGCCATCGCCTTGGACAGGCCGACCTGCTCAATCAGCACACGCTCGCCGTTGGCGCGGTCGGTCAGGCCGAGGTTGAGCATCGGGTCCAGCATCGCGCGCGCGGCACGCAGCAGGCGGAACTGCAGGGCGATCATCTGACCGTCCAGCGGCTCGTACGGCACCATCTCGGCCTCGGCATACAGCGCCCAGCCTTCCACGTTCACCGAATTGAACGCGAACATCGTGCGTGCCAGCGACACGCCACGTTCGACCATGGCGGTGAACTGCAGCTCGTGGCCGGGGCGGCCTTCATGCGCGCTCAGCGTCCATGCCGCTGCACCGAAATTGAAGTCGTCGTACTGCGCACCCGGGCCCGCCGCCGGGTTGCCCAGCGGCAGCACGAAGGTGCCCTGCTGCCCGGTATTGTTGACCAGCGGCGCCGGCAGGAAGTGCGGGGCCGGGCTGGCCGCGCTCTCGGCGGCCGAACCCAGGCGCATCTGCATGGCGCGCTTGGGTACGTCGACGATGGCGTGCTCGCGGATCAGCGGATCGATCGCGTCGATCACCTTGCGGTAGTGGCCTTCCAGATGGTCGTCGGCAATCTTGTCGGCCTTCAGTGCGCGGATCACCGCCACCGGGTCGCTAGGGTCGGCCACCTTCAGGCCCTTGTCCTTCGCCACCAGCGGCGCCAGCTGCTGCATCGCCGAGCGGGTTTCCATGAACTCCAGCTGCGCGCGCTGCATCAGCAGCTTCGGGTCGATGTCGATGCCGACCTGCTTGAGCTGGTATGCGTACAACGGTGCCGGCAGGCGTGCGTCGGTACGCGCCTTCGGCAGCACGGTCGTGCGCGTCCAGCTGGCGTAGTCCTTCATCTGTCCGGCCAGTGCCTTCATCGCTTCATCGGCGCCGGCAATCTGGTACTTCTTCAGCAGCGACTCGATACCGGTGATGTAGGTCTCGACGTTGTCCAGCGACTGCTGCACTTCGATCTTCGTCGGCTGCAGCAGGCTGCTGTCCTTCAGCCGTTCCTCGTAGCGCTGGCGGGCCAGCGTGGTGAAGGCGGTGCCGCCCGGCTGCAGGCCGGCATAGGCCTTGAGGCGGTCGACGGCCTTGGCCCGGCGCTCGGCCGGCACCTGGTCGGACAGCAGCAGGTTGAGGCCGCTGAACACGGTCTGCGGCGCATCGCTCCACGGCAGCAGGTACTTCTCGTTGAGCTCGCTGCCTTCGATGTTCTGGCTGGCGGCATGGATCATGATCTCCAGGTCCTGGCGGACATTGGGATCCTTTTCGGCGGCCAGCTTTGCCTTCAGTTCGTCGCGGGCCTTGGCCATCGCGGCGCGATAGCGCCTGCTGTTGTCCGGGCCAAGATCGGCCACCTTGTCGTCGTAGCCGGGAACGCCGAAGAAGCCGGTTTCCTCCGGCTGGAACGGGCCCTGCGCATCAAGCAGGATCTGCGCCAGTGCATTGCTGCGGGCGACCCAGGCGGGGCTGGCCGGGGTGGCGGCCTTGGCGGTGGGTGCCGCCAGCGCCGGTGGTGCGGACAGCAGCGGTGCAGCAGTCAGGGCCAGGGCAACGGCGAGCGCAATCGGCTTCATGGGACACTCCAGCAAAGGGTTGCCCGCACCCTACGCGCTCACGGCGATGGCGACAATCGGCTGGAGGTCACAGCGCGGCGGTCAGCGGGCAATCGCCGCGATCACGGCAGGCCTGCAGCTCGCACTCCCCCGCAGCCTCGTCGTCATCCAGCGCGGTAAGATCGAAGGTCTGCTTGTCTTCGGCCAGTACATACATCACCGGGTAATCCCAGACTTCGTCACGACGGCTGCCCTGCACGAACAACCGGCCGTGCGCATGCGGCCCTTCCAGCGCAACGGTCAGGCCGACATCGCGCTGGCCGTTGATCGCGGTCTGCATGCTGCCCAGCGGCATCGATTCGATCTGCAGCGGCTCGCCGAAGGCTTCCACCAGTTCGATGCTGCAGCCCGCGCGACGCAGCGCTTCGCGCATCGGCGGGCTCTCGCGTGCCGCCTCGCTCCAGCGCAACACGCTCCAGGTCACCACGCCACCGGCACCGCCCAGCACCAGCACCACCGTCAACGGCATCGCCCAGCGCCAATGACGGCACCACCAACCGGCGGACGTCTGTCGATGGGCGGGAATCGGGGGTGGCAGGGTCATCGGCGGGCTCCTTCCCGGCTGCGGATCAGGGCTTCAGGCAACGTCCCAGGAAGGCTTCGGCCACGCGGTAGCGATGCAGGGCATCGGCGCCGGACAGGCCATGCTTGGCACCCGGGTAGGTCATCAGCTCGAACGGCTGTGCACGCTTCTGCAGCGCGCTCATCAGGCTGGTCGAATTGGTGAACAGCACGTTGTCGTCGGCCATGCCGTGGATCAGCAGCAGCGGCGAACGCAGGCCGTCGATATGGGTCAGCACGCGCGCTTCGCGGTAGCCCGCTTCATTGCGCGCCGGCAGGTCCATGTAGCGTTCGGTGTAGTGGCTGTCGTACAGGCCCCAGTCGGTCACCGGCGCACCGGCCACGCCACAGGCGTACTGGTTCGACGCCTTGGCCAGCAGCATCAGGGTCATGTAACCGCCGTTGGACCAGCCCTGCACGCCGATGCGCGCCGGGTCCACCCACGGTTGCTGCTTCAGCCAGGTCACGCCGCGCAGCTGGTCGGTCACTTCCACCGTGCCCTGCTTGCCATACAGCGCGCCACCGAAGTCGCGGCCACGGCGCGGGGTGCCACGGTTGTCCAGCGAGAACACCACGTAGCCCTGCTGGGCCAGGTACTGGTTGAACAGGTGGTCGCCACGGCCGGGCCAGCTGTTGGTGACGGTCTGGCTGGCCGGGCCACCGTAGACGTACACCGCCACCGGGTAGCGCTTGGACGGATCGAAGCCGGCCGGCTTGATCAGGCTGTAGTTCAGCGGGGTCTTGCCGTCGGCAGCCATCAGCGTGCCGAACTCGACCGGGCGCTGTGCATCGCGGTAGCGCGCGTACGGATGCTTGGGATCGGCCAGGTCGTTCTCGAGCAGGGTGGCGATTTTCTCGCCATTGGCGCGGAACAGTTCGATCTGCGGCGGCGTGGTGCTGTTGGACCAGCTGTCAACGTAGACACTGGCGTTGCGGGCGAAGCTGGCGCTGTGCATGCCCGGTGCCTTGGACAGGCGCTGCGGCTCACCGCCCTGCAGCGACACCGCGTAGATCTGGCTTTCGCGCGAGGTCTCGATGCCGGCACGGAAGTAGGCCTTTCCGGCCTTTTCATCGACCGCCAGCAGTTCGTCCACCGGCCAGTTGCCGTGGGTCAGCGCGGTGGCCCTGCCCTTGCTGTCGATGCGGTACAGGTGCTGGAAGCCGGTGCGCTCGGACGACCACAGCACGCTGCCGTCATCGAGGAAGCGCAGGCTGTTGTGCAGCGGCACCCAGGTCGGGCTGGTCTCGTGGGCGAGCACGCGCTGGCGGTTGGAATCGAGCGCCACTTCCACCAGGTCCAGCTGCCTCTGGTCACGCGACTGGCGCTGGAAGCTCAGGTGCTGCGCATCGCGCCAGTCGACGCGGGCCAGGTAGATGTCCTGTTCCCTGCCCAGATCGACCCAGCGCGGCTGCGCGTCGGCGGCCGGTGCGATCACGCCCAGCTGCACGCGCACGTTGGCGTCGCCGGCGGCCGGGTAACGCTGCTCGATCACGTCGGTGCGGTCGGCGTAGACCTCGTAGCGCTTCTGCACCGGCACCGGTGCCTCGTCGATGCGGGCGAAAGCGATGGCCGAGTCATCCGGCGCCCACCAGTAACCGGTGTGACGGTCCATTTCTTCATCGGCGACGAACTCGGCCACGCCGTTGCCGATGGTGGTGCTGCCATCACGGGTCAGCTGCAGCTGCTTGCCACTGGCCAGGTCGATCACCCACAGGTTGCGGCCGCGGATGAAACTGACGAAGCCGCCCTTGGGCGACAGCTTGGCGTCGGTGGCGAAGCCTTCACCGTGGGTCAGCTGGCGTACCGCGGCCTGGCCCTGCTGCTTGAGGTCATACAGGTAGAGTTCGCCGCCCAACGGGAACAGCAGGCGCTGCGCGTCCGGCGACCACTGGTAATCGACGATGCCGGTCATCGCGGCGATGCGCTGGCGTTCGCGGCGGGCCTTTTCCTCATCACTGAGGGTTTCGGTGCCGGGCAGCACCACCTTGGAGTCGACCAGCAGGCGGGTCTGGCCGCTGCCGATGTCGTAGGTCCACAGGTCCAGCTGGTTGCGGTCGCTGTCCTTGCCGCGCAGGAAACTGACCTGCGAACCGTCCGGCGCCACCTTCGGCTTCATCAGGGTCGGGCCGGACAACGGCAACGGGCCGGTGATGGCTTCCAGGGTCAGCTTTTCAGCGTGGGCGGCGGTTGTGGTGGCGAGCATGAGGGCGAGCGAAGCGAACAGGTGGCGCATGGAAGGTCCCGGCAAACGGCAGGTCCACCCCGGCTCGGAGCACGGGGCGGTCGTTCCCCATCCTAACCAAGCCCGTGCAGGAAGGCAGCATGACCTTTTGCCCATAAGGCGTGCGGACGAGTGCCGACCAACGGTCGGCACCCACCACCAGTAGATCCACGCCATGCGTGGATGACGCTGTCCTGGGTCAGCGCTGGCCGAACAGGTGCTTGCGCTCTTCGTCGCTGAGCGGCTTGCCGGCGTTGGGGTTCACCTGCTGACGCAGGGCATACGCGCGCTGGGTGGCCGGGCGTGCGGCAATCGCTTCATGCCAGCGCTTCAGGTTCGGGAACGCGGCGAAGTCCACCGGCAGCTTGTCGTAGGCGCCGATCCACGGATAACTGGCCATGTCGGCGATGGTGTACTCGTCGCCGGCCAGGAAGGCGTGCTGGGCCAGGCGCTTGTCCATCACCCCGTGCAAGCGGCGCACCTCGTTGTCGTAGCGCTCGATGGCATACGGGATCTTGTCCGGCGCATACACATTGAAGTGGCCCATCTGGCCGCTCATCGGGCCCAGGCCGGCCATCTGCCAGAACAGCCATTCCAGGGTGGTGACGCGGCCGCGCGGGTCGCTGGGCAGGAACTGGCCGGTCTTTTCGGCCAGGTACAGCAGGATCGCGCCGGACTCGAACACGCTCTGCGGGGCGCCGCCATCGGCCGGAGCATGGTCGACGATGGCCGGCATCTTGTTGTTCGGCGAGATGGCGAGGAATTCCGGCTTGAACTGGTCGCCCGAGCCGATGTTGACCGGGTGGATGCGGTACTCCAGGCCGGCTTCTTCCAGCAGCAGGGTCACTTTGTGGCCGTTCGGGGTGGGCCAGTAATACAGGTCGATCATGGCGGCGGCTCGGGGTGCGGAAAGGAACCTGAAGTCTAGTGCGTGAGTTGGGTTGGCACCGTCACGGCGGGCCGGTAACCTCGCGGCTCCCCCGAAACGCACTGTCCTGCATGAGCCACAGTCCTCGCCCCCTGTCCCCATTGTCCTCGCTGATCTTCGCCTCGCGCTGGCTGCAGCTGCCCCTGTACCTGGGCCTGATCCTTGCCCAGTGCGTCTACGTGTTCCTGTTCGGCAAGGAACTCTGGCACCTGCTGTCCCACTCGGTCTCGATGGGCGAACAGCAGATCATGCTGATCGTGCTGGGCCTGATCGACGTGGTGATGATCTCCAACCTGCTGGTGATGGTGATCGTCGGCGGCTACGAGACCTTCGTCTCGCGCCTGCGCCTGGAAGGCCATCCGGACCAGCCGGAATGGCTGAGCCACGTCAACGCCAGCGTGCTGAAGGTGAAGCTGGCGATGGCGATCATCGGCATCTCCTCGATCCACCTGCTGAAGACTTTCATCGCCACCAGCGCGCTGAAGGGACTGCCGCTGTGCAAACCGGAACAATGGGCAGCAGCAGTGTCGTCGGCTTCGACCAGCTTCTACAACGCTGGCGTCGATACCTGCACGACCATGACCCAGGAAGGCGTGTTGTGGCAGACCATCATCCACTGCGTGTTCATCCTGTCGGCGATCGGCATCGCCTGGACCGACAAGCTGATGTCCAACAGTCACAGCAAGTCGCACGACCACTGATGCAGCAACCGGCAGCGGCGCTTCGCCGCTGCCCCGTCCCGGCCACCGCCCCTTGTACGCGGCGGTGGCCGGGATGCTAGATTGCACCCTCGCCGTTGCCGGCGGTGGCGTCGGGAAACGTCATCGTTCCGCGCCCGGACCACAGGTCCCGGCCATGCGTATCAATGATTTACGTCACGTCGTCTTCTAGAGGGGAGCAGGATGTCGCACGTCTCAACGATCACCGCCGCGCGCCGGTGGCTGCCGATTGCCCTTGCACTGGCGCTGGCCGCCTGCTCGGGCAAGGAAGAAACGCCCGCACCGGCCCCCGCCGCCGCACCCACGGCCGCTGCTCCGGCCGCCCCGGTGGTCGCCGCCAAGGTGCAGTCGATGGGCACCGAACAGCTGCGTGAATCAGCCAGCCAGGCACTGCGCGAGAACCGCATGTATGCGCCGGCAGGCGACAACGCCATCGAGTACTACCTCGCCCTGCGCGACAAGACGCCGGACGACGCCTCGGTGAAGAGCGCACTGACCGATCTGCTGCCGTACACCCTGATCGCCGCCGAGCAGCACCTGGGCCGCGAGGACTACACCGAAGCGCAGCGCCTGGTGGCACTGATCGAGAAGGTGGATGCCTCCGCCCCCGCCCTGCCCCGCCTGAAGGAAGGCCTGGCCAAGGGTGTGGAAAACGCGGCCAAGCGCACCGAGACCGAAGCCGAGAAGGCAAAGAAGGACGCCGAGGATCGCAGCAAGCAGCAGATCGAACAGCAGCGCCTGGCCGAACAACGCACCAAGGAAGCCGACGCAGCCAAGCAGATCGCCGCGCAGCAGGATGCCGCACGCCGCGACAACGAGCGCCAGGAGGCCGAGCGCCAGGCCGCGGCCCGTCGCGATGCCGAACAGAAGCAGCAGCAGGCCGCCGCCCAGCAGGCCAGCGCCGCGCGCCAGGCAGCCGCCGCCGCAGCTCCCACCCTGCGCCCGGTCAGTACGCCGGCGCCGCGCTATCCGGCCGAAGCCCTGCGTTCGGGAACGTCGGGCGAAGTGCTGGTGGAGATCACCGTCGGCACCGACGGCTCAGTAGTCAGCGCCCGCGTGCTGCGCGCGACGTCCGGACGGACCTTCGACCGCGAAGCCCTGAACGCGGTCAAGCGCTGGCGCTTCGAGCCGGTCAACGCGCCGGTCACCACCCGCCGCACCCTGGTGTTCGCACCGGGCGGCTGACCGCAAAAAAGGGGACGGAGGGGATTAAGTCGTTTCTGCCACGTCCATGACGCCAAGGCCCGGTCCATCCGGGCCTTGTCCGTTTCAGGCACCGCCATCAATCAGGCGCTGCAGGGCCGGATCGCGCGCGGCCAGCACCTGGAACAGGCCCAGCGCATGCAGGCCCGGCAGCAACGCACGCAGGTCGGCTTCGGCAGTGGCGCGCGTGGCGGGATCGCTGGACGGATCCTGCCAGTCGCGAACGCTGGCGAGGAAAGCACCCACGCTGCCCTTGCGCACGGTGAGGCCGTTCACCTGCACGTCGTTCTGATGGTCGGGAAGAATGTCCTGTGGCTGCATGGGGAAGCGCTCCGTTGAAGTGGGCTCCAGTGTCGGGGCCCGGACTCGACGTTTCTGCCGTATAACTGCCAATCGATATGGCAGATCAGACAACCACCGCCTTTCTCGACCCAGCGTTGGCCGATGCCGCCGACGGACCGGTGATGCTGGCGGCCCGGCTGCGCCAGCGCGGTGTGCGTCGCACAGCGCGCCACCGGCATGCCCGCGGGCAGCTGCTGGGTGCGCACCAGGGGCTGCTGCGGATCGCCGCCGACGACCTGCACTGGCTGCTGCCCGCAGGTCATGTCGCCTGGATACCGCCCTTGCTACCCCACGCGCTGTTGAGCGCAGACGGGTTCGATGGCTGGAGCCTGTACTTCAACGCCGAGGCCTGCCTGGGTCTGCCCACCACACCGCGCATTTTCCAGCCCAATGCACTGCTGCAGGCGGCGACAGCACGTGCGCTGCAATGGCCCCATCAACCACTGGATGCTGCGCAGGCACGACTGGCCGGTGTGATCGCCGATGAGATTGCCGCCAGCATGCCCCTGCCGCTTGCCCTGCCGCAACCGCGTGACCGGCGACTGCAGAAGATCGCTTCGGTGCTGGCGCGTTGGCCGGACGACCTGCGCAGTGTTGAGGCGTGGGCGGCCACCAGCGGGCTGTCCAGCCGCAGTCTCGCCCGCCGTTGGCAGGCCGAAACAGGCATGACCTTGAGCCAGTGGCGGCAACGCCTGCGCGTGCTGCTGGCGCTGCCACGCCTGCTGGCGGGCGAGCCGGTGATCAGCGTCGCGCTGTCGATGGGCTACGACACGCCCAGTGCCTTCATTGCCGTGTTCAAGCGCGAGATGGGCGTGACACCTGCGCGGTATGGAAAAGGGGACGGAGGGGATTAAGTCGCTTCTGCCTTCCCCCACACCATCTCGCGGCATCGCCTGATGCCCTTCGCGGTCAGCGTGGCGGCAGGCTGATGATTCCTTGAAGCCCTGAACTGCCATGCCTCGACAAGCGCGCCTGATGTTGGCCGAACAGCCGTACCACGTAACCCAGCGCGGTGTGAACAAGGGGGCGATTTTCGTTGACGATATCGACCGCCAGCTGTTTCTGCACCTATTGCACAGCGCCTTCCTGAAGCATCAGGTCGCGCTGCATGCCTACGTATTGATGGGCAATCACGTTCATCTGTTGGCCACACCTTCCACGGGCGTCGGCTTGGCGAATGCGATGCGGATGCAGGGTAACAACTATGTCCAGGCGTTCAATCAGCGGCATGAGCGCAGCGGACCGCTCTGGCAAGGCCGCTTCCATTCTTCGATGGTGGACGGCGACGCCTATCTGCTCAGCGTCTATCGCTACATCGAACTCAATCCGGTTCGTGCGGGCATGACAACCGCCCCGGAAGATCACCCATGGTCGAGCGTGCATGGAAACCTGCAGCGACGCCACGATCCGATGCTGACAGAACATCCCGCATTCCAGGCGCTCGCCCCGACCCGGCGACAGCGGGCAATGCTCTATGCGGAGTTTCTGCAGGACATGAACGCGTCCGCTGACCTGCCCGCAATCCGTGCGCACAGTGCCGGGCAGCATCCGTTGGGAAATGCAACTTACCTGCGGATGGTGGAACAGACACTGGGCCGCCCCGTGGTGCTACGCAAGCGCGGGCGCCCCCAGAAGAAGGGGACAGAGGGTTAGAAACGACTTAATCCCCTCCGTCCCCTTTTTCGGTCAGCCAGAGATGGCCAGACGCTCGTTGTGGTAGCGGCGCACGGCGGCGAACCACAGCACGGCGGCCAGGCCGAGGCTGGCGCCGAGATAGATGGCCCAGACCGCCGGGGTGATGGCCTCGTGGCGGATCACCTTCAGCAGCATCTGGTTCTGCGACAGGAACGGCACGGCGTACTGCCACAGCTCACTCTTCAGCGGATAGGCCACCAGCGCGTAGCCGGGCATCATCGGCAACAGCATCAGCCAGGTCATGTGGCTCTGCGCTTCCTTCATGCTCTTGGCCGCGGCCGACAGGAAGGTCAGCAGCGAGGTGCCGATCATCAGCATCGGCAACATCACCAGCAGCATCTGCAGCATCGAACCGACGTTCATGTTGAACTGGCGGCCGATGTTGCCAGGCGCGATCTGTGCGCTCACCTTGAACGCCACCAGGGTCAGCAGCAGCGACACGAAACCGACCACGCAGGCGGCGGCGATCTTGCCGCTGACAATGGCGCTGCGCGAGCCCGGGGTGGCCAGCAACGGCTCCAGTGACTGTCGCTCACGCTCGCCGGCGGTGGCGTCCATCACCAGATAGGCGCCGCCGATGAACGAGGTCAGCGTGAGCAGCACCGGCAGCAGCATCGACAGGATCATGCCGCGCTTGGCTTCGGCACTGGCCAGATCCTGGCGTGCCACGTCCAGCGGCCGCGCCACCTGCGCGTCGATGCCACGCGCCATCAGGCGCAGCGCACCGACCTGGCCGTTATAGGTCGCCAGTGCCGCCTCCAGGCGCGCGCTGGGTACTTCTGCGGCGCGACGGGTACTGTCCTTGATCACCTCCACCAGCGCCGGCTTGCCATCGGCCCAGTCCTTGCCGAAGTCATCGCTGATGCGCAGCGCCACGTCGATCTCCTGGCTGCGGATGGCCTCGGCCAGGTCCTTCGGTGCCGGAGCGGTGTTCAGCCCCTGCGCGGCGAGGAAACGCACCAGATTGGGGGCGTTGTCCGCACCGATGGTCGGAATCTGCAGCGGTTGTTCGATCTGGGTGCGCACCCGGCTCTCAGCCAGCTTGCCCATGCCCAGCAGCAGCACCGGGTACAGCAGCGGCCCGAACAGCAGGGTCAGCAGCAGCGTGCGGCGATCACGGGAAAGGTCGCGCAGTTCCTTGCGCATCACCGTCATCAGGGTCGACATCATGCTCATGCGTGCAGGCCCTCTTCGCTGCCGATCAGTTTCACGAACGCATCTTCCAGGTTGGATTCGCCGGCCTGCGTACGCAGTTCATCGGCGCTGCCGGCGGCCATCACCGTGCCCTTGGCAATGATCACGATGTGATCGCACAGTGCGGCCACCTCCTGCATGATGTGGCTGGACAGGATCACGCAGCGGCCTTCTTCGCGCAGGCCCAGCAGGAATCGCCGCAGCGCGCGCGTGGTCATCACGTCCAGACCGTTGGTCGGCTCATCGAGAATGACGTTGCGCGGGTCGTGCACCAGCGCGCGGGCAATCGCGGTCTTGGTGCGCTGGCCCTGCGAGAAGCCATCGGTCTGGCGGTCGAGGATGTCACCCATGTCCAGCGCGTGCGACAGCACCTCGATGCGCTCGCGGATGCGCTCGGCCGACAGGCCATGCAGTTCGCCGAAGTAGGCGATGTTCTCGCGCGCGGTCAGGCGCTTATAGACGCCACGCGCATCGGGCAGCACGCCAAGATGGCGACGCACTTCCACCGGATTGCGCGCAGCGTCGACCCCGTCGACGCTGATGCTGCCCTGGTCGGGCGTCATCAGCGTGTACAGCATGCGCATGGTGGTGGTCTTGCCGGCACCATTGGGCCCCAGCAGGCCGGTGATGCGGCCATCCTCGGCACGGAAGCCGACGTTGGCGACTGCCTGGATACGGCCTGTGCGGGTGTCGAAAGCCTTGTGCAGGTTGTCGGCGACGATCATGGTTCCCATCCGTTGAACGAGGTGAACGCCGGCACGTAGCTCAGCGTGTCCAGGCAGCCGGCATCCAGCGCCTTGGCATCGGTCTTGTCGATGAACTGGCCAAGCAGGCGCGGCATGCAACCAGCCGTCAGCGTGCCGTGGCCCTGGCCGCGGGCGACCAGCGTGCGGCCATTGGGCAGGCCCTTGAGGACCTGCTCGGCATAGCGCGGCGGCGTCACCGGGTCCAGTTCACCGGACAGCAGCAGCGCCGGTACGTCACTGCGCAGCGGCACGGCATTGGCTGCCGGTGCCGGCCGGTGCGGCCATACCGGGCAGGCGGCGAAGAAGGCACTGGCCACGTCGTTGCCGAACAGGCGCTCGGGATCCTCGGCCGGCGCGTGGTAGCGCGGCGCATCTTCGCTGCAGATCACCGACCACTGCATGCCACGGTTGATCTGGAAATCCATGCTGCGGTTCGCACCGCGTGCCAGCGACGCCAGCGGTGCGTAGCGGCCGTGCGCGGCTTCATCGAGAACCAGCGGCAGCAGCGAGGAATACTGCGGCACATAGGAGAAGGCGAACGCGAGGCCGATCACGCTGTCCGGACTCAGCACATCCTGCCGGGTCTGGTTGGTGCCGGGGTCGCGATACTCCACCGAGACCGGGGCACGGCGCAGGGTCTCGACCACGCTGCGCAGCTGTGCGCGGGTGTCGGTCGGGAAGCGCTTGCTGCAGGCGGCATCCTTGCGGCACTGCGCCGACTGCAGGGCGATCGCATCCTCGAACGTTGTGGCGAAATCGCCGCCCACCACCAGCTCGTTCGGCACCACGCCATCGATGACGATGCTGCGCGTGTGCTGTGGATAGGCACCGGCATAGCGTTGGGCTACGCGGGTACCGTAGGAGCCGCCGACCAGGTTGATGCGCTCGGCGCCCAGCGCCTGACGCACCGCATCCAGATCAGCAATCGCCTCACTGGTGGTGTAGAAGCGCGCATCGGCACGCCCCTGCAGCGAGGCGGCGCAGCGCTCGGCGTAATCGCGCAGCGAGGCTTCCGTGGGTGCGGCATCCTCGTCCATGGCCAGCTCCTTGCCATCCGCGCCAAGGCAGTTGAGCGGGTTGGAACCGCCGGTCCCGCGCTGGTCGACGAGGAAGATGTCGCGCTGCTTGCGCACCTGGCGCAGCGCGGTATCGACGATGACCGCCACTTCGCTGGCGGCCTGGCCGGGCCCACCGGCCAGGAAGAACACCGGGTCGGGCTGGCTGGAGCCGCTGCTGCCCGATTCCAGCCAGGCGATGCGCAGGCCGATGCGTCGGCCATCGGGCTGGGCCCGGTCCTCCGGCACCTGCAGGGTGGCGCACTGCGCTTCCACGTTGGCGCTGGCGCCTTCAGTGGACAGCGTGCAGGGCTGGAAGTCGATCATGCCGAAACGGCGGCTGGGCCCATCACTGGCGCCTTCGGCGCCGGGTGACGGTGACTGGCTGCAACCGGCAAGCATCAGGCTGGCCAACGTTGCGGCCAACGCGAGGTGGTGTCTTTGCATCGTGCTCGTTTCCCCTGGAGGACGTTCCTGGCAACCACGACGGGCTGCCGCGGAAGATGTGACTCAACTTACACGGGCATGGCGTCGTCGGCGATGGGCAGACGCGAAATCTCCGCCGGCGTGGCACAGGCCAGACGATCGCGGCCGGCGGCCTTGGCCCGGTACAGCGCCGCGTCTGCCGCTGCCAGCAGCGTGGACAGGTCGCCGTGGCCGTCGTCCATGGCCAGGCCGATGCTGGCGGTGACCGTCACGGGCCCGGTGGTCAGCCGCGCCGGTTTCTGCTGCAGAGCGGTACGGATCGCCACAGCCCACGCCATCGCTTCACCCTGCGTGCTGCCGGCCAGCACCAGCACGAACTCCTCGCCACCGTAGCGGCCCAGCAGCGTGTCATGGCCCTGCAAACCGTGCTGCAGCACCGCAGCAAAGTGGCGCAGTACCTGGTCTCCGGCCAGATGGCCCCAGCGGTCGTTGATCTGCTTGAAGTGATCGACGTCGACCAGCAACAGGGCCAGTGGCCGGCCCTGCCGGCGCAGCCGCTGCAACTGCGCCTGGCCGTCGGCCAGCACCGCGCTGCGGTTGAGCAGCCCGGTCAGGCCATCGGTGCGCGCCGCACGCCGCAGATCGACCAGCATGCGTTCGACCAGCAGCAGCACCATCGCAAAGCACCGCGCCAGTTCCAGCATCACACCGGCAATGTAGGTGACGAACATCGGTGTACCGGTGCGCATGATGTCCTCACCGGCATCGGGTGCCACCGGCAGGAACAGGCGCACCGCGTACAGGGCCGCCTCGGCCAGGAACACCGCCGCCGCCAGGCGGCAGCTGGTGCGCTGCTGCGCGGGGGCATGCCGCAGCAGCAGCCACGCGATCCAGCCATCGACCAGCAGCGTGAACACACTGAACACCTGCAGGCGCACGCGCAGGTCCGGCCACAGCATCAGGAAGGCGAAGATGCAGGCCATGAACGCGGCCGCCATCAACAACGGCCGCCACAGCGGCAGCGGCTGTTCCAGATGCAGCGCCACGCCACGCAGCATCAGCACCGCGCAGCCGGCCATCGCCGCATTCCCGGCCAGTATGGCCGGTGCCAACGGCAGGTAGGGTCGCAGCGCCAACAGGGTCACGCCCAGGGTCAGCAGCCACAGGCTGGCGGTCCACAGGCGCAGCACCGGTTGCCCGCGCAACACCACCAGCAACAACGAGAACCCCACGGCAATGCCGATGCAGAGCAGGAAGCCAAGCACGGTGATGGTGGGGAAATCCAGGGACATGCGGCGCTCATCGGCCGGGGCGGCGCGCGCATCTTAGCGCCTTGTGCTGCGTTCCCCGCGGCGCTGGCTGGCCCGATGGAGATGCGGGGTCTGAAAACGGCGAGCACGGCGGCCGGTGCCTGCGCAGAATCGGCGGAAAACCAAGGAGACGCCCATGCATGCGTGGTACCTCGGTGGCATCGACCACCGCCCGTTCCTGCACCTGTTCGAGAAGAGCGACACCGCGCTGGCTGCGCTGGGCATCCAGCGTCGCTGGGCCGGTGAAACAGGAGGGCACCCCTGCCGGATCAGCCTGAGCGATCCACCCTGTGGCAGCGAGCTGCTGCTGTTGTCCCATGTGCATCTGCCCCTGCACTCGCCCTATCACGCTTCGGGCCCGATCTTCGTGCAGCGTGGCGTGACCCGTTGCGTACTGTCGCCAGGCGAAGTGCCCCCGTATGTGCAGCGCCGGATGATCTCGTTGCGCGCCTATGACCAGGCTGCATTGATGCTGGCCGCAGAGATCAGTGAGGGCACGGATGTCTCCACTCGGCTGGACGCGCTGTTTGCCGACCCTGCCGTGGCCTTCGTGCAGCTGCACAACGCGGCCCACGGCTGCTTTTCGTGCCAGGCGGATCGCGTGGGCATGGCGCCGACGTAGCCGGATCTCCACGACGTGATCGTTGCCACGCCGAAGACGTGATCGCCGGCGCATCCGTTCAGTCCCGCGTGAAGCCTGCGGGAAGGGCTTCACACCCACAGTCACGGATCGGCATTTCCATGGTTCCGCACCCTGCGCTGCGACTCGATACTCGCCGTGGTGCCGCCGAAAGTCCGCCGTGCAGCGCAGCTCCTGCGGTCACCGCTCTCTTTCGACGACCACAAGGAAGCGCCATGTCATTCCGATCCACACCACTGCTGCTGGCCACTTCATTGGCCGCCGCCGGCCTGTTGCTGGCCGCCGACGCATTTGCCCACGGCACCATGACCACGCCGATCAGCCGCGTCTATGCCTGCTTCCAGGGCAATCCCGAGAACCCGACCAACCCGGCCTGTGCCGCCGCCAAGGCCGTCGGCGGATCACAGGCGTTCTACGACTGGAACGGCATCAACCAGGCCAACGCCAACGGCAACCACCAGGCCGTAGTGCCCGACGGCAAGCTGTGCAGCGGCAACAACCCGACCTTCCGCGGCCTGGACGTGAACCGCAGTGACTGGCAGACCACGCCGATCCAGGCCGATGCCAATGGCAAATTCACCTTCGTGTTCAAGGCGACCGCGCCGCACGCCACGCGTGACTGGCGCTTCTTCGTCACCCGCGACGGCTGGCAGCCGGGCAGCCCGCTGCGCTGGGCCGACCTGCAGGAGTTCTGCACACTGGGCAATACGCCGCTCTCGGCCGATGGCACGTACAAGCTGCAGTGCACGCTGCCGCAGCGCACCGGCCAGCATGTGATCTACAACACCTGGCAGCGTTCGGATTCGACCGAAGCGTTCTATACCTGCATGGATGTGCGCTTTGAAGGCGGCGGCGGTGGTGCGACACCGGCACCGCAATGGCAGGATGCAGGCCCGGTCACCGCACGCGGTGAACTCCCGGTGGGTACGACACTGGCACTGCGTGTGTTCAACGCCAACGGCAACGATGTCGAACGTGTGGAAGCGACCTTGGCCAGCGGCCAGACGTCTGCCACGCAGTGGCCCTTGGCGCTGGCCCGCAAGGTCAATGGAAGTGCGCAGCATGCGCGCGTGGGCGTGCTTGCCAATGGCGTGATCACGCCGTCGGCGTCGGCCACCGACAATCGCGTGTACCTGAAGGACGGCAACCGCTTCCAGCTCGACACCCAGGTGCCGGACCCGGGTACGCCATCACCGGGCGGTGATTTCGACCACGTGTACCCGGCGGGCATCGGCAGCTACGTGCCCGGCCAGACCGTGGTGAAGGGCAGCGACGGCAAGCTGTATGCCTGCCGCCCGTTCCCGGAAGGTGCGTGGTGCAACGTCAATGCCGAGGCGTACCGCCCGGGCGTGGGTGCGGCCTGGCGCGATGCGTGGATCGCGTACTAAGCATGACGGGGGTGGCACTTTGGTGTCGCCCCTCCTGCATGAGGCTCATTGCGATGGAGATCGCATGGAAAAGGCCGATGGGTTCGCAGCCTCTTTTTTTTCGGAATTGTTGAATGGAGGACGCTCTTTGCTGCGTGGAGACTCGACGGGCCTTCCACACGTCAAAGGACGTCATCGATGCAAGCCCACCTTCTTGCAGCAGTTGCTGCCTCCCTGTGCGCGGGTCTCTTCGCCTCACAAGAGGCCCAGGCCCACGGCACCCTTTCCAAGCCGATCAGCCGCATCTACGCCTGCCGTCAGGCCAACCCCGAGAATCCGACCAACGCGGCCTGTGCGGCAGCCAAGGACATCGGTGGCGCACAGCCCTTCTACGACTGGGCCGGCATCAACCAGGCCGACGCTGACGGCAACCATCGCCAGGTCGTGCCTGACGGCGAACTGTGCAGCGGCGGCAATGCAAAGTACCGCGGCATGGACCTCAATCGCACGGACTGGTCGACCAGCCCGATCCGCGCCGATGCCCGCGGCCGATACACCTTCGAGTACCTCGCATCGGCTCCGCACAAGACCCGCGACTGGGTCTTCTATGTAACCCGCGAAGGCTGGCAACCGGGCAACCTGCTGCGTTGGGATGACCTAGAGCAGTTCTGCTCGCTGGGTCACGTGGACGAGGATGCCAACGGCATCTACCGACTGGATTGCCCACTGCCCAAGCGTACTGGCCAGCACATCATCTATAACACCTGGCAACGCGCGGATTCGGCCGAAGCGTTCTATACCTGTGCCGACGTACGTTTTGAAGGTGGTGACATCATCCCGCCACCGGAGTGGGAGGACGCTGGGGCCATCACCGCGCGGGGTGAACTGGAGACCGGTACCACCCTGACCCTGCGCGTGTTCAACGCCAGCGGCAATGACCTGGAAAGCCCGAAGATCACCCTTGCCACCGGGCAGACCTCCGCCACGCAATGGCCGCTGGCGTTGGGCCGCAAGATCAACGCTTCTGCCCAGCATGCCCGGGTGGGCATACTGAAGAACGGCATCATCACACCCATCGCCTCGGCCACCGAGAACCGCGTCTACCTGAAGCCGGGCCATCGCTTCCAGCTCGACACGCAGCTGCCGGATCCGGTCGATCCGCCTCCGGGCGACTATGACTTCGTGTATCCGGACGGTATCGGCAGCTACACGCCGGGCGAAACCGTGGTCAAGGGCACCGACGGCAAGCTCTACGCCTGCCGCCCGTTCCCGGAAGGTGCGTGGTGCAACGTCAATGCCGAACCCTACCGCCCTGGCACCGGCTCTGCCTGGCGCGACGCCTGGATCGCGTACTGAGGCAGGCGACCGGGGGCGGCGTGATGCCGCCTCCGGTTCGTGCGGTTGCCGGCCAGCGGCCGGCACTACCCGGGCCTACTTGCTGCTGACGTACTTCTCGCGGCGGATCTGCGGGTTGCCCAGGCCGGCAGCCTTCAGCAGCTCGGCACAGGCATCGACCATGTCCGGGTTGCCGCACAGGTAGGCGATGTCGGTGGCCGGGTCCGGCGTGAAGCCGGCCAGCGCCTGCTGCACGTAGCCGTGCTGTACGTCCGGGTGCGGATCGGCCGGCAACTCGCGCGACAGGCACGGAACATAGCGGAAGTTCGGGTGCTTTTCGGCGAAGCTGTAGAAATCTTCGCTGTACAGCAGCTCGCCCGGGCTGCGCGCGCCCTGCAGCAGCACGATCTGCACACCGCGTTCGGCCATGGCCTTTTCCAGCAGCGGCAGCATCGAGCGGTACGGGGTAACGCCGGTGCCGGTGGCGATCAGCAGGTAACGGGCGTTGTGGTCGCCGGGGTTCAGGCAGAACCGGCCATAGGGGCCGGACGCACTGATCTGGCCGCCCTGCTCCAGTGCCTCGAACAGGGCCGTGGCGGCGCCACCGGGCACGAAACTGACCGCGATATCCACCGCCTCGCCTGGGCCCAGCGCGTGGTCGTGGATGGTCGCCAGCGAGTAGCTGCGCTTGGTTTCGGTGCCGTCTGCGTAGCTGAAATGGACCTGGATGAACTGGCCGGGCTGGAAATCCAGCGGCTGCCCATCGTCACGCACGAACTGGTAGTGGCCGACGGTCGGGGCCAGCATGCGGCAGCCGACCAGCTTGAGGGGGAATTGAACAGGCACGACTTTTCGGGACAGTGTGTAGCCGGGGCAAGCCCTCGGGGTCTTCTATAATAGCCCCTCCCCGCCCCTCTCCAGCGCCAGCCCATGGGCGCGAAGGCTTCGAGCTTGGCATCCCAGAACGATACGGCGCCCGCCCTGCGCGTGCGCGACCTGCGCAAGACCTACGACAACGGCACCCAGGCCCTGAAGGGTGTTTCCCTGGAAGTGGCCCCGGGCGACTTCTTCGCCCTGCTCGGCCCCAACGGCGCCGGCAAGTCGACCCTGATCGGCATCATCAGCTCCCTGGTCAACCTCAGCGAGGGCCAGGTGGAAGTGTTCGGCAGCGACCTGGTGCGCAGCCGCAGCGCCACCATGCGCCTGATCGGCCTGGTGCCGCAGGAAATCAACTTCAACCTGTTCGAAAAGCCCTTCGACATCCTGGTGAACTACGCCGGCTTCTATGGCGTACCGCGCGAGGAAGCCGAGCAGCGCGCCGAAGAAGAATTGAAGCGCGCGCACCTGTGGGAAAAGGCACAGGTGATGAGCCGCACGCTGTCCGGTGGCATGAAGCGCCGGCTGATGATCGCCCGCGCGATGATGACCCGCCCGCGGCTGCTGATCCTGGACGAACCGACCGCCGGCGTGGACATCGAGATCCGCCGCGACATGTGGCGCGTGCTGAAGGAGATCAACGCCGCCGGCACCACGATCATCCTCACCACGCACTACCTGGAAGAGGCCGAGTACCTGTGCCGCCACCTGGCGATCATCAACCATGGCCAGATCGTCGAGCAGGGGCCGATGCGCACCCTGCTGGCGAAGCTGGACGTGGAAGGCTTCCTGCTGGACATCGACGGTGACCTGCCGGCGCAGCTGCCGGTGATCGAAGGCGCGACGCTGACCGCGCCGGACCCGCACACGCTGGATATCGACATGCCTCGCGCAATGGACCTCAACCGCGTGTTCGCCACGCTCAACGAGTCCGGTATCCGCGTGCGTTCGATGCGTACCAAGAGCAACCGCCTGGAGGAGCTGTTCGTGCGCCTCACCGGCAACCTGGAGAAATTCGCATGAGCACCACCGAGCTGACCGACGGCCAGCGCAACCGCGTCGCACTGATGACCATCGTGCGCCGCGAAGTCGCCCGCATCATGCGCATCTGGGGCCAGACCCTGGTGCCGCCGGCGATCACCATGACCCTGTACTTCCTGATCTTCGGCAACCTGATCGGGTCGCGCGTGGGTGACATGGGCGGCTACACCTACATGCAGTTCATCGTGCCGGGCCTGGTGATGATGAGCGTGATCCAGAACAGCTACGGCAACATCAGTTCCTCGTTCTTCGGTGCCAAGTTCGGTCGCCACGTGGAAGAGCTGCTGGTCAGCCCGATGCCGAACTGGGTGATCCTGTGGGGCTACGTGGCCGGTGCGGTGCTGCGCGGGCTGATGGTGGGCGTGATCGTGCTGATCATCGCGATGTTCTTCACCCCGGTGCGCATCCCGCACCCGCTGGTGATGCTGACCACGGTGATCCTGGGCGCGACGATCTTCTCGCTGGCTGGTTTCATCAACGCGGTGTATGCGAAGAAGTTCGATGACGTGGCGATCGTACCGACCTTCATCCTGACCCCGCTGACCTACCTGGGTGGCGTGTTCTATTCGGTGAAGCTGCTGCCGGGCTGGGCCGAAGCGGCCACGCATGCGAATCCGATCTTCTACATGGTCAATGCGTTCCGCTATGGCCTGCTGGGCAGCAGTGACGTGCCGCTGCCGGTGGCCTACGGGTTGATGCTCGGCTTCGTGGTGGCGCTGACGGCGCTGGCGCTGTGGCTGCTGCGCCGCGGCGTGGGCATGCGCAGCTGAGTTTTGCCTGCAGGGCCTGCGGCCCTGCACCCGCCGAATCAACTTCAACGGCAACGGCAAAAGCTGACTATCCGTGGCATGGCCGGTGCCTGGTGGGTGTCGACCTTGGTCGACACGATAGATCCACGCCATGCGTGGATGAAGCGTTCCAAGCCGATGCTCGGCTCTTTTCGTCTGGAATTGCGGCTAGGCTGTGGCGATGAAGATCACTTCCATTCCATTGGACAAGGCCGTGTCGGACGGCCCCATCGATGCCTTCAGCCATGCGTTGCTGGGCGATTCGCCCACGCTGGATGAGATGCTGGAATACCTGGCGTCACTACAAACGGCTGATCCCCGGTATCGCTACCTGTGCACGCTCGATGATGCCGGCCAGTGCCGCTACACCAGCATGCACGCGTCTAACGATGAGCGCATCGCACTGTACGAGGACGAAGACCCGGCGACCCCCGACGATGCGTTGGCGGCACGCGAGCGGTTGCTGGCGCATGTCATCGCACAGCTCGAACATTCCTCTCATCGGCTGCAATGGACCGCGCTGGCGGGCACTTTGTTGTGCAATGACGCGGACATCGAGGCGCTGGTCGCGGCCAATGCCGCGCCGGACCTGATCGTCGACGAGGTAGCCTGCGTGCAGCAGGTGCCGGTGGACCGTCACGACCTGCTGATCGCCGCCCTGCCCAACGGTTACTTCAGCGCGGACTGGGACATCTTCCAGAACCACGCCCTGATCCGGCACCTGCAGGAATACCATGGCTATCGCCTGTTCGGGCTTGGCGCGTCGTGGCTGGGCTTCCAGCGCGATAGCGCACCGTCGCCTGCAGAAGCAAGCGCTCTGGTCGCGGATCTGCAGCACATCTATGCCGCAGGAACGGATGACACCTGGTCGCAACTGGCCACAACGCTGGCCGCCCGCACCACGCTTCTATTGGGATACACCGAGGACTTCAGCGAACGGCTGCCCTGAGCACCGCCCCACACGAGCGAGCGCAGCGAGCGATCCACTTCCGTTCTTGCACTGCTACCCGTGGTAGCCGCGCCCGGCCAACCCCAATGAACAGTGCATTCCGCGAACCACCACCAGGGGCGCCGCTGGCCGCAATCTCCGGCACAATCGCCATCATGATTCCCCCAGAAAACGGTGAACGTGCAATGCGCATCCTGATCCTTGGCGCCGGTGGTACCGGCGGCTACTTCGGTGGTCGCCTGGCCCAGGCCGGCGTGGACGTAACCTTCCTCGTACGCCCCGCGCGCGCCGCACAGCTGGACCGCGATGGCCTGGTCATCCGCAGCCCGCTCGGCGATGCCCGCTTCCCGGTGCAGCACGTCACCGCCGATGCGCTGCCCGCATTGGCCGCGCAGAAGCCGTTCGATCTGGTCATCCTCAGCTGCAAGGCCTACGACCTGGACAGCTCGATCGACGCCATTGCTCCGGCCGTGGGCGCGAACACCACCGTGCTGCCGATCCTCAACGGCCTGCACCACTACAACGCGCTGGACCTGCGCTTCGGCCGCGACGCCGTGCTCGGCGGCCTGTGCTTCATCAGCGCCACCAAGGCACCCGATGGCGCCGTGCTGCATCTGGGCAAGCCGGCCAAGCTCACCTTCGGCGAGCGCGATGGCGGCGCGGCGTCCGCACGTGTACGTGCCTTCGCCGCCGCCTGCGCGCAGGCCAATCTTGATCACCTGGCGAGCGAACACATCGGCCAGGAACAGTGGATCAAGTACACCTTCCTGACCGCGTTGGCCGCCGCTACCTGCCTGCTGCGTGCGGATATCGGCACCATCGTCGCCACCGATGATGGCGAGGCGATCGTGCGCGGCCTGTACGACGAATGCCTGGCCGTGGCCGAAGCTGCCGGTGAGCCGATTCCCGATGCCGCGCAGGACACCGCACGCGGCACCCTCACCCAGGCGGGCTCGGCGTTGAAGGCATCAATGCTGCGAGATCTGGAAGCCGGCCAGCAGGTGGAAGCCGAGCAGATCGTCGGCGACATGCTGGCGCGTGCACGCAAGGCCGATCAGGAAGCCCTGCTGCTGCAGGTCGCCTACAGCAGCCTGCAGGCCTACCAGGCACTGCGCGGCGCGTGAGCCTCCCGTTGCAGGCCAGCGCGCTGCCTACGCGGGTGCTGATCCTCGGTATGGGCTGGAGCGGATGCGTGCTGGCCACGCATCTGCAGGCACGGGGCGTGCACGTCGTCGGCACGGTGCGTGACCCCTCGTCGGCGCCGGACGATGGCCTGCTGCGGCATCAGCTGCGCGCCGACGCGCCACCGTCGTCAGCCCTGCTCGATGAGATCGCGCAGGCCGAGGCCGTGCTGTGCAGCGTGCCGCCAGATGCCGAGGGCGACCCGGCACTACGTCTGTTGTTCCCGGGACTGCAGGTCAGCCCGGCACTTCGCTGGGTAGGCTATCTGTCGTCCACGTCGGTGTATGCCGACCGGGCCGGCGGCTGGGTTGACGAGCACAGCGCAGCCGATGCCACTGAAGCAGCCGGCGTGCAGCGCCTGCGTGCCGAAGCGCAATGGCGTGCGCTTGCAGAGGAACGTGGCATCGCCTCGGCGGTGTTCCGCCTGCCCGGCCTGTATGGCCCTGGCCGCAACGCCCTGCTGCAGTTGGCGGAGGGCCGTGCACGCCACGTGATCCGCCCGGGCCTGGTGTTCAACCGCCTGCACGTGCAGGACCTGGTAACCGTCATCATCGCTGCGATGCAGCGACCGACCCTGCAGGGTCTCTACCTGCCCAGCGACGACGAACCGGCACCGCCACAGGATGTGCTGGCCTTCGCCGCGCAGCTGGGCGGGTTCGCGATGCCGCCGGCCGTGGCCTGGGATGATCCGGCACTGAGCCCGACGCTGCGGCGCTTCTACGAGAGCAACAAGCGCATCGACAGCCGCGGCACGCGTGAAGCGCTGGCGTGGCAGCCGCGCTTCCCCAGCTACCGTGAGGGCCTGCGCGACCTGCTCCGGTAGTGCCGGGCAGGCGGAAGAACGTACGCGTCGCGGCAGCCGCGTTGGCCGCCGTCACTGCCACGTCCTCGCCACGGTCACGTGCAAGTTCCTCCACGATGTGCGAGAGGAACATCGGTTCGTTGCGGCGATCCTTCGGCATCGGCTTCAGCGTGCGCGGCAGCAGGTACGGCGCGTCGGTCTCGATCATCAAGCGGTTGGCCGGGATGTTCTTCACCAGTTCGCGCAGGTGCGCGCCGCGGCGCTCGTCACACAGCCAGCCGGTGATGCCGATGTACCAGTCCTGGTCGAGGTAATCGAACAGCTCGTCGCGTTCACCGGTGAAGCAATGCACCACCGCCGGGCCGATGCGACCTTCGAAGTTCTTCATCTGTGCCATGAAATCGGCGTGCGCGTCGCGCTGGTGCAGGAACAGGGGCTTGCCATTGTCCGCGGCCAGCTGCAGCTGGCGCTCGAACGCACGGTGCTGGGCCGGGCGCGGCGAGAAATCACGGAAGTAGTCCAGCCCACACTCCCCCACCGCCACCACTTCCGGGTGGGCATGCAGCGCGCGCATCTCGGCATCGCATTCCTCGGTGTATTCCACCGCGTGGTGCGGGTGCACGCCGGCGGTGGCATACAGGAAGCCGGGGTGTTGCTGCGCCAGCTGCACGGCCAGCGGCGAGTGCTCGCGGCTGGCACCGGTGATGACCATCTGCACCACGCCAGCCTGCCGTGCGCGGTCGAGGACGGCATCGCGGTCGCGGTCGAAGGAGTCGTGGGTCAGGTTGGCGCCGATATCGATCAGGTGCATGGTCATCGCGGGGGAAAAGTGCCCGCGCATTGTACCTGCGCCCGCCGCGGCCCCTTATCCTTTGCACATGAACACCCCGCTCTTCCCCATTTCCCCGCTGCTGCCGCAGATCCAGCAGCACCTGGCCGTGCAGCCACGGCTGGTGCTGGAAGCCCCGCCCGGCGCCGGCAAGACCACCCAGGTGCCGCTGGCGCTGCTCGATGCACCGTGGCTGCAAGGCCGGAAGATCATCCTGCTGGAGCCGCGCCGGGTGGCCGCACGCAGTGCTGCGCTGTTCATGGCGCGGCAGCTGGGCGAAGAGGTCGGCGGCACGGTCGGCTACCGCATCCGCTTCGAGAACAAGGTCTCGGCACGCACCCGCATTGAAGTCGTCACCGAAGGCATCCTGACCCGCATGCTGCAGGATGACCCGATGCTGGAAGAGGTCGGTGCGATCCTGTTCGACGAATTCCACGAGCGCCATCTCAGTGGCGACCTCGGCCTGGCGCTGGCGCTGGACGTGCAGGCGCAGCTGCGCGATGACCTTCGCCTGGTGGTGATGTCGGCCACGCTGGATGGCGAGCGGCTGGCACGCTTCCTTGATGCGCCGCGGCTGAGCAGCGAGGGCCGCAGCTACCCGGTGACGGTCAGCCATTTCCCGGCGCGCCGCGATGAGGCGCTGGAACTGCAGGTGCGCCGCGCGGTGCAACAGGCCCTGGCCGAACACCCCGGTGACCTGCTGGTGTTCCTGCCCGGGCAGCGTGAGATCGCGCGGGTGCAGACCGGCCTGCTGGAATCGCTGGATGCCGGCGTCGAAGTACTGGCCCTGCACGGTGAACTGCCGGTGGAACAGCAGGCGCGCGTGCTGCAGGTGGCCAGCGATGGCCGCCGCCGCGTGGTGCTGGCGACCAACGTCGCCGAGTCGTCGGTGACGCTGCCCGGCGTGCGCGTGGTGATCGACAGCGGCCAGGCACGCGAGCCGCGCTACGATCCCAACAGCGGTTTCACCCGGCTGGACGTGGTGGCCATCGCCCAGGCATCGGCCGACCAGCGCGCGGGCCGTGCCGGTCGCGTGGCCGAAGGCGTGGCCTGGCGGCTGTGGCCGCAGTCGCAGCGGCTGGAGCCGCAGCGCCGCGCCGAGATCGATCAGGTGGAGCTGGCCGGGCTGGCGCTGGAACTGGCCGCCTGGGGCAGCAGCGACCTGCGCTTCCTCGATCCGCCACCGGCCGGCCCGATGGGCGCCGCCCGCGAATTGCTGCAGCGGTTGGGCGCGCTGTCCAGCAGTGGTGCGATCACCGCACTCGGCCGGCGTGTGCTGGCGCTGGGTACGCACCCACGGATGGCAGCGATGCTGCTGGCGGCGCCCGATGCACGTGCGCAGGCGCTGGCCGCCGATCTGGCCGCCCTGCTGGAAGCCCGCGACCCGTTGCGCCAGGGCGGTGACGCGCTGGCGGCCCGCTGGCGCGCACTGGCCGCGTTCCGCAACGGCCGCGCGCCGGGCGACGCCAATCGCAGCGGGCTGGCCGCCATTGACGCTGCCGCCAAGCAGTGGCGACGACGCCTGCGCTGTGATGCCGCGCCACCGGCCAGCATCGAGGCGCACGAACTGGGTGACCTGCTCGCACATGCCTTCCCCGACCGGATCGGTGTCCAGCATCCCAGCGATCCACTGCGCTACCTGCTGGCCAATGGTCGCAGCGCGCGCCTGCACGAACTGAGCGACCTGCGTGGCGAACCGTGGCTGGTGGCCAGCGAGCTTCGCTTTGAGGCACGCGATGCGCTGCTGCTGCGTGCCGCACCGGTGGATGAGGGCCAACTGCGCAAGGCGTGGCCGGAGCGGCTCATCACCGAAGATGTGGTGCGCTGGGACAGCGAGCGCCGCGCCTTGGTGGCCCTGCGCGAGACCCGTTTCGACCGCATCGTGCTAGACAGCCGCTCGGCCGGCCGGGTCGATCCGCAGCACGCCGCGCAGGCGCTGACCGATGCGGTGGCCGAGCTCGGCCTGCAGGCGCTGCCGTGGACCGAAGGCCTGCGCCAGTGGCAGGCACGGGTGGAATCGCTGCGCCGCTGGATGCCCGAGCTCGGCCTGCCCGACTGCAGCGACGACGCCCTGCTGGCCACGCGTACGCAATGGCTGCAGCCCGCGTTCGCCGGCAAGACGCGACTGGATGCGCTGGATGAATCCGGCTTCGGCGAAGCGTTGAAGTCACCCCTGGAGTGGTCTCAACGGCAGCTGGTCGAACGCCACGCACCGACCCGAATCACCGTGCCGTCCGGGCTGGAGCGGCCGATCAGCTATGCGCTGGACGGCGAGAGCGGCGATCCGCTGCCACCGGTGCTGGCGGTGAAGCTGCAGGAACTGTTCGGCCTGGCGGATACGCCGCGCATCGCCGATGGCCGCGTGCCGCTCACCCTGCACCTGCTCTCTCCAGGTGGCCGCCCATTGCAGGTCACCCAGGACCTGCGCAACTTCTGGGAAAACACCTACGCTGAAGTGAAAAAGGAGATGAAGGGACGCTACCCGCGCCATCCGTGGCCGGATGATCCGTGGACCGCCACGGCCACGCACCGGGCCAAGCCGCGCGGAACCTGACCGGTCGTGCCGGCACGACCGGTTGCGGAACCTGCCTGATCCTGAATGGCTGCGGTAAAGTCACGCCACGTGCTGCCCCGACTGACATACCGTTTACGGGCAACACGCGACACTGGACTTCGACCCGAGGCAAAGGACCCCCGCATGAGCAAGCTGACCGTAATCACCGACCGCGCTCTGGAGCGCGCCCTGGAGCTGGCCCACACCGCCGGCGATGGCCTGAAGAGCGCCGGTGGCAGCCTGCGCAATGCGGACTGGATCAAGACCGGCGCCGCCATCGGCGCAGTGAAGACCGGCGGCAAGGCCGCGACCAAGTTCGTGCGCCGCAATCCGGCAGTGGCCGTGGCCGCTGCAGCGGTGGGTGTGGGCCTGCTCGGCTATGCGCTGTACCGCAAGCAGCAGAAGAAGAAGGCCGCCAATGGCCACGTGGTGAATGGGCAGGCGCAGCGCATCAACGCACGTGACCGCCGCAACGACACCGTCGTGGACGAGCACAGCGATATCGGCAGCGACGCCTGAGATCGTCGGCCACTGTCAGGGCCGGGGTCCTTCCGCAGGAAGGGCTCCGGCCTTTTCATTTCAACCGATCTGCCGCCACTGCCCTGGCTGCAGGTCGTCCAGCCGGTAGGGTCCCATCGACACGCGGACCAGCCGCAGCGTCGGCAGGTTCACGACCGCGGTCATCCGCCGCACCTGGCGGTTGCGGCCCTCGCGGATCGTGATCGCCAGCCAGCTGTCAGGCACGGTCTTGCGGAAACGCACCGGCGGATCGCGCGTCCACAGCGACGGCGCCGGATCGAGGCGTTCGATCTTCGCCGGCAGGGTCGGCCCGTCGTTCAGCTCGACGCCGTCGCGCAGCTGTTGCAGCTGCTCATCGCTGGGCGTGCCTTCCACCTGCACCCAGTAGGTCTTGTCGGCCTTGTGCCTGGGGTCGGTGAGCTTGTGCGCCAGCGTGCCGTTGTCGGTCAGCAGCAGCAGCCCCTCGCTGTCATGGTCCAGCCGGCCTGCGGCATACACGCGCGGCGGCAGGCCGAACCCGGCCAGGGTCGGCCGCGGCGGCACGCTGCGGTCGGTGAACTGGCAGAGCACGTTGAAGGGCTTGTTGAAGGCGATCAGCATTGCGGGCACGGCAGTCAGCGGGTGGGGCATTGTCCCATGCCGCGAAGTACTGGCGCCCCGGTGGTGTAGCACCAAAGGGTGCCGGTCAGGACGGCCGGCATGGCCACGCCCGGCTGCTCTTTCCTGCGACCGCGAACACGAAGGGCTCAGCCGAATACCTTCCACTGCAGCAGGAACGAACCCAGCACCAGCACGAAACCGCATGCCGAAACGACATTGGCCCGGCGGTGCAGCGCCGCGGGTGGCGGGCAGGTCATGCGGGCGCGTTCGTCCAGCACGCCACCAAAGAACAGCACCGCAAAACCCGTCGCTCCCAGCAGGTCGTAAGCATGCCTACCGTGGAACACGAAGTCATACAGCCGCGGCAGCACCAGCACCGCGATGACGATATACAGCACCTTCTTCAACGGTCCATGTCCTTGAATTCGATGGGGCTCCGGCGCATGGCCGGATCTGGGGCCGGCCATACCTCGCGCCGCGCGCGATGAACGCGGGCTCGGCGGCTCTTTCCCGCCGCCGCGATCACGGCGGGCTCAGCCGAAAACCTTCCATTCCAGCAGGAACGAACCCAGGACCAATGCGATGCCGCACGCCGCAATGACATTGGCCCGGCGCCGCAGCCGGATCGTAGGCGGACTGGTGTTGCGTGCGCGTTCCTCCAACAGGATGCCCGCGAACAGCACTCCGAAACCAACGGCCGCGACCAGGTCATGGGCATGGCCACCGTGAAACACGAAATCAATCAGCCGTGTCAGCACAAAGACTGCCACGGCGATGTACAACACCTTCTTCAACGGTCTACGTCCTTGAATGAGATTGAATCTCCGCGTGTGTCCGGCCCTCGGGCCAGCCACACGCCGCGCTGGCAGTACAGCGTGCCGCCTTACGGCTTGATGAAGCGCAGGGTCATGCGGTCGCTTTCGCCAATCGCCTGGTACTTCGCATCATCGGTCTTGTCGTGCTGGTTGGTCGGTGGCAACGTCCACACACCGTTCGGGTGATCCTTGGTATCACGCGGGTTGGCGTTGACCTCGCTGCGCGCATCCAGCTTGAAGCCGGCGGCCTCGGCCATCGCGATCACCTGCTGCTGGCCGACATAACCGGTGTCATCGTCGTCGGCCACATCGGCCTTGGCGCGGTGCTCGACCACGCCCAGCACACCGCCCGGCTTGAGCACGTTGAAGAAGCCCTGGAACATGCCCTGCGCCTGGCCGGCCTTGCGCCAGTTGTGCACGTTGCGGAAGGTCAGCACCACGTCGGCTGAACCGGCCGGGCCGAACACCGGCTTGGCCGGATCGTAGGCGACCACGGCTGTCTTGCCGAACTGTGCCGGCGCACCGGCGTACTTCTTTTCCAGGCTGTCGCGGCTGCGCTGCTGGTAGTCACGGCCGCGGCCCTCGGGCACCGCCATCGGATCGACCACGGCGGCGACGTAATGACCCTTATCATGCAGCAGCGGCGCCAGGATTTCCGAGTACCAGCCGTTGCCGGGGGTGATCTCGATGACGGTCTTTTCCGGCGTCACCTTGAAGAACGACAGCGTCTGCGCCGGATGACGGAAGCCATCGCGCTTGACGTTGTTGGCATCGCGGGTCGGTGCCTTCACCGCCGCATCGATGGCCGGTGAGACCTGGATCTTCGCCGGCGCCACCGTGGCCGGTGCGGCGAACGCGGGAACAGCGGCAAGCAGGGCCGACGCAAGCAGCAGGCGGCAACCACGCAGGGACGAAGCAGGCATCATCGGAGCGACTCCAGCGGAAGATGCGGCGAGACTAGCAGCCGCGGCGTCCCAGGTGTTCACAAAACGTTAGCTGCGTGCGTATCGCGGAACACTGTTTTGTGGTCACCGCCGCAGCACGGTCACACAACGCGTTTTATTCTGGAGCACTTCCCCCAAGGAGTCCGTGCCCATGACGGCAACCCGCGAACTGGGCCGTTCCGGCCTGCATGTACGTCCGCTCGCCTTCGGTGGCAACGTGTTCGGCTGGAGCGCCGATGAGAAGGCCAGCTTCGCCCTGCTCGATGCCTTCGTCGACGCCGGCTTCAACCTGGTCGACACCGCCGATGTGTATTCGGCCTGGGTGCCGGGCAATGCCGGCGGCGAATCGGAAACGTTGATCGGCAAGTGGTTCGCCCGCAGCGGCAAGCGCGACAAGGTGGTGCTGGCGACCAAGGTGGCCAAGTGGGCCGAGCGCCCCGGCCTGACCCCGGACAACATCAATGCCGCGGTCGAAGATTCGCTGCGCCGCCTGCAGACCGACGTGATCGATCTGTACCAGGCCCACGAGGACGACGAGTCGACGCCGCTGGAGGCGACGCTTGCGGCATTCGGTCGCCTGATCGAAGCCGGCAAGGTGCGCGCCATCGGCGCGTCCAACTACAGCGCCACACGCCTGGCCGACGCGCTGAAGGTGTCCACCGACTACAAGCTGCCGCGCTACGAAACCCTGCAGCCGGAATACAACCTGTACGACCGCGCCGGCTACGAGAAGGAACTGGAACCGCTGGTGCAGCGCGAACAGATCGGCGTGATCGGTTACTACGCGTTGGCCAGTGGCTTCCTCAGCGGCAAGTACCGCACGCCGTCCGATGCGACCAAGAGCCCGGCACGTGGCGAGACCGTGGTGAAGCGCTATCTGAACCCGCGCGGCCTGCGCATCCTGCAGGCACTGGATGACGTGGCCAGCAAGCACAACGCCAGCGCCGCACAGATCGCACTGGCCTGGCAGATCGCACGGCCGTCGATCACCGCACCGATCGTCAGCGCCACCAGCGTCGAGCAGCTGCACGATCTGCTGGCAGCGGCCAACGTAACGCTGAGCGTGCAGGATGTCGCGCAACTCGACGCCGCCAGCACGGAAGACTGAGTTGTAGTGCCGGCCGCTGGCCGGCATTGCACAGTCCGGTAGTGCCGGCCGCTGGCCGGCATCGCGCGGTAAAGAAGAAAATAATTGAACAAAATGGTTGCGCACGACTAAATCGTGGTTTATCGTGCGCACCTCGTTTCAACAACCACTGGAAACTTCCCTTGAACGCGCATTCCGTCGCCACCGCCAAACTGCTGCCATGCCTGCGCATGGACGTGCTGGCGCGCGCGTTCGGCAAGGAAGACCAGCTGACAACGGCCTGATACCCGCCCTGCGGAGATCGGCCACCCCGATCTCCGAGGCCTGACGACGCCCTCGGAACGCAAGTCCCGGGGGCGTTTTCGTTTGCGTCGGCACAAGGACCCGCGATGCCAGAACTGCACCCCGCGCGGCGACCCGCCGCTCACTGACCCAGGTTTTTCCCGCCCCGCCGAAGGATTTACTTCGCGCGACCGGCAACGCCTGGACATTATCTGCATTGCACTCAAACATTATCGCTCGCCGATAATGTCGGTGGCCTGCACCCTCGATTCTCCAACGGTCCCGTTTCAACCACGGGCTGGTGCGCGCGGCATTGCCGTGGCGTATGCCGGAGGTCGCGGACATGCCATCGCCTGGATCGCCTGCTGGAGTCAGGCGCCGGTTCGCCGGTACGCGGTTCGATTCCGCGCGGTCCCCAACTGGATAGCTCAGCTTGGTCAGAGCAACGGATCCGTAATCCGTCTGTCGTGGGTTCGATTCCCACTCCAAACCACATGACCTGTCACGTCATGACTTGAAGCAACACCCGGGGCGCAAGCCCCAGCGGCCATCGTCGCCATCCACGGATATCGCCTTCGGGCAGGAACGTGGAAGGCAACGGACCGCACGCCGGGCCCCGGCCCGCCGCCACTGCCAGCCACGTTCCGCACCGGTGCTGCCTGCCGGGAACGACGATGGCAGCAGTGCCGGTGCACCGAAGGCTCCGCGCGCGGACCGTCCGCCGATGGCCGCCCTCTTCCGCCGCCTGCACGTGATGTGCAGGCGGCCTCGCCACGACCGGATCGACCCGGGTCACGGCGATTCATTCGCAACGGGTCGAACCACCAGAGCCATACAAGGAGAGACTCCCATGTTCTGGACCATCAAGGTCGTGATCGGCGACGGCGAGCGCGGCCTGGTGTATCGCAACCGTCGCTTCCAGCAGATCCTGCTGCCGGGCGTGCACCGTCTGTCGCCGTTCGGCGGCCGCCCGCACGTGGACATCCACACCGCATCCAAGGGCGCGGCCTACACCGGCAGCGACCAGGACAGTCTGATCGAGGCACTGGGCGCGACGCTGGACACGCACTTCGTGCTGGCCAACGTCGGTGCCACCGAGGTCGGTCTGTTGCTGCGCAACGGCCGCATCGATGAAGTCCTGCCGCCGGGCAGCCGCCGTCTGTACTGGCGGGGTTCGGTCGACACCCAAGTGCGCGTGATGGCGCTGGGTGACGAGCCGCGCATTCCGGCGGACGTGCAGCAGCGCCTGGGCCAGTTGGGCGTGCTGCCGCGTGTGGCGGTGATCAGCACCGTGCCGAGCGAGTCGGTCGGCCTGCTGTTCATCGATGGCACGCTGCGGCAGACGCTGGACGCCGGCCTGCACGCGTTCTGGAACTTCAACGGCAACGTGTCGGTGGAGCGTGTGGAACTGCGTGCACGTTCACTGGACGTGTCCGGCCAGGAACTGCTCAGCCGCGACAAGGTGACCCTGCGGGTGAACCTGGCCGCGACCGTGCAGGTGGTCGACCCGGTGCGTGCACACCGCACGCTCAGCAATGCCGATGAGTTCGTCTACCGGCAGCTGCAGTTCGGCCTGCGCCAGGCAATTGCCGCGCGCAGCCTGGACGAGCTGCTGGGTGACAAGGCTGCACTGGACGGCGAGATCGCTGCGCATGTGCAGGCGGCGATCGAAGGCCACGGCGTGCGCTTGCTCGGCGTCGGCATCAAGGACGTGATCCTGCCGGGCGAGATGAAGGAGATCCTCAACGGCGTGGTGCTGGCCGAAAAGCAGGCCCAGGCCAGCGTGATCCGTCGCCGCGAGGAGGCCAACGCCACGCGTTCGCAGCTCAACACCGCAAAGCTGATCGAGGACAACCCGGTGCTGATGCGCTTGAAGGAGCTGGAGGCACTGGAAAAGGTCACCGAGAAGATCGACAAGCTCACCGTGTTCGGCGGCCTGGATGGCGTGCTGAAGCAGCTGGTGACGATCAGGTAGGGGGTAGCGGCGGCGCAGGGACGCGCCGCCGGCCCATCAAGGACATATACGAAGACATGGACACTCAACACAACTATCAATGGCTGCACGCCGAGGGCACCACGCCGATCAAGGGCTGGGTCAACGGTGTGCCGCTGGAAGCGCAGGCGCATGAGCAGCTGCGCAACATCGCCGCGATCCCGTTCGTCGGACCCTGGGTGGCCGTGATGCCGGACGTGCACCTGGGCAAGGGCGCGACCGTGGGCTCGGTGATCCCGACCCGCGGGGCGATCATCCCGGCCGCGGTCGGCGTCGACATCGGTTGCGGCATGGCGGCGGTGCGTACCACGCTGCGCGCCAACGACCTGCCTGATGACCTGCGGCAACTGCGCAACAGCATCGAGCGCAGCATCCCGGTCGGCAATGGGCGCGGCGGCGAACATCACCGCATGCCCGACAGCATCCACACCCGGCTGGTGCAGTCGGGGCTGGCCGACGGCCTGGAGAAGATCAAGGACAAGCACCGCAGGATCCGCACCGACAAGCTGGATCGCCAGCTGGGTACGCTGGGCGGCGGCAACCACTTCATCGAGCTGTGCCTGGACGAGACGGACACGGTGTGGGTGATGCTGCACAGCGGCTCGCGCGGCACCGGCAACCTGATCGGCACCTACTTCATCGAGAAGGCGCGCGAGGAACTGGCGCGGCGCGTGCTGGGCTTCCACCTGCCGGACAAGGACCTGGCGTTCTTCATGGAAGGCGAGCCGCTGTTCGATGACTACGTTGAAGCGGTGTCGTGGGCGCAGGACTACGCCCGGCAGAACCGCGAGGCGATGATGTCGCGCGTGCTGGCCGAGATGCGCCACCGGTTGCCGAAGTTCCAGCTGGCGGCGATGGCGGTGAACTGCCACCACAACTACGTGCAGAAGGAGACGCACCACGGCCAGGAGTTGCTGGTGACGCGCAAGGGCGCGGTCAGCGCGCGTGAGGGCGAGCTGGGCATCATTCCCGGCAGCATGGGCACGCGCAGCTACATCGTGCGCGGCAAGGGCAACGCGGACAGCTTCCACAGCTGCAGCCACGGCGCCGGCCGGGTGATGAGCCGTGGCACGGCGCGCCAGCAGATCACGCTGGCCCAGCACCGCGAGGCCACCGCGCACGTGGAATGCCGCAAGGACAGTGGCGTGCTGGACGAGTCACCGGCCGCGTACAAGTCGATCGACGATGTGATGGCGGCGCAGCTCGACCTGGTGGACGTGGTGCACACGCTGCGGCAGGTGCTGTGCGTGAAGGGGTAATGGAGCGGTGCCGACCAAGGTCGGCACCCACCGCTCCCGATTGCAGTAGATCCATGCCATGCATGGATGAAACGGCGCCGACCAGGGCCGGCATCAATCAGCGCGGCACGCTGTCCTCGGCCACCAGCGCATGGTGCACACCAATGCCCGCACGCACGCCCTCGGCAGCAGCCAACGTGATGTTGCCGACCGTCGTGGCGTCGCCTGCGGCATACACGTTAGGCACCGAGGTCTGCTTCATCGCATCGACTTCGATCAGCACGCCCAGCGGATTCTCGGCCAGCGCACAGCCCAGCTGCTGCACCAATGGCGTGGCCATCGCCTGGGTGGCCGGCACGAACAACGCACGCTGGGCGATGCGGCGGCCTTCGGCCAGCTCCACTTCCAGCCAGGTCGGCTGGTCGCCCTGCAGGCCCAGCACGGGTGACGTCTCGATCTGCACGCCACGCTGCTGCATGGCGGCGCGCTCCTCATCAGTGATGTCCAGTCCCATGCTGAAGAACGTGACATTGCCCCAGTCGGCGAACAGCGGCGCCTTGCTGGCGGACATCGGATGGCCGCCGAGCAGGCCGATGGCACCACCACCCACTTCATAGCCATGGCAGTACGGGCAATGCAGCACGGTGCTGCCCCAGCGCTCGGCCAGGCCCGGCAACTCCGGCAACTGGTCGGCGATACCGCTGGCCAGCAGCAGCTTGCGCGCGGCCAGCACCTGGCCATCGGCGGTACGCACTTCCACGCCTTCGGCGTGGGCGGTGGCCTGCACGGCTTCGGCATGCACCCAACGCACCGTGGGGTAGTCCAGCAGTTGCTGGCGCGCGGTCTTCAGCAGCTCGGCGCCACTGATGCCATCCAGCCCCAGCACCCCGTGCGAATGACTGGCGAAACGGTTGCGCGGCGAGGCGGCGTCGATGACGGTGACCGGGCGACGGGCACGGGCCAGGATCAGGCCGGCGGCAATGCCGGCATAGCTGCCGCCGACGATGAGCACATCAGGATTCATGGTGACCTTCCAGGGAACGGTGATGGGCAAGATGACGGGCGAAGTCGGCGCCGAGCTGGTCCAGCGTGGTCGCCTGCAGGCGCTGTTCGAGCAGGCGCTGCGCCTCGCGTGCACCCTCGAGCAGGGCGCTGTTGACCAGCTGCTGGATCGGGCAGCCACCGCCGGAATCGCGGGCGCCGACCTGCACCAGCGGTGGAGCCCCCACCGCCAGGTAGATGTCATGCAGGGTGATCGCCGCGGCATCGCGTGCCAGCAGGCTGCCGCCGCCGTGGCCGCGGGTGCTGCGCACCAGGCCGGCCTTGTGCAGCTGTGCCAGCAGGCGACGGATCACCACCGGATGGGTGGGCAGGCACGATGCCAGCTGCTCGGAAGTGCGCGGGGCGGCATGGCCGACCAGGTGCGCCATCACATGCAGGGCGTCGGAAAGCGGGTTCGCGGATTTCATGTAACAACAATAGTTACATTTAAATCCCCTGTCGAGGGTCCTCATTCGTTCCATATGGACACATTTGTCCTATGAAATGATTTCTTCACATCGATAAACGAAACGCGAATGTGATGCGCGTCCCACTTCAGCGCGTGCGCAACGGGTCGATACCGCAGTGCCCCTTCCCGAGAGTTCTTTCCCATGAATGCGTCTGTCCGTGCTCCGCGCCTGCAGTCCAAGCTGCTCGGCGCGGTTTCCGTTGGTCTGGCCGTGGTCCTGCTGTGCGCTCTGGCGGGCCTGGCCTCCGCCTGGTTGAAGTTGTCCACCGAGGTTCCGCCCGAGGTCGCGCACAGCCGCGATGCCGAACGCCTGCAGCGCGAGTTCCGCGGCCAGGTACAGGAATGGAAGAACGTACTGCTGCGCGGCCGCGACGACGCACTGCGCCAGCGCCACCTGGAGGCGTTCGACAGCGAAGGCCGCCTGGTCGAGCAGCTGGCCAAGGGCCTGACCAGCAGCCCGGATGCACGCACGCGTGATCTGGCGCAGGCCTTCATCGGCCTGCATGCGCAGCTGCAGCAGGAGTACCACGCCGCGCTGCAGGCCTTCGCCGAGGCCAGCTACGATCCCGCCGCCGGCGACAATCTGGTGCGCGGCAAGGACCGTCCGGTGGCGACCGCACTGGATGCGCTGAGCACGCACGCCACGCAGGTGGCCGAAGCGGCGGTGACGGCACGCTCGCAGCAGGCGCGCCAGACCCTGCTGCTGTGTGCAGCGCTGACCGTGCTGGCTGCCGTGCTGCTGCTGATGGGCCTGGCCTGGTGGCTGCGGCGTGCGGTGGTGCAGCCGGTACTGGCGGTGGAAGCCGCTGCGCGCGCAGTGGCTGCCGGCGACCTGCAGCACGTGGTGCAGGTACGCAGCCGCGATGAGATCGGCCGCCTCGCTCAGGCCATGCAGGCAGTGCAGTCGACGCTGCGTGGTGTGCTGGATGCACAGGCCGCGATGGCACAGGCGCATGAAGCCGGCAGCATCAGCCACCGCATGGATGCCAGTGCCTTCCCCGGCGCGTTCGGCACGATGGTGGCCGACAGCAACGCGCTGGTCGATGCGCACATCCAGGTGAAGCTGCGCGCGATCGCGATCATGGGCCGCTATGCCATCGGCGACCTCAGCCAGGACATGGAACGGCTGCCCGGCGAGAAGGCAGTGATCACCGAGGCACTGGACATGGCCAAGCGCAACCTCGGCATGATCAATGGCGAGATCCGCCGCCTGGCCGAAGCCGCGGCCGCTGGTGACTTCAGCCAGCGCGGCGACAGCGCGCGTTTCGAGCATGATTTCCGCGCGATGGTGGACGGCTTGAACCGATTGATGCAGACCACCGAACTGAACCTCGGCGAGGTCTCCAGCATGCTGCGCGCGATCGCCGATGGCCGCCTCGGCGCGCGCATGCAAGGTGATTTCCAGGGCGTGTTCGCGCGTATCGCCGGCGATGCCAATACCACCGCCGCGCAGCTGGCGACCATCGTCACCGACATCAAGCACGCCTCCGGCAATATCCACACGGCTGCGGCGGAGATCGCCGCCGGCAACAACGATCTGTCACGCCGTACCGAACAGCAGGCCGCCAACCTGGAAGAGACGGCGGCATCGATGGAGGAACTGACCTCCACCGTGCGCCAGAACGCCGAGCATGCGCGCCAGGCCAACCAGCTGGCGATCGGCGCGCACACCGTTGCCTCTCACGGCGGCAGCGTGGTCGGCCAGGTGGTGACGACAATGGGCGCGATCGAGACCTCGTCGCGACAGATCGCCGAGATCATCAGCGTGATCGACGGCATCGCCTTCCAGACCAACATCCTGGCATTGAACGCTGCGGTGGAAGCGGCCCGCGCCGGCGAGCAGGGCCGCGGCTTCGCAGTGGTCGCCAGCGAAGTGCGCACCCTGGCACAGCGTTCGGCGTCAGCCGCGAAGGAGATCAAGGCGTTGATCGAAGCCTCGGTGGAACAGGTGGGGCACGGTGCACAGCGCGTGCGCGAGGCCGGTGACACCATGGCCGAGATCGTCGCATCGGTGCAGCGCGTGACCGACATCATGGCCGAGATCTCCGCTGCCTCGCAGGAGCAGAGCGCGGGCATCGAACAGGTCAGCCAGACCGTGATCCAGATGGACGGCACCACCCAGCAGAATGCCGCGTTGGTGGAGGAAGCCAGCGCCGCCGCGCGCAGCCTGGAACAGCAGGCGAACCGGTTGATCGATGCGGTGGATGTGTTCGATCTGTCGACATCGGCCGTAGCAAAGGACGCGCTGGCCCGCGCGGCCTGATTGATCCGCTGGCCGGCAGCGTCCAACGCCAGGTGGGTAGCGCCCGACCGTTGGTCGGGCGATGGCAGGGGCAGTGCGGACCAACGGTCCGCACCCACCGTAACCTTCGGTAGTGCCAGCCGCTGGCCGGCAGCGTCCAACGCCAGGTGGGTAGCGCCCGACCGTTGGTCGGGCGATGGCAGGGGCAGTGCGGACCAACGGTCCGCACCCACCGTAACCTTCGGTAGTGCCAGCCGCTGGCCGGCAGCGTCCAACGCCAGGTGGGTAGCGCCCGACCGTTGGTCGGGCGATGGCAGGGGCAGTGCGGACCAACGGTCCGCACCCACCGTAACCTTCGGTAGTGCCGGCCGCTGGCCGGCAACCCGGCTGCAACCCTCAGCGCAGGTAACCGCTCTGCGCCATCGCTTCACCCAGGTAATCCAGGAACGAGCTGATCCGCGCCGACACCGCCGTGTTGCGGTAGTACACCGCGTGGATCGGCTGGTACACATCCAGCGTCTGCGTCGCCAACACCGGTACCAGGGTGCCGGCCGCGCGGTCGCGGTCGGTCACGAAGTCGGACAGGCAGGTGATGCCCACGCCTTCCACCGCCAGTCGGCGTAGTGTTTCGCCGCTGGACACCGCGATATCCGGGCGCACCCGCAGCAGGCCATCGGCATCGCCCGGCAGCGGCCAGTGATTCAACGATTCTGGTTCGTTGAAGCTGAGCAGCGTGTGCTGGCCCAACGCGGCGACGCTGGCCGGTTCGCCGTGCGCCGCCAGGTAGGCCGGACTGGCCACCAGCCGCAGCTGGCAGCGACCCAACGGCCGCGCATGCAGGGTGGAGTCGGCCAGCGGCCCGATCCGGATCGCCAGATCGGTGCGCCGTTCCAACAGGTCGATGTAGCGCTCGGAGCTGTTCAACTCCAGCTGCACCTCCGGGTAGCGCGCGCGGTACCCGGCCACCAGCGGCGCGATCACGTGCAGCACGAACGGCATCGCCGCATCCACGCGCAGGCGCCCGGCCGGGCGCTCGCGGCGGGCGGCCATCTGTTCCTCAGCGGACTCCACCGCATCGATGATCACCCGTGCATGGCGCAGGTAGGCCTCGCCCTCGGCGGTCAGGTGCAGGCGGCGGGTGGTACGGGTCAACAGGGTGGTGCCGAGCTTGTCTTCCAGCCGCCCCAGCGCCCGGCTCACGCCCGAGGGCGTCTGCCCCAGCTGTTCGGCGGCAGCACTGATCGACCCGCTGTCGATCACCGCGAGGAAGGCCTGCATTTCATCGAGAGTGGTTTTCATGCCGCCATTATTGACTGGGGGGCAATAGTGATTGGCGTGAAGACCGGTTTTTCGGCAAAGGTGCGCCGCGCACACTGCGCGCCTTCCTTCCCTCCGGAGCCGGCCATGATCCGTGGCATTCCCCTCGCCCTGCTGGCGCTGACCCTCGGTGCCTTCGCCATCGGCACCACCGAGTTCGTCATCGTCGGCCTGATCCCCACCATTGCCGCCGACCTTCAGGTCAGCCTGCCTTCGGCCGGCCTGCTGGTCTCGCTGTATGCCCTCGGCGTGGCCATCGGTGCGCCGGTGCTGACCGCGCTCACCGGCCGCGTGCCGCGCAAGTCGCTGCTGGTGGCGCTGATGGTGCTTTTCACCCTGGGCAACGTCATCGCGTTCCTGGCGCCGGGCTACACCTCGCTGATCGTCGCCCGCATCCTCACCGGTCTCGCCCACGGTGTGTTCTTCTCGATCGGTTCGATCATCGCCACCGCGGTGGTGCCGAAGGAGAAGGCCGCCAGCGCGATCGCCATCATGTTCACCGGCCTCACCGTGGCGCTGGTGACCGGTGTGCCGCTGGGCACCTTCATCGGCCAGCATCTGGGCTGGCGCGCCACCTTCCTGGCGGTGGCCGCTCTGGGCGTGATCGCCCTGCTCGGCGCGCTGCTGTTCGTGCCGCGCAGCGTGCCGCAGAGTGCGCCGGCCAGCTTCCGCCAGCAGCTGGCCGTACTCGCCCAACCCCGCCTGCTGCTGGTCTATGCGATGACCGCGCTGGGCTACGGCGGCACCTTCCTGGCCTTCACCTATCTGGCGCCGATCCTGCAGGACGTCACCGGTTTCTCCGCCAATGCGGTCAGCCTGGTGCTGCTGGTGTACGGCGTGTCGGTGGCGATCGGCAACCTGTGGGGCGGGCGCATGGCCGACCGCATGGGTCCGGTGCCCGCACTGAAGCGCATCTTCGCCCTGTTGGCCGTCGTGCTGTTCGTGCTCACCTTCACCGCCTACAACACCTGGCTGATGCTGCTGACGGTGCTGGCACTGGGTGCGGTGGCGTTCGGCAACGTGCCAGGCCTGCAGGTGTATGTGGTCAAGCAGGCCCAGCGCTACGCGCCGCAGGCCACTGATGTGGCCTCGGGACTGAACATCGCCGCCTTCAACATCGGCATCGCGCTGGGCGCCTCGCTCGGCGGGCTGGTGGTGGAGAACATCGGCCTGATGCACACGCCGTGGCTGGGCGCGCTGGTGGTGGTGGGCGCGTATGCATTGACCGTGCTCAGCGGCCGCCTGGACCGCCGCGACGGCATCGATGACCGCGCCGATGGCATCGCCGTGGCCGCGCATTGAGATAAGTCATGCCGTGCCGGCGCCCTGCCGGTACGGTGGTGCAATGCACCGTTGCCGGCACGCATGCGGCCACTGGCCTACTCTTTGCCGGATATTCGCGTCCCTCCCCCTCTGCTGGAGCTCCCCATGACTGTCCCCGCCTTCGGTCTCGGCACCTTCCGCCTGAAAGACCAGACCGTGATCGACTCCGTGCGCAACGCGCTGGATGTCGGCTACCGCGCCATCGATACCGCGCAGATCTACGGCAATGAAGCCGAGGTCGGCCAGGCCATCGCCGATGCCGGCGTGCCGCGCGAAGAGATCTACCTGACCACCAAGGTCTGGATCACCGAGTTCAAGCGCGAAGCGCTGCTGGCCAGCCTGCATACCAGTCTGGAAAAGCTGCGTACCGATCATGTGGACCTGACGCTGATCCACTGGCCGTCGCCGAACGACAAGGTCGACGTGCCGATGGAGGAGTACCTGACCGCACTGGCCGAGGCCAAGGCACAGGGCATGACGAAGCAGATCGGCATCTCCAACTTCACCATCGCACAGACCCGCAAGGCGATCGGCATCCTCGGTGCCGACGCCATCGCCACCAACCAGATCGAGATCCATCCGTACCTGCAGAACCGCCTGCTGGTGAAGTTCCTGCAGGACAACGGCATCCACATCACCGCCTACATGAGCCTGGCCTATGGCGAGGTGATCAAGGACCCGGTGATCCAGGCCATTGCCGGCCGTCACCAGGCCACTCCGGCGCAGATCGCGCTGGCCTGGGCGCTGCAGCAGGGCTTCTCGGTGATCCCTTCGTCCACCAAGCGCGAAAACCTGTCGGGCAACCTGGAAGCAGCAGCGATCCGCCTGACCGACGAAGACATGGCACAGATCGCCAAGCTGGATCGTGGGCACCGCCTGGCCAACCCGGAAGGTATCGCCCCGGCCTGGGATTGATCCCAACTGCGGTTACGGATCGGAATCGGTAGGTGCCGACCATGGTCGGCACTGACCTCTGATCGATCATTGAAACACCGTGCGGACCAAGGTCGGCACCTACCGGACGGTCAGCGCTCGGCAACACCGCGCAACATATCCAGGACGCTCTCGATGTCCGGTGGCTTGCACAGAAAACCAGCCGCGCCCAGCGCCTGCGCCCTGTCAATCACCTCCACCCGGGTGTCTGCGCTCATCACCAGAACGGGAGGCGCCGCAGGGTCCCTGACCAGCGCCTCCAGTACGTCCCATCCACTGCAACCTGGCATGTGCAGATCCAGCAGAACTACGTCGGGCGCCAGCGCCTTGATGACGGCCTGAGCATCGTGACCATCTTTCCGGAAGCTGAGGCGATGGCCTGCACACTGCAGCAGGTGCTGCACCACCTCGCGGTTGGTCTCCACGTCTTCGAACAGCAGGCAGTGCAGCGGACGAACCACCGCCGCGTGCGACTGGAAAAGCTCACCCAGGGAAGGAAGCGGGTCAGCCTCATCGGCCACGGCAGCAGCGAAGCACCACACGAATGAGGCGCCGCCGGCGTCGCTGCGGCCGACGCTGATCGTTCCGCCCATGGCATCGGAGATCAACCGAACGATGTACAGCCCGAGCCCGACGCCCTGTTCGCAACGTGCTTCGCCCTGACTGACCTGCACGAAAGGCGAGAAAATCATGTCTCTCTGTGCTTCGTCGATGCCCGTCCCGGAGTCGCAGACCGAGATCCGCACCTCCCAGTCATCCACCGCTCGAACGGCGCCAACCGAGACCCTCGCCTCGCCCGCCATGGGACTGAACTTGATGGCATTGCAGAGAAGATTGGTCACCACCTGTTCGATGCGACCGCCATCTGCCAACAGCCATACGTCTGCTCTCCCAACATCCACCTGCAGTACCACGCCTTTGTCTGCAGCCGCAGGCATGCAGCTCGCCTGCGCCGCCTCGATGATGGAACGCAGCGAACAAGGATGTGGCCGCAGTTTCAGCTTGCCACCATCAATGCTGGCAACATCAAGTACATCATCAATGCGACGTCGGAGCGCCTGGGCCTGCCCTGCAACGGTGGCCAGTGCGTGTCGCTGGGCAGCACTTGCCGTATTGACCTCCAGAAGCTGGATGCCGCTGATGATGGCATTGAGCGGCGTGCGAAGCTCATGACTCATGGTGCCGACGAATCGCCCCTGCGCCTCACGCGACGCAATGGCACGCAACGCGATTTCGCGCATCGCTGCCACCAGTGACGCCACGACCAGCGGCAACAGGATGGTCAGCGCCAGCGCATAGGCCAGATAGGCGGGCCGCGAGAACCAGTAGCCTTCAGGGGCTGCCCACAGCAGCGCCACGGCCGTTACCGCGATTGCCGGCGCCATGGCCTTGCGTCCGTAAGCCACCGTCGCGGCGATGACGAGGAACGGCAGGATTGCATTGAGTGCCATCAACAGGATGAAGGCCGCGTGCACCTGGATGGCCACCATCGCCAGACTGAGCAGAAGACCCGCCGCGTCGTACCACGTGTCGTGACGCGCCCTGCGAAGGTTTACAAAGAGTGCCCACGCTACAGATACCGCCAGAAGTACAACGGCGGCCGGCAGCACCCGCGCTGCCTCATCGGCCAGAACAGGCTGAGGGCCATCGATCCAGAGCCAGCACCACAGCACCGCAAGCGCCTGCAGCAGCACCCGGAACCCACTGGCGCGCGGCTCCTGGAAGCATGACAGCAGTAGCGCCAGACGATGCATTTCCAGCACGCGCGCAGCATGCAGCAGCGCTGCCGGGGACGACATTGGAGAGGGCGTGTACGGATCATGCATGTCAGCGCCCCCCGGTCAGTGATTGACCTGTCGTGCGTCCCAGAAGGCGCTTTGCCGAGATTGCCAGCGCGCAGCCGCGCAGCCGCACGCTGCCGATGGCTTCGCCGGAGCGGAGAGCATCAGCCAGATCTTCGCAGGCATCGGCAATCCTGCAGCTGCCCAACGCCGAGGTCACACTTTTCAAGGCATGCATGCGCGAAAGCTCCTGTTCCAGGCAACCCGGGGATTCATTCTCCGCAGCGCTCATCCAGCGCGAAATCGCCTCGTCCAGGTCAACGACAAACGATGAGAACTGGTCTGGCGCGGTCGCTGCAATCAGGTTGAGCATCGATCGCTCCCCGAGCTCAGGTCCGTCTGCAGGATGTCCCCGCGGCTCTACGCCTTGCGTTGAGTTCAAGCGTCGCATTGCTTTCCTCTGCTTGTCGCATTCAACACCTGAAGAGATGCGTTTCCGCGTTCCGCGACGCCCAAACAGAGGCCTGAAGCGACAACGTGCGGAGCGTACGGACTACTGCATCCGTTGATGGATCTGCAGGAACAGCTGCGGAAACAGGCTACCCAGCAGATGCCCGCCTGCAACCGCGAGCAGGATGGCGCCCACGATGGCAACACATCTGACCGGGAGTGACATTCGCTTCAGATCCATGGCATCCAGCATGGAAGCAACGATCGCGTAACGCCATCGGATTCCTTTCAAATTTTCCTGAGGTTCGTCATGCTCGCCCTGACACTCTTTCTGCTGCTCTCGTGTGCGGTTCTGGTCCGAAAGCGACACGTGCGTAGCGGCGCCCTGCTCGCCGTAGCGCCACTGGCCATCCTGGCCAGCGCGAGCACGCCCATCACGCAACTGCTGCTGGACCTGGCACAGGACGCGCCGCCAAGCACTGCAACAGCGCACCATCCACGCACGGCGATTGTCGTGCTGGGCGCTGGCATCGATCAGGACGCTCACGGCTCCAGGCCCGGCCTGGCTGGCTATAGCCGGTTGATGGCCGCAACGCAGCGCTACCTCGCCTGCGAACGCACCGGCGAATCCTGCGTGGTGCTGGTCAGCGGTGGCGCTACTGCGCCAGACAATGCCGCAGAAGCCAACGTCTACGCGCGTGAACTGATTGCGCTGGGCGTGCCTGCGGAACACATCATCCGCGAGCACGCCAGCGTGAACACCTGGCAGAACGCCAGGAACAGCAGCCGAATGATCCAGCGCGACAGTGTCCGGGTAGTGCTGTTGACCTCTGGCCTGCACCTAAGGCGAAGTCTGATCTACTTCCGGCACTTCGGTGTCGTGGCCGAGGGCTTGCCCAGTGATCGCCTCCGCGCCTCGCCGGGGTGGCTTCCCTCTGCGTACAACCTGCTGCTGATCGAAGTGATGCTGCACGAGTACATCGGCGTCCTGCGCTATCACGTTTACAACGGCATGGGTTGGAACGAGGAATCCATCAGGCTGGACAGTGTCACGCCTGCAGCAACCATCCACGCATTGCGGCACTGACCTCGTCCGGCTTTTCCATCGGTGCCAGGTGCCCGCAATCGGGCACCACCACCAGCTGCGAGTGCGGCACCATCGCGTGCATTTCCTCGCTCACCGCCAGCGGCGTGATGCGATCATTGGCGCCGCATACGATCAGCAGCGGGTCGTGGTAACCGGCCAGCACATCGTGGCCATCGCGGCGTTCCAGCCCGCTCTGGCGCAGGAACACTTCCGCGCCCAAGCGAGCGGTCATATCGCGCACGCGCTGCACCAACACGTAGTCATCCAGCCGCGAGGCATCGATGTAGCTGCGCATCAGCGCGTCACCGAAGCCATGGAACTTGCCGGGCAGGCGCACGCTGGCGCGCTGGCTGCGACGCTGTTCAGCACGTTCCGGTGAATCGGCGTGGATCGAGGTATCGACCAGCGCCAGCTGCAGCACGCGTTCCGGCGCGATGCGCAGTATCTGCTGGGCGACGAAACCACCCAGCGAGAACCCGGCCAGGGCGAAGCGCTCCGGCGCCTGCGCCAGCACGTCCTCGGCCACCGCCTGCAGGGTCTCGCCGCGGGTCTGGTCGCCTACGGTGCAATCGGCGATGTCGGCCAGGTCAGCCAACTGCGCGCGCCACAGTTCGGCATCGTTGAGCAGTCCGGGCAGCAGCAACAGAGGGATACGGTCGGTCATGGGGGTATTGTCGCGCCATCACGGTGACGGAGCCATGCCGCAACGGGCGATTGCATTGTAGAGTCGAGCTTGCTCGACTGCTCCACAACCAGTCGAGCAAGCTCGACTCTACAGAAGGCAGCGATACGGACGCGACCATGGCAGACCCCTACAACAGCGGCTCACCTTCCCCGCCCACACTGCGCTTCGACGATGCGCTGGTCACCACCGCCTTCGAGCTGCCCGGGCACCGCGTCGTGCGCAACCTGGGCGTGGTGCGCGGCATCACCGTGCGCTCGCGCTCGATCGTCGGCAACTTCCTGGGCGGCATCCAGACGCTCTTCGGTGGCAACATCACCATCTACACCGAACTGTGCGAACAGGCCCGCGAGGAAACCTACCGCGACATGGTCAAGCATGCGCGGCAACTGGGTGCCAACGCGATCATCGGCATGCGCTACGACGCCACCGATGTGATGACCGGGCTGACCGAGGTGCTGTGCTATGGCACGGCGGTGGTGGTGGAACCACTGCGGTAGCCTGGTCGTAGCGTCGAGCTTGCTCGACTGCTTTCGATGGCAACAGTCGAGCAAGCTCGACTCTACAGCGGTGCCGCCGGCACCTCTACCTGCTGGACCGGCAGGGTCACCATCATCACCGTCGGGTCGTCCGGATCGAGCTTGGTCTTGAAGCCCAGGCTCTGGCACATCGCCAGCATGGTGCTGTTCTCGCGCAGTACCTGGCCTTCGACCACGTCCAGGCCCAGCCACTTGGCGTACTCGATCATGATCGCCATCAGCCGCCAGCCGATGCCGTGGCCCTTCAGGTCCGAGCGGATCAGGATGCCGTACTCGCCGCGGTGGTAATCGGCGTCGGCATGCAGGCGCACCGCGCCGAGCATTTCGCCACTGCGCGGTTCGATCGCCACCAGCGCGATCGAGCGTGCATAGTCGAGCTGGGTCAGGCGCGCGATGAACTCGTGGCTGAAGTGCTTCACCGACTGGAAGAAGCGCAGGCGCAGGTCCTCGTCGCTGACGCGGGCGAAGAACGCACGGAACAGCGCGTCGTCCTCCGGCCGCACCGGGCGCACGAAGGCGCGGCCGCCATCGGACAGTTCGATGGTTCGCTCCCACTCCTTCGGGTACGGGAACACCGAAAAACGCGGATGGCCACGGCCCTTGTGCAGGATGCGCGACGGCGCCACCGCCACACGTGCGTCGAGGGCAAGGATGCCCTTGCCGTCGACCAGCAGCGGATTGATGTCCAGCGTACGCACTTCGGGGATGTCGGCGGCCAGCTGTGCCAGCTTGACCAGCGCCAATGCCAGTGCGCGCTCGTCGGCGGCAGGCACATCACCGTAGGCCTTGAGGATGCGCGAGGCACGGGTCTGGCCGATCAGCTCATGGGCCAGGCGCAGGTCCAGCGGCGGCAGCGCCAGCGCCTTGTCATTGATCACTTCGACCGCGGTACCGCCACGGCCGACCACGATCACCGGACCGAACGTCGCGTCATCGGCAATGCCGACGATCAACTCGCGCGCCTTCGGGCGGACGATGGTCGGCTGCACCAGCAGGCCGTCAATGCGCGCATCCGGCCGCAGCTGGCGCGCGCGCGACAGGATCGCGTTGGCAGCGCTCTGCACCGCCGGCAGCGTGGACAGGTTCAGGCGCACGCCATCCACTTCCGACTTGTGCGGAATGTCCGGTGACAGGATCTTCAGTGCGACCGTGGCACCACGTTCCAGCAGCGGCTGCGCCAGGTCCATCGCCTCGTGCGCATCACGCGCATGCATCACCGGCGCGGACGGAATGCCGTAGGCCTTGAGCAGTTCATGCGTGGCCAGCGGGTCCAGCCACTGCTGGCCATTGGCCAGCGCAGCATCGACCAGTGCACGCGCGGCCGCTGCGTCAACGTTGAAGTCCTGCGGCAGGCTGGGTGGCGTTTCCATCAGGGCGTTCTGCGCTTCACGGTAACGCACCAGATGCTGGAAGCCACGTACCGCTTCGGCCTCGGTCGGATAGGTCGGCACCCGCGCCGCGTTGAGCGTGGCGGTGGCCTGGTCATCGTTGCCCAGCCACACCGCGAACACCGGCTTGTCGCGATGGTGGCGCGGACGCAGGCCGAGCGTGCGGGTCAGCGCCTGCGCAGCGTCTGCAGACGAGGTGAATGCGGTGGGCACATTGACCACCATCACCGCGTCGTTCTCGTTGTCGGCCAGCAGCGCTTCGATGGCGGCGGCATAGCGGTCACCATCGGCGTCGACCACGATGTCGACCGGATTGCTGCGCGACCAGCCCTGCGGCAACACGGCGTCGAGTTTCTCGACCGTGCTGTCGGACAGGTTGGCCAGCGTGCCACGCAATGCGATGAGCTGGTCCACGGCCAGGCGGCCGACACCGCCACCATTGCTGAGAATGGCCAGGCGACGACCGGGGAACGTCCCCAACCGGCCCAGCGATTCGGCAGCCGTGAACAGTTCGTCCAGCGCGCTGACGCGCAGCAGGCCGGCACGATTGAAGGCCGCACCGTACACGTCGTCGGTGCGGGCCAGGGCCTGCACATGGGTATCGCGGCTGCCCGGCTGCACGCGCTCGGCGCGGCCGGACTTCACCACCACCACCGGCTTGGCGCGGGCGGCGGCACGTGCGGCCGACATGAACTTGCGCGCATCCTTGATCTGCTCGACATAGAGCAGGATGGCGCGGGTGCGGTAGTCGGTGGCGAAGTAGTCGAGCAGGTCGCCGAAGTCGACGTCCATCGTGTCGCCCAGCGAAACAACGGCGGAGAAGCCGACCGAGCGCGCCACGCCCCACTCGACCAGCGCGGCGGCAATGGCGGAGGATTCGGAGATCAACGCAAGATCACCGGCCTGCGGGAAGTGCGCGGCGATGCTGGCGTTAAGCCGTGCATGCGGTGCGATTACACCCAGGCAGTGCGGGCCAAGGATGCGCAGGCCGTGCTTGCGCGACACCGTTTCCACCTGTTCCGACAACGAGCCCGGGCCTTCGCCCAGGTGCGCGGTGAGGATGATCGCGGCCTGCACGCCGCGTTCGGCGGCGGTACGCACCACCTGCGGCACGATCGCCGCCGGTGCGGTGATGACCACCAGGTCGGGTACCCAGTCCAGGTCCTTCAAGCGCTTGATCGTGCGGATGCCATCGATCTCGGCATGCCGCGGGTTGATCCACGCCACCTTGCCGGGAAAACCGGTGCCGCGCAGGTTGCGCATCACCGCGCGCCCGGCGGAGCGCTCACGCGGGCTGCCGCCGATCACCGCGACCGACTGCGGACGGAACACGGACTGCAGGTGGTAGGTACTCATGCGCCTACGGTACCCAAAAAAGGGGACGGAGGGGATTAAGTCGTTTGTGCCACAAACGACTTAATCCCCTCCGTCCCCTTTTTGTTACAGCAGCGTGCCGTGCAGGATCATCGCGGCGATGCTGAAATAGATCACCAGGCCGGTGACATCCACCAGGGTGGCCACGAACGGGGCCGAGGCGCTGGCCGGGTCGAAGCCGAGCCGCTTGAGAATGAAGGGCAGCATCGAGCCGGACAGCGAACCGAAGGTGACGATGCCGACCAGCGCGGCGCCGATGGTGATCGCCAGCAGGATCCAGTGCTCGCCGTAGTCATGCAGGCCACCCAGCTGCCAGATCACGATGCGCACGATGGCCAGGCAGCCGAGGATGGCGCCCAGCACCATGCCGGTGGGCACTTCGCGCAGGGCCACCTTCCACCAGTCACGCAGGCGCAGTTCGCGCAGTGCCAGGCTGCGGATCAGCAGCGAGGTCGCCTGCGAACCGGAGTTGCCGCCCGAGCTCATGATCAGTGGGATGAACAGGGTCAGCACCACCGCGCGCGCCAGTTCGTCCTCGTAGTGCTGCATCGCGCTGGCGGTCAGCATCTCGCCCAGGAACAGCACGCTCAGCCAGCCGGCGCGCTTGCGCAGCATCTCGAAGAAGCCGATCTGCATGTACGGCTTGTCCAGCGCTTCCATGCCGCCGAACTTGTGCGCGTCCTCGGTGGATTCCTCGATCAGCGCATCGAGCACGTCGTCCACGGTGACGATGCCGAGCATCTGCTGCTGCGCATCGACCACCGGGATCGCCAGCAGGTCGTGGCGGCGGATCAGCCGCGCCACTTCTTCCTGGTCCATCAGCGCGTCCACCGTCACCGGCGGATTGACCTGGGCCACGTCCAGGATCGATTCCTCGGGCAGGCCGGTAATCAGGCGGCGCATGGTCACCACCTGCTGCAGCTGCTGGCTGGCCGGCTCCAGCACGTAGATCGCGTACACCGTTTCACGGGTGCGCTCGACCTGGCGGATGTGCTGCAGGGTCTGCGCCACGGTCCAGCTGGAGGGTACCGCCACGTACTCGGTGGTCATCAGCGCGCCGGCGGTGTTCGGCGGGTAGCTGAGCAGCTTCTGGATGGCCTGGCGGGCGTCGGTGCCCAGCAGCGGGATCAACCGCGCGCGTTCTTCCTCATCCAGCTCGTGGACGATGTCGGTGGCGCGGTCGTCGGCCATCAGACCGAGCAGGGCGGCGGCGCGCGCCGGCGGCAGCGCGGCCACCAGTTCGCCACTGCGGTGCAGTTCCGGCGCTTCCAGCATTTTCACTGCACGCGGCAACGGCAGCGCGGCCAGCGTTTCCGCGGCGCGGGTCAGTTCCAGCGTGTTGAGGAATTCCACCGCGTCGGCGGTGTTGTAGTTCGCCAGGGGTGCGGCCAGTGCGGCGGCATCGGCCACCGGGCGCAGCAATTGCTTCTGGTTCATCGGGTTTGCCTTGTGGGGTGCGACCTCGCGCAACGCCAACGCAGGCAATCCGTCCCGATGTCAGGCGGTGGCCATCGCTGGCGTCGAACGAGGTCGACTTCTACTGTCGCTGGACATGGGTTGGGGACTCCGGGATGCGTATGCCGACGGACGCGCCGCCAGCGGCGGGCAGTCTGGACCCGTGGGCCATGCAGGTCAACCCGGCAGCCCCGCGCGGGGCACCTGCCCGGCAGGTTGTTCTCGTGCATACACAGGCCGGCGCGCATAATGACGCGGTGGCACTCGCCACCTCTTCTCCCACCCGAATGGACGCACAGCGGGCTCCGCCGATGACCAGGTATTCCCATGCATAGCGGTGGTCTGGAACTGGCCCTGGTGCTGCTGCTGGCGGCGGTCATCGCCGTGCCGGTGTTCAAGAAGTTCGGCTTCGGCGCGGTGCTGGGCTACCTGGCGGCCGGTGTGGTGCTGGGCCCGGACGGGCTGGGCTTCGTGCAGGACGCCGACCGCATCCTCGGTGCCGCCGAGATCGGCGTGGTGATGCTGCTGTTCGTGATCGGCCTGGAGCTGTCGCCGGCACGCCTGAAGGTGATGCGGCGCTCGGTATTTGGCGCCGGTGCGGCACAGGTGGCGCTGTCCGGGCTGGTGCTGGGCGGCCTGCTGCTGCTTGACCACTTCCAATGGAAAAGCGCGCTGGTGGTGGGCGTGGCGCTGGCGCTGTCATCCACCGCGGTGGGCCTGCAGCTGCTGTCCGAGCACAAGGCGATCAACAGCGACCATGGCCGGCTCGGGTTCGCCATCCTGCTGTTCCAGGACCTGATCGCGATTCCGCTGCTGGCGGCCATCCCGCTGCTGGGCGGGGTGAAGAACGAGACCCTGCGCTGGGAAGACGCCGCCGTGGCCCTCGGCGCGCTGGCGGTGGTGATCCTGTGCGGGCGCCCGGTGCTGCGCAAGGTGTTCAGCATCATCGCGCGCACCCGCAGCCCGGAAGTATTCACCGCGACCGCACTGCTGGTGGTGCTGGGCACCGCCTGGTTCATGCAGGAGGCCGGCCTCAGCCCCAGCCTGGGCGCGTTCCTGGCTGGCGTGCTGCTGTCCGATTCGGAGTTCCGGCACGAACTGGAAGCGCAGATCGAGCCGTTCAAGGGGCTGCTGCTGGGCCTGTTCTTCATCGCGGTAGGCATGGGCATCGACTTGGACCGCATCGCCGCCGAGCCGTGGCTGATCGCTGCCGGCGTGGCGATCCTGCTGGTGGTCAAATTCAGCCTGCTGTACGTGATCGGACGTATTGCCAAACTCAGTTCGCGACAGTCACTGCTGCTGGGCAGCGTGCTGTGGCTGGGCGGCGAGTTCGCCTTCGTGGTGTTCAACGAAGCGCAGCGCGCACACCTGCTGGGCAACGCCAACCATGACCGACTGGTGGCCATCGTCGGCCTGTCGATGGCGATTACGCCGCTGCTGATGATCGCGCTGCTCAAGCTGCTCGGTCAGGAGAAGGTCGCACCGCGCCAGGCCGCCGAGGCCGACAAGGTGGCGCCGGACAACCGGCCCAAGGTGCTGATCGCCGGCATGGGCCGCTTCGGCCAGGTGATCGCGCGCCTGCTGACCGCGCAGAAGGTGCCGTTCGTGGCGCTGGAAGCGAATCCGGACACCGTGGCCGACCTGCGCCGCTTCGGCAACCAGCTGTACTACGGCGACCCGACCCGGCCGGAGATGCTGCGTGCGGCCGGCGGCGAGCACATCGATGTGTTCGTGATCACCGTGGACGACCCGGAGACCAACCTGCGCGCGGTGCGCATGGTGCGCCGGCTGTACCCGGACGCGAAGGTGCTGGCGCGTGCACGCAACCGCCAGCATGCGTGGCGCCTGATGGACATGTCGGCCGAGCCGTTCCGCGAAGTGTTCGGCACCAGCCTGGAGATGAGCGGGCGCGTGCTGACTGCATTGGGCGTGGCACCGGACGTGGCCGAACGCCACGTGCAGCGCTTCCGTGAGCACGATGAGCAGCTGCTGCGCGACCAGTACCTGGTGTACGACGACGAGGCGGCGGTGATCCAGACCTCGCGCGACGCACGCAACGACCTGATGCATCTGTTCGAGGCCGACGCGGAAAGCGACGGCAAGTAGGCGTGCCGACCAACGGTCGGCACCCACCACAGATTGCGGCCGTAGATCCACGCCATGCGTGGATGTCGCAGACCTCGGCTCAGCCGTTGTCGCGCAGGAACCGCGCCATCGACGATACGCCCGGCACGCGCGGTTCGAACTCGCCGGCCACGTCGATGAAGCCGCGCATCACCGCGATCTCGCGTGGGCTGCGGTTGAGGCTGTCGCGCACTTCCGGATCGGCACCGGCACGCAGCAGGCGCTGCACCAGCAGCGGCAGGCCATGCAGCGCGGCCAGGTGCAGCGGGCCGAAGCCGCGCGGATCACGCACGTCCAGGCTGACGTCCTCGTCCAACAGGCGCTCCACCGCCGCCATCACCACCTGCTCGTCGCAGGCGGTACCCGGCTCGGCGCGCGCGCCCAGCAACAGCAGCAGCGGCGTCACCGAACCGGCGGCGGCCTGGTCCGGTTCGGCACCGGCCAGCAGCAGGGTGTCGAGCAGGGCCAGCAGGCGCGAGCGGTCGCGGGCACTGAAACCGTACAGCGCGGCGCAGTGCAGCGGGCCCAGCTGCTGCGCGTCACCGGCATGCACGTCGGCACCGGCGGTGAGCAGGCGCGCGACGATGTCCGGCAGGCCCAGCGCCGAGGCCAGCATCAGCACGGTCACGCCGCCCGGCAGGCGGTGTTCCAGCTTGGCGCCGGCGTCGAGCAGGGCCGAGACGATATCCACCTGGCGCATGCTGACCGCCGCCGACAGCGGCGTAGCACCGCTGGCCGCCGCGTGCTGCGGATCGGCGCCACGCGCCAGCAGCAGGTCGGTCACCGCCAGATGGCCACCACCGGCGGCGCGCAGCAACGCGGTGCAGCCCTGTGCGTCGACCGCGTCGACGGCGAAGCCCAGATCGATCAGGCGGCGCACCGCATCCACATCACCGGCCATCGCGGCGGCGGGCAGATCGGCCTCGCGCAGGGTGCGGCGCGGCAACGGCCATACCCGCCAGTCGAGCCAGTCGGCCAGATCACGGCGACCGATCGACAGCGCCACGCCCAGCGGCGTCTGGCCGTCGGCGGCACGGGCTTCCGGCGAGGCACCGTGCTGCACCAGCAGCTTCAGCGCGCCTTCGCGGGCCAAGGCGGTGGCCAGATGCAATGCGGTCATGCCATGGCTGTCGCGCGCTTCACGATCGACACCGGCCTTGAGCAGGGCCTGCTGCAGGCGCAGCCAGCCCAGGCGCACCGCCAGCGACAACGGCGGATCACCGGCCGGCGAAGCTGCGAACGGATCGGCGCCACGTTCCAGCAGTTCCAGCGCCAGCTGTTCCAGGCCACGGGCGGCCTGGTCGTGCTGCGCACAGGCCGCCAGGAAACGCGCCAGGCCACCGCGTCCGGCCGGTGACAGGCCACGCTGCAGCATCACCTGCAGCGCCGGCACCGCATCGATGCCACGCGACAGCAGAGCGAACATCGGCGTGTCAGAGCAGGCGTCACGCACGTAGGGATCGGCACCATGGGTCAGCAGCCAATCGACCGCACGCGGCTCCAGCGCCAGTTCCGGATCGAGCAGCAGGCCACCCAGTTCTTCCGGCTGGCACAGCCTGGCCAGCGCGGCCATGCCTTCGGTGTTGCCGAAGCCCAGCGCTTCGCGCAGCAGGGTCAACGGCGGACGGTCCGGCAGCAGGCCACTGGCGCTGGCGGCTTCGCCGCGCTCGGCCAGGCCATCACTGACGGCGGCCGGCAACGGGTAGGAAGGGTCCAGCAGGGCCACGATCGCCCAGCGGCCGGCTTCGGCGGCGTAGTCCACCGCACGGCGACCGACCGGATCAGCGGCATCGGCGGCGATGCCCAGTTCGACCAGGCGCTTGATCAGCAGCGGCGAGACATCCTCGGCCATCGCCGCCAGCTGCACCGCGTTGCGGCCTTCGCCGTCCACCGCGACCAGGTCCGGCTTGTGCGGCAGCAGATGTTCGACCACGGCGGCGCGACCGGCACGGGCCGCTTCCAGCCATGGCGTGCGGCCCAGTGCATCGCGCGCTTCCAGATTGGCTCCGGCACCGAGCAGCACGCCGATGATCTCCACGTGGCCAGCCAGCGCCGCCTCGTGCAGCGCGCTGCGGCGCTGGCGATCGCGGGCGTCGGCGCGCGCCTTGTGCTTGAGCAGCAGCTGCACACCGGCCGGATCGTCATCTTCGGTGGCAGCGGCGGCCAACAGCACCGGCGTGCCCTCGGCCGGTTCGCTGCGCGCACCGCGTTCGAGCAGGAAGCGGGCCAGGCGCCAGTTGCCGACCTGGCAGGCCACGGCCAGCGGCGACCAGCCTTCGTTGTTCAATGCATCGACTTCGGCGGCGGCATCGCGCAGCAGTGCGGCCACGCCCGGGTCGGAACTGCGCGCGGCATGGTGCAGCGGGGTGTTGCCATCGCTGTCGATGGCACGCGAATCGGCACCGTTGGCGAGCAGGGTCATCACCGCTTCGGGGCGGCCGTGCCAGCTGTCGCGGGTGGCGGCCAGCAGCGGGGTCATGCCCCGGTGCGGCGCATTCACATCGACGCCGCGGGCGATCAGTTCACGCAGCAGGCGCAAGTCCGGCAGCACCGCCGCCAGCACTGCCAGGCTGCGCTGGTCGCGCCAGTTCGGGTCCGGCAGCGCATACGGATCGGCACCGGCCTGCAGCAGCTGCAGGCCCCGGTCGATGCGGCCATGGCGGGCGGCTTCATACAGTGCCGGGGTCAGCTCCTGCGGTGCCATCGCCTCCAGCGGCGCGGTTTCTGCCGCGGCGGCGAACATTGGCTCGTGCTCGTTGCTGGCGGTGGCCAACGGGCTCGCGCGCAGCGACACCAGCGGTGCCGGCGCGACCCGCTGCAGCAGCAGGTGCAGCACGGGAGACAGCAGCACCACCGCCAGCGCGGCGGGCCAGCGTGCGCTTTCCGGCAGCAGGCCCGGCCAGGCCGGCAGCACCACCAGCGCGGCCAGCGCGATCACCAGCGCGGCGACACCGAGGCCGCGCCAGGCGGTCAGGTCGCGTCCGGCCAGCGCCTGCCAATGCTGGGCCAGGCTGCCATCCAGGCGTTCAACGTCGTTCCACAGCGGCCAGGTGCGCCAGGCCGCCAGCAGGCCCGCACTGACCAGCACGCTCAGGCCCAGCACCGCGGCCAGGCTGCCGCTGTCACGCAGCGCCGCCAGCGGCCAGGCCAGCAGCAGCGCCAGCAGCAGCGGGGCGGCGGCCCACAACGCCAGCAGCGCCGGCAGGTCCTGGCGCGCAACCACCTTCAGCGGCAGCAACGCGCGGCTGCGCCGCCACCACGACACCGCCAGCGCGAACGCCGGCTGTGCCAGTGCGGCAAGGATGGCGCCTGGAACGCCGCCCACGGCGGCGCCCAGCGCCAGCACGGCGCCCACGGCGAAGGCGATCGACAGGGCGCGCGGACGGGACGTGTCAGTCATAGTGGCGCGGCATCAGGCTGGCCACCGACGGCGGCACCTGCAGGTAGAACCCGCGCTCGCTCATTTCGCTGCGGACCTTTTCCGGATCGGCCTGGGCCAGGCGGCGCTGGGCATCCAGGGCCACTTCCAGGACGAAGGCGAGCGTCCCCAGCGAAGTGAGCAGCGGCGCAGGCAGCGCGCTGAAATCATCGCGACGGGGAACGTAGACGTAGGTGTCCGGCTTGAGTTGGCTTTTATAGACGTAGGCGTGCATGTCCGCGGGACGATAACCCGGGAAGAGCCATGATTGTGTCGGAAAGCCGACACCGGGGAAAGCCGTCAGCCGACGATGGCGGCGCGATCGACGGCGTTTCCCCGGCGGGGTTCAGCAATGTGGCGGCGGCGTTCAGCCACAGCCGCCACCACGCAGGCGCTTACTTGACCTTGGCGTAGGTGCCCTTCAGCGCGACACCGGCGAGGATCGCACCGGCATAGCATTCGTAGTTGGTGCTGCTCTTGAACTCGTTCTTCTTGTAGTAGCTGACGATGTCGACCACGGCGTTGGCGCCGCGCGACTTGGCACCGTCCTGCAGCGCGCGCAGCGCCGACAGCGCGACCCAGCGGCAGGCTTCGGCATCGCTCTTGTTGGCGGCGTTGGTCTTCTTGTTGGTCACGTCTTCGCCCAGGCGCTGCTGCACGCTGACCGGCTGGCCGGCCAGGTAGAAACGGACGCTGCCGTCGATGCCGGCGTCCTTGGCAGCCTGCGAACTGACCAGTTCCTGCAGGGACTGCTCCACGCGGGTATCGCGGGCAGAAGCGGTGGAGGCCAGGGCCAGCAGTGCGGTGGCCGTGGCGATCATCAGGGTGCGGCGCATCGGAACATCTCCTTGTCGAGGGTGCGGGTAGGTTGCGGGAACAGCGGCGGTGGGGCGGTGGATCACTCGCGCCAGCGGCGGAACACCAGCGAGGTGTTGATGCCGCCGAAGGCGAAGTTGTTGCTCATCACGTACTCGGCCTGCAGTTCGCGGCCCTGCCCAGTGATGAAGTCGAGCTGGCCGCAGCGTGGATCGACCTCGGCCAGGTTCAGGGTGGGCGCAAACCAGCCGGCACGCATCATCTCGATGCTCATCCAGGCCTCGAACGCACCACAGGCGCCCAGCATGTGGCCGACGTAGCTCTTCAGCGAGCTGATCGGCATGCGGCTGCCGAACACCTGCACGGTGGCCTGGGTCTCGGCGATGTCGCCGTGATCGGTGGCGGTGCCGTGGGCGTTGACGTAGTCGATCTGCGCCGCCTCCAGGCCCGCATCCTCCAGCGCCAGGCGCATGGCCTGGGCCATGGTGTCGGCGCTGGGCTGGGTGACGTGCTGGCCGTCGCTGTTGGTGCCGTAGCCGACCACCTCGGCAAGAATGGTGGCACCGCGCGCCTGCGCGTGCTCCAGGTCTTCCAGGATCAGCGTGCAGGCACCCTCGCCCAGCACCAGGCCATCGCGGCCGGCATCGAACGGGCGCGGCGTGGTCTGCGGCGCATCGTTGCGCACGCTGGTGGCGAACAGGGTGTCGAACACCGCCGCGGCGGTGGCATCGAGCTGCTCGGCACCGCCGGCCACCATCACCGTCTGCTTGCCGCTGCGGATCGCTTCATAGGCTGCGCCCACGCCCTGGCTGCCCGAGGTGCAGGCGCTGGAGGTGGTGTAGACGCGCCCGGACAAACCAAAGAACACACCGATATTGACCGGCGCGGTATGGCTCATCATCTTCAGGTAGGTGGTGGCACTGATGCCTTCGGTGGTGAATTCGTTGAGCATGCGCCCGAATTCGCCGGTGGCCTCATGGCTGCCCGAGGACGATCCGTAGGCCACGCCCGTCCGCCCGCTGCGCAGCACCGGGTGCTCATGCAGGCCGGCTTCGCGCAGCGCCACTTCGGTGGCGCGTACCGACATGATCGCGACCTTGCCCATCGAGCGGGTGGTCTTGCGGTTGTAGTTCGGCGGCAGCTCGAAGTCCTGCGCCGGCGCGGCCAGCTTGGTGTTCAGCCCGGCATAGACGTCCCACTCGGGCATCGCGCGCACCGCGTTGCGGCAGCTGCGCAGGTGCGCCTCGATGGTCGGCCAGTCGTGGCCGAGCGGACTGATGGCGGCCGCACCGGTAACCACCACGCGACGATCGGCGGCCATCAGAGCATGCCCCCGTTCACCGAGATGGCCTGGCGGGTGATGTAGCCGGCCGGCTCGGACAGCAGGAACGCCACCGTCGCCGCCACTTCGTCGGGACGACCGACGCGGCCGGCGGGAATCAGCTTGAGCGCGTGTTCGATCACTTCATCGTTGAGCATTTCGGTCTCGATCAGGCCCGGGGCCACGCAGTTGACGGTGATCTGGCGGCTGGCCAGTTCGAGCGCCAGGGCCTTGGTGGCACCGATGATGCCGGCCTTGGCGGCACTGTAGTTGACCTGGCCGCGGTTGCCGGCCAGTCCGGACACCGACGACAGGGTGACAATGCGGCCCGGCTTGCGCCGCCGCACCATCGGCATGATCAGCGGATGCAGCACGTTGTAGAAGCCATCCAGGTTGGTGTGGATGACCTGGTCCCAATCCTCCGCCGACAGTGCCGGGAAGGCGCCATCACGGGCGATGCCGGCATTGCAGACCACGCCGTAGTACGCGCCGTGCGCTTCGACATCGGCCTCCAGCGCGGCCCGTGCGGCCTCGCGGTCGGCCACGTCGAACGCCAGCACGCGGGCCTGCTGGCCCAAGGCCTGGATCTCGGCCACCACGGCCTGTGCTTCTTCCAGGCGGCTGCGGCAATGCACCACCACGTCGAAGCCATCACGCGCGATGCGCAGCGCGATGGCCCGGCCGATGCCCCGGCTGGCGCCGGTCACCAGCACGCTTCGATTCCCTGTCATGCCTGTCCACTCTCCAGATAGGCCATCGCGTCGGCCGGTTCGAACACCGACACGTTGGCTGTCGCCCATTCGTCCTCACCTGCCAGGATGCGGCAGGCGAACATCCCCAATCCATTGTCACCCAACAGCTCGCAGCGCGCCTGTACGCGCAGCCGCGAACCACTGGGGAAGCTGCTGCGCGCGCTGCTGTAGCGGCGGCTGCCGAGCAGGAAGCCCAGCTGCGGCGGCTTGCCGGCCGCACGCGCACGGCAGCCGGCCCAGGCCGCGATGGCCTGCGCCATGTATTCGATGCCGACCCACGCCGGCACTTCGCCGTTCTCCACGAACAGGCCGGATTCGGGCACCACCAGTTCGGCCTCGAGGGTGTCCTGGTCCCACTGCGTGATGCGCTCCAGCAGGCACATGTCCTGGCGGTGCGGCACCACGTCTTCGATTGCGTACAAGGTGTTCATCGGCGCTCCAGCGCCAGCACGGCATTGCTGCCGCCGAAGGCGAACGAATTGCTCAGCACCCGCCGCGGCGCCTGCGCCAGCCGGGTGGCCGGTGCGACCAGCGGCAACACCGGCAGCGCGGGGTCGGCCACGCCGTCCCACCAGTGCGGCGGCAGCTGCTGCTGCGGGTTCTCGGCCAGCAGGATCCAGCACAGCGCGGCCTCGATCGCGCCCGAGGCACCCAGCGTGTGGCCGGTCAGCGGCTTGGTCGAACTGGCTGGCACGCTGTGGCCCAGCACCTGCGAGACCGCCAGGCTTTCCATCGCATCGTTGTGCCCGGTGGCGGTGCCATGCAGGTTCACGTAATCCACTTCGTCGGCGCCCCAGCCGGCGCGCAGCAGCGCCTGCTGCAGGGCGTCGATGGCCCCCATCCCCTGCGGGTCGGGGGCGGACATGTGGTGGGCGTCGGCCGATTCGCCCCACCCCGCCAGGCACACCGGGCCGGGCTCGCGGGTGAGCAGGAACAGCGCGGCGCCCTCGCCGATGTTGATGCCGGAGCGGTGCTGCGAGAATGGATTGCAGCGCAGGGCCGACACCGATTCCAGTGCGCTGAAGCCGGCCACCGTGAAGCGGCACAGCGAATCGGCACCGCCGGCAATCACCGCATCAACGATGCCGGCACGCAGCATGCGCGCGGCCGACATCAGCGCCTTGGCGCTGGACGAACACGCCGTGGACAGGGTCCATGCCGGCCCCTGTGCGCCACTGCGCTGGCGCACGAACTGCGCGGCGGTGCCCATTTCCTGCTGGGCATAATCGAAGCCCTGCGGCCACTGGCCCTGTTCGGCGTGGCTGCGCAATGCCTGCTCGGATTCACCAATGCCCGAGGTGCTGGTGCCCAGCACCACCGCCACGCGCTCGGCACCGTGGCGGGCGATCGCGGCGGCCACCGCCGGTGCGATCTGCGCCAGCGCCACGTCCAGCAGGGCGTTGTTGCGCCCGCGCAGGGCCACTGGCAGGTCATCCAGCGCCGGCAGCGGCGTGCGTACTTCCCCCAACGCCAGGGTGCGCCCCGGCAACAGGCTGTCGTTGTCGCTGAGCCCGCCCGGCACATCGGCGAACATCGCCGACGCGACCGCGGCGCGGCCATCGCCGAGCGCGCAGACCACGCCCAGGTCGTTCAGGTAGATCGGTGCACTCATCGGTCCTGCCCGGCCATGTCGATCGATTCGATGCGCAGCGCATAGCCTTCGGCACGGTTGTCCAGCTGCACGCTGCCATCGTCCAGGCGCTGCAGCTGCAGCCACACCGTGCCGCCACGCGACAGGCGGCGCTGCTGGCCGTCGTCGCTGACCTCCCAGCCGGCCGGCAGCGCGGCGGCGATGGCCGCGGTCGGCCACAGCGCGAACTGCAGGTCATCCAGCACACGCTCGGCACGTACCTGCGGCGGCAGCCACGGCGCGCGCTGCTGGGTCAGCTGCTGGCCGTCCCACTGCAGGCGCACGCCGGTCTGGCCCATCGCCTGCACCGCCAGCTGCACCTGCTGCGCATCGGCTTCCAGCAGCGCATCGAGGTCGCGCTCATGGCTGCCGAAACGGAAATGCAGCTGCTGCTGCAATGCCAGCGGCGCCGGCAGGCTGGCCGGCGACAGGCGCAGCGGCGGCAGTTCCACCAATGGCTTGGGCATGCGGCCGGCACAGGCGGCCAGCAGCAGGCACAGCAGCACGGTCGCGGTACGGGCGATCAGGCGCTGCACAGCTGCTCCAGCACGCGCATGCGGCGGCCGCTTTCGTCGGCCACATACGGGTTGTTGGTGTCCCAGGCGTAGCCGGCCAGGATGGAACTGATCATGTCGCGCACTTCGGGCTGCTGCTGCGGGTGGTAGATGATCTTCTGGAAGCCGCCCTCGTACCAGCTTTCGACGAAGCGGCGGAAGGTCTTCACGCCGGCACGCAGCGGGATCGAGAATTCAGCTTCCCAGTCGACGGTTTCACCGGCATAGCGGCGCGCCAGGCATTCGCTGGCCAGCTGCGCGGACTTGAAGGCGATGGTGACGCCGGAGGAGAACACCGGGTCGAGGAACTCGCCGGCATTGCCCAGCAGGGCGTAGCCCGGGCCCCACAGCGAACTGACGTTGGCCGAGTAGCCAGTGATGCGGCGCACCGGCAGCACCGCCCATTCGGCGTTGGCCAGCAGGCGGGTCAGGTTGGGGTCCTCGCCGACGATGGCCTGCAGCTTCCGCAGGTCGTCGCCCTCGTAGCGTTCGAAGAACGACGGTTCGGCAACCACGCCCAGCGAGCAGCAGCCGTTGGAGAACGGGATCGTCCAGTACCAGACGTCGATGTGTTCGGGGTGGGTGGTGATCAGGATCTTGTTGCGGTCGAAGTCCGCTTCAGCCGGAATGTTGTCGCGCACGTGGCAGAAGATCGCGCCGCGCACAGGGAAGTTGGACGGCGATTCCAGCTGCAGCAGGCGCGGCAGCAGGCGCGCGAAGCCCGATGCGTCGAGGATGAAATCGGCCTCGATGCGGTATTCGCTGCCATCCGGGCGGCGCACGGCCACCGCCGGCTGCTCGCCCGCTTCGACCGACAGCACTTCGTCGCCGAAGCGCAGCGTGGTGCCCATGCGCTCGGCACCGCGTGCCAGCACGTTGTCGAAGTCGGCGCGCTGCACCTGGTAGGTGGTGCCCCAGCCTGGCGAGAACTTCTTCCTGAAATCGAACGCGGTGCGCGCCTCGCCATGCACGAAGGCGGCGCCGTTCTTGTGCTGGAAGCCCGCTTCGACCACGTCCTGCAGCAGGCCGGCGGCCTCGATGTATTCCATGCTCTGCGGCAGCAGGCTTTCGCCGATGGAGAAGCGCGGAAACTGCTGGCGCTCCAGCATCAGCACCTGGCGGCCCTGCTGGCGCAGCATCGCCGCAGCCACGGAGCCGGCCGGGCCGGCGCCGATGATCAGGATCTCAGTACGTTCGACAGCATCCACAGCAGTATTCATCGGTGCGTCCTTGTTGCTCGATCAGGTGGAAAGAAGGAAGTCGGAAGACAGGTTCAGGCTGGCGGCAGGTCATGCGGCGGCGGCCGGAACAACGGCGAGATCAGCCAGACCAGGCCGATGCCGAACAGCAGGGTCAGGCCGAACGCGCGCAGCGCCGGGGTCTGCGACAGGCCCAGCAGGCCGAACGACAGCCAGGTGCTGGCCGCGCCCACGCACACCGCCAGCCAGGCGCTGGCATCGCCACGGTGCTCGATCAGGAAGATGCCGTAGTCGATGCCCATGCCCAGCAGCAGCATCAACGCCAGCACGTTGAACAGCTGCAGCGGCTGGCCGAACAGGCCCAGCAGGCCCAGGGTCAATGCACCGGCAATCAGGGTCGGCGCGAACACGCGCCAGGCCTGGCGGCGGTAGCGCAGCCACAGCGCGCCGAACACCAGCGCGATGCCGACCAGCAGCAGCCCGCCCATCAGCTTGCGGTAGTGGCCCAGCAACGTGGAGAAGTCGGCGGTGCGATCCACCCAGCGCACACCGGGCAGGCCTTCGGCCGCGCCCTGCAGGGTGGACAGCGCGTCGGCGCGCGACAGGTCATCGACCATCACCACGCTGATCATCTGCCCGCCGACCCCGCCCACCCACAGGTGGCGGAACGGCTGCGACGCCGGCGAGGCCAGGAAGGCTTCGGCGGTGAGCGGCGCGGCGGCGAACTGCGGTCGCTGCAGCGGCTCGCCCACGGCCTCGGCCACGGCCGACAGCACGCCGGGTTCCACCTTCGCGGTCAGCGCGGCATCGGCCTGCTGGCGCGCCGGCGACGGCAGCCAATCGCTGATCGCGCGATAGCCACCAATGCGCTTGTCGGTGGCCAATACACGCAGGCGCTCGGTCAGTGCTTCCTCGCGCTGCAGCAGCTGCGCGGCATCGGCACCCTGCACCAGGTAGAACTGCGCCGGGCTGGGCATGCCCAGCAGCTGGCTCAGGCGGATCTGCTGCGCCATCAACGCCGGCGGCGAGGACTGCAGGCTGCGCAGGTCGTCATTGCTCTGCAGGCGGGCGATGCCGATGGCAGACAGCGCCAGCGTGATCACCACGAACATCGTCACCGCGCGGCGGCCATGCAGGCGCGGGAAGCGCTCCAGCGTGTTGCCCAGCCACTGCGAGAAACGGGTCTGGCGGATCTCACCGCCATCCAGCCACGGGAACCAGAAGATCACCGTAAGGAAAGCAGCGGCCAGGCCGACCACCGAGAACAATGCCATCTGGCGCAGGCCCGGGAACGGGGCCAGGCCCAGCGCCAGGTAGGCCAGCGCACTGGTCAGCAGGGCCAGCCACAGGCCGGGCAGCAGATGCCGCAGCAGTTTCCAGCGGCGATCGGCCGGTTCGGCCTGGCGCGAGGCGAACCAGTGAATGCCGTAATCCTCGGCCACACCTACCAGCGACGCACCAAACACCAGGGTCAGCACGTGCACCTTGCCGAACACCAGCACGGTCACCGCCAGCGCCACGCCACAGCCGATCAGCAGCGAGGCGGCGACCAGCAGGATCGGCCGCAGCGAGCGGAATGCCAGCCACACCAGCAGCAGCACCGCCGCCAGCGACCCCCAACCGATGGTGTTGATCTCCTGGTTGGCCTGCACCGCGGCGGCCTCGGCATGCAGCGGCACGCCCGCGTGCAGGATTTCCAGCTCCGGCGCCGCCGCCGTGGCGGCCTGCCCGGCACGTTCCAGCAGGCCATCGAGATGGCGCTCGCCATCCAGCTGGAACGCCGAGCCGGGCGTATCGAACTGCAGCACGGCCCAATGCCTGCCCTCGGCTTCAAGCAGGCCGTCATCGCCCAACCGCAGGCCCGAACCCTGCGCCTGCTGCTGCCACCACTGCGGCCACAGCGACAACGGATCCTGGCGCCATTCAGTCAATCGCGGCGCACCCATCGGGCCGTACAGCGCGGCCAACGCCTGCTCGGCCAACGCGCCCGGTTCGCTGCCCTGCAGCTGCTCGCGCTGGACCGGCGTCAGCAGGCGGTCGCGGTACGGCGCGTAGAACGCGCGCGCCTCGTCAAACCAGCCTTCGATCGAGCCGCTGGGTACCAGCAAGGCGTGGTCGGCGTCCTTGGCCATGGCCGCCGCAAAGGCCGCCTGCGCACGCTTGGCGGCCGCGCTGTCCTTGCTGCCGAGCAGCACCACCACCTGCCGCGAACTGCCATCGGCGATGCGCCGGGTGACGTCGCTCAACAGGCGGTCGTGCGCATCCTGCGGCAGCAGGGCGAGGATGTCGGTGTCGATCCGCGATTGCTGGCTCCACAGGCGCCACTGCTGCGCGCCCATCACCAGCAGCACCAGCAGCCAGGCAATGCCCAGCCAGTGCCACCAGCGCCGCAACCGGTCCGGTGCGTTCGATGCCACGGCCTCACTCAAAGCGGCGGGCCTCGTCGGCATTGAGAGTGGCCGGCGCCTCGCTCAACGCGCTGAACTGGATCTGCGTGCGATCCTTGTTGGCCTCGACGATCTCGACTTGGCGCACGTAGCGGTCGCCCTGCAGGGTCAGCGATTCGAAAGCCTTGGCCAGCATCGCCGACTTCGGCGTCAGGCGCAGCCGCCAGCCCTGCCCTTCACGGCTGGCCGCCACGTTGAACTGGCTGGACAGTGCCTGCACGTCGCCACTCATCAGCGCGAACATGATCGCGTTCACCGAACGCATCGCCGGCTGCTGCCGCGCGTCCAGTTCGACGCGGGTGCTGCCATCACGCTGGCGGCTGAGGATGCGGTCGGCGGTGACCACCACTTCCGAGGGGAACGGCTTGAGCGTGGTCCAGATCACGCCGTGCTGGCGCGCGACCACGAACCGGCCCTGCGAACGCAGCGGATTCTTGAAGCCGCTGACCTGCTTTTCCTGGCTGAACTGGCCACGCAGCACATCCGGCCGCGCCACCGCCTGGGTAATCGCATCGATGGCAGGATCGGCCGCCTGCACCAGTGGTGCGGCCACCAGCAGCAGCGCGCACAGCAGCGCACGCGCGAAACGGTTCGCTCGGTTCATGGCGCAGGCACTCCCAGGCGTTCCCACAGTACCGGCGGGCACTGGTACAGCATTTCCTTGCTGGCCGCGTCCACCGCGACCTGGATGGTCATCGCACGGGTCAATACCTGGCCGCTCTGCGCATCGAGAATTTCGTACTCGATCTTCAGCCGGTTCTCCCATTCCACGATGCGCGCGATCACGCGCAGCGCCTGGTTGAACAGCAGCGGGCGCACATACTTCACCCGTGCATCGACCACCGGCCACAGGTAGCCCGATTCGAGCATCTGCGGATAGTCGTAGTCGTAGCGCCCGAGCAGCGCGCAGCGCGCGATTTCGAAGTACTTGAAGTAGTTGCCATGCCAGACCACGTTCATCGGATCGCAGTCATGGAAGGCGGGCGTCAACGCAATCTCGCCAACCCGTTCGATAGCCTCATTCACCGGCATACAGCTCCCAACGTTGCGCGCGGATCTCCACCAGCAGTTCCCGCAGTTCGCGATCCAGCGCGCGGTCCTCTTCAACCAGGGCGATGCGCTGCCCCAGGTCGGCGTACATGCCGGCCAGACTGCCATGCAGCTGCGCGTTCAGGCCAACCCGTTCACGCAGGGCCAGGCCCTGGCGGGCGGCGATGAGCATCGCGGCCACCACCTGTTCAGTCAGCTCGATCACGCGCAGGCAGTCGCGCGCGGCGATGGTGCCCATGCTGACCTTGTCCTGGTTGTGGCATTCGGTGGAACGCGAGAACACGCTGGCCGGCATGGTCTGCTTCAGCGCTTCGGCGGTCCAGGCCGACACGCTGATCTGCAGTGCCTTCAGGCCATGGTTGATGGCCGCGCGCGGGCCGGTGGCCGCCGACAGGTTGGCCGGCAGGCCATGGTTGTAGCGGGCATCGACCACCAGGGCCAGCTGCCGGTCGAGCAGGTCGGCAACGTTGGCCACGGTGTTCTTCAAGGTGTCCATCGCCAGCGCGATGTGGCCCCCGTAGAAGTGGCCGCCATGCAGGATGCGCTCGCCGTCGGCGTCGATCAGCGGGTTGTCGTTGGCGCTGTTCAGTTCGGTTTCGATCAGCTGGCGCAGGAACGGCAGGCTGTCCTCCAGCACGCCGATCACATGCGGCGCGCAGCGCAGCGAATAGCGGTCCTGCAGGCGCTGTTCATTGCGCGGCGGGCGCTCGCTGTGCAGGTCACTGCGCAGGCGCGCGGCGATGCGGCCCTGGCCCGGGTGCGGCTTGGCCGCGAACAGGGTTTCGTCGAAGTGGTGCGCGTTGCCATCGCTGGCCAGCACGTTGAACGCAGTCAGGCGCGTGGCCATGCGTGCCAGGTAATCGGCGCGCTGCCAGGCCAGGCAGGCCAGGCCGGTCATCACCGCGGTGCCGTTCATGATCGCCAGGCCTTCCTTCGGCCGCAGCTTCAGCGGGGTCATGCCGATCTTTGCCAGCACATCCGCCGCCGGCTGCACGCGGCCGTCGTGCAGCACCTCGCGCTCGCCGCACAGCACCGCCGCCACGTACGACAGCGGCGTCAGGTCGCCACTGGCACCGACCGAACCTTCGGCCGGAATCATCGGCAGCACGTCGTGCTGCAGCAGCGTGGCCAGGCCTTCCAGCAGCGGCACGCTGACGCCGGACATGCCGCGCACCAGCGACGCCAGGCGCGCGGCCAGCACCGCACGGGTCTCGACCGGGTCCAGGTAACGACCCAGGCCGCAGCCATGGTAGGTGTACAGATGGTGCGGCAGCTCGGCCACCAGCGCCGGCGGAATATTCACCGTGCACGAGTCGCCATAGCCGGTGGTCACACCGTAGATCACGCCATCCTCGCACAGCAGGCGGTCGAGGAAGTCGGCACCACGCTGGATGTGCACGCGGAACGCCGGCGCGTCGCTCAGTGCGGCCTCGCACTGGCGCTGGGCCAGGGCAACCACGTCTTCGATGGTCAACGGTGCATCGCCAAAGCGGCACACGGGTACGGCGTCAGTCGTCATGCGGAGCCTGATCCCAGAAGGGGAAGAAATTGAACCAGTCCAACGGGGACTGGATGACCTGGAGTTCCAGCCAGCGCGCGAAGCGCTGCGCCTGTTCGGCCAGTGCCGCATCGCGTGAGCCACGCGGCAGCACGATGCGTTCGGCGAACTGTTCAAATGCCACGCGGTAGCCCTCGCCCTGGTGCAGGCAGGCCATGGTGTAGACCGGGCAGCCCAGTGCGGCGGCGAGCACATAGGCGCCGATCGGGAACGGGGCGCGGTGGCCAAGGAAATCGGCGGTGACGCTGCGTCCGCCCTGCACCGGCGTGCGGTCGCCGACGATGGCGACGAAGCCACCCGCCGCCACGCGCTCGGCCAGCATCACTGCCGTGGCCGGCCCCATTTCGGTCACCTGCACCAGTTCCACCGCCGCCAGCGGATCCAGCCGCTGCAGCAGGCGATTGAAGCGCTGCGCATGCGCGGTGTGCACCAGCACGGTGATGCGGAACCCCGGCACCTGTTCGGCCAGCACCTGGCACAGTTCCAGGCAGCCGATGTGCGCGGTCAGGATCAGCCCGCCCTCGCGGCGCGCGATCTTCTCCAGCACCAGGTCGCGATGCAGGTGGATGCGTTCGGCCGGATAGCGCCCGCCCAGGCCGAGGATCTTGTCCAGCATCGTGTCGGCGAAGGCGAAGAAGTGGCGCAGGCTGTCGCGCCGGGTCGGCGCACGGCCGAGCGCGCCGCTGTGCGCCTGCAGGCGCTGCAGGTACTGCATTGAAGCCTGGCGACCGACACGGTTGCCCAGCCAATGGCAGGCCACCACCGGCCACACGCACAGGCGGAACGGCCAGCGCCCGAACCAGCGGTGCACCCAGCACAGGAACAGCACGCCGGCCACCGACGTCGATTCGCCGATGTCGGCCCAGTGCGGGGCACCCTGCGCGGCCGCCATCTCAGCACTGCCCCCGCAGGCGGCGCCACAGCAGGCGCGGTGCGCGCCAGAGCATGCCGAAGAACAGGCGGGTATGCATGCGGCTGATGCGCACGTTGTCACGCCACACATCGAAGTGCGACACGCCATCGGCGGGATAGGTCACGCGCGTGGCCAGGTGCTCGACCGGCAGCTGTCGCCAGTACAGGCGCACCATCACCTCGGTATCGAAATCCATGCGGTGGCCGATGGTCTCTTCACCGATCAGGCGCAGCACCGGCGGCAGCGGATACACGCGGAAGCCGCACATGGTGTCGCGCAGGTGCAGCGACAGTGTGTTGATCCAGACCCAGATATGGGTCGCGTAGCGGCCGTACAGGCGCGCCTTCGGAACACTGGCGTCGTAGGCCGGGATGCCGCAGATCACCGCCTCGGGATGGGCGCGCGCTGCTTCGATGAAGCGTGGCAGGTCAGCGGTATCGTGCTGGCCGTCGGCATCGATCTGCAGCGCGTGGCTGTAGCCACGCACACCGGCTTCGGCGAAACCGGCCAGCATCGCCCCGCCCTTGCCCTGGTTGATGTCCAGGCGCAGCAGGTCGACGCCCTGGCGCTGCGCCAGTGAACGCAGTGCAGTCGCGCACGCCTCATGCGAGCCATCGTCGACCAGCAGGCACGGCAGGCCAGCGGCCTGCACGCCGTCGACCACCGCCGCGATGGCGTGCTCGTGGTCGTAGACGGGAATCACCACCAGTGGCGCGAACGCGGCACCGGCAACGGCCGGATCAGTCCGCATCGGCGAAGACCACTTTGCCGCTGGCATGCACACCGTGGCTGGAGGTGTAACGGAAGGCCAGCACGCTGCGTGCAGCATCCCAGTCCAGCTGCAGGGTCAGCTCATCGCCCGGTCGGGCCACATGCTGGAACTTCACCGCATCCATGCGCAGGAACGCTGCCGGCATCGCGAACACCTGGCGGCCGAAACGCACCGCCCAGTCCAGCTGCGCCACGCCGGGCAGGATCGCCGCCTGCGGGAAATGACCCTGGAACGGCCGCAGCGCCGGGTCGAGGGTCATGCGCAGCGTGGCGCTGGCAGCATCGCGGCGGTCCCAGACCGGCACCGGCATCAGCGGCTGGAACAGCGCTGCCAGTGCCGCCTGGGTGACCTTGCCCTGTGCGTTGATCGGCAGCGCCGGCAGCAGCCGCCAACGGCGCGGCCGGGTCACCGCGTCATGCGCATGTGCCAGGCGCGCGCCGAGGCGTTGGCCCAGCGCGCGGCGCGCGGCGTCACCGCCCTCCAGCAGTGCCGGGTCGGCCGGTACCACCACGGCGGCCAGCTGCTCGCGCTGGCCAGACAGGACCAGCACGCGCACGTCGTCCACTTCGGCGTCTTCGCGCAGCGCGCGTTCCAGTGCATCCAGCGAAACGCGGCGTTCTTCGATCTTGACGATGCGGTCAGCACGGCCCAGCAGGCGGAAGTGGCCGTCGGCCAACGCTTCAACGCGGTCCTGGGTACGCCACCAATCCGGGGTTTCCAGATGCGCGGAGGCCACCGCCAGGCAGCCATCCTCGATGCGCCACTGCACGCCCGGCAGCGGCTGCCACGGCGGCAGATCCGTATCCCAGCGGCGCCAGGCGATACCACCGGTCTCGCTGCTGCCATAGACCTCGGTCGGTGCCACGCCCAGCCACTGCCGCACCTGGCGTGCGGCGTCTTCCGGCAGCGGGCCACCGGAGGAGAACACCGCGCGCAGGCGGCCATGCAGGCTGGCCCAGTCGAGCTGCTCGGGCAGGCGCTTGAGGTGGGCCGGGGTGGCCACCAGCACCGTGTCGGTACCGGCCAGCGCGCCCACCAGGTCTTCATGGAAGAACCGGCGTGGATGGATCAGGCGGCCGGCGGCCAGCGGCCACAGCACGCGGAACAGCAGGCCGTAGATGTGCTGGTGGGACACCGTGCCATGCACCTGCACGCCTTCCATCTGCGCGCCGAACGCAGCCTGCAGCGCATCCACCTCGCGCGCCAGCTGGTCCAGGCGCTTGCCGATCGCGCTCGGCTGACCGGTACTGCCGGAGGTGAACACGCACAGTTCGCAGGCGCGCTCGTCCAGCGCCTGCAGTCCGTCGTCCAGTGCAGCGTCCAGCGCCGCCAGCGGGCGGTAATCGGCGGACACGTCGCCTGCGAAACCGCTCACCTGCGGCTGCAGCGCCTGCAGCGTGGCCGGCAGGTTGTCGGCGGCCAGGAACACTCGCTTGCCGGCATGCCAGGCACCGAACAACGCAGCGGCAAAGGCCACGGCATCATCGAAATACAGGGCCCAGTCACGGCCTTCGGCGGCCCCAAATGCGGCGCGCCAGGCCAGCACGCGCTGGCGGAAGCGGGCGTGGTCGATCACCTCGCCATCGCAGACGCCAACGCTTCGATGCGGCCGCGCCTCCAGCAGCAGCCGGTCCAGGGCAATCCACTCAGCCATGCGCGTGCGCCGCCTTCACCCGCCGCCGCACCAGCCACTCACCTGCAAACAGCACGCCCATCATCACGTACGCCAACAATCCGTTGTAGAGCATCCAGACCCGGTCCGACGCATACAGCGCGGTCAGCAGGGCCAGGCTGCCGTTGAGAACGAAGAACCCGCACCACACCTGGGTGACGCGGCGGGTATAGGCCACCGCGAACGCAGGCAGGTCCGGTTCCTGCAGCCGTGCCAGGCGTTCCACCAGCGGCGGGCCGAAACGCAGGCTGGTGCCGAACACCGCCAGCATCACTGCGTTGACCAGCGCCGGGTACAGCTTCAGCGGCAGGGCCTGGTTGAGCACGGTGGCCAGCACCGCCAGCAGGCCGGTGCCCGCAGCCGCGGCCCACCACAGCGGCTGGCGCGTACTCAGCGCGCGCAGCAGGGCCAGGGTGAACAGCAGCAGCGACAGCCAGCGTGGCTCGAAGCGGCCCATCGCCAGGTACACCAGCACCGGGTAGGCCAGCGAGATCGCAGCCACCACGACCGTGCGTGCGCGTGCCATGGTGGAGCCGCCGGCGCTGCGGTCAGGCGGCTGCCTGGTCCGGCAGCAGCCTGTGCACCACATCGACGATGTCCTGCACGGTACGCACGGCCTTGAACGCTTCCGGCTGCAGGTTGCGGCCGAGCAGCGGCTTGAGCTGCACGATCAGGTCCACCGCATCGATGCTGTCGATGTCCAGGTCGTCGTACAGGCGGGCCTCGGGCGTGATCCGGGCGGTTTCGATCTCGAAGCTGTCGGTCAGGATGCTGACGATGCGTTCGAACAGTTCATTCTTGGTCATGGCAGGTCCTGGCACCGTTACGACTGGCGGGCGGCGACGAACTCGCCGAGCGCGCGCACGCTGGAGAAATGGCGACGGGTTTCTTCCGAATCGGCCGAGAGGCTCACACCGTACTTCTTCTGCAGCGCCAGGCCCAGCTCCAGCGCGTCGATCGAATCCAGGCCAAGGCCCTCGACGAACAGCGGCGCGGTCGGATCGATGTCCTCCGGCGTGATGTCCTCCAGCGAAAGGGAGGAAATGATCAATTCCTTGATCTCGTGCTCAAGTGCTTGCACGGTTCGGATCTCCAGACAGGTCGAAATAACGAGAAAGGTGCTCGGTGACGCGACGGGCTGCCAAGGCATCCCCCCTTGGCGAGTCGTCTTCGGCCAGAAATGGCGCGATCGGGATATCTTCGCCGATCTGCAGCCGAACGTGAAAGCGACGTGAGGGGACACGATACCACTTCTGCCCCTTGGTCAGCGTCGGCGGGCTGCAGGTGATCCGCACCGGGGTGACGTCGAGGCGGCCCCGTACAGCGATGTTGGCGGCCCCGCGCTGCAGCCGCGGCGGCTGCCCTGGCACGCTGCGGGTGCCCTCCGGGAAGATCACCAGGGTGCCGCCGGCATGCACCGCAGCCACGCAGTCATCGACCAGGCCGGCGCCATCGTCATTGGAGATGTAGCCGGCGGCCCGCACCGGACCGCGCATGAACGGGTTGCAGGCCACGGCCCGCTTGACCACGCAGTCGGCGTTGGGAAGCAGCGAGATCAGGCAGACCACGTCGATCAGCGTCGGGTGGTTGGCCAGCACCAGCAGGCCGTCGCGCTGCAGGCGCTCACCGCCCTCGATCTCGTACGTCATCACCCCCAGCCCGCGCATCAGCCGCAGATGGCTGGCGAACGCGACCTGGACCACGCGCCGGGCGCGGCGGCGGCGCGCCACCGGGTCACGCATCAGCAGCAGTACCGGCATCACCAGAACGCCGAGCAGCAGCCCGCCCAGGCCAAATGCGACGAAGCTGAGGCCGGTGCCAAACACCCGCCAGGCATGGTCGAGGCGGCGCAGCAGCTCAGCCACGGCGGCTCCAGCGCCAGCGCTGGCCGTGGGCCACGTGTTCCAGGGCCGGCGCGCCGGACAACAGGAACCGGTGCAGGTCCAGCGCATGCGGCAGCAGGCCGGGCGCAGTGCTGGCCTGGCCGTCGGCCGGCTGCCACTGCAGCGACAGCGTCGGCCGGCCCGCTGCCGGGGCGGTCAAACGCCAGCACCAGGCAAAGAACGGGTCGGGTTCGTCGGCGAACGTCGCGTAAATCTCAGGAAGCGGCGACTCATAGACCACCACCCGCACCTCGCGGGCGCCGTCGGCCAGCAGGCCGACGGCCTCCAGGCAGGCCGTCTCCACCGTGGCCTGGCCCGCCGCCAGCGCCAGGTAGTTGCCGCGGTGGCCGCGGGCGATGGAATACAGCGCGGCGATCGCGTTGTGCACGGACAGGCCGAATCCGGTCGGCGACAACGGCTGGTCGCCGACCAGCGCGCCCAGCAGGTCCATCGAACGGGCCACGTCGCCGTGGCGGCTGGCGAACACCAGCGGCACATCACTGTCGGCACCCTGCCCGTCCTCGCACCAGCACGCGGCCTGGATCGCCATACGACCCAGCCGCTCGATGCGGCGGCGCTGCATCGCCGGCACTTCGGCCAGCGCCGGCGTGTCCCCGCCGTGCGGCAGGTACGGCGCATCGGCCCAGCCCAGCCACTGGCTACGCTCACTCAGGCCGGGCGCCCAGGCGGCCCAGTCGACGATGGAGAATTCGATCATTTAGCGATGGTGCTTCAACGGGAGAACGATAGGCACGAGCCATTACGGCGACGCGCGGCGGCCCCCCGTTCCTGCAGCCGTGCGTCCGTCCAGGACGTCGCCGGCTGCCCCCCTGGCCGCCGGAAAGGAGCGCACGCTAGCACGTCCCGCGCAGGGTGTGCAGGTTTCACATTCCCCAACACGGGGCCCGGCAACGGCAGGCCCCGTCTTCCATCGATCAGTGGTAACCGGTGTCGGCGTGCACCTTGCCGCGGAACACCCGGTAGGACCACGCCGTATAGCCGAGGATGACCGGCAGCAATATGACCAGCCCGACCAGGGTGAAGCCCAGCGAGGAGGCCGGCGCGGCGGCCTGCCACAGCGTCATCGACGGCGGCAGCAGGTAGGGCCACATGCCCAGCACCAGGCCGAGGAAGCCGAGCACGAACAGGGCCAGGCTGAGCAGGAACGGCGGCAGGTCGCGGCGCGGATGGGTCGCGCTGCGCCACAGCGCGGCAGCCACCGCCAGGGTCAGCAAAGGCACCGGCGACAGCCACCAGAAGTTGCCGTCGCTGAACCAGCGATCCATCAACCGCGAATCGAGGAACGGCAGCCAGCTGCTCACAAGGCCCATCGCCGCGATCACCGCCACCACCAGCGGCCGGGTCATCTGCCGCGCCAGCGCCTGCACGCGCCCTTCGGTCTTCAGGATCAGCCAGGTGCTGCCCAGCAGCGCATAGCCGGCCACCAGCGCGGCGCCGGTCAGCATCGCGAACGGGCTGAACCAGGCAAACGGCCCGCCCTGATAGACACCGTCCACCGGCGGGATGCCCTGCACCAGGGTGCCGAGGATCACGCCCTGGGCAAACGTAGCCAGCAGCGAACCGAGGCCGAACGCCACGCTCCACAACCGGCGCGAACGATGTGCTTTGAAGCGGAATTCGAACGCCACGCCGCGGAACACCAGCGCCACCACCAGCAGCAGCACCGGCAGGTACAGTGCCGACAGCAGCACCGCATACGCCTTCGGGAACGCCGCCAGCAGGCCGGCGCCACCGAGCACCAGCCAGGTCTCGTTGCCGTCCCAGATCGGCGCGGCGGTGTTCATCATCAGGTCCAGCTGTTCCTCGTCCTCGGCGAACGGGGCGAGGATGCCGATGCCCAGCACGAAGCCATCCAGCACCACATACATCAGCACGCCGAAGCCGATCACCGCGAACCACGCCACCGGCAGCCAGGTCATCAGGTCCATGTCAGCGCTCCTCCAGCGGTTCGTCGGCGGCCGACAGCGGGCGCGCCGGGGTATGGCTGCCATGGTCCAGCGACGGCCCCTCGGCGTACGGCTGCGGCCCATGGCGCAGGATCTTCACCAGATACCAGATGCCCCAGCCGAACACGAAGGCGTAGCCGACCACGTAGACGCCCAGCGACAACGCCGTCATCCACGCACTCTGCGGGCCCACTGCATCAGCGGTGCGCAGCACGCCATACACCACCCACGGCTGGCGCCCCATCTCGGTAACGAACCAACCCGACAGCAGCGCGATGAAACCGCTGGGCAGCATCCAGTTCCAGCCACGCAGCAGCCACGGCGAATCCAGCAGCTTCTTCCGCCACAACTGGAAGGCCGACACCCAGGCCAGCACCAGCATCAACGTGCCCAGCCCGACCATGATGCGGAAGGCGAAGAACACCGGCGTCACCGGCGGCCGTTCGCTTGCGGGTACCGAGGTGAGCGGATCGAAGGTGCCGTCCAGGCTGTGGGTAAGGATTACGCTGCCGAGCTTGGGAATGGCCACCTCGAAGTCGTTGCGCTCTTCCTTTTCGTTCGGCAGCGCGAACACCACCAGCGGCACGCCTTCGCCTTCCCTGGTTTCATGCCAGTGCGCTTCCATCGCCGCGATCTTCATCGGCTGGTGCTTGAGCGTGTTCAGGCCATGCATGTCGCCGACAAAGATCTGCACCGGCACGGTCAGTGCGGCGAACGCCACCGCCGCGATCAGCATGCGCCGACCCGCTTCCACGTGCGTGCCCTTGCGCAGGTACCACGCACCCACGCCACCGATCACGAAACAGGTGGTGATGAACGAACCCAGCGCCATGTGCGCCAGCCGGTACGGGAAGGACGGATTGAACACCACCTGCCACCAGTCGACCGGATGCACGATGCCGTTGACCATCTCGTAGCCGGCCGGCGTATGCAGCCAGCTGTTGGACGACAGGATCCAGAACGTGGAGAACAGCGTGCCCAGCGCCACCATGCAGGTGGAGAAGAAATGCAGGCGCGGCGAGACCCGGCCCCAGCCGAACATCATCACGCCGAGGAAGCTGGCTTCCAGGAAGAACGCGGTCAGCACCTCGTAGGTCAACAGCGGGCCGATGACCGTGCCGGCCACCTCGCTCAGCCGCGGCCAGTTGGTGCCGAACTGGAAGGCCATTACGATGCCGCTGACCACGCCCATGCCGAACGACACCGCGAAGATCTTCTGCCAGAAGAAATACAGCTCGCGCCACACGGGCAACTTCGTGCGCAGCCAACGCCATTCGATGAAGGCCAGCCAGCTCGCCGTGCCAATGGTGAAGGCGGGGAACAGCACGTGGAAACTGATGACGAATCCGAACTGGATCCGCGACAACAACAACGCGTCCAAGGGACGCCTCCTGCCTGTGACCGGTGGGATACCGGACCACTTTAGGAGGATTTCGTTAAGGTGGGATGCGACCGGGTGACGCGCTGCTTCACTTTGTCGCAGGGTGGCGTGAAGGCCGCCGGGCATGGCCCGGCGCTACCGATTGACCGCTCTGGTAGCTGCCAACCTTGGTTGGCACACACCCGGGCGCCGACCAGGGTCGGCATCTACCCACCGCGATTGAAACGGCCCCTTGCCCGGCAGTCGCCTCAGTGCCAGAAATACCAGGCCGCTGCAGCCAGCAGTGCGCCAAACAACAGCACCTGCACCACCACATAGCCCACACCGCTGTCGCGCGACTCAGCGGCAATGCGCTTCTGCAGCGTCTCACTCACATCCGGTGTTTCTTCCTGCTGCGCCTGCTCACGCAACGCCTGCGCCAGCGCGCGCTTTTCCGCATCGCGAGGGTCGGTCGATTGAGTCACAGCAGTTCTCCGGCGGCAGCACGTCGCGTCAGCTCCTGCTTCAGGACCTGGCGCGCGCGGTGAAGGTGGCTCTTGATGGTACCGCGTGCCAGTCCGGTCACCTGCTCGATCTCGGCCAGATCGAAATCCTCCAGGTAGTGCAGGCCGACGATCAGGCGCTGCGGTGCACTCAGCCGTTCCAGCGCCGCGCCGAGCTGGCGCCCGGCCTGCAGCGCCTCACTCAACTCAACCGGGCCCGGGCCTTCATCGCCGACGCCCAGTTCCTCCGGCACCTCCACGGCCACCATCCATTGCGCCTCCAGCCGCCGCCGGCGCAGGTGCTGCAGCGCCGTGGTGTAAGCGACCCGGGATACCCAGGTGCGCAGCGAGCATTCAAAACGAAACCGGTGCAGCTGGCGGAACACCGCAAGGAAAGTTTCCTGCAGCAGGTCGGCCACCTGATCGCGGTCGCCCACCATGCGCCCGATCACGTGCGCGCAGGTGCGTTGATGGGTCTCGACCAGCTGCGAAAACGCCACCTGCGAGCCGTCGATGATGGCCCGCACCAGGGCCTGGTCCGCGTCCAGCGGTGCGGCGGGTGCCGCCGTCGCCGCTGTATCGTGGCGGCGACGGCCCCGCAGTGCCGACAATGCCTCGCCGAGCAGGCTCATCTACGGGGCGCCCCCTGTGCCCGTGGCATGTTCCGGCTCAGCCCTTGCGTGTGGCAGGACGGGTGAAGTGCCAGGCCAGCAGCTGGCCGAGGCCGGCGCTGCCGACCAGTGCGGCGACGGCACCAAAGGTCAGGTCGCGGGCACCGATGGCTTCCAGCAGGGCCATGGCCAGCGCCAGGCAGACCAGACTGATGCCCCAGCGCAGGGCGCCCTGGCGGCGGCGCTCTTCTTCCAGCACGGCCAGCGAGCGGATCACTTCCTCGGGCACGTGCGGGGCCACCAGCTTGCTGCGCGCGCGCGCATCGGCAATGGCGTGGATCGCGTAGGCGATGCAGATGAAGAGGGTGATCGGGATCAGTTCCTGCATGGTCGGGCTCCTGTTCGGTGGATGATGCGGGTTCAGGAGAATGGATGCGCGACCACGGCAACCGGTTGCAGCATTTTGCCGATTCCGCTGCCATGACCTGTGGCCCCTGCCCCCGGCCCTTGCGGCTGCTACGCTTGGCCGGTTTCCTCTTCTGGTGCCGTCCGCCCATGTCCCGAGTGCTGCCCCTGTCCCTCCTGCTGTCGGCCGTGCTGGCCGCACCGGCTGCGCATGCCGCGCCGACGCCGATCACCATCGAACAGGCCATGGCCGACCCGGACTGGATCGGCCCGCCGGTCGAGAAGGCCTGGTGGTCGTGGAACAGCCAGCAGGTGGAGTACCAGCTCAAGCGCAACGGCAGCCCGGTGCGCGATACCTTCCGCCAGCCGGTGACCGGTGGCGTGGCCGCGCAGGTGGCCGATGACCAGCGCGGCACCCTGGACGTGGCCGAACCGGTCTACGACCGCAGCCGCAGCCGCAGCGCCTTCGTGCGCAATGGCGATGTGTTCGTGCGCGACCTGCGCAGCGGCGCGCTGACCCAGCTGACCCGCAGCAACGAGCGCGCGGGCAACGTGAACTTCGCCGCCGACAACGGCGTGATCTGGCGCGTCGGCCAGAACTGGTTCCACTGGACTGCCGCCAGCGGCGTGCAGCAGGTGGCCAGCCTGAAGGCCGAGAAGGACCCGCGTACCGCACCGAAGGCCGACGTGCTGCGCGACCAGCAGCTGCGCACGCTGGAAACCCTGCGCCGCGACCGTGACCAGCGCGAAGCACTGAAGGACCAGGACCAGCGCTGGCGCCAGGCCGACCCGACCCGCGCGCCGGGCCCGGTGTACCTGGGCGCCGAGGTGGAGATCGCCGACAGCGTGCTGTCGCCGGACCTGACCCACCTGATCGTGGTGACCAAGCCGAAAGACTTCGACGACGGCCGTGGCGGCAAGATGCCGCTGTACGTGACCGAGTCGGGCTACGAGGAAACCGAAGACACCCGTACCCGCGTCGGCCGCAACGGTTTCGAACCGCACACCCTGTGGTACGTGGACGTGCGCACCGGCAAGGCCGAGAAGGTCTCGCTGGCCGGCCTGCCGGGCATCAACACCGATCCGCTGGCCGAGCTGCGCCGCAAGGCCGGCAAGGACGCGCTGAAGGGCGAGCGCAGCCTGCAGGTGATGAGCGACTTCATGGGCGGTGGCATCCGCTGGAGCCCCGATGGCCAGCAGGCCGCGGTGATGCTGCGTGCCAACGACAACAAGGACCGCTGGATCATCAGCGTCAACGCCGCCGACGGCCGCGTGCAGAACCGCCATCGCCTGACCGACAACGGCTGGATCAACTGGGGCTTCAACGACTTCGGCTGGATGGCCGATGGCCGCACGCTGTGGCTGCTGTCGGAGGAATCGGGCTTCTCGCACCTGTACACCCAGGCCGGCACGGCCAAGCCGCAGGCGCTGACCGGCGGCAAGTGGGAAACCTCGGCGCCGGTGCCGTCGGCCGATGGCAAGGGCTTCTACTTCCTGTGCAACCAGCAGGCGCCGCATGACTACGAAGTCTGCGCGGTCGACACCGGCAGCCGCCAGGTGCGCGAGCTGACCAGCCTCAACGGCGTGGAAGACTTCTCGCTGTCGCCTGACGGCCAGCAGCTGCTGGTGCGCTACTCCGGCGCCTACCTGCCGGCGCAGCTGGCCGTGGTACCGAGCTCCGGCGCAGGCCAGGCCCGCGTGCTGACCGACACCCGCACTGCCGAGTTCAAGGCGCGCGAGTGGATCCAGCCGAAGCTGGTGGCAGTGCCGTCCAAGCATGGCGCCGGCGTGGTCTGGGCCAAGTACTACGAGCCGGCGAACAAGGAACCCGGCAGGAAGTACCCGATCGTGATGTTCGTGCACGGCGCCGGCTACCTGCAGAACGTGCACCAGCGCTACCCGGCCTACTTCCGCGAGCAGATGTTCCACAACCTGCTGGTGCAGAAGGGCTACATCGTGCTGGACATGGATTACCGCGGCAGCGAAGGCTACGGCCGCGACTGGCGTACGGCGATCTACCGCAACATGGGCCACCCGGAGCTGGAGGATTACAAGGACGGCCTGGACTGGCTGGTCGACACCCAGCAGGGTGACCGCGACCATGCCGGCATCTACGGTGGTTCCTACGGCGGCTTCATGACCTTCATGGCCCTGTTCCGCTCGCCGGGCACGTTCAAGGCCGGCGCCGCGCTGCGCCCGGTGGTCGATTGGCACCAGTACAACCACGGCTATACCAGCAACATCCTCAACACGCCGGACATCGATCCGGAGGCGTACCGCGTGTCCTCGCCGATCGAATACGCGCAGAACCTGCAGGACAACCTGCTGATCGCCCACGGCATGATGGATGACAACGTGTTCTTCCAGGACTCGGTGAACCTCACCCAGCGCCTGATCGAACTGCACAAGGACAACTGGTCGATCGCACCGTACCCGCTGGAGCGCCACGGCTACGTGCGCGCCGATTCCTGGCTGGACCAGTACAAGCGCATCCTCAAGCTGTTCGAGCAGAACCTGAAGTGAGCAACGCCGCGGCCACGATCCACATCGTGGCCGCGGTCATCCTGGATGACCGCGGCCGGGCGCTGGTGGTGCGCAAGCAGGGCGCCAGCCGCTTCATCCAGCCGGGCGGCAAGCCCGAACCCGGCGAAGCGCCGCTGCAGGCGCTGGCCCGCGAACTGGACGAAGAACTCGGTGTGCAGCTGTGCGCCGAAACCGCCATCGCGCTGGGCACCTTTGAGGATTGGGCGGTGAACGAGCCCGGCCATCGCGTGCAGGCGCAGGCCTGGTGGGTGCGGGTGGACGGCACGCCACAGGCACGTGCAGAGATCGCCGAACTGGCCTGGGTGCCGCTGCAGCCGCCGCATGGCCAGCCCTTGGCACCGTTGAGCGAACACCATATCCTGCCGGCCGTCGCCACTCGGGTGACAGCCCGCTGAGCGTGCGGGCGCCGACCGCAAGGACACCGGATGTCAATGTCGATCCCGCCGATTCCTTCGCTGGTCCAGCCGGCCTATCACGCCTGGGTGCGCCCGATCGCACAGGCCTCGTTCTGGCTGTCACTGCTGCTCACGGTCTACTTCGTGATGCAGGGACTGCTGCTGTGGCCGCTGCACAACCTTCCGATCTGGCACCTGGTTGAGAGGGAAGTGCAAGACCAGCACCTGCACAGCCTGATCTGGCTTTTGGCGCATCCGGTGGCCACGTCGATGATTGCCGCGCTGCTGTGCCTGGCCTCGACCCTGGCCAGCTGGGGCCTGCTGCGCGAGCGCAGCTGGGGCCTGTGGAGCTTTGTGGTGATCCTGCTGCTGAGCGCATTGACCAACTTTGCGATCGCCGGCTGGTTGGACGTGTTCATGCGTGACGTCATCCCGTTTCTCTCCGACGACGCCGCCCTGCAGCAGGAACTCCATCTGAAACGCTGGTTGGTCACGCTGACCGTGGTGGCCATGTCATTTGTGATCCTCGGCCTGCAGGGCTGGCTGGCCTGGCGCCTGTTGCGGCCGGACATCCGCTCGCGCTTCCACTGAGCCACACCCCTTTCCCGCACGACAAGGACCGTCGCATGCGCTTGCTGACCCTTCTCCCCGCACTGCTGCTGTTGGCTGCGCTGCCCGCTGCCGCCGATGCGCTGCAATGTGGCGAATACCGCAGCGCCGATGGCGGCATGGCGCTGATGTTCACCACTCGCGGCAGCGGCTACCGCCACGATGACGGCAGCGAACCGCAGCCGCTGTGGGTTGATCGCGGTGCGGCACAGACGCGGTTGGTCATGCTCGACGATGGTGTGGCGCAGCCGATCCGGATCAGCGCCGATGGGCAGCGCATCGAGGACGACGGGGTGGTGACCTACACCCTGCGCCGGTCCCGCACCTGCGCCAGCGAGCCCAGCGCGATGGACGGCAGCTGCCGCGCCGCCGGCAGCCACTGCATTGCGCAGCTGCCCACGGCTTCATCCGGCCAGGCCCAGCGTGCGTGCAGCGAAGGCGTTGGCGCGGGCTGCTCGGCGCTGCTGCGACAGCTTCGTGATGGAACATCTGTAGTCGGCAGCGATGACACCAGCCCCGCGCGCTTCGAACGCCCGCCCGTCTGCCGCGAACACACGCCCGGCCATGACCCGCAGGCCTGCGAGACGCTGACCGGCGATGCGCTGGTCACCGCCATGCAGCAGGTCGGTGAACGCCTGCAACAGGAAGACGAAGACACGCCGGATTCGCCGCTTCCGGCCGCTGCACGCGATCATCTGCAGCAGCTGTGCCAGCAGCATCGAAATGGCCGCTTCTGCATCGAAGTGGCCGAACAGCAGTGGATCGCACAGGAACCTGCGTTGGCGGTGCAGGCGCTGCAGGTGGCCTGCGATGCAGGCCGCATCAGTGCCTGCGAACGTACCGCGCCGTTGCAGGCACTCGGTGCTGACCTGCGCCTGGTTCCGGCCCAACAGGTGCCGTGCGGCCGCTACCAGGCCGCCGGTGGCGTGATCGACAGGCTCGACTTCGGCGATGGCGCGCGAGGCCGCCTGCAGAGCGGCGCCATCCACCTGCAGCAGAACGGCCAAACCCTTGTGCTGCGCCAGCTCGGCAATGGCGACCTGCTTGGCATGGATGCGCAGACCGCCTACCAGCGTTACCAGCCCGTGCCCGGCACGGCACAATGCACGCCCCCGCGCGAGGGCCGTGGTTCGCCGTAGCGCCTGGAGTTTCCCGTTCGATCGTCAAGGAGACGACATGCATTCACCCGCACCGCGCCGCCGCTGGCTGGCCTGGGCGCTGCTGCTGGCCGCGCCGATGGCCGCCGCACAGTCACCGCAATGCGGCCTGTTCAAGGCCGACGAAGGCAGCGGTACGCTGCGCATCAGCTCACCGAACCGCGGCGAGCAGAAACACTTCGGCAGTGCGCCATCTCCGGTCGCGTTCCAGCAGATCGACGGAAAGCTGCAACTGGTGAACCTGGAGTACGGCCTGCCCAGCGCGTTGCAGGTGCGCGATCGTGGCCGCACGGTCGAGGTGGATGGCACGGTCTACATTCTGCAGACCCCCGCACAGTGCGCCGCCGCAGCCAGGCCGGCTGAAGGCAGCTGCCTGGCCGATGCGGCGGCGTGCCTGGACAACCGCCGTGAAGCGCCCCCGGCCGCGCTGGAAGCAGGGTGCCGGGAAGGCGTGCCCGGCATGTGCCTGCAACTGGCTGATCGTTGGCACGAGGAGGCCAAACCCACGGTCGAGGCCGATCCCGCCCTGACGAAGGCAGCGCTGGACGCCGCCCTGTCCGGCATCAAGCTCCCCGCCGCCTGTGACGACGGTGGCTTCGAACAGGGAACCCCGGCGTGTGCCGCCGCACTCGAGGCCGATCCCGCGGTGCAGGAGCAGCTGGTCAAGGCGGCGATGACGGCAGCCATGACCGAAGCCATGGTGACGATGACGGCGCCGACCGTGCCGGTGATCATTCCGGCTGAGCGGCGGCAACAGTTGTTGCGGCTGTGCCGCGAGGTGCCGCACGGCGGCTTCTGCACCCGCGTGGCTGAGCTGTCCTGGGAAGCAGGAGACCCCCAGCAGGCGGTGCAGGCCCTGGCTGCGGCCTGCACCCCCGGCAATGACACCGCCACCTGCGAGCGCCTGCCGGCGCTGCAGGCGGTGGGTGCATCGTTGCAACCGCAGCCGGCAACGGTCCTGCCCTGTGGCAATTACCGGTCCGACGGCGGCCTGATGGACACGCTGGATTTCGGTGACGCCGGCCTGGTCGGTGTGGGCTGGAGCAGCCATCTTCGCGCACGCGTCGAAGCGGGCGACATCCGCATCCGCCACGACCGTGACGGCGACTTCGTGCTGCGCCCGCTGCCCGGCGGCCAGTTGCTGGGCCTGGATAACTGGACCCGTTTCCAGGTGTTCGTCCCGACCGGGGAGGGCCCGACCCGGTGCAGTGCGCCGAAGCAGTTCAAGGTGCTGCCACTACCGCAGGACTGCCCGCTGGCGCTGGCCAACGAGGACGGTGCCGAAGCCTGCTGCGCGCAGGGCAAGCTGCAGGGCTGCAACATACTCGGCAACCGTCTTGCGCTGTCCGGGAACTGGCTGCAGGCCGTCGAGCACTACACCACGGTCTGCCGTGCCGGCGTCCGTGAAGGGTGCGAGAACCTGGTCACCGCGCAGGGCAACGGTGCCGAAGTGAGCGCACGAGCACTCCTGGAGCAGCTGTGCAAGGCCGACCGCAGCGGCCTGCATGTGGCCTGCGACGTGCTCGAAACCCAGAACTGGGAGCTGATCACACTGGGCGGTGCCCTGCAGAAGGCGGTTGACGAGGCGACCGCGGACGACGCTCCGGCGCCGCGCAACTCCAACCGCAAGCGCTGAGCCGGCCAGGGCCTGTCCGCAGCTTCGGGCGGGCCCTGCGGTAAAGTACGCGCCATGAACGAATTCGAGCGCGTGCGCGCCTACCTCACCGACCTGCAGGACCGCATCTGTGCGGCGATCGAGGCCGCCGACGGCCAGGCCCGCTTCCAGGAAGACCTGTGGCAGCGGGCCGAGGGCGGTGGCGGACGTACCCGCGTGCTGCGCGACGGTGCGGTGTTCGAGCAGGCCGGCATCGGATTCTCCGACGTGGCCGGCAGCCGCCTGCCGCCGTCGGCCTCGGCCAACCGCCCGGAACTGGCCGGCGCCTCCTGGCGTGCCACCGGCGTGTCGCTGGTGTTCCACCCGCTCAATCCCTACGTGCCGACCACCCATGCCAACGTGCGCTTCTTCCAGGCACAGCGCGACGGCGAAGTGGTGGCCAGCTGGTTCGGCGGCGGCTTCGACCTGACCCCGTTCTATCCGTTCGACGAGGACGTGCAGCACTGGCACCGGGTTGCGCGCGACCTGTGCACGCCGTTCGGCGAAGAACGCTATGCCGCACACAAGCGCTGGTGCGACGAGTACTTCTTCCTGCGGCACCGCAATGAAACGCGCGGTGTCGGCGGTCTGTTCTTCGACGACCTGCACGGCGACTTCGAGCGCGATTTCGATTACCTGCGCGCGGTCGGTGATGGCTTCCTCGACGCCTACCTGCCGATCGTGCAGCAGCGCAAGGACACCGCGCATGGCGAGCGCGAACGCGAGTTCCAGCTGTACCGTCGCGGCCGCTATGTGGAATTCAACCTGGTCTATGACCGCGGCACGCTGTTCGGTCTGCAGAGCGGTGGCCGCAGCGAAAGCATCCTGATGAGCCTGCCGCCGCGGGTGCGTTGGGAGTACGGCTTCAGTCCGGAAGCGGGCAGCGCCGAGGCGCGCCTGGCCGACTATCTGGTGCCGCGCGACTGGCTCTGATCTTCCGGCGCCACGCCTGACGCGTGGCCCTTTCTCCTGCCTGTGGTGCGCCCCGCACCGGACAGGCCCTGTCCCACTTCCTTCAAGGATGACCCCATGCCTGCCGCTGTTTCCCTCCGCCCCCGCGCTGCGGGCTGGCGCTCCCTGCTGTTGCTTGCATTGGCCTCGGCCAGCCTGCCGGCCGCCGCGCAGTCGATGGCCTGCGGCACCTACAAGGACAGCAGCGGCAACACCACGCTGACCCTGGAGAGCGAAGGCCACGGCTTCCTGTCCGGCCCCTACCAGGCCACCGAGGAGCTGCGCGTCGCCCGCCAGGAAGACGTGCTCGGTACCGGCAACCTGTCCACGGGCCAGCTGGAAAACTGGTACTTCTCGGACAACGACCGCACGATCAGCACGCCCTATCGCGAGTTCACCCGTGAGCACGCCGCCGCCTGCAGGACGATGCCGGAGCCCGTCGAGGACGGTTGCGTGATGAACACCTCCGGGTGTCTGGAGGCGCTGCCCGAGGCCGCACCCGTGAAACTGCACGCCTGGTGCGCCGAGGGCGTGGGCGCAGCCTGCATGCGACTGCTGGAGACCTACCAGCAGCAGGCCAAGGACGCAGCCCCAGCACCTGCACGGGCCGAGCCGCCGAAGCCGGAGATCTGCAAGGAGGATTCCGCGTCCTTCAACGCCGAGGGCTGCCGGGCGATCGCCGAGGTGATCGGCCTGGAGATGATCGGCAAGTCGCTGCTCGGGCTGCAGCATTCGGTCGATCCTGCGTTGCTGCCCGCGCAGCTCGATGAGCTGGCCGCACTGTGCCGGCAGCAGCACGGCGAGACCTTCTGCGCCGACGTTGCCGAGGTGCTATGGAGCGGCGGGCGCCTTTCGCAGGCCCACGAAGCGCTGCAGCTGTCGTGCGCGCAGCGCGCGGACGGCGTGGCCTGCGGCCGTGCCCAGGCACTAGCCAGCCTGGCCGCTGCACCGGCCGCTGCACTGGCCCCGGTGCTGGCCTCCGCGCTGCCCTGTGGCAGCTTTGAAGCCGAGTACAGCGTGCTCTCGCAGCTGCGCTTCCTCGATGGCGGCCTGGTTGAGGCCGAGGGCCGCGACCAGCGCCTGCGCGCGCGCCTGCAGGACGGCCGCATCTTCATCCGTCGCGATGTCGGCAGCGACTTCGTACTGCAGCCGCTGAAGAACGGAAACCTGGCCAGCGTCGACAGCGGCAACCGCTTTGCCTATTACGAGCGCAAGCCCGCCACAGGCAATGCCACCTGCACACCGCCGGTGGCCTTCGTGGAGATCCCGCTTCCGCTGGATTGCCCGACCCTGGCCCGCAAGGACGGCGCCAAGGCCTGCTGTACCGATGGCAAGCTGCTGGGCTGCAAGGTTGCCGGCGAAGCGCTGTTCGAGTCCGAAAAATGGGCCGCGTCGCTGCCCTACTTCGAGACGCTGTGCGGCGCGGGCGTGCGCGAAGGGTGCCTGGCATTGGCAGCGGTGTATTCGCACACCGCAGACCCGAAGATCCCGCAGGCCATGGCGGCGATCTGCGCGAAGGATGGCAAAGGCACGCACGTGGCCTGTGATGTGGACGCCACCCGCAACTGGCCGGCGCTGAAGGCCGAAGCCGCGCCCTGAGGGCGCGGGAAGGGGTACCCGTAGAGTCGAGCTTGCTCGACTTCTGCTGGCAGTGGATGGAAACAGTCGAGCAGGCTCGACTCTACAGGTCAGGTGCTCTTCCTGGGGATGATCGTGATGTGCCCGTTGATCTCCAGCAGGGCCAGCTCGACATCCTCCACGCCCAGGCAACCCTGCTGGCGCATGGCGGCCTCGAAATCGGCACGGGTGACCTGCTCGCGACGCAGAACGGCGTCGAACAGGCGCCCATCACGCGCGATCACCACGGGTTCTCCTTCAACCAGGCGCTCGATCCGCCGGCTGCGGGTACTCACCCAACCCACCCCGTAGTTGAGCAGGATCAGGGTGGCCGCCAGCAGCAGGCCACCCCCCAGCGAGGTGTCGGTACCCAGCAGCGCGTTCTGTACCGCGTTGCCCAGCAGCACCACCAGCAGCACGTCGAAGGGCGTGATCTGCCCCAGCGGACGTTTGCCACTGAGCCGGACCATGCCCAGCACCACCACGTAGACCACCACCGCGCGCAGGATGAATTCCCACCACGGCATTGCCAGTGCGAACAGGTCGGGCATTGTCTTCCCCTGCGGAGCGGTGGCCCAGCGTGGCGCAGGCCATGGCGTCTGGCAACGGCACAAATAAAAAGCCCCGCTGACCAGGGGGAGGTCAACGGGGCCGGGGAACGGGCACTTGGGGAGGAGTCCCCGTTCCGAGATCTGCTCCAGGGGATGGGAGAGATCCACAACAGGCGTTGCGCCTGTCGAGAGTTATAGAAGCACTCCGAACACTAACGGTTCGTGAAGGGGCCCAATTTAATGAACCTCGATCAGGGCAACATTCATGATCGAGTCAGAAACCTCTGACGAATGAACGAATTCACGTCGTTTTCGGCCTGAAACACCCTTAGTGCGCTTCGTCCCAGTTGTTGCCGATGCCGGTATCGACCACCAGCGGCACCCGCAGTTTGGCCGCTTGCGACATGCGCTCGACCACCTGCGAACGCAACTCCTCGACGGAACTGCTTTCGGTTTCGAACACCAGTTCGTCGTGTACCTGCAGGATCATCCGCGCCGGTGCGCCGCTGTCACGCAGCCACTGATCCACGTCCACCATCGCACGCTTGATGATGTCGGCGGCGGTGCCTTGCATCGGTGCGTTGATCGCGGCACGTTCGGCACCGGCGCGCAGGCCCTGGTTACGTGCATGAATGTCGTTCAGGTACAGGCGGCGACCGAACAGGGTTTCCACATAGCCCTGGTCGCGGGCCTGCTGGCGCATCCGCTCCATGAAGTCGCGCACGCCCGGGTAGCGGCTGAAGTACAGCGCCACGTAATCCTGCGCCTGGCCACGGTCGATGCCCAGGTTGCGGGCCAGGCCGAAGGCGCTCATGCCGTACATCAGCCCGAAGTTGATCGCCTTGGCAGCCCGGCGCTCGTTCGGGGTCACTTCCTCCAGCGTGCGCCCGAACACCTCGGCGGCGGTGGCACGGTGCACGTCGGCGCCCTGCTCGAACGCGCGCACCAGGCCCGGGTCCTCGGACAGGTGGGCCATGATCCGCAGCTCGATCTGCGAATAGTCGGCCGCCAGCAGCTGGAAGCCCTCCGGGGCGATGAACGCGCGGCGGATGCGGCGGCCATCCTCGGTGCGGATCGGGATGTTCTGCAGGTTCGGGTCTGACGAGGACAGGCGGCCGGTGGCGGCTCCGGACTGGTGGTAGCTGGTATGCACGCGGCCGGTGTCCGGATTGACCATCTCCGGCAGCTTGTCGGTGTAGGTGCTGCGCAGCTTGGCCAGCCCGCGGTACTCCAGGATCACCCGCGGCAGCTCGTGCTGGTCGGCAATCGCCTCCAGCGCCTCTTCATTGGTGCTGGGCTGGCCCTTCGGGGTCTTCACCACCGCCGGCAGCTTCAACTCGTCGAACAGCACGGCCTGCAGCTGCTTGGGCGAATCCAGGTTGAAGCTGCGCCCAGCCAGCTCGGTGGCCTTCTGCTGCGCCGCCAGCATGCGCGAGGACAGGTCCTGGCTCTGCCGGCGCAGTTCGGCGGCATCGATCTGCACACCATTGGCTTCGATGCTGGTCAGCACCGGCACCAGCGGCATCTCGATGTCGCGGTACACGCTGTCCAGCGCCGGTTCGGCCAGCAGCTGCGGTTGCAGCGCGCGGTGCAGGCGCAGGGTGATGTCGGCGTCCTCGGCCGCATAGCGGCTGGCTTCGTCGATGCCCACCTGCGAGAACGGAATCTGTTTGGCGCCCTTGCCGGCCACGTCCTCGAACTTGATGGTGTTGTAGCCCAGGTAACGCAGGGCCAGTGAATCCATATCGTGGCGGGTGGCGGTGGAGTTGAGCACGAAGCTCTCGAGCATCGTGTCGTCGTGGTAGCCCTGCACGTCCACGCCATGGCGGCGCAGCACATGCAGGTCGTACTTGCCGTGCTGGCCCAGCTTCTTCTTCGCCGGGTCCTGCAGCACCGGGCGCAATGCGTCCAGCACCTGCTGCAACGGCAGCTGTGCCGGCGCGCCCGGGTAATCGTGGCCAACCGGGATGTAGGCGGCCTTGCCCGGCTCGACCGCCAGGCTGATACCCACCAGGCGCGCACGCATCGCGTCCAGCGCATCGGTTTCGGTATCGAAACTGATCAGGTCCGCCTGCTGCAGGCGCTCGACCCAGGCCTGCAGCTGCTCGGCGGTCAGCACGGTCTCGTATTCACCCGGTGCCGCCAGCGCCGGATCCAGCGTGCCCGCTGCCGGTGCCTCGGCGCTGCCACGGGCGAAGCCGGCCGCGGTGCCACGCAGGCTTGGGGTAGCTTCGCTGGCGGCGGTCGGCGCCGGCAGCGGTGCACCCAGCTCCTTCAGCGCCTGGGTGAAGCCGTAGCGCGCATACAGCTCGGTCAACTCCGGCACGTCCTGCTCGCGCAGGGCCAGCGTGGTCGGGCTGGCGTCCAGCTCCACGTCGGTGCGGATGGTCACCAGCTCGCGGTTCAGCGGCAGGCGCTCCAGTGCCGCGCGCAGGTTTTCGCCGATCTTGCCCTTCATGGTCGGCGCGGCCGCCATCACCCCATCCAGGTGCTGGTACTCGGCCAGCCACTTGGCGGCGGTCTTCGGCCCGCACTTCTCCACGCCCGGCACGTTGTCGACGGTGTCGCCCATCAGCGCCAGCAAGTCGATGATCTGGTCGGCGCGCACGCCGAACTTCTCCATCACCGCCGCATCCGAATCCATGCGGCTGCCGGTCATGGTATTGACCAGTTCGATGCCCGGGCGCACCAGCTGGGCGAAGTCCTTGTCGCCGGTGGAAATGGTCACCTTCAGGTCCTGCGCCACGCCCTGCAGGGCCAGCGTGCCGATCACATCGTCGGCTTCCACGCCGGGAATGCGCAGGATGCTGATGCCCAGTGCTTCGACGATGCGGCACATCGGCTCGACCTGGCTGCGCAGCTCATCGGGCATCGGCGGGCGGTTGGCCTTGTACTGGTCATACAGGTCATCGCGGAAGGTCTTGCCCGGCGCATCGACCACGAACGCCACGTAGGCCGGGCGCTCCTTCAGTGTCGAGCGCAGCATGTTGACCACGCCGAACAGCGCGCCGGTGGGTTCGCCCTGTGCATTGGACAGGGGCGGCAGCGCGTGGAACGCGCGGTACAGGTAACTGGACCCGTCGATCAGGACTAATCTGCTCATGGGTCGATTCTACGCGCCCGTGCCTGCATCGCGGCGACACGGCAGGTGCCCGGCGATGGGGCATAATCAAGGCTCATTCCAGGCAAAGGCCCCCGCCGATGAAGACCCTGATGCTGGCTTCCCTGCTCCTGCTCGCTGGCTGCGCCAGCATGGGTGGCGCAGGCGCTCCCCCGGTGGACGTCAAGGGCGCGGATGTGTCCAAGCGCACCATGGACAACGGCGATGTCATCGAGGAGTACCGCGTATCCGGCCAGCTGCGCATGGTCAAAGTGACTCCGTCGCGCGGCGCCCCGTTCTACATGTACGACAAGAACGGCGATGGCCGTTTCGACAACGACAAGGACGGTGTGTCGCCGGTGTACTGGAAGCTGTACAGCTGGTGAGGTGACCGGGGTCAGAGCGATCGGCACGGCGTATCCACGCATGGCGTGGATCTACCGGGACAACGAACGTGGATCCACGCCATGCGTGGATATGGCCTTCCCCGCCCCCCACAAAAAACAACGCCGGCGCGCATCCTGCGGCCGGCGTCGGGTCCCCTCCCCGGGAACGCTTGAATCAGCGGATGACCAGCACCGGCAGCGTGCTGCGTGCCAGCACCTCGGCAGTCTGGCTGCCCAGCAGCACGCGGGTCACGCCACGGCGGCCATGCGAGGTCATCACGATCAGGTCGCTATTGCGCTCGCCGGCGGTCTCGATGATGCCGTCAGCCGCATAGCGGTCCAGCACGTGCACCGGATTGGCGGTAATGCCCTGCTCGGCAGCCTTGGCCAGCGCCGGCTGCAGCACCTTCTGCGCGCCTTCCTCGCGGTCGGCCTTGTACTCGGGGCTGTTCATGTAGCCCACGCTCCAGCCCATGGCGTCGTACATGCCGACGGCCCATGGCTCGGAAACGGTCACGATATCGACCTCGGCATTGAGGTCCTTGGCCAGCTCAAGGCCCTTGGCCAGGCCCTTGTCGGCCAGCTCGGATCCGTCGGTGGCAATCAGGATGCGCTTGTACATGGTGGGGCTCCGTGGCGGTCTGCCAGATGGGAACAACACCATTGCACACCGGATGTGCAGGGCGCGCCTTGAGCAGGATCAATCCGGCGCCGCGCAGCGGCGTGTGCGCACCGCCGGCTTGCGTACCCACTGACCGCGGCGCATGCTGACCAAGCGGTATCGGGCCGCCCTGGGAGAACCCGCATGCAGGACAGCAAGCCGACACCACCAAGAACGCTCAGGATCATCCTGTGGAGCCTCATCGCCGCCTTCGCGCTGTTCTGCGGCGGCTATTACCTGGGCAAGGATCTTGCCCAGCGCGACAACGCCCGGCAGTCAGCCGGCCGATAACCTGCTGCCGTAGAGTCGAGCTTGCTCGACTGCTTCTGCTCACAAAAGGCAGTCGAGCAAGCTCGACTCTACAGTGCCCCCATCTTCAGGCGATCTGCACCACGCGTGCGTTCTGGCACAGCGGATAACTGGCCACGAATTCGGCAATCGCATCACGCATCGCTTCGAACGATTCGCCGTACATGTACAGCGCGGTCTCGGTCGGGCCCTGCCACCAGCTGCAGATCTCGCCAAGGCCGTCGATGTTCTCCGACAGCTGTTCGAACACGTGGTTGGAATCGCACTGTTCGTAGACGTCGTCCGGCAGGTTCAGGCCATCCAGGTAGATGCCCAGCCCCTCGGTCACGCCGAAGCTGCGGTCGACCTCGCCCGCACCCTGCAGCTGCGAACCCTTCGGCGCACCCAGCTGTTCCAGCAGGTCGATCAGCTTCGGCACGCCGGCCGCATCGACCAGGGCAACTTCGATATCACCGTATTCGACCTCACCGAGGTCGGACATCGCGGTGCCGCCGCCAGTCAGCTCGCCCACCTGGGCCGCCTGCAACAACGCGTCGAGCGGATCCTCGAACAGTTCGTGGCGATGCTCCGGCTGCAGTCGGGCGTTCAACTTCACGGTGACGTACAGCGTGGGTTCGGTCATGGGGGCGTTCCTGGAAGATGTCAGGCCCCATTGTAGAGTCGAGCTTGCTCGACTGCCTTTCCCGCCAGAAGCAGCCGAGCATGGACTCGGCTCCACAACATCCCGTCAACGCAGGAACGGCGCCACCTTGCGCTTCAGCAGCTCCACCAGCACCGGGTCCATGTAGTCGTAGTCATCCGGGATATCCAGGCAGATCACCCGCTTGCCGTTCAACTAGGCCTTGTAGCGGCTGAACAGCCGATTGCGGTGGGCGCGCTCCATCACGAACACCAGGTCGGCCCACTGCAGCAGCTCCGGGCTGAGCACTTCCTCGGCGTCGGCCAGCAGCCCGGCCGAGGCGGTCTCGATGCCCGGCCAATCGGCGAATACCTGCTCGGCCGTTGGGCTGCGCAGGCGGTTCTGGCTGCAGAGGAAGAGCACGTTGCGGGTCATGGGTACTCGCCCTTGTAGAGCCGAGCCCATGCTCGGCTGATTTTCCCGGTACAGGCAGCCGAGCATGGGCTCGGCTCTACAGGATGCCTGCGGTGATCAGATCACCGTCAGGTTGGCGTAGGCCATCACCAGCCACTTGCTGCCGGCGTCGGCAAACTCGACCTGCACGCGGGCGTGGGCGCCGTTGCCTTCGTAGTCGGTCACCATGCCTTCGCCGAACTTGGGATGGGTGACCAGCGCGCCGAGCTTGATCGGCGGTGCCTCGATCGAGGCATGTCCCATCACCCGGCTTGCGCCCATCGAGGCCGGTCGCGAGACCTGCACCTTCGGGCGGACTTCGTGCAGCAGCTCGCGCGGAATCTCGCGCAGGAAGCGCGATGGCAGGCTGTAGTTGTCCTGGCCATGAATGCGGCGCGATTCGGCATAGCTCAGCACCAGTTTCTGGCGCGCGCGGGTGATGCCCACGTACGCCAGCCGGCGCTCTTCTTCCAGCCGCCCGCTTTCCTCCAGCGAACGTGCGCTGGGGAACAGGCCTTCTTCCAGACCGGCCAGGAACACCAGCGGGAATTCCAGGCCCTTGGCCGAGTGAAGGGTCATCAGCTGCACGCCGTCCTCGCCCGCCTGCGCCTGGCCCTCACCGGCCTCGAGTGCGGCATAGGCCAGGAACGCGACCAGCTCGTCCATGTCCTCGCCCACTTCCTCGATGTCGTCGGCCCGGCGCACGAAGCGCGAGGCCACCGAGACCAGTTCGTCGAGGTTGTCGGTGCGCGATTCCGAGTCCAGCGCGTTGCGGCTTTCCTTGCTCCAGTGCTCACGCAGCTGCGAGCGGGCCAGCACATGGTCCACGCGCTCGGCCAGGGTCATGTGCAGGGTCTGCGCCTGCAGCTCGTTGACCAGCACCAGGAAGCCGGCCAGTGCATTGCGCGCACGTGCGGCCAGCGCGCTGCCCTGGGTGACCAGCATGGTCGCTTCCCACAGCGAGATGCCCTGCGCGCGTGCCTCGCGGCGCACTTCGTCCAGCGTGCGGTCGCCGATGCCGCGGGTGGGCGTGTTGACCGCGCGCTCGAAGGCGGCGTCATCGTTGCGGTTGGACAGCAGGCGCAGGTAGGCCAGCGCGTCCTTGATTTCGGCCCGCTCGAAGAAGCGCATGCCGCCATACACGCGGTACGGCACCTGCTCGCTCAGCAGCGCTTCTTCCAGCGCGCGCGACTGCGCGTTGCTGCGGTAGAGCACGGCCACTTCGGTGTAGCTGCCACCATCGCGCACCCATTGGCGGGCACGCTCGACGATGTAGCGCGCCTCGTCCATCTCGTTGTACGCGGCGTACAGGTCGATCGGCTCGCCGTCGCCGCTGTCGGTCCACAGCTGCTTGCCGATGCGATCCGGGTTGTGCGCGATCACCGCATTGGCGGCGCCCAGGATGTTGGCGGTGGAGCGGTAGTTCTGTTCCAGGCGGATGGTCTGTGCGCCCGGGAAGTCGCGCAGGAAGCCCTGCACGTTCTCGACCTTGGCACCGCGCCAACCGTAGATGGCCTGGTCATCGTCGCCGACCACGAACACGTGGCCGGAATCGCCGGCCAGCACGCGCACGAAGGCGTACTGGATGGCATTGGTATCCTGGAACTCGTCCACCAGGATCTCGCGGAAGCGGGCGCGGTAGTGCGCCAGCAGCGCCGGGTTGTCGCGCAGCAGTTCATGCGCGCGCAGCAGCAGCTCGGCGAAGTCGACCAGGCCGGCGCGGTCGCAGCGCGCCTGGTACTCGATGTAGGCCTGGCGCATGGTTTCCAGCCACGCGTCGTGCGGTTCGGGCTGGATGTGCTGCGGGCGGCGACCCTCGTCCTTCTGTTCGTTGATCCACCACGCGATCTGCTTGGCCGGGTACTTGCCGTCATCCAGTTCCAGCGCCTGCACCACGCGCTTGACCAGCCGCAGCTGGTCGTCCGAATCCATCACCTGGAAGCCTTCGGGCAGCTTCGCGTCCTGCCAGTGCAGGCGCAGCAGGCGGTTGGCCAGGCCGTGGAAGGTACCGATCCACATGCCACGGCTGCCGTTGGGCAGCTGTGCGTCGATGCGGTGGCGCATTTCGCCGGCCGCCTTGTTGGTGAAGGTCACCGCGAAAATGCCGTGGGTCGGCACGCCATCGACTTCATGCAGCCAGGCGATGCGGTGGGTGAGTACGCGGGTCTTGCCGGAACCGGCACCGGCCAGCACCAGGTGGTGGCCGGGGGGAGCGGAGACGGCTTCGCGCTGGGCCGGGTTCAGGCCATCAAGCAGGTGGGAGACATCCATGCCCCCATTTTACGGCATCGCCGTCGCGGCTCCTGCGACCACCTGCGTGGCCAGTGCCTGCGCCTGCTGACGCAGTTCAGGCACTGCCAGGCTTTCCCACAGGCTGCCAATACGCAGGCTGCCGAGCACGCCCAGCCGTGCCTGCGGCTGGCCACCGGCGGCACACAGGCGGTCGCCCGGCACCGTGCTGTCCAGGCCCAGCCCATGCGGGCCGGGGCGGGCCAGCGCATCGGCCAGCAGTTGCTGCAGCAACGGATTGCGCAGTGCACTGGCACGGGTTTCCACACCGGTGGCGTTGATCACCCCGCCGATCGTCCACTGCTGTTCATTGCCGGAGGGAGCGCGGCCAGACAGCCGCAGGGCATCGCCTTCGCGCCAGACGCGCTGCAGGCGTGACCGATGGATGCGCAGTTGGCCGCTGTCCTGCAGGGACTGCAGCTGCGCGTCCACCTCTTCGGCGATGCGGTGGCGATGCACGTCCCAGTAGCGCACCACATGGCGCAGGAATCGGCGCTGGTCGGCCTCATCGAGGCTGCACCACAGCGCCTGCCCGTGCGGACGAATACGGTCCATCACGCCCTGCCATGGCAGGCCGTCGGCCTGCGCCTGACGAGCGAACCCGCGTAGCGCGCGCAGGCGCTGGCGCAGGTTCATCGGCAGCAGCGCAGCCGGGTCGAACGTGGGCAGGCCACCATGCGCATGCGGCAACGGCAGCAGGCCGTGGCGCGAGATCACATGCAGCGGGCCGGTGTGGCCGGCGGCGACCAATGCCAACACGCTGTCGGCCATGCTCAGGCCGGAGCCGACGATGGCCACGGCCTGCTCGCCGGCCAGGGTGCGTACGCCGTCGTAGTCCCAGGCCTCGATCACGTCATCGGCGGGCAGTGCCTCGGCACCGGCCACCGGCAGCGGCCGCATGCTGTTGCCGGTGGCGAGCACCGCCTGCGCGGCGTGCAGCGTGCTGCCATCGCCGAGTGTCAGCTGGTAGCCGTGGTCATCCGGCTGCAGGCCCAGCACCGGCTGCGCGATCACCTGCAGCTGCGCCGGGCTGGCGGCGGCGGCCTCCTGCAGGCGCTGCTGCAGATAAGCCGCAAAGTAGTGGCGGCATACGTAACGCTCGCCCAGCACCTCGCGCGCCTCGCCCGGGTAGGCGTCGGCGGCCATCAGGTAGTCGAGGAAATCGCCAGGCTGGTCGGCAAACGCACTCATCTTCGCCGCCGGCACGTTCAGCAGATGCTCCGGCCACGGCGTGGCATAGGCGATGCCCTGGGCCAGCTGCGAGGCGGGTTCGAAAATGGCCAGCGCCAGCGGCGCCTTGGCCTGGCGCAATACCTGGATCGCCACCAGCACCCCGGCCGCACCACCACCGATGATCGCCAGGTCCAGTTCGCCATTACGCGGTGAATCAGTCATGTGCCGATTGTAGGCCATCGGCGATGACAGGCCGGATTGCCGGAATGGGCGGCCGGCAGTGCCTTACATCAACGCATCGGCCAGCCGTGCGATGCCTTCGCGGCTGCGCCGCCACGTGGGGCGGCTGCGCCACTGCTGCAGATCCAGCTGCCGCGACTCACGCAGATAGCCATCCTCGATTGCGCACAACTGCTTCACCAGCGCGCGGTCGTAGCAGATCAGGCCGATCTCGGCATTCAGCGCAAACGAGCGGATATCCATGTTGATCGAGCCGAGCACGGCGATGTCCTCGTCCACGCTCATGTGCTTGGCGTGCAGGAACTGCGGTTCGTACAGGGCAATGCGCACGCCACAGCGCAGCAGCTCGTCGTAGTACGCCTCCTGCGCCCACGACGTCAGCCGCTGGTTGTTGCTGGCCGACAGGATCAGCTGCACCTGCACGCCGGACAACGCCGCAATGCGCAAGGCGCTGAGCGTGGCTTCGTCCGGCACGAAGTACGGGGTGACCATCACCAGCCGGCGCCGTGCGAGGTGGATCAGCGCGGCTACCGCGTCGCGCGCGTTGCTGTACGGGTAGGCCGGGCCGCTGGGCAGCAGCTGGGTGGCGATGTCGTCGCCGCATTCGGGCACATCGGCGATCACATCCAGGCGCTGGCCGGTCTCCATGTACCAGTCACTGGCGAACACGGCTTCCAGATGCGCCACCGCCGGGCCGCGCACGCGCGCCACCAGCTCGCGGTTCGGGTGGCCGGGCACGAACTGCGGGCCCGCCAGGTTCTGCGAACCTACATAGGCCACTTCGTTGTCGATCACCGCGATCTTTCGATGGTTGCGCAGGTCCATGCGCCCGCTGCGGCGCCAGCGCAGGCCGCCGGGCAGCATCGCGCGCACTTCGATGTCGCGCGCCTGCAGGCGCTTGCGATAGGCACGCAGGCCACGCTTGGCGCCCACCGCGTCGAGCAGCACACGGCACTGCACGCCACGGGCGGCGGCACGCTGCAGTGCCTCGACCACCGCCTCGCCCACCGCGTCGTCGAACATCAGGTAGTACAGCAGGTGCACGCGGTCTTCGGCCTGGTCGATGTCGGCGATCAGCGTGTGCAGCGATTCGTCGTAGTCGGTCAGCAGGTCCACCGCGTTGCCGTGCACCGGCATGAAGTCGCCCTGGCGCTGCACCAGCGGCACGATCTCGGCGCAGGCGGTGTCCGGCTGCGGGGTCCAGCGCAGGCGATGCTGCAGCGCCTGTTCCTCGCGGATGACCTGCGAGGCCTCGGCCTGGCGGCGGATGCGCTCGCGTGACAGCCACGGGTGGCCGAACAGCAGGTACAGCGGCAGGCCCAGCAGCGGCACGAAGCCGACCAGCAGCAGCCAACTGCGCGCCGCACCCGGCGTCGTGCGGGTGGGGATCCAGCACAGCGCGACCAGCCGGATCAGCCAGTCGATCAGCAGCAGGTACGAACCCAGCAACCACTCGAACAGCATCGTGTCGCCCGTCGGGAGGTGATGGGCCATTCTGCCCAGCGGGGTGTGTAGAGTCGAGCTGCGCTCGACTGCTTTGAACCAGCGTGTCGACCAAGGTCGACACCTACCGGGTGTGGGGGGAGTGTGCCGACCAACGGTCGGCACCCACAGGCACCCACAGGCACCCACCACGGGAACACCGGGCATGAAAAAACCCGCCACAAGGGCGGGTTTCTTCGCGGGGATCAGCAATCCTTGCGGATTACTTGATCTTGCCTTCCTTGTACGGGACGTGCTTGCGCACGACCGGATCGTACTTGGAGAATTCCATCTTCCCCGGGGTGTTCTTCTTGTTCTTGTCGGTCGTGTAGAAGTGACCGGTACCAGCGGTCGAAATCATACGGACCTTATCGCGCTTGCCTGCCATGATCGTCTACTCCTCAGACCTTTTCGCCGCGCGCACGCAGCTCAGCCAGAACGGAATCGATACCGTTCTTGTCGATGGTGCGCAGTGCATGCGCGGAAACACGAAGCTTCACCCAGCGGTTTTCGCTGGCAACCCAGAAGCGGCGCTCGTGCAGATTCGGCAGGAAACGACGACGGGTCTTGTTGTTGGCGTGCGAGACGTTGTTACCCGTCTGCACTCGCTTGCCGGAAACCTGGCATACGCGGGACATTGCGCACCTCGATAGTAAGTTGTGTCAGCCCGTAGCCCGGGAGACGGCGGCCTCGATGGTTGCCCACCACACGTCAAGAGAATCAAAGGGTTACGCTGGCGTTGGGCGGCCGGGGACGTGCTCCCGGGGGCGCCGCCCGGTAGAAAACCGGACACAGCGAGCCGCGCATTATGCACGGGTTCAAGCACTTGCGCAAGTTACCCACAGGCTGGGGCTGAATGCGGCGGCCCCACCTGGCCTGAAGAGCCGAGCCCATGCTCGGCTCAGGCATTCCGGGACACAGCAGCCGAGCGTGGGCTCGGCTCTACCGGAGCGGCAAGGACTGGCTCAACGCAGGTGCGGAATCACCTGGGCCAGCAGATGGGCATCCTTCAACGCGCCATGCAGGCCCCGGTTGCCCGGGATGCGCAGGCGCTGCAGCACATCGTCCAGCTTGTTGCCCTGGCCAGGCCAGCGCCCCCGCGCCAGCTTCAGGCTGCAGGTGATGCGGCAATGCTGGGCCAGCGTGCCGGGGATGCCGGACAGGCGCAGCTCGTTGTCCAGGAACCCCACATCGAAGGTGGCGTTGTGCGCGACCATCTCGCTGCCGCGCAGGAAGTCGAGCAGTTCGGCGGCTTTGCTGGAAAACAGTGGCTTGCCCACCAGCATCGCATCGCTGATGCCATGCACCCGCTGCGCGCCCCAATCGACCTTGCGCTGCGGCTGCAGGTAGGTGTGGAACTGGCGGCCGGTGAGCTGGCCATCGATCAGTTCGACGGCACCGATTTCGATCACCCGGTGCCCCAGGCGGTGGGAGATGCCGGTGGTTTCGGTATCCAGTGCGACGATGCGACTCATGCGTGGGGCTGTTTCCTGTTGCGTGCTGTGGTGATTTTCGCACGCCCGGTGCGTGTCACCCCAATACCTCCACCACCCAATCGATGAACACCCGCAACCGCTGGCTCATGTGCCGGTTCGGCGGGAACATCACGTGCATCGGCATCGGCGGCAGCTGCCAGTCCAGCAACACCGGCAACAGCTCGCCACGCGCCACATGCGGCTCGGCCATGTAGCTGGGCAGCGCCACCACGCCCAGCCCCGCCAACGCGGCGGCCAGATAGGCGTTGCCGTCATCGAAGCCGACCGTATAGCGGCCCTGCACCTCAACGCGCTCATCGCCGCGCTGCGCGCTGAATACTCTCGCCCGACCACTACGCGGGCTGAGGAAGCCGACCATGTGGTGATCGGGCCCTTCCAGCGCGCGCGGATCGGTCGGTAGGCCGAAGCGCTGCACATAGCCCGGGCTGGCGTGGAAACCGATCGGCAGCGCGCCGAGCGGTCGCGCCACCAGTGCAGGATCGGCCGGCGTGCCGCCACGGATCACGCAGTCGACGTTGTCGACGATGACGTCGACCTCGCGGTCACTGACGCCGATGTCCAGCTGGATCTCCGGGTAACGCGCCTGGAAATCCGGCAGTGCGGGTACCAGCCGCAACCGCGCGTACGGCCCGGGCACATCCACGCGCAGGCGTCCGCGCGGCTGGGTGGCCGCGTCGCCCAGCCCGCCTTCCACCTCTTCCAGTTCGGCCAGCAGCCGGGCGATGCGCGGATAGTAGGCCGCGCCATCGGCGGTGACGCTGACCCGGCGCGTGGTGCGATTGAGCAGGCGCAGCCGCAGGTGCGCCTCCAGCTGCTGCACCAGCTGGGTGGCTGTGGTGCGGCTGATCTGCAGGGTCTGCGCCGCGCGGGTGAAGCTGCCGGTCTCCACCACCCGGGCAAACGCCCGCATCGCCTCAAAACGGTCCATGGCGGGCCATGATTGTTTGGAATTAGCAATCAATCTAGGCCGATCATCGCGGTTTATCCAGACAGCGCTGGCGGGGGAGGATGGTGTTCTCTCCCACGGGATCTTCCCCATGTCACAGCGCGATGTCGTTTTCCCCGCCGGCCGCCAGGCCCTGTACGAGCGCAACCGCTACTCGCCGGCGATCCGATCCAATGGCTTCCTGTTCGTCTCCGGCCAGGTCGGCAGTCGCGAGGACGGCTCGCCCGAGCCGGACTTCGAAACGCAGGTGCGCCGCGCCTTCGAGAATCTCAATGCGGTATTGGCTGCCGCAGGCTGCACGTTCGATGACGTGGTCGACGTGACCGTGTTCCTGGTCGACCCGGAAACGAACTTCCAGAAGGCCTGGGCGATCGTGCCCGAGTACTGGGGCGAGGCGCCGCACCCGACCCTGACCGGCATCGGCGTGACCTGGCTGTACGGGTTCCAGTTCGAGATCAAGGTGATCGCGAAGCTGCCGTGACACGGGTAGTGCCGGCCGCTGGCCGGCAACCTGGTGGGGCCGAAAAGCGTGCCGACCAAGGTCGGCACCCACCAGGGCGGGAGGTCGACACCCACCAAGGCAGGAGGTTGATCCCCACCAAAGCAGGCGACGCGGCCCACCTGAACGGGAGGTTCCGACGAATTCCCGAGGTGGCCATTGATATTGTATCCGGCGAAAACCGCTTGCTAGCCTCCCTTCCATGCGCCGGATCACCCGCCAACTGCGTACGTACCTGATGATGCTGCTGATGGCGGCATTCGTGGTCGTGCCGGTGGCCGACGCACTGGTGTGTGCGGTGGAACCGCATGCCAGCAGCGCCCATGTCGAGTCCCTTGCGGACGATGCAGGCGGTGACAGCGACAGCAAGCACACGGGTGCCTGCACGCATAACCACTGCCATCACTCCACGCTGAGCCTGCCAGCGAACGATTTCGCCGCCTTCGGTACGCCGCTGCCGGCGCGCTGGATGAATGCCGGCGACGTGGCGACCTATGCGGTCGCCCAGGATGAATTGACGCGTCCCCCCCGGGCGTGAGTTGAGCGCGTCCCGCGATTGCGGGCTCCCGTTTCACTCACAACCGGAATCCCCCTATGTCGATCCTGACACCTCGGTCGCCGCGCGCGGCCGGGCTGGTCGTCGCCGTGTTGCTGGGCCTGGCCCCGGCAATGCAGGCGTCGGCACAAGCCGCCCCTTCCTACGACACCCTGCTTGAACGCCTGGACCAGCTGCCCGGCACCCGTGTGGGTACGGCACTGGCCGAGGCCGCCGATGCGCGCGCCGACCAGGCCCGTGCGTTGCCCAACCCTTCCCTTTCCTACTCTGCCGAAAACGCCTGGGGCACCGGCTCCTATGGCGGCATGGGCAAGGCCGATACCGTGCTCACCCTGTCCCAGCCGCTGGAGGTCTGGGGCCAGCGTGGCGCGCGTGTCCGTGCCGCCCGCGCCGAGGCACAGGCGGCCAACCTGCGTGGCGCGCAGAGTCGCAGCGATGTGGCCAGCCAGCTGGCGGTGGTCTACGCACAGGCGGAAAGTGCACTGCGCCGCTACACCCTGGCCGAAGAAGCGCTGACCCTCACCCGCGATGACGCCAACGCCGTCAACGCGATGGTCAAGCAGGGCCGCGAGCCGCAGCTGCGTGCGGTGCAGGCGCAGAGCGAAGTGGCCAACGCCAGTGCTTCACTGGATGAGGCGCAGGCCTTCCGCGATGCCGCGCTGGCCCGCCTGGCCGGTGCCGCGCTGCTGGATGCGCCGGTGCAATCGATCGACGACAGCCTGCTCGACCGGGCGCCGCCGCTGCCGCGCGGCGCCACCGACGTGGCGCTGGCGGTGCGCATCGCCGAAGCCGAAGCCGATGCGGCGGGCAAGCTGGTCGACGTGGAGCGCAAGCGCGCCCTGCCCGACCTCAGCGTCACCGCCGCGCAGACCCGCTTCCGCGAAGGCGGCGAGCGTGCCTACAACCTCGGGGTCAGCCTCAGCATCCCGCTGTTCGACCGCAACCGCGGTGGCATCCGCGCCGCCAATGCCGACCAGCGCGCGGCCGAAGCACGCCTGGACCAGCAGCGCCGCGACAGCGAGGCCGCACGCCTGTCCGCCGTAGCCGGACTGAAAGCCGCCGGCAGCCGTACCCGCGCCGCCGATGAAAGCGTGGTCGCCGCCGAAGAGGCGTATCGCCTGGCCCGCGTCGGCTTCGATGCAGGACGCATCTCGCAGCTGGAACTGCGCAGCACCCGCAGCGCTCTCATCGCCGCCCGCGGCACCGCCGTGGACGCACGCCTGTCGCGCGTCGGCGCGGAAATCGATCTTGCCCGCCTTGAAGGGCGCGCACCTTTTGTGGAGGCCCCATGACTCTCTCCCGTACTTTCCCGCTGATCGGCGGCGTGCTGCTGACCGTCCTGCTGGCCGGCTGCGCTGGCAACGCGCAGACACCTGCAAATGAAGACCCCGCCGCGGCCAAGGCGGGCACCGACGATGGCCATGGCCACGCGACCGACAGCAAGGAAGCCAAGGCGGAAGCCGCCAAGGCCCCCGCTGATGCTGACGAAGGCGTGGTTGCGCTGACCACGGAACAGATCAAGGCCTCCGGTATCGAAGTGGTCGCGATCGGTCGCGGTGGTGGTGGCTCGACCCGGCTGTCCGGCAGGGTCGAGCCCACCGTGGGCGCCCGCGCTTCAGTGGCCTCCACGGTGACCGGCCGCGTCGAGCGCGTGCTGGTCGCGCCGGGCACGGCGGTGAAGCAGAACCAGGCACTGGCCATCGTGGTCAGTGGCGAGGCCGCGGTGTTCCGCGCCAATGCGCTGGCCGCATCGGCCGAAGCCGAAGCCGCGCGCCTGGCCTATGGCCGCGACAAGGCGCTGGTCGACCAGGGCGTGGTCGCCCGCCAGGAAATGGAAACCTCGCGCGCACGTTCGCTGGCGGCACAGGCCCAGGCCGCCGCCGCGCAGGCCCAGGCCGCTGCCAACGGTTCGCCGGACAGCAGCGGTCGCGTGCGCATCACCAGCCCGGTAGCCGGCATCGTCGGCAACGTGCAGGTCACCCCGGGTGGCGTGGTCGCCGCCGGCAGCGCGGTGGCCGACGTCGCCGACCCGACGATGAACGAGCTGGTGTTCACCGCACCGCCGGCGCTGGCCGCACAGGTCACGCCCGGCATGAAGCTGGAAGTGAGCGTGCCGGGTGGCAGCTTCACCGCCACCGTCACCGGTTCGGCCGCCGATGTGCGCCAGCAGGGCGGCGTCGCGGTGATCCGTGCCACGCCGGTGGATGCTTCGCTGCCGCCGGCCGGTTCGCCGGTATCGGCCGTGGTCGTCACTGAAGGCCAGGACGGCTCGCTCAGCGTGCCGGCCGATGCGGTGCAGAACGTCGATGGCAGCAGTGCAGTGTTCGTCGCTGTCGAAGGCGGCTTCAAGGTGCAGCCGGTTCTTGCTGGCCGTCGCGCCGGTGACCGCATCGAGATCCTCGGTGGCCTGACCGGCAGCGAGCGCATCGTTGGCAGCAACGCCTTCCTGCTCAAGGCCGAACTGGCCAAGGGCGAAGCCGAGCACGGCCACTGAGGAGGCGACCATGTTCAAGCTGATCATTGAAACAGCGGTGCGCCACCGCTGGCTGGTGGTGTTCATGGCCGCGCTGATCGCCGCCGTGGGCCTGTTCCAGCTGGGCAAGCTGCCGATCGACGCGGTGCCGGACATCACCAACCGCCAGGTACAGATCAACACGGTGGCACCGGCGCTGACGCCCGAACAGATCGAGCGGCAGGTGACCTATCCGCTGGAAACCGCGCTGGCCGGCATTCCCGGCCTGACCACCACGCGTTCGCTGTCGCGCAATGGCTTCTCGCAGGTGACCGCGATATTCACCGATGCGACCGACATCTACTTCGCCCGCCAGCAGGTGGCCGAGCGCATGCGCGAGGCCTCCGAAGACCTGCCCGATGGCGCGTCGCCGATGCTGTCGCCGGTCACCACCGGCCTCGGCGAGGTGCTGATGTGGACGGTGGACTTCACTGCGTTCGATCCGGCCAAACTGGCCAAACCCGGTGAAGCGGGTTGGCAGGCCGGCGAGGTCTACCGCACGCCGGAAGGCAACCTGCTGCGTACCCCCGAAGAACGTGCGACCTACCTGCGCACCGTGCAGGACTGGATCATCGCGCCGCAGATGCGTTCCAGCCCGGGGCTGGCCGGCGTCGATACGGTCGGCGGCTATGTAAAGGAATACGGCGTGCATCCGGACAGCGCCAGACTGGCCGCGCACGGCCTCGGCCTGGCCGACCTGGTCACTGCCCTGCAGCGTTCCAACGTGCAGGCCGGTGCCGGTTTTGTACAGCGTGCCGGCGAGGGCCTGGTGGTACGTGCCGATGGCCTGGCGCTGACCACCGACGATCTGGCACAGGCCCCGGTGGCGACCCGCAATGGCGTGGTGGTGCGCGTGGCCGATGTGGCCGACGTCGATCTGAGCCGCGCGCCGCGCCTGGGCGCGGCCAGCCGCAACGGCCATGAAGCCGTGCTCGGTACCGCGCTGATGATTGCCGGTGGCAACAGCCGCACCGTGGCGCAGGCCGCTGCGGCGCGCCTGGAACAGGTGAACAAGTCGCTGCCGGCCGACATCGTGGCCGCGCCGGTGCTGGACCGCAGCGTGCTGGTCAATTCCACCATCAAGACCGTGGCCAAGAACCTCACCGAGGGCGCGCTGCTGGTGGTGGTGGTGCTGTTCCTGCTGCTGGGCAACCTGCGTGCAGCGACGATCACCGCGCTGGTGATTCCGCTGTCGTTCCTGTTCGCAGTGATCGGCATGAACCGCTTCGGCATCAGCGGCAACCTGATGAGCCTGGGCGCGCTGGACTTCGGCATCCTGGTGGACGGTGCGGTGATCGTGGTCGAGTCGACGCTGCTGATGCTGGGCCAGCGCCGCGCCGAACTGGGCCGTGCGCTGACCGCGATGGAGCGCCTGCGCGTGGCCGCCGATTCGGCGATGAAGATGGCGCGCCCTGCGGCGTTCGGACAGTTGATCATCCTGTTGGTGTTCGCGCCGATCCTCACGCTGGAAGGTGTGGAGGGCAAGACGTTCCACCCGATGGCGGCGACCTTCATGCTGGCCCTGGTGGGTGCCTTCATCTTCTCCTTCACCTTCGTGCCGGCGATGGCCGCGCTGCTGGTGCGCGAGCCCAAGGTGAAGGACGGCGACGCGCATGCGGACGACGGCGAGCACGAAACCAAGCTGATCCGCGTGCTGCGTGCGCGCATCGAACCGGTGGTGCGCAAGGCCGTGGCGCATCCGCGCACGGTGCTGGCCGGTGCGGTGATGATGGTGGTGGTGGGCATCGGTTCGTTCTCGCTGCTGGGCCGCGAGTTCATGCCGACGCTGGACGAAGGCAACGTGGCGATGCAGGCCCTGCGCGTGCCGTCGACCTCGCTGGAACAGTCGCTGGCGATGCAGCTGGCACTGGAAAAGGCGATCGCCAAGCAGCCGGAAGTGGAGACCGTGTTCTCGCGTACCGGTACCGCCGAGGCGGCCATCGACCCGATGCCGACCAATATCTCCGACAGCGTGATCGTGCTGAAGCCGCGCAAGGACTGGCCCGATCCGAAGCTGGACAAGGAGGCATTGGTGGCGCGCTTTGAAAAGCTGGCCGGGCAGCAGCTGGGCAACAGCTTCGAGTTCAGCCAGCCGATCGAACTGCGCTTCAACGAGCTGATTTCCGGCGTGCGTACCGACCTGGCGGTGATGATCTTCGGCGATGACTTCAGCCAGCTGCAGAAGGTGGCCGACCAGGTGGCGCTGAAGCTGCGTGCGGTGGATGGCGCGGCCGACGTGCGGGTGGAGCAGATCTCCGGCCTGCCGACGCTCAACGTGGCGATCGACCACGTGGCGGCGGCGCAGTACGGCCTGACTGCTGCGGACGTCAGCGATGCACTGTCCACCGGCATTGGTGGCACGGCGGCCGGCAAGATCTTCGAAGGTGATCGCCGCTTCAACGTGGTGGTACGCCTGGACGATGCCTCGCGCAACGATCCGGACCAGCTGGCCTCGCTGCCGATTGCTACGCCCTCGGGGTTGGTGATTCCGTTGTCATCGGTAGCGCGCATCACGGTGAGCGAAGGGCCGAACCAGATCAGCCGCAACAACGGCAGCCGCCGCGTGGTGGTGCAGGCCAACGTGCGCGGTCGCGATCTGGGCGGTTTCGTCGGCGAGGCGCAGGCGGCGGTGGCCGACGTGGCGCTGCCGCCGGGTGCCTACCTGACCTGGGGTGGCCAGTTCGAGAACCTGCAGCGCGCGGAGAAGCGACTGGCAACGGTGGTGCCGGTGGTGTTCCTGCTGATCGGCAGCCTGCTGTTCATGGCCCTGCGCAGTGGCAAGGAGGCCATTCTGGTGTTCAGCTGCGTGCCGTTGGCGCTGGTCGGCGGCATCCTCGCGCTGCTGCTGCGGGGCATGCCGTTCTCGGTGTCGGCGGCGGTTGGCTTCATCGCCGTCTCCGGCGTGGCCACGTTGAACGGCCTGGTACTGATGCAGGCGATCCGCGAGCGGCTGGATGCCGGCGACCTGCCGATGATGGCGGCGATCAACGGTGCCTCCAGCCGTATCCGCGCGGTGCTGACCACCGCGCTGGTGGCGATCGTCGGCTTCATTCCGATGGCGATTGCCAGCGGTTCCGGCGCGGAGGTGCAGAAGCCGCTGGCGACGGTGGTGATCGGTGGCCTGATCACCGCCACCGTGCTGACCCTGCTGGTGCTGCCGACCTTCGCTGCACGGGTGGCCAAGCCGCGGGCGGTGGGCTGAAAGACCACGGGGTCGGATCCTGTGATCCGACCCCGTTTCCCGGTCCGAGGGAGTGCCGGCCGCTGGCCGGCAATGTCGAACGATTGCGGTGCGTGCAGGTTGCCGGCCAGCGGCCGGCACTACCCGGTAGCGGTCAGGCCTTCTTGCGTTCGGCGATGTAGGCCTGGATCTGCTGTTCCAGCACCGGCAGCGGCACCGAGCCCTGCTTGAGCAGGGTGTCGTGGAAGCCCTTGATGTCGAACTTGTCGCCCAGTTCCTTCTCGGCCTGCGCACGCAGGCGCACGATGGCGATCTCGCCCAGCTTGTAGCTCAGCGCCTGGCCCGGCCAGGAAATGTAGCGGTCCACTTCGGTGGTCACTTCATGCTCGCTCAGCGCGGTGTGGTCGCGCAGGTAGGCCAGCGCCTGCTCGCGGGTCCAGCCCTTGCTGTGCACGCCGGTGTCGATCACCAGGCGCGTGGCGCGCCACATCTCGTAGGTCAGGCGGCCGAAATCCTCGTAGGGGGTTTCGTAGATGCCCATTTCCACGCCCAGCTTCTCGCAGTACAGCGCCCAGCCTTCGCCATAGGCGGAGATGTAGGCGTTGCGGCGGAACTCGGGCAGGTTCTTCTGCTCGGCGGCGATGGCGCCCTGCAGCGCGTGGCCCGGATCGGACTCATGCAGGGTCAGTGCCGGCAGGTTGTACAGCGGGCGCGACGGCAGGTTGTAGGTGTTGAGCCAGTAGGTGCCCATGCCACCGCGGCCGGCGGTCCAGAACGGGGCGATGTCCGGCGGCACCGGCACGATGGTGAAGCGCGCGCGCGGCAGCGTCATGTACTTGCCAAGCTGGCCATCGGCCCGCTTGGAGATCCACGCGGCACGCGACAACAGCTCTTCCGGCGTCTTGGCGTAGAACTGCGGATCGGTACGCAGGAAGGTGAGGAACTCGGCGAAGCTGCCCTTGAACTTCACCTGCTTGATGATGTCGTTCATTTCCTTCTGGATGCGTGCGACTTCATCCAGGCCGATGCGATGGATCTCGTCCGGCGACAGGTCCAGCGTGGTGTATTCGTGGATCTGCTGTTTGTAGTACGCCTTGCCATCTGGCATCGCTTCGGCGGCCAGGGTGGTACGCGCCTGCGGCACGTACTCGTTGACGAAGAAGGTGCGCAGCTGCTGGAACGCCGGTACCACCTTGCCGCTGATCGCTTCACGCGCCTGTGCCTGCAGCCTGGCCTGTTCGGCGGCCGGAATGCTGTTGGGCAGTTTCTTGAACGGCGCGTACAGCGGCGATTCGGTCGGGTCCTTCAGTTCGGCGACGGTGGCGATGGAGACCTCGCGGCCATCGAGCACGGCACGCGGCACGCTGAAGCCACGCTTCAGGCCGGCACGCATGTTCTCGGTCTGCTGGCCGAAGTAGCGCGGCACATCGTTCAGCCGTGCGATGTAGTTCTGGTAGTCCTGCACGGTCTTCATCTCGCGCCGGGCCATGAAGGACAGGTTGGACCAGAACGAGGAGTCGGCGTTGAACGGCATCTCGTAGCCGCGCAGGCGCGTCTCTTCGGCCAGGTTGAACACCTGGTCGCGGTAGATCGCGTAGTTGACCTGGTTGTCGGGCGACAGGGTCTTCGGGTCGATCTTCTTCAGCGCGGCGAGGGTCTCGTCCCACACCTTCAGGCGAGCCTGCTGCGCGGCCGGGCCGATGTCGGGCATGCGGGTGGCATTGGCCGGGGCGTCCTCGTCCTCACTGGCCTCGCCGCCACCTTGCTGGCGCCACTTCCATTCTTTCTCGTACAGCGCGCGGAAGGCGGCATCGGCGGGCGATTCGGCGGCCACGCTGGCCGGTGCGGCGGTGGCGGGCGACGCGGCCAGGGCCACAGCGGGGGCGGACAGGGCGATCAAAAGGGCAACGGCAAGACGGGTTTTCACGAGCACAGGTTCCCGGGAAGGCAGACCCTGATGATGGCACCGCCCACGGCCCGTGGCATGGGACGAAGGTCCTGCCTGCAACGCAGACCGGGGCCCGGGTAGCGGCCAACCTAGGTTGGCCCCCCCAAAGCCAGCGCCGACCAAGGTCGGCGTCTACCGTAGCGTGGCCGCGAGGCACGCAGTAGATCCACGCCATGCGTGGATGCGCCGGGCCCCGATACACCTGTGCCGACCAAGGTCGGCACCTACAGGATGGGCCCCGCAGGCCTCAGTGGCTCGCCTTGTCCCGCTTCCAGCCCCGGTGCTTGATGTCCAGCTGCAGGCTGTACAGCGCGGTGAACGCCGGGAACAGGTTCTGCAGCACCCCCACCGAGTCCTGCTTGGCCGAGAACAGGAAGTAGCTCAGCGTCATCAGGCTGCCGACCACGCTCATGTACCAGAACAGCCGCGGGATCACCGGCTTGCCCGCACGCTTGGACGCGACGAACTGGACCAGCCAGCGGCCACCGAACATCAGCGCGCCGGTATAGCCGATCAGCTTCCAGCCGGTCACATGCAGGCCAGTCCAGTACAGCCAGGTCAGCGGCTGGTCGAGCCAGTGCAGTTCCAGGCCCATCACCGCTCTTCCACCGCAGTGCGCTTGCTGCGGGTGATCAGCCAGGCCACGCCGCGCAGGTCACGGATGCCGACCAGCGCACGGCCCAGGTTGTTGTACTTGGAGACGCCGGCGGTGCGGTGGCGGTGGTTGACCGGCACACTGGTGGTCTTCCAGCCGGCACGCTGCATCAGCGCCGGCAGGTAGCGGTGCATGTGGTCGAAGTACGGCAGGTCGAGGAACGCGCTGCGCTCGAACAGCTTGATGCCGCAGCCGGTGTCAGGCGTGTCATCGCGCAGCATGCGCGCGCGGATGGCGTTGGCCCACTTGCTGGCCCAGCGCTTGCTGCCGCTGTCCTGGCGGTTGACCCGCCAGCCGGCGAACAGCTTCACCTGCGCCTCAGCCGCATCGCGCGCGGCCAGCAGCTTGGGAATGTCGGCCGGATCATTCTGCCCGTCGCCATCGAGGGTCGCGATCCACGGCGCACGTGCGTGCTTGACGCCGGTGCGCACGGCGGTGCTCTGCCCGCTCTGGTCCACGTGGTGCAGCACCCGCAGTTCCGGCGTGGTCGCCTTCAGGCCCTGCAGCACCGCCAGGGTGTCATCGCGCGAGTGGTCGTCGATGTAGACGATCTCGAACGGCAGCAGTCCACGCAGTGCAGCGGTGATTTCGGCAACCAGCGGGGCGACATTGTCGCGTTCGTTGAACACCGGGACGACAACGGAAAGCTCGGGTTGGCTCATAAGGCACTCGGCCAAAGGGGGACAAAGACCGCGCATTCTCCGAAGCCGAGGTTATCCGAAGATGAATCCGGCTGTGTGAGGATCCGTCCTCAGGCGCGATCGCCAAAATACTCGCGGCACCATTGCACGACGGGGGGCAACCCTTCTTCGATCGGGGTCACCGCGTCGAAGCCGAATGCGTCATGGGCGCGCCGGGTATCGGCCATCGTGCGCACCATGTCGCCCGGCTGCATCGGCTTGTAGACCTTCTGCGCGGGGCGACCGGCGGCCTGCTCGATCACGCTGATGAAGCGCTCCAGCTCGACCGGCGTATGGTTGCCGAGGTTGAACACCCGGTGCGGTACCGGACCATCGGCCGGATGCGCGAGCGCGCCGAGAATACCCGACACGATGTCGGAGACATGTGTGAAATCACGCTGCATGCGGCCTTCGTTGAACACGTCGATCGGCCGCCCGGCCAGCACCGCGCGCGAGAACAGCAGCGGTGCCATGTCCGGCCGGCCCCACGGGCCATACACGGTGAAGAAGCGCAGGCCGGTGGCATGCAGGCCGTACAGCTGCGCGTAGGTGTAGGCCATCAGCTCATTGGCCGCCTTGGTCGCTGCGTACAGCGAGCGCGGCTGGTCCACGCGCTGGTCCTCGGAGAACGGCGGTGTGGCCGAATCGCCGTAGACCGAGCTGCTGGAGGCATAGACCAGGTGCTGCACGCCACGGTGGCGGCACAGTTCGAGCATGTTGACGAAGCCGACCAGGTTGCTGTCGACGTAGGCGTGCGGGTTTTCCAGCGAATAGCGCACGCCGGCCTGCGCGGCCAGGTGGATCACCGCAGTCGGCTGCACTTCGTCGAACAGTGCCGCCAGGCCCTGCTGGTCGGTCAGGTCCAGGGTACGCAGGTCCAGCGCCGGGCACAGCGCGGCCACGCGGTCGCGCTTGATCTGCGGGTCGTAGTAGTCGTTGAAGTTGTCCAGGCCGACCACGGGCTGGCCGGCCTCCAGCAGCGCGCGGGCGGTGGAGGCACCGATGAAGCCGGCAGCGCCGGTGAGCAGGATGGTCATGACAGGGGCCTGGAAACGAAGTTCAGGCCCCGATGTTACCGGTCTCAGAACAAACCGAAACGCTTCTTCGCCACGTTGGTGCGGCCGGGTTCGATCACGTCCTGGATGTTCTTCGCATCGAAGCGGTCGAGCAGCGCCTCGGCGCCCTTCTTCAGCTTCAGGTCCATCTCTTCCGGGTACAGCGGAACCAGGCTCATGAAGCTGATGGTCCTGCCGTTCTCCAGCGCCAGCGTGGCGAAGTCCTCCGGGGCGGTCACCGGCGACAGCACGATGGCACCGTCGAAACCCACGCCCGGCGCGTAGGGCTCGCTGGGATGGCCGTTGGGAATGGTGTGGCCGAAGCCCAGCCAGGTGTCGTATTCGTGCGGCAGCCGCGCCATGCCCTTCAGCAGGCGCACCGGCCAGTAGTTGCGTTCGTCCTCGAAGGCGTCCTGCGTGATCGGCCAGTCGGCCGGCAGCGTCACCATCAGCTCCATGTAGCGCGGTACGTCTTCATCCACCTCGGCGGGCACGGTCATCGGCAGGTCGCTCATGCCGGAGGTGACCAGGCGCAGGTACGGGCAGTGTTCATTGGCCGGCACCACGTGCACGTCGATGTGCACCAGGTCGGAGATGATCTCGTGGAAGACACCGGACACCGGGCCCAGATGGCGTTCGAGGTGGGCGCTGATTGCCTCGATGTGCTGTTCTTCGCCGATGGCGAGCGCGAAGTCCTTTTCGCGGCGATGTACCAGTATCTGGGTGCCGTCCGGGCTGACGTCTTCGAATGCGTTGCTCATGTCCTGTTCCCTGGATGAGGCCACGGACCGGAGAGCAGTGCATCCCCCGGCACGCGCGGCGGTGCGTTCCCTGTCATCTGCAGGACGCGGCGGGAACAGGCCGCACCCCTGGCGCTGCGCCGGGCTCAGCCCTGGCGCGTACGCAGTTTTTCCAGCACGCCGTCCAGGGTGTCCAGATCGGTGTAGTGGATGATCAGCTTGCCCTTGCCGCCACGGCCGTGGCTGATCGCCACCTTGGCACCCAGCGCTTCGGACAGTTCGGTTTCCAGCGAGGCGATGTCGGCCTGCTGCACCTTCGGCGTGGCCACCGGGCGGTTGCTCGGCACCTTGCCGGCGGCGAAGGCCTGCGCACGGCGCTCGACTTCACGCACCGACCAACCCTCATCGGCCGCTTCCTGCGCCAGCTTGCCGGCCAGCTCGGGGGCCAGGGTCAGCAGCGCGCGGGCGTGGCCCATTTCCAGGCGGCGGGTTTCCAGCAGCAGGCGGATCGCCACCGGCAGCTCCAGCAGGCGCAGCAGGTTGGACACCGCTGCGCGCGAGCGGCCGACGGCCTCGGCGGCCTCGGCATGGGTCAGGGTGAATTCGCTGATCAGGCGCTGCAGCGCCTCGGCTTCTTCCAGCGGGTTGAGATCTTCGCGCTGGATGTTCTCGATCAGCGCCATCGCGATGACGGTGCGGTCTTCCAGCTCGCGCACCACCACCGGCACTTCGTCCAGGCCGGCCAGCTGCGATGCGCGCCAGCGGCGCTCACCGGCGACGATTTCGTAGTTGCCCGCCGGCAGCTGGCGCACCAGGATCGGCTGGATCACGCCCTGCGACTTGATCGAGTCGGCCAGCTCGGACAGCTTGCCCTCGTCCATCTCCCGGCGCGGCTGGTACTTGCCCGGCTGCAGCTGGCCCACGGCCAGCTTGCGCAGCACTTCACCCGGCAGCGGCTCGATCACCGCGGTGGTGGCCTGCACCTGGCTGACCGCCCCCTTGGGACCCAGCAGCGCGTCCAGGCCACGGCCGAGGCCTCGCTTCTTGGCTGCCGGCTTGCTGCTGGTCATCAGACGGTCTCCACGGCCTTGCTGGCCTTGTTGCGTTCGTTGTTGCGGCGGATGATCTCGCCGGCCAGGCCCAGGTAGGCCACGCCACCGCGCGAGGCGCGGTCGTAGCCGACGATGCTCTGGCCATGGCTGGGCGCCTCGGCCAGGCGCACGTTGCGCGGCACGATGGTGCGGAACACGCGGTCACCGAAGTGCTCGGTGAGCTCGGCCGAGACCGCGTTGGCCAGGTTGTTGCGCACGTCGAACATGGTGCGCAGCACGCCTTCGATCTCCAGCGCCGGGTTGAGGTTGGCACGCAGCGCTTCGATGGTTTCCACCAGCGCGCTCAGGCCTTCCAGCGCGTAGTACTCGCACTGCATCGGCACGATCACCGAATCGGCGGCGGCCAGTGCGTTGAGCGTCAGCAGCGACAGCGCCGGCGGACAGTCGATCAGGATGTAGTCGTACTCGTCGCGGATCGGTGCCAGCGCGCGCTTCAGCCGCTGCTCGCGCTCGCTCTGCGCCATCAGCTGGATCTCGGCCGCGGTCAGGTCGATGTTACCGGGCAGCAGGTCGTAACCTTCGGCGGTCTGCACGCGCACATCGGCGGCGCTGGACTCGCCCAGCAGCAGATCGTAGGTGGAGGAGACCAGCTCACGCTTGTCCACGCCACTGCCCATGGTCGCGTTGCCCTGCGAATCCAGGTCGACCAACAGCACGCGCTTGGGTGCGTTGGCCAGGGAAGCGGCCAGGTTGACGGCGGTCGTGGTCTTGCCGACGCCACCCTTCTGGTTGGCGATGGCGATGATGCGGGCCATGCGGGTGTGCCTCGTCGACGTGTGCTGGGACCGGTCATTATGCGTACAACCGGCCCCTTGCGGAAATCGTGAATCGCCAACCCGTTGTTCCACAAGGGGCTGGCGGCGGGAATCAGGGACCTGTAACAGTGACCAGATGGCGTTCGCCGGCCAGGCCGGGCACGCTCAGCGGGGTCACCTCACGCACCTGCCAGCCAGCCGGCAGGTCCGCGATCTCCTCATGCGGGTAGACGCCCTTCATGGCCAGCAGCACGCCGCCGGGGCGCAGCAGGTGGCCGCCGACGCGGACGATGCCGGCCAGGGTGTCCATCGCGCGCGCGGTCAGCTGGTCGTAACGGCCGGCCTCGTCCAGCGCCTCGGCGCGCGATTCGGCCACGCGGGCGTTGTCCAGGCCGAGCTGGCGCACGGCCTCGCGCATGAAGCGCGCCTTCTTGCCGTTGCTCTCGACCAGGGTGACCTGCAGGCCCGGGCAGGCGATCGCCAGCGGGATGCCGGGCAGCCCGGGGCCGGTACCGAGGTCGGCCAGGCTGCCATCAGCCACGAACGGCTGCATTGCCAGCGAATCGAGCAGGTGGCGGGTGACCATCTCCTGCGGGTCGCGGATGGCGGTGAGGTTGTAGGTGCCGTTCCAGCGGTGCAGCAGGGCCAGGTAGCGCAGCAGCGGCGGCGCCAGCGCGGCGTCCAGGCCCATGCTGGCCAGGCCCTGTTCCAGCGTGGCATCCACGCTGGCGGGAAGTGGGTGTTCGCTCATGCCGCCATTATCGCCGGTTTTGCGCGCTGATTCCCCGCTTCAGTGCGGATACCAGGCCAATGCCGCACGGAACTGGCCGCTGGCCTGCCATTCGTGCAGGTGCCAGCGCGCGGCCTCGCCCAGTTCCGGGTCGCACCAGCGCAGATGCAGGGCACCATCGGCCCCCGGCGCCAGCTGCAGCCGGTGCAGGCCGAACGAGATGCCCTGGCCATGCGCCTTCAGGATGGCCTCCTTGACGCACCACACGCGGAAGAACCAGTGCTCGCGCCCGGCCTCGTCCAGGCTCTGCAGCCAGGCCACCTCCTCGGGGTGGAAGAAGCGCTGCACGATCTCCAGCAGGCGCGGCCGCGGCCGCAGCAGCTCCAGGTCCACGCCCAGCCGCACGCCTTCGCCCAGCGCCACCAGCAGCACCTCGCCGCTGTGGCTCCAGCCGGTGCCGTAATGGGCCAGTGCGCCGCTCAGTTCCGGCCGGCCCTTGTCATCGCGGACCAGCGGCAGCGTCTCCGGGGCGGTACCCAATGCCTGCGCCAGCACCTGCCGCGCCTGCGGCTCACCGCGGTGGCCCGGCACGTGCGGGCAGCGCCAGACCGTCACCGGACCGAAGCGCCACGGGCCATCGAGGGTGGCTGGCAGGCTCATCCGCACGCGCCCATCACGCAATTCCACGACGGGTTCACAGCCCTGCGCGTCAACTGGTCACAGTTCCCCACCGGAGGTTCGATCATGGGCATCATCATCTGGCTGATCGTCGGCGGCATCGTAGGCTGGCTGGCCAGCATCATCATGAAGCGCGATGCCCAGCAGGGCATCATCCTCAACATCGTGGTCGGCATCGTCGGCGCGCTGATTTCCGGCTGGCTGTTCGGCGGCGGCATCAACGAAGCGATCACCATCCGCACCTTCCTGTTCTCGCTGATCGGTGCGGTGATCCTGCTGGCGATCGTCAACCTGTTCACCCGCAAGAGCATACGCTGACGCGGCAGTCGTGCCGGCCGCTGGCCGGCAGACGCATCACAACGGGCCCGGCAATCGTCGGGCCCCGTTCTGTAGAGTCGAGCTTGCTCGACTGCATGGGAGATCAGTCGAGCAAGCTCGACTCTACTTCCACCCACGCCGGCGCATGGTCGCTCGGGCGTTCCCAGGTACGCGGCTCACGGTCGATGCCCGAGGCCACCGCACTGCCCTTCAGCGCGTCGGAGACCAGGGTCAGGTCGATGCGCAGGCCCAGGTTGCGGCGGAAGCCGGCTGCACGGTAATCCCACCAGCTGAAGGTGCCCGCCTCGTCATTGTGCAGGCGGAAGCCATCGTGCAGGCCCAGCTGCAGCAGCTTGTTGAGTGCGCCGCGCTCGGCGGTGGAGGTCAGGATGTGGTTTTCGTTCCACACCTCCGGGTCGTGCACGTCGCGTGCGTCCGGGGCGATGTTGAAATCGCCCATCACGATCAGCTTCGGGTGGCGCTGCAGTTCTTCGGCAATCCAGGCGTGCACCGCCTCGAGCCAGCGCAGCTTGTAGTCGTACTTGTCGGTGCCGATGTCCTGGCCGTTGACCACGTACAGGTTGATCACCCGCAGGTCGCCGAAGGTACCAGCGATGACACGCTTCTGCTCGTCCTCGAAACCGGGAATGCCGATCTGCACGTCCTGCGCCGGCTCACGCGACAGCAGCGCCACGCCGTTGTAGGTCTTCTGGCCGGCGAACACGCTGCGATAGCCCGCGGCGATCAGCGCCGAATCGGGGAACTTGTGGTCCTCCAGCTTGGTTTCCTGGATACCGACGATGTCCGGGCCGAACTCCTTGAGCCACTGCTCCAGGTGCGGCAGGCGGACATTGAGCGAATTGACGTTCCACGAGGCGATCTTCATGGGGGCATTCTAACCGGGTGGGCTGGCCCGGTAGTGCCGGCCGCTGGCCGGCAACCCCATGAACCCTCGGCGAGACCCTGCATTTGCCGGCCAGCGGCCGACACTACCGAAGCAGCAGCTTCAACAACCCCGCAATCTTCGAATATGGCGGCCGCAGCCGGTCACTGGCCGCCCAGCGCGACTGCCACAGCACCGGCAGCCGCTTGCTCATCGCATCGAACCCGGCACGGCCGTGGTACGCGCCCATGCCGCTGGCCCCCACCCCACCGAACGGCAGGCCATCGGCGGCGAAGTGCAGCAGGGTGTCATTCACCGTCACCCCACCGGCCACCACCTGGCCGAGGATGCGTTCCACCGTCGCCGTGTCGTGGCTGAAGGGATACAGCGCCAGCGGCCGGTCACGGGACAGCACCTCGGCCAGCGCCGCCTCCAGATCCGGATAGGCGCGTACCGGCAGGATCGGCCCGAAGATCTCCTCGCGCATCAGGTCCAGGTCGTCCGGCGGGTCCAGCACCACGGTCGGCACCAGCAGGCGCTCGCGGTCGGCGCGCGCGTCATCCACCTGCGCCAGCGGAATGACCGGCACACCGCGTTCGCGCGCCTGCGTCAGATAGCCCTGCAGGCGCCGGTACTGGCCTTCGTTGATGATGCGCGTGTAGTCGTCGGCGCTGCTGAAATCACCGTAGCGCTCGTGTATCTGCTGCTGCAGCGCCTGCACGAACTCACGCTGGCGCACGGTATCGATCAGCACGTAATCCGGCGCGATGCAGGTCTGCCCGGCGTTGAACCACTTGCCAGTGGCCAGCCGCGCTGCGGCTTTATCCAGCGGGAAATCGCGACAGACAATCGCCGGCGACTTGCCGCCCAGTTCCAGCGTGACCGGTACCAGATGCTCGGCCGCGGCCGCCATCACCTTGCGACCGACGGCCGTCGAGCCGGTGAACAGCAGATGGTCCAGCGGCAGCGACGACACCGCCGCCGCCACGTCCGCCCCGCCCTGCACCACCGCCACCCGATCGGGCGGGAACACGCTGGCCAGCAGATCGGACAGGAACGCGCTGGTGCGCGGCGTGTGTTCGGAGGGCTTCAACAGCACGTGGTTGCCGGCGGCAATCGCGGTGACCAGCGGCACCAGCGCCAGCGTGACCGGGTAGTTCCAGGGCGAGATCACCCCGACCACGCCCAGCGGCGTCGGCCGCAGCTGCGCGCGCGCCGGCCACAGCCGCCAACCGGCACCGACGCGCTGCGGCTTCGACCAGCGCCGCAGGTGGCGGCGCAGGTGGTCGATGGCCGACAGCACACTCATCCCATCGGCCAGTTTCGATTCAACGTGGGCGCGATGGCCGAAGTCCTCGGCGATGGCCTGCGCCATTTCGTCCAAGCGCGGCTTCAATGCCTCGCGCAGGCGGCGCAGGTCATTCTCGCGCTGGTCGAGCGAAGGGCGCTGGGCCTGCCAGGTGCTGCGCAGGGTGTGCAGGATGGCGGGGAGGTCTGCCGGCGTGGTGGTGGTCATAGGCTGACTATACGGCGTGCTGCGCAACGCAATGGTAGTGCCGGCCGCTGGCCGGCAACGGCTTCATGTCCGCGGAGATTCATGAGGTTGCCGGCCAGCGGCCGGCACTACCGGAATGCGAGCCGAGTGGGCACGGCCCACAAACAGAAAGGCCGCGGTCTGCACCGCGGCCCCTGAAACCCGATGGGTGCCGACCGTTGGTCGGCACACCGGTTACTTGGTGATATCCACGTCCTTGGTCTCGCGCAGGAACAGGCCACCGATCACCACCGACATCAGCGCGATGATGATGGGGTACCACAGGCCGTAGTACAGGTTGCCGGTACCGGCCACCAGCGCGAACGAGATCGCCGGCAGGAAGCCACCGAACCAGCCGTTGCCGATGTGGTACGGCAGCGACATCGAGGTGTATCGGATGCGGGTCGGGAACAGTTCGACCAGGTAGGCGGCGATCGGGCCGTAGACCATGGTCACGTACAGCACCAGCAGCCACAGCATGAAAATGGTGCCGGCGATGTTGATGCGGGCGCCATCGGCCTTGGCCGGGTAGCCGGCGGTGGTCAGGGCGGTCTTCAGTTCCGCACCGAACGCATCGGCCTTGGCCTTGCCTTCTTCCTTGGTCAGGCCGGCGGCCTCATACGAGGTAACGCTGGCACTGCCCACGTTCACCATCGCCAGCGAACCGGCGGCGGCAGGCTGCACGTCGTACGGCACACCGGCCTTGGTCAGCGCGGCAGTGGCCACGTCGCAGGAGCTGGTGAACTTGCGCAGGCCCACCGGATCGAACTGGAACGAGCAGGTGTTCGGATCGGCCACAACCAGGGCCGGCGAACTGCTGCGGGCTTCTTCGATGGCCGGGTTGGCGAAGTGGGTCAGGCCCTTGAAGATCGGGATGTAGGTAACAGCCGCCAGCAGGCAGCCGGCCAGGATGATCTTCTTGCGGCCGATGCGGTCGGACAGCCAGCCGAAGAAGATGAAGAACGGCACGCCCAGCGCCAGCGCGGCCGCGATCAGCAGGTAGGAGGTGGTGGCATCGACCTTCAGCATGCTGCTGAGGAAGAACAGCGCATAGAACTGGCCGCCGTACCAGACCACGGCCTGGCCGGCCGCGGCGCCGAGCAGGACCAGCAGCATCAGCTTCAGGTTGCCGCCCTTCAGGCTGTCACGGAACGGGGTCTTGGAACCCTTGCCCTCGGACTTCATCTGCTGGAACAGCGGCGACTCGCTCAGCTGCAGGCGGATCCACACGGACACGCCCAGCAGCAGGATCGAGACCAGGAACGGAATGCGCCAGCCCCAGGCTTCGAAGGCTTCGTTGCCGAGGAAGTAACGGCAGGCCAGGATGATCAGCAGCGACATGAACAGGCCGAGCGTGGCGGTGCACTGGATGAAGCTGGTGTACAGGCCACGCTTGTCGTCCGGCGCGTGCTCAGCCACGTAGGTGGCGGCACCGCCGTACTCACCGCCCATCGCCAGGCCCTGGGCCAGGCGCAGGATGATCAGGATCACCGGTGCGGCGAAACCGATCGAAGCGTAGTTGGGCAGCACGCCGACCAGGAAGGTCGAGATGCCCATGATCAGGATGGTGACCAGGAACGTGTATTTGCGGCCGATGCGGTCGCCGAGGCTGCCGAAGAAGGCCGCGCCGAACGGACGCACGAAGAAGCCGGCGGCGAACGCCAGCAGGGCGAAGATCATGCCCGTGGTTTCATTGACGCCACTGAAGAACTGCTTGGCGATGATGGCCGCGAGCGAGCCGTACAGGAAGAAGTCATACCATTCGAACACCGTGCCGAGGCTCGAGGCGAAAATGACTTTCTTGTGGCCCTTGGTCAGGGTGCCCGCCGCATTGTGCGGGCTTGATGCAGTGCTGGACATAAGACGCTTCCCCTCCGAAGCAATCGTTGTTGGTGGGTGCCGACCGTTGGTCGGCACACAATCTCTGTAGGTGCCGACCTTGGTCGGCACTCATTTAGAAGCTGTATTTCGTGGTGAACTGCAATCGGGTGATGTCACCCTTGTTGCCGTTCTCCACTTCGCGACGGCCGTACATCAGCTCGGCACCGATATCGACCTTGGGCAGCGGCGAGTAGAAGATGTTGCCGCGGATGCTCTGCACGCTCTTGGTCACCAGCGGGCCGAGGATGCTGTCGTTGTCGTAGTCGCTGCGCGCGTAGATCAGGTTGGTGCGCAGCTTCGACGAGAACGAATGCCGCCAGCCCACGTAGCCGGCAAGCACGCCGGTCGGGTTGAGCTCGTCGCGGGCCACGTCGTAGGCACTGTCGGCGGTGATGCCCAGGCCGATGTAGCGGGCGATGCCTTCGCCGCCGGTCAGCTGGTAGTGCAGCGAATCGCTGTCACCCATCACCCACTTGCCGCCCAGGGTCAGGCCGCCAGCCACCTTGTCGGCCTTGGCACCGGTGGCCTGGTTGTCGACCTTCAGCTGACGGACGATGCCGCCGACACCGAAGGTGCCCCAGTCGCCCTTCCAGCCATAGCGCATGGTCAGATCGGGCAGGCTGCCACGGTCGGAGTTGGCGCTGGCGTTGGTCCACGCGCCGGTGACCGGATTGCGGGTACCGGTGAGGGTGGTGGTTTCCGGGTTTTCCAGCGCGACGCTGAAGCCGCCCTGGGTGTAGCGCACCTGAGCCTGGCGCACGAAGATCACGCCGTCGGTGGGGCCGACGAAGTCGACCGCTTCCGGCAGTGCGGCCGCGTCCATGAAGTTGGACCAGGTCTGGCCGGCCATCCAGTTGTTCCAGTACATGTAGGCGTGGCGCAGGGTCACACCGTAGGTATTGGTGGCGGTCTGGTTGCCCAGCGAGTTGCCGAAGAAGTCCATCTCGAAGAACGCACCGGCCTTGTTGCCCGATTCGCTCACGTTGTCGATGCCCAGGTTGAAGCGCGAGAACTTGGCGTGGGCATTGAAGTCGGTGCCCGAACGCTTGCCGCTGCCACCGGCGCCTTCCACCGGGGTCTGGCCCGGCAGGTACAGCGAGCGGCCGGTAGCGTCGTCGGCCAACTGGCCATCGCTGGTCTGGGTGGCCAGGAAGTCGGCCTTGATGAAGCCGCCGATCTTGACCGTGGTACCCGGCGCGGCGCCCGGGGTGATGGTGGTGACCTGGATCGGCTGCTTGCCGGCCGGCACCTGTGCGACCGGCTTCTGCTCGGCCTGCACCGTGCGGACTTCGGTCACCGCCTGCTGGGTCTGGCTGATCTGGGTCTGTTGTTGTTGCTGCGAAGACAGCAGCAGCTGGACCTGGCGTTCCAGTTCGGCAACGCGTGCTTCCAGTGCTTTCTCCTTGGCGGTCTCTGCGAACGCCATGCCCGGTGCGACCAGGGCGACCAACAGGCAGGCCGCCAAAGGTTTGCGCACGGCTTTCAACGTACGGTGGCTCATGTTGCCCTCTCTCCCAAGTGGCAAGGTGATGCCGCGCGTGGGGCACGGTCGAGCCGAGACTGCGGGGCGTTCACGCACAGCGGCTATTGGCCATTGGTCGAACCCGGCCCTGCTGGGCGCTCACTTTCGACCATGGTCTAACCAAGGTGGTGACGCGGCCGGGGGTGGATGGGGCAAACTGAAGGGGATCGGTCGCCGCGATGCTGCGACCGCACATACAAAGTCAACGTGCAAGTGAGGGTGCCATGGCTGATATCTACCCCGTCGATCCGCAGTTCGCCGCCAAGGCACGCATCGACAAGACGTCGTACGAACAGCAGTACCAGGCGTCGGTGACCGACCCGGATGGTTTCTGGGGCAAGGCCGCCGAGCGCCTGCAATGGATGCGCAAGCCGACCAAGATCAAGAACGTCAGCTACGACCTGTCCGACTTCCACATCAAGTGGTTCGAGGATGGTGAGCTCAATGCCAGCGTGAACTGCCTGGATCGCCAGCTGGAAACGCGCGGCGACAAGACCGCCCTGCTGTTCGAGCCGGACGGTCCGGATGCACCGGCCCAGCACGTGACCTATCGCGAGCTGTACGAGCGCACCTGCCGCCTCGGCAACGCGCTGCGCAACCTCGGCGTCAAGAAGGGCGACCGGGTCACCATCTACCTGCCGATGATCGTCGACGCCGCGGTGGCCATGCTGGCCTGCGCGCGCATCGGTGCGATCCACTCGGTGGTGTTCGGTGGCTTCGCGCCGAACTCGATCGCCGACCGCGTCAGTGACTGCCAGAGCAAGCTGATCATCACCGCCGACGAGGGCCTGCGCGGTGGCCGCAAGATTCCGCTGAAGGCCAACGTCGATGCCGCGCTGAAGCTGCCGGGCACGAACACGGTTGAAACCGTGCTGGTGGTGCGCCACACCGGCGGCGCGGTGGACATGCAGGCCCCGCGCGACCGCTGGTTCCACGATGTGGTGGACAGCCAGCCGGCTACCTGCGAGCCGGAACGCATGAACGCGGAAGACCCGCTGTTCATCCTCTACACCTCCGGTTCCACCGGCAAGCCGAAGGGCGTGCTGCACACCACCGGCGGTTACCTGCTGTACGCGGCCTACACTCATGAAGCGGTGTTCGACCTGCGCGAGGACGACATCTACTGGTGCACCGCCGACGTCGGCTGGGTCACCGGCCACAGCTACATCGTGTACGGGCCGCTGGCCAACGGCGCGACCTCGCTGATGTTCGAAGGCGTACCGAACTACCCGGACACCTCGCGCTTCTGGAACGTCATCGACAAGCACAAGGTGACCATCTTCTACACCGCCCCGACCGCCATCCGTGCACTGATGCGCGAAGGCGAGGAGCCGGTGAAGAAGACCTCGCGCGCGTCGCTGCGCCTGCTCGGCAGTGTCGGCGAACCGATCAATCCGGAAGCCTGGCGCTGGTACTACGAGGTGGTCGGCGACAGCCGCTGCCCGATCGTCGATACCTGGTGGCAGACCGAGACCGGCGGCATCCTGATCTCGCCGCTGGCCGGCGCGATGGACCTCAAGCCGGGGTCGGCCACCCTGCCCTTCTTCGGCGTGCAGCCGGCGCTGGTCAATGCCGATGGCGAGATCCAGGACGGCCCGACCGAGGGCAACCTGATCATCCGTGATTCCTGGCCGGGCCAGATGCGCACGGTGTACGGCGACCACCAGCGTTTCATCGATACGTATTTCCGCACCTACCCGGGCAGCTACTTCACCGGCGACGGTTGCCGCCGCGACGAAGACGGCTACTACTGGATCACCGGCCGCGTCGATGACGTGATCAATGTGTCCGGCCACCGCATCGGCACCGCCGAAGTGGAAAGCGCGCTGGTCTCGCACCCGAAGGTGGCCGAAGCGGCCGTGGTCGGCTTCCCGCACGACGTGAAGGGCCAGGGTATCTACGCCTACGTCACCCTGGTGGCCGAAGAGGCACCGAGCGACGAGTTGCAGAAGGAACTGGTTGCCTGGGTGCGCAAGGAGATCGGCCCGATCGCCACGCCGGACCACCTGCAGTGGGCGCCGGGCCTGCCGAAGACCCGCTCGGGCAAGATCATGCGCCGCATCCTGCGCAAGATCGCCGAGAACGCACCGGACCAGCTTGGCGACACCTCGACCCTGGCCGATCCGTCGGTGGTGGCGTCGCTGGTGGACGAGCGCAAGGTGCGCTGATGGCGTGACTGCAGGCGCAGGACGCGCCAGGGACGTGGCCGGGAGGAGGGACCCGGCCGTGTCCGACCCGTCCTGCACCTGCCATCACGTCGCTCTTTTTCCTGATCGATAAGCTCGACCCATGACCACCCTCCTGATTGCCGATGACCACCCGCTGTTCCGCGAAGCCCTGCGTGGGGCCGTGCAGCGGGTCATCCCTGGCGTGCAGCTGTTCGAGGCCGACAGCGTGGAAGCGCTGTACGCGCTGGCCGACCAGCACAACGACGCCGACCTGGTCCTGATGGATCTCAACATGCCCGGTGCGCAGGGTTTCAACGCGCTGGTGCACATGCGCTCGCTGCACCCGCATCTGCCGGTGGTGGTGGTGTCCGCGCGCGAAGAAGCCACGGTGATGCGCCGCGCGCTCGACCACGGCGCGCTGGGCTTCATTCCGAAGTCTGCGGATTCGGACACCATCGGCCACGCACTGGGCACCATCCTCGATGGCGAGACCTGGGCACCGCCGGAAGCGCACAACGTGCCGCCCACCGGCAGCGAAGAACGCGAAGTCGGCCAGCGCCTGCGTGAGCTGACCCCGCAGCAGTTCCGCGTGCTGCAGATGCTGGGCGCAGGCCGCTTGAACAAGCAGATCGCCTACGACCTCAACGTCTCCGAAGCGACGATCAAGGCCCACGTCACCGCCATCCTGCGCAAGCTGGGCGTGACCAACCGCACCCAGGCCGTGCTGATGGCCGGCAAGCTGGCGATCGACGACGACGCCATCGTGCTGCCGCCGGAAGAAGACTGAAGGTAGTGCCGGCCGCTGGCCGGCATTGGCCTGAAACGCGTGAAATCACCTGAAACCACATTGGTAGGTGCCAAGCTTGCTTGGCACGCTCTCGGCATTACGCAAGCCGGCCAGCGGCCGGCACCACCGCATCTCCGGTGGGTGCCAAGCTTGCTTGGCACGCCTTTGCTTCGCCCTGTTATAGCCATCGCTATACAAACCAGCCCTGCCTGCGCGTTTCGCTGGAAATGCGCCACGCGCGAATCGCGGTGCTAAGCTTCGCGTCCCCTTGGGGAGTAGCCGGATTCCTACGCAGGAATCGTCCACGTCAACATACTCGGCCAGTGCGCCGTGGCGTGGACAACCATGATGGTTGGCGAGACCAGCGGCCCGCGCGCGCAACGTCAGGTTGGGCGCGAGCGCAGGCCGTGCGTCCGTCCTAGCCCGACCTCAGCAGCCGCCCATGTCCCCCATTTCGATCCTCCTGATCGGCTTTGCCATGTCCACCGATGCCTTCGCCGCGGCGATCGGCAAGGGTGCGGCCATGCGCAAGCCGGTGTTCCGCGATGCACTGCGTGCCGGCATCATCTTCGGCGTCATCGAGGCGATCACGCCCATCATCGGCTGGCTGCTCGGCCGCGCCGCGCTGCAGTACGTCGAAGCCTTCGACCACTGGATCGCCTTCGGCCTGCTCGGCGCGCTGGGCATCCACATGATCTACAACGGCCTGCGTCCGGACAGCGGCGAGGCAGATGAAGATCCCTCGCAGCACCACGGCTTCTGGAAGCTGGCGCTGACCGGATTCGCCACCAGCATCGACGCGATGGCGGTGGGCATCGGCCTGGCCTTCATGGACGTGCATATCGGCGTGATGGCCGCGGTCATCGGCCTGTGCACGCTGACCATGGTCACCGCCGGCATCATGCTCGGCCGCGTGCTGGGCAGCATGGTCGGCAAGCGTGCCGAGATCATCGGCGGCGTGATCCTGGTGATCATCGGCGCGACGATTCTCTACGAGCACCTGCACGGCGTGGGGTAACGCGTCGAAAGCGAGCGATTGCGTGGTTGCCGGCCAGCGGCCGGCACTACCTGACGTCACATCCACGCATGGCGTGGATCTACTGCCAGGCCGATGAAGCTTTGGTAGATGCCAGGCTTGCCTGGCATGGTTTCACGTCGTGGTTGCCGGCCAGCGGCCGGCACTACTGCGCGTCGCGCAGTGCGCCCAGGAAGGCCCGCAGCGAGGCCGGCTTGATTGGCTTGGTCAGCACGCGGTAACCGCGTTCGCGTGCCATCCGCTTCAGCTCGTCGCGGCCATCGGCGGTCAGCAGCGCACCCGGTAGCGGGTAACCGGCTGCCTCGCGCAGTGCCACCAGCGCGTCCAGGCCGTCCATGCGATCGTGCAGGTGGTAATCCACCAGCATCACCTGCGGGCGCTCGGCGATCTTCTCCAGCGCCTGGTCGACGGTGGCAGCGGTGATCACCTGCACCTGCCAGCGGCCGAGCAGGGCGCGCATGCCGTCGAGAATCTCTTCGTCGTTGTCCACGCACAGCACGCGCAGGCCGGCCAGCGAATCGCTGCGCAATGGTGCAGTCACGGCCTGTACCGGCGTGGCCAACTCGGTGTAGCCCGGCAGCGGCGCCACCCGCGGCAGGATGATCGAGAACATCGAACCACGACCCACGCGACTGCGTGCATTGAGGCGATGGTCGAGCAGGCGCGAGATGCGCTGGCAGATCGACAGGCCCAGCCCCAACCCCTGCTCACCCCAATCGAACGGTTGCTGGTAGCGGTGGAACTCTTCGAAGATCTGCCGCATGTGATGCTCGGGAATACCGGGGCCGGTATCCCAGACCTGCAGCTCCACCTCGTCACCGCGCTGGCGTACGGCCAGCACGATGCGGCCCTGGCGGGTGTAGCGCAGCGCATTGGCCATGAAGTTCTGCAGCACGCGGCGCAGCAGGCGGCGGTCACTGCGCACCCACGCCGGGCGCGCGAACAGGTCCAGGCGCAGGCCACGGCCGGCGGCGACCGGGGTGTACTGCGCGGCCAACTCGCGCATCAGCGCGCTCACGTCGAACTCGCCGATCACCGGATGCAGGCCACCGGCATCCAGACGCGATACATCCAGCAGGCCATCGAGCAGTTCTTCGGCCGCGCGCAGCGACGCATCCACGCGTTCGGCCAGATGCTTCTGCTCGTCGCTCACGTGATCACTGTCGCGCAGCGCGGAAGCAAACAGGCGCGCCGCATTCAACGGCTGCAGCACGTCATGGCTGATCGCCGCCAGGAAGCGGGTCTTCGACTGCTGTGCGACCTCGGCCTCATGCGAACGCTCGGCCACGCGCTGTTCCAGCGTCTCGTTGGCTTCCAGCAGTGCTTTTTCCGCGTGCTTGTAGTCGGTGATGTCGTTGTAGCTGGTCACGTAACCGCCGCCGGGCAGCGCCTGGCCACGCATCTCGATCACCTTGCCGTCGCTGCGGGTGCGCTCGAACACGTGCGGTGAACCGGCACGCATGTAGCCGATGCGGCGGTTGATCTGCACTTCGATATCGCCCTCGCCCAGCTCGCCGCGCTCGGCGTTGTAGCGGATCAGGTCGGCCACCGGGCGGCCCACGTAGAGCATGCCGTCGGGGTAGCCGAACATGTCCTGGTAGCGACGATTCCACGCGGTCAGCCGCATGTCCGGATCGACCACGCTGACCCCGGCGCTGATGTTCTCCAGTGTGGTCGACAGGATCTCGCGGTTGAAGCGCAGTTCCTGTCCGGCTTCGTCCAGCACCGCCACCACTTCGCCCAGGTCCATGCCCGAGCCGCGCAGCAGGCTGGTCAGCAGCAGGCGCGCCGAGGCCGCACCAATCGACGCGGCCAGCAGGCGCTCGGTGAACTGCACCCAGGGGCGGTCCGCAGGCGCCGAAGATTGCAGCTCACGGCCCAGCGACTGCGCCTGCTCGAAGAACGAGCGCCGCGCATGGCGCTCGCCGACCACACGCGAGGCCAGCGCCAGCAGGTCGCCCACATGCACGTGACCGGGCCAACCACCCGCCACCGACGGGCGTTCGGCATACGGGTCGAGGAAGGGTGCGGCGCGCAGGCGCTCGTCGACGCCCGGCCGCCAGCGTGCCGACACCAGCATCATCGTCGCCGCATTGACCAGCAGCGACCAGAACGTGCCATGGGTCAGCGGGTCCCACCCGGTCATGCCGAACAGCTGCTGCGGGCGCAGCCAGGTGATGCCGAACGGGCCGTCCTGCACCCAGCCAGCATCCATCCAGCCGGCCATGGTCATCGCCGGCAGCAACAGCGTATACAACCAGGTGGCAAAGCCCAGCAGCATGCCGGTCTCGACACCGCGGCGGCTGGCACCGCGCCAGTACAGGCCGCCAATCAGGCCCGGCGCGAACTGCGCCACCGCTGCAAACGCCATCAGGCCGTAGGAGGCCAGGGTGCTGTCATTGCTGCTGCTGCGGTAGTAGCTGTACGCCATCAGCGCCAGCAGCAGGATCGCAAGGCGTCGGATCCAAAGCACCCGCGAGGCGACGTCGGCCGCTTCCTGGTGGTCGCCACTGCGACGCAGCAGCACCGGCATCACCAGGTCGTTGCTGACCATGGTGGCCAGCGCGATGGACGAGACAATGACCATGCCGGTGGCCGCGGAGAAGCCGCCCACATAGGCGATCAGCGCCAGCGCGTTGCGGCCTTCCGCCAACGGCAGCGCCAGCACCATCGAGTCATCGGCAACGCCGCTGCCCACGCCGAACAGGCTGACACCGGCCGTGGCGATCGGCAGCACCATCGCCGAAATCAGCACCAGATAGCCACCAAACATCCAGCGTGCACGGCGTACATCGCGCACATCACCGCATTCGACCACCGCCACATGGAACTGGCGCGGCAGGCAGATGATGGCGAGGAAGCTGAGCAGGGTCTGCGAGATGAAACCCACTGGCGGCAATCCGGTGAACAGCGTATGCACCGACTCCACCACTGCCTCGTTGCGGTCGCTGAGCCAGACGTAGGCGAATACACCCACCGCCACCATCGCCACCAGCTTGATCACCGACTCCAGCGCAATGGCCAGCATCATGCCGTGGTGGTGCTCGGTGGCATCGACCTGGCGGGTACCGAACAGGGTGGCGAACAACGCCATCAGCAGCGCCACGTAAAGCGCCGGATCGGTGAAGAAGCCGGTCGGGCCGGTGTTGCCGGTCAACACCTGCAGGCTCATCGCCACCGCTTTGTACTGCAGGGCCAGGTACGGAATGATGCCGATCAGCGCGATGATCGCCACCAGTGCCGCCAACCGCCGCGAGCGGCCGAAGCGCGAGGAAATGAAATCGGCGATGGAGACCACGTTCTGGCTGCGTGCGATCAGCGCCAGGCGCTCGATGATGCGCCAGCCGAACAGCAGCAGCAGCAGCGGGCCGATGTAGATCGGCAGGTAGCCCACGCCGTTGCGCACGGCGGTGCCGACCGCGCCGTAGAAGGTCCACGACGAGCAGTACACGGCCAGCGCCAGGCTGTAGACCACCGGCCGCAGCCACGGCCGGTCGGGGTACATCGGCCGACGGTCGCCCCACCACGCCACGCCGAACAGCAGCGCGGCATAGGCAACCGAGACCAGCAGCAGGATCCAGCTGGAGACCACGCGTGCGTTTCCCTCAGGGCAGGGGCCAGTAGATCACGACCGTTGGTCGTGAGGGTAGGTCATGGCGGTGGGTCACGACCGTTGGTCCGTCTGGTGGGTCACGACCGTTGGTCGTGACGGGGACATCCGTGCCCACTAACAGTGGGCACCTACCGGGAATCAATGGGCACCCACCAGGAAGCGGTGGGCACCTGCCAGGCACCGGCGTTATTGGGCCGGCACGCCCATTTCCTTCAGCAGCTCCGGCGCCGGATAGACCTTGGCCAGCAGCCAGCGCAGGTAGCGCATGTCCACGTGCACGGCACGCTTGTAGCGCGGGTCGAACCACCAGCTGGCACTGACCGATTCCCAGTTGCTGTCGAAGTTCAGGCCGATCAGTTCGCCCTTGGCGTTGAGCACCGGCGAGCCGGAGTTGCCGCCGGTGGTATCCAGGTTGGTCAGGAAGTTGACCGTCTGGGTCTTCAGCGCCGGATCGGCGGTGCTGCCGAAGTCGCCCTTGGCGATGGCTGCCAGCAACGGCTTGGGGGCATCGAACGGATAGGCGTTGGTGTTCTTCTCGACGATGCCGGCCACGGTGGTCACCGGCGAGTAGGTCACGCCATCACGCGGGTGCAGCGCCTCCACCTTGCCGTAGCTGATGCGCAGGGTGCGGTTGGCATCCGGGTACACGGCGCGGCCCTGCTTGGCACGCCAGGCGAACAGCGCCTGCATGTAGGCCGGGCGCAGGCGCAGCTGCTCGCCTTCGCGGGTCTTGCTTTCGTTCTCGATGCGCAGCTGCGCGGCCACCAGCGGGCCGGCCACGGCGATCAGTGGATCGGCAGCCAGCGCCTTGCCTTCGCGTGCAGCAGCGAAGCGCGACAGGCGCTGCGCCTCGTCACCCAGCTGGGTGCCGGCATACAGGGTGTCCAATGCCTTGGCCAGCTGCTGCGGGGTACGGCCGAAGGCCGCGTCGAACTCGGCCACGCGCTGCGCGTCCGGCAGCTGCTGGTAGCGGGTCAGCAGGGTGGTCAGCAGCGCCTTCTCGACCTCCGGCGCGTAGCGGCGCTGGACCTGCTTGAGCACGCCTTCGATCATCGCCTGGTCGCGCTGCTGGAAACCGCTCTCGCGCTGCGCGTCCGGCTTGGCCGATTCGATGCGCAGGCGCTCCAGCAGCAGCGCAGAGCGCAGCAGCTGGCTCTGCGCGGCCATCTGGTCCAGCAGCAGGTCACGCTCGCCCACCGCCGCGCCCTGCGACAGGTTGGCCAGCAGCGCCTTGATGTCGCCCTGGTACTTGCGGTCGGTGGCAGCCAGCATCGCCGTCTCGTCGGCGGCACGCTGGGCCTTCGCGTCGCTGCGCAGCAGGCCTTCCAGCTCACCGGCGGCACGCTTGCGGTTGTTCTTCAGCGACTGCAGCTGCGAGGCGTAGCGGGTGCGCGCCTGCGCATCCTTGGCGCTGGCGGCCTCGATGGTGTCGATCATCTGCTGGAACACCGATACGCGGCGCGGCAGCACGGTATCGATCTGGCCGGCGAATTCGGCCGCGGTACGGTGGCGGTAGGTGATGCCCGGGTAACCGGCCAGCATCGCGTAGTCGCCTTCCTTCGGGCCTTCCACCGACATCTGCAGGTGCGCCGGCGCCCGGTAGGGCACGTTGTCCTTGCTGTAGGCGGCCGGCTTGCCGTCCTTGCCCACGTAGGCGCGCAGCAGGGTGAAATCGCCGGTGTGGCGCGGCCACATGAAGTTGTCGATCTCATCGCCGTAATTGCCGATCGCACGCGGCGGCGCGTACACCAGACGCACGTCGCTCAGTTCCAGCTGGGCGATGCGGTAGAAGTCGGTGCCGTAGTACATGTTGGCCACCGAGCAGCGCACGCTGCCGTCCTTCTCGCACTCGGCCACGATCTGCTTGCTGGCCGCATCGACGGCATCGAAGTAGGCGCGGCCGGTCTTGCCACGCGCCTGCGCCAGCACCTGGTCGGTCACCTTGTCGAAGCCGACGGTGACCAGCACGCGGAAGTCCGGGTTGGCCGGGCGCTCATCTGCGCGGTCCCTGGCGATGAAGCCACCATTGATCAGGTCGTGCTCGGGCGAGCTGTTGTACTGGATCACGCCCATCGCCACGTGGTGGTTGGTCAGCAGCAGGCCGTCGGCGGACACGAACGAGCCGGTGCCGCCACCGGCACGCACCACCGCGCTCAGCGGCGGCGCAGTGACGTTGGCCAGGTCGGCCGGATTGCCCTTGAAACCTGCAGCCTGCAGCGGCTTGGCCAGTTCCGGCAGCTGGGTCGGCATCCACATGCCTTCATCGGCGTGGGCACCGGCGGCGAGGGTCAGGCCCAGGGCCAGGGCGGTGGGAAGGGCTTTGCGTGGTGACATGAGGCAATCCGGTACGACAGAACAGCCCGGGACCATAGCCGCTGGGGGCGGATGGGGCAACGGCCGATGGTTGGGGCGACGCGCACGGTAGTGCCGGCCGCTGGCCGGCAACCCACGGAACTCGGGAGATACGGTGCAGTTGCCGGCCTGCGGCCGGCACTACCGCATCGTTATTTCTCCCGCCGCCAGTTGATCGACCCACGGTTTTCCACCGTGCTCGACTCCACTTCCACATCAAAGCCGCGACGCAGCAGGTACTTCAGCGTGATCACCGAACCGGCACCGACCAGCGACACGCCGTAGCCGACGTACAGCTTGGGCGAGATGTACTTGCCGACACCGATCACCGAACCACCCAGCGCGCGCGACTGGCTCACGCCGGCGTCGTCCAGGCCCAGCTTGGCACCCAGCTGCGAGGCCAGCAGGCCGCTGCCGGCCGACAATGCCGCCGAGGCCGCGTTGACCTGCTGGGTCTGGTCGCTGCTGGCGCCGGTCAGGCTGCGGCCCAGCACCAGGTAGGCCAGTGCTTCGGACTGCGACATCGCCGGATCGGACCACACGTCCGCACGCGGCTGCTGCGCACGCCCGGTTACGTCGATACCAGCAGTGACATCACCGATCCGGCGCTCGGCACGGATGTTGATGCGCGGGTCGGACACCGCGTTGTAGTTCCAGGTGAGGTTGCCACGGGTGATGGTCAGGTCCTGCCCATACGCCTTGTAGCGTCCACTCACTTCCAGCCCGCCATTGGCGGTCATTTCACGGCCAGGCTTGGCCCAGACCTGCATCTTGCCGGTCAGCGCGCCCTTCAGGCCGAAGCCGGTCATCTTGACCTTGTCACCTAGGCTGACAACCAGCTCCATGTCCAACGGCGAGGTGCGCGACTCTTCCGGATCAGCCGGGTCCAGCACCACCACGTCTTCGGACACCGAGGTGCCACGGTCCAGGCGCTCAAGGTCGATGTCGGCTTCGGGCACGTGCACGGTACCGCGCAGTTCCATCGCCGCCTTGGCCAGGGTGAAGTCGAGGTTGGGGTTGGCGACGATGCGCAGCTCGCTGGTGTTGGACAGCAGCACGTTGTCGCCGTGGATCTTCAACTGCAGCGGCTGTGCATCACCAAACCACGACAGGCCACCATCGACATACAGCGTGCCCTGGCCCGAATTGGCCTGCGCGGTGATCTTGGCCGAACCGTCGGGCTGGGCCACGAAGCTGCCCTTGCCCTGGTCGAAGGTCAGGCCCAGCGCCGGGAATTCACCCTTGAAATTGCTCAACTGCGCGTCGCCGCCCAGCGAGGGCTGGCCGCGCGTGCCGCGCAGGCTGACGTGGCCTTCGATCAGGCCGGTCGGGCGCACGATGTCCGGCGAGAACAGCTCCAGCCAGTACAGCCGCGACATGTTGAGATAGAGCTCGCCGTTCAACGGCGCGCTGGCTTCCCAGCCGGTCTGCATCCTGGCATCGACGAAGCCGTTGCCCTGGAAGCCCATGCCCAGATAGCCCTTGATGCTGGCCGGGGTCATGTCGAGCTTGAGCGAGAACTGGTCATAGCGCACCAGCTCGCCGCGGGTGGTGTCCCCCACAGTGTTGCGATTCTCGCCCAGGCGTACGCCGCCTTCCTTCGAGCGCACTTCCACATGGCCTTCCCAGGCATTGCCGCGCGGGCGGATCTGCGCGTCCAGGCTGACATCGCCACGCAGGTAGATGCGGCGGCCGGACTGCGGTGGCAACCACGGCTGCACCAGCGCCAGTGGCAGTGCATCACTGCGCACCACCAGGCCCTCGCGCGGCCAGTTGGCCTGTGCGCACAGTGTGCCGCTGCTGGCAGCGGCCAGGCAGGCTTCGCCCAGCGTGTAGTTGCTGCCATTGATCGCGAACGCCGCCGGTGCACGCAGCGACCAGGCATCACCCTTCACCGGTGCGATGCGCAGCGCGGCCAGCTCGCCGCGCCACTGCGCGCCCTGTTGGCGGACGCTGCCCTGCAGCTCGATCGCGCCCATTTCGTTGCGGGTCTGCGCGGCCAGGCGCAGGTTGGAGACACTGCCCTGCGCATCCACGTTCAAGCGTTCCAGCAGCATGCCGGCATTGACCTGCTGGCCCTGGATCGCCAGCGTGCCGCTGTCGCCGCGCCACGGCAGGTGGCCCTTGATGCTCACGCTCTCGGCGCCGTAGCCGTCCCAGTTGAGGTTGTTGCCGACCAGGTCGGCGGTGATGTCCGGCGCATCGCGCGGGCCCTTCACCTGTACCTGCCCACGCAGGCCGCCATCGGCGCCCGGCAGCAGATCGCTCAGCTGCAGTGGCTCGAAGCGCGCATCGATGTCGAGGCGATCACCGACCTTGCCCGAAGCGGTCACCCGGCTGCTGCCCAGCGCCAGCTTCAGGTCACCCTGGCCCTGCGCGCCCTGCAGCGCGAACTTGCCCTGCGCATCGAGATTGCGCTGGCGCAGCACGCCCTTCAGCGAGGGTAGATCGACGGTGGCTTCCAGCGTGCCGGCGGTGCCCGGCGGCGCGTTTGCCGGCGGCGGCAGCTGGCGGCCCTTGGAGGCCAGGTTGCCGGACAGGCGGCCATTCCAGCCCGGCACGAAATAGCCGGGGTCGAAGTCCTTCAGCGTGGCCTTGGCATCCCAGTCCAGCTGCGGTGCCCACGCCACCTTGCCTTCCACCTGCAGCTGGCCACCCGGCGTCTGCGCCTGCAGCTGGTGGATCGACGCGGCCTGGTCGTTGCCGCGCACATCGAAGTGCAGCTGCGCCTTCTGCGCGTCACGCTCGACCTCGGCGCGGCCGATCGCGGCCCAGGCCTTCAGGGTTCCGGCCAGGCCGAAGCGTGCTTCCTTCAAGGTGACCGGCACCGGTGCACTGCCGGCGGTGTTCGGGTCCGCCGCTGGCACGTAGGTCAGATCATGTGCGACCACCGAGAAGTTGAGCTTCTGCTGGTCTTCCTGGCTGAAATCGGCGGTGCCCTCAAGCCGTGCTTCGCCACCAAGGCCCTTCACCAGCAGCGGCGAGACCTTCAGTACCTGGTCCTGCAGCGACACCACCGACGGTGCCAGTTCCAGTTCCTGATCGCCCTGCTTCACCTTGCCGCGCAGGTTGGCGTTGCCGCCCTTGCCGGCAGCGGTGAAGTCCAGCGCCAGCGGCGCGATCGCCGAGCTGGCCAGTGCCGGCGACAGCAGCGCCAGATCCAGCTCGTCACTGCGGATGCTGGCGCTCCAGCTCGGATCGGTGCGGCCATCGAACACCAGCATCGCGTGCAACGGCTTCGGCGCGCGCCCGGCTACGGCCACTTCCATGTGCGACAGGTCACCACGGGCGACCAGGCCGACGGTGGCGGCCGTGCGGCCACGCGGCGCCGGCAGCACCGCGGTGACGGTCACGTCGGTGTCGTAGTCCTTGGCCGGGATGTAGCGGCCCTGGGCGGTGAAATTGCCCATGTCGCTGTCCACCACCAGCTTGTGCGCCTGGAACTCGCCGTTGGCGATCTCGATGCCACCACGCACCCGGCTGATGTCGATCACCGGCTCGTTGGCCTGGCTGATGCGGAAGCCGTCGATGGCGATGGCATCGGCCTGGATCGCCAGCGGCATCTCGATCTGCGGCAGCGAATCCGGCCACGACGGCAGCTTGAACGGCTCGTCACTCTTGGCCAGGTTCAGCGTCGCGTTGGTCAGCTCCAGCTTGTCCAGCAGCAGCTTGCGGCCCAGCAGCGGGCGCAGGTCCGGCTCCAGGTGCGCACGCTCGGCATGGAAATGGATGTCGTCGTAGCGGAAGTCGACGTTGTACAGGGTCAGCGGGCCGGCCACCGGGCCTTCCACCTTGTCCCAGGTGAAGCTGGCGCCCACCGGCAGCCGTGCGACCACCTGTGCCAGCAGCACGTCACGGCCGGCCACGGTCTGCAGCAGCCAGTACACCGCCAGCAGGGCCAGCAGCACCAGGCCCAGCACGCCCACACCGGACCAGGCCCAGAAGCGGCGGCGGCGGTAGAAGCGCACGCGCGGCGGCGTGGTCGGGTTCGGAGTGGGTGCGGGCGTACTCACAGGTCCGCTCCGATGTTGAGGTACAGCTGGAACTGCGAATCCGGGTTGTTCAGGCCATGCGCGATATCCACGCGCACCGGGCCCACCGGCGATTTCCAGCGCACGCCGAAGCCGACGCCGGTGTGCAGATCAATGGTGTTGTCGAAGGCGCTGCCGGTATCGACGAACACCGCCGCACCCCAGGGGCCACCATTGAAGTAGTGTTCATACTCGGCCGAGCCGATCACCAGGTTCTTGGCGCCCAGCGCGTACTTGTCCGGTGCCGGGGTCCGCGGGCCCACCTCGCGGTAGGCATAGCCGCGGATGCTGCGGTCGCCACCGGCGAAGTAGCGCAGGCTCGGCGGCATCGCCACCAGGTCGCTGGTCCAGGTGGTGCCACCCTCGCCGCGCAGGATCAGGCGGTTGCTTTCGCCCACCGGGATGTACCAGCGCAGCACGGCGTTGGCCTGCACGAAGCTGGTGTCCGAACCCGCGCCCTCCACACCGGCGCGCATCGTCGCGGTACCGCTGATGCCCTTGCGCGGGAACAGTTCGTCATCGACGTTGACGTAGTCGGCGACCAGCTGCGGGTAGACCAGCGTCGAGGTGTTGTAGACCGCGTCGGTGAATTCGGTGCCGGAGGCATAGCGCCAGCGCTCGCGCAGCGCGTTGATCGAGGCGATCGCGGTCCAGTGTTCGTTGATCTCGCCGCTGCGGCTGGCGATCAGCTTGAAGTTGCGCAGGTCGATGTAGTCGGTCTGCTCGTCGTAGGCGCTGGCAGCGAAGGTGTACCAGCCATCAAGCCAGTTGAAGGCCGGAATGCGGTAGCTGGTGACCAGGCTCTTGCGCTTCTGCGCATAGTCCAGCTGCGTGTTCATCTTGTGGCCGCGGTTGTTCAGCCACCGCCGCTCGATGCCACCGCGCACACCCGGGCCACTCTCGCTGCCGTAGCTCAGACCCGCGGTATAGATGGTGCGCTTGGCACGGGTCAGCTTCACATCCACCGGCACTTCGCCATTCGCATCGGCCTGGTCGGGCCGTGGCTGGATGTCGATCACGCTGAAGTAGTCCAGCTTGGTCAGCGACTCGCGCAGCCGGTCCAGCTTGCCCTCGTGGAAGTAGCTACCCTGTTCCCAGTACACCAGCGGGTCGAACAGCTTGTCGACGAAGTAATCCTGCTCGAAACGCACCGGGCCCATGTTGTAGCGGCGGCCGCTGTCCCAGGTCAGGTCGATGTCGGCCGCATTGTCGGCACGGGTGATCTGCACCTGGCGCTGGGTGTAGTCGGCATCGAAATAGCCACGTTCGGCCAGGCGACGGGTGACGGTGATCTTGCTGGCTTCGTACTGCGTGTGCTCGAAACGCTGGCCCTTGCGGGGCTTGAACGCGGCCAGGTCGTCCTGCAGGTACTGGTCGTACATCGCCGGTCCGGTGATGTCGATGTGTTCGCGGCGGACGGTGACCGGGGTGCCCTTGTCGACATGGATCAGCACGCGGACGTGCTCGTCCTCGCGCGGCGCCTCGACCTTGATCACCGGGTTGTAGTACCCGAACGGTTCCAGTGCCTGGCGGGTCTGACGCTCGGCCTGTGACAGCAGGTACTCCAGGCGCGATTCGCCCTGTTCCTTGCCGATCGTGTCGTACAGCGACAGCGATTCCTGGATGTTCTCGATGATTGCGGCGTCGTCGCCCTTGTCCAATCCCTTGATGTCCACCTTGTCGATGGTGCCGCGCGCGTGGGCCACGGAGGTGGCGGCCAGCGACAGGACCATCAGCGGCAGGGCGTATTTCTTTGGCTGCATGCGGCACAGCATACCGACCGGAGGTGACGATGCGAAATGCATCACGTCATTGGGGATCGGTTGTTAAGTGGCGGTCAAAATACGCGCCTTTGTGGCGATCGTCGTGATCGCAGCCGAGGATGCCGGCATCGTGCGCGATGCCGGCAATGACCCCGATGGACATCCGCCGACGGTGATCCGGTAGTGCCGGCCGCTGGCCGGCAACCCACACATCGATTCGATACGTGGTGGCAACGCCGGCCAGCGGCCGGCACTACCGATACGGGCGTCAGCTCGACAGATGCTCGATCGCTGCCACCTTGCCCAGGCGCTCGCCCAGCATCGTCAGCAGCGCCAGGCGGTTGCCACGCAGCGCCGGATCCTCGGCATTGACCATCACGCCATCGAAGAAGGCGTCGACCTGCGGGCGCAGGCGGGCCAGACGGGCCAGCACGGCCACGTAATCCTTCTGCTGCAGGCTGGCGCCGGTGTCGTCGATCGCTGCGGTGACCGCCTCAGCCAGCGCGCGCTCGGCATCTTCCTGCAGCAGTGCCGGGTCGATCTGGGCCGGAATGTCGCCCTCGGCCTTGCGCAGGATGTTGCGGATGCGCTTGTTGGCCGCTGCCAGTGCCTCGGCTTCCGGCAGCGCGGCGAAGGTGCCGATCGCATCCACGCGGCGGTCGAAGTCGTACAGTGAGGCCGGCTTCAGCTCGGCCACGGCGTTGAAGTGCGTGGCCGGCACGCCCTTGTCAGCGTAGTAGCCCTTCAGGCGGTCGAGGATGAAGTCGTACAGTTCACCGACGTCGGCCTGCACGTTGCGCGCGGCCAGGCCGGCGTTGGCGCTGGCCAGCAGCGCGCGCAGGTCCAGCTCGAAGCCGCTTTCGATGATCGTGCGGGCCAGGCCCAGCGCGTTGCGGCGCAGGGCGAACGGGTCCTTGTTGCCGGTCGGCTTCAAGCCTGCGGCAAAACCACCGGCCAGCGTGTCCACGCGCTCGGCAATGGCCAGCACCTTGCCCAGCGGCGACAGCGCGATGTCGTCACCGCCGAAGCGCGGCTGGTAGGCCTCGTCGATGGCCAGCGCCACCTCCTGCGATTCACCACCGGTCACGGCGTAGTGGCGGCCGGCGATGCCCTGCAGTTCCGGGAATTCGTTGACCATGCGCGACTGCAGGTCGTTCTTGGCCAGCTCGGCAGCCCGCTTGGCCTGCGCGGCGTCGGCGCCGACCTGGGGTGCGATCACTTCGGCCAGGGCGGCCACGCGTGCCACCTTGTCGGCCACGCTGCCCAGCTTGGCCTGGTAGGTCACCGTCTTCAGGCCCTCGCCCATCGATACCAGGCCCTGCTTCAGGTCCTCGTCGAAGAAGAACTTGGCATCGGCGAAGCGCGGGCGGATCACGCGCTCGTAGCCCTTGGCCACTTCGGCCACGTCCTTCGATTCGATGTTGGCGATGCCGATGAACTGCTCGGTCAGCTTGCCGCTGTCATCCAGCACCGGGAAGAATTTCTGGTTGATCTCCATCGTCTCGATCAGCGCTTCCTGCGGTACCGCCAGGAACGCGCGTTCGAAGCTGCACAACACCGCCGACGGCCACTCGACCAGGTTCACCACCTGCTCTAGGTTGTCCTCGGTGATGCGGGCGCTGCCGCCGGCCTTGGCCGCAGCGGCCTCGACCTCGGCGACGATGCGCGCGCGGCGCTCGCTCGGGTCGACCAGCACGAACGCAGCGCGCAGGGCTTCAACGTAGTCCTGCGGCTGTGCCAGCGACACGGCCTGGTCGTGGTGGAAGCGATGGCCACGGCTGACGCGGCCGGCCTGCAGGCCGAACAGCTCGGCTTCGACCACGTTGGCGCCGTGCAGCAGCACCAGCCAGTGCGCCGGGCGCGCAAAGCCCCAGGCGTGGTCACCCCAGCGCATCGGCTTGGGAATCGGCATCGCCGCAATCGCCTCGCGCAGGATCTCCGGCAGCAGGCTGGCGGTGGTCGCGCCCGGGGTCACCGCACGGTGCACGAAGCGCTCACCCTTGTTGTCGGTGGTCTTCTCCAGTGCGGTCCAGTCGATCCCGGCCTTGGCGGCGAAGCCCTGCAGGGCCTTGGTCGGCTGGCCTTCGGCGTCCAGCGCGATGTTCAGGTACGGGCCCAGCACTTCGCTGTGCTGTTCCGGCTGTTCCAGGCCGACGCCCGGCAGCAGCACGGCCAGGCGGCGCGGGGTCGACAGCGGGCGCGCATCGCCCAGTTCCAGCGCGACACCGCGCTTGCGCAGGCCTTCGACAACACCGTCGAAGAACGCCTGGGCCAGGCCCGGCAGCGCCTTGACCGGCAGCTCCTCGGTGCCCAGTTCGATCAGCAGGGGGGACAGTTGGCTCATCGGTTCGATCCTGTGGTGGGGGCGCAGCGCGCAACGCGTCCGGCGCCCCGGGTAGTTGATGAAAAGCGGGTCGGTGCGGGAGGGCCGTCAGGCCTTCTTCGCACCCGGGAAGCCCAGCTTCTCGCGCTGCTCGTAGTACGCCTTGGCCACCGCCTGGGCCAGCGCGCGCACGCGCAGGATGTAGCGCTGGCGCTCGGTCACGCTGATCGCGCGGCGCGCATCGAGCAGGTTGAAGGTGTGGCTGGCCTTCATCACCTGCTCGTAGGCCGGCAGCGGCAGGTTCACTTCCACCAGCTTCTGCGCTTCACGCTCGCAGGCGTCGAAACGGTGGAACATTTCTTCCACGTCGGCGTATTCGAAGTTGTAGGTGCTCTGCTCCACCTCGTTCTGGTGGTAGACGTCACCGTAGGTCACCGGCTGGCCGTCCGGGCCATAGGTCCAGACCAGGTCGTAGACGTTGTCGCAGTTCTGCAGGTACATGCACAGGCGCTCGAGACCGTAGGTGATCTCGCCCAGCACCGGGCGGCACTCCAGGCCACCGGCCTGCTGGAAGTAGGTGAACTGGGTCACTTCCATGCCGTTGAGCCAGACTTCCCAGCCCAGGCCCCAGGCGCCCAGCGTCGGCGATTCCCAGTTGTCCTCGACGAAGCGCAGGTCGTGCACCAGCGGGTCGATGCCCAGTGCCTTCAGCGAATCCAGGTACAGCTGCTGGATGTTGTCCGGCGCCGGCTTCATCGCCACCTGGTACTGGTAGTAGCGCTGCAGGCGGTTCGGGTTCTCGCCGTAGCGGCCATCAGTCGGGCGGCGCGAGGGCTGCACGTAGGCCGCGTTCCAGCTTTCCGGACCGATCGCGCGCAGGAAGGTGGCCGGGTGGAAGGTACCGGCGCCCACCTCCAGGTCGAGCGGCTGGATGAGCACGCAGCCCTGCTGGGCCCAGAACTGGTTCAGGGTCTGGATCAAGCCCTGGAAGGTGATCGGAACGGTCGGGGTCGCGGACATGCGTACGAGTCTTGGCCGGCAAGGGGGTGCGTTAGTATAACGGCCGACCTGCGGGGCATTCCGTACCCGGGAGGAGCAGGCAGATGGAACATCGGCTGCCGGTGGGCACGCCCGGCGAGGCTGGCGGCGTACCGCTGCCGTGGGGTCGCCTGCAGTTCGAGCAGATTGCCGCGGCCCTGGTCGCCGATGACCTGGTGGCCGAGCAGGACCGCGAGCGCATGCGGTTTTCCGCACAGGGCGCGCGCAATGCCAGTGAAGTGCACCCGCTGGTGCTGCTGTCCAACCTCAAGCTGGCCGCCAACGGTGGTGGCGAGCTGACCCTGGAACGCCTCACCGAGTGGCTGGCGCAGCGTACCGGCAGCCGCTACCTGCGCATCGACCCGACCCGGGTCGACGTCGCCGCGGTGACCGCGCTGGTGTCGCACGCCTACGCGCGCCGCCACCGTTTCCTGCCGTTGGCGGTGGATGCCGAGCGCGTGCTGGTGGCCACCAGCGAGCCGCTGGTGCAGGAATGGCGCCGCGACCTGCAGCACCTGACCCGCCGCCGCATCGAGTTGGCCGTGGTCAATCCGCTGGACCTGCACCGCTACACCATGGAGTTCTACGGGGTGACCCGTTCGGTGCGCGGCGCCCGTGGCGACGTGCGTGGCGAAGCCAACACCACCCTGCCCAGCTTCGAGCAGCTGGTGGAGCTGGGCCGCACCGGCGACGTCAATGCCGACGACCAGCACATCGTGCATATCGTCGACTGGCTGCTGCAGTACGCCTATGAACAGCGCGCGTCGGACATCCACCTGGAGCCGCGCCGCGAGATGGGACGCATGCGCTTCCGCATCGACGGCGTGCTGCACAAGGTGTTCGAGGTACCACCGGCAGTGATGACCGCCGTGGTCAGCCGCATCAAGGTGCTCGGCCGCATGGATCTGGCCGAGCGCCGGCGCCCGCAGGACGGCCGCATCAAGACCCGCTCGCCAGGTGGCCGCGAGGTCGAGATGCGCCTGTCGACCATGCCCACCGCCTTCGGCGAGAAGTGCGTGATGCGCATCTTCGACCCGGATGCCGCGTTCAAGAGCATCGACCAGCTCGGTTTCAGCCCGCAGGAGGCCGCCGGCTGGAATGCGCTGGTCGAGCGCCCGCACGGCATCGTGCTGGTGACCGGCCCGACCGGCTCGGGCAAGACCACCACCCTGTATTCCACGCTGAAGCGGCTGGCCACGCCGGACGTGAACGTGTGCACGGTGGAGGACCCGATCGAGATGATCGCGCCCGAGTTCAACCAGATGCAGGTGCAGACCAACATCGACCTGGACTTCGCCAGCGGCGTGCGCACCCTGCTGCGGCAGGACCCGGACATCATCATGATCGGCGAGATCCGCGACCTGGAAACCGCGCAGATGGCGGTGCAGGCCTCGCTGACCGGCCATCTGGTGCTGTCCACCCTGCATACCAACGACGCGCCCTCGGCGGTCACCCGCCTGCTCGACCTGGGCGTGCCGCACTACCTGCTGGCCAGCACCCTCAACGGCATCCTCGCCCAGCGCCTGGTGCGCACGCTGTGCCCGCACTGCAAGCAGCCACACAGCCTCGGCGCCGCCGATTGGGCCGTGCTGGCTGATAGCCATGCTGCATATCCAGATGCCGCCACGCCCTGTCGGCCGGTCGGTTGCCTGGAGTGCCGGCGCACCGGATTCCTCGGCCGCATCGGGCTGTATGAGTTGCTGCCATTGGGCTCGCGGCTGCGCGGGCAGATCCGCGCCGACATGGATCTGGCCGGTTTCAGCCGTGCCGCACGGGCTGAAGGGCTGCGAACCCTCCGCCAGGCCGGGCTTGAAAAGGTAGCGCAGGGGCTGACTACAATCGAGGAAGTCCTGTCAGTCCTGCCGCCCCCGGATGAACCCAGCCCCGTTCCTGATCCTTGAAACCGGCCGCCCGGTACCGTCGCTGCGCCGCTACGGGCGCTTTCCGCACTGGATCCGCGTTGCCGCCGGGCTGGAAGAGCACGAGACGGTGGTGGTCGATGTCGAACACGGTGGCGCCCTGCCCGACCCACATGCCTTCGCTGGCGTGCTGGTGACCGGCTCGGCCGCCTTCGTCACCGACCACGCCGAGTGGAGCGAACGCAGCGCCGCATGGCTGCGCCAGACCGCCCACGCAGACCTGCCGGTGTTCGGCATCTGCTACGGCCACCAGCTGCTGGCGCACGCGCTGGGTGGCGAGGTAGCCTACAACCCGGCCGGCCGTGAGTCCGGCACGATCGAGCTGGAACTGCAGCCGCAGGCCGCGCAGGACCCGCTGTTCCAGGGGCTGCCACAGCATTTCGCCGCCCACGCCACCCACCTGCAGACCGTGCTACGCGCACCCGACGGCGCCGAAGTGCTGGCACGCTCGCCGCTGGACGGCTGCCACGCCTTCCGCTGGGGCCGCCAGGCCTGGGGCGTGCAGTTCCATCCGGAATTCGCCACCCACCACATGCGCGGCTACGTGCGCGCCCGCGCCGACTGCATCGGTCGCCACGGTGGCTGTGCCCGCAGCATCGAGCGTGCGGTCAGCGCCGCGCCGCTGGCCCGCCAGCTGTTGCGCCGCTTCGTCCGTCAGGCGCGGCTGTCTTCAGCCCAGCCGGTGGCAAAACAGGGATAATCGGCGGCACGGGCAGCCGCCCGGCCCCCTCCTGTCCTTCCCGGATGTCCATGAAAGAGATTCGCAAGCTGCCGGCTTCGGCGGGCGCCCAGTGGTTGCTGGATACGTTCTCGCTGTACCGGCGTGCGCCGCTGCAGCTGGCCCGGATCGGCCTGACCTGGCTGCTGGTGAGCTGGGTGGTCACGCTGCTGTCGACGCTGATTCCCGGCGCCGCCGGCATGGCCGTGCAGCTGATGACCCTGGCCATCTCGCCGATCATGTTCGGCGGCATGTTGTACGCCGTGGGCGAGATCGACGAAGGCCGCCCGGGCCTGGCCTCGCACCTGCTGCAACCGATCCGCGACCACCGCGTCAGCCACCTGCTGGTGCCGCTGGCGATCCAGGTGCTGGCGGTACTGCTGCTGGGCGCACTGCTGTTCATGATGATCGGCCGCGAGGGCTTCACCGCCTTCAGCGAGGTCATGACCAAGATGGAAGAGATCAGCCGCAGCGGCCAGCAGATCAAGCCAGACGATGCCGCCGCGCTGGTCGCCAACCTCCCGGCCAAGCGCATCGCGCTGTGGATGCTGCTGGTGTTCCTGAGCGCGGTAGCACTGTCGCTGGCGATGTTCACCCAGCCGGCGCTGGTGGTGTTCGACAAGCAGAGCGGCATGCATGCGCTGCGCCTGAGCCTGCAGGGCTGCATCGAGAACATCGGCGCGATGTTCGTGTTCGCCGTACTCGGCCTGATCGCCGCGTTCTGCATGTACATCCTGTTCGTGATCGTGATCCAGATCGCGATGCTGATCGGTGGCCCGCTGGCCGCGGCCTTCATCGCCCAGCTGGTGCTGACCACGGTGCTGATGCCGCTGTATGTCGGCGCGGTCTACGCCGCCTGGAAACAGATGTTCGTGCATCGCGGCAGCCGCGCGGCCCCGCCGATTCCGACCACGCCGACCTCCAGCGACGTGTTCCACGCCTGACCAGAACGCAGGTAGATCCACGCCATGCGTGGATAGAAAAAGGGGACGGAGGGGATTAAGTCGTTAGCCGCACAGTGGCGCAAACGACTTAATCCCCTCCGTCCCCTTTTTCAGGCAGCGGGCTTCTTCACTACCGACGACGGCACCAGCCAGCGTGCGGCGTGGATGCCGAGCTCGTAGAGCAGGCACATCGGGATCGCCAGCATCAGTTGCGAGACCACGTCCGGCGGGGTCAGCACCGCCGCCACCACGAAGATGCCGACGATCGCGTAACCACGGCCTTCCTTGAACTGCTGCGGCGTCACCCAGCCCAGCAGCACCAGGATCACCATCGCCACCGGCAGTTCGAAGCTGCCGCCGAAGGCGAAGAAGATCGCCAGCACGAAGTCCAGATAGGCGTTCGCATCCGGGGTGATCGCGATCACGTCCGGGCTGAAGGTGGTGAGGAAGTGGAATACCGCCGGCAGCACCAGGAAGTAGGCGAAGGCACAGCCGGCGTAGAACAGCAGCACCGACGACACCAGCAACGGCACCGCCAGGCGCTTCTCACGCGCGTACAGGCCCGGGGCAACGAACGCCCACAACTGGTACAGCAGCCACGGCACCGCCACGAACAGGGCCACGAAGAAGGTCAGCTTCAGCGGTGCGAAGAAGGCACCGGCCGGATTGGTGGCGATCATCGTCTGCCCGTTCGGCAGCTGCGAGACCAGCGGTTCGGCCAGCGCGTTGTACAGCTTCTGGGTAAACGGCAGCAGCGCCAGCAGCACCACGCCCAGGCCCAGCAACGCGCGCACCAGGCGACCGCGCAGTTCCACCAGATGTTCGACCAGCGAGCTTTCGCCGAAATCCTGTTCACTCATGGCTGGCGCTCCGGGCTGCTCTGCGGCGGCGGTGCACCGGCTTCAGGGGGCGTCGCCGGCGTCGGCTCGGGAGCAACGCTCTCGTATGCCGGCGCATCGGCGTCGGGCGCAGCGCTCATATGCGGCGGCAGATCCGCAGGCGCCGGTGCGCGAACCTCCTGCGCCAGCGTATCGCCCTGCTGCTGGGCCTCCTGCGCTTCGCGACGGATCGCTTCACCGCTGGCGCGCAGCTGGTTCTCGGTGTCCTGCATGCCCTGGCGCACGTCCTGCATCTGCCGCTTGATGTCCTCGGCCTGCAGTTCGCGCTCCAGTTCCTGTTTCACCGAATCCCACTGATTGCGGGCACGACGCACCCACAGGCCGGCGAAGCGGGCCGCCTTGGGCAGGCGCTCGGGACCGAGCACCACCAGGGCGACCACTGCAATCACCAGCAGTTCGCTGAAGCCGATATCGAACACCGCAACCGCTCCGGATCAGCGAGCGTTACGGTCGTGCTCGTCCTGCGCGGTGCGCGAGGCGTCCTGGCTGCGCGACTCATCGCCCAGCTGCGCGTTCGGCTTGTCCTCGTCGCGCATGCCCTTCTTGAATTCCTTGACCGCCGAACCGAGATCCTTGGCGCCGCTGGTCAGGCGCTTGGTGCCGAACACCAGCAGGACGATGGCCAGCACGACCAACCAATGCCAGATGCTGAAACTGCCCATAAAGACGCTCGTTACGTTAGTGATCAGGCTGTCGAGCATAGCGCACCGGGTGTTAGCCGGCGCGCGTGACGAAAGTCAGTTTCCGCCCAGCGTTTCCGTGCGGATTTCGCCGTCGTTGACCGGCTGGAAGCCCTGCTGCTGCGGCGGCGGGGTCTGCGGCACGTTCTGCAGCGGCGCGGTGGTGGCTTCGGCGGGGGCGGCAGGCGCTGCCTGAACAGGCGCCGGAGCAACCGCCGGGGCCGCTGCCGGACGCGGCGCGTTGCCGCCGTTACCACTGCGGTTGTTGCGCGCGGCGTAGGTGGCCTCTTCCAGACGGTCGCGGAACGTGACCACATCCATCGACGGCGAACCGGCGGCGCGGCCTTCGAAGATCATGCGCGGCGTGGTGTTGCTGCCGTAGGCGTCCAGATTGGCGGCATCATCGATCTGCAGCACCGCACCATCCAGGGCAACGCCAGCAAACAGGCCGCGGGCGCGGGACCAGGACCAGATCTCGGCCTTCAGCTGGCCGTCGGTGGCAGCAGCGGCATTGCGGCCGACCGGGCCGGCGGCGACACCGGCATCGGCGCCCAGCGTGAACTTGCCGTTGACCAGGTTGTCCAGGCTGCGGTCGTTGCGGAACACCAGCACCACATCGGAAGACTGCACACCGGCCTGGAAGCCGATGCTGCCGCCAGTGAGCTTCACGAACACCGGATTGGACCAGGCGCCGTTGGGCATGCGTACCGACATCAGGCCATGGCCACGACGACCGCCAATGACCAGACCGGCCTTGATCGTGTCGGGAATGACGATGACCGCGCGGCCTTCGTCGAGCAATTTGTCCGGAATACCCTGTTCAGGGATTTCCTGGATTTCAGCCAGCACGCGCACGGCATTGCGGGCACGCTGGTCTTCCTGCGGTCCGGCCATGGCCTGGCTGGACAGCAGGCTGGCGGCGATCAGCAGGGCTTGGATCGGGCGACGCATGGCAGGCTCCAGAAGTCAGTCCATAGGAAGATATAGCAAGTGACTGAAATTAGTAGTGTTGTCATGAATCCCCAATGAGCGTTCCCTGCTCACATTGATGCGCGCTATGCCTGCAATCCGAACCCTGCATCCCGGCGCGGCACCGGATCGGCGACAATACCGCTCATGCTCGACGCACCCGATACCGCCGTGCTGGCGGTCAACCTAGGCACGCCCGAGACGCCGACGGCCCCCGCCGTACGCCGTTACCTGGCTGAATTCCTGTCCGACCCCCGCGTGGTCTCGATCCCGGCATTGCTCTGGCAGCCGCTGCTGCGTGGACTGATCCTGCCGCTGCGCAGCAGCCGTTCTGCAGCCAAGTACGCCCAGGTCTGGCTGCCGGAAGGCTCTCCGCTGATGGTGCACACGCGCCAGCTGGCGCAGGCCATGCAAGCGCTGTTGCCGACCCTGAAGGTTCGCCATGCAATGCGCTATGGCGAACCGGCGCTGGCCAGCGAGCTCGACCGCCTGGCGGCCGACGGTGCGCGCCGCATCGTGGTGCTGCCGCTGTACCCGCAGTACTCCACCACCACCACCGCCTCGGTCGAAGACCGCGTCGATGCCTGGCAGCGCCGCAATCCGGGCGTGACCGTGAGCCTGGTGCGCGACTATTCGGTCGATCCGGGCTGGGTCGACGCCGTGGCCGGCTCGATCCGCCGCTACTGGGAACAGCACGGTCGCGGCCAGAAACTGATGTTCTCCTTCCATGGCATCCCGCAGCGCCTGGCCGATGCCGGCGATCCGTATCCGCAGCGCTGCGAGGCCAGTGCGCAGGCCATCGCCAAGGCGCTGGAGCTAGGCAGGGACGAGTGGCAGATGGGTTACCAGTCGCGTTTCGGCCGCGAGCGCTGGCTGCAGCCCTATGCCGAACCCAGCCTGTGGGCGCTGGCCGAATCCGGTGTGAAGCAGATCGACGTGGTCTGCCCCGGCTTCGCCACCGATTGCCTGGAGACGCTGGAGGAAGTAGCGATGGGCTTCACCGAAACGCTGGCCGAGCGCGGCGCGACGATGCGCTACATCCCCTGCCTCAACGCCGAACCGGAGCACGCACGTGCGCTTGCGCGGCTGGCCGTGGCCTCGCTGGCATGAGTCTGCAACCGTTTGAACTGGAGGTCGGTGGCGCGCGCGTCGCCGGCCTGCGCAATCACGGCGATGGCCCGCGCGTGCTGGCCCTACACGGCTGGCTCGACAACGCGGCCAGCTTCGTGCCGCTGGCGCCGCATCTGTCATCGCTGCAATTGGTGGCGATCGATTTGCCCGGCCATGGCCACAGTGCACATCTGCCGGCCGGTGCCAGCTACACCACGGCCGCCGCGATCTGCCACGTACTCGACGTCGCCGATGCACTGGGCTGGGACCGTTTCAGCCTGCTCGGCCATTCGATGGGCGCCGGCATCGCCAGCCTCACCGCCTCGGTCAGCGACCGTGTGGAACGGCTGGTGGCGATCGAAGCACTCGGCGGCCTGCGTGGTCCCGAGGAAGAAACCGCCAACCGCCTGCGCGAGCATGTGAATGCCACGCGCGCCCTGGCACGCAAGCAGCTGCGCGTATTCCCCGACCTCGCCGCGCCGATCCGCGCGCGGATGATGACCAACCAGCTCAGCGAAGGCTGCGCACGCCTGCTGGTCGAACGTGGCGTGGAACCGGTCGAAGGCGGCTACCGCTGGTGCAGCGATCCGCGCCTGATGCTGCCCACCGCGATCCGCCTCAGCGAAGGCCAGATCGACAACCTGCTGCAGGCCATCGCCTGCCCGACGCAGGTGATCTATGCCACGCCGGCACAGTCGTACTATCCCGAACCGATGCGCAGCGATCGCCTGCAGCATCTGCGCGATGGCCGTCTGGCGGTGTTTCCCGGCAACCATCACCTGCACATGGAAGATCCGGAACAGATCGCAGGCGTGATCCTGCGCTTCTTCAGCAACGACAACGCGGGCTGAGCGAAGGCACCGGCGCGCTTCACTCTGCGCGTCTGCGGCCGATACATCAGTTGCGGGCCCCTGCGTCCGCAGCACGCAGGTCCGGTCGGGCCTGCGGCGTGTGTCTGGTTCTGCAAGGAAGTCCGCATGCCTGCTCCACTGCACCGTCACCCACAGGATGTGGCCACGGTGTCCCGTCTCCGCGTCGCTGATCGCGTCGCATTCCCCGAATTCCCGGCTCGCGCCCTGGTCACGCACTCCTGCGTGCGCCGCGGCGTGGCCGTTGTCGTTTGCTGATCCAGGAGTCGCCGATGTCCGTTGCATCCTCCCGTCCCCCCGATACCGCCCGCCTGCCGCATCTGCAGCAGCTCGCGCACCGCGCTGACCGCCGCCTGCTGATCGGCAGCGCGGTACTGGCCCTGGCTGGCCTGGTGCTGGCCCTGCGTGGCCCGCAGGTGCAGGCCGCCGCATTGGCGGCCGTCGCCGTGCTGCCAGCCGCGTGGTTGGGTGGACCCCAGGCAGGCCGGGCCATCGCCCGCAATGGTCTGGCACTGCTGTTGTCGCTGCAGCTGGCCGTGTTGTGCGCGATCGTCAGCCTGTCACCGGCATTGCCGATTGCCCTGCTGCTGGGCGTACTGCTGGGCCACCGCGATCGCCTTCCGGTGTGGCTGGCCGGTGGCGTCGGTACGCTCGCCCTGCTGGCACCGCTACAGGGCGGTGCCGCGCTGTGGTCGACGCTGCTGCAGGCCGGCATGTTCGCGGGCCTGACCCTGTTCCTCGGCCAGGTCGCACTGCGCCTTCGGCAGCAGACCGAGGCCCTTGGCCACGGCCCGCGTCGGCTTGCCGCACTTGCACGCGACATCGCCACCGGTGCCGATCTTGGCGCGCATGCCGATACCGGCGCCTATGCGCCGGGTTCACTGGCCCACGCCCTGGCCGACACTGCGCGCCACGTGCAGGCCCAGCGGGGACGCGAAGCCGCGTCGCATGCCGAGAACGCGCAGATCCGCCAGGCGCTGGATGCCTCGCGCACCGCAATGATGATCGCCGACAACGACCATGTGATCCGCTACGTGAACCGCTCGGTGGTGGCACTGCTGCGCAACCAGCAGGCGACGTTGCGACAGGCCTTCCCCGATTTCGACGCCGAGCGCCTGGTCGGCAGCAGCATCCATCGCTTCCACGCCAACCCGGACCGCATCCGCGCGATCCTCAACGGTCTGCAGGTCACGCACAACGGCAAGGTGCAGATCGGCCCGGTGCACTTCGCGCAGGTGGTCACCCCGGTGTTCGACGCGCAGGGCGTGCGCCTGGGCTTCGCCGTGGAGTGGCATGACCGCACCCACGAGCTCGCGCTGGAGAACGCCGTGGCCGGCATCGTCGCAGCGGCAGCGGCCGGTGATCTCGACCAGCGCCTGCAGGCCACTGAAGGCGCCAGCTTCCTCGATGGCCTGACCGGTGGCATCAACCAGCTGCTCGATACGCTCGGCAGCACCGTCAACGACGTGCGTCAGATGCTCTCGGCACTGGCCAACGGCGATCTGGATCGGCGCATGCACGGCGAGTATCACGGCGCCTTCGCTGCCATCCAGCGCGATGCCAATGCCACGGCCGGGCAGTTGGCACGCATGGTCGGCCGGATCCAGGAATGTGCGGCGTCGATCAGTACCGCCGCCAGCGAGATTGCCGCCGGCAACGGCGCATTGTCCGAGCGCAGCGAGCGCCAGGCCGCGCACCTGCAGGAGACCGCAGCATCGATGGAGGAACTGACCGCCACCGTGCGCCAGAACGCCGCCCATGCGCGTGAGGCCAGTGCATTGGCGGCCTCCACGCAGAGCGCTGCCAGTGACGGCAATACGGCCATGCAGCGGGTGGTCGATACCATGCAGGCCATCGAAGGCGCCTCGAAGCGGATCGGCGACATCACCGGCGTCATCGATGGCATTGCCTTCCAGACCAATATCCTGGCGTTGAACGCAGCGGTGGAGGCGGCACGCGCCGGCGAGCAGGGCCGAGGCTTTGCCGTGGTGGCCAGCGAGGTGCGCGTGCTGGCACAGCGTTCGGCGGCGGCCGCACAGGAGATCAAGAAGCTGATCGACGAAGCGGGCCGGCAGGTGGGCGAAGGTGCCCAGCTGGTGGCCGACGCCGGCCAGCGCATGCAGGGTATTGTCGGCGGCGTGGAGGATGTCAGCCACCTGATGCGCGAGATTTCCGCAGCGTCGCAGGAGCAGTCGATCGGTATCGAGCAGATCAACCAGACCGTGGTGCAGATGGATCAGGCCACGCAGCAGAATGCGGCGCTGGTGGAAGAAGCAACCGCGGCAGCACGCGAGCTGCAGTCGCAGGCGGGCACATTGACCGAAGCAGTCTCGGTATTCCGCCAGCAGGAACCCCTCGAGGTCTCGCGGGCCGCCTGATCCGGGCCTTCAATTCGATCCTGATCAAGACGGCGCCCGCAGGGCGCCGTCTTTTTATGCGTGGCCTGCCCCTGGTAGTGCCGGCCGCTGGCCGGCAACCGATTGCTGTGTGGGCCTGCTGTTGGTAGCGGCCAACCTTGGTTGACGCCGCTGCTCCTCGCAGGGGGTATCCACGCATAGCGTGGATCTACCGGGCGATGTAATGCCATCGGGTTGCCGGCCAGCGGCCGGCACTACCCGGTGTTTACCGCGCACAAAGTTGCCGGCCGCTGGCCGGCAATCGATCGCTGTGTGGGCCTGCTGTTGGTAGAGGCCAACCTTGGTTGGCACCGCTGCTCCTCGCAGCGGGTATCCACGCATGGCGTGGATCTACCGGGCGATGTAATGCCATCGGGTTGCCGGCCAGCGGCCGGCACTACCCGCATTTACTGCGCGCAAAGAAAAACCCCGCTGCGTGAGCAGCGGGGTTTTGGGTGTAAACCCTGGCGATGACCTACTCTCGCATGGCTTGAGCCACACTACCATCGGCGCAGC
>NZ_JBSPUE010000008.1:0-289493 GCF_056861455.1 Stenotrophomonas sp. 22LJNL06-5-1
GGCGGACCGCCTCGTCCCTCATGCCCTGAGTGATCTGTTTTGCCATGGGTCTACCTCGATGCTTGAAATTGATCCTATCGAGTGTCCAGGTTGATTAGACCACCGCAACCCGTCCATGGGGGCTTGGCCGCGGCATCCATGCCGCGGACACCCCGCACTACCCACCCACCCGGCCGCTGACAGGTTCCGGGTGTTCCCCACCCACGGAGAGGAAAAAGAAGATCAAAGGCGGGTCGCTGCGCTTCGCTTGCTCGTGTAGAGCCGAGCCCCTGCTCGGCTTCACGGACCGGCCGGAAAGCAACCGAGCGTGGGCTCGGCTCTACAAAAGGCGGCCTGCCAGGCTGCTTTTGCTTTTGATCTTCTTTTTCTTATCCGTGGGTGACAGGCCACCGAAATCTGTCAGCGGCCGGTCGGGTTGGGTGCGCGGGGGTGTCAGCCGCATGGATGCGGCTGCCAAGCCTCCAGGGACGGATTCACGGCGTCCCCCGCGCACCCAACCCGACCGGCCCAATCGCAGCTTCTGCCTTCAACGACCCACCCAATGCTCCACCCACGAGGGGCTGCGCCGTTGGCTGGAAACTACAACCCGATGCCGGCGTCGCCCTCGGGCTCCAGCGCCTTCACCAGCACCGCCGCCTGCGTGCGGCTATGGCATTCGAGCTTCTTCAGGATCGCGGTGACATGCACCTTCACCGTGTTCTCGGCCAACCCCAGCGTATAGGCAATCTGCTTGTTGAGCAGGCCATCGGCCAGGCACAGCAGCACGCGGAACTGCTGCGGGGTCAGCTGGGCCAGGCGGCTGGCCAGCAGTGCATCGGCCTCCGAACGCTCGGCGGCCATCGCCGGGAACCATAAGCCGCCATCAAGCACCGCCTGCACCGCCTCGCCGATGGTCTCGGCCGGGGCCGACTTCGGGATGAACCCGGCCGCGCCGAACTGCTGGGCACGGCGGATCACCCGCGGATGGTCGTTGGACGAGAGGATCACCACCGGGATGTCCGGATGCGAGCCGCGCACGTGCAGCAGCGCGGAAAAACCATGTGCGCCGGGCATGGTCAGGTCGAGCAGCACCAGGTCCACGTCCGGGTGCGCGTCGAGTGCTTCGGCCAATGCCTCGGCGCTGGCGACCTCGCGCACCTGCGCCAGCGGCAGGCTCTGCCGCAATGACTGCACCACCGCCGAACGCAGCAGCGGGTGGTCGTCGGCGATCAGGATGGTGTATTCGCTCATGCCGCCATTGTACGGGCAGGCCGGAGCCTCAGCGCCCCGCCGGCTCGACGCTGCTGCGCCAGGCATCGAGGAACTGCCGCCGCTTGAGCGCGTCCAGGTACACCAGCAGGCCCGGACCCAGCTGGATCGGACGCCGGCTGCGGCCGGGCGCATCGTCGCCACGTGCGTTGCCGGTCACGATCGGCATCAGCCGCGCCTCACGCGACAGCACCTGCTGGCCTCGCGGCGACAGCAGGTAATCGAGGAAGCGTCGCGCTTCTTCCGGGTGTGGGCCGGTGCGCGGAATCACCGCGGTGCGCAGCACCACCAGCGTATAGTCCTCGGGCTCGACGATGGCCAGCGGCGCGCCGGCATCGACACGTGCCTGCGCGTAGGAGCCGAGCACGTTGTAGACCAGCGACAGCTGGCCACTGGCCACCTTGTCCAGCAGCACGCCAGTGCGCTCCTCGCGCACCACGTCGTTGTCGCCCAGCGCGCCCAGCAGCGCGCCGGCGATGCTGCCACGCTGCGCATCCTGGGTAGACAACAGGTAGCCGACACTGCTGCGCTCGATGTCATAGGTGCCGACCCTGCCGCGCAGAGGTGCACCTTCAGCACGCAGGCGGTCGAGCAGCTGGCGGCGGGTGTGCGGCACCTTTGCCGAAGGCATTGCGCGGGTGTTGTAGACCATCACCACCGGCTCGTAGCTGATGCCGAACGCCTCGTTGCGCCACTGCGCCCAGGCCGGCAGCGCGGCGGTCTGCGCCGAGCGATGTGGCAGCGCGTGGCCATCGTTGACCAGCTTGGTCTGCAGGTCCATGCCGCTGGAGATCAGCAGGTCCGGCGATGCCGGTCCGCCGCGGTCGTGCAGGTAACGTGCGTACAGGTCCTGGGTGATGATGTCCTCGTACACCACTTCAGTGCCAGGGTGCAGCCGCTGGTAATCGGCAATCACTACCGCGAACACTTCGATGTCAGTGGTGCCGTGGATGCGCAGCTGCGCAGTGGCCTTTGCCTGGGCCGGGAAGCGGCGCACGTCGCCCGGTGCTGCAAGCACCGGCACGGCCAACAGCAAGGCAACGGCAGCAGCGAACAGGCGGATCATGGACTGCTCCGTGGCAGGCGGATGGTGGCGATCAGCCCGCCCTGCGGACGGTTGCTGAGGTCGATGCGGCCACCATGGCTGTCGACCACGCGCTTGACGATGGCCAGGCCCAGCCCGGCACCGCCGGATGGCGCGCCTTCGCCACGCGCGAAACGTTCGAATACGCGCTCGGCATCGGCGGCTGCGATGCCGGCGCCATGGTCGGCGATGGTCAGCACGGCCTGCCCGCCTTCCACGGTCAGGGCGATCTGCAACGGGCCGTCGCCGCCGTATTTCAATGCGTTGTCGACCAGGTTCTTGATCGCTTCGCGCAGCAGCAGTGCATCGCCGTGCACCTGCACAGGTTCGGCGGTCATCGCCAGTTGCACGCGCGGCGCCGGGCCGGCCTGCGGCAGGGCTTCATGCAGGGCCTGGTGCACGGTCTCGGCCAGGTCCACCGCCGCAAAGCGCTGCAGGTGCGAACGATGGATCACGCTGGCATCGCTGAGCAGCTGGTTGAGCAACCGGCTCATATGCGTGGCGTTGCGCTCGATCGCCTGCAGGCTGCGCCGCATGTCCTCCGGATCGTCATCATCCAGCGCCAGCTGTGCCTGCGCGCGCAATGCCGCCAGTGGCGTACGCATCTGGTGCGCGGCCTCGGCCATGAACGCGCGCAAGGTCTCGTTGCTGCTGGACAGTCGTTCCATGAAGCGGTTCAACGCCGCCACCATCTGGTCCATCTCGCGCGGCACGCGCGCATCCAGCGGTTTCAGATCGGACGGCTCGCGGCGCGACAGCTCGCGTTCCACCCGCACCAATGGCCGGAACGCGCGATGCACGCCAAAGGCCACCAGCGCCAGCAGCAGCCCGGACAGCACACCGATCGCCAGCAATGCACGGTTGACCATGTCCTGCGCGACTGCTTCACGCGCACGCCGGGTCTGGCCGACCTGCACCTGTACTTCGCCCTGCGCCGAGGCGGCGGCGAAACTGCGGCCGACCACCACGAAGCGCACGGTCTCGCCGCTGTACGCCGCATCAAACAGCTGCGGTTGCGTACCGGGCCGGCGCGGCGGCGCCGGCAGGTCGCCGTAGCCGGTGATCAGGTTGCCGCGACTGTCGGCGACCCGATAGAACACACGGTCTTCCGGGGCCATCGCCAGCAGGTCCAGCGCGGCATAGGGCAGATCGACCTGCCATTGGCCATCGACCAGGGCCACCGAATCGGCAATGGACAACGCCGAGGACACCAGCAGGTGATCGTAGGAACGGTTGGCGGCGCGCTGGCCATAGCCGCGCGCGGCAAACAGCAGGGCCACCGCGAACACCGCCAGCAACGCGCCAAGGTAGAGCAGCAGCGTGCGCCGCAGCGAGCCCGGTGCGGCATTCGCGGTACGCGCGTCAGCCATCGGCGTCGGCGCTGTCATCACTGGTTTCCAGCAGGTAGCCAACGCCGCGCACCGTGGTGATGCGCAGCGGTGCGCCTGCCAGCTTTTTTCTCAGGCGACCCACATACAGCTCGATGGCATTCGGGCCGGCTTCGTCGTCGAAGCCGAACAGCCCATTGCCGATTTCGTCCTTGCCGACCACCTGGCCGAGGCGGCCGACCAGGATCTCCAGCAGCCGGTATTCGCGGTTGGGCAGTTCGATCGGTTCGCCGTCGAGACTGACCCGGTGCGCCGCGTTGTCGAACTGGAAGCCACCGATCTGCACCACTTCGCTGGCCTGGCCACGCGCACGCCGCAGCAGCACGCGGCAGCGCGCTTCGAACTCGCGGAAATCGAACGGTTTGCCCAGGTAGTCGTCGGCGCCGACATCCAGCGCCTGCACACGGTCTTCGATGCCATCACGCGCGGTCAGCATCAGCACCGGCGTGCTGTCGCCGCGCTCGCGCATGCCGGCCAGCACGCGCAGGCCATCGAGCTTGGGCAGGCCGATATCCAGCACCACCAGGTCGAAGCTCTGGTAGCGCAGCACGCTGGCCGCCGCCAGGCCATCGGCCTGCCAGTCCACGGCATGCCCACTGCGGCGCATGCGGCGGATGATCGCATCGGCCAGATCCGGGTTGTCTTCGACCAGCAGCAGGCGCATGGGCACGGGGGTGGGAGGGGAAACGAATGCTACCGCATGCCGCTGCCGCGCTCGCCGGGCACCGCCCGGAGGCAGCAGCGGGCCGCTTTACGCTGCACCGCACAATCCGTTGACAGGACGATGACAGCTTGCCCGACCCAGACTGCGGCCGCGCACCGTCCGGTGCCCACGATTGCCGCGCGCCTGGCGCGCACCTGGGAGGGTTTGTGGAATTCACGTTTGCCTGGCGGCGTCCTGCCGCCATGATGGCTCTGGCTGCCCTGTCGGCGCCGGCCTTTGCCGCCGAAGACGACCGTCCGGTCACGGCCTCGCTCGGGGGCCGCCTGCACCTGGACTTCGCCACCTTCGACAACGACAACCGCGGTACCCCGAACAAGGACGACACCGAGATCCGTCGCGCCTGGCTGGACGTGTCGGGCAAGTTCTTCGTGGTCGACTACAAGCTGGAAGCCGATTTCTCCGGCGACCGCGTCGAGGCCAAGGACGTGTACCTGGCACGCAGCTTCGGCAAGGCCGGCAAGCTGACCGTAGGCCAGTTCAAGCAGTACTTCTCGCTGGATGACCGTACCAGCTCCAACTACGGCAGCTTCCTGGAACGTGGCAACGCCGGCACCACGCTGGCGCCGCTGTACCGCCTGGGTGCGTCATGGCAGGCCAACCCCGGTGACTTCACCTGGGCGGCCAGCCTCTACAGCCTGGAGAGCATCGACGCCTGGCAGGTGAAGGGCCGCGCGGCGGGTGGTCGCGTCACCTGGGCACCCTCGCCCAGCGAGGGCGACGTGCTGCACCTGGGCCTGTCGCTGGCCCGCGAGGCCTACGACAACCCCGGCGCCAATGGCGTGCCAGGCCTGCGCATCCGCCCGCGCCCGGCCGGCCATCTGTCCGACGAGAGCCGCCTGACCCTGGTCGACTTCTCCGCAGGCCGCGATACCGACGTCAACAAGTGGTCGCTGGAATACGCACAGGTGCGCGGCCCGCTGTCGTGGCAGGGCGAGTTCAGTGGCGCCACCTTCGATGACGGCGCCCAGCGCGGCGACGTGATGGCCGCCTACGGCATGCTCAGCTGGTTCGTCACCGGCGAAAGCCGCGCCTACGACCGCAAGACCGGCCGCTTCGCGCGGGTGAAGGACATCCGGCACAAGGCCGGTGCCTTCGAAGTGGCGCTGCGCTACGACCAGATGTGGGGTGCACAGCACCTCGATGGTGCGCCGGACCTGCGCCGCGGCAGCACCGAAGCCTGGACGCTGGGTGGCAACTGGTACCTGCGCGACAACCTGCGCTTCATGCTCAACGTGATCGAAAGCCGCAACCGCGACCGCCTCGCCGGGGTCACGGTGGACCGCACGCGCGCGGTTACCGGACGCCTGCAGTACGACTTCTAAGCCTGATCTCCCGGGCATGCCGCCCGGGCCCCTTCCACTTCCCCACGTCCTGTTTTCGCAAGGAGTCCGCAGATGATGCTGAGCATCCTCGGCTTTGGCATGGTCATTACGTTCATGTACTTGATCATGAGCAAGCGCCTGTCGCCGCTCGTCGCCCTGATCACCATCCCCATCCTGTTCGCGCTGATCGGCGGCTTCGGTGCCAACATCGACGAGATGATGCTGGAGGGCATCAAGAAGATCGCGCCCACCGGCGTGATGCTGATGTTCGCCATCCTCTACTTCGGCGTGATGATCGATGCGGGCCTGTTCGATCCGCTGGTGCGGATCATCCTGCGCTTCGTCAAGGGCGATCCGATGAAGATCGTGCTCGGCACCGCGGTGCTGGCGATGCTGATCTCGCTCGACGGCGATGGCTCGACCACCTACATGATTACCGTCTCGGCGATGCTGCCGCTGTACCAGCGGCTGGGCATGAACGCGTTGAACATGACCTGCGTGACCATCCTCGCCGGCGGCGTGATGAACCTGACCCCGTGGGGCGGCCCGACCGCACGCGCGGCCACCGCGCTGCACGTGGACCCGGCCGACGTGTTCGTGCCGCTGATCCCGTCGATGGTGATCGCCTGTGCCGGCGTGCTGCTGCTGGCCTGGTACCTGGGCCTGAAGGAACGCCGTCGCCTCGGCGTGGTGATCCTGCCCAAGGGCGGCAGCTGGATGGACAACAGCGTGTCCGATGACAGCAACCCGCTGCCGACCGTGGAAGACGCCGAAGACATCAAGCGCCCGAAGCTGCTGTGGGTGAACCTGGCCCTGACCGTGGCACTGATGACCGCGCTGATCATCGGCGTGCTGCCGATGCCGGTGCTGTTCATGGTCGGCTTCGCCATCGCCCTGGTGATCAACTACCCGAACCTGGCCGAGCAGCGCCGCCGCGTGGTCAACCATGCCGGCAACGTGCTGTCGGTGGTGTCGCTGATCTTCGCCGCAGGCATCTTCACCGGCATCCTCAACAACACCGGCATGGTCGAAGCGATGTCGCACAGCTTCCTGGCCGTCATTCCGGAATCGTGGGGCCCGTACCTGGCGGTGATCACCGCGGTGGCGTCGATGCCATTCACCTTCTTCATGTCCAACGACGCGTTCTACTTCGGCGTGCTGCCGATCCTGTCCGAGGCCGCCGGCAACTACGGCATCACCCCGGTGGAAATGGCACGCGCCTCGCTGGCCGGCCAGCCAGTGCATCTGCTCAGCCCGCTGGTGCCGTCCACCTACCTGCTGGTGGGCCTGGCCAAGGTCGAGTTCGCCGACCACCAGAAGTTCACCCTGAAGTGGGCCATCGCCATCTCGATGCTGCTGATGGTCGGCAGCCTGCTGTTCGGCCTGTACCCGCTCGCCGCCTGACCCTCTACCAAGGAGCCTTCTGCAATGACGCTTCGAATCGCTTACGTCACCAGCGGCATGGGCAGTGTCGGTACTGCCATCTGCCAGAGCCTGGCCCGCAGTGGCCACACCGTGGTTGCCGGCTGCGCGCCGAACTCGCCGCGCAAGGCCAACTGGCTGCGCGAGCAGCGCGAACAGGGCTTTGATTTCATCGCCTCCGAAGGCAACGCCACCGACTGGGCCTCGACCAGCGCCGCGTTTGCCAAGGTACGCGCCGAAGTCGGTGAAGTGGACGTGCTGGTCAACAACTCCGGCGGCAGCCGCGACCTGCTGTTCCGGCAGATGACGGTGGAGGACTGGAACGCAGTGATCGCCTCCAACCTCAATTCACTGTTCAACCTGACCAAGCAGGTGGTGGACGGCATGGCCACGCGCGGCTGGGGCCGCATCATCAACATCGGTTCGGTCAGTGCCCACAAGGGCCAGATCGGGCAGGTGAACTACGCCACCGCCAAGGCCGCGATGCATGGCTTCAGCCGTGCGCTGGCGGCGGAAGTGGCCTCGCGCGGGGTCACCGTCAACACCCTTTCGCCGGGCTACATCGCCAGCCAGGCGATCAGCAGCTTCCCGCCGGATGTGCTGGACCGGCTGGCCGCCTCGGTGCCGGTGCGCCGCCTGGGCCGCCCCGAGGAAGTGGCCGGCCTGTGCGCGTGGCTGGCCTCGGACGAAGCCTCGTACGTGACCGGCGCCGACTATCCGGTCAACGGTGGCCTGTACATGGGTTGAGCCCGTCTCCACGCAACGCGTGGACCGCCTCCCCCACGGAGTGCGCGGGGCCGGTGAACCTTCGCTTGCGAGGGGGATCCGGCCCCTTTTTTGTTTCTGCATTTTCGGGACGTATTGCCCGATACATCGGCAGAACCGGTGCTATACCTGCCAACGCTCGCTGAGCCCGATGGATGAACGGCCGGAATCGCGGATCAAGGAGGTTGGCATGCGTGCATTGCTGATTGCGCTTCTTGTGGTCGCCACCCCGCCACTGGCGGCCACGCCACCTGCTGCCACTGCGGATGAGGCGGATGCAACATGGCGGCTCGTGGAACGCTGGTCCCTGCAGCTGGCACGCTCTGACCTTGTCGCGCAGCTATCGCCACTGGCTCCGGCCGGCTCGCGTTCGGAAGCAAGAAGGGGCCGGGGCGACAGCGCCACCATCGATCTGGCGCCCTTCGTGGTCGCTGGGAGGATCAAGGGGCCTTCTGGCCAGATCCACACCGATGCGTCGGGGCAAATCATCAAAGGCATTACGCTGCGGCTGAGCGGCGCCTGCATCTCGCGAAAGCAGATGGGTCGTCGCTACCCCGGCTTCAACGTCCTTTCCGTCCCGTCAGGGCATAGCCTGGACGAGTCGACGGTGTTCGGCACGGTAGAGAACGGCATCCAGATCGGATTCTCATTCTCCGAACATGACCGTGACTGCATGAACCAGCTCAAGTTGAGCTGGCCCGGGGAGCGCTTCTGATTCCCACCGACATACCCCCATGACGAGCATGTTGCAGGACACGCACCACTGCCCTGCAGTCTTCGTTGGTTTTTCGTAAAGAAGGTTTCATGTTCCGTTCGCATAGTGGCCATGCACCGCGCACGCGTGCCGGTGACCACCCCCAATGCAACGGACCACCATGCAGACCCGACACCTGACGATCGCCGTGGCGATCGCGCTCTCCGCCGCCGCCAGCGCCCATGCCGCCACCGCCGCCGATACCGGCGCCAGCACCGATGCCGCGCTGAGCGCGCAGACGCTGGATACCGTCTCCGTGATCGGCCAGGGCGAGACCCGCCAGGTGCAGCGCATCACCGCCGTCGACAAGCAGGTGCTGCCGCCGGGCACCAGCGGCCAGAAGATCCTCGACCGCCTGCCGGGCGTGTCGGTGCAGTCCAATGATGCCTTCGGCGCCAACGAAGAATCGCAGACGATCAGCCTGCGCGGCTTCGACAAGAGCCGCCTCGGCTACACGCTGGACGGCATTCCGCTGGGCGACAACAGCTATGGCAACTACAACGGCCTGAGCATCGCCCGCGCGATCATCGCCGAGAACCTGGCCGGTGCCGAGCTGTCGCAGGGCATCGGTTCGCTGGGCGTGGCCTCGACCAGCAACCTGGGCGGCACCATCCAGTACTTCTCGATGGACCCGTCGACCGAGTTCGGCGGCCGCGCCAGCGTCACCGTCGGCGACGACAGCCAGCGCCGTGGCTACCTGCGCGTGGATACCGGCGACATCAACGGCTTCTCGGCCTACGTGTCCGGCGTGCACCAGGACCAGGACATGTGGGCCGCGCCGTACCAGAACCAGACCACGCGGCAGTTCAATGCCAAGGCGGTGTGGAATGTCGGCGACCACCGCTTCGGTGCGTTCGTGGCCACCTCGCGCGCCAGCCAGGCCAACTACGCCTACCTGTCCAAGGACATGCTGGCCCGTGGCCTGGGCTATGACTGGAACATCTACGCACCGGACTGGGACCGCGCCGTGGCCGCCGCGTACTGCGCGCCGGGCACGCTGGACCGCAGCAAGTGCAAGTTCAGCGGCGGCGTCACCAGCATCGACGACGCCTACTACCAGAGCCGCGCACTGCGTGACGACAACCTGTACTCGGTCGATGCCGACCTGCGCCTGGGCGAGCAGGGCCGCCTGAAGCTGCTGGCCTACCACCACGACAACCGTGGCCAGGGTCACTGGTGGGCACCGGGCCAGCCGTCCTACCCGGGTACCGACAAGATGCTGCCGATCTCGATCCGCAGCACCAACTACACGATCAACCGCGATGGCCTGACCGCCGCATTGTCGTGGACGGTCGGCATCCACGAGCTGGAAGCCGGCCTGTGGTACGAGCAGAACGACCACAACGTCTCGCGCAACTTCTACTACATCAGCGGCCCGTTCCTGGACGACCTGTACCTGAAGAACCCGGACCGCCTGCTGTTCAACCAGGACTTCGACATCCGCACGCGCCAGTTCTATGTGCAGGACCGCATGCGCTTCCTGGACCAGCGCCTGACCGTGGATGTGGGCATCAAGAGCCCGAACACCCGCATGCGTGCCACCGCCCAGCCGGGCGTGGAAACCAGCATCGCTTCGGGTACGCTGACCGCCAAGGAATCGGTGCTGCCGCAGGTGGGCCTGGGCTTCAAGCTCAACGCCAACAACGAGCTGTTCGCCTCGTACGCCGAAAACATCGCCGCCTTCGTCGGCGGTGGCAGCGGCGGCCCGCTGCAGGTGTCGCCGGAATCGTTCGCGGCCAGCGCCGGGCTTGAGCCGGAGAAGTCCAAGAGCCTGGAAGCCGGCTTCCGTACCTTCGGCGAGAAGTACCAGGCGTCGATCGCGGGCTACAACATGAAGTTCGACAACCGCCTGCTGTCGTTGAACCCTTGCTCGAGCATCGAAGTCGGCACGCGTCCGGAGTGCGTGACGCGCTTCATCAACGTCGGTTCGGTGAAGAGCTACGGCGCGGAACTGACCTTCATCCTCAAGCCGATCGACGGCCTGCAGTGGTACAACGCGCTGTCCTGGAACAAAACCACCTACGAGGACGACTACCTGTCCGGCGGCGCGGTAGTGCCGGTGGCTGGCAAGATCACCGTGGATACGCCGCAGCGCATGGCCTCCAGTGAGATCAGCTGGAACCGCGATGGCTTCTTCGCCAGCCTGCGTGCCAAGTACACCGGCAAGCGCTACTACACCTACACCAACGACCAGTCGGTGCCGGGCGTGACCACCTTCGACGCCGGTGCGGGCTACGATTTCGGCCCGGGCCTGGGCCTGCGCAACGTGCGGGTGTCGTTGAATGCGACCAACCTGACCAACAAGCGCTACGCCGGTCAGCTGAGCTCGTTCGCACCAACTGATCCGGAAGGCAAGCGCTATGCGATCCATGCGAGCGCACCGCGGCAGTTGTTCATGACGGTGGCGGCGGAGTTCTAAGTCAGAAGCGGGCGCTGCGGCGCATTGAGTATTCCTGCATGGCGCGGGTAGGCAGGCCCATGCAGGACACGCCGTAAACCCGTCCTTGGGGGCTCGATGGCGCCATCCATGGCGCCAACGGTCCTGCATGGGCCTGCCTACCCGCGCTCGACAATTCCCTGCGCCGGCGCGGAGGCAGTGGAAAGCAAGAGCAAAAGCAAAGCGCCGGGCAGTGCCCGGCGCTTTGCTTTTCAAGCTTTTCAAACGCAATCCCTCTGGTGGACCTGCTGCCGCGCCCGCAGGAAATTGTCTGGAGGAGGCGGGGCACCCTGGTCAGGACCGTTGGCGCCATGGATGGCGCCATCGAGAACCATGGAGGGGCTTTTGCGTGTCCTGACCAGGGTGCCCCGCCTCCTCCCAGCCGATAGCAGGCAGGCGCAGGAGGATCCGCCAACGCATTTCATTCCGGCGCCAGCTGGTCCATCCGTATCCGGTTGGCGAACAGGGAGAACGCCAGCATGCCGGCCAGGCCATTCGCCCGGCTCACCCAGTGCGGCAGCCAACGCGGCGGCTTCAATACCCCCGCCTCGAACAGCGGCGCGAACGCGATCGCATCGGTCAGGCTCATCTTGCCGGCGAACAACCAGCGGCAGACCTGCAGGCGGTCCTCGGCCAGCATGTGGCGGAAGAAGGTGTGCACCGACACCAGGCCGCGCAGGTACACCGTGTCCTTGGTGAAGGCCAGGCCGCCACTCGGCGGCACGCCGCGGAACACGCGCTGTGCCGAGGCGAAGCTCTCCTCCGCGTTCTGCCCGGCGTCGCAGAAATAGCGGAACACTTCGATGAAATCGGCGCCTTCGCGTGCCATCGCAATCGCTTCGGTACGCAGGCTGATGCGCTTGAGGCGCTCGATGTCGATGCTGCCGGTGATCTGCTCGGCGAAGGTGGCCAATCCTTCCTGGGTGGCGGTCACCCGCGGCGAGGACAACGCCAGGCTGGGCAACACCGGTTGTTCGCGGCCATTCAATGCGGTCAGCGAATGCACCAGCGCTTCGTGGTGGAACAACTGCGCGCGGTCGTAGGCACTGAAGCGCGCACTGGTGCGCAGGCGGATGCGGGTCGGGCCGGCAGCCGCCTTGGACACCAGTTCCGGGTCGAGCTGCACCTGGATGATGCGCGATTCGAAGAAGGCATCCAGGTCGTTCTGCAGCTGCAGCTGCAGCGCGATGGCCGAGACCGGCACCTGCTCTTCCGGCGCCAGCAGTTCGTGGTCCAGTTCGGCGGCAATCTGGATGAAGTGGCGCGCTGCTTCGCGCGTGCTCGGGCCATTGCCCGGCAGCGGCTGCTCGGGTGCGCCGAACAGCTGCACCGAACAGGTATCGACCGCCGCGGTGCCCAGCCCTTCCAGCAGCTGCGCGGCCAGGTCCCAGCTCTGCGCCGACTGCCGCACGTAGTGGCCCAGTGGGTGGCTGTCGTCACAGTCGGCGGCGATCGCGGCCAGTGCGCGACGTTCTTCGCTGAAGTCCAGCCGTGGGTAATCCACCTTCGGCAGCACCGGCTGGCCTCGCGCCACGCTGTCCAGGAACGGTGCCTGCACCGTTGCCGGCCAGCTGGTCAGGCCCAGCAGGCGGATGCCTCCCACGGCCTCGACCAGGCGCGCATCGAGCGCTGCATGGTGGGCCACGTCACGGTCCAGCGTCGCAGTCGGTTCCATGCGCGGACTATAGCGCCCTGCCCTTGCTTTGGTAGGTGCCAACCTTGGTTGGCATCCGCCGAAGGCGGGCTTTGGACAGATTCGTGCCAACCAAGGTTGGCACCTACCACAAGCGGTCAGTTGGCACCCACCAGGAGCAGGTTTCCGGTACTACGGGGTCAGCGCCTACGCGGCTTGCCCGCCGGGCGGAACTGCTGGCCCTTGCCCTTCTTGCCGCCACGCTCCTGCGCGGTCTCGGCCTGGCGGACCGCCAGCTTGGCGGCGGCGGCGGCCACTTCTTCCTTCAGCTTGAAGTAATTGAGCAGCCGGCTCTCTTCGATCTCACCCGCGTCGATCGCTGCGCGTACGGCACAGCCCGGTTCCTGCTGGTGCTTGCAGTCGTTGAAACGGCACTGTGCGGCCAGCGCTTCGATATCGGCGAAGCCGCCTTCGGACAGCGTCTCTTCGCCGGTCGGCTTCAGCTCGCGCATGCCGGGGGTGTCGATCAGGCAGGCGCCGGTCGGCAGCGGCATCAGCGCGCGGTGCGTGGTGGTGTGGCGTCCGCGCGAATCGTTGGCGCGTACCGCGTTGGTCTTCATCCGCTGCTCGCCCAGCAGGGTGTTGGTCAGCGTGGATTTGCCGGCACCGGACGAGCCCACCAGCACCACCGTGCGGCCCGGGCCCAGCCACGGCTGCAGCACCGCCACGCTGTCGGCATCCAGGCCGTTGATCGCATGCAGCGCGATGCCCTGCATCTCCAGCTCTTCCAGCACCGCCAGCGCATCCTCGCTGTACTCGGTCTGGTCGGCCTTGGTCAGCACCACCACCGGTTCGGCACCACCACCGCCGACCAGCAGCAGGTAGCGCTCGATGCGGCGCGGATTGAAGTCGGCATCCAGGCCGCAGACGATGAACACCGTATCGATGTTGGCCGCGATCACCTGCTGGTGGTAATGCTCGCCGGCCGCACCGCGCTTGATCGCGGTACGCCGCGGCAGCAGCGCGACGATGCGGATGCCGTCGAGCAGCACCCAGTCGCCCACGGCCGGCCGTTCATGGCTGGGGAAGCGCGGGCGCTGCCATTCCGGCAGCGACTCGGCCTTGATCGACGCATCCGGGCCATCGGCCACCACATAGTGGGTGCGGTGCTGTTCGATCACCCGTGCCGGGCGGGCCTGCGGATGTGCGGCCATCGCGGCCTGCCAGTCGGCCTGCTGCGCCGGGCCCGGCCAGGGCCAGCCAATGGTCTGCAGGGCGATGAAATCGGGGGTCTGGGTCATCGCCGCCATTCTACCTGTGACGGCGCCCTGCCAGCCCAGCAATGACGGGCCCGGCGCCCTTGCCATGCATTGCAGCAATTCCGGTAGGATGGAGGCCCCATGCCTTTTGACGGCCCAGCTCCCATGTCCACCAACTCGCCCAAGCCCCTGGCCATCCGCGAGCGCCTTTCCGAAGTGCGCTACGAAATCCGCGGAGAACTGGCGCGGCGAGCCCGGGAGCTGGAGGCGCAGGGCCGCAAGCTGATCAAGCTCAACATCGGCAATCCGGGAGCTTTCGGCTTCCGCGCGCCGGAGCATCTGCAGCGTGCGATCGCCGACGACATGGGCCGCACCGACCCGTACACGCACCAGCAGGGCCTGCCGGTGGCACGTGAAGCCATCGCCAGCTACTACTCCCGCCGTGGCGCGCCTGATGCGCACCCGGACCGCGTCTTCCTCGGCAACGGCGTCAGCGAGCTGATCGACCTGTCACTGCGTGCGCTGCTCAATCCCGGCGACGAAGTGCTGGTGCCCTCGCCCGACTACCCGCTGTGGTCGGCCTCGACCATCCTCAACGATGGCCGTCCGGTGTACTACCGCTGCGCACCGGAGAACGGCTTCCAGCCGGACCCGAGCGAGATCGAGACGCTGGTGTCCTCGCGCACCCGCGCCATCGTGCTGATCAATCCGAACAACCCCAGCGGCGCCAGCTACCCGCGCGAACTGCTGGAGCGCGTGGTGGAGATCGCACGCCGCCACAACCTGTTGCTGCTGGTCGACGAGATCTACGACCAGATCCTGTACGACGACGCGGTGTTCCAGCCGGTCGCGCCGCTGGCCGGTGATCATCCGTGCCTGACCTTCAGCGGCCTGAGCAAGGTGCACCGGGCCTGCGGCTGGCGCGTGGGCTGGGCCCACCTCAGCGGCGACGATGCCCGCCTGGGTGACTTCCGCGCGGCACTGGACCTGTTGGGCGCACTGCGCCTGTGCGCCAACGTGCCGGGCCAGTACGCCATCGAGGCGGCGGTGAACGGCCCGGACACCATTTCCGAGTTGTGCACGCCGGGCGGCCGCCTGTACGAAACCCGCCGTGCGGTCATCGAAGCCTGCGAAGCCAGCGAACACCTGTCGCTGGTCGCGCCGGCCGGCGCGCTGTACGCATTCCCGGCCGTGGTCGGCGCCGCGGCGAAGGGCTTCGACGACCACAACTTCGCGCTGGACCTGATGAACAACGAAGGTGTGCTGGTGGTGCCCGGCTCGAGCTTCAACGTGCCCTACCGCCATCATTTCCGTGTGACCCTGATGCCGGAGGCCTCGGTGATGCGCGATGTGTTCGCGCGCATCGACCGCGTGCTGGCGCGGCGTGCCGAGGACGCGACCAAGGTCGTGCCGTTGAAGCCACGCCGTTCGGTGGCCTGACCTGTGACGCTGTCCTACCTGGCGCTGGGCGATTCGTACACCATCGGTGAAGCGGTTGCAGTCGAAGGCCGCTGGCCGCACCAGCTGGCCGCCGCGCTGCGTGCGCAGGGCATTGAGCTGTCCGATCCGCAGACCATCGCCACCACCGGCTGGACCACCGACGAACTCGATGCTGGCATCGACGCAGCCGCGCCGCAGGGACCGTTCGATTTCGTCAGCCTGCTGATCGGCGTCAACAACCAGTACCGCGGGCGTCCGCTGGACGAATACCGCAGCCAGTTCCAGGCGCTTCTGCAGCGGGCGATCGGCTTCGCTGGCGGTGATGCCGGTCGCGTGCTGGTGCTGTCCTTCCCCGATTGGGGCGCGACCCCGTTCGGCACCGGCAGTGGCCGCGACCTGGCCGCGATCGAGATCGAGACCGACGAGTTCAATGCCGCTGCCGAGGTGATCAGCACCCGGCACGGCGTGGCCTTCGTCGACATCACCGATATCAGCCGCGCGCAGGGCGAAGACCCGACGATGATTGCCGAGGATGGCCTGCACCCTTCGGCGCGGATGTACGCGCTGTGGAGCGCACGCGCCCTTCCGGTGGCCGCGCATCTGCTTGGCGGCACGGACTGAGGCGATGGACGGCACGCCACGGAACGGCCCGCCCCTGCCCTGCACTCCCCTGACGGCCCCGCAGGCCCGCTTGATCGCCGAGGCCTTCCTCCCGGCGCAGGCCTGGGGCAGCCGCCGCGACTACTACTACACCCGCGGCAAGCTCGGCAGCGATCCGCTGTACGACGGCGTGCTGCAGCATCTGCCTGACGACGGGCAGCCGGTGCTGGACCTGGGCTGCGGGCTGGGCCTGTTCGCCCATGTGCTGCGCCAGCGCGGCGGTACCCGGCGCTACCTGGGCGTGGACGTGGATGCCGGCAAGATCACCCGCGCGCAACGTGCTGCCGCCGACCTGCAGGACGTGCGCTTCGACTGCGTGGATGTGCAGGCGCCGCTGCCGGCGCAGGCCGGGCACGTTCTGCTGCTGGACGTGCTGCAGTACCTGGACGCAGGCCCACAGCAGGCACTGCTGCGCGCGGCCAGCGCGCAGGTGGCCCGCGGTGGCTGCCTGCTGCTGCGTACACCGCTGGCCACCGGTGATGGCCGAGACCGCACCACGCGGGTGGCGGACCGGCTGGCCTGGCTGATCGGCTGGATGGGCACACGACCGCGCCACTATCCCGATCCACAGATATTGCAGGCAACGCTGACCGAGGCCGGATTGCAGGTGACGGCCCCCCGGCCGCTGCACGGGCGTACCCCCTTCAACAGCTGGCTGCTGGTGGCCAAACGCCCCGAGGCGTAGAGCCGAGCCCATGCTCGGCTGCTCCAAGCGACCAGAACCCGGAGTTACAGGGCCGGCAGCTGGGCCTTCAAACCGCGCTCGTCCAGCGCCTGCAGCACACGCTCGATGATCACCCGATTGTGGCCATGGGCGGCACCTTCGTGCAGCAGCACGATGGCGCCCGGGCGCAGGTCAGGCAGCAGCCGTGCCAGCACGCCGTCCGGCGTGCAGCCCACCCCGTCGTAGCCACGGGCACTCCAGCCCACGCGCAGCAGGCCCTGGGCCTTCAACACCGGCGCCACGAACGGATTGGTCATGCCCACCACCGAGCGGTACCAGCGCACTGGATGGCCGCTCAGGGACTGCAGCGCGTGCTGGCAGCCTTCGATCTCGGCACGCATCGCGGCCGGACCCAGCCGCCAGAAGCGTGCCTGCGGATGGCTGTGGCTGTGATTGCCCAGGTCGTGGCCACGGCGCAGGATCTCGGTCACCAGTTCCGGCTGTGCCAGCGCACGTTCCCCCACCAGGAAGAAGGTGGCGCGCGCCTGGTGGCGGTCCAGCAGGTCGAGCACGGCGCCGGTTTCCGGGCCGGGGCCGTCATCGATGGTCAGCCATACCGTGTTGCCGGCGTCCGGCAGCCGGCTCAGCACCGGCGCATAGAAGCGGCTGTTGGGCAAGAACACCGGCAGCATGAACACTGCGTGGCTGGCCACCATCAGCGGCAGGCCCCACTGCCAGCCCGCCAGCACCCAGACCAGGATCACGGCCAGCTGCGACGCCACCAGCCAGGGCAGCCAGCGCCAGGGGCGGGCCGGGATGCGATGCAATGTTCCTGCGTTGCTCATCCCCCATGATGCCATGGGGGTTAGAATTGATGATTCGAATTCCCGGAAACCCGACGTCCATGTCCCTCGATCCCGCCCTGCGTTCGCGCATCGAATCCATCCTCAACGCCAACCGCGTCGTGCTGTTCATGAAGGGCCAGCCGTCGATGCCGCAGTGTGGTTTCTCGGCCAAGGCCGTGGGCGCCCTGCAGGACCTCGGCGTCGAGTTCGCCCACGTCAACGTGCTGGCCGACCAGGAAATCCGTGAAGGCATCAAGGCCTATGGCGACTGGCCGACCATCCCGCAGCTGTACATCGATGGCGAACTGGTCGGCGGCAGCGACATCGTGCTGCAGATGGCCGCCAGCGGCGAGCTGAGCAGCGTGCTGGGCCTGGCCGCACCGGACCGCACCCCGCCGAGCATCACCGTGACCCCGGCCGCCGTGGAAATGCTCAAGGGCGCGCTGGCCGACGCCCCGGGCGCCGCCCTGCAGCTGAGCATCGACGCCGGCTTCCAGCCGAACTTCCAGCTGGCCCCGCACGACGAAGGCGCGATTGCCGCCGAGTCCAACGGCCTGCGCGTGCAGTTCGACCTGGCCAGCGCGCGTCGCGCCAACGGCATCACCATCGACTGGGTGGACGACATCCGCGGCAAGGGCCTGGCCATCGACAACCCGAACGCGCCGAAGCCGGTACAGGAAATCAGCGTGCGTGATGCCGATGACCTGGTGCGTGCCGGCAACATCACCCTGGTGGACGTGCGCCCGGCCGACGAGCGCGAGATCGCCGCCGTGGGCGTGCCGTTCAAGAGCTTCGATGGCAACGGCCGCGCCGCGCTGGAAGCCCTGCCGAAGGACACCGCGCTGGCCTTCATGTGCCACCACGGCGGCCGCAGCGCACAGGCTGCCGAGCAGTTCCGCGCCCTCGGCTTCACCAAGGTGTTCAACGTCACCGGCGGCATCAACGCCTGGTCCGAAGAGGTGGACAACGGCGTGCCGAAGTACTGATCGGCACTGAAAAAGGGGACGGAGGGGATTAAGTCGTTTGTGCCATAAACGACTTAATCCCCTCCGTCCCCTTTTTCTTAGCCGGCGAACCCACCTTCGGCCAGGTAGTCCAGTTCTTCCGGCGTGGGGATGCGGCCCAGCACGGCGTTGCGATGCGGGAAGCGCCCGAAGCGGCGGATGATGTCGCGGTGCAGTTCGGCGTACTGCAGGTATTCCTTGTCGCCCAGCACGTCGAACATCGCCACCGAGCGGTCCTGGTCCAGCGGGTCCTCGGAGTGCTCGAACGGCAGGTAGATGAAGGCGCGCAGCTTCGGCACCAGCTGCAGGTCCAGGCCTTCCTCGATGGCGCGCATGGCGTAATGCCGGGCCAGGCCATCGGTGGCGTAGGAATGGGCAGTACCCCGGAAGCAGTTGCGCGGGAACTGGTCCAGCAGCAGCATCAGGGCCAGCGCCCCTTCGGCACTGCCCAGCCAATGCTCGCGCCCGCGCGAAGCGGCGGCGAAATGCTCATCCAGAAACAACTGGCGGAACTGCGCGTCGAACGCGTCGTCGCGGGCGAACCACTTCGCAGGGCCCGCCTCCTTCCAGAATTCCACCACTTGCGCGGCAACGTCCATTACCTACTCCCAGGCCCGGACGCCCCGCGCCCGGCCTTCATCATCATTCGTCGAAGCGCAGGTGGCGGACCGACTTGCCGTTGCGCCGGATAAGCTTAAGCGCCTCGATACCGATCTGGATATGGTTTTCCACGAACTGGGAGCTGACCTTGGCATCGGAGGCTTCGGTCTTGACCCCATCGGGGATCATCGGCTGGTCCGAGACCAGCAGCAGCGCGCCACTGGGGATGTGGTTGGCGAAGCCGGCGGCGAACACCGTGGCCGTTTCCATGTCGATGGCCATGCAGCGCATCGCCCGCAGCCGTTCCTTGAAGGCCTCGTCGTGTTCCCAGACCCGGCGGTTGGTGGTGTAGACGGTGCCAGTCCAGTAGTCGTGGCCGAGGTCGCGGATCATGGTCGAGACCGCACGCTGCAGCGCGAACGCCGGCAACGCCGGAACTTCCGGCGGCAGGTAATCGCCCGAGGTACCCTCGCCACGGATCGCAGCGATCGGCAGCACCAGATCGCCCAGCTGGTTCTTGCGCTTGAGGCCACCGCACTTGCCCAGGAACAGCACCGCCTTGGGCATCACCGCCGACAGCAGGTCCATGATGATCGCGGCATTGGGGCTGCCCATGCCGAAGTTGATCATGGTGATGCCATCGATGGTGGCACTGGCCATCGGCCGGTCCAGGCCGATGACCGGCGCGCCGGTCAGCTCGGAGAACGTATGCAGGTAGCCCCCAAAGTTGGTCAGCAGGATGTGCTGGCCGAACTGGTCCAGGGGCACGCCGGTATACCGGGGCAGCCAGTTGTCGACGATTTCCTGCTTGCTCTTCATGGGCAGTCCGGTACGGCGGGGGACCGGGTATTTTCAGCCACCCGGCCGGTGCCGTCGAGCCACCGTCGGCAGGCCTGTGAAGAAGGTCACTTGGCAAGCCCGCCGCCTCCGGGCTAGCGTCGACGGTTGGACCAGGCTGCAAGGGGAACTGCATGGCATCGACGTTGTTGCGCGCCGGGGTAGCCCTGGCACTGCTTTCATTGAGCACGGCTCCGGCGGTGGGCGCCTCGCGCTTCGTCGCCGATCCCTACCCCAGCACCTACCAGGCCCATCCCGATGCGCCGGTGCTGATCCAGAACGCCACCGTGCTGACCGGCACCGGCCAGCGCCTGGACAATGCCGACGTGCTGCTGCGCGAGGGCCGCATCGTCGCCGTCGGCCGCCAGCTGCAGGCCGATGCCGGTGTCACCCGCATCGATGCGCAGGGCAAGTGGGTCACCCCCGGCCTGATCGACGTGCACTCGCACCTGGGCGTGTACCCCAGCCCCGGCGTCGGCGCGCACAGCGACGGCAACGAAATGACCGCGCCGGTCACCGCCAACGTCTGGGCCGAACACTCGGTATGGCCGCAGGACCCGGGCTTTGCTACCGCGCTGGCCGGCGGCGTGACCAGCATGCAGGTGCTGCCGGGCTCGGCCAACCTGGTCGGTGGCCGTGGCGTGACCCTGAAGAACGTACCGGCCATCACCTACCAGGCGATGAAGTTCCCCGGTGCACCCTGGGGCCTGAAAATGGCCTGCGGCGAGAACCCCAAGCGGGTCTATGGCGAAGGCAAGGGCGTGACCCCGGCCACGCGGATGGGCAACGTGGCAGGCTATCGCGCCGCCTTCATCGATGCCGCCGACTACATCGCCAAGAACAAGCCCAAGCCGGCCAAGCGCAAGGGCTGGTTCGGCAGCGACAAGGGCGACAGCGCCGGTGATGCCGGCGGCAAGCGCGATCTCAAGCTGGACACGCTGGCCGGCGCGATCGAAGGCGACATCCGCGTGCACATCCACTGCTACCGCGCCGACGAGATGGCCACCATGCTCGATCTGGCCAAGGAATTCGGCTTCAAGGTGGCCGCCTTCCACCACGGCGTGGAGGCCTACAAGCTGGCCGACCGGCTGGCCGCCGACGGCGTCTGCGGTGCTCTGTGGGCCGACTGGTGGGGCTTCAAGATGGAAGCCTTCGACGGCATTCCGGAGAACATCGCGCTGGTCGACCGGCCGAAGAACAGCTGCGCCATCGTTCACTCCGATTCACCCGAAGGCATCCAGCGCCTGAACCAGGAAGCGGCCAAGGTGATGGCGTCCGCGCGCCGCGCGCGCATGCCGGAGATCACGCCCGAGCACGCCATCACCTGGATGACCGCCAACGCCGCCAAGGCGCTGGGCATTGAAGGCCAGACCGGCACCCTGGAGGCCGGCAAGATGGCCGACGTGGTGGTCTGGAACGGCAACCCCTTCAGTTCGTACGCGCTGGCCGAGCAGGTCTTCATTGATGGCCGCAGGTTGTACGACCGCAGCGCACCGGCGGCGACGCCGCGTTCCGATTTCCAGCTTGGCCAGGAGGTGCGCTGATGGCGGCGCTCAAGCAGTTGGTGCAGTCTGCCGCGAAGGGCAGCCGGGCATGGCTCGGTTCTACGGTCATGGCGTTGTCTTGCATCTGCGCATCCGCGCAGGCACAGGACCTGCTGGTGCGCAACGCCACGGTGCATACCGCCAGCGCGCGCGGCAGCCTGCAGAACGCCGATGTGCTGGTGCAGGGCGGCATCATCCGTGCGGTGGGCAACGGCCTGTCGGCGCCGGCCGGCGCCACCGTGGTCGAGGCCAATGGCCGTCCCCTGACCCCGGCGCTGTTCGGTGGCATCACCGAAACCGGTATCGAAGAGGTCTCGGGTGAATCAAGCACGGTGGACAGTTCGTTGAAGCTCGGCGAGCAGCCGCTGCGCCCGGAATTCGACGTCACGCTCGCCTACAACCCGGCCTCGGTGCTGATTCCGGTCACGCGCCTGGAAGGCATCGGCTTCACTGCACTGGGCGCCGCCACCGGCGGTGGCTTCGTGGCGGGCCAGGGCGGCGTGATGCGGCTGGACGGCAGCGCCGACCCGATCGGACCGCGTGCCCTGTTCCTGCGCATCGGCGCGGCAGCCTCCGAACTGACCGGGCATTCGCGCGCCGCGCAATGGATGCTGCTGCAGCAGATGATCGACGAAGCACGCGGACAGGTCGCTGCGGACTCGCCGCACGCGCTGCTGACGCCGGCCGGGCGCCGCACGCTCAGCCGCTACCTGGCCGGCCAGGGCCGCATCGTGGTGGAGGTGGATCGCGCCGCCGATATCCGCCAGTTGCTGCGCTGGGCCGCCCGCGAGAAGGTGAAGATCGCCATCGCCGGTGCCAGCGAAGCGTGGCAGGTGGCGCCGGAGCTGGCCGCTGCGCACGTGCCGGTGTTCGTCGACGTGCTGGCCAACCTGCCGGCCAGCTTCGACCAGCTTGGTGCCACCCTGGAAAACGCCGCGCGCCTGCAGCGTGCCGGCGTGGCGGTTTCCTTCGTGCAGCGCGGCGACGCCACCCACAACGCGCGCAAGATGCGCCAGCTGGCCGGCAACGCGGTGGCCAACGGCTTGCCGTGGGCCGATGGCCTGGCCGGACTGACCCGGGTGCCTGCACAGGCGTTCGGGGTGGCCGACCAGATCGGCAGCATCGAGCCCGGCAAGCGTGCCGACCTGGTGCTGTGGGAGGGCGATCCGCTGGACGTGGCGCACTATGCCGAGCAGGTCTGGCTGGGCGGCCGTGCGATGCCGATGCGCTCGCGCCAGACCGAACTGCGCGACCGCTACCTGCAGCGCAACGCGCAGCCCTGACCGCACACGAGGACACACCGATGGCGACGCTGCGCTGGTACTTCGACTTCATTTCGCCCTATTCCTACCTGCACTGGCAGAAGCTGAAGCAGTTGCCACAGTTCGCGCAGATCCAGACCGTACCGATCGCCTTCGGTGCGGTGCTGCACCACCTGGGCAACCTGGGGCCAGCCGAGATTCCGGCCAAGCGTCGCTTCATCTACCGCCAGCTGCTGTGGACCGCACAGGCCGAGGGCACACCGCTGCGGTTCCCACCCGGCCATCCGTTCAACCCGTTGTCCGCCCTGCGCCTGTGCCTGGCCGCCGGTGCCAGCGTGCAGGCGGTGGACGTGCTGTTCGACTGGATCTGGCGCGATGGCCATGCCGGCGACAGCGCCGAGGCCCTGCGCGAACCGGCCGCACAGCTCGGTATTAACGATGTCGCCAGCGCCATCGCCGAACCGGCAGTCAAGGAACAGCTGCGCCGCAACACCGAGGCCGCAATTGGCACCGGGGTGTTCGGTGTGCCGACCCTGGCCATTGATGATGAGCTGTTCTGGGGCAACGACGCGCACCCGCTGATGGCAGCGGTACTGGCCGATCCGGGCCTGCTGCAGCAGCCCGAATGGCAGCGCCTGGCCAACCTGCCGGTGGCGGTGCAGCGCAGTCGCTGAACAGGGCGTGGCGCGTTTCCCTCGCGCGCCACGCCAGGTTTTGAGATAGATTTCACGTTTCCGAACCTACAACCGCCCTGGAGGGGGAGCCGCGGATGCGCATCGGAATCGTCGTCGACTCGGCCTGCGACCTGCCGCAGGACTTCATTGCCGAGCACAACATCGTGCTGCTGCCGATCACCGTACGGATCGGCGAAGCCGTGCTGGCCGATCATCGCGATGAGCAGGCCACCCTGAGTTTCCTGCACGCGCATGTGGCCGAACATGGCGCTGAAGCGGAGACCATCCCCTTCAGCGTCAACCAGATCCGCGACCTGTTCCTGCAGCAGCTGGTGATCGATTACGACCACGTGTTCTGCATGACCATCACCAAGACCCGCAGCCCGATCCATGACAACGCGCTGCAGGCCAGCTTCGCCATCCTCAACGACTACAAGCCGGTGCGTCAGGCAGCGGGCTACAACTCGCCGTTCGCGCTGCGCGTGCTCGACACCCAGAATCTGTTCGCTGCCCAGGCGGTGACTGCGGTGGAAGCCGTGCGCCTGCGCGACAGCAATGCCAGCGTGCAGCAGATCCGTGAGCGGCTGGAGGAACTGGCCAGCAACGTGCACGGCTACATGGTCACCCGTGACCTGTACTACATGCGCGCGCGTGCGCGGCACAAGGGCGACCGCAGTGTCGGCCTGCTCAGCGCCGCACTGGGCAGCGCGCTGGACATCAAGCCGGTGCTGCATGGCTACCGTGGCGAGACCGGGCCGGTGGCCAAGATCAAGGGGTTCGACAATGCCGTGCAGAAGCTGTTCGCGGTGGTCGGCCAGCGCGTGCGTGCCGGGCTGATGACACCGACGGTGTGCGTCAGCTACGGCGGTGAGCTGGACGAGCTGCGCACGCTGCCCGGCTACGCACAGCTGAAAGAGGTCTGCGCCACCCATGGCGTGACCGTGTACGAATCGGTGATGAGCCTGACCGGCATGGTCAACGTCGGCAAGGGCGCGGTCACCGTGGGCTTTGCCGATGGGCCGCATCGGTTCGAATGAACGCTGGCCACGGCCGGAATCTGCACACCGATTCCACCGCGGTTGTGCCAGCCTTGCCGCACTTCAAGGAGAACTCCATGCCTGCGCAGTACCACATCAGCCTGCCCGACCCGTCCAAGGCCCGTGGCAATGACCCTGACCTGTCCTTCCACTCGCAGGGCGCCGCCGGTTTCGCCGAAGAGCTGCAGGACGCCCTGCGCAGCGGCACGCTGTTCGAGCTCTGGAAGGCCAAGCAGCCCGACCCGGACGCGGTGGAACCGCAGTGGGGCGTGACCGATCCGGACGCCACCGTGACCGGCGAGCAGAAAGACCTGCGCATCAATCTGGTCGCCACCACCCGCATCGACAGTGACGTGTTCAAGCAGCGCCTGCGCTTGCTGGCCGGCCACCATTGGGAACTGCGCGACGTGCGTTGAGGCCCTGCTCTGGTAGATGCCAACCTTGGTTGGCAACTACCGAGCTTCGGGTAGTGCCGGCCGCTGGCCGGCATCCACACACCCCATGAAAATGCCGGCCAGCGGCCGGCACTACCAGCCACCACCCAGCGCGCGGTACAGCTCCACCCGCGCGATCGCGGCGGTGGCCTGGCTGTTGGCCAGCGCGGCCTGGTTGTCCAGCGCGATGCGCTGGGTGGTCAGCACGTCCAGCATGTCGACCACGCCGGCCTGGTACTGCCGGCGCGCAGCGCCCAATGCGGTCTCGCTCTCATCCACCGCCACGTGCAGCTGCACCGTGCGCTGCTGCTCGGCGCTGTAGCCATCAATGGCGTCGTCCACTTCATGCCAGGCCTGCAGCACGGTACGGCGGAACTGCAGCGACGACTGTTGCTGCTGCAGCCTGCTCAGCGCGAGGTTGGCCTTCAGTCGCCCACCCTGGAAGATCGGCACGCTGATCGACGGCCCGATGCTGAAACGATGCGCGTTCCAGCCATCCAGGTCATCGAGCTGCTTGGCCTGGAAGCCAGCGTCGCCATTCAAGGTGATGCGCGGCAGGAAACTGGCCTTGGCCACGCCGATGCCCGCCGTTGCCGCATGCAGTGCGGCCTCGGCGCGACGGATGTCCGGGCGACGCTCGGCCAGTTCACTGGGCAGCCCCACCGCTACGGCCGGCAACGCCGGCCAGTCGCGGCGTGCATCCTGCAGCTGCGCGTCCAGCGCCTGCGGCGGCTGTGCCAGCAGGAACGCCAGCGCATTGCGCAGCTGTGATTCGCGATGCCGCAACGGCGCGATGCGTGCCTGCAACGATGCCACCTGCGCGGACGCGCTGGACACCTGCAGCGTGCTGGCCACGCCCTGCTGCTGGCGTGCCTCGGTCAGGCGCTTCATGTCGAGGGCGATGCTGAGGTTGTCCTCGGTGATCGCCAGCAGCTGCCGCGTCGCACGCAGCTGCAGGTAATCACGCGCGGTTTCCGCCAGCAGCGCGATGCGCACTGCGTGTGCATCCTCCTCGGCCATCTGCACGCGCGCATCGGCCGCTTCCACCTGGCGCCGCACGCGACCCCACAGGTCCAGCTCCCAGCTCAGGCCGAGACCGGCCTGGAACAGCCCGTAGTCATCACGGCCGCCGTTGCCGGACGGATCATTCAGGCCCACCTCGCTGTTGCGTGCACGCACGCCACTGGCGCTCGCGCTGACGCTGGGCAGGCGGTCGGCGGCAGTGATGCCGCGTGCGGCGCGGCTCTGCTGCACGCGGTTGGCCGCCAGCTGCAGGTCCAGGTTGGCCGCCAGCACCTGGTTGGCCAGCTGCCCCAGCAGCGGATCGTCGAAACCGGCCCACCAGGCCGCGTCCTGGTCGATGGCGTTGCCGGCGACAGCTTCGCCCTGCCAATGGCCGGGCAGTTCCGCCTGCGGGCGTACGAAGTCCGGACCCATCGTGCAGGCAGCCAGGGCCGTGCACAGGCTGGCCGCAACGAAGGTGCGGAACACGGTGACTGCGCTCATGCACCCTCCCCGCTCTTGTGGCCCGGACTGTGCTGTACGCTCTGCGCGCGCACACGGCTACCCAGGTCAACACTGGCTTCCACCGACATGCCGGCACGCAGTTGGTCCAGCAGCAGCTGACCCGGCTCCAGCACGATCTTCACCGGAATGCGCTGCACCACCTTGGTGAAGTTGCCCGTAGCGTTCTCCGGTGCGACGGCAGCGAAGGTGACGCCGGTGGCCGGTGCGATGCTGTCGATGTGCCCGCGCAGCGGCTTACCCGGGAACACGTCCACCTTCAGTTCGACCTGCTGGCCGGCCTGCATGCGGGTCATCTGCGTTTCCTGGAAGTTGGCGACCACGAACGCACGCTTCAGCGGCACCACCGCGGCCACCGGGGTGCCCGGGGTCAGGTAGGCACCCACGCGCACTGCGCGGCGACCGACCATGCCATCGATCGGCGCGCGCAGCACGGTGTGCGACAGATCCAGTTCGGCGCGTGCCTGCGCCGCTTCTGCACGCTGCACCGCTGCCTGCGCGGCCTGCACGCCCGCGCTGAGGATGTCGGTGCGCTGGCGTGCGGTCGACAGCGCGGCCTGGCCCTGCTGCAGATGCGCACTGGCCACGGCCTGCTTCGACTGCGCCTGCTGTGCGTTCTGCACGGTGCCGGCGCCGTCACGGGCCAGTTCGCGGTAGCGCTGCTGGTCGGCACTGGCCAATGTCAGTTCGGAACGGCTGACATCGACGCTGGCCCTGGCCTGCTCGATCAGCGAGTCCTGCTGGGCCAGTGCGGCCTGCGCATTGGCCAGCTGTGCACGGGCATTGGCGAGGTCGGCACGGGCCGCCTGCAGGGCGACCTGGTAGTCGCGGTCGTCGATGCGGGCAAGCACGTCGCCGGCCTTCACCGACTGGTTGTCCTCGACTTCCACGGCACTGACGAAGCCGGGAATCTTCGGCGCCACCAGGGTGTAGTCAGCCACCACGTACGCATTGTTGGTGGTCTGGTGGCCGCCATCGCGCAGCAGCAGCCAGGCGCCGATGGCCAGGGCCAGCACGCCCAGGCCCAGGCCGGTGTTGAGAGTGGTTCGATTGATCGTCATGAGGGGGTTCCTGCGAAAGGTTCAGGCCACGGCACGTGGCGGATGGATGCGGGTGGGCATCCAGGCAATGAGGGGAATGAAGGCCAGCGCCACCAGTGCGACCACCCAGTACAGGTCGGCCGAGGTCAGCGCCTGTACCTGCGCATGCAGGCGCGCGCCCAGCTGCGGGCCATCGGCCAGCCACGGTTGCTCGCCAAGGCGGTCGACCAGCACGGTGGAATGGAAATGACGGCGGCCCTGGGCGACGGCATCCAGCACGCCGCTGGCGAGCACGGCAGCGAAGCCCTTGACCGTGTTGAACCACGCCGAGGCAAACGGGCCGTCCTGTGGCGCCAGGCCGCCGGTGGCCAGCATCAGCAGCGGTAGCACCGCCATCGGCTGGGCAAACACCTGCAGCAGCTGCACCCACAGGAAGTTGTCGCGGATCCAGGTCACATCCAGGTGCGAGCCCAGCCAGCAGGCCAGCGCCAGCATCGCCAGGCCCGTGGCCTGCACCCAGCGGCAGTCCACCGCGCGGATGTTCAGCAACGCCGCCACCAGCGGCAACGCGATCACCTGCGGCAACGCCACCCACAGCAGCATCGGTGCGGTCTGCAACGGCCGGTAGCCCTGCACGCTGGCCAGGAAACCGGACGGGATCGAGATCACCGCCAGCAGCACGAACAGCACGCCGCCCAGCGTCACCAGCGAGTAGCTGAGGTTGCGGTTGGCCAGCAGCTGCAGCTTGAAGAACGGCAGCGGATGGAACCATTCATTGATCATGAACAGCACCATCAGGCCGGCTCCGCCGCCGATCATCAGCGTGATCATCGGCGAGTCGAACCAGTTCAGGCGCGGGCCCTGCACCAGGCCCAGCACCAGCAGCACCAGCGCCGGCAGGCCCAGCAGCAGGCCGACGCCATCGAACTGGGCAAAACGCTCCAGCCGCAGCGGGTCCTGGGGCAGGCCCCAGCTGACCATCGCCATGGCGGCCAGGCAGTACGGCACGATCTGCCAGAACGCCCAGTGCCAGCCCACCTGCTCGACCCAGAACGCGGCCAGCGGCGTGCCCATGCTTGGGCCGAAGGTCGCCGTCAGCGCGTAGCCGGCCAGGCCGTACAGCTTGATGCCCGGCGGCAGGAAGCGCAGCGCCACGCTCATCAGCAGCGGCGGCAGCGCGCCACCGCACAGGCCCTGCAGCGCGCGCAGCAGCAGGAACACCTGCAGGTTCGGGGCAAGCGGGCAGAGCACGCCCAGCACCATGAAGCCACCGATCATCGCCAATGCGAAGCGGCGCAGCGAGAAGGTGGCGGCACACCACGGTGCGAAGGCCATCGCGCTGACCGACATCGCGCTGTAGAGGGCGACGATCCAGCTGCCGTCATCGACGCTGAAACCCATCGCGCCACGGATGTCGGCCAGGGCGACCTTGGTGATGTTCTCGTTGAAGCCCGACACCAGCACCGCCAGCAGCACGCCACACAGGCCGACCAGAACGCGGCGGTCGAGCCCGGGGGCGGCGGCAGGACGGGGCGCTGCGGCGGCCGGGACAGCGGCGGCCGGCGTACTCATCGCCGGGCACCTATCCGTGCAGTGCACGGCATGTTGGGGGTCATTGGAATGCGCTCAGTGAAACTCCGGGGAGCGCAGTCTAGGGAGCCGGTACCCTGCGAAAAATGGCGCGACCCGCATCCCAGGCGTGCGCCAGGCGCACGCCTGCAGATGTCAGCGCGGGGCCTCCCCTGCGCTTTCGCACATGGTCTTGATCGAGCGCCGCAGCCATTGGTGGGCGGCGTCGTTGTCCAGGCGCGGATGCCAGGCCTGCACGATGGCCGCGGTCCGCACCGGAATCGGCAACGGGAACAGGCGCAACGGCAGGCGCATGCTGACGATCCGCTCCAGCATCACGCTCGGCATCTGCGGCAGGATCAGGTCCGATTCGGCCGCCGCGAAGATCGCGCCGTGGAAGGTCGGGCTGATCAGTGCCACCCGCCGCTGCAGGCCCAGCGCGGCCAGATCATCATCGATCGGACCACGCGGCAAGCCGCGGCGCGACACCGCGATGTGGTCGCAGGCGGCAAAACGCTCGGCGCTGATCTCCTCATCGAACAACGGATGATCTTCGCGCGCGGCGCCCATGAACGAGGTACTGAACAGGTTCTGCACCTTGGTATCGGGCGCATGCTTGCCGGCCGTGCTGATGTACAGGTCGATCCGGCCCTGCGCCATCGCATCGTCGTCGGTATCGCCCTCGGGCACGAAGCGCAGCACCGCGCGCGGTGCCTGCTGGCGGAACAGCTCGCGCAGGCGTCCGCCGAAACCACCGACGAACACATCATTGGCACGCACGCTGAAGGTCCGCTCGAGCACGCGCATGTCTACTTCGCGACCGGCGTTGAAGACGCGGTGGGCCTGCTCGATCACATCGCGGACCTGCTCGCGCAGCTGCAGGGCGCGGGGCGTGGGCGCCAGGCCGCGGCCGGCACGCACCAGCACCGGGTCGCCCAGCGCGGTGCGGATCCGGCCCAGGGTACGGCTCATCGCCGGCGCGCTCAGGTTCATCCGGCGCGCGGCGGCGGCCACGCTGCATTCGTCAATCAGCACGTCCAGTGCCAGCAACAGGTTCAGGTCCGGCAGGGGCATGACAGTCTCCAGTAAATCAGATGACTCTACGACACGTGTAACCACCGTGGATTGCGTTATACGCATTCATTGACTGCCGCGCACGGCATGGGTGCGCGCGGAGACATCGGCGACCATCCCCGGCCTGCCAAGGAGACATCCATGTTCAATACCCTGCTGGTCGCCCTGGATGGTGGCCCCCAGCACGCACGCGTGCTGGACCTGGCCGCCGCCATCGCCGGCCCCCACAGCCGCCTGCACCTGCTGTGCGTGCTCGACCCCGAATTCGCGCTGGCGGCCGATGCCAGCGAAGCCGACCGCATCGAGTACCCGGAAGCCGCCCGCCAGCGCTCGCGGGCAGAAGCGGTGCTGGCCGAAGCCCTGGCCGAGCTGCGCGAGCGCGGCGTCGACGCCATCGCGCAGATTCCCTCCGGCGACCCGGGCGAAGTGATCAGCGAGCAGGCCCGGCGCCTGAAGTGCGACCTGGTCGTCATCGGCCACCGCCATCTGTCCCGCCTGGAACGCCTGTTCGAACCCTCGATCGGGCAATGGACCATCGACCACGCGCCCTGTCCCGTGCTGGTGGAAACCCGCGACCCACAGCCCTAGCAACCATGGCCTCCCGTTCCCCGTTGTTTCCCACCCGGGTCAACTACCGCGCCTTCGGCCGCCAGTTCGGCCGCGGCGAACAGGCGCTGCTGGGCGCGATAAGGCAGCTGCGCGACCCCGATCTGCACGCCGATGGCCTCGCCCAGCTGAGCGGACTCGGGCTTGGCCAGGAGGGCTGCGACGCCTTCATCGGCCTGCTGCCGCTGCTGGCCACGCCTGCCGCTCCGATCGATCTGCTGCCGGCCGGCTCTCCGTTCATTGCCGCCAGCGAACTGGACCTGCTGGTCTGCCTGCTGCGCATCGCACAATGGCGGCATGCGCGCCCGCGCGAAGACGACACGCTGGCACCGTTGCGCCAGCAGCTGGCGCGCTGTGCGATGGCCGTGCAGGCGGCAAACCTGCCGTTGCGGCAGCGCTCGTTGTCACCGGTCGGGCTGAGGCTGCTCGATCCCACCGGCTGGCTGCGGCAGCGATGACCCGGCCGCGCCGCCCGTGCGCAATCATGCACAGGGGGCGGGCACCTGGCGCGCTCAGCAATCCATCCTGCCGTGCGCACTGCCTTCGTCGTCGAGCACGTGCGCATGCAGGATCACCTGGTTGCGACCAGCCCGCTTGGCGGCATACAGGCCGGCATCGGCATCCGCCAGCAACTGATCGGCACTGGCCAGCGCCGGCGGATGCAGGTAGCCCACGCCGATGCTGATACTGACCGACCCTTCCGGCAGTGGCAGCGCCGCCACCGCCTCACGCAGGCGCTCGGCCAGCGCCAGCACACCCGACAGCGGGCTTCCGGGCACGATCACCGCAAATTCCTCGCCGCCGTAACGGGCAACACTGTCACCGGCGCGGCCGGCACTGATCTTCAGGACCGTGGCCACGGCCTGCAGGCAGCGGTCCCCGGCCGGATGTCCGTAGCGGTCGTTGAAGACCTTGAAATGGTCGATGTCCAGCAACAGCAGGCCCAGCTCGCTGCCGCTGCGCCGCGCACGGTTCCATTCCGCCAGCAGCAGTGCATCGAACTCGCGCCGGTTGGCCACGCCGGTCAGGCCATCCTGCCGAGCGAGCTGGTCCAGTGATGCCTGCCGTTCCATCAGGTCCACCTGCAGCAGGATGCTGCGCACGCCGAAGCCCAGCGTAGCCACCACGAAGCCGGTGACCGCCAACGGTCGCGCGTGGTCGACCACCAGGGTACCGACCACCAGCAGCAGCAACGGTAGGATCATCGGCCCCGCCGCCTGCACTGTTCTGGCCAGCCTCGGGTGCATCACGAACGTCGGCGCGGGCGCCTGGCTCATCGCCAGCAACGCCAGCAGCAGGAATGGCAGATCGATCAGCAGATCGTTGTAGGCACCGAAGGACTGTTCCGAGGTGTAGTGGTTGATGTAGTACGCCACCATCAGGTAGCCCACCGCGTAGATCGCCAGCGCGCGGAAGAAGTTGCGCCGCTCCGGAACGTCCCCCACCAGCCAGCGCACCACCGCGAATCCGGCGATGCACAGATTCTGGATATCGAACATGCGCTGCATGTTGGACAACGCGTGGTCATCGATGTCGACGCGCGCGGCAAACGACTGCGCGTGCACGAAGAACAGCACGCCCAGCAACGCGGCCATCGCCGCGTCGATCAGGCTGATGCTCAACCGCTCGCGGCGTGCACGGGCCAGGATGAACACCAGTGGCACGCCGTACAGCACATACAGGAACAGGCTGGCCTGCGGCGTGACATCGGCACGGCCGGCACCAAGCGCGTCGATCATGTTGACGGCCATGCCACCCGCCCAAAGCAGCAGCGCCAGGGCGGTGGCGCGCCAGCCGAGCGCGGCACGGTCGCGGCGCGCCCGCCACAGGCAGGCCGCCGCCGCCAGCAACGGGGCGCCCGTGAGGAACACGAAGGAACCCGCACCGGCCGGACCCGGCCACAAGGCCACGACCAGGCCGTGGCACAGCACATACAGCAGCGCCAGCACTACCGGCATGCATCCCCCGATCCGCAAGGCCGTATGGGCGCACCATAGCCCCGCCCGCGCCACGGCCACGTGATCCACTGCGGCAAGACGACACTCCGCGTGTGCCGCCATGGTGGTGCCGGCCGCTGGCCGGCAATCCCAATGAATCACAGGGCGGCAGGTTGCCGACCAGCGGCCGGCACTACCGGAAAGCCCTCAGCCGTGCAGGGCGCGGGCGTGATGGGCGATGTGCTCGCCGATGAAACTGGCGATGAAGTAGTAGCTGTGGTCGTAGCCCGGCTGCAGGCGCAGGGTCAGCGGATGGCCGGCGGCATCGCAGGCCTGCTGCAGACGCTGCGGCTGCAGCTGGGTCTGCAGGAATTCGTCCGCCTCGCCCTGGTCGACCAGCAACGGCAGGCGCTCACGGGCCACGGCGACCAGTTCACTGGCATCCCACTGCGCCCAGTCCGCCGGGTTGTCGCCCAGGTAGGCGTGGAAGGCCTTCTGCCCCCACGGCACGTGGCTGGGTGCGACGATCGGCGAGAACGCCGACACGCTGCGGTAGCGACCCGGGTTGCGCAGCGCGATCACCAGCGCACCATGGCCGCCCATCGAGTGGCCGCTGATGCCACGCGCTTCGGTGACCGGGAAATGCGCCTCGATCAGTGCTGGCAGCTCCTGTGCCACGTAGTCGTGCATGCGGTAGTGCTTCGCCCACGGTGCACGGGTGGCATTGAGGTAGAACCCCGCCCCCTTGCCCAGGTCATAGCCCTCGGCATCGGCCACGTCATCGCCGCGCGGGCTGGTATCAGGCGCAACGATGATCACGCCATGCTCGGCCGCATAGCGCTGCGCGCCGGCCTTGGTGATGAAATTCTGCTCGGTGCAGGTCAGGCCGCTCAACCAGTACAGCACCGGCAGCGTCTGCGTTTCCGCCTGCGGCGGCAGGTAGACAGCGAACTGCATGTCGCAGCCCAGCGTGGTGGAATGATGGCGGTAGACGTCCTGCCAGCCGCCGGAACAGGCGCGGTGTTCGATGCGTTCCATGGTGCTCTCCTGCACGGCGCGTCAGCGCGCGCGTGCTTCTGGTAGATGCCGACCTTGGCCGGCTTATCCACGCGCGGCGTGGATGCCTTTGTTGATCCGTTCATCCAGCTGCGCCAGCAGGCGCAGCAACGGTTCGACGCCAGGCTGGCCATCAAGATTGCGCCAGGCCGCCACGGCCACATCGCTGCGTGGCGGCCACTGCCCGGCCGCGCGCGCCTCGTAGAGGCGCGGCAGGAATACCTGCGCAAGCCACTGCTCGAACGGCATGCCATCGTCGCTGCCGAAGGCCGAAGTCACCGCACGCGGTGGCCCCACCTCGCCCACTACCCAGCCCAGCGCACGCAACGCCTGCTCGATCGGCGCCACCAGGGCCGCGCGCGGGTCTTCCGCACGCGGCCGGCGCAGGGCATCCAGCCAGCCCATGACGCGGCTCAGTAATGGACCACCGAACGGATCGACTTGCCTTCATGCATCAGGTCGAAGGCTTCGTTGATCTTGTCCAGGTCCATGGTGTGGGTGACGAACGGGGCCAGTTCGATATCACCCTTCATCGCGTCTTCCACCATGCCCGGCAGCTGGCTGCGGCCCTTCACGCCACCGAAGGCCGTGCCCATCCACTTGCGCCCGGTCACCAGCTGGAACGGACGGGTGGAGATCTCCTGGCCCGAACCGGCCACGCCGATCACCACGCTCTGGCCCCAGCCACGGTGCGCGCATTCCAGCGCCGCGCGCATCACGTTGACGTTGCCGATGCATTCGAAGCTGTGGTCCACGCCCCAGGTGGTCATTTCAACGATGACCTGCTGGATCGGCTTGTCGTAGTCCTTCGGATTGATGCAGTCGGTGGCACCGAATTCGCGCGCCAGCTCGAACTTGGACGGGTTGGTGTCCACCGCGATGATGCGGCCGGCCTTGGCCTGGCGCGCGCCCTGGATCACCGCCAGACCGATGCCACCGAGGCCGAACACGGCCACGCTGTCGCCTTCCTGCACCTTGGCGGTGTTGTGCACCGCGCCGATGCCGGTGGTGACGCCACAGCCGAGCAGGCAGACGTGCTCCGGGTTCGCTTCCGGATTGATCTTGGCCAGCGAGACTTCGGCCACCACGGTGTACTCGCTGAAGGTCGAGCAGCCCATGTAGTGGTACAGCGGCTCGCCGTTGTAGCTGAAGCGGCTGGTGCCATCGGGCATCACGCCCTTGCCCTGGGTGGCACGCACCGACACGCACAGGTTGGTCTTGCCGCTCTTGCAGAACAGGCACTCGCCGCACTCGGCGGTGTACAACGGAATCACGTGGTCGCCCGGCTTGACGCTGGTCACGCCCTCGCCCACCTCCACCACGATGCCGGCGCCTTCATGGCCCAGCACCACCGGGAACAGGCCTTCCGGATCATCGCCAGACAGGGTGAACGCATCGGTGTGGCAGACACCGGTGTGGGTGATCTTGACCAGCACTTCGCCCTTCTTCGGCGGGGCGACGTCGATTTCGACGATCTGCAGCGGCTGGCCGGGACCAAAGGCGACGGCGGCACGGGACTTCATGGTGGCTTCTCCAGGATCAGGCGGAAATGGGATGGCAGGGAGATCGGCGCGAAGTGGCGCCGATGCTTATTTCAGGTACGAGCGGATCAACGCGCTCATGTCGCGCACGCGTTCGGCGCGTTGTTCGTCGGAGGCTGCGGGTTGCCCGAACTCCTCGCGCAGATGGGCCTCCATCACCTCGGACATCAGGCCGTTGACGGCGCCACGGATGGCGGCGATCTGCTGCAGCACCGGCCCGCAGTCGGCGCCGGCTTCCAGCGCGCGGTCCAGCGCATCGCACTGGCCGCGGATGCGGCGCACGCGGGCCAGGACCTTCTTCTTCTCTTCGGGGGAGTGCGGCATGGCGGGGCCACCTCGGAACTATACTGGGGGATAGTATACATACACGGACAGACGAAGCCACATCGTGCATGCCGGGGCATGCGCTACGGACAGATCAGCCTGCAAATATGAATGAATAGTAAATAGATTCAATTGTTACTTTTTCATGACCTAGGGTGTCGCATTCGCCCCTGCGTTTATCCCTGAGTCACATTGGCGTGACCAGGGAGAAATCATGTACCGACCGTTGTTCGCCCGCAGTCGCTTGTCTGTCGCGCTGGGTTCGGCATTGGTGCTGGTGGCCGCCGCACCGGCCATGGCGCAGCAGGCCGCCACGCAGGAACAGAAGGCCGAGCCCGCCAGCAGCAAGACCCCCGTGCAGCTGGACCGGATGACCGTCACCGGCTCGCGCATCTACCGCGCCGGCTTCGACACGCTGGAGCCCGCTGCGGTGGTCAGCCGTGAATCGATCGAGAACTATGGCGACACCAACCTCATTGACGCAGTAACCCGGATTCCCGGAGTCAGTGCCGGCGTCAGTTCGCGCGGCGACCAGGCCGGTTTCGGTGCAGGCGTCAACTTCGCCAGCAAGTTCGGCCTGGGCAGCAATCGCCTGCTGACCCTGGTCAATGGACGCCGCTTCGTGACCTCTACCCCGCCCACCATCTTCGGCGCCGGCGGCGGTTCGGGCATCCAGGTCGACATGAACGCCATTCCCAGCGTCATGGTGCAACGCATTGAAAGCCTCAGCGTTGGCGGTGCACCCACCTATGGCTCGGATGCGATCTCCGGCGTCAATAACATCATCCTGCGCGACAAGTTCGATGGCGCCGAAGTCGAACTGGGCTATGGCAGAACCAGCAAGAACGACAACGAGCGCTACTCCTGGTCGGCCATCTTCGGTACCGGATTCGCCGATGGGCGTGGCCACATCGTGGTGGCGGCGGAACTGGACAATGCCGATGGGGTGAACGCGCTGCAACGCGATTTCTACCGCCAGGGCTACAGCCTGCAGGCCAATCCCACGGCCGCCAATGCCACTGCCCAGCCCCTGCGCCGGCCGACCAATGATGGTCGCATCGACGGCAGCATTCCGTTCAACACCGGGCCCCGCGATGGCATCCCCGACCAGGTCTGGATCCGCAACCGGCGCATTGCCAGCATGACCTTCGGTGGCCTGGTGATGCCGGCCACCGGCAGCTACACGCGCAACGGCCTGGGTGACATCCTTGGCTTCGGCCCGAACAAAGACAAACTGTGGCAGTTCAATAACGAGGGCAAGCTGGTCGAGTTCAATCCCGGCATCAGCTACGCCGGCGGCAATGCCTCCGGCGGTGACGGCCTGAACCTGTTCGAGACAGTGCCGCTGATCGCCGACCTCGAACGACGCTCGGTGTTCTCCACCGGCAGCTTCGACTTCACCGACAACGTGCGCGGCTTCTTCGAGCTTTCGCGATACGAAGCGACCGCCCGCGAAACCCTGGACCAGAACGTCTACAACGCGGTGTCCTTCGGCAATGCGCGCCTGGACGGCGGCGGTACCGCCAGCGGTGCACTGACCTTCAGCGCCAGCAATCCGTTCCTGAGTGCGGAAACCCGCAGGATCCTCGCCGACAACGGCATCACCTCGTTCCGCCTGTCGCGTTCTTCGCGCGACCTGTCGATGAACAACGCCAGCACCGAGACCCGCCTGACCCGCGCGGTGCTCGGCTTGAACGGCTTCTTCGAAGTTGGGAAGCGCAGCTTCAACTGGGAAGCCAGCGTCACCCATGGCCGCGGTGACTTCGACTACCTCGGCACCGGCCTGATCCAGCAGAACTTCATCAATGCAATCAACGTCACCACCGACGCCAGCGGGCGCATCATCTGTGATGCCACCCGCCCGGGCACCACGGCCGATGCGAACTGCCGCCCGCTGAATCTGTTCGGCGAGAACCAGGCGTCGCGCGAAGCCCTGGACTATGTCTCCACCCGGACCGTGGCCAAGGCGCAGACCCGCCAGACCGTCATCAACGCGTCGGTATCCGGCGGCCTGTTCGATCTTCCCGGCGGCGAACTGTCCGCGGCGGCCGGCTTCGAACACCGCCGCGAAGAAGGCTCATTCACGCCCAGCGAGTACCAGCGCCTGGGCCAGGGCCGTTCGGTGCCGACCCAGGCGGCGGAAGGCAAATACCACACCAATGAAGTGTTCGCCGAAGTGCTGGCACCGCTGTTCAATCCCGACTGGGATATCCCGGGGCTGCATCGCCTGGACCTGACCGCCAAGTTCCGCCGCGTCGACAATTCCGTTGCCGGCGCGTTCAATGCGTTCACCTACGGCATCCAGTACGAACCGATCGCCGGCCTGCAGTTGCGCGGCAACAAGACCCAGTCACTGCGCGCGCCGTCCATCGCCGAGCTCTACACCACCCAGCAGCCGGCCTACTACAACATCCCGGAAGTGTGCTCGCTGGACAACATCAGCGGCGGCTCCAATCCGGCGGCGCGTCGCCGTAACTGCCAGGCGTTCTTCGCCGCCTACCCCGGCGCCGATCCGAACACCTTCCGCCAGCAACCGACCAATACGCTGGGTTCGACCAACGGCAGCACCCGCCTGCAGAACGAAACGGCGAAGTCGTGGACGGCCGGCATCGTGTTCGCGCCGGAGTGGATTCCGGGCCTGCGCGTCGCCGCCGACTGGTACGACATCAAGATCAACAACGTGATCACGTCGCTGAGCGCCAACGACATCATCACCGGTTGCTTCGACACTGCCGACTTCAACGCCGCCAACGTGCCCAACGCCAACCGCTTCTGCGGCCTGGTGACGCGTGATCCGAACACCGGTGTGGCGACCAGCATCAAGACCGAGTATGGCAACGGCCCGGTGCTGATGTTCCGCGGCTGGACCGCCGAAGTCGGCTACCGTTGGGACCTGTCGCGCTTCGGCGTGCTGGACCTGGACTTCTACGGCTACATGCCGAAGAACCGTGGCCAGGCCGCGAACCGGGACGTGCCGTTCGTCGAACAGGCGGGCAGCTTCAACGAGCCCAAGCGCCAGTTCCGCTGGACCGCCCAGCATCGCATCGGCAACTGGAACTACGGCGTGGCCTCCAACTACACCAGCCGCGCCCAGTACACGATGACCGATACCCCGGAAAGCCGTCAGTACTTCTACCGCGACAGCTGGACCACCTGGGACGCCAACGTCACCTACCGCATCACCGACGCCGCGCGCGTGACGTTGTCGGTGATCAACGTGGGCGACGACATCGGTCCGTTCCCCTATGTGCTGGATGCACTGGGCCGTCGCTACATGGCCAGCCTGCGCTACAACTTCAAGTAGGCCAGGCGCAGTGGTTCCACAGGCGGGGCCCGCTGTACGGGCCCCGCTCTTTTCAATGCGCCCTCGGATTCTGCAATGTTTCGTATGGACGCCCCCCTCTACCGGGGCCGACCATCAAGGAAACATCACGCGGAATGAAAATCGATGAGGCACCATCAGGAGATCGCCTATGTCCTGCCTGCGGTTCCGACCAGTCATTGGGGTTCACGCGCATGACAGTCGGCATCCGGCTTGGACAGATCACCGATGAAATAGGAAGTCCCAGCTTCCTGTACGCGTTCTTCTCAACCATCGCAGGAAATCTCGAACCGGATGGATGGGGAAGCCGATTTCCTATTCTCCTGAGGCAGCTGTACGCCGGCAGACTGCAGCAATCAGATGCTGCCGACGCACTGGTCGAACTGCATAGGGTCCGCAGCGAACTGGCCGAGCTGCCCCCAGCCCGTGTCATCTGGTCGTTCGAGGATCGAACCCAGCATCCACCGTGGGGAGGCGATATCGCTCCCGACATCGACAGCCTGGCGACCTACTTCGTCACCGCGCATGGACGCAATCTGATTGCTCTCCTGGCTGAGGTGTTTGAAGCACTTCAGGAAGGCGAAGACACGTCCGCCCGGATCGTCGACTATTGATGCCCTCCGCTCAATCAAACAGACCTTGTTCCGCCAACCGGGTCAGCTCGTCCACCACATAGCGCACCTTGGGCCGCAGGTGGCGCGTCGGTGGCCACAGCGCATGGATGTCGATGTGCCGTTGCATGCGCGCGTCCAGCACCGATTGCAGCGCGCCGGAATCCAGATGCCGGCGTACCAGTGAAATGGGCATCTGGCAGATACCGAGGCCAGCGAGGGCCGCTTCGATCACCGCATCGCCATCATTGAGTTGATAGGGCGCACTGGGAATGAACGTTCCGTCGTCCTGCCCGCTGCCGATCCGCCACCAGACTGGCTGGCCATGACGGAAACCGACGATGCTGCGGTGCTGCGCCAGTTCCTCCACCGTGCGCGGCACGCCATGTGCCTGCAGGTACTCCGGCGATGCGCAGGTGACCAGCCGCTGGCGCCCCAGCCGCCGCGCCACAAGATGCTCTGCCTGGTGCAGCCCACCGAAGCGGATCAGCAGGTCGATGCCTTCCTCGACGGGATCGACGAAGTGATCGGTGAAGGTCATCGTCATCTGCAGGTCCGGGTATTGCCGGCACAACCGCAGCAGCACCGGCAACACCACCAGCCGCCCGAACGAGGACGGCATGTCGATGCGCAGCCGCCCGCTGGGCAGCCCGGCCGAACCCAGGCAGGCCTCGGCCGCGGAGATCTCTTCCAGCGCCGCTGCACAGGATGCGTAGTACGCCTCGCCATCGGTGGTCAGCGCGATGCGCCGCGTGGTGCGGTGGAACAGGCGCACCCCCAGCCGCGCTTCCAGCCGCGCGATGGCCTTGCCCACCGCCGAGCGCGAGATGCCCAGCGCGTCGGCAGCCTCGGTGAAGCTACCCGAGCGTGCGGTGGTGACAAAGGTCACCAGGCCATTCAAGGATTCCAGCGGCAGCATCGTTCGCACCCCATTGGGGACAAATAGTCCCGCACCAAGGGAGATCGAAGCGCTTTATGCGCCTGCATGTCAACTCCATCCTGTGTGCATCGCGCCGCTGGCGCCTCCCCCGCACCGAGATGACCGACATGACCGCCGCCCTCTTCCGCCCCTTCGACCTGTCAGGCACCGCCCTGCGCAACCGCATCGCGATGGCCCCGATGACCCGCGCCCGCAACCCCGGCGTCGTGGCCAACGAACTGACCGCCCAGTACTACCGGCAGCGCGCCAGCGCCGGCCTGATCATCAGCGAAGGCACCCCGGTCTCGCCGCAGGGCCAGGGCTACATCGACGTGCCCGGCATCTGGTCGGCGGCGCAGGTGACGGGCTGGAAGCAGGTGACCGACGCCGTGCACGCCGAACAGGGCACGATCTTCGCGCAGCTGTGGCACGTCGGCCGCATGTCGCATGCCTCGCTGCAGCCCGACGGTGGTCAACCGGTCAGCGCCGGCACCCGCCCGGTGGCCAGCGCACCGAAGAACACCTCGTTCGTGTACCTGGACGACGGCAGCCGCGGACATGCCGATCCCACCCCGGCACGTGCATTGGAGACCGCGGAGATCCCCGGTATCGTCGACGACTTCATGCGCGGCGCGGACAACGCCATTGCGGCCGGCTTCGACGGCATCGAACTGCATGCCGCCAACGGTTACCTGTTCGAGCAGTTCCTCAACCCGCTCATCAACCAGCGCGAAGACCGCTACGGCGGCTCGCTGCCCAATCGTGCGCGGTTGATCCTGGACACCGTCGATGCAATGGCGCAGCGCATCGGTGCGCATCGCATCGGCGTGCGCCTGGCACCGAACAACCTCACCTTCGACATGCCGTTCTACCCCGACAACGAAGCTACCTATCTGTACCTGGCCGACGAACTGGGCAAGCGCGGCCTGGCCTATGTGCACCTCAACGACAACCTGCAGGCGGGCCAGTCGGTGCTGGGCGAGGCGTTCCTGCAACAGTTCAAGCAGGCCTATGGTGGCACCGTGATCCTGGCCGGTGGCATGACCCGCGAACGCGCCCTGCAGCTGGTCGAGGCCGGCACCATCGACCTGGCCGCGTTCGGCCAGCCGTTCATCGCCAACCCGGATCTGGTCGAGCGCCTGCAGCACAACGTCGCGCTGGCCACGCCGGACCGCAACACCTATTACGGCGGCGGCGAGGCGGGCTACCTCGATTACCCGCGAGCACAGTAGAGCCACGCCATGCGTGGATGCGGGCGTACACTGCCCGCCCGCATCCACTGAATCTGCCCATGGATACGCCCACCGCATCGTTCATCGTCAACCTCGATGTCCCCGATCTCGCCGCTGCCGAAGACTTCTACATCCGAGCCTTCGGCCTGCGCATCGGCCGCCGTCTCGGCCCGGGCGCGGTGGAGCTGCTCGGTGGGCCAGCGCCGCTGTACCTGCTGCAGAACGAGGCCGGCAGCCCCGCCACCGAAGACGGCGACGTGCGCGACTACGAGCGCCATTGGACGCCGCTGCACCTGGACTGGGTGGTGAATGACATCGAAGCGGCGCTGGTACGAGCGGTTGCGGCTGGGGCGACGCTCGAGCAGTCCGTGCGCGAGCGTCGCTGGGGGCACATCGCCGTGCTGGCCGATCCGTTCGGCCACGGCTTCTGCCTGATCCAGTTCAGTGGCGAAGGCTACGACGCGCTGGTCGAATGACCGGCGCCACGTTCACCACGGCAACGGCACCGCTTCGCCGTTGGCGCGCTCGCCGTAGTACAGCGACGGCAGCAGGCGCGAGAGGAAACTGAACTCCGTGTAGCAATGCTTGAGCAGGCCCAGGCCAACCGCATCGCCGGCATCGCAGCGTGGATCGGCGCTGTCCAGGCCGAGCACGAAGCGGCTGCGCAGCACACAGCCAAACGGCGTATCGCGCGCCACGTGCAGCATCTGCCCGTCGCAGGGATCACCGTTTGCATCCAGGCGGACGTGGTCGCCGAAGCCGATGCGCGCGGCGATCACCGCCGATACATCGCCTGCATCCTGTGCCGCCTGCAGGCGCTCTGGCACCAGCAGCGTGCGCGGGTCATGGAACTTCAGGCGCGCCGCCACCGGCGGAATGTCGGCCAGTGATTCCACGGCATGGATGCTGGCGCCGTGGTAGCTGCGTCCACGCTGCCAGGCCGCGTCCCAACCGCGATGCTCGACATGATCGACCGGATGCCACCAGCGGATGTGCTGGGTGGTCTCGAAGAAGGTGAACCACCAGTCCAGCATGCGCCCCTTGCAACCGTGCAAATCGGTGCGCACCGCCACCAGCAGGGTGCCGTCTTCGCGGCGCTGGATGCCGGTCTCCAGGTGCATCGGCGCCGGGTCCAGCAGATCGTGGTGGTCCAGCCAGGCGCGAGCGTTCACAGCGGTATCCATCGGGGTCTCCTACGGGTTGGGAGACCCGACAATACGGAAACGATCAACGTTTCGCAATTAGCCGGATGCGGTAAGATGGGCGCAATGAACAGCACCACCCTGCCCGAGCCACCTCCACCAACCCGCCGCCGCGGCCGCCCTGCGCGACCGGAAGCCGAAGTCCGCCACGCCGTGCTGCAGGCCACCCTGGAGCTGCTGCTGGCGCAGGGTTACGAGGCCACCACCATCGAAGCGGTGGCGGCGCACGCCGGGGTGGCGAAGAAGACCGTGTACCGCCACGCCAGCAACCGCGAGGAACTGGTCGGGTTGGCAGTGCGCGAGTGGACCGACGGCTTCGCGCCACAGTTGCAGCGCGATGCGCGCGATGCCGACGAGGTGCTGCCGTTGCTGCAGGACATCCTGCAGGCGGTATGTGCGCAGGCGCTGTCGGCGCAGGCGGTGCAGGTATTCCGCCTGCTGGCCACCGACTTTCCCGGCAAGGACGCGCTGCTGCAGGCCTATCTGGACAACGGCATCGAACGCGGCCGTGCGCTGCTGGCCGACTGGCTGGCGCGCCAGCAGCAGCGTGGGCTGCTGCGCGAAGGAGACCCCGTGCGCATGGCGCGGCTGGTGTTGGCGATGGCCGTGGCCGAGCCACTGCGCGAACGCGTGATCGGTGTGGTGGCCGAGGATGCGCCGGTGGAGGTGCATCTGGGTGAGTGCCTGGCGTTGTTGGGACCGGTGTTGCAGGCGCCGTAAGATTGCGCCATCCACGCGTGGCGTGGATCTACCGGCCGATCCCGATTCGTTGGCCAGCAATGGCCTGCCCCCGGTGGGTGCCGACCGTTGGTCGGCACTCCTGCAGCAACTCACTCGCGCAGCATATCCACGAACGCGCGCAGCGCACCGGGCATCTGCCGCTGTTTCGGGTAGTACAGCGCGAAGCCGGCGAACGGTTCACTCCAGTCTTCCAGCACCGCCACCATCTGCCCCGAATCGATGTACGGCCTTGCCGTGTCTTCCAGCACGTAGGCCAGGCCGATGCCATCGAGTACCGCGCCGACCACGGTGCCCTGCTCGCCCAGCGTGAGCCGTCCGGGCACGTCGATCTCCAGCGCCTGCCCACCGCGCTCGAACTGCCATTTGTACAGATGCCCGCTGGCGAAGCGGAAGCGGATGCATTCATGTGCAGCAAGATCGCGCGGATGCTGTGGCGCGGGGTGCCGCCGCAGGTAATCCGGCGAGCCGACAATCAGCCCGCGCAGTGGTGGCCCCATCGGCACCGCCACCATGTCCTCGGGCACGAACTCATGCAGGCGCACGCCGGCGTCGTAGCCCTCGGCGACGATGTCGACCAGGCCATCGTTCTCGGTCAGCTCCACCCGCACATCGGGATGGGCGTGCAGGAAGCGCGCCAGCCGCGGCCCCAGCTGTGTCGCCACCGCCGCACGGGTGGCATTGATGCGCAGCAGGCCCGCCGGGGCGGCGCGGAACTGGTTCATCTCTTCCAGCGCGTCGTGCACCTGCCCCAAGGCCGGCTGCAGGCGCTCCAGCAGGCGCTGCCCGGCCTCGGTCAGGGCCACGCTGCGGGTGGTGCGATGGAACAGGCCCACCCCCAACCGTTCTTCCAGCGCGCGGATCGCATAGCTCACCGCCGAGGTCGACAGCGCCAGCTCGGCGCCGGCACGGCGGAAGCTGCGGTGACGGGCGACCGCGGCGAACGCGGCCAGGTGCGAGAGGTTGTCAGTGGCCATGATTGTGCAGTTTCACTTGATGAATCATGCCGATATCCGGGCTTCTTGCCGCTGGGTACGGGGCGTATTGTAAAGCGCCTTTCGACAAACCCTGCCAAGGATTCCCCATGTCCCTCGCCCGTGGTTACGCCGCCCATTCACATACCGACCCGCTGATCCCGTACGAGTTCGAACGCCGCGCGGTCGGCCCGGACGATGTGCGCATCGAGATCCTCTACAGCGGCATCTGCCACTCCGATCTGCACCAGGCCCGCGACGACTGGGGTGGCTCGATCTACCCGATGGTGCCGGGCCACGAGATCATCGGCCGCGTGACCGAGGTCGGCAGCAACGTCACCCGCTTCAAGGTCGGCGACCACGCCGGCGTCGGCTGCATGGTCGACTCCTGCCGCCATTGCGATGCCTGCGAGCACGACCTGGAGCAGTACTGTGCCGAAGGCGCGACCTGGACCTACAACGGCCGTGAACGCGAAAGCGGCGCGCCGACCTACGGCGGCTATTCCGACCACGTGGTGGTCGAACAGCGCTTCGTGGTGAAGGTGTCCGAGACCCTCGACCTGAAGGCGGCCGCGCCGCTGCTGTGCGCCGGCATTACCACCTGGTCGCCGCTGCGCCACTGGAAGGTCGGCCCGGGCCAGAAGGTCGGCGTGATCGGCCTCGGTGGACTCGGCCACATGGGCGTGAAGTTCGCCAAGGCGCTCGGCGCGCACGTGGTGATGATCACCACCACGCCGGAAAAGGGTGCCGACGCCAAGCGCCTGGGCGCCGATGACGTGCTGGTCTCGCGCGATGCCGCGCAGATGAAGGCCCACGCCGGCAGCTTCGACTTCCTGCTCAACACCATTCCGGTCGGCCATGACACCAACCCGTACATGGGCCTGCTCAAGCGCGAGGCCACCATGTGCCTGGTCGGCGTGCTGACCGAACTGGACCCGCCGCTGACCGGTGGCAGCGTGATCTTCGGCCGCAAGCACCTGACCGGTTCGGCGATCGGCGGCATGGCCGAAACCCAGGAAATGATGGACTTCTGTGCCGAGCACGGCATCGTCAGCGACGTCGAGATGATCGACATCAAGAACGTCAATGAAGCCTGGGAACGCATGGCGAAGAACGATGTGCGCTACCGCTTCGTGATCGACATGGCGACGATGAAGAACGCCGCCTGATCGATCGGCGACGGTGAACGAAGAACCCCGGCACTGCCGGGGTTTCTTTTTGGTCGCGCCGGCCGCTGGCCGGCACGACCGACGCATTGGGCATGACGAAGGTCAAGGAAGCGGCCACCGCCCTGGCGCAGACTCGCCGCATGGCCCGCCTGCCCTCCCCTGCGATGCTGATGCGTGCGCCGCATCGGCTGCTGTTCTTCATCGGCGCCAGCAACCTGCTGCTGGCCATGCTCTGGTGGGCGCTGTGGCTGGGCGCATTGCGCGGGCTGTGGACGCCGCAGCCACCGCCGCTGCCACCGGCCTGGCTGCACGCGCTGCTGATGCAGTACCTGGTGTTGCCCAGTTTCATCTTCGGCTTCCTGCTCACCGTGTTCCCGCGCTGGATGGGGCAACCCGAGCTGCCACGCAGCCGTTATGCGCCGGTCGGCATCGGGCTGTTTGGCGGGCAGGCGCTGCTGATTGCCGCCGCCTGCGGCTGGACACCCGGGCTGTGGCCCGGCCTGCTGCTGGCACTGGCCGGCTGGAGCGCCGGGTTGATCGTGCTGGGACGCGTGCTCAAGGCCGCCGGCCCCAACCGCAACTGGCATGCGCGCGCCTGCTATGCCGCACTGCTGCTGGGGTGGCTGGGGCTGCTGCTGTTCATGGCGGTGGTGCGCGGCCACGCCACGCTGATGCCGGTCACTGTGGCACTCGGCACGTTCGGCCTGCTGCTGCCGGTCTACCTCACCGTCGCGCACCGGATGATCCCGTTCTTCGCCAACAACGTGGTGGACGGCTATGTGGCGTGGCGGCCGCTGCGCTGGCTGGCCGCGATGTGGGCGCTGCTGATGCTGCGCCTGCTGTTGAGTGCGTTGCAGGTCGATAACGCGCTGTGGCTTGCCGATGCGCCACTGCTGGTGTTGTCTCTGCAGGCGCTATGGCACTGGTGGCCACGCGGGCCGATGCCGGGCCTGCTTGCCGCTTTGTTCCTGGCGCTGGCGTGGCTGCCGATCAGCTTCGCGTTGTATCTGCTGCAGGACATCGGCCAGATGCTCGGCCATCCGCAGCTGCTCGGCCGCGCGCCGCTGCATGCTCTTGCCGTGGGGCTGTTCGGCAGCCTGCTGGTGGCGATGGTGACCCGGGTCACCCAGGGCCATTCCGGGCGACCGCTGGTGATGCCGGCAGTGGCCTGGTTTGCGTTCGTCGCGCTGCAGGCGGTGGCGATCATGCGCATCGTTGCCGAGCTGATGCCCGACGCCTATGCCTGGTATTTCGCCGCTGCCATCGGCTGGTTGCTGGCCTTGGCGCCGTGGGTGGCGCGGCTGGGCTGGATCTACCTGAGCCCACGGCGCGACGGCAAGCCGGGCTGACATCAACGCCGGGCATGACCCGGCACGCAGCCCTCATCGGTAGCGCCGGGCCATGCCCGGCATCCCGAACAATCCACTCAGTACGCGAACTCGCGGAACACCGGATCGACGTCGCCGTGCCAGCGGCCATGGAACAGCGCCAGCTTGCGCTCGGCCGGGGTCAGGCCGGACTCGACGATCTCCTGCAGCACGTCCAGGAACTTGCTCTCGTCCTGGCCGTCGGCATTGCGCGCCGCGCGGCGCTTGAGGCCTTCAACGGAAATCTTCACCGCTTCGCGGGCCAGGTCGCGCACGCTGCCATTACGGAACGGCAGGTTCATCGCATGCTTCGGCACGCCGTCGCGCAGTGCATGGCGCTCGGTCAGGGTGAAGTCACGCACCAGGTCCCAGGCGGCATCCAGTGCGGTGTCGTCGTACAGCAGGCCCACCCAGAACGCCGGCAGCGCACACAGGCGGCTCCACGGGCCGCCGTCGGCGCCGCGCATTTCCAGGTACTTCTTCAAACGCACTTCCGGGAACGCGGTGGTCATGTGGTCCGACCAGTCGCGCAGCGTCGGCACCGCACCCGGCAGCACCGGCAACTTGGCCTGCATGAAATCGCGGAAGCTCTGCCCGCTGGCATCGTGGTAGATGCCGTCGCGGTAGGAGAAATACATCGGCACGTCGAGCAGGTAATCGACATAGCGCTCGTAACCGAAGCCATCCTCGAACACGAAGTCGAGCATGCCGGTGCGGTCAGCATCGGTGTCGGTCCAGATGTGCGAGCGGTAGCTCAGGTAGCCGTTCGGCTTGCCTTCGGTGAAGGGCGAATCGGCGAACAGCGCGGTGGCGATCGGCTGCAGCGCCAGCGACACGCGGAACTTCTTCACCATGTCCGCTTCGGTGGCGTAGTCCAGGTTCACCTGCACCGTGCAGGTGCGGGTCATCATGTCCAGGCCGAGCGATCCGACCTTGGGCATATACGAGCGCATGATCTTGTAGCGGCCCTTGGGCATCCACGGCATCTCGTCGCGCTTCCACTTCGGCTGGAAGCCCATGCCGAGGAAACCCAGCTGCAGTTCGCCGGCCACCTGCGCCACTTCATTGAGGTGGGTGCCGGTCTCCACGCAGGTCTGGTGGATGGTCTCCAGCGCCGCTCCGGACAGTTCCAACTGACCGGCCGGTTCCAGCGTCACCGAGGCGCCATCGCGCAGCAGGGCGATCGTGTTGCCATTCTCCTGCACCGGCTCCCAGCCGAAGCGGACCAGGCCGTTGAGCAGCGCTTCGATGCCGCGCTCGCCTTCAAAGGTCGGCGGGCGCAGGTCATCCAGGCGGAACCCGAACTTCTCGTGCTCGGTGCCGATGCGCCACTGCGCGCGGGGCTTCTCGCCGGAGGCAATCACCTCCACCAGCTGCGAGCGGTCGGTAATGGGTGTATCGGCGACGTGGCTGGGGCTCGACAAGGGGAAGGCTCGCTGGACGGTGGCGGGGGATGTGGGGCTCGGAGCCTTCCATCGCAAGGGCGCACTATAGCGTGGCGACCCGTTGCGTCATGCGACGGAGACGGTTTTCAGCATCCTACCGACGCCCTCTTGACCCTCGTACACTCGGGGGCATGAGCCGCCACTCACGACACCCCGAACTGCACCGCTCCGAGCGCGTCGGCTGGCTGCGTGCCGCCGTGCTGGGCGCCAACGATGGCATTGTCTCGGTGGCAGGGCTGGTGGTCGGCGTGGCCGCCAGCGGTGCCTCCGCTGCGACCATTCTGGCCACCGGCGTGGCCGGCACCGTGGCCGGCGCGATGTCGATGGCTGCCGGCGAGTATGTCTCGGTACAGACCCAGGCCGACACCGAAGACGCCGACCTGGCGATGGAAAAGCGCGAACTGCACGAAGATCCGCACAGCGAGCTGGAAGAGCTGACCGCGATCTACCGCCACCGTGGCCTGGAGCCGGCGCTGGCACGGCAGGTGGCCGAACAGCTCACCGCCCACGACGCACTGGGCGCCCACGCCCGCGACGAGCTGGGCATCACCGATACCCTGCGCGCCCGCCCGCTGCAGGCAGCGCTGGCCTCGGCCGGCGCCTTCACCTGCGGTGCGGCACTGCCGGTGCTGACCGCGCTGCTCGCACCGGTCGACAAGGTCGCGATGATGACCACCGCCAGCACCCTGCTCGGCCTGTGCCTGACCGGCGCGATGGCGGCCCAGGCCGGCGGCGCACCGCCGGTACGCGGCGCGATCCGGGTGATGTTCTGGGGCGCGTTGGCGATGGCCGCGGCCGCCGGCGTCGGTCGCCTGCTCGGCGCACACGTGACATGACCGCCATGCTGCCCCCGGCCACCGCACTGCTGGCCGAGATGGCCAGCCTGGCCGGCTGCGCACGCGCCGAAGGTTATGCCTGCATCACCGCACGTCGCGAGCATGGCGCCAGCTCGGTGGAGATTCCGCAACCGCAGTTCGCGATCCTGCTGGAAGGCCGCAAGCAGGTGCGTACCGCACACCAGTCGCTGGAGTTCGTCCCCGGCGACATCCTGCTGCTGACCCAGCGCTGCCGCATCGACGTGGTCAACAGCCCCGACCCACGCAGCGGCCGTTACCTCAGCGCCATCGTGCCGCTGTGTGCCGAAGTGCTGGCAGCCGCACGCACGCTGTGGAGCGAGGAGCTTCCCGCCGCGGGCCAGGCGATGGCGCGACTGCCGTTGATCGACCATGGCACAGTGCTGCGCCAGTGGCGGCAATCGCTGCAGGACGGCCGCTACAGCGAGGCACGATTGGCCCTGGCCTCGCTGGTACTGACCCTGTGCCGGCAGGGCCACGGCAACCTGCTGCTGCCACAGGCACCGAGCCTGGGCGAACAGATCCGCGACCGCATCGCGGCCGAACCGGCACGCGATTGGCAATCACGCGATGTGGAAGAGCAGTTCGCACTGAGCGGTGCAACCCTGCGTCGTCGTCTCGCCGCCGAGGACACCAGCCTGCGCCAGCTGCTCACCGAGGCACGGCTGGCGCATGGCATGCAGCTGCTCTACACCACCGACCTGCCGTTGAAGACCGTGGCCGCACGCGTGGGTTACCGGTCTGTGGCGAGTTTCAGCAAGCGCTTCGCCGAGCAGTACGGACTGGCTCCCACAGACATTTGAGGGGGTTCGGCAGGGCTTGCAGCCCTGCACCTGCAGAGGCAACGGCAACAGCGAAAGCAACAGCAACAGCGGCTATCCGTGGGATGGCGGGGCGGTGTGGGTGGGCAGGACACGCCGTAAACCCGTCCCTGGGGGCTCGATGGCGCCATCCATGGCGCCAACGGTCCTGCCCACCCACACCGCCCCACCTCTGACAGATTTCTGCAGCTGTTGGTAGGTGTCGACCTTGGTCGACACATCTGTCAGATATCGAATGAAACTCCGGGGTCAGATCCGTTTTCCTCTGGAAAACGGATCTGACCCCACGAGCTGACAGATCGCGGAAAACTGTCGAAGGCGGGGTGGGTCCGGTTGCGGGGGCGTGAGCCGCATGGATGCGGCGACCGAGCTTACATGGACGTACTTGCAGCGTCCCCCGCAACCGGACCCACCCCGCCATCCCACAGGAAACCAGCTTTTGACGTTGCTTTGGCTGTTGCCCTTGCCTCTGCGGGTGCAGGGCGCAGCCCTGCAGACACCCCCCTTCCCTGAGCATTCCGCGTAGTGGTTTGAGCGCCGCGCACACGTCGGCCACGGCACGCTATGCGGCAACGGAACCGCCCGTCGTCCATCGAGAACCATCATGACCCTGCGTCCCCTGCCGCTGCGCGGCGCCCTGCTGCTGGCTCTGTCGTCCCTGCCGCTGGCCGCGCTGGCCGAGGTCACTTCGCCCGCCCCCACCCAGCAGGTGCCTGGTGTCTATCACCAGCGCATCGGCGCCCTGCAGGTCACCGCCCTGTTCGACGGCGTGGTCGCGCTGGGCCGGCAGGAAGTGGTGGACGTGCCGCCGACGCTGGTCAGCCGCCTGCTGGAAGGCCGTTACGTGCCGGAAGACAAGAAGGGCCTGCAGACCGCGATCAACGCGTTCCTGATCCGCCAGGGCAACCACCTGACCCTGGTCGACACCGGCACCGCGCAGTGCTTCGGCCCCGGCCTGGGCCAGGTGCTGGGCAACCTGCGCGCCTCCGGCGTGGACCCGGCCGAGGTGGACGAGGTGCTGCTGACCCACGCCCATCCGGACCACCTGTGCGGTGTGCTCGATGCGCAGGGCAAGCCGGCCTACCCGAATGCCACGGTGTGGCTGTCCAAGGCGGATGCCGATTACTGGCTCAGCCCGGCCAGCGAGGCCACCGCGCCGAAGGGCGTGCGCTTCGCCTTCCCGCTGGCGCGCAATGCGGTAGCGCCGTACCAGGCCAGCGGCCACCTGCGTACCTTCAGTCCCGGCGATGTCCTGCCCGGTGGCGCGGTGGCGATGGACACCCATGGCCATACGCCCGGCCATGTCTCTTACCGGTTCGACAGCCAGGGTCAGTCGCTGCTGGTATGGGGTGATGTGCTGCACTTCCATGCGGTGCAGTTCGCGCACCCGGAGGCGGCATTCGAGGCGGATTCGGACCGCAAGGCGGCCATCGCCAGCCGTCGCGGGCTGCTGCAGCAGGCCACCGCCAACGGCTGGTGGGTGGCCGGTGCGCACCTGCCGTTCCCCGGCCTGGGCCATGTGCGTGGCGAGGGCCAGGCCTACGCGTGGGTGCCGACGGAGTATTCGCCGTTGTGAGGGTGTGCCGACCAAGGTCGGCACCCACCCGATCGGGTAGCGCCCGGCTGCCCGGTAGCGCCCGGCTGCCAGCCGGGCGACCGTAAATGCCTTATTCCAGCCCCAGCCAGCCGCCGATCACGCCGCGGGCTTCGTCCACGCCGGTACGGTCTTCGCCGGAGAACACCTGCACGCTGACGCTGTCGCCGTAGGCCGATTGCAGTTCCTTGCGCACCTTCTGCAGGGACTGCATCTGCTGGCTGCGGCTGAGCTTGTCGGCCTTGGTCAGCAGCGCGTGCGCCGGCAGGCCACGCTGCACGGCGTAGGACAGCATCTGCCGGTCGTAGTCCTTCAGCGGATGGCGGATGTCCATCACCACCACCAGGCCCTTCAGGGCTTCGCGGGTGCGGAAATACTTGTCGATGAAGGCCTGCCAGTGCGCCTGCAGGTCCAGCGGCACCTTGGCATAGCCGTAACCGGGCAGGTCGACCAGATGCGCTTCCGGGGTGACCTGGAAGAACACCAGCTGCTGGGTACGGCCGGGGGTCTTGGAGACACGGGCCAGGGCGTTCTGGCGGGTCAGCGCGTTGAGCGCACTGGACTTGCCGGCGTTGGAGCGGCCGGCGAAGGCCACTTCGGCCCCTTCGTCGGGCGGCAGCTGCCGCACGTTGTGGGCCGAAAGGTGGTAACGGGCGCGTTCGATGAGCAATGACATGTGCCTAGGATCGCATGTTGCGGCGCCGCGCGCCCGTGCCGGCGGCCTTTGCGGGCATTTTGCTGCACTGCTGCGTTGACCGTGTGCGGAAACGGCGTTGATAATCCGGGCGATGCCGGCAGCCACCGCCCGGCCCGGTCCATACGGAGCTTTAGCATGCGCCACGCTCGCGTTCTTGCCGTATCCGCCCTTGCCACTGCTGTAGTCGTTGCCGCTGCTGCGTTCGCGCAGACCACGTTGACCCCGCTGCCCGACAACGGGCCGATCAACACCGCCTCGCTGGAGGTGGATTTCAGCAAGACCCACTGGGGCGATGCCAAGGCCGGCCAGACCAAGGCCTCGGCCTGCGCGGCCTGCCATGGCGCCGACGGCAACTCCACGGTGGAGATGTACCCGTCCATCGCCGGCCAGAGCGAACGCTACGTCGCCCAGCAGATGGCCCTGATCGCCAACGGCCAGCGCAGTTCCGGCGCGGCGGTGGCGATGGTGCCGTTCGTGCAGAACCTCACCCCGCAGGACATGCGTGACATCGGCGCGTTCTTTGCCACGCAGAAGGCCACCGCCGGCATCGCCGATGACACGGCGGTCACCGACGGCCCCTACAAGGGCATGAAGTTCTACGAGATCGGCCAGCAGCTGTACCGTGGCGGTGACGCCAAGCGCGGCCTGCCAGCCTGCATGGCCTGCCACGGCCCCAGCGGTGCCGGCAATCCTGGCCCGGCCTATCCGCACATCGGTGGCCAGCACGCCAGCTATGTCGCGCGCCGCCTGCAGGAATACCAGGCCGGCCAGACCAACGAGACCGACAAGGCGCACTTCCAGATCATGGCTGCGGTTGCGCAGAAGCTGAGCGAACAGGAGGTGCAGGCGCTGTCGAGCTACCTGCAGGGCCTGCACAACAAGGCCGACGACGTGGCCGCTGCCACCACGCCGGCACAACCGGCTGCCGCCCCCTGACCACCACTGGTCGGCCCGGGTCGCCACGCCGGCCCGCGCCTGCGGTATGTTTCCTTCACGCCGGCGACCGCGCCGGCGTTGCTTTTTTCAACGGAGATGCGTGTCGATGAGGTTGATTTCCCGCCTGCTGTTGTCTGTGCTGGTGCTGCTGCCGCTGGTAGCCTGCGCCGCCACCCCCGCCAATGCCCCGCTGGTCGAGGGCAAAGACTACGAGCGCATCGCCCAGCCGGGCCCGTTCCAGCCGCTGGCCGGCAAGATCGAGGTGGTCGAGGTCTTCGGCTACACCTGCCCGCACTGCGCCCGTTTCGAACCGCAGCTGGAAGCCTGGGCAGCCAAGCTGCCGGCCGACGTGCGCTTCACCCCGGTTCCGGCGGCCTTCGGCGGCGCCTGGGACGCCTGGGCCCTGGCCTACTACGCCGCCGACGAAGTCGGCGTGGCCAAGCGCAGCCATGGCGCCGTGTTCAAGGCCCTGCACCAGGACGGCTCGCTGCCGATGCAGAACATCTCGGCCGATGAGCTCGCCACCTTCTACAAGGCCTACGGCGTGACCCCGGACCGTTACCTGCTGGCCCTGCGCGGCGATGCCGTACAGAAGAAGGTCGATGCCGCCCGCGCGTTCGCCCAGCGCACCAAGATCCCGGGGACCCCGGCGCTGATCATCAACGGCCAGTACCTGGTCCGTGGCGACAGCTTCGACGACCAGCTGCGCATCGCCTCGGCGCTGATCGCCCAGGCCCGCGCCGCCCGCGGCCGCTGAACCAACACCCACCACCGACACGGCGCTGTCGCCGCCGCGTGTCATCATTTCCCCCTGGCCGGCGCATGACGCCGGCCCCACCATTCCAGATGCTGGAGACGTTTCCATGAAGATCCGTTACGCCCTCGCCCTCGCAGCGCTGCTGCCGATCCTGGCCGCCTGCAAGGCCGACGACGGCAGCACCAACACCACCGCAGCCCCGGCCGAACCGGCTGCAGCTCCGGCGACCACCGAACCGGCCGCTCCGGCCGCAGGTACCGAAGGCGCCGCCCCGGCCGCAGCCGAAGGCGAGAAGGCCGCGGCTGAAGCCGCCCCGGCCGCCGCACCGGCCCCGACCACCGCCGCACTGACCGGCCCGGCCCCGGTGGAAGGCGCCGACTACCAGGTGATCCCGAACGGCCAGCCGTTCCAGCCGGCCGCCGGCAAGATCGAAGTGACCGAGATCTTCGGCTACGTCTGCCCGGCCTGCGCCGCGTTCCAGCCGCTGGTCGGCCCGTGGAAGGCCGGCCTGCCGAGCGATGTGAACTTCGTCTACGTGCCGGCCATGTTCGGTGGCACCTGGGACAACTACGCCCGTGCCTTCTACGCCGCGCAGACCCTGGGCGTGCAGGAGAAGACCCACGAAGCCCTGTACGCTGCCATCCATTCGCAGAAGACCCTGAAGGGCGAGCGCGGCACCGATTCGGTTGACGACATCGCCAAGTTCTACGGTACCTACGGCGTGGATCCGAAGCAGTTTGCCGCCACCATGGGCAGCTTCGCGGTGAATGCCAAGACCAACTCGGCCAAGCAGTTCGCCCAGCGCAGCCAGATCAGCGGCACCCCGTCGATCATCGTCAACGGCAAGTACCTGGTGAAGGGCAAGAGCTTCCCGGACATGCTGCGCATTGCCGACCACCTGATCGCCCGCGAACGCGGTGCGGCCCAGGCTCACTGATCCAAGAGAAGCGTTTCCCGGCCGTGAATTCCCCCCGTACACGGACCCTGCGCTTGCTGACGGCCAACATCCAGGCCGGCTCAAGTACCCGCCGCTACAGCGACTATGTGACCCGCAGCTGGTCACATGCGCTGCCGGCGGGTCGCAAGCGCAGCAGCCTGGACGCGATCGCCACCCTGGCGCGCGAACATGACATCGTCGGCCTGCAGGAGGCCGACCCGGGCAGCCTGCGCTCGGGCTTCACCAACCAGACCCACTACCTGGCCCAGCGTGCCGGCTTCAACTACTGGAGCCACCAGCCGAACCGGCGCATGGGCGGGGTCGCGTCCAGCGCCAATGGCCTGCTGAGCAAGCTGGAACCGGTGGAAGTGCAGGACCACGCCCTGCCCGGCCGCATCGGCGGGCGCGGCGTGCTGCTGGCCAAGTTCGGCGACGGTGCCGATGGCCTGGCGGTGGCGGTGGCCCATCTTTCACTCGGTGCGGGCTCGCGGATGTCACAGCTGGGCTTCATTGCCGAGCTGCTGTCCGACCACCCCAACGCCGTATTGATGGGTGACTTCAACTGCCTGGCCGAGCGCCCGGAAATGCAGGTGCTGTACCAGAAGACCCGGCTGCAGCCCCCGGGCTGCATCGTGCCGACCTTCCCCAGCTGGCGCCCCGACCGCGCCATCGACCACATCCTGGTCAGCAGCGGCCTGCAGACCCGTACCGTGGAAGCCGTACCGGCCGCGTTCTCCGATCACCTCGCCCTGGCGATGCAGATCGACGTCCCGGCCGACGCCCTGCGCTGACCCGCCCCTGGTAGGTGCGGACAGCCGCTCTGGTGGGTGCGGACAGCCGCTCTGGTGGGTGCGGACCGTTGGTCCGCACGCTCTCCGCCGGGCATGGCCCGGCGCTACCCGGCCTGCGCCACCGGCACCTTCAACCGCCGCGCGGTCATCGTGCTGCCCACCGAGGCCAGCACCGTGCAGCCGATCGCCAGCCACTGCAATCCATGCAGGTGCTCGTGCAGCAGCAGCATCGCCCACAGCGCGGCCACCGCCGGTTCCATGCTGATCAGGATGCCGAACGTCTCTTTCGGCAGGCGCTTGAGCGCCATCATCTCCAGCGACATCGGGATCGCGCTGGAGACCAGCGCCACCAGCAGGCCGGCCGCCAGGATCTTCGGATCGAGCAGCGCGGCACCGGCATGCACCACGCCCACCGGTACCACCACCAGCGAGGCCGCCAGCAGCCCCAGCGACACCGAATGCCCGGCGTGCAGGTGGCCTGCACGCTTGCCGAACACGATGTACAGGCCCCAGCACGCCGCCGCGCCCATCGCGTACAGCACGCCGGCCGGGTCCAGCGCCGGGCCGCCGCCCAACGGCAGCAGCAGCAACAGCCCGACCACAGCACAGCCCACCCAGACGAAATCGATGGGGCGTCGTGACGACAGCATCGCCACCGTCAGCGGCCCGGTGAACTCGATGGCCACCGCGATGCCGAACGGAATCGTGCGCAGGGCCATGTAGAACAGCAGGTTCATCAGGCCCAGGGTGAGCCCGTAGCGCAGGATGGTGATCGCATCCACGCGGCTGGTCTTCCAGCGCCATGGCCGCCAGAACAGCAGCAGCAACAGCGCCGAGAAGCCCACGCGCAGCGCGCTGGTGCCCTGGGCACCGATCAGCGGGAACAGGTGTTTTGCGTAGGAGGTGCCGATGGCCAGCGAGGTGACCGAGCCGAGCACCGCCAGCGCCGGCAACATCGGCGCGAGTCGTGAGGTCTGCATATGCGAAGTCTATTGCGCCGGCGCCGAGCACTTGGCTCAATTGACAGCCCGTTCGTGCAACTTCTGCTCGCCATGGCCACCGCCCCCGTGCTCGACAGCTTCGACCGCGCCATCCTCGACCTGCTGCAGCGGGACAACACCCTGCCACAGCGCGAAATCGCCGAGGCCGTGCACCTGTCCACCCCGGCCGTGCAGCGCCGCATCAAGCGACTGCAGGACAGCGGCGTAATCGCGGCCAATGTGGCAGTGGTCGCCGCCGCCAAGGTCGGGCGACCGCTGACCATCATCGTCGAGGTGCGCGTGGTCAGCGAACAGCGCGAACGCGTGGCGCCGTTCAAGCGCCGCGTGCAGGAGGACCCCGCCGTGCAGCAGTGCTACTCGATCACCGGCGATGGCGATTTCCTGCTGCTGCTTTCGGCGGCGTCGATGGAGGAGTACGAGGCGATCACCGAGCGCTTGTTCGGTGGCGATGACAACATCGAGCGCTTCCGCACCTCGGTGGCACTGGGCACGTTGAAGCGGAGTTTCGAGGTCCCGCTGCTGCCGGTTCTGTAGCATCGGAGACCATGAGTACACCGCCCCCTCCCGCCCTTCGCCAGCGCCGCTGGTTGCTGCTCGGCCTGTGGCTGGTCATCGCCATCGTCGCCGCGATGGCGCTGTGGAACAGCCCATGGGCCGCTGCACCGAAACTGCTGTGGACACTCTCTCGTATGCCGCCGGCCACGCAACTGCCGGTGCCGGTGGACGGCGTGCGGCCACGCCAGATCACCGATACTTTCGGCGCGCCACGTGGCCGTGACCGCTCCCACGCCGGCATCGACATCTTCGCCAAGCGCGGCACACCAGTGCGCAGCGTCACTGCCGGCGTCATCGCGGATGTCAGCGAGCGCGGGCTCGGCGGCCGCCAGGTGTGGGTGATCGGGCCCGGGCGCGAACGCTACTACTACGCGCATCTGGAGGACTGGGCCGACGGCCTGGCACGCGGCCAGGTGGTCCAGGCAGGAGACCTTCTCGGTCATGTTGGCGACAGCGGCAACGCCAAGGGCACGCCGCCGAACCTGCACTGGGGCATCTACGGCGCCGACGGCGCCCGCGACCCGCTGCCACTGCTGCGCTGACACCATTGCGCACCCGCGGACCGATCTGTTCATGATTTGTAAATAGGAATAGTTCGTATTACCATTTCTTTCGTTTCCGGTGGTGCCAGGACGGCCTGCCCGTCCTTTCCCCACCCCTAGCGCATCGCCTCCTGGATGACGGCCGACCGCGTGTGCTCGTCCAGGACCCCCATGACCCGTCCCGCCTTCCGTACCCCGCAGCCACAGCGGCTGTCCGTTGCCGTGCTTGCCGTTCTCTGCGCCGTGGCCCCAGCCGCCTTCGCCGACACCGCCGCCGACCCGACTACGCTGGACAAGGTCGTCGTCAAGGGCGAACGCGCCGAAGGCTACTCGGTGCGCCGCACCTCGGCCGGTACCCGCTTCGATCTGGCGCCGCGCGAGATTCCGCAGTCGATCAGCATCATCAGCCACCAGCGCATCGAAGATCAGAAGCTGGACGACATCATCGACGTGCTGGCCAATACCACCGGCGTGACCAGCACCCAGTCCGACAGCGAGCGCACCGAGTTCTACGCGCGCGGCTTCTACATCGATGCCTACCAGTTCGATGGCCTGCCGACGCAGATGGTGCAGAACTGGAGCTACGGTGATTCCGGCCTGGACCTGGCGCTGTATGACCGCGTTGAAGTGGTGCGCGGCGCGACCGGCCTGCTCAGCGGTGCCGGCAATCCGTCGGCGTCGGTGAATCTGGTGCGCAAGCATGCCGACAGCGCCGAATTGACCGGCAGCGTCTCGGTGAACGTCGGCAGCTGGGGCCGCACCCGCACCACCGTGGACGTGGGCAGCGCGCTCAACGCCAGCGGCAGCGTGCGCGGACGGGTCATCGGCAGCTACCTGGACACCGATGGCCAGATGGACCGCTACAACCAGCGCAAGACGCTGGGCTACGCCGTCATCGACGCCGACCTGACCCCGGATACGCAGTTGAGCGTGGGCTACGACTACCAGCAGAAGCGCGCCAATGGCGCGACCTGGGGCGGCTTCCCGATGTGGTACGCCGATGGCAGCCCGACGAACTATCCGACCTCGTTCAATCCGTCGCCGGACTGGACCTACTGGGACACCACCAGCAAGCGTGCGTTCGCCACCCTGCAGCATGCCTTCAGCAACGGCTGGAAGTTCAAGATCGGCGCCACCCATGACCGCACCAAGGCCGACGACAAGCTGTTCTATCCGGCCTACACCGCGTTCAACAAGACCACGGGCGCCGGCATCACGCCGATGGCCGGCTTCTACAACACCGAGCGCAAGGTCGATGGTATCGACGGTTACATCGACGGCCCATTCCAGCTGTTCGGCCGCGAACACCAGTTCATGGCCGGCCTGAGCTACAACAAGCGCGAATTCACCAACTACGGTGACTTCCAGCCGGATTCCACCGATCCCAATGCCCAGTACCTGCCGCTGGCCAGCTACTTCGGCTGGACCGGTGATTTCCCGCAGCCGAACTGGCGACCGCTGAAGCTGGCCAGCCAGGGCACCATCACCCAGAAGGCCGGCTATGCCGCCGCGCGCCTGTCGCTGGCCGATCCGTTGAAGCTGATCATCGGCGCGCGCTACACCGACTGGAAGAGCGAAGACGAAGGCAACGACCGCTCGCACAAAGTGACCACGCCGTATGCCGGCCTGGTCTACGACATCAACGATACCTACTCCGCCTACGCCAGCTATACCGAGATCTTCCAGCCGCAGACGCTGCGCAACAAGCAGGGCAGCTACCTCGATCCGGTCGATGGCAAGAGCTACGAAGTAGGCGTCAAGGGTGCGTGGTTCGACAACCGACTGAATGCATCCGTGGCAGTGTTCCGCATCGAGCAGGACAACGTTGGCCAGGCAACCATGGACAAGGTTGACGGGCAGTTGAACGAAACCGCCTTCATCGCTGCACGCGGTACCGTCAGCCGTGGCTTCGAGTTCGAAGTGAATGGCGAACTGGCACCGGGCTGGAACGCGACCTTCGGTGCTTCGCGTTACGTGGCCAAGGACATCAACGGCGCCGACATCAACACCAACCTGCCGCAGACCGCGTTGAAGCTGTTCACCAGCTATACCCCGCAGTCGCTGCAGGCGCTGACCGTCGGCGGTGGTGCCAACTGGCAGAACCGCATCTACTACTCCGCACCGGTGGTGGGTCGCTTCGAACAGGAAGGCTATGCGCTGGTCAGTGCCTTCGTGCGCTACCGCATCTCGCCGGAGTTCAGCGTGCAGGCCAACCTCAACAACCTGCTGGACAAGAAGTACTACTCGCAGATCACCGGCTACGGTGCCTATGGCGACGGCCGCAATGGCTCGCTGACGTTCACCTGGGCGTTCTGATGTAACCGGCTCCTGTAGAGTCGCGTCATGCCCGACTCGATCACACGGGGTGGTCGAGCACGGCTCGACACTACAACGGGGGCGCTCGGCGCCCCCCTGTTGCCGCGCTGCCCTTGCAGGTGTAGCGTCGCGCACACGGATACCTCGCGCCTTCCCCCTCAAGGACGACCGGCCATGCGCACCCGCACGAAACTCGGTCTCTCGCTCGTGGCCCTGTTCTCTTCGCTGCCGTTGATGGTCGCCACCGGCAATGGCTACTTCATCCTGCTTCTGCTGATGGGCCTGCCCGCAGCGATCCTGTTCTGGTTCGATCTGGGCCGGGAACTGCGTGCCATCCCCGCCCCCACCCGCACCGAGCGCGCGCTGGGCCTGGCAATGGGCCTTCCACAGGTGCTGTTCGGACTGTTGTGCGCGGGGATCGGCCTGATCCTGGTGGCCTGGATCCTGTACAACCTGCTGGTCGAATCCCTGCCGCAGTTCCGCATTCCGTCACTGCCTAGCTTCGCGGTCGGGCCGATGATGATCGTGGCCGGACTGGGATGGGCACGCACCGCGTTCCGCCGTGCCAGCCTTGAGCAGGATGGCCTTGAGCAGGATGACCCGGAGCAGGACATTCCGGACTGACCATCTTTATGGAGTCGAGCCCTGCCCGACTCCATCACACAGGGCGGTCGAACAGGGCTCGACCCTGCAACGGCGCCGGGCTGAGCCCGGCGCCGTCCCTTCATCAGAAGCGCAGGTCCGCGCGCAGGTACCAGTAGCGGCCACGCGGGATGTCATAGGTCGAGGCGTCGTAACCGTTCAACGAGCACGACAGGCAGATCGGCGGATCCTTGTCGAACACGTTGTTCAGGCCGGCCGTCAGCTGCAGCCCCTTCATCCAGTCGATCTTGTAGCCCACCTGCATGTCATGGAAGGTGGTGGCCGACAGCGTATTGGTGCCCGCCGCCTGGTTGCTGCAGACCGGGAACACAGAGGCGTCACCGCAGTTTTCTGTCAGTTCGGAGATATGCCGCACCGTCCAGTTGGCGCTCCAGCGGTCCAGCGTCCAGCCGATGCTGGCATTGCTGGTCCATTCCGGAATCGAGCTGTCGGCCACCTCCACGCCCGGCTTCTGCGGCTGCTTCTGGCCCGCCGCACCGGTGGCTTCGTAGCGACCCACGAAGGTGTTCTTCCAGCCCAGCTTGAACTGGCCAATCGAGCTCTGCGGCAGCGTCCAGAACAGATCCACATCCCAGCCATCGGTCTTGATCGAACCCAGATTGGTCAGGCGGTTGTTGAAGCTGCTGACCGCGCCGGTGCTGGCACGGGTGATGCCGTTGCAGTAGATCGGGTCCAGCGTATCCACGCACAGGTCCAGCTGGGTCTGCGCGTTGATCGCCTGGATCGCGCCGTCGATGGCATGGCGGTAGAAGGTCACTTCCACGTCGAAGCGCTCCGACCACGAGGTGTTACTGCCGAACCACGGGCTCCAGACGAAGCCTGCGCTGAAGCTGCGCGAGCGTTCCGGATCCAGCTCGCGGTTGCCGCCGGTGGTCACCGAGATCTGCGAGTTGGCCTGCTGGAAGCCGGTCGGCACGCCCAGCGCGGCACAGTTGGCGGCACTGCCACGCGGCGGCGTTCCACCCAGGCCCACCGAGCACGGATCGAACAACTGCAGATCGGCACGCGCGGCCGAGCCGTACAACTCGCCGATCGACGGTGCGCGGAAGCCCTCGGCATAAGTCGTGCGCAGCACGAAGTCGTCGGTCACCTGCCAGCGCAGGCCGTACTTGGGCGTGAACTCGCCACCGAAGGTGGAATAGTCCGAGTAGCGGCCGGCCAGGCTCAGGTCCAGCTTCTTGCCGAATGTCGAATCGGCGAAGATCGGCACGCTCAACTCCAGATAGGCCTCGTTGACGTCATAGGAACCCGAGGTCGGCTGCGAAGGCACGCCGTTGTAGTGACCGGCCACCGTCAACGGATCGGGCTGGTACGAACCCTCGTACTTGCGATACTCGAAGCCGGTAGCGAACGACACCGGGCCGGCCGGCAGCGTGAACAGGTCGCTGGACAGGTTGGCGGTGAACAGGCTCAGTTCGTTCTGGCTGCGGTCACGCACCACCGGCTGGATCCACTTCAGCATGTCCGGGGTGATCGAACCGACACCGCCGAAGATGTTCAGCGGCACGCAGCCCGGCGTCGCCGCACAGACGGACGGATCGCCCAGCGCCATGTTGACGTTGTAGATGTTGTAGCTGCCGTAGTTGGTCTGTTCGGCCTTGTTCTTGCTGTACATGCCATTGACGTCCCAGTACCAGCTGCGGTCAGCCGCCTGGAAGTTGCCGACGAAGCCGGTGGCGAAGTACGTGGTGTCCACTTCCTGCTTGAACACGCGCGCACCGCCTTCCACCGGACGGCGGCCGATCAGGCTCAGGTTGTCACCCGAGACCAGGTCGAAGCCGAACGGGTTGTACGGATTGAGGGCGGACACGGTGATGTTGTCGGCCAGCGGATTGCCGGTGGCGCCATCGGGGCCGAAGAACAGCGGCTCCGGGCCGGCCTGGTTGGTCGACTCACGTCGGTTGCCCAGTGCCTTGACGTACCACTGCACGTTGTCGGTGATGTCGAAGCGGAACTGACCGAACAGGCCCTTACGCTCCGACGGAGTCAGCACCATGTTGTACTCGGCGAAATTGAACCGGTCGGCGCTGGTGAAGCAGTGATAGTCATCGGTGCGCGCGCAGCCGGCACTGCCATCGTAGCGCGGGTTGCTCACGCCGGTATTGGGCACGATGTTCTGCACCGCACCGGTGTTCGGGTCGGTGAACATGAAACGGCCCTGCGGAATGCCGCCGCTGCCGAAGGCCAGGCCGGTGCCGGGAATCGGGAAGCGCGACTGCTCGCGGTCCTTGGCGAACACCGGGTCCTGCTTGGTCCAGCTGGCGCCCAGGAACAGGCTGAAGCGATCACCGCTCTTGCCCCAGGCCAGGTCCACGCCCTTCTGCGTACCATCGCCCTTGCTGTACTCGCCGTAGTTCAGGGTCACCTGGCCGCCATCGAAGTCACGGCGGGTGATGATGTTGACCACGCCGGCAATGGCATCGGAACCGTACAGCGACGACGCGCCATCTTCCAGCACTTCGATGCGCTCGACGATGGCCAGCGGAATGGTATTGAGATCGGTGGCCGAGCCGACGCCGGAGGCGGATGACTCATTGACCCAGCGGATGCCATCGACCAGCACCAGCACGCGCTTGGCGCCCAGATGGCGCAGGTCCACCTGCGCCGAGCCAGCACCTACACCACTGCCATCGGGCGGAAAGCCGAAGTTGCCGGACGAGTTGAACTTGGCGTTGAGCGCCGAACCGGAACCGGTGAGCTGCTGCAGCACTTCGCCGATCGAGGTCAGGCCGGTGCGTTCGATGTCGCCGCGGGTCAAGGTCTGGATCGGTACCTGGCCTTCGACTTCAGCGCGCTTGATGCGGGTACCGGTGACTTCCACCGCATCCAGGTTGGTGGTGGATTGTGCAGCGGCACCCAACGGTGCCAGGGTCATCACGCACAGCGCGACGGCAACCGCCAAAGGGCGGTGGTGCAGGTGATTCATTCGCTCTCTCTCCAAAGGAATGTCGGGACATGGGCTGCCGCACTCCCTCCCTGCATGGCGGCGCCGTCTCCTTTGTAAACAAGTGGTAAAAATCGCGGCGTGATGATCGACACTCTTTCACGCGGAATTGACGCAATTGCAGGCCGATTGCGTCAGATAGCTGCAGGTTATGACCGGACGATACTGTTCACTGCAGGCAGCCTTGATGCTGGCTGCGACAGCACGCGCCGGGAGCTGCCGCATTCATGAAAAAGGTCTTTGCAGGATGAAAGCACTGACTGCCGTGCTGGGCGTCACGATGGTGATGATGCTGCTTCTTTCCCTGGCAGGTGAATCGAGAGCAGGCGGCGTGATCGAGTGCAACAACTGCCCCTCTCCCAGCGGTGCGGCCTTGGCCTCGGGAGAGGGACTGACGGTTGTGGTGGATTTCGAGAGAGCCGGGTTGACTGCTTTCGACGTTGAACATGACCCTGAGAGCAGAAAGTGGCGAGCACATCCGACCCCGGTTCCAGCACAGATTGAAATGGCTTTTCTGCGGATCCTGGATGCGACACTGTCAGCAGGGCAAGCGCCGCTCATGCAGCAATCACCGCATGAGCGGCAGTGAGACAACGCCCTACCGCACGAACGCAATGCGCTCCATACCGGTGGCCTCGGCGGCGGCCAGAATCCTCGCCATGCCTTCGTACTCGGCCGCCGGATCGGTGGCGATGCGCAGCTCCGGCAGGTTGCCAGCATGCTCGCCCGACTGTGCCTGCAGGCGCGCCTGCAGCTCGCCGATCGCCATCGGCTGGCCATTCCAGCTGAGCTGGTTGGCAGCGTCCAGGCGCAGCTCGATCGGCGGTGGCGGTTCAGGACGGTCGACCACGCGATCGGTGGCCTGCGGCAACTGCACGGCAATCGGCCGGGCCACGATCGGCGCGGTCACGATGAAGATGATCAACAGCACCAGCATCACATCCACCAGTGGCGTGACATTGATGTCCGCCAGCGGGCCGCTTCTTCCTGCGCTACTGAACGCCATATGCCGCTCCCTGCAGCCGGGCCGTTCGCCCACGCCCGACACTACGTCGCCCGCTGGCCCGCGAGGCAGTGCCTGCAGCGCGAGCATTCAGCTGCCGTTGCCGAACCAGCGCGTGCACGCAATGCGAAACTGAATTCAGCCATCGCCCGCTATGCTGGTCGCCATGACCCGACGCACTTCAACTGCCCTGTCCCTGCTGCCCTTGGCCACCACGCTGCTGATCGGCTGCGCCAATGCCCAGTCCCTCGACGCCCAGAACGCGCAGCTGAAGGCTGCGATCGCGGCCGCCGAACGCGGCCAGTTCGATCCCGGCCAGGCCGCCTCGCTCAGCCGCCATCCGGCCTATGGCTGGCTGGAGTACGCCAACCTGCGCCGCAACATCGACACCGTCGATACCGCGCAGGCACAGGCCTTCCTCAAGCGCTACGACGGCCAGGCCGTGGCCAACACGTTCCGCAGCGTGTGGTTGCCCTCGGTCGCACGCCGCCAGGACTGGCCGACCCTGCTCGCCAACTGGGCACCCACCGACAACGCCGGCCTGCGCTGTGCGCAGCTGACCGCGCGCCAGGTGACGGGCAAGGTCGATCCGCAGTGGATCGGTGAAGCGCAGGATCTGTGGCGCAAGAACGGCAAGTCGCTGCCAGACGGCTGTGACGCCGTTTTCGCCGTGCTGCAGGCACAGGGCGGACTGAGTGACGCATTGCGCTGGGAACGCATCGATGCCGCCGCCGACGCCCAGCAGCCGGCCGTGATGCGCAGCGCCGCACGTGGCCTGCCTGCCACCGACCTGGCGCTGGCCAACACTTACGCCGCCTTTGTCGACAAGCCCAATGCCAGCGCATTGAACTGGCCGCGCAACGAGCGCAGCCGGCGCATCGCCACCGATGGCCTGGCCAAGCTGGCCAAGGCCGACCCGGGCGCCACCGAACAGCAGCTGCCGCAGTACGCGCAGGCGCTGGGCCTGAGTGCCGAGCAGCAGGGCCAGGTGCTGTACCAGATCGCGCTGTGGACAGTGGCCTCCTACCTGCCCGATTCGGCGCGCCGTCTCAACGCAGTGCCGGAATCGGCGTATGACGAACGACTGCACGAATGGCGCGTGCGCGAAGCGATGTCGCGCGGTGACTGGCCGGCGGCGCTGACGGCGATCCGCAAGATGGCCAGCAAGCAGCGCAGCGATCCGCGCTGGCGCTACTTCGAAGGCCGCATGCTGGAGAAGACCGGCCAGGCCCAGCAGGCCCAACCGTTGTTCCGCGAGGCCGCACGCGCACCGACCTTCCACGGTTTCCTCGCTGCGGACAAGCTGCAGCAGGGCTACACGCTGTGCCCGTGGAAGCCGAATGACAGCGCGCAGGCACAGGCAGCGGTCGCGCGCGATCCGGCCATCCAGCGCGCAATGGCGCTGTACCAGATCGACCGTGCCGGCTGGGCCGTGGCCGAATGGAACAGCGCGCTGTCGCGCTTCGATGACACCCAGCGCCGCCTGGCGGTACGCGTGGCGCAGGACAACGGCTGGTTCGACCGCGCCGTGTTCGCGCTCGGCAAGCAGCCGCAGGAACAGCGCCTGTACGACCTGCGCTTCCCGCTGCACCACGACGCTACCATCCGCCGCGAATCGGCACGCAACGCGATCGATCCGGCCTGGGTAGCGGCGGAAATCCGCGCCGAGAGCACCTTCACTCCGCGTGCGCGCTCGCCTGCCAACGCCATGGGCCTGATGCAGGTGCTGCCGGCCACCGGTGCCGGTGTGGCCAAGTCGATCGGCCTGACCGGCTACGGCGGCGCCGACAGCCTGTACGACCCGGACACCAACATCGCCATCGGTACCGCCTACCTGCGCCAGCTGATGAACAAGTACGACGGCCTGCCGTACGTGACCATCGCCGCCTACAACGCCGGCCCGACCCCGACCGCACGCTGGCAGGGCCAGCGCCCGGGCTTTGATCCGGACCTGTGGATCGAGACCATCAGCTACAAGGAAACCCGCGAGTACGTGGCCCGCGTGCTGGCCTTCAGCGTGATCTACGACTGGCGCCTCAACGGCGATGCGCTGCCGCTGAGCGACCGCCTGATGGGCCGCCTGGTGGACAAGCGCAAGCGCTTCAGCTGCGCCGCAAACGCCGACCAGGGCGGCGATTGATCGCACTGCGGTCGTGCCGGCCAGTGGCCGGCACGACCCGGTATCCATTCCCGGGGAGGGGAACGCAATGAGCCTGCTGGCCTGGATCGGGATGTTCGCCGCCTGGAGCCTGTTCGCCACCTGGGTACTGCGCTGGGGTGGCGCGGCCTGGATGGAAGGCTGGAAGTCGCTGGCCTTCGTCGACAGCTGGGGCAGCCTGTGGGACGAAGCGCAGATCAAGCTGTATTTCCTCTGCCTGTGGATCGTCTACGGCCTGTGGTTCCTGGCCGGCCTGTTCGTGCCGGAGTGGCGCGGCCTGCCGTGATGCACATTGGTAGTGCCGGCCGCTGGCCGGCAGCCGCCATTGTCCAAGGGTTGCCGGCCAGCGGCCGGCACTACCGATGCTCATGCACCTACCGTGCGATCATCCCCCCCATGAAGATCTATCTTGTCGGCGGCGCCGTACGCGACCGCCTGCTGCAGCGCCCTGCCGGCGACCGCGACTGGGTGGTGGTTGGCGCCACGCCCGCGCAGATGGAAGCACAGGGCTACACTGCCGTTGGTCGCGATTTCCCGGTGTTCCTGCATCCAAAGACCGGTGAGGAATACGCGCTGGCGCGCACCGAGCGCAAATCCGGCCGCGGCTATCGCGGCTTCGTGGTCGATGCCGATCCGGCGGTGACGCTGGAAGAAGACCTGCAGCGCCGCGACTTCACCATCAATGCGATTGCCTGCGATGAGGAGACCGGCACGCTGGTCGATCCTTACGGTGGCGTTCGCGATCTTGAGCAGCGCGTGCTCCGCCACGTCGGCCCAGCCTTCGTTGAAGACCCACTGCGTGTGCTGCGCGCGGCACGCTTCATGGCGCGCTTCGCGCCACTGGGCTTTACCGTCGCCGAAGAGACCATGGCGCTGATGCGCGAGGTCGCCGCCAGTGGCGAGCTGGACGCACTGGTGCCGGAGCGCGTCTGGCAGGAACTGCGCAAAGCACTGGTCAGTGCCCAACCCTCCGCCTTCCTGCGCACGCTGCACGATGCGCAGGCACTGGGCCCGATCCTGCCCGAACTGGAAGCACTGTACGGCGTACCGCAGCGTGCTGAATTCCACCCGGAAGTCGACACCGGCATCCACCAGGAAATGGTCAGCGACATGGCCGCGAAGCTGGCCCCCGGCGATGATCTGGTCGGCTTCGCTGCCCTCACCCACGATCTCGGCAAGGGCCTGACCCCGCCGGAGGAGTGGCCGCGCCACATCATGCATGAGCAGCGCGGCATCAAGCCGCTGAAGGCATTGTGCGCACGGCTGAAGATTCCCACCGAGCACCAGCAGCTGGCCGAAGCGGTCTGCCGTGAGCACTTGAACGTGCACCGCATCGACGAACTGCGCGATGCCACCGTGCTGGAACTGCTGGGCCGCTGTGATGCCCTGCGCCGGCCGGAGCGCGTGGCCCGCATCGCACTGTGCTGCGAGGCCGACAAGCGCGGCCGGCTCGGCTTCGAGGACGCCGACTACCCACAGGGCGAAACGCTCAAGCGCCTGCACCAGGCGGCGCTGTCAGTGCAGGCCAGGGATCTGGATACCACGCATCTGAAGGGCCCGGCCATCGGCGAAGCGCTGGCCAAGGCGCGCGTAAAAGCCATCGCCACAGCGCGCTGAAGCACCTGGTAGTGCCGGCCGCTGGCCGGCAACCCCAATTCCTTGAATCAGTGCGCCATCCCACGGGTAATCGCCGCAGCCCGCTGCTTCAGCTGGGCCACGGCATCGGGAATCATCTCCATGCCCACGTCCAGGCCCGGGTTCAGCACCAGGCCGACGCCGTCGCCGATACCGGCCAGCAGCGCGTGCACCGCGATCGGCATGGCATGCGCAAACTGCGGCAGCTGCTCGTGCCACAGGCCCGCGCGCTCGGGGGCGGTGAACACCGCAAACATCGGCTCGCCGCTCTCGCTGGTCAGCACCAGCGGCGAGATGCTCTCGTCCCAGGCGCCATCTTCGCCGATGGCCTTGTCCAGCAGCACGAACGCCGTCGAGGTCAGCAGGCCGTCGAGGAACTGCGCTGCGGTCAGCGTGCCGTCCTGGGCCTGCAGCAGGCGCACCTCGAGGTCGTTGAGGGGTTCGAACGGGGTGTCGTGGTCCATGGTCGGTTCCGGTACGTGATTGCAGGGCAGACTTTAACAGGCCCGGTCCTCAACCGAGGAATCCATGCCGCCACAGCCAGCCCAGCGCCGCCAGACCGGCCACCACCACCAGCATCAGCGGCAGGCCGAAGCGGTGCCGCCACGGGATCGGCACCCCACCCAGCTGCTGGTCCATGGTGTCGGTGTCCAGCACCCAGCCGTGCCCGCACCGGCTGCAGGCCAGCTCGTAGCGGCGATGGTAGGTGAGGCCGAACAGCAGGTCGATGCGCGCCATCCTGTAACGCAGCTGAGGCGCGAACTCGGTTTCCGTCTGGCAGCGCAGACAGTGATGGGCTTCGGTCGGGCCCACCACCATCACCCGCTCCTGCTGGCCGATCAGGATCATGGGTCAGCGGCCCTGGCAGGCGGGTTGGGCCAGCAGCCAGGCTTGGGCGGCGGCAAGGGTGGCCGGTCCGCTGGCGGTGGCCTCGTCCGGCTGCAACCTAGTACCGTCGCCCTGCCCGTTGCGGTCGGCCATCACGTTGTGGGTCAACAGCAGGGTGGTACCGTCCACCAGCTTGACGGGCCTATTGCCAGTTGAGAAACCTGCGCTGGGTTGGCCGAAACTGCGGCTGCCCGCCTGCCCGCGGAATGCCAACGCGACGGCTTCACCCGAACTCGCGGTGCGCGCACCCATCAGCACCGCGACCGGTGCGCTACCCGCACGCAGGTGATAGGCGGCCTGTCGTGAGCGCAGCCCCTGCGTGCCGTCCTGCCTGACCTCTCCTTCTCCTCGCCGCCACCACTGCAGACCATCGGCACTGTGGAAGGCGCCGATCAGCGCACCCTGTGCATCCGGCGTGCTGTGCAGCAAAGGCAAGAGCCCAAGCAGCATCGGCCACATGTTGCCGCCGCCATTGCTGCTCACGTCGACCACCCAAGCACAGCGCGTGCCGTCATCCAGGTCTACGATGCGTTGCTGCAGGGCCAGCGCGTAGGCCTTGCGCGCCTCATAGCGCTCCTGTTCGCTGCGCTGCAGATCCTCCACGAAGGGGCCGACCTTCAGCACGCCAATGCGGGCATCGACCTTCGGGGATTCTGCCAATGCAGCGCCCTGCCCAGCATTCACACGCTGGGCGCGACCGGAGCGATCGCGCTGCTGGCTGGGCGATATCCATCGGCCATGCCCACCACTGCTACGCGCGGCCGCCTCATCCAGCACGCGGCGCTGCTCTGCACGATCATCGCCTGCGGCGGCCAGCCGCGCGCGCGCATCACTCCAGTCGACGCGATCGCGGTACAGCGATTGGGTCTCCAGCAGATGCAGCATCTGTTCAAGTGCTTCGGCAGATGGCAGTTCCACGGCCGCAGCGGGTGCTGCCAGTGCCGGGCCGCCACAGGCCAGCAGCAATGCTGCGCCCAGGAGCGCGCGCGCGGGAAGTCGAGAGTTCATTGACGCATCCTTGTCAGCGTCCAGCGCCGCAGCATAGCGGCGAACGGCATCAGTGCACAGCGCACGCCGGCTGGGCCAGCAGCCATGCTTGTGCGGCAGCAAGGGTGGCTGCATCGCCGTCCGTTCGCTGGTCGGGCTCTATCTTCAGCCCGTCACCGCGGCCGGTGCGGTCCTGCATCACGCTGGTGGTCAGCAGCAGCGCGCTGCCATCAACCAGCGGCCGCATCACGTTGGCGGTGGACAGCCCCGAGGTGGGTTGGCCGAAACTGCGCGTCTGCGGCCGACCGCGGAATGAAAGTACGGTGGCCTCTCCGGAGCTAGCAGTGCGCGGCCCGGTCAGCACGGCGACGGGCGCGCCCGGATGTTTGAGCAGATAGCCGGGTCCGCCAAGATCGATCCGCGCGCGCTCGCCAAGACGCACGCTGGACGGCGTCAGCTGCCAAAGCGACGGACCATCTGCGGCAGCGAAGGAACCCACGTTCTCGTCGGCACTGGGCGTGACGCGCAACAGCGGCGCCGCGCCCAGCAGCATCGGCCACATGTTGCCACCGGTGTTGCCGCGCAGATCGACAATCCAGCCGCAGCGGCTGCCGTTGTCCTGGTCATCGATGATCGCCTGCCAGCGCAGGGCACGCTGCTTCATCTGCTGGTGCGCCGTCGGGCCCTGCATGACACCGTAGCCCTCGATCTCCACCCGACCGATGCGCGGGTCCAGTGCTTCGGCCGGGGCCGTCGTTGCTTTCGGAGCCGCTGCCGCTGCGCCATTGGCGCGCGCCAAGCGTTCTGCCTTCGCCTGCAGCTGCTTTGCGCTGATCCAAGCGCCGTGCCCGCCCGAACTGCGGCCGATGGCCTGCCGCAGCACCGCGCGGGCCTCGGCCGGGTCGTTCTGCGCCGCCTTCAGGCGCGTGCGGATGGCCCGCCAGTCCACGCGGTCGCGGTACAGCGATTCCTTCTCCAGCATGTCCAGCAACTGGGCCTGTGCTGTCGGCAGGTCGATGGCGTCTGGTGCGGCGGCCTGCGCGGTGGTGCAGAACAGGGCGCCCAGTGCAGTGGCCATCACGCGGAGATCAAAAGACATTCGACGTTCCTTCGTCCTGGGTGAGAACCGCAGCATACGCGCTTGCCGCTGTCGTTGTATGTCGGCTTTGGCAGGCGCCGCGCAGAACAACATTTACAACTCTGCTCATGTTGTCGCTCGGGCAAAAGCGCGAAGGTGGCTCTGCTGGCGCGCTTTGCGCTGGCTAGGATTGGCGTCCTGAATCAAACATCGAAGCGATCGAGTTGTCGCCTCAACGGCAATCGCGACAATGCACCGGCTCGCCCATGGCGGGCGGTGCGTGGGGATCCTCGTGATCCGTCGGCTTTTTTCGCTTCGATTTTGACCGGCACGCCAACCCGCACCGCCCGCCACCTTGCATGCCGCAGGTGGCCTTGCTCCGTGAGGTTGCCGTAATGAACACGTCCTACCCCACCTATCCACGCCTGCAGGCACTGCTAGGCGTTGCGTTGCCCGGCCTGCAGCTGTCCACTACGGCAGCCGAAGCGTTGGAAGATGCGCTCACCGAAGTCCACGAACAGGCGCCGCCCTCCGCATTCTTTACGCGGTTGCGCGGCATCACGCACAGCCACGCTGCCGATGGTCAGATCTGGCGCGAACGGCAACTCAGCGAGGCGCGTGGCCGGGAGTTGGCCGAGGCGACGCGCTGTCTGGCGGCAGTGTCTGCGTGTGGGGGTGTGTTGCTGGCCGCGCAGTCGGCACGCGAGATGGACGATGCGTCGGCGCAGTGCCCGCCGCAGGTGGAGGAAGGGCTGCTGCACGCGGTGGTGGTGTTGGCCGATCATGCCAGCGCGCTGGTGACGCCGGGTGCATGCGCGGGGTAATGGCACCGATGGATTCGTGTCGACCAAGGTCGACACCTACCAGAGCCGAGCATGGCTCGGCTCTACAAGATCATGACAGCGGCACGGTTCGTGCCGACCAAGGTCGGCACCCACCAGAGCGGGCCATGACATCCATACCCGGTGCTACCAGTCCGCCCGCAGGCCGATGTTGCCTTCGATGATGCGGCGCTTCTCGTTGCGGTCGCCACCCAGTTCACGGGTGTAGTCGGCCACCGCGTACGCACTGATAGTGCGGTTGAAGCGTCCGACCACACCCACACCGGCTTCCAACGCACGCGAGCGCTGCGAATTGACGATCACGTCGTCGGCGAAGCGGATGCGGTCCTCGCCGGAACGGCCATGCCAGTAGTTGAGCTTGAAGTACGGCTGCCAGCCGTTGTCGGCCAGCTGGTAGTCGCCGGCAAGGCGCAGGCCGACGCGGCCGGTCCAGGCGTTGTCGTTGTCGAAGCGTACGCTCGACACCTCATCGCGACGGTCGTCCAGCGAGGTGCGTTGCCAGATCACCTGCACCTGCGGTTCCAGCCACCACGCCGACTGCCCAAACCGCAGCAGCGGCTTGCCGGCTTCCGCCGACACGCTGGTGCCATCACCGCTCAGGCCGAAGCCCAGCCCGCGCGAGGAGCGCACGCGGCCGTCGTAGCGGCTCTGCATCGCCACGGCATCGATGTAACCACCGCTGTTGTCGGTGAAGGTCCAGTACAGGCCTACGTGCTTGTCGTCCAAGCGGTTCTGTCCCACCTGTACGTTCTCCCAGCCCAGTGCCAAGCCGGTGGTCTTGCCCTGCGCGCGGGTGCGGCCGACGAACACGCCGATCTGGTTGCGGTGGTTGTCAGAAGCAGCGGCCCACACGTCGAGGCCGGCCTGCTGGCCCATCACATCGCCATCGAAGCCCGGCTGCGCATCACCCTTCCAATGGATCTCGCTGCTCTGCCCCACCAGACGGCCCCAGGCGGTGCGGAATGCACCCTGGTTGTACAGCAGGCGCTGCTCGCCCTGCCGCTCGTGGAAGGTACCGAGGCTGGCCAGCGAGGTCTCGCGCAGCAGCGGCGGCACCACGGCATAGGTGGCAGTCTCCACGCGGTACAGCGGTACCACTGCGCCCTCGGCGGGGCGTGCGCCCGGTGTCGGCGGCGCACCGGTACCGGGCAGCGCACCGCCGGCCACCGGCACGTCCGGCACCGCGGGATCACTGGGCGGCGCCACAGGCGCCGGTTCCGGTGGTGGAGGCGGCGGGGCCGTCTCGCCGGCTGTCAGGTCTGGATCGGTGGCGCCTTCGGGCGGCGGCGGCGGTGCCGGGGTGATCGGTGGCGGTGGTGCCACCGGCGGCGTCAATGGTGGTGGTACGGCAGTGCCGCCGCCATTGGGTGCCGGCGTCGGTCCGCTGACCAGCGTGGAGCGCAGGTACCAGTTCTCGCCGGTACCGGCACTGACACCGCCCTTGAACAGGAAATACTCGTAGGCACCGGCCGCGACCGGTGCGAACAGCGAGAACGCGCCCGGCGCGGTGCGGCCACCATTCAAGGCCTGCACCACCAGGATGCCGTCGGCCAGCGTGGCAGCGCCGCTGCCGCCGGCATTGAGCACGCCGATGCCGGTGGTCCCGGTCGCAGTACCGCCATCGATCACCAGGCGGTCGCTGGTGGAATTGTCCGCGCCCAACACGGTGCGCAGGTACAGGCCACCGCCATCACCGCGATAGTTGCCACGCACGGTGAACACGTCGCCGGCACCGGTACCGGTCAGGTCGATGCGCCCGGCATTGACCATCTCCACCAGTGCGCCACTGTTGAACGGGCGGATGGCATGGCCGCCACTGCCCGCATACACGGTACTGGTGTCATCCACCGTGAGCGTGCCGGTGCCGGTTGCGCTGTCGCCCAGCACCAGATCGCCATCGAAGGACAGCTCGGTGCTGTTGGCCAGGCTGATCGTCTCCCAGTTCTGGAAGCGGCCTACACCCGTGGTCTTGACGTTGTTGAAGCTGAGCCTGTCGTTGCCCGCGCCACCGTCGAACAGCGGCACCGCACCGAGATTGCCCTGGTTGAGGTTGCTGAGGTTGGCCACGTCGTCGTCCGGCCCCAGGTCGACCGCGCCGTAGACGATGCCGCCGCCATTCCAGTTGAAGGTGTCATTGCCGGTGCTGAGCAGGACCTGCCCGCGCACAGTGCCATCGGTGATGGTCACGCTGTCGGCGCCGCCGCTGACGCTGATGTTGCCGCCGATATACGCCGTACCCGAAATGATGATGGTGTCGGTGTCGAAGCCGGTCACCACATTGCCGTCAACGGTACCCCCGGACTGGTCCCACAGGTTCTTGTCCAGCTTCATGTTGACGCGGCCGATACGACCACCGGTCATCCAGGCCTGGTCGCCATCCTCGAACGCGCCAACGATGCGGCCACCGCTCATGCGGAAGGTATCGATGTTGTCGCCCTGCTGCAGCGCGCCGATCGTGCCGCCACTCATGACGAAATCATCGCGGCCACTGCCCTGCGCCACCAGTCCGGTGACGGTGCCGCCGGTGACGGTCATCTGGTCATCGCCACTGCCCTGGTCGACGCTGTCGATCGTGCCGTCACTGAGCAGCAGCACATCGCTTCCATCGCCCTGCAGTACGCCTCCGGTGATGCTGCCGGCCTCCATCTCCAGGCGATCATTGCCGGCACCGAACTGCACGCCGGTGCGCCCGCTGATCGTGCCTCGGTTGACCAGCACGCTGTCGCCCGCACCGACGAACTGCAGGGCGGTGTTGTTGCCCGTACTGATGCTGCCCGCATTCTCGACACGGCTGCCTCCGCCGAGCTGGACCGCGACACCGCCCACCGAACTGATCGCCCCCAGAGTGGACAACAGGTGGCCATCTGCACCGACCAGCGAAATCGCGCTGCTGCCGCCACTCTGCTGCAGTTGTGCCGTACCAGCGACGTTGACGGTGATGCCGGCCGCGCCATTGGCGGTAATGGGAACGGTCTGCGGGTTCGGCGCGCTGGCGTCGCAGGTGACCGTCTGGCCTGCGGTCGGGGTGGCATTGTCACAGCCCGCCCAGGCGACGCTGGCGGTCAACAGCATGACGGACGGGACGGCCAGGGCCTGCAGCACGGAAACGGCGAGGCTGCGCATACGCACTGCGCTCGGGACGGCACGGGACATACAGCACTCCTGGTAAGGGATCAGGAACTGCGGATATGCGGCACTGCGAGCCAAGTCTGCACCATGGTGAACGGTTTCGACAGGTGAATTCGCGTGCCGATCATCACAGTTCAGATGCGAACTTGATCGGGCATCACCCCACATCTACGTGGCTGAAATCGTTCATCTTTGCGGCGGTCACACGCCATGCGTGGATGAGCCGCCGGCACACCCGGTAGATCCACGCCATGCGTGGATTGAGCCGCCGACACACCCGGTTGGTCCACGCCATGCGTGGATGAGGTGCCCTCCCGGGAAGGCTCAGCACCCTTTCCTGCGGAAAGGGGGGCCGACCCCGTGCCATCAGATCTTCAGATAGATCTTCCGCCGGTCCAGCCACCAGGCCACGCCCCACCACAGTGCGACGAACACCAGCGCCTGCAACATCGACGCCAGCTCCAGCGCCTGCGGCATCGCGGTGGCCAGCTGCTGCCAGACCCACCCCCAAATCCCGGTAGCCATCAACACCACCGACATCACCGATGCCCCCAGATACGCGGTGATCGCGTTGACCCCGAAGCGCCGGCCGAGTGCAGGCCAACCCTTCTGGTCGATCAGCACGTGGCCCAGCCACAGCGCCAGCGCGGCCAGGCCGCCGGTCCACAGCACGTAGCTGGGCGTCCACAGCTGCTTGTTCAACGGCAGCACCACGGCCAACAGCAGGCCCAGCACAGCGGTCGCCACACCCAGCCCGGCCAGCGCCCCGGCACGTCCGCTGCGCAGCAGACCACCGGCCAGCAGCCCAAGCACCGTGCTGGCCAGCGCACCCAGCGTGCTCAGCAACCCTTCCGGATCATGGCCCAGCCCGGTATCGGCGTGCCATTGATAGATCCACGGTGCGAACAGTGCGGTATCCAAACGGCTGGCCGGGTTGGTCCACGGCGCCAGCTCACCGATGCCCAGCAGCAGCACCGTGTACCCCACCAGCAATGTGACCAGCACGCCCGCCTGCACGCGCGGCCGCGCATACACCGCCAGCACCCCCACCAGCGCCGCGCATACCGCAATCCGCTGCAGCACGCCCCATATGCGGAAGTGATGGGTATCCAGCGCCCACCAGATCAGCAGGTGCAGCAGCGCACCGGCCAGCAGGATGCGCAGCGCGCGCTCCAGCACGCCACGCGCCAGTGTAGGTCGCGCCGCCGCGTCCAGCGCGCGCGGCGCCACGCTGAAGGCCATCGACACGCCGACCAGGAACAGGAAGAACGGGAACACCAGATCGGTCGGCGTGCAGCCATGCCAGTCCGAATGACGCAGCGGCGCGAACACCGCACTCCAGTCACCCGGGTTGTTGACCAGCAGCATTGCCGCCACGGTGATGCCGCGCAGGGCATCGATCGAGCCCAGCCGGCGTGGCGGCGAACTGTTCATCAGGCGGCCTCGTACTGCCCGGCAATCCAGGTGCCCCGCACCTGCAGGGCATCATCCAGCAGCACCAGGTCGGCCTGGTAACCCTCGGCGATATGGCCCAGGCGGTCGTCGACGTTGAGGAACTGCGCCGGGTAAGTCGAGGCCATACGTGCGGCTTCGGCCAAAGATTGGCCAAGCAGTTGCACCGTGTTCCGCACTGCAGTGGCCATGTCCAGCGCGGAGCCTGCCAGCGAGCCGGCAGCGTTGCGCACCACACCGTCGATGGCCGTGATGGTTTCGCCGTACAGCACGTAGCTGGGGTCGTCGGCCCCCACTGGCGGCATCGCATCGGTCACCAGCAGCAGGCGACCGCGCGGCTTGGCCGCCAGCGCCACGCGCAGGCTGGCCGGATGCACGTGCACGCCGTCGACGATGATGCCGATCCAGCTGTCGCGGTCTTCCAGCGCAGCACCCACCGCGCCGGGCTCACGCCCCTGCAGCGGCGACATCGCGTTGTACAGATGAGTGAAGCCACGCACGCCGGCATCCAGGCCGGCACGAATCTCTTCGTAGGTTCCAGCCGTGTGGCCAGCGGCGACGATCACGCCGCGCTCGACCAGCGCGCGGATGGTTTCCAGCGGCACGCGTTCCGGTGCCAGTGTCAGCAGGGTCACGCCGTTGTCCAGCGAGGCGGCCAGTGCAATCTCCGCTTCGTCCGGTACGCGGAACTTGCTGGCATCATGCGTGCCCTTGCGGGCCGGCGCGATGTACGGCCCCTCCAGATGGATGCCGATCACGCCCGGTACGCCCTGCGCGATCGCTTCGCGCATCGCAGCGATTGCTTCGCGCATCACACCCACGTCGTCGCTGATCAGCGTTGGCAGCATCGCGGTGGTGCCGAAGCGGCGGTGCGCCTGCGCGATGGTGCGCAGCGAGGCGACATCGGGCGTGTTGTTGAACAGCGCGCCGCCGCCACCATTGACCTGCACGTCGATGAAGCCGGGCAGCAGCCAACCGCCGCCCAGGTCCACCTGCTCTGCAGCGTGGCCCAGCTGCGGTGCCGCATCGGGCAGCAGCGCGCTGATGCGACCGTCCTCGATCACCACCGCCAGATCGTCGCGGAATTCATCGCCGGCGAGGATGCGGGCATTGCGCAGGACCGTCGCCATCACACCGTCTCCGTGACCTTGTTCAGATGCGGCGGCAGGTCCGGGTTGAAGCCACGACGCAGCGCCAGCGCGTTGATTGCGCGGTAGAAGCTCTGCACGGTCAGCAGCGGTGCGCACAGCGGATGCGGTGCGGCCGCCACCGGAAGGTTGCCGCCAGCACCGGCCATCCATACCTGCGCGCCGCGCGCGGTGAATTCTTCGACAACGGCACGGGTACCAGCGCCGGTTTCGTCCGGCTGGGCAAAGGCCAGTACCGGGAAGCCACGATCAACCAGCGCCATCGGGCCGTGCTTCACTTCAGCCGAGCTGTAGGCTTCGGCATGCAGGCTGCAGGTTTCCTTGAACTTCAGTGCGGCCTCTTGGGCTGCGCCCAGGCCCAGGCCACGGCCGAGCACGAACAGGTTGGTCGCCTCGACCAGGCCCTCGGTCACCGGCGTCCAGTCGCATTGCCAGGCTTCGCGCATCGCATCCGGCAGCAGGTCCAGTGCGGCGCGAAGGCTACTGTCCTGCTTCCAGTACGCAGCCAGCTGCAGCAGTGCGGCCAGCGAGGCCAGGTAGCTCTTGGTGGCCGCCACGCTCTTTTCGGCGCCGGCATGCAGCGGAATGACCGTGTCGGCCAGCTGCGCCAGCGGCGAATCCTCGACATTGACCAGCGCGATCACGCGCGCACCGGCGGCCTTGGCGGCCTCGGCATTGCGCAGCAGGTCGGGGCTCTTGCCCGACTGCGAGATGACGATGAACAGCGCGCCGCGCAGCTGCAGTGGTGCGGCATAGACCGAACCCACCGACGGCGAAGCCGATGCGACCACCAAGCCCAGCTGGGTTTCCAGCAGGTACTTGCCATAGGTGGCGGCATGGTCGGAGCTGCCGCGTGCGCAGGTGACCACGAACGGCGGCGGCGCCGCGCGCAGGCTGGCGGCCAGGGATTCCATGGTGGCGTGGTTGCGCGAGAACTGGCGGGCAACCACGTCGGCCGCTTCAGCGGCCTCGGCGAACATCAGGGTGGACGTGGGGTCTGACAGCGACATGGCAGGCTCAGGCAGGATCGGAAGGAAGGGGGCGTGCGCCGGCCGGGCGCATCGGCGCGGTCGAACCGCGCACCACCAGCTGCGGCACGAAGCCCTGGTTGTGCAGCGGTGCCGGTGCATCGTCGTAGGCGTCGCTGCGCAGCTGCGCGATCAGCAGGCGCGCGGCGTGGCGGGCGATGTCCTCGGTGGCCTGCTTGGCGGTGGTCAGCGGCGGCCACGACTGGCGCGAGAACGGGCTGTCCTCGAAACCGGCGATGGACAGGTCGTACGGCACGTTCATGCCGGCCGACTTGGCAGCGGCCAGCACACCGGCGGCGATTTCGTCGTTGGAACCGAAGATGGCGGTGGGCGGTTCGCGCAGCGCCAGCAGGCGGCGCGCACCGCGGAATCCATCGTCGAAGGTGTAGTCGCCCTGCACCACCAGGTGCTTGTCCACGGTCATGCCGTAGTCCTTCAGCGCGGCTTCGTAACCGGCGTAGCGCTCGCCGGAGGAACGGTGCGAGCTGCCGCCCCAGAGGAAGCCGATGCGCTGGTGACCCAGCTGGATCAGGTGCTCGGTGATCTCGTAGGCCGCCTCGCGGTCGTCGACGAACACGCAGGCGCCGTCGGCCGGGTCTTCGGTCGCGGCGATGATGCGCACCAGCTTGATGCCGCGCGCGGTCAACGCCTGGATCAGGTCGCGGCGCTCGGACATCGGTGCGGTCAGCACCAGCCCGGCCAGCCGCGAACGCTGCACCCAGTCGGCCAGCTCATCGGCCAACAGCGGCGAGCTGGAGTCGCAGGGATGGATCTGCAGGCCGAAACCGGTCTCGCGGCAGGCAGCGAGCACGCCGTTCTGCACGCCGATGATGTGGTACGGGTTCGGGTTGTCGTAGACCAGCCCGATCACGAAGGTGGTGCCGCTGCGCAGGTTGCGCGCGGACGGATCGGGCTCGTAGTCGAGTTCGGCGATGGCACGCAGCACCCGCGCACGGGTGGCCTGCATCACCGAAGGCTCGTTGTTGATCACCCGCGAGACCGTCTTCAGCGAGACCTTGGCCTTCTCCGCAACGTCCTTGATGGTCGCTCTGCGCATGGGTTTTCCCTGAGGTTGGCTGCCGTCCATCATCGCCGATCAGCGCTCCTGCGGCAGGCCGGCACGGTGGCCGACCACCGAATAGAACAGGATGTACAGGTAGCAGGGCACCATCAGCAGCACGAACACCAGCTGGAAGTCGATGTGCTGCTTGAGCACGGCGAACAGCTGCGGAATGATCGCGCCACCGGCAATGCCCATCACCAGCAGCGCCGAGCCGGTCTCGGTGAAGCGGCCCAGGCCGCGGATCGCCAGCGGGAAGATCGCCGGCCACATCATGGCGTTGGCGAAGCCCAGCAGGGCTACGAAGGCCACCGATACGTAGCCGTGGGTGGCCCAGGCGCCCAGGCAGAACACCACGCCCAGCACCGCCGAAATGGTCAGGTAGCGCGACTGCGAGACCACCTTGGGAATCAGCAGCAGGCCGACCACATAGCCGACCAGCATCGCGCCCAGCGTCAGCGAGGTGAACATCTTCGTCTGGTCCAGCGGCAAGTCGAAACCATGGCCGTAGGTACCGATCGCATCACCGGCCATCACCTCCACGCCCACGTAGACGAACAGGCACAGCACGCCCAGCCACAGATGCGGGAACTGGAAGATGCTGCGCCGTTCGGCGGCACCGGCCGCAACCGGTGTGGCGTTGGCTTCGGACGACTTGATTTCCGGCAGCGGCGAGAACAGCACGGCCACCGCCAGCACCACCAGCAGCGCGGCCATCGCCAGGTAAGGGGTGTGGATCTTGGCAGCGAACTCGTTCAGCAGCGCGGCCTTGGTGACCGCATCAGCCGCCTGCACCTGCGCATCAAGGTCGCCGATGCCGTGCAGCACCAGGGTGCCGATCAGCACCGGCGCCAGCATGCCGGCGATCTTGTTGCAGATGCCCATCAGCGCGATGCGGCGTGCCGCAGTTTCAATCGGGCCGAGGATGGAGATGTAGGGGTTGATCGCGGTCTGCAGCAGCGCCAGGCCGCTGCCGATCACGAACAGGCCGCCGAGCGCACCCGGGTACCAGCGCTGGGTGGCGAATTCACCGAACAACGCGGCACCACCGGCCATCACCAGCAGGCTCAGGCTCAGGCCCTTCTTCATGCCGGTGCGGCGCAGGATCCACGACGCCGGCAGGGCCAGGAAGAAGTAGGACAGGTAGAACACCATCAGCACCAGGAAGGCGCCGACCTCGCTGAGTTCGAAGGCCAACTTGACGAAGGTGATCAGTGGGCCGTTGAGCCAGGTGAAGAAGCCGATCAGGAAGAACAACACGCCAACGATGGCGATGGAGGTGGCCACGTTCGGGCGCGCGCTTGCAGCGGGGACGGCGGACATCAGGAGGGCTCCTGCGGCGACGGCCGCAGAACGCGGCGTCGGAGAGTGGCTGGGAACAACGTTGTCACATTCTTTCGATGGACAGCTGCGGTTTGTCAACTTCCACGCGCAGCCCTGTGAACCTCGTGCTGCACTGCGCAACCCGATCGCAACGCATCGTGCTGAATGCGCCGGAGGCCTTGGCCTATGTGCGGCAACGGTTCCAACGTGAAACCTGCACTCACGCCATGTAAACGTTTACTGCATGTCGCATTCGTTGCGATGCAGCAACGAAAGTGTCACGAACTCGTTGACATCGTTGTCAGCGGGGTTACAGACTCCGCCCCAATCGCCGCCCCCGATCCCGGGGCCGGCCCCACCTGCAGCAGGAGCCCGCGTGACCGCCAGCCACCCCGCCCCGGCCCATGTCCTGTCCCGAGTCGCGCCCTCGTTCCTGGCCGCCGACGTCGGTGGCACCCATGTGCGCGTGGCCCGGGTCCAGGCCAGCGGTGATGCCGCCCACCCGGTGCAGGTGCTGGAGTACCGCAAGTACCGCAATGCCGACCATGCCGGCCTCAGCGCGATCCTGTCCGACTTCCTCGGCGAAGGCCCACGGCCCACGCATTGCGTGGTCGCCAGTGCCGGCTACGCCCGCGAGGACGGCACGGTGATCACTGCCAACCTGCCGTGGCCGCTGTCGGCGCGCCAGGTGGAAGCCGACGTCGGCCTGCAGCGGGTCTACATCGTCAACGACTTCGAAGCTGTGGCCTATGCCGCCGCGCAGGTGGACGCCAGCGGCGTGCTGCACCTGTGCGGGCCGGACACTGCCACGCGCGGCCCGACCCTGGTGGTCGGCCCCGGTACCGGCCTCGGTGCGGCACTGTGGATTCCCACTGCGCATGGCCCGGTGGTGCTTCCCACCGAAGCCGGCCAGCCGACCCTGGCCGCCAGCACCGAACTGGAAATGGCCATCGTCCGCCACATGCAGCGCGACCGCGCCCATGTATCGATCGAACATGCGATCTCCGGCCCGGGCCTGATGAACCTGTACCGCGCGGTGTGCGCACTGCAGGGGCAGGCACCGACGCTGGCAAGCCCCGATGCGGTCACTGCCGCCGCCATGGCCGATACCGATGCGCACGCGCGCCAGGCGCTGGATGTGTTCTGCGGCCTGCTCGGCAGCACCATCGGCGACATGGCGCTGTTCTACGGCGCCCACGGTGGCGTCTACCTGGCCGGCGGCATCCTGCCGCAGATCCGCGAATACCTGCATGCCAGCACCTTCGTCGAACGCTACCTGCAGAAGGGGCCGATGGGCGAAGCGCTGGCACGCATCCCGGTGAAGGTCGTCGAACACGGCCAGCTGGGCGTGGTCGGCGCTGCCAGCTGGTACCTGCAGCAGCAGTCGGCCGCCTGACACCGCAACAGGCTTCAACGCAATCGCAGCACGCAGTACGTGGCACGCCAACGCACGGGACTTCGCCGCCGCCCCGCGCATGTCATCGCAACCGTAATCGAACACCGCCGCCGGCATCCAATCGAGTGATGAGGAGAGACATCATGAACACCCGCAAGACCCTGCTTTCGGCCGCCATCGTCAGCTGCCTCGCCTTCAGCGCGCACGCGCAGCAGGCCACCCAGACCGCCACCGACCTGGATACCGTGCAGGTCACCGGCATCCGTGGTTCGATGGAAAAGTCGCTGGATACCAAGCGCGAAGCCAATGCGCGCGTGGAAGTGGTCACCGCCGAAGACGTGGGCAAGCTGCCCGCGCACAACGTCGCCGATACCCTGCAGCGCCTGCCGGGCGTGAACATCAGCTCGTCCAGCGCCGACGAAGGCGGCTTCGACGAAGCCGACCGTGTCAGCCTGCGCGGCACCAGCCCGAGCCTGACCCAGACCCTGATCAACGGCCACACCGTCGGCTCGGCCGACTGGTTCGTGCTCAGCCAGGGCAACAACGTCGGCCGCAGCGTCAGCTACTCGCTGCTGCCGTCGGAACTGGTCAGCTCGGTGGAAGTGAACAAGTCCTCGCAGGCCAAGCTGCAGGACGGCGGCACCACCGGTACCGTCAACATCATCACCCGCAAGCCGCTGGAATTCTCCAAGCAGTTCACCGCGGAAGGCTCGATCGGCGCGGTGCGCTCGGACCAGGCCAAGTCGAACGACCCGCAGCTGTCGGCCCTGTTCAACTACAAGAACGATGAAGGCACCTTCGGCGTGATGCTGCAGGCCTTCAGCCAGAAGCGCGAGCTGCGCCGCGAAGCGCAGGAAATCCCGGGTGGCTTCTTCACTATCGAAGCCAACGATCCGGTGGCCAAGACCAACCCGGATCTGCTCGGCGTACAGGTCCCGGGCCTGCTCGGTTCGACCCTGTTCGAGCAGACCCGCAAGCGTACGGGTGGCCTGGTCTCGCTGCAGTTCAAGCCGACCGATGATCTGAGCTTCGTACTCAGCGGCTTCAGCTCCAAGCTGGAAGCCAACAACTACAACCGCAACTTCATGATGTTCGGCAACAGCTTCGGCAAGTCGCAGGCGCCTGATCCGGGCTATGTGGTGAAGGACGGCGTACTGACCCAGGCCAGCTACAAGGGCATGCCGGACACCAACTACGCGGTGTACGACATGATCTACCGCGAGTCGACGGCCAAGACCAACTACATCACCCTGGATGCCGACTGGCAGGTCAGCGAAAACCTGACTGCGAAGTTCCAGGCAGGTACCACCAAGGGCACTGGCGAAACGCCGCGCCAGTACATCGCCGAGCTGTTGACTGCAAAGGGTGGCGGCGCCAGCTGGACCACCCATGGCAACGGCTCGCCGGTGGACTGGAATGTGGGGGGCGATATCAGCCCTGCCGGCGCCAGCTGGGGCGGCACCTGGGGCAACCAGCAGGTCACTGCGATCGACAAGGAAAAGTGGGCCAACGTCGATTTCAGCCAGTACTTCAACGCAGGCGTGCTGAGCTCGATCGATTTCGGCGCGCGCTACGCCGACCACACGCGTGAAGCAAAGTCGCCGGAAGGCGCCACCCCAGGCAACATCTGGGACGCCCTGCGCGGCAGCCCCACCGCCAACTACCCGGGTGGCTTCGCCGGCGACATCGGCGGCAACTTCCCACGCAACATCTGGTACTACACCCCGGCAGCACTGCGTAATGCGGTGACCAACAACTCCGAATGGCTGTCGGGCAATGACGGTCCGGATGGCCGCCACAACTATGGCGCCGAATGGAAGGTGACCGAAAAGAACTTCGCCGCCTACGTGCAGGGCAACTTCAGCGGCGACCGCTGGAGCGGCAACGTCGGCCTGCGCTACGTCAACATCAAGCAGGACATCGATACCTACGCCACCGCCATGGGCTCGACCGTGCCGGACGTGAAGAGCCTGTTCGGTGCGTGGACCCGCGAAGCCTTCGAGAACAAGCACAACCGCGTGCTGCCGAGCGCGAACTTCAAGTACGACCTGCGCGACGACCTGGTGCTGCGCCTCGCCGCCTCGCAGACCCAGACCCTGCCCGACTACTCCGCACTGGGTGCGTCTTCGTACGGCTCGGATCTGAACCGAAAGGGCGGCGGCGGCAATCCGAAGCTGAAGCCGGTGATCTCGACCAACTTCGACGCCAACCTGGAGTGGTACTTCATGCCGCGCGGCATGCTGTCGGTCGGTGCCTACTCGATGCGCCTGAAGGACTACGTGGCCTTCAGCACCGAGAAGCAGATGCTGTTCAGCGAGCTGACCAACCAGCTCGAGGAGTACGACATCTCGCGTCCGAAGAACGCCGACGGCAAGGTGCGCGGTATCGAAGTGGCCTACGAGCAGCCGATCGGCGAGTACTTCGGCGTCAACGCCAACTACACCTACGCCGATGGCAGCACCGAACACACCTGGGCCGATGGAACCGACAACCTGCTCGGCACTTCGAAGAACACCTACAACGTGGGTGCCTACTTCGAGAACGACACCTTCGGTGCACGCGTCAGCTACACGCGCCGTTCGTCGTTCCTGATCGGCCTATCCGGTGCCAACCCGTACTACCAGGATGACTTCGGCACCCTGTCGGCATCGCTGAGCTACAAGGCCACCGACTGGCTGAGCATCAGCTTCGACGCGCTGAACCTCAACAATCCGACCTACAAGTACTACCAGACCGCGGCCATCCCGACCTCGTTCTACAGCAACGGTCGCCAGTACTACCTCAACTTCCGCTTCAAGTACTGATCCAGCGGCGGCAACATCGCCGAGTCGTGCACGCACGCCGGGCCTGGGTCATTCCGGGTCCGGCGTTTTTCATGTATAGCGTTCATCGCACCGTTCCAAGGAGTCGTTCCGATGGTCAAGCCTTTCCGCGCCCGGATGCGCAGCGCAGTGCTGCTGGGCAGCCTGCTCGCCATGCTGCCGGCGATGCCGGCACTTGCCGCCGATCCCACGCCGGCCGCTGAAGCACCGGGTCCGCAGCTGCGCGCCGGCAGCCTGATGCTGATTCCCGCCCCCACCCATGTGCAGGCCGGCCAGGGCAGCGGCATCACCGTACGCGCCGATACCGTGCTGCAGGCCGAAGGTGAGGCTGCGCAACGGGTCGCCACCCAGTTCGCCGATCTGCTGGCCCACAGCGGCGGACCGCGCCTTGCACTGGCCAAGGGCAAGGAGCCCTCCCGCAGTGGCAGCATCCGTTTCCAGATCGTGCCGACCTTCCGCGACAGCGGTGAGGGCTACACGCTGGAAAGCACCGCACAAGGCGTGCTGGTGCAGGCTGGCAACGAAACCGGCCTGTTCTACGGCGCCACCACGCTTGCCCAGCTCGCCACGGGTGGCAGCAACGGCGTGCTGCCGGCGGTGCAGATCCAGGACGCGCCACGCTTCAGCTGGCGCGGCTTCATGCTCGATTCGGCGCGGCATTTCCAGAGCCTGGACGAGATCAAGCGTGTGCTCGACGCAATGGCCGCGCACAAGCTCAACACCTTCCATTGGCACCTGACCGATGACCAGGGCTGGCGCATGGAAATCAAGCGCTACCCGAAGCTGACCGAGGTGGGCAGCTGCCGCCTGCCAGCCGGCGACGGCGGCATCGATCCGGTCAGTGGCCAGGAGCACCCGTACTGCGGCTTCTACACGCAGGAGCAGATCCGCGAGGTGATCGCCTATGCCGCCAAGCTGCATATCCAGGTGATTCCGGAAATCGACGTGCCCGGCCATGCCACCGCTGCGATTGCCGCGTATCCGGAACTGGGTTCGATCAGCACGCCGCTGAAGCCGATCAGCGAATGGGGCGTGTTCCCGAACCTGTTCAACGTGGAAGACAGCACGGTCACCTTCCTCGAGAACGTGCTGGAAGAAGTCATCGCGCTGTTCCCGGCGAAGTACGTGCATGTGGGTGGCGACGAGGCAGTGAAGGACCAGTGGGAAGCCTCCAGGCAGGTGCAGCAGCGCATGCGTGCGCTGGGCATCAAGGATGAAATGGCCATGCAGAGCCACATCATCAAGCGCCTGGAGACCTTCCTGGAGGAGCACGACCGGCGCCTGATCGGCTGGGACGAAATCCTCGAAGGGGGCCTGCCGCCGCAGGCCACGGTGATGTCCTGGCAGGGCACCGAAGGCGGCCTGGCTGCGGCCAGTGCCGGGCATGACGTGATCATGTCGCCGGTGGGTTACCTGTACCTGGACTACCTGCAGACGGCCTCGCCGAACGAGCCGCCCGGTCGCCCGACCCAGGTCAACCTCGGCAAGCTGTACAACTTCGAGCCGGTGCCGGCCGAACTGGCCGCCGACAAGCGCGGGCACATCCTCGGCCTGCAGGCCAACATGTTCACCGAGCACACGCGCAGCTATGCACGCCTGCAGCACAACCTGTTCCCGCGCCTGGCCGCGGTGGCCGAGACCGGTTGGAGCACGCCGGAACATCGCGACTTCCGCGACTTCCTCGCGCGCCTGCCGGCACAGCTGCAGCGTTACCGTGCCTGGGGCCTGGCCTACGCGCAGACCCCGTTCGAAGTGGGCGTGGACTACACCGACAACCGCGCGGCCGACACGGTGACCGTGTCGCTGGCCAATCCGCTGGGCTATGAGGTGCGCTACAGCACCGATGGCCAGCCGGTGACCGCGCAGTCGCCGCTGTACCAGCAGCCGCTGACCGGAAAGCTGCCAACCACCGTGCAGGCTGCCGCGTTCTATCAGGGTCAGATGCTGGCGGCGAAACCGACCATCGCCGCGTTCACCGCGCAGTCACTGCTCAGCCGCCGCAGCGATGAGCTGCTCAGCTGCGTGGGCAAGAAGGGGCTTGTGCTGCGCCTGGAAGACGATGGCCCGCGCGAGGGAACGCGTGCGGTGTTCAACGTGGACATCTTCCAGCCGTGCTGGCGCTGGCCGCAGGCGCAGCTGGACGGTATCGGCAGCGTGGAAGTGCGTGCGGGTCGTATTCCGTACTACTTCCAGCTGGCCCACGACGAGCCCAAGCGTCGCTTCGGGAAGGCCAAGCGCGCGCACGGCGAGATGCAGGTGCGCCGCGGCGACTGCAGCGGCAAAGTGCTGGCTGAGGTACCGCTGCCGGCCAAGCCCGATGCCGATGGCTTCGTGACACTGCGTGCAGCGCTGCCGAAGGATACGCAGGGCACCGGTGACCTGTGCATCAACTTCACCGGCGACACGCGCCCGGCGATGTGGGTGCTGGATGAGGTCACGCTGGGGAAATGACGGAAGGTCTGTCCTGGTGGGTGCCGACCTTGGTCGGCACCTCGGGCAGTTCATCCACGCATGGCGTGGATCTACTGATTCCATCCAGGGTGGGTGCCAACCTTGGTTGGCACGTCTTTACCCGCGCCAGCGCAGCAGCAGGTCGCGCAGCGGGGTCAGTGCGGTGGCCATGCCGGCGAGCACACCGATCGTGTTGGCGATGGCATCCATCGGGTCGGCCATGCGGTTGCTGGTCAACGCGCCCTGCGCGAACTCGATGCCGATGCCCATCAGCACCAGGCCCACGCCCACCCACAGCAGCGGGCGGCCCCGACGGAACAGCTGCACCGCGCTGCCGGCCAGGATGAAATAGGCGAGGAAGTGTTCGCCCTTGTCGCTGTTTTCCGGCAACGGAATCGGCGGCGGTGGGATCAGGCAGACCACGATCACCAGCAGTACTGCTGTCGCCCACAACACGACCCACAACCGCGGCCGCCGCAGCGGCTTGATCACCGGCAACACCTCGCTCACAGGCGCCAGCTCAGGTCACCCAGCTCGAAGGCCGGTTCGAAGTCAACGCCACGCTGCAGGCCGATGGCCTGGAAGCGCTCGCCCATCTCGGTCGGCAGGGTCAGCTTCTTCACCTGGTCGCGCAGCTGGATGCGGCCGACCTCATCGGTGCGTTCCTCGGCCAGCAGCAGCACCTGGTCCAGGCCATTACCGAGCAGGAAGCTGGCCTGGCTGCAGTAGCCTGCCAGCTCGAAACCGCCGTGCATGCCGGCCTCGGCCATCGCGGTGAAATCCACCGACGCGGTGATGTCCTGCAGGCCCGGCCAGCGGTGCACGTCGTTGTGCACGTGGTGGCGGTAGAACGCACGTACGGTGCCATCGTCACGGTCGTGCTGGTAGAACTCGCCGCGGTTGTAGCCATAGTCGACGAACAGCATCGCACCGCGCTGCAGGCCGCCCGCCACCGCCTGCAGCCAGTACGGCAGCTGCGGCAGCACCTCGGAGCGGTAGCCCTCGGCGAAGGGCTTTTCCAGGTAACGCTCGATATGCCGCACGGCGCCGTTGAGCAGGATATCGGCCGGCTGCGCGCCACGGATGAAGTTGCCCTCGGCGTCCAGCTCGACGGTTTCCTCGTAGACCTCGCCGCCCCGGATCAGGAAGCGCGGGGTCGGCAGCGCGTCGATCACCTCGTTGGCAAACACCACGCCTTCCCAGTCTTCTTCGAACGGGCGGTCGACCCAGTCCACGCGCGCGGCCAGCTCGGCCGGCAGGTTCTGCTGCAGGCGCTGCTGCTGGCGCTCGCGCAGGTCGGCGCTGGGTTCCAGGATGGCGTAGCGCGACGGCAGCGCATCCAGCTCGGCCAGGCGCAGCAGCACCGCCTCGGCGAAGGCGCCGGTACCACCGCCGAGCTCCAGCATCCGCGCCTGCGCACCCAGCTGGGCGAACACCGGCGCCAGCGCATTGGCCACGCTGCCGGCGAACAGGCTGCCGAGCTCGGGCGCAGTGGTGAAGTCGCCGCTGCCACCGAATTTGCTGGCGCCGGCGCTGTAATAGCCCCAGCCGGGGGTATACAGGCACAGTTCCATGAAGCGCGAGAACGGCATCGCCCCGCCCTGCGCAAGGATTTCGGCGCGCAGGGCGGCGGCCAGCTGGTCGCTGTGGGCCAGGGCATCGGCTTCGGGCAGGGGGAAGGTGGGCTGCATGGCGTCTTCGAATGCGGTGACAATGGTGCACAGGATAGCCGAGCCTTGGAGGACCCTCGATGAGCGACACCCACCCCGTGGTCCTGATCACCGGCAGCGCGCGCCGGATCGGTGCGGCCATCGCCCGCCAGTTCCACGCCTGTGGCTGGTCGGTGGTGCTGCACGCCAACACCTCCAGCGCCGAGCTGCAGCAGGCCGCGTTCGATTTCGACAACGTGCGCCCGGGCAGCGTGCTGGCCCTGCAGGCCGACCTGCGTGACGCCGACGCCCTCGCCGACCTGGTGGAACAGGCCGTCACCCACTTCGGGCGACTGGACGCGCTGGTCAACAACGCCTCCAACTTCTTCCCCACCCCGCTCGGCCAGGTCACCGCCGAGGCAATGGACGAGCTGTACGCGGTCAACGCGCGCGCGCCGCTGCTGCTGTCACAGGCGGCGGCGCCCTACCTGCGCCGCCAGCAGGGCTGCATCGTCAACCTGACTGACCTGCACGGCACCGACCCGATGCGCGACCATATCGCCTACACCATGGCCAAGGCCGCGCTGGAGATGGCCACCCGCTCGCTGGCGCTGGAGCTGGCGCCGAAGGTGCGGGTCAATGCAGTAGCACCGGGTGCGATCCTGTGGCCGGAACAGGGCAAGGACGATTTCGCCCGCGAGGCGCTGCTGGCACGCACGCCGCTGGCGCGGATCGGCACAGTCGAGGAGATCGCCGAAGCGGTCTACTGGCTGGTGGCCGAGGCCAGCTTCGTCACCGGCCACACCCTGCGCGTGGATGGTGGGCGCACGGTCAGCTGAGATGTTGCCGGCCAGCGGCCGGCACTACCGGTAGTGCCGGCCGCTGGCCGGCAACCTCCATCACTCCAGGTCAACCACCTCGAACGCCTCGCCGAACTGCGTGTGCGCGCGCCACAGCGTGGCCAGGTCCAGCCCACTGACCGGGTCGATGAAGCCCGGCGCGATGTCCGCCAGCGGCTTCAGCACGAAGGCATGCTTCAGCTCCGGGCGCGGGATGCGCAGATGGCCGGGGCCTTCCACCACCAGGTCGCCATAGAACACCACGTCGATGTCCAGGGTCCGGTCGGAGAAGCGCGGCCCGCTGCGGTCGCGGCCGTGCGCGTCTTCCAGCGCATGCAGCCAGTCGTCCAGTTCCTGCAGCGGCAGGTCGGTCTCGATCGCCACCGCATTGTTGAGGAAGGCCGGGCCATCGAAGCCGACCGCGGCGGTACGGTAGGCCGGCGACACCTGCAGCGCGCCGAAGCGCTCGCGCAGGGCCGCCACCGCGGCGTGGAGGTAGCGGCGGGGCTGGACATTGCTGCCCAGGCTCAGGAGCACGGTCGTCATGCGGTTCAGGTGGCAGCGATGGGGGCGTGGACATGCCGTCGTCACGGCGGCCTGCCTACAATCCGGGACGCACATGATAGGGCACCGACATGACCTATTGCGTTGGAATCGAGGTGGACGAGGGCCTGGTCTTCGCTGCCGACACCCGGACCAATGCCTCGCTGGACGATGTGCGCGTGCACCGTAAGCTGCACGTGTTCGAATATCCCGGCCAGGCAGCCTACGTGCTGATGGCGGCTGGCAACCTGGCCACCACCCAGCTGCTGGTGTCACGCCTGGGGCGCGATGCCGACGAACGGCGCGCGCCCAACCTGCGCGACATGACCCATCTGTTCGAAGCTGCCGAGTACGTTGGCCAACTGCTGGTGGACAGCCAGGTGCACAGCAGCCACAGCGAACATGGCCATGACGGGGTCAACACCCAGGCCACGCTGATCTTCGGCGGCCAGATCGCCGGCGAGCGGCCCGGGCTGTACATGATCTACCCGCTCGGCAACGCCATCGCCGCTTCGCCGGAAACGCCCTACCTGCAGATCGGTGAGTCCAAGTACGGCAAGCCGATCCTCGACCGCATCCTCAGCCCGGCCACACGCCTGGAGGACGCCGCGCGCACGGCGATCGTCTCGCTGGACTCCACCATCCGTTCCAACCTGTCGGTGGGCCTGCCGATCGACCTGGCGCTGCTGCACGACGGCGAGCTGCGCATTGGCCAGCAGCTGCGGCTGGGCGCGGATTCGGCGTTGTATGCCGACATCCATCAGAACTGGTCGCGGCGGCTGGAACAGGCGGTGGACGCCCTGCCGCGGTTCCCCTGGGAAACCCGGGACCGGTAGTACGGCCGCTGGCCGGCAACCGCGTTGACCCCACCACACAGGGATGCCGGCCAGCGGCCGGCACTACCGGGGCATCAGCCCAGCGCTTCGGCCACCGCGCGGAAGACCTGCTGCATCTGCAGCGGCTTGTGCAGCACATGCACCTCCACACCGGCCGGGAACGCGTCGGCCGCGACCGGCACCGCAGGGTCCTCCAGCACCAGCGCCGGACCGCGGTAGCCAAGCGTAGCCATCTCGCCCAGCAGCTGGCTGGCCGGCAGCAACTTGGAGCCGGCATCGGCAATCACCAGCGCCGGCATCGCCTCCTGCTGCATCCAGCGCAACGCGGCCGGGCCATCGGAGGCCAGCTGCAGCTGGTAGCCCTGGCTGGACAACGCGTTGCCGAGCAGCGAAAGGCGCGTGGCTTCGCCATCGACCACCAGGATCGATTGGCCGCTGCCCAGTGCCACCAGCTGTTCGATCGGCTCGCTGCCGTCGATGGCCTCGTGCATCGGCAGGCGCAGTTCGAAGCAGGTGCCCTGCCCCGGTTGGCTGCTGACGTGGATGCTGCCGCCGGCGCCTTCAACGATGCGCTTGCAGGAAATCAGCCCCAGGCCAGTGCCATCGGCCTTGGTGGTGAAGAACGGATTGAACAGATGCGACAACGTATCCGCATCCATGCCGATGCCTTCGTCGGCGACCCGGATATGCATCCAGTCCACGCCATCGCGCTGGCCGGCATGGCTGGCAGTCAGGCTCAGGCGGCCGCCATTGGGCATCGCCTGGATCGCGTTGAGCGCCAGGTTCAGCATCACCTGCTGCAGTTCGGTGTAGTTGGCGTCGACCACCAGGCCGTCGTCCTGCACCTGCAATTCCAGGCGCACCGCATCGGGCACGTTGCTGCGCAACAGCAGCGCCACCGCGTCGAACAGGCCATTGATCTCGATGCGCTCGCTCGGCTTGCGCGAGCCGCGCACGAACGACAGCATCGATTCGGCCATCTCGTGGCCACGGCGGCCGCACTCGGCGATGACATCGGCCAGATGGTGCAGCTGCGGATCTTCGGTACGCGCCTTCAGCAGGTCCGGCATGATCAGCAGCGGCTGCAGGATGTTGCGCAGGTCGTGGCTGAGGCCGGCGGCGAGCAGCGACAGGCTTTCCAGGCGCTGCGCACGCATCAGTTCGGTTTCCACCCGTGCGCGCTCTATGGCGCTGCGGGCATCGCGGATCGCACGCGCCACCGCTGACGGCAGGCGCGCCGGCAGGTGCTTGATGATGTAATCGTTGGCGCCCTTCTGCAGCGCCGCCACCGCGTTCTCCTCACCCATGGTGCCGGAGACGAAGATGAAGGGCACTTCCGGTGAGGTCTCGCGCACGATGCGCAGCGCGTCGTCACCGGAGAACCCCGGCATGCTCAGGTCGGACAGCACGATGTCCGGCTGGAACGCGACCAGCGCCTGGCGCAGTTCAGCCTCGCTCTCGACACGCTCGAAGCGAGCCTCCAGGCCCGCGTCGAGCATCTGTTCGGACATCAGCTCGGCATCTTCCGGTGAGTCTTCCACCAGCAGGATGCGCAGCGCCCCCAGGGCGGGACCGGTCAGGGGCATGGGCTCACTCGAGTTCCGGTGCCTGGTTGATCAACGCCCAGAACTTGCCCAGGGTCTGCACCGCGCCGAAGAACTGGTCCACGTCCACCGGCTTGACCACGTAGGCATTCACGCCCATGTCCCAGCTGCGGGCCAGATCGCTTTCTTCGCGCGAGGACGACAGGATCACCACCGGCAGGCGCTTGAGTTCTTCGTGTTCACGGATCTGCCGCAACACTTCCAGGCCATCCATGCGCGGCATCTTGATGTCCAGCAGCAGCACCGCCGGCAGGCCTTCCTCGCGGTTGGCGAAGGCGCCGCGGCGCAGCAGGTAGTCCATCACTTCCACGCCGTCTTCGACGTGCACGATGGGATTGGCCAGACGCGCCTCTTCCAGGGCGTCGATCGCCATTTCGGCGTCGGCCGGGCTGTCTTCGGCGAGAAGAATGGTGCGCAGAGTCGTCATGCAGAAGGACCTTGTTTGTCCGCGTCGATCGCGGGAGGCAGGTAGAAGTGGAAGGTGGCGCCGACGTCCGGTTCGGCCTCGGCCCAGATACGGCCGCCATGACGGGTGAGCACGCGGCGCACGCTGGCCAGGCCGATGCCGGTCCCCGGGTAGTCACTGGCCTTGTGCAGGCGCTGGAAGACACCAAACAGCTTGCCGGCGTAGGCCATGTCAAAGCCTGCGCCATTGTCGCTGACCGTGAACTGATGACCGCCGTCAGGCTGCGGCTGGTAGTCCACGCGGATCTTCGCCGGTTCGCGATTGCCCGAGTACTTCACTGCGTTGCCGAGCAGGTTCAGCCAGACCTGGCGGATCATGTTCTCGTCGCCGACCACGATCGGCAGCGGCGCGATGCTCCACTCCACCTGGTGCGCATGGCTGCTGTTCTCGGCCTCGGCCTGCAGGTTGGAATCGAGCATGGCGCGGGTATCGGCCACCAGCGACTGCATGTCCACCGCCTGCTGGCGCATCGCCGCACGGCCCAGCCGCGAGTAGACCAGCAGATCGTCGATCAATGCCGCCATGCGCCGCGCCGAACTGGAGATCACTTCCAGGTAGTGGCGGCTCTTGTCATCGGCGGCGTCGCCGAGGTGGCGCGACAGCTTGTCGGAGAATCCGGCGACGTGGCGCAACGGTGCACGCAGGTCGTGCGAGACCGAGTAGCTGAAGGCTTCCAGTTCCCTGTTGACCTCGGATACCTGCGCAACCTTGCCTTCCAGCTGGCGGTTCAGTTCCTCCACCCGCAGCTGTACGGCACGCTGCACGGTGACGTCGCTGACCGTGAGCAACACCACTTCGTCGTCGGTGTCCGGCAGCGGCATGCGCCGCGCGTTGAGCAGCATGTAGCGCACCATGCCATCGGCGGCGCGCTGTTCATGCTCGAAATCCCACAGTTCGCGGCCGCGCAACAGCACATCGGACAGTCGCTGGCGCACCACGGGGTCTTTCCACGCACCATCGCCGACAGTGTCCAGCAACAGGCCATCGGCGCGTTCATCCTGCAGCCCGTACAGCTCGGCGAAGGCAGGATTGTGCAGCTGCACGCGCAGGTCGCGGTCGAGCAGCACGATCGGCTCACGCACGGTCTGCAGCACCGAGGCTGCACGTGCGGCCGAACGCAGCGACTGCCGTTCGGCATGCAGGCGGCGACCGATCTGCCGCTGCAGCAGCCACAGCACCAGGCCGAGAAGCGCCAGCTGGATCACCAGCGAACTCCACGACACCAGCTCGGTCTGCTTGCGCTGGCGCGCGGCCTGCTCGGCGCGCAGCGTCAGCAGCTTCTGCTCGCTGGCCTGCAATTCTTCCACCAACCCGCGGATGGGATAACGCGTGCTCAGATCCTGCACCAGCTCGCGCTGATCACTGTTGGGCTCGGACTTTGCCAGTTCGCGGGCAAGCGCCATGCGCCCTTCCAGCATCGACTCGATGCGGCCGATGCGGATCAGCTGATCAGGATTGTCGCGGGTCATCCGCCCCAGTTCAGCCAGGCGCCCGGGAAGGTCATTGGCTTTGGCCATGCGCTCGCGCAGGCCAGGTGCGTCCACGCCTTTGGACAGGGTCAGCGCGGCCGATTCGACATCGCGTACATCGGCCTGCAGCTGTTGCAGGGCCACACCGACGGCCTGGGTATGGTTGACCCAGGCCATCGCATCTTCGCTGTCCTGCTGCAGTTTGCGCAGGGTCAACCACGGCACCACGATGATCGCGGCAGCGGCCAGCGCCAGGGCCGGCAACCGCCAGCGGTCCCAGATGTCATCACTGAAAACCAGCGCCATAGTTCCTCGTCAGCACAGCCGCAAAGCGTCTGCCGTTACCGGCCCCACTGCGGCGGAACCGGCAATATAGCGCAGGCGGTCACAACTCTGGAATTTCCAGTGTTGTTGGCTGAACGAGTTCGGAATCCGGTGCTGTAGAGCCGAGCCCACGCTCGGCTGCAACCCAAAGGGCAGTCGAGCAAGCCCGACTCTACCCCGGCAGCGGGCGCCCCATGCCGGGGCGCCCATCGGGGTCAGCGCTTGGCAGCAGCGCTAACCTTCAATGCAGCGGCATCGACGCGGGTCACGCCCTTGATGCCCTTGGCAGTGGTGACCGCCTTGTCATGCTCGGCCTGGGTCGCCACGGCGCCACTGAGGCTGACCACGCCATTGACCGTTTCCACCTTGATCTCCGTGCCCGGAACGTTGCTGCTGGCCAGCAGATCAGCCTTCACCTTGGTGGTGATCCAGCTGTCGGTCACCGGCTCGTTGGAATCATGGCGGTCGGCGTGGGTCATTGCCGAATGATCGGTCTTGGGAGGACTCTTCGCGGCCGGATCCTTGGCGAATGCGGCCGAGGAGGACAGCGCCAGGCCCAGCGTAAGGGCCGAGGCAATCAGCGTGCGGGTCGTATTGCTCATCGTGTCGTACTCCTGCGGAATGTGCTGCCAGTCTGGACAAGCAGGCGTAGAGCACGCGTGGCGCTACGGTCACGCTGCCGTGAATCGCCCCGCATTCAACGGCAACGGTTCAGTTTGGGGTTGTCGTCGCGGGTCGTTTACCCTGCCCTTCCCCACTGCCGGAGCTCTGCCATGCGCCCCGACCTGCATCTGGCCCTGATCGGCTACGGCCTTGCCGGCCGCGTCTTCCATGCGCCCCTGATCCAGCACACGCCGGGCCTGGTACTGCACAGCATCGTGAGCTCGCAGCGCGACACGCTGCTGCGCGCGTTCAGCGACGTGCACGTGCGGGCCACGCCGCAGGAGGTGTTCAACGACCCGGCGGTGGACGCGGTGGTGATCGCTACACCGAACGAACAGCACGCCCCCCTTGCGATGGCGGCACTGGCCGCCGGCAAGCACGTGCTGGTCGACAAGCCGTTCGCGCTGGATGTCGCTGAAGCCGAGGTGGTACTGGCTGCGGCACGCGATGCCGGACGCATCGCCACCGTGTTCCAGAACCGGCGCTTCGATGCGGATTTCCTCACCCTGCAGGCGCTGCTGGCCGAAGGCACGCTCGGCGACGTGGCCGAGTGCCACGCGCATTTCGATCGCTACCGGCCACAGGTTCGCGAGCGCTGGCGCGAGCAGGACGGCCCGGGCAGTGGCCTGTGGTACGACCTGGGCCCGCACCTGCTGGACCAGATGCTGGTGCTGTTCGGCTGGCCCGAGGCGATCGATGCCGATCTGGCCGTGCAGCGCGAAGGTGGCAGCGGCATCGATTACTTCCACGCGGTACTGCATTACCCGCGGCATCGCGCGATCATCCATTCCGGTTCGCTGGTGGCGGCGCAGACGCCGCACTTCAGCGTGCATGGCAGCAAGGCCAGCTGGATCAAGCACGGCCTGGACGTGCAGGAGGCGCAGCTGCGCCGCGGTGTGGCACCCGGTGCGCCGGGCTGGGGCATCGACCCGCGGCATGGTGAGCTGGTGCGCTGCGATGCCGAAGACAACGTGCAGCGCGCGACGGTCGACAATCTGCCCGGCGACTACCGGCGGCTGTATGCACGGTTCGCGGCGGCGATGCATGGCGACGGCGAAGCGACGGTCAGCGCGGTGCAGGCGCTGCAGCTGATGCGGTTGCTGCAGGCTGGCATGGACAGTGCGCGCGAAGGGCGGCGAATCGCGTTGGACTGACCAGTAGTTCCACGCCATGCGTGGATGACGTGGCAACGATCGGAGACGGATTTTGTAGAGTCGAGCCATGCTCGACTGCTTTTGTGAGGTCAGAGCCTTTTCCTTCAGAAAAGGATCCGACCCCGATCTGCCTGGGGTCGGATCCCTTCGGCAACGCCGAAGGGCTCTGACCCCACCGCGGTGCTTACGATTTCTTGATGGCGTGGCCGCCGAACTCGTTGCGCATCGCCGACAGCAGGCGGTCGGTGAACGAATTGGATTCGCGCGAGCGCAGGCGTTCCAGCAGCGACAAGGTGATCACCGGTGCCGGCACATCGAGCGCGATCGCTTCCGCCACGGTCCAGCGGCCTTCACCGGAATCCTCCACGTACGGCGCGATGCCATCCAGCGACGGATTGCGCTTGAGGGCTTCGGTACTCAGGTCCAGCAGCCACGAACGCACCACGCTGCCGTGGCGCCAGACTTCGGCCACCTGGGCCAGGTCCAGTTCCATCTCCTGCTTGCGCTCCATCAGCGCGAAGCCTTCGGCGTAGGCCTGCATCATTCCGTACTCGATGCCGTTGTGGACCATCTTGGTAAAGTGGCCAGCGCCGGACGGGCCGACACGACCCCAGCCACGGTCTTCGGCCGGTGCCAGCGTGCGCAGCAGCGGTGCGATCTGCTCCACCACCGAGGCTTCGCCACCGACCATCAGGCTGTAGCCTTCCTGCAGGCCCCACACGCCACCGCTGGTGCCGCAGTCGACGTAGCCCAGGTCGTCTTCGGCCAGCGCCTTGGCGCGACGAATCGAGTCCTGGTAGTTGGAGTTGCCGCCGTCGATGACGATGTCACCCTCGGCCAGGTGCGGGGTCAGCTGGCCCAGGGTCTGGTCGACGGTTTCGCCGGCCGGCACCATCAGCCACACCACGCGCGGCACCGGCAGCGCGGCAACCGCGGCGGCCAGCGAATCGACCACCTCCAGGCCGGCTTCGGCGGCGCGCTGGCGGGCACCTTCGCCCGGGTCGTAGCCGACCACGCGGTGGCCACCGCGATGCAGGCGCTGGGCCATGTTGGCGCCCATGCGGCCGAGGCCGATCATTGCAATATCCATTGTTTCACCTTCAGTTGGGGTCTAGGGTCAGGCTGCCTGGCCTGCCGGTAGCCGCGCAGTGGCGCAGCTGCGCCTCGCGCCAACGCCGGTAGAGCGTGGTATGCAGATTGTGCACCGCCAGGTCGATCGAAAACGGCGTTCGTGGGTTGCGATCAAGCAGGCGGGCGACGTGGTAGCCGATGGGACGTATACCGCGTGGGTGCACATAGATCACGAACTGCTGGTAGAACGGATCGTCCAGCAGCTGGTCCATGCGTGCCAGCGTGGCCTGGTAGCGCGGTTCCAGCCGTGCACGAAGGTCCGGATCGCGCTCGAACAGCAGGCGCTCGAAGTAGCGCTGGCCGATACGCGGGATGTCCTGCGCGAGTTTCCATAGTTCGACATTGCGCTGGTCGTACCAGGCCAGCCCACCGTGCATCGCCAGCACCTGTGCAGCGTCCGCTCCCACATCGACCACCACGAAGTTCTCGGCCTGGTTGCTCAGGTCGTCCAGCGTGCCCTTGTCGTACACATGTTCGATGAAACCGGGCACGCCGACGAACGCCTGCCGCCCCATCGCCGAGGTACGCACCGCCTTGCCATCGGCGAAGAAATCGCCGGCATGCGCGCCGAGCAGGATGCTGTCGGTCCCATGCAGAGCGAGGAAGGTGCCGATCGACAGCTCATCCGCAGCGAACTCCGTATCGAACGCGGCATCACCATACAGCTCTCGTTGCGTAGCCAGCTGCGCGACCTGGCGGCCGACCCCGCACTCGGCACGCACGGCACCGCTGTAGAACGCCTGCAGCGCCTGACTGTTGCCTGCACTGGGCACGAAGCCGCGGCCGAAACTGCGCGTGCGCTGCCAGCCTTGCGCGCGCGGCCCCTGCAGGCCGAAGCCGATCCAGCCCAGCTGCGGGCCGGAGAAGCGGAAGGTGGGGTTGGCCTGCAATGCCGAGGCTGCACGTTGCGTGGCTGCGCCCAACTGGAAGGCATAGGCACAGACCGTCGCAGGGTCATCCAGCAGCTCCTGCAGCACTGCCTGGCGGGCCGCAGCGGGCATTCCGGCCGCCCACTGCACGCGCAAATCGCCCGCCGCCTGTGCTTCAGCCAGCGACGCGCGCGTGCATACCGGACCGCCGTGCACCAGGGGGGCACTGACCATGGCCTCGTCGAAGCGCCATCCCAGCCGCTGCAGCAGGCCTTGCCTGCAGTCCGGTGCCATGGCCGCGCTGCCCAGCGCAGGCACCAGCAGCAGAACCACGCCGATCAAACTGGCGCGCACCCTCAACCCTGGTCCGTGCTGGCCGGTGCAGGTTCCGGTGGTGCGGCCGGAGGTGGTGCGGGTGTGCCTGCAGTCGCCGGCAGGAACTGCTGCAGGCGCTGGAAGAAGCGCTGATAGAACCCGGCATCGGTGACCGTGCTGCTGGCCACTTTCACCAGCGAGTCGTCATTGCTGCCGAACGGCAGCGACACCGAGCCCAGCGCACCGACGCCGACACTGGCTGACGTCGGGCTCTTCTTCAGCGCATAGCGGTCCTGCACCGCACTGACGAATACCAGCGTCTGGTTGCCACGCGGCGCGCAGGAGATGCGCAGCACCAGCTGCTCGTGGTCGTCTTCGCGCGGCTGGAAGTTCTTGTTGCCTTCCACCTGTGCGTCATCGGCACGGGCGATGGCATAGCCCTGGCTGAGCAGGGTGCGTCGCGCGGCTTCACAGGCTTCACCCGGACCGCCATCGACGGTCCGCGAGAACGTGTCGCCGGAATCGAAGGATTCGCGCAGCAACGTGCTGTCGGCGGCGCGGCCACCACAGGCCGACAGGATCAGGGCGCTGCCAAGCACCACAACAGCACGGGAAAGACGGGAGGCCCGCATGGGTGCTCCTGCGAGGACGGTACCGCCAAGGGTAGTCCCGCGGCCGTGTGCGGCAGGTCGAAACCGGCGTGACCGGGCCACCGCGTTGCTGCCGGTTCATGCACGTAAAAGGGGACGGAGGGGATTAAGTCGTTTGTGGCACTTCACTCGCTGGGCATGGCCCAGTGCCACCGTGAACGAGCTCCCCAAACAGAAAGGGGCCGGCAATGCCGGCCCCTCGGGTATCACATGCCGTCGCCGGCTCAGTCTGCCCAGCGACCGGCGCCGGTCGACTGCGGCAGCACCTGCGCCGACAGCGGGCGGTCATTGGCCAGCAAGTTCACCGCATCGGCCAGGATCGAGGCCGACTCGCGCAGCAGCGGGTCCGGACGCTTCTCGGCAGCCTTCTCGCGGGCGGCATCCTTGACGATGTCGCGCTCGTTGCCGGTCAGGCCGTCGTCGTTGCTGTCATCGGCCAGCGGGTCCAGGGCCAGGCCCAGTTCCTTGCGCATCGCCTGGCGCTCCTTGCGCTGGGTGTCCTGGCGCTCACGCTCGGCGCGGCGGGTGGCCTCGTTGAGCGAGATGTACTTCTTCGCGGCCTCGGTGCGGAACTGCTCCACGTCCTCGTTCCACCACTGGAATTCCTTGTCGGCGGCAATGCGCGCGTCATGGCGGGTTTCCAGCTTCGGCAGCAACGGCGCGAAGTTGCCGTACTGGGTGTGCGGCACGGCAGCGATGCGGGTCCACGGCAGCGCGTTGTCGTAGGTGCTCTCGCCGAACTCGGTGGCATCGACGCTGGCCGGGAAGGCCAGGTCCGGCACCACACCCTTGTGCTGGGTGCTGCTGCCGCTGATGCGGAAGAATTGGGCGATGGTCAGCTTGACCTGGCCGAAGCGCTGGGTCTCGCCACTCGGCCAACGGTCAAGGTCGACGATGTTCTGCACGGTGCCCTTGCCGAAGCTGGTCTCACCGATCACCAGGCCACGACCGTAGTCCTGGATGGCACCGGCGAAGATCTCCGAAGCCGAGGCCGAACCGCGGTTGATCAGCACCGCCAGCGGGCCATCCCATGCCACGCCCTGGTTGCGGTCGCTGTTGACGGTGACGCGGCCACCGGACTCGCGCACCTGCACCACCGGGCCCTGTTCGATGAACAGGCCGGTCAATTCAATGGCTTCATCCAGCGAACCACCGCCGTTGTTGCGCAGATCCAGCACCACGCCGTCCAGCTTGTCGTTCTTGAAGCCAGCCAGCAGCTTGGCCACGTCGCGGGTGGCCGAAGCGTAGTCGGCCGCATTGCGGCGACGGCCTTCGAAGTCCTGGTAGAAAGTCGGCAGCTTGATCACGCCGACCTTGCGCGCCGGCTCACCATTGGCGGCCGGAATGGTCATGGTCTCGCCCTTGGCGGCCTGCTCAGCCAGGCGCACCTTCTGGCGGGTCAGCACCAGGGTGTGGTGCTTGCCGTCGGCACCTTCGGCAGCCGGAATGAATTCCAGCTTGACCTGGGTGTCCTTGGCGCCTCGGATCTTGGCCACGACATCGTCGATACGCCAGCCGATCACATCCTCGACCAGGCCGGACTTGCCCTGCCCGACGCCGACGATACGGTCACCCGGCTTCAGCGTGCCATCCACCGCGGCCGGGCCACCGGCGATGATCTCGCGGATCACCACCACGTCATCCTGGCGCTGCAGCTGCGCACCGATGCCTTCCAGCGACAGCGACATCGCCTGGTTGAAGTTCTCGGCGGTGCGCGGGGTGAAGTAGTCCGTGTGCGGATCGACGGCACTCGTGTACGAATTCATGAAGAACTGGAAGACGTCTTCGCCCTTCAGTTCATTGACCGACTTCTCCAGCGTCGCGTAGCGCTTGTCCAGCGTCTTGCGGATGTCGTCCGGCTTCTTGCCGGCCAGCTTCAGGCGCAGCCAGTCGTTCTTCACCGACTTGCGCCACAGCTCATCCAGTTCGGCGCTGCTGGCCGCCCACGGCACCTTCTTGCGGTCGTATTCGAAGCGCTCGTCGGTGGTGAAGTCCGGCTCCTGCTTGAGCAGCTTGCGCGCATAGGCCACACGTTCGCCAACACGCTGCTTGTACACCGCGAACACCTGGAACGCCGGCTCCAGCTCGCCGCCACGGATGGCCGAGGAGATGTTGGCTTCGAACGGCGCGAAGCGCGCCACGTCGGCCTGGGTGAAGTACTGCTTGCCGCCGTCCAGCGTCTCCAGGTAGCGCTTGAACACGTCCTTGGAGGTGGCCTCGTCCAGCGCGCGCGGGCGGTAGGCGTAACGGCTGTCGGACAGCAGGCCGTACACCAGCTTGGATGTGGTCACCTGATCGGCGGTTGCCGCGGCGGGCAATGCCGGCGAGTCGGCCTTGGCCGCCAGCGCCAACGGCGCGACCAGCGCCAGGGCCATCAGGAATGCGGGGGCTTTGAATTTCATTGACGTGCTCGAAGGCGCCTTGCCAAGGGGGAGACTGCGGGGTGTTAAGACACCACGACAGTGCCGAAAGTTGCCGGGTTTGTCATCCGGCCGCGCTCGGTGGAAAACCAGCCTAGCCGGGCCGGTGTAGCAAATTGTGAATGCAGGCGAAGGCGGGGCCGAGCATGGGCTCGGCTCTACAGCAGGCAAAGGCGTGCGAACCAAGGTTCGCACCCACCAGGGCGGTTCGCACCCACCTCAGGAGACGCCGGCGCCCTTGGCCTGCACGTCGGCGTGGTACGACGAGCGCACCATCGGGCCGGAGGCCACGTGGCTGAAGCCCAGCTCGTAGCCATAGTCTTCCAGCGCCTTGTAGTCCTCGGGGGTCCAGTACTTCAGCACCGGGTGGTGATGCGCGGTCGGCTGCAGGTACTGGCCGATGGTGATCATGTCCACGTCGTGCGCGCGCAGGTCACGCATGGTGGCCTTGATCTGTTCGAACTCTTCGCCCAGGCCCAGCATGATGCCGCTCTTGGTCGGCACGTCCGGGTGCTGCGCCTTGAAGTTCTTCAGCAGGTTCAGCGACCACTGGTAGTCCGCACCCGGGCGAACGTTGCGGTACAGGTCCGGCACGGTTTCGATGTTGTGGTTGAACACATCCGGCGGGTTCTGCGCCAGGATCTCCAGCGCGCGTTCCATGCGGCCCTTGCCACGGAAGTCCGGGGTCAGCACTTCGATGCGGGTACCCGGCGACTTCGCGCGGATGGCGCTGATGCAGTCGACGAAGTGCTGGGCACCGCCGTCGCGCAGGTCATCACGGTCGACGCTGGTCACCACCACGTACTTCAGGCCCATGTCGGCCACGGTCTGGCCGAGGCTGGCCGGTTCGTTGGCATCCGGCGGCTTCGGGCGGCCGTGGGCCACGTCGCAGAACGAGCAGCGGCGCGTGCAGACTTCGCCGAGGATCATGAACGTTGCCGTGCCGTGGCCGAAGCACTCGTGGATGTTCGGGCAGCTGGCTTCCTCGCACACGGTCACCAGGCGGTTCTCGCGCAGCTTGGCCTTCAGGTTCTGCACGGCATTGCCCGAGGGAATGCGCACGCGGATCCAGGACGGCTTGCGCAGCACCGGCGCGTCGGCGAACTGCACCGGCGAGCGGTTGATCTTGTCACCGCCCAGCTGCTTGACCCCGGCCTGCAACGGCGCGGCGGACGGAGAGTCGCCCTGCACGATCTGCAGGGGAATGGAACGGGCGGTGGTTTCAGTCATGGCAGTTCCGGGGGGCGGTCAGGCGGCCGCAGAAAGATCAGGCAGTTCGGGCGTGGCCTGCAGCAGCAGGCCGAACTGGCGGGCCAGGTGGTCCAGCAGCACCGGCTTGACGGCCTCCATCCCGGAGGGCCCGCCCAAGTCTACTACCGAGGTCACCTGCAACCCCTGATAGCCACAGGGGTTGATGCGGTGGAAAGGTTCCAGGTCCATGGCCACGTTGAAGGCCAGGCCATGGAAGGTACAGCCGCGGCGCACGCGGATGCCGAGTGCGGCGATCTTGGCGCCACCCACGTAAACGCCCGGGGCGCCCTCGCGGCGTTCGGCGCCGATGTTCCACTCGGCCAGGGTATCGATGATGGCCTGCTCGATGCGGCACACGTAGTCGCGCACACCGATGCCCAGCCGTGGCAGGCGCAGCAGCGGATAGACCACCAGCTGGCCGGGGCCGTGATAGGTCACCTGGCCACCGCGGTCCACGTGCAGCACCGGGATTTCGCCCGGCGCCAGCACATGCTCGTCCTTGCCGGCCTGGCCCAGGGTGAATACCGGGTCGTGCTCGACCACCCACAGCTCATCGGCGTCTGCCTCGCTGCGCTGGTCGGTGAAGCGCTGCATGGCGCGCCACACCGGTTCATAGGCCTGGCGGCCGAGGTCGCGGACCAGCGCCGGGCGCGGCGCGCGGTCTTCCGGGGCGGCTTCGGCCGGGCAGCTGTCGGCTACAGCGTCCACTTCACTTCCGGGTGGTCGCGCAGCGCCTGGTGCGCCAGGTCGTACTGTTCGCGGCTTTCGGCCTTGAACACGATGCGCACGGAGACGTACTTGCCGTTGGAGGAATGCTTCCAGCTGATGCGTTCGTTCACCACATCGATGCCGGCAGCCAGCAGCAGGCGGGGAAGCTCATGTTCCAGGCCGCGGTTGGCCGGGCCCATGGCACTGAGCTCGAACTGGCCGGGGAACTGGAAGCCGTGGTCGGGGTTGTCGGACTTGATTTCCATGCCCCCATTATCGGGCCGCAGGGCAATAAACCCAAGAGTATTCATCAACGTCAAACAGTGCACCGGTGAGTCGCTGCGTTGCAGCTGAACGGCCGTTCAGCATTGGCCGTTGCGCCATGGGGCGCCGCAGGACAGTGCAGGATTGTCTTCACGAGACAATGTCGTTTTCGGAACAGACAAGTGATTCGAACGCGCTCGTTCCATCACGTCCGCGCGAGTACCGTGTCGCAGCATATAACGACAGACAGAAACAACTTCTCACATGAGCCCCCCTTCCCAACGCCGCCTTGCAGCCCTCGGGCTGTCCGGCCTGCTGGCTGCTGCCCTCCCCCTCGCCGCCCAGGCGGCCGAACAATGTGGCCCGGACGCGATGCGCGACCACCCGCCGCAGGTCAATTTCCGCGTCGACAATGACTTGTTCGGCGGCCGCCACCAGGACCAGGGCTACACCAACGGTGCACTGTTGACCCTGGTCTCGCCCAATCTGGTCGATTACACCGACGACCCCTGCCTGCCGCGCATGGCGCGCTGGGTGAACCAGTACCTGGAAGGGCTGCATCCGGGCAAGTTCGAACAGCAGAACATGATCTTCAGCATCGGCCAGGGCATCTTCACCCCGACCGATTTCAGCCGCAGGGACCTGATCGAGGACGACCGTCCTTACGCCGGCGTACTGATCGCAAACTTCGGTTTCAATGCGCGCAGCGGCGACCGCCTGCAGACCACCCAGCTGACGCTGGGCGTGGTTGGCCCGTGGGCACAGGGCAAGCAGGTGCAGAATGCCGTGCACGAAGTGCTGGGCGACGAGAAATTCAAGGGCTGGGACAACCAGCTGCACAACGAGCCCCTGTTCATGCTGACCCATGAGCGCATGCGCCGCTGGCCGGGCGATGCCAGCGTCAATGCCGACGGCTGGGGTTGGGACGCCATCAGCCACTACGGTGGGTCGATCGGCAACCTGGAAACCAAGGCCAACCTCGGCGGTGAAGTGCGCTTCGGCTGGAAGCTGCCGGACGACTTCGGCAGCACGCCGTTGCGCCCGGCCGGTGAGAACACTGCGCCGACCCGCGGCGGCCGTCCCAATGGCTGGTCCTGGCACCTGTTCGCGACCTCGGACGCCGCCTGGGTGATCCGTGACATCACGCTGGATGGCAACACGTTCCGCAACAGTCACAGCGTGGACAAGCGCCATGTGGTGGCCTACGGCGGCTACGGCGTGGCCGTGATGTACGGACGCTGGAAGTTCGCCGCGGCGCGTTACCACAGCACGCGCGAGTTCAACGGCCAGCGCGAAGCACCGGTGTTCGGCAGCTTCACCATCAGCCGATCGCTGTAAGCGAAGCGCCGAGGGTAGTGCCGGCCGCTGGCCGGCTGCCGGCATATCCGGATGGGTTCATAAGGAGCCGGCCAGCGGCCGGCACTACCCACATCCGGATGGGTTCATGAGGAGCCGGCCAGCGGCCGGCACTACCCACATCCGGCGGGAATCATGCGGAGCCGCCATCCCAAAACGGAAAAGACCGGCATTTGCCGGCCTTTTCGTTCACCACGCCGGGGCGTGGATCATTCCGATTCCCACCACATCCAGAAGCTGTCCCACAGGCGCTTGAAGAAGCCGGCCTGTTCAACGGCAGCCACCGCCACCAGCGGTGCTTCGGCCACCAGCTTGCCATCCAGCATCACCTTCACGGTGCCGATCTGCTGGCCGGCGGTGAACGGTGCTTCCAGGGTCTTGGGCACATCGATGCTCGGCTTCAGGTCGTTGTAGCGGCCGCGCGGCACGCTCACCAGCATCGGTTGCGCCACGCCCAGCTGCACCTTGTCGGTGGTGCCCTTCCAGACCTTGTGCTCGGCCACGGCCTTGCCCGGCTCGTACAGGCGGTGGGTCTCGAAGAAGCGGAACCCCCAGTTCAGCAGGGCCAGGCTGTCATCGGCACGCTGCTTTTCCGACTGGCCGCCCAGCACCACGGCCACCAGACGCTGGTCACCACGCTGGGCCGAGCTCATCAGGCAGTAACCGGCTTCCGAGGTGTGACCGGTCTTGATGCCGTCCACGCTGCCATCGCGCCACAACAGCAGGTTGCGGTTCGGCTGCTTGATGTTGCCGACCTGGAATTCCTTGATCTTGTTGTACGCGTAGGTTTCCGGGTAATCGCGCACCATCGCGCGGCCCAGCAGTGCCAGATCGTAGGCGCTGCTGTGGTGACCCGGAGCGGTCAGGCCATGGGCGTTGACGAAGTGCGAATTCTTCATGCCGATCTTGGCGGCATAGCTGTTCATCAGCGAAGCAAAGGCTTCCTCGCTGCCAGCCACGTGTTCGGCCAGAGCGATCGCGGCGTCATTGCCGGACTGGATCGCCATGCCCTTTTCCATGTCTTCCAGGCGCGCAGTCTGGTTGACCGGGAAGCCGCTGTAGCTGCCATCGGTACCCGCGCCACCTTCGCGCCAGGCGCGCTCGCTCATCATCACCTGATCATCCGCACGGACCTTGCCGTTCTTGACCTCGGCGGCGATCACGTAGGACGTCATCACCTTGGTGATGCTGGCCGGAGCCAGCTGTTCATTGATGTTTTCACCGGCCAGCACCTGGCCGGTGGCGTAATCCATCAGCACCCAGGCCTTGGACACGCTGGGCGCGGGCGCCGGCGGAGTGGCAACAGTGGCCGGGGCGGCAGCGGCGGCAGGCGTCGGCGTGGCCGGGGTCGGCAGCGGCGTCTGGGCGGAAGCCAGGCCCACCACCAGGGTGGCGGCCAGGGCGGTGGCGGCGGAACGGAAATTCATTGGACAGCAGGCTCCAGGGGACGGCCGGGAATGGAGGGTGGAACGTAACGGCCATTGTAAGGCCGGGGGAGCATGGGCCGGCAGCACCGGCCCGGGCGGATCAATCCTTGACGATCTGCGGCGAACCCAGGCCCAGACCGGCGATGCGGCCGGCAAGTTCCGCAGCACTGGCATGGTCGCTGGCGGGAACACGCAGGCGGAACAGGGTGCGGCCACCGGCGGCGATGTCACTGATGGTCGCGCCGACGATGCCGGCGGCGTTGAGCTGGCCCATCGCGCGGTTGGCATTGTCGCGGCTGGAGAAGCTGGCGACCTGCACCATCACCGCGCCCACCACCTGCTGCGACAGGCTGGGTGCGGCCGGCGTGGTCGATGCGCTGCGCACCGGTGCCGGCGCCACCGCGCGCGGAGTGGTGCTGGCCACGACAGCCGGAGCCGGCGCCGTGCTGCGCACCGGCGCCGCGCTCGGCGGCAGGCTGCTGACCGCCACGTCCGGCAGCGTGCTGGCCACGCCCTGGGTGGTGGCCGGCTGGCCACGCGCAGGCATGCTGTCGCCCGGCAGGCGCTTGACCAGGCGATCGATGTCGCTGTCGGCGGTGGGGCGTGCGGCTGGCGTCGGGCGCGCACTGGCCACAGCGGCCGCGGCTGCTGCTTCGGCGGCACGGCGCTCGCGGCGCGACGGCTTCTGCGCCAGCAGGTTGCCCTCACCCGGCTGCAGCGCGCGTACCTCCACGTTGCCGGTGCCACGCTGGGTGATGCCCAGGCGCACAGCGGCGGCATAGCTGAGATCGACCACGCGGCCATCATGGAACGGACCGCGATCGTTGACGCGCACGATCACCGACTCGCCGTTGTCGAGGTTGGTCACGCGGGCGAAGCTGGGCAGCGGCAGCGTCTTGTGCGCAGCGGTGAACTGATACATGTCGTAGACCTCGCGGTTGGAGGTCAGGCGGCCATGGAACTTGGCGCCGTAGTACGACGCAGTGCCGCGCTCGACATAGTTGCGGGTGTCGTCGAGCACTTTGTACGACTTACCCAGCACCACGTACGGCGTCTTGTTGCCGATCGCCGAGCGTTCTTCCGCGGTCACTTCCGGCTCGGGGATGCAGGCCACGTTGGGAATGTAGTCCGGCGTGCTGTCACGCACGCCCGGCTTGTACAGGCCACCGGCGGTGTAGTTGCCGCGCGTGCTCAGGTCTTCCTTGGCCGCCGCGTAGGGCGAGCCTTCCGGGCAGTGGGCCGGGCGTGAGCCGCGCCCCTGCACCAGGGTGCCACCCGACTTGCCACCATGGCCGGCCGTGGCCGGCTTCTTCGGCGCGCTGCTGCAGGCAGCCAGCGCGAGGACGATCAAGCCTGGGACCAGCCATCTGATGTTCATGCCGGGGGCAGCTCCTGTCCGGCGATGGCCTGGGACAACTGGAACACGGCCATCGCGTACATCTTCGAGAGGTTGTAGCGGGTGATCGCGTAGTAGTTCTGGAAGCCCAGCCAGTACTGCTTGCCGGTGCTGCCTTCAAGCGTGATCGGCGTGGCCGTGGCGCCCGGCTGCACTGCAGCGCTGGGCTGGTAGCCGCGCTGCGCCAAGTCGGCCAGCGACCAGGTCGGCATCCACTCGGTCGGATTGAATTCCTCGCGGCCCGGCGCCAACGTGGCCGGCACGGCCACCTGGCCACCCCGCACCCAGCCACCCTTCTTCACGAAGTAGTTGGCGATGGACGAGAACACGTCGTCGTAGCTGGTGAACAGATCGCGGCGGCCATCGCCGTTGCCGTCCACCGCGTAATCCAGATAGCTGGACGGCATGAACTGGCCCATGCCCATCGCACCGGCATAACTGCCCTTGAGCGTGGTGATGTCCAGGTTTTCTTCGCGGCCCAGCTCGAACAGCTTGGCCAGCTCATCGCGGAAGAACAGCTCGCGGCGCACTTCGCGTTCCAGCTTGGCCGGGTCGCCGCTGCGCGGGTAATAGAACGCCAGCGTGTACAGCGCATCGAGCACGCGATGGCTGCCGGCATTCTTTCCGTAGCTGGTTTCCACGCCGATGATCGCCACGATCACTTCGGCCGGCACACCGGTGCGCTGCTGCACGCGATCCAGTTCGGCGCGATGCTGGGCCAGGAACGCGCGGCCGCCATCAATACGCGCCTTGCTGATGAACATCGGCCGGTATTCGTTCCACGGCTTGACCCGTTCGGCCGGGCGCGACATCGCGGCAATGATCGGCTGGCGCACCTGCGCCTGGTCGAGCACGCTGCTGATCTGCTCCGGCTTCAGGCCATAGCGCTTGGCGGTATCGGCAACGAAGCGGGCCCGTGCGACCTCGAACCGCACCGGGGTGAGATCGACCGGCGGCGCGGTGGCAGCGGCGGCTTCGGGCGCGGCCTCGGCCGGGCCATGGGCCTTGGCGGCGGGCTGGCGCGGCGTACTGCTGGCCTGGGGCGAAGACGGTGGGGACTTCGGCTGGGTCGCGCAGGCGACCAGGCCGAGGGTGAGCATGCAGGCCAGAGTGCGTCGAATCATCGTCGCAGGTTAGCAGGTCATGGATGAATTAAAACCCCTAACACCATGAATCACAACGATTTGCCTGCGACCAGCGGGAAATGTGAAGACGTCGTGATCACACTTCCCCATTCAGATAGAGGTTGCCGGTTGCGTCCCCATCCCCGCAGACGCAACCGGCGACCGGATCCGGTCGGTACCCGCGCGGCTGCCGCTCCCCAGTGGCAGTGCTCCGCGCTCCCTGTACCCGTTGGATCAGTACTGCTTCCCGCCCGACGCCCCCTCGCGCTGCAACGATTGACGGCGCGCCGTGCCGAACGGGCCGCCATTGTGCAGGCCGATTACGACAAGTCCATTGATCAGGATCAACGCGCTGTAAAAGTGTGAACCAGCTAACGCTTTTTCCGGACTTTGGTCAGCGGGTGTGCTGTCGTGCATCGTTGTGAGAACGCTTCCACAACGGGCGTTGCGCAGAGTCAGGAAGTTTCCAGCCAACGGCGCAGCCCCTCGTGGGTCGCCGCGAAAAGCAGTTCACGGGTGAGGCCAGGTAGATGGGCTGCGCAGGGGCCGCTGCAAGTACATCCATGTAAGCTCGGTCGCCGCATCCATGCGGCTCACGCCCCTGCGCAGCCCATCTACCCGGCCACGGACAGGTTCCGTGCGCATTCACCCACGGAGAAGAAAAGAGAAGATCAAGAGCAAAAGCGGCTTGGCGGGTCGCTTCATTGCCTTGTGTGGAGCCGAAGGCAGCGGCAGGAGCAGCTGCCAACGTCGACCATGGCGACGGCCCGAAGGGTGCCGGTCAGGACGACCGGCATAGCCATGCTCGGCTCACGAGCAAGTGCAGCGCCGCGACCCGCTTTTGATCTTCTCTTTTCTTCTCCGTGGGTGGCAGACCGCCAAAATCTGTCAGAGGTCGGTCGGGTTGGGTTCGCGGGGGGTGTCAGCCGCATGGGCCAGAGGCATGCCTCGGGCGGGTTGGGCAGGACGCCCAACCCCGGTCTTGCCGTGTGCGCAGGACAGCGCACACGAGCAAGCGGCTGCCAAGCCTCCAGGGACGGATTCACGGCGTCCCCCGCGTACCCAACCCGACCGGCCCACCCGCGGCTTCTGCTTTCCGCGACCACCCAGACACCATCCACGAGGGGCTGCGCCGTTGGCTGGAAACCCTATCCCCCGTGCACGGGCCGGTGCCCACGCACCGCCATCACCAGTCCGATGCCGGCCAACAGCGAGACCGCCGATGTCCCGCCATAACTGATCAACGGCATCGGGATGCCCACCACCGGCAACAGGCCGGAAATCATTCCACCGTTCACCAATACGTAGACGAAGAACGCCAGCCCCAGGCTGCCGGCCAGCAATCGTGCATGCGTGTCGCGCGCATGCACTGCGATCCACAGGCAGCGTCCGACCACGAACAGGTACAGCGCGAACAGCGTCGCCACACCGATCCAGCCGAATTCCTCGGCCAGCACCGAAAACGCAAAGTCGGTCGTGTACTCGGGCAGGAAATCCAGCGTGGCCTGGGTGCCCTGCCCCCAGCCACGCCCCTGCCAGCCACCGGAACCGATCGCGATGCGTGACTGCAGGATGTTCCAGCCGGTGCCGAGCGGGTCTGCCGCCGGGTCGAGGAAGGTCAGCACGCGATCCTTCTGGTACTGACGCAACAGACCGAACCACGCCAGTGGTGCGGCCACTGCCAATCCTGTTGCGCCGGTCGCCACCCAGCCCCAGTGCAGGCCTGCCAGCAACAACGCGAACACGCCACTGGCAGTGACCAAGGTGGCGGTGCCGAGGTTCGGCTGCATCAGGATCAGCACGGCGGGAACGCCGATCAGCACTGCGGCCGTCAGCACCGTACGTGGTGAGGGCGGCAACGGCTGCCGGTGCAGGTACCAGGCCATCATCAACGGCAGGCTGAGCTTGAGCAGCTCCGATGGCTGCAGGTAGAAGATGCCCAGATTGAGCCAGCGCTGCCCGTACTTGCCGGTACCGATCACATACACCGCCATCAGCGGCAGCATCGACAACGCATACAACGCCGGTGTCCACGCGCGCAGGCGCAGCAGCGATACACGCGACAGCAGCCACATCGCCACCAGGCCACCGGCAAAGCGCGCCGCCTGCCCGGCTACCGGGCCGGACACGCTGTGCAGCACCGCCAGGCCCACGCCCATCAGGAACAACAACGCGACCAGCAACGGCAGGTCGATCGTGCGCACCGCCTCACGGCAGCCGCCAAGCATTCGTTTCCATTCCACGTGCGCCACGGTAGCAACGGGCGCTTGCGTGAAGCTGTCAGGGTGCTTCTGCGTTTGCAGCGTCGAGCCATGCTCGACCGCCTGAGGTAGCGCCGGGCCATGCCCGGCTGCGGGCCGCCAGATGGGGTCAGAGCCCTTTTCCCATGGAAAAGGGATCCGACCCCGATTCCGGGCTCAGCCGTAGCCGCCGTGTACGGGGTTGTGGCTACGCACGGCCATCACCAATCCGAAGCCGGCCAGCAGTGACACCGCCGAGGTACCGCCGTAGCTGATCAGCGGCATCGGCACGCCCACCACCGGCAGCAGGCCGGAAATCATCCCGCCGTTCACCAGCACATAGACGAAGAACGCCAGGCCGGTAGCGCCGGCCAGCAGGCGCGAATAGGAATCCCGCGACTGGCTGGCGATCCACAGGCAGCGCCCGATCACCACCAGATACAGCGCCAGAACGGTCGCTACGCCGATCCAGCCGAATTCCTCGCTCAGCACCGAGAACGCGAAGTCGGTGGTCTGTTCGGGAATGAAGTTCAGGTGCGACTGCGAGCCCTCGCCCCAGCCCTTGCCATCGAAGCCGCCGGAACCGATCGCGATCTTCGACTGGATGATGTTCCAGCCGGCCCCCAGCGCATCCATCTCGGGGTCCAGGAACATCATGATGCGGTCCTTCTGGTACGGCCGCAGCAGCCAGAACCAGGCCACCGGCGCGACCGCGGCCACGCCGCCCACGCCCAGCCCGACCCACCACCACGGCAGGCCCGCCAGCAACAGCACGAACACACCACTGGCGGCGATCAGCACACCGGTACCGAAGTCCGGCTGCAGCATCACCAGGCCGGTTGGCACGCCGATGATGACCAGCGCCACGAGCACGGTGTTGAAGCGCGGCGGCAGCGGCATCTTGTGCAGGTACCAGGCCACCATCATCGGCAGGCTGACCTTCAGCAGTTCGGCCGGCTGCAGGTAGAAGAATTTCAGGTCCAGCCACTGCCGGCCGTATTTGCCGGTGCCCAGCACGAACACCGCCAGCAACGGGATCATCGAGATCGCGTAGATCATCGGCGTGGCCGAGCGGATGCGCAGGATCGGTACCCGCGAGATGCCCCACAACGCGGCCATGCCCACTGCGAAGCGCGCGCCCTGGGCCATCACCAGGCCGTCGCCACCGGCACTCTTCAGCGTGGCCAGGCCGATCACCATCAGCGCGCCCAGGGCCAGGCACAGCACCCAGTCCAGCGTGCTGAAGAAGCGGCGCAGCATGTCGCCGGCCCAACGCAGGAACACTCTCATCGTGCGGGCTCCGCGGTGGTCGGACGCGGCGTGGCCGGCAACGCGGCCGCAGCCGGCGTCCCCGGCTGTGGTGCGGGTGCGGGTGCCGGTTCCGGCGCGGGCACGCCGACCAGCACCGGGTGTTCGCCCAACTGTGCTGCAGCAAGATCACCGGCCTGGCGTGCGCCCACATCTTCGTTGTCGAATGCGGTCGCGCCGATCGCGGTGGTACCGCGTTCGCTGTCCAGCGGCTGCATGCCTTCAGGCATCTTGCCCAGCAGATAGGCGTCGAACACCTTGCGTGCGATCGGCGCGGCCGCCGCACCGCCGTAGCCGCCGCCCTCCACCGCGATCGCCAGCGCGATCACCGGCTGTTCAACCGGCGCGAAACCGACGAACAGCGCGCGATGGCGCAGGTGCATCGGCAGGCTCTTCGGATTCACCGCGGCGGTGCCCTTGCGGCTGATGACCTGCGCGGTACCGGTCTTGCCGGCCATCGTGTACGGCGCGCCAGCCGCCATGCGTGCCGCGCTGCCGCCAGGCAGCATGGTGGCCATCATGCCTTCGCGCACCGCCTGCAGGTTGTTCGGGTTCGGACTGACCGGTTTGCTCTCGCCCGGGTCGGTCGCCATCCAGTCATGGTCGAACCCGGCACGCTGCTGGATGACCAGATGGGGCGTGCGCAGCTGCCCGTTGGCCAGCCCACTGACACCCCGTGCCAGCTGCAGCGGGGTGACCTTCCAGTCACCCTGGCCGATGCTGATGTTGACTGTATCGCCCGGGTACCAGGCTTCCTTGCGGCTCTTCCGCTTGTAGGCCGGCGACGGCAGGATGCCGCCGATCTCGCCGGTCAGGTCGATACCGGTCGGCTGGCCGAAGCCGTAGTACTCCATGTAATGGTCGAAGCGCTCGATGCCCAGGTCCAGCGCCAGCTTGTAGTAGTAGGTGTTGACCGACTGCGCGATGGATTTGCGCAGGTCGGTCCAGCCATGGCCGCCGCGGTGCGAGTCACCCCAGCCACGCGAGGTGCCGGGCAGGTAGAACATGCCGGTGGACAACACCTTGTCTTCCGGGCGGCGCACGCCGGAATCCAGGCCGGCCAGGCCGATCAGCGGCTTCAGGGTGGAACCGGGCGCGACGCCACCGAGTACCAGGCGGTTGAACTGTGGCCGCGACGGGTTGTCGTTCAGTGCCTTGAAGTCGGCATGGGAAATGCCGTTGACGAACAGGTTGGGGTCGTAGGACGGCAGGCTGACCATCGCCAGCACTTCGCCGGTGCGCGGGTCCATCGCCACCGCCGAACCTTCCTGGTCACCGAAAGCGGCCACCATGGCGCGCTGCAGGTCGGCGTCGATCGACAGCCGCAGATCGGCGCCGGACTGCGCGGCAACGCGGCCGATGGTGCGGATCGCACGGCCCTGCACGTTGGTCTCGACCTGCTCGTAGCCGACCTTGCCGCGCAGCTGCTGCTCGTAATAGCGCTCCAGGCCGGACTTGCCGATGTGGGTCAGCGCGGCATTGCCCTCGCCCAGGATTTCCAGATCCTTGTCATCGACGCGGCCGACGTAGCCGATGATGTGCGCGAACAGATCGCCATACGGGTAGCGACGGGTCAGGTAGGGTTCCAGCTCGACACCGGGGAAACGCCAGCGATCGACGGCGAAGCGTGCCATCTCCTCGTCGCTCATGCGCAGCTTCAGCGTGACCGGCAGGAACTTGCGGCGCGCCTTGCGCGACTTGTTGAACGCTTCCAGCTCTTCCGGGCTGATGCTGATGATCTTCGCCAGCCCTTCCAGGGTGGCGTCCATGTCCTTGACCTTGTCCGGGGTCACATCCAGGCGGAAGGCTGGCACGTTCTCGGCCAGCAGGCGACCGTTGCGGTCGTAGATCATGCCGCGCCCGGGCACCACCGGCCGCGGCTTGATACGGTTGGCTTCCGAACGCGTGGCGTAGACGTCGTGGTCCAGCACCTGCAGCTTGAAGTACCAGCCGCCCAGGCCCAGCAGGCAGACCAGCACGCCCAGGAAACCCAGCGCCGCGCGGCGGCGGAACTGTTCGGCTTCGGCGTGCGGATTCTTGACCTGGCGGCGCGGGATCATGGCTCAGCGCCCGCGCTTGCCGAAGCGCACCGCGTCCAGCAGCACGAACACCAGCGGCCACAGGCCCATGCCCAGCAGCGGTGCCCACCAGTACGACCACGGCAGGGTGGGTTCACCCACCAGGATGTGCACCAGCGCGCTGACAATGCGGTCGTTGAACAGCAGGCCGCCGATGGCCAGCATCTGCTGCGACATCGGGAAGAAGCGGATGCGGGCGCGGAAGCGTTGCAGGATGAAGGCCAGCATCACCAGCCGCAGTGCCTGTTCGCCGAGCACGCCGCCGTACAGCAGGTCGGCCACCACGCCGCTGGCGAAGGCGATGCCCAGACCGACGCGCTCGGGGGCTTCGATCACCCAATAGGCCAGCACCAGCGCCAGCCAGTACGGGCGCAGCGGCTGCAGCAGCGCCGGCAGCGGCAGCAGGCCCAGCAGCAGCGCCACCACCAGGCTGGCCGGCAGCACCCACGGGTTGTCGCGCAGGCGGCTCATCGTTGGGCCTCCGGCGTGGTCGGTTGCCGGCCAGCGGCCGGCACTACCGTGGATCCAGCTGGGGGAGAGCCCCCCTCTTGTTGAGGGGGGCGCGCCGAAGGCGCGGGGGTAAGGAAGGATGCGCGGGCCGGTTGCGCCGAAGGTGCAGTCGGCTGAGGGGGGCGCGCCGAAGGCGCGGGGGTAAGGTGGGATGCCCCCCCGGCAGCCTGGTTTGCCGAAGGCAAACTTGGCTGAAGCAATTCGCTGGCCGCAGGCAAGCGAATTGCTGCACCCGGGCGCAGCAGCAGCACATCACGACCGCGGTCGAGCTGGGCCGCCGGCTTCAGTTCGCCGACCAGGAAGGCATGGGTATCGTCCGGGCGCAGACCGGTGATGGTGCCGACCGGGAAGCCGGCCGGGAAGCGGCCACCGAGGCCGGAGGTGACGATCTCATCGCCCACTTCCACGCCGGCGCTGAGCGGGATGTCGCGCAGTTCCAGCTTATCGCCGCGCCCGTAGACGATCAGGCGCACGCCGTTGCGGGCCACAGTCACCGGCACGGCATGGTCGGGGTCGGTCAGCAGCAGCACGGTGGAGGAACCGCCGGTGACGCTGATCACCTGGCCCATCAGGCCGCCAGCATCGATCACCGCCTGGCCGACGTGCACGCCTTCGCGGCTGCCGGCGTCGAGCACCAGGCGCTGCTTCACCGGGTCCAGGTCGATGTCCAGGATCGGCGCCAGCTGCACGTCCAGGCCACTGCGCTCGGCCACGTTCAGCAGTTCGCGCAGCTGGGCGTTGTCCAGCGCGGCGGTCTGCAGGCGGGTCAGGCGCGCGTTGGCCAGCAACAGCTGGTTGCGCAGTTCACGGTTCTCGTTGACCAGCTGGCCGTGGCTGGCCGCCGAGTCCTTGACCTGGTTGCCGAGCTTGCCCGGCAGGCCCGCCAGTGCCCATACCGGCTGCACCAGGCTGTTGGCCTGCCCGCGCAGCTGCGCGAGCCAGCCGGCCTGGTCGTCAAGCACGATCAGGGTGATGGCCAGTGCGAGATAAGCCAGCAGACGCAGCGGGCTGGCGGCATCACCGGATCGGGAAGCAACGGGAGGTCCGGCGTAGGGCGGCACGGCAACGATTCAACTGGCAGAAGGCGGAAGGGAAACACGCGGGCGCCCCGCCGGTGCCGGCCCACCCTCGTAGTGGGCCGCACCCCGGAGGGGCGCTGCGGGCGCAGGCAGCCGGGACGGCTTATTCCGGCGCAAAGAACTCGTTGCCGTGCATGTCGACCAGTTCCAGCGCACGGCCACCGCCGCGGGCCACGCAGGTCAGCGGATCGTCCGCCACCTGCACGTGCAGGCCGGTCTCCTCGGAAATCAGGCGGTCCAGGTCACGCAGCAGGGCGCCACCACCGGTGAGCACGATGCCGCGCTCGGCGACGTCGGCGCACAGTTCCGGCGGGGTCTGCTCCAGCGCCAGCTTGACCGCGCTGACGATGCCCGACAGCGGCTCGTGCAGGGCTTCAAGCACCTCATTGGAGCTGATCTTGATCATCTTCGGCACACCCTCGGCGAGGTTGCGGCCGGAGATTTCCATCTCGATCACTTCCGCCTGCGGGTAGGCGCAGCCCAGCTCGACCTTGATGCGCTCGGCGGTGGCTTCACCGATCAGCATGCCGTGGTTGCGGCGCACGTAGTTGGTGATCGACTCGTCGAAGCGGTCGCCACCGATGCGGACCGACGCCGAATAGACGATGCCGTTGAGCGAGATCACTGCCACTTCGGTGGTGCCGCCGCCGATGTCGATGACCATCGAGCCACGCGCTTCGGTAACCGGCATGCCGGCACCGATCGCGGCCGCCATCGGCTCTTCGATCAGGAACACGTCACGGGCACCGGCTTCCTCGGCCGATTCCTTGATCGCGCGGCGCTCGACCTGGGTCGAACCGGCAGGCACGCAGACCAGCACGCGCGGGCTCGGGCGCAGCACGCGCGACTTGTGCACCTTCTTGATGAAGTGCTTGAGCATCGCCTCGGTGTAGGTGAAGTCGGCGATGACGCCGTCCTTCATCGGGCGGATGGTGGTGATGTGGCCCGGGGTACGGCCAAGCATCTGCTTGGCTTCGGCGCCTACGGCTGCCACCGAGCGGGTGCCACCGATGGCACGGTCCTGACGCACGGCCACGACCGATGGCTCGTTCAGCACGATCCCCTGCCCGCGCACGTAGATGAGGGTGTTGGCCGTGCCCAGGTCGATGGACAGGTCGTTGGAGAACATGCCACGGAGTTTCTTGAACATCTGAGGAAGGAGTCCTGAGGGGTGTCGTGCCCGCCGCGGGATGGCGAAAAAATGGGCAGAAATCGAGGCCGACAAGCCTAGCAACCCGCCTGCCGCCGAGCAAGGAAAAAACTAGCTGAACCCGCGTCTTCACAGGCTTTCGGCCTGATCGGGTCTCACCCGGTTCTGGCCCTGAGCGGCACCAGCGGGTAACCTTTGCGCCGTCGGGCGCCCAAGGGCGCCGTTTGCTTGCCCGCCGAACCGGGCCGGCCCACCCCAAAATTCACCGCATAGGCTTACATCGATGTCCGCTCTGATCTGTGGTTCTCTTGCCTTCGACACCATCATGGTGTTCCCGGACCAGTTCAAGAATCACATCCTGCCGGACAAGGTGCACATCCTGAACGTGTCCTTCCTGGTCCCGCGCATGCGCCGCGAGTTCGGCGGCTGCGCCGGCAACATCGCCTACAACCTGCACCTGCTGGGCGGCCAGCCGATCCCGATGGGCACCGTGGGTTCGGACTTCGGTCCGTACCGCGAGTACTTCGACGGGCTGGGCATCGACCTGTCGCGCGTGCGCGTGATCGATGAGCTGTTCACTCCGCAGGCGTTCATCACCACCGACCACGACAACAACCAGATCACCGCCTTCCACCCGGGCGCGATGATGCGCTCCTACGAAAACCACGTGCGTGGCGTACCGGGCGTGACCCTGGGCCTGGTCGGCCCGGACGGCCGCGAAGGCATGATCCAGAATGCGCAGGAGTTCCACGAAGACGGCATCCCGTTCATCTTCGACCCGGGCCAGGCCATGCCGCTGTTCAACGGCCCGGAACTGCGCGAGTTCATCGAGCAGGCCGACTACGTGGTGGTCAACGACTACGAGTCGAACCTGCTGCAGGAACGCACCGGCTGGGACGAGAAAGAGATCGTCAGCCGGGTCAAGGCCTACATCACCACCCGCGGCCCGAAGGGCGCGGTCATCCACACCCCGGAAAAGAGCTACGACATCCCGCCGGCGCACGAGCGCCGCGTGGTCGACCCGACCGGCTGTGGCGACGCTTTCCGCGCCGGCCTGATCTACGGCATCCAGAAGGGCTACGACTGGCTGACCATCGGCCGCATGGGCAACCTGATGGGCGCGCTGAAGGTCGAGCACCCGGGCACGCAGAACCAGCGTTTCACCTTCGATGAGTTCAACGAGCAGTTCAAGCAGCAGTTCGGTTACGCGCTGGGCGCGTAAACCGAACTGCCCGCGCATCCCACCTTATCCCCGCGCCTTCGGCGCGCCCTCTTGAACAACAAGGGGGCTCTCCACCCGATGCACTGCTGGGAATGCTGTTGGTAGGTGTCGACCTTGGTCGACACGCTGTGCCCCGGTAGGTGTCGACCTTGGTCGACACGCTGTGCCCCGGTAGGTGTCGACCTTGGTCGACACGCTGTGCCCCGGTAGGTGTCGACCTTGGTCGACACTGCCGGCCAGCGGCCGGCACTACCCCTTCTGCTGCCAGGCCGCCAGCAGTGCGCGGCAATCGGCAAAATGCCAGTCGGCACTGCCTGGCCACGGGTTCTCCGGCAGGTTGACCAGCACGGTATGGACGCCCGCGGCGCGCCCGCACTCCAGGTCGTAGGCGTGGTCACCGACCATCACCGCCTCCGCAGCCCCGATTCCCCAGCGACGAAGATGCTGCTGCAGGCCATCCGGCGACGGCTTGGGCACTGCTTCATCGCGGCCGATGATGTCGGCATCGTCGAACAACGCCCCGACCCCGATCGCCTCCAGCGTCAGCTTCGCCAGCGCATGATCGTTGCGGGTCAGGATGCCCAGCCGGCAGCCCGCCGCCGACAGCGCGCGCAGCAGCTTCACCGCACCCGGTGCCGGCAACGCCTCCTCGGCCAGCGCACGCTCGTGATCCAGCAGCCATTCGCGCTTGGCCTGCGCCGGTGCGTCCGGCAGCGCCGCGATATGGTCGAGGATGTCTTCCTCCGCGGCGATCTCCAGCGCGTGGCGGATCGCGGCGAAATCATGCACAGCGACGGTCAGCGTGCCATCCATGTCGAAGACCCAGTGCCGGATCGCGGACAACGCGTGCACTGCGCTGCCCGCCGCAACCATCACTGCCACCACTGCGGCATGCGGCTGGCGTCGACGCCACCGGTTTCAAACACAGCGGTGCGGGTGCCGCCGGCCTTGACCGGGAACTCGATGCTGATCGACTTGCCCTTGCGCGCCAGCTTCCACAGCGCCTTCTGGTCGGTGATGAACAGGGCAATCGCTTCATCGGTCTTCGGCCGCCACGCTGCCATGGAAATCGGCTTGCCGTCGTCCACGGTCACTTTCACCGTGCACTGCGGGCAACGGAAATCGCCGGCCTGCAGCACCAGGTAGGCATGCCGCTTCCACTCCGGATGATCGCGGAACACCAGCTGCACCGGCTTGGCGCCGCTGCCATCCACGTCCACCCGTTCCTTGCTGTAGATCTGCGCCGAAACCTGGTTGCCCTTGTTGCCCACCGGAATCTGGTTGTACTGCCATAGCGCCTGCATGCGGCGCAGGTCGCGCGCGGCATCGCCCTTGGCCTTGACCTCGTCGAAGCCTGCGGCGATGCGCTCGGCGGCGGCGGTGTCCTTGTACTGGTCCAGCAGCGAGGCGCCATGCAGGCGCGCGCGTTCCCAGTCCTGCGCGGCCACGGCCATGTCGTACTGCTTGGCCACGTCTTCGGCCTTGGCTTCCTTCTGCGCCTGCACGGCGGCCGCGGCGGCTTCCTGCGCCTTGCGCTCTTCCTCGGGGTTGCTGCAGGCGGCCAGGGCCAAGGTGCAGGCAGTGAGCAGGATCAGTCGTTTCATGGCGGAGGTCCTTCGTGTTTTCGCATATCTGTAGAGTCGAGCTTGCTCGACTGCTGTTGAAGAGCCAGTCGAGCAAGCTCGACTCTACAAAAAAAGCGCCGGGGGATTCCCGGCGCGTTTTCTTACTTGGCTTCAGCCTTGGCCAGCATGTCCTGGACCGAGGCGGTGGTGATCGGGTGGTAGCCCGGCTTGGCCTTTTCGAAGGCCTGCTTGGCCAGCTCCAGCCCCTTCGGGGTCTTCACCAGTTCGGCGTAGATCGGCATGATCAGCTTGCGACGGCCGACGCGCTCGATGAATGCAGCCGCGCCTTCATTGGCCTGCTCGTAGCCGCTGCGGATCGCCAGCGGGTACCAGCGCATGGCGATCTCGCCATTCGGGGTGCCGGTGAAGTGGAAGGCCTTGTCCAGCGTGGCCAGCTTGTCCAGCGGCTGGGTGGCGCCCAGGCCGTCGATGAAGCGCACCCATTCCTGCGTGCTCCAGTCGGCGATGACCTGGCTGCTGGGCACGGTGCCGGCGCTGGCGAAGGCGATGCGCGCGGTATCGACGCTGCTGAAGTTGCGCGACTGCGCCTTGGCTGCGAACGCCGGGATGCCCGGCTCGTCCAGCCATGCCTTCAGTTCGGCCTCGGTCACGGCCGACGGATTCTTCGGCAGCAGGTTCTTCTTCAGGTACTCGACGAACTGGTCGGTGTTCGCGCTCTGGAAGGCGTGATCATCGAACCAGCCACGCAGGAACGGATCGAAGGTCTCGCGGCCGAAACGCTGCTCCAGGAATTCCAGGAACCACGAACCCTTGACGTAGGCGACCTGGCTGAGGGCTTCATCGGGGTCACGCTCGTTCAGCGGCGGCAGCGCCAGCGCCTGGTCGGCCGGGCTCATGTCCTTCACTTCGGCCAGCAGGTCGGTCTGGTCGATCTGCTTCTCCATCTCGGCCATTTCCTTGCCGTACAGGGCTTCGGTGATGCGGCCCTGGACGTAGGTGGTGAAGCCTTCATTGAGCCAGATGTCCTTCCAGCTGGCGTTGGTCACCAGGTTGCCCGACCAGCTGTGCGCCAGTTCGTGAGCGACCAGCGAGACCAGCGACTTGTCGCCGACGATCACGGTCGGGGTGGCGAAGGTCAGGCGCGGGTTTTCCATGCCGCCGAACGGGAACGACGGCGGCAGCACCAGCATGTCGTAGCGGCCCCAGCGGTATTCGCCGTACAGCTTTTCGGCGGCACCGATCATCTTCTCGGTGTCTTCGAATTCCTTGGCGGCCTTGTTGACCATGGTCGGCTCGGCCCAGACGCCGGAGCGGCCGGAGATCGGCTCGAACACCAGGTCGCCGGCGGCGATGGCCAGCAGGTAGGACGGAATCGGCTGCGGCATCTTGAAGGTGTAGTCACCGTCACGCGCGGCCTTCGGATCGTTGTCGGCGCTCATCAGCACCATCACGTCCGGGCGCGAGACCACGTGCGCGCTGTAGGTGAAGCGCACGCTCGGGGTGTCCTGCAGCGGCACCCAGGAACGGGCATGGATGGCCTGCGACTGGCTGAACATGAAGGGCAGCTTCTTGCCTTCGGTCATCGACGGCGCCAGCCACTGCAGGCCCGAGGCGGTCGGTGCGGTGTGGTAGGTCACTTCCACCTTGGCCGGCTGTTCCGGGGTCTCGATGGTCAGCTTGCTGCCGAACACCTTGTCGACCGGGGCCAGTTCAAACTTCAGCGCGCTGCGCGCGCCATCGGCACCGACGGCCTCGACCTTGGACACAGTCAGCTCGCGGGTGTCGAGCACCAGCTGCTTGGCGTCCTTCTGCTTCCATTCCAGGGTGTAGGTGGCGGTGCCGCCGATCTGCTTCTGGTCGAAGTCCAGCTTCAGATCCAGCGCGATGTCCTTGATGACGACCTTGTCCGGCTCGGCGTACGAGCTTTCGTCGTGGCTGCGGTTCTCGGCGTTCACGGGGGCGGCGGGGGCCTTTTCGGCAGTCGGGGCGGCGGCGGGCGCGGCCGCCTCCTGGGAGCAGCCGGCGGCCAGGGCCACGGCCAGCGGAAGGAGCATCAGCGGATTACGCATGAATCGGGACCGTTACAGGGATTAAACCCCAATGGTACCTCCCTCCGGCCCGGCAGGCGTTGCGCGGTGCGGGGTAATGGCGGGCAAGGCCGATCCTGCGCCCCGGGCGCATGCCAACCAAGGTTGGCATCTACAGGCAGGTGCCAATTTTGGTTGGCACGGATCCATCAACGCATGCAGCAGGCCCGTGCCGACCAAGGTCGGCACCCACCAGAGCGGATCACCGCAGCGGGCCAGTGCCAACCAAGGTTGGCCCCCACCAGAGCAGGAGTTACAGCTTGTAGCCGGAGTGGATCGAAACGATGCCGCCGGTCAGGTTCTTGTAGTGGCAGCGCTCGAAACCGGCCTGCCCCATCATCGCCTTCAGTTCATCCTGCGGCGGGTGCTTGCGGATGCTCTCGGCCAGGTACTGGTAGCTGTCCGAATCGTTGGCGAACAGCTTGCCCAGCTTGGGCAGGATCTTGAACGAGTGGAAGTCGTAGATCGGCTTGAACCAGTCCGCGGTGACTTCGGAGAATTCCAGCACGCGGGCCTGGCCGCCCACCTTCAGCACGCGGTACATCTCGCGCAGGCCAGCGTCCTTGTCGGTCACGTTGCGCAGGCCGAAGGCGATGGTGACCAGGTCGAAGCTGTTGTCCGGGAACGGCAGGGCTTCGGCGTTGCACTGCACGTAGTCCAGGCCGAGCACCAGGCCGCGGTTGGTCAGGCGGTCACGGCCGACCGACAGCATGCCGGCGTTGATGTCGCCCAGCACCACCGAGCCCTCGGCGCCGACGCGCTCCTTCAGCAGGGCGGCGATGTCGCCGGTGCCGCCCGCCAGGTCAAGCACGCGGTCGCCCGGCTTCACCTGCGCGGTGGCCACGTAGTAGCGCTTCCACGCCCGGTGCACGCCCAGGCTCATCAGGTCGTTCATCAGGTCGTAGTTGCGCGCGACCGAGGTGAACACCTGGCCGACCAGCTTCTGCTTGTCCTTGGCGTCGACGTCGCGGAACCCGAAATGGGTGGTACCGGCTTTGTAGGGGGATTCGCTCATGGCCCCGATTATCGCACCGCCGGGGGCCAGCGGCACCCCCTGCCCGTATCATGGCGGGCCACGACTTACCGGAGCCCCGCATGATCACCACGCCCGACTACCAGGCCCTGCTGCAGACCGCCATCGCCGAAGCCCGCCAGGGCCTGGCCGAAGGCGGCGTGCCGATCGGCGCGGCGCTGTACCACAACGACGGCCGCCTGCTCGGCTGCGGCCATAACCGCCGCGTGCAGGAAGGCGACCCGTCGGTGCACGGCGAAACCGATGCGTTCCGCAAGGCCGGCCGCCAGCGCCGCTACCAGGACACCATCATGGTCACCACCCTGGCCCCGTGCTGGTACTGCTCGGGGCTGGTGCGCCAGTTCAACATCGGCACCGTGGTGGTGGGCGAATCGCGCACCTTCCAGGGCGGCATCGACTGGTTGCGGGAAAACGGCGTCAACGTGATCGACCTGGACAGCCAGGAATGCGTGGACCTGCTGGGTGGCTTCATTGCGCAGCACCCGGAGATCTGGAACGAAGACATCGGTGAATGATCACCACGCAGTGTCCTGTTGAACCCGCTTAATGAACGCTTCAGTGCCGGCACGCCCTAGTGCCGGCAGCGTTTGCGGCCATTGGCGTGAACCCGTGCACAGTCAGCTGCGCAACGTGCACACGCTGCGGTAACACCCCACCCGGCCGCCGCGCCTAGGGTGGGGTTACCGGGACTCCTTTCCCCGGCGGAGCCAGCCATGTGCGCGCACGCCGTACGCCCCACGCCCGACCCGATCCTCGACGCCATCCGCAGGCGCCTGCAGCAGCAGTATGCGCTGCACCAGCGTGGCGCGCTGTTCTGGACCGCCTACCAGAGCATGCAGCTGGAACTGGTACGCGGCCACCCGCTCGATCATGAGCGCCTGTGCAATGCGATGGCCGACATGGCCGAAGAACTCGGCGTGGTCGAGCACGCGCAACTGATAGGCAATCGCAACGCCAGCTGCACATCGCGCTGACGCGGCATCCACTGCCTCATCGGCCACACTCGGATGAACCCCCACTCCCTTTCCACTCAACCGAACTGGATTGTCATGCACGCCGAAGTCCCCACCATTCCCCCGGTCATCAACGTTGACGCCGAGCTTGACCACTGGCGCCGCCAGCATGCCGACGGCGCACTGCCGCACAACTCGTTCGGCTCCTACGTACCGTGGATCAAGTTCGCCTGTGATTCGCTGATCACCCAGCCGCGCGCCAGCAATGCGCAGCGCGACGAGATGTTCCAGACCCAGTACGCCCTGCAGATCATGCCGCGCCTGAGCGAAGCCCAGGCCCGCGAATTCGTTGATCGTTGCTGGCAGCACGTCTACCAGACCAGCCCGGTGCGCCTGCAGGACGCGCCACGCCTGCGCGCCTGACGGCTGCACGGCCCCTGCACGAGCCACTGCCGATCATCCTCGTCACCTGAGTGGGACGACGACGATGAAAGCACGCAACCTGTTCAATACGATCGCCAAGAAGGCCGCGGCCGCCACCGGCTCGCCGTGGACCTTCCTGGCCGCGGTAGCGATCGTGGTGATCTGGGGCATCAGTGGCCCGGTGTTCGGTTTCAACGACACCTGGCAGCTGGTGATCAATACCGGCACCACCATCATCACCTTCCTGATGGTGTTCCTGATCCAGCACACGCAGAACGCGGACACCGCCGCGATGCAGATCAAGCTGGACGAGCTGATCCGGGCGACGGCCGAAGCCAACAACGAACTGTTGGATCTGGAAGAACTGGACGAGGAGCGGCTGGAAGAGATCCGTCGCGAGTACGAGCAGATGGCGCGCGAAGCCGGCGACGCGCTGGCGCGGGTGCGCGCCTGCCATGCAGCGCGGCGCGACGATGAAGCGGTGTAGCAGGTCCTGAAATGACAATGCCGGCCAGCGGCCGGCACTACCATCGATCATCAAGGTAGAGCCGGCCGCTGGCCGGCTGTCCTTCAGCTGCGCTCGTGCCAGCCGCCGCCCAGCACCTTGTACAGGGTGATGCGGTTGGCCTGCTGCGCCAGCTGCGCCTGCAGCTGGGTCTGTTGCGCGTTGTAGGCGGTACGCCGCGCATCGAGCAGGGTGACGAAGCTGTCCAGGCCTGCGTCGTAACGTGCCTGCGACAGGCGGTTGGCCTGTTCGGCCGCGTCCACCAGGCGCTGCTGTGAACTCACCTGCTCATCCAGGCTGACATTCAATGCCAGCGCATCGGCGGTTTCGCGGAACCCCACCTGGATCGACTTCTCGTACTGCGCCAGTGCGATATCACGATCGGCGTTGGCAATGGCCAGGTTGGCGCGCAGCTTGCCGCCCTGGAAGATCGGCAGGGTGATCTTTGGCAGGAAACTCCACACCCGCGTTCCGCTGTCGAACAGGTTGGACAGTTCGCTCGAGCCACTGCCGATGCTGCCGGTCAGCGAGATGCTCGGGAAGAACGCTGCGCGTGCAGCACCGATGTTGGCGTTGGCGGCCAGCAGCTGGTGTTCGGCGGCCATGATGTCCGGGCGCTGCAGCAGCACGTCGCTGGGCAGGCCGGCCGGCGGCGGTGCCAGTGCCAGCAGCTGCGGTTCGATGCTGTCCGGCAGCAGTGCCGGATCCAGCTGGCCACCGGCCAGCAGCGCCAGCGCATTGCGGTCCTGGGCCAGCTGGCCACGCAGGCGTGCAGCGTCCGTACGTGCGGTCTCGACCAGGGTACGGGTCTGGGTCAGCTCCAGCGCCGAACTGCCACCACGTTCGTGGCGGGCCTCGGCCAGGCGCAGCGAATCCTCATAGGTCTTCAGCGTGGCATCGGCGATCTTCAGCCGCTGCGCATCAGCACCGTAGGTCAACCATGCGGTGGCCGTCTCGGCCACCAGGCTCAACTGCGCGTTGCGGCGGTTGGCGGCCACGGCGAAGTACTGCTGCAGCGCCGCTTCGCTGAGATTGCGCACGCGCCCGAACAGGTCCAGCTCGAACTCGGCCACGCCGACACCGGCGGTGAACTGCTCGGTGACGCCGGCGTCGGTGCCACGGCGATCCATCTGGCCGGTGACGGCCACGCCGGGCACGCGGTCGGCGCGCTGTACGCGGTACTGGCCGCGCGCGCGTTCAACGTTGAGTACGGCCACGCGCAGGTCGCGGTTGTTCTGCAGCGACTGGTCGATCACCTGCTGCAGGCGCGCATCGGTGAAGAAGTCGCGCCAGCCGACGGCGGCGACATCGGCCACTTCGCCCTGCGTGGCCTCGGCCGGCCACTGCGCCGGAATCGCCGGAGCGACAGCAGTGTTCTTCGGCACCAGGGTGGAGCAGCCGGCGAGCGCGAGCGCGGCGGCAATGGAAAGGAACAGGGATGCACTTTTCATGGGAATGACTTCCATCGGTACTGCCGGATGGCAGGAGGTAATGCCGGCCAGCGGCCGGCACTACCGTTTCGCTTACGTCGTGGATTTGCGCTTGAACACGCGCTGCACCACCACGAAGAACAGCGGCACGAAGAACACGCCGAGCACGGTGCCGACGATCATGCCGCCGAGCACGCCGGTGCCGATCGCCTGCTTGGCGCCGGAACCCGCACCGGTGGAGATCGCCAGCGGTACCACGCCCATGCCGAAGGCCAGCGAGGTCATCACGATCGGACGCAAGCGGTCGCGCACGGCATGCATGATCGATTCGATCAGGCCTGCGCCCTTCTCCAGGTTCTCCTTGGCGAACTCGACGATCAGGATCGCGTTCTTGCTGGTCAGGCCCACCGTGGTCAGCATCGCCACCTGGAAGTAGATGTCGCGCTCCAGGCCCTTGAAGGTGTTGGCCAGCACCGCGCCGAGGATGCCCAGCGGGGCCGCCAGCAGCACTGCGGTCGGCACGCTCCAGCTTTCGTACATCGCGGCCAGGCACAGGAACACGATCATCAGCGACAGCGTGTACAGCAGCGGCGTCTGCGAGCCGGCCTGGCGTTCCTGGTAGGACATCGCCGTCCACTCGATGCCGAAGCCCTGCGGCAACTGCTTGGCCAGCTGCTCGATCTCGGCCATGGCATCACCGGAGGCGACACCCGGGGCCGGTTCGCCCTGGATTTCCATTGCCGACACACCGTTGTAGCGCTCAAGACGCGGCGAACCGTAGTCCCAGTGCTTGGTGGCGAACGCGCTGAACGGCACCATCTCGCCCTTGTCGTTCTTCACGGACCAGAGATCGAAGTCCTCCGGCACCATGCGGAACGGCTGGTCGGCCTGCACGAACACGCGCTTGACGCGGCCACGATCGACGAAGTCGTCGATGTACGAGCTGCCCCATGCGGCGGCCAGCGTGCCGTTGACCTGGTCGATCGACAGCCCCAGCGAGGTCGCCTTGGCCGCGTCGATGTCGATGCGGAACTGCGGCGTGTCTTCCTGGCCGTTCGGGCGCACGTTGGCCAGCTTCTTGCTGCCCGCAGCGAGGCCGAGCAGCTGGTTGCGCGCGGCCACCAGTGCCTCGTGGCCCTGGCCGCTGTTGTCCTTCAGGAAGAAGGTGTAACCCGAGGCGGTACCCAGTTCCGGAATGGCCGGCGGCGGGAAGGCGAAGATGAAGGCATCCTTGATCTGGCCCAGGGCCGCCATCGCGCGCCCGGTGATCGGCATCACGCCGTTGTCGGCATCACGCTCGCTCCAGTCCTTCAGCTTGACGAACGCCATGCCGGCGTTCTGGCCCATGCCGGCGAAGCTGAAGCCCTGCACCGAGAACACCGAGTCCACCGCATCCTTTTCGTTCTGCAGGAAGTGGTTTTCCAGTGCCGCGATCGATTCCAGCGTACGTTCCTGGGTGGCACCCACCGGTGCCTGCACCAGCGCCATCAGCACGCCCTGATCTTCGTTGGGCAGGAACGAGCTGGGCAGGCGCACGAACAGCACGCCCATCAGCACGAACAGTGCCGCCACGATGCCCATGAAGCGCCACGGGCGGTGGATGATGCCGCGCACGCCGCGCTGGTAGCTTTCGCTGGTGCGGTCGAAGCCACGGTTGAAGCCGTTGAAGAAACGACCGGACCAGCCCTTGTGTGCGACGTGATGCTCACCCTTCTTCAGCGGCTTGAGCATGGTCGCGCACAGCGCCGGGGTCAGCACGATCGCGACCAGCACCGACAGCGCCATCGCCGAAACGATCGTGGCCGAGAACTGGCGATAGATCACGCCGGTGGAGCCGCTCATGAAGGCCATCGGCACGAACACCGCCGACAGCACCAGTCCGATACCCACCAGCGCGCCGGTGATCTGGCCCATCGACTTGCGGGTCGCCTCGAGCGGCGACAGTCCTTCCTCGGACATGATGCGCTCGACGTTCTCCACCACCACGATGGCATCGTCCACCAGCAGGCCGATGGCCAGCACCATCGCGAACATGGTCAGCATGTTCACCGAGAAGCCCAGCATCGCCAGCACGCCGAAGGTACCCAGCAGCACCACCGGCACGGCGATGGTCGGGATCAGGGTGGCGCGGAAGTTCTGCAGGAACAGGTACATCACCACGAACACCAGCACGATCGCTTCGATCAGGGTCTGCACCACGCCCTTGATCGACACGCGCACGAACGGGGTCGTGTCGTACGGGATCTCTGCCTTCAGGCCGGCCGGGAAGAAGCTCTTCATGTCCTGCAGCGCGGCATCCACGCCGGCGGCGGTATCCAGCGCGTTGGCGCCGGTGGCCAGGGTGACCGCCAGGCCGCTGGCCGGCTGGCCGTTGTAGCGGGTGACGAAGTCGTACGATTCCGCACCCAGCTCGACGCGGGCGACATCACCCAGGCGCAGCTCGGCACCGTCCTGCGCACCGCGCACGATGATGTTGCGGAACTGTTCCGGGGTCTGCAGGCGCGACTGCGCGTTGATGGTGGCGTTGAGCTGCTGGCCCTTGATCGACGGCGCACCGCCGAGCTGGCCGATGGCCACCTGGGCGTTCTGTGCCTTGATCGCTGCGGTCACTTCCGCAACCGACAGCCCATAGGTATGCAGCTTGTTCGGGTCCAGCCAGATGCGCATGGCGTACTTGCCACCGAACACCTGGATGTTGCCCACGCCCGGCACGCGGCTCAGACGGTCGACGACATTGGAACCGACGTAGTCGGCGATGTCGTTGGCGTCCATGCTGCCGTTCTCGGACACGAACGCGATGACGTTCAGGAAGCCCGAGCTGGACTTGGCCACGTTGATGCCCTGCCGCTGCACTTCCTGCGGCAGCAGCGGCATGGCCAGCTGCAGCTTGTTCTGCACCTGCACCTGGGCGATGTCCGGGTTGGTGCCGCTCTCGAAGGTCAGGGTGATGGTGGCCTGGCCGTTGGACGAGCTGTTGGAGGAGAAGTAGATCAGGCCATCAAGGCCCTTCATGTTCTGCTCGATGATCTGCGTCACCGAGTCCTCGACCACCTTGGCCGATGCACCCGGGTAGGTGGCGCTGATTTCCACCGCCGGCGGTGCGACGTTGGGGTACATCGAGACCGGCAGCTTGAACAGGGCCAGGCCGCCGGCGAGCATGATGATGATGGCGATCACCCATGCAAAGATGGGTCGATCGATGAAAAAGCGTGCCATGGGGTTCTCCGCTTACTTCGCGTCGCCGGCCGGAGCGGCAGGCTGGGCGGCGGCGGCCGGCTTGGCCGGCGCAGCGCCCTTCTCGGTGGCCTTGACCGGCATGCCGGGGCCGATCTTCTGCAGGCCTTCGACGATGACCTTGTCGCCGGCCTTCAGACCGTCCTCGACCAGCCACTTGTCGCCAACCGTGCGGCTGACCTTGACCGGGCGCACTTCGACCTTGTTGTCCTTGTCGACCACCATCGCGGAGGTGTCACCCTTCGGATCGCGGGCGATGCCGGCCATCGGTACCAGCACCGCATCGCTGCGCACGCCGCCGCCGATCACCGCGCGCACGTACATGCCCGGCATCAGCAGACCGTCCGGGTTGTCCACCTTCACGCGCAGACCAAAGCTGCCGGTGGCCGGATCGACGCTGACTTCGGAGAACTCCAGCGTGCCCTTGTGCTCGAAGGTGCTGCCGTCTTCCATCAGGATGCTGACCGGCAGCGTCTGGTTGTCCTGCAGGCGGCCGGCGGCCAGTTCGCGGCGTAGCTGCAGCAGCTCGGCCGAGGACTGGGTCAGGTCGACATAGATCGGATCCAGCTGCTGCACGGTGGCCAGTGCATTGGCCTGGCCGGCGTTGACCAGCGCACCCTGGGTGACGCTGGACTTGCCGATGCGGCCGCTGATCGGCGCGGTGATGCGGGCGTAGCCGAGGGTGACGTTGGCCGCATCCAGCGAGGCCTTGGCGGCACCGACGTCAGCCTCGGCCTGCTTCTGCGCAGCCACGGCGTTTTCCAGGTCCTGCTGGCTGACCGCGTCCACCTTGGCCAGCTCGGTGATGCGCTTGGCGCTCAGGCGGGCGGCATTGGCAGTGGCTTCGGCACGGGCCAGCTGAGCGCGGGCGTTGTTGGCCTGGGCGCGGTAGCTGGCGTCGTCGAGCTGGTACAGCGGCTCGCCGGCCTTGACCATGCCACCTTCGGTGAACAGGCGCTTGGCGACGATGCCATTGACCTGCGGGCGCACTTCGGCAACCAGGAAGGCATTGGTACGGCCCGGCAGTTCGCGGGTCAGGCCCACGGTCTCGGACTTCAGCGTGACCACGGTGACGTCACCCGGGCCCTGTTCGGGGGCCTGGGGTTGGCCGCCGCAGGCAGCCACGGTCGCGGCGATTGCCAGCGACAGTGCAAAGGGTCGGATTCGGCTCAGCAACATGACGGAAAGGCTCTTGGAGGAAAGGGTCTCAGCCAGCGCTGATACGGCGGACCCTCCACCAGCAAAGGTGAAGACCGTGCGAACAGCGCCCACCCGGGTGGAGTGGGAGCCGGACAGGCCTGCCACGCACACGACGGGAATGATGGGAACGAAATATACATACATGCTTGTTTGTTTGTAAACCGGTACAATTCAGCCACGTTTCACCCGCACTCGTACCCTACCCATGGCCCGCAAGACCAAAGAGGACACCCAGGCAACCCGGGAAGGCATCCTTGACGCCGCCGAAGCCTGCTTCCATGAACACGGCGTGGCCCGTACCACGCTGGAGATGATCGGCGCCCGCGCCGGCTATACCCGTGGCGCGGTCTATTGGCACTTCAAGAACAAGAGCGAGGTGCTGGCCGCGATCGTCGAACGGGTGCACCTGCCCTTCATGCAGGAACTGGAACGCACCTCCACCGACCAGCGCGACACGCCGGTGCACGACCTGCGCGCGGTGATGATCCACTCGTTCATCGAGCTGTCCGAGGATGAACGCCTGCGCAAGACCATGGAGATCATGCTGCGCAGCGATGCCTCGGCCGACACCAAGGTACTGACCGAAATGCAGCAGGCCGGATTCCGCGATGCACTGGACCGGATGGAGCGCGCCCTGCGCCGCGCCCGCGATCTGGGCCAGCTGCGCGAAGGCGCCGACCCCAAGATCGCCGCGCGCATGCTGCACGCCACCGTGCTGGGCGTGCTGCACGGGGCGATGGTCGAACCGGACCTGATGGACCTCAAGCGCGACGGCATGCTCGCACTGGACATGACCCTGGCCGCCTACGTGAAGGACGGCGTGTTCGTGCCCGGCACCGTGCCCGAGCCCCTGCCCGAAGCGTGAGTGGCGCCGCTGCCGCCACCCCGGCACCCATGTGAGGACGGACCCATGATCCTGGACAACGTGGTGTGGGGCTTCATCGGCTGCGGCAGTGTCACCGAGAAGAAGAGCGGCCCCGCCCTGGCCAGCACACCCGGCTCACGGGTGGCAGCGGTCATGCGCCGCAATGCAGCGTTGGCCGAGGATTACGCGCGGCGCCATGCCATTCCCCGCTGGTACGCGGACGCTGATGCGCTCATCGCCGATCCGGAAGTGAACGCGGTGTACGTCGCAACGCCGCCCTCGACGCACATGCAGTACGCGCTGCAGGCGATAGCCGCGGGCAAGCCGGTCTACATCGAAAAGCCGATGGCCATGGATCACGCGGAATGCGAACGCGTGCTGGAGGCCAGCGCGCGCTGCGGCGTGCCGGTGTTCGTGGCCTATTACCGCCGCGCCCTGCCCCGCTTCGCGCAGGTGAAGCAGCTGCTGGACAGCGGCGCGATCGGCACACCGCGCAGCGTGCGCGCCACCCTGCATCGGCCGCATTCGACGAATGCCGCCTCGCCGGACTTTTGGCGGACCAACCCGGCGATCGCCGGCGGCGGCCTGTTCGTCGATCTGGGTTCGCATACCCTGGACCTGCTCGACCATCTGCTGGGGCCTCTGAGCGAAGTGCGTGGCCTGGCCAGTTCGTTGACTGGCGCCTACCCCGCCGAGGACAGCGTCTCGATGTGCTTCCGCACCGGGGCGGGGGCGCACGGCATCGCGCAATGGAGTTTCTGCGCCTTCCGCCCCCAGGATGAGATCGAGATCACCGGCGACCACGGGCAGCTGCGCTTTGCCACGTTCGAGGACGTTCCGGTGGTTCTGGAGACCGAAGCGGGCGTGCAGGCATTCGATATCCCGAACCCGCCATCGGTCCAGCAGCCGTTGATCGCCGCCCTCGTGGACGAACTGCGCGGCAACGGACGTTCACCCTCGACCGGCACCAGCGCCGCACGCACCAGTGCGGTGATCGACCAGGTACTGCAGGCCTACCGCGCCCTACACCCGCGCTGACCGCCAACAAAAAGGCCGCCTTTCGGCGGCCTCATGCTTTGCAGCGTCGGCATTACAGGATGTAGCGGCTCAGGTCCGGATCCTGCACCAGCTCACCCAGATGCGCATCGACATAAGCACTGTCGATGGCCAGGGTCTCGCCGTCGCGGTCCGGTGCCTCGTAGCTGAGCGAATCCAGCAGGCGCTCCAGCACCGTATGCAGGCGACGGGCACCGATGTTCTCCTGGCGCTCGTTCACCTGGAAGGCGATCTCGGCCAGGCGATCGATGGCGTCGGCGGTGAAGCTGACCTTGACACCCTCGGTAGCCAGCAGCGCTTCGTACTGCTTGGTCAGCGCGGCCTTCGGCTCGGTCAGGATGCGCACGAAATCGTTCTTGCTCAGCGCACCCAGTTCAACGCGGATCGGGAAGCGACCCTGCAGCTCCGGAATCAGATCGCTGGGCTTGGCCAGGTGGAACGCACCGGAGGCGATGAACAGGATGTGGTCGGTCTTGATCGTGCCGTACTTGGTGGACACGTTGGAGCCTTCCACCAGCGGCAGCAGGTCGCGCTGCACGCCTTCGCGGGAGACATCGCCGCCACCCACGTTGTCACCACGCTTGGCGACCTTGTCGATCTCGTCGATGAAGACGATGCCGTGCTGCTCGCAGGCCTCAATCGCCGCCGTGCGGATATCGTCCTCGTTGACCAGTTTGCCGGCCTCTTCTTCCACCAGCAGCGGACGCGCCGCCTTGATGGTCAGCGTGCGCTTGTGCGCCTTGGCGCCGCCGCCGAGGTTGGCGAACATCGACTTCAGCTGCTGGCCCATTTCCTCCATGCCCGGCGGGGTCATGATGTCCATGCTGACGTTGGCGGCCAGGTCGAGCTCGATCTCGCGCTCGTCCAGCTCACCGTTGCGCAGCATCTTGCGGAACTTGATGCGGGTCTCGTTGTCCTGCGCCGACGGCTCGTTGCGGGCCACTTCCGGATCGAAGCCGATGCCACCGCTGCGGCGCGGCAGCAGCGCATCGAGGATGCGGTCTTCGGCGCGTTCTTCGGCCTGGGTACGCACGCGCACCTTGGCCTGTTCGCGATAGAGCTTTACGGCGGTATCGGCCAGGTCGCGGATGATCTGCTCGACGTCCTTGCCGACGTAGCCGACTTCGGTGAAGCGGGTGGCTTCAACCTTCACGAACGGTGCGTTGGCCAACGTGGCCAGGCGGCGCGCGATCTCGGTCTTGCCGACGCCGGTCGGGCCGATCATCAGGATGTTCTTCGGCATCACTTCATTGCGCAGCTCAGGCACCAGCTGCATGCGGCGCCAGCGGTTGCGCAGGGCGATGGCCACGGCGCGCTTGGCGTCGTGCTGGCCCACGATATGCCGGTCCAGTTCCTGCACGATCTCGCGCGGGGTCATGGTGGCGGAGGAAACTTCGATCTTCGACATGGATGTGCTCACGAATTCATTGTCGGTAGTGCCGGCCGCTGGCCGGCAACCAGGCACGCGTGCGGGGGTTCATGAGGTTGCCGGCCAGCAGCCGGCACGCCCCTCACAGCTCCTCGACCACCACGTTGCGGTTGGTGTAGATGCAGATGTCGCCGGCAATGCCGATCGCTTCGCTGGCGATGGTGCGCGCGTCCAGCTCGGTGTGCGCCATCAGCGCACGGGCGGCCGACAGTGCATAGGAACCACCGGAACCGATGGCGATGATGCCGTCCTCCGGTTCGATCACATCACCGGTGCCGCTGATGATCAGCGAGGTTTCCTTGTCGGCCACTGCCAGCAGGGCCTCGAGCTTGCCCAGGCGGCGCTCGGTGCGCCAATCCTTGGCCAGTTCGACCGCAGCGCGCTGCAGCTGGCCGTGCTTTTCCAGCTTCGCCTCGAACAGCTCGAACAGGGTGAAGGCATCGGCGGCGGCACCGGCGAAGCCGGCCAGCACCTGGCCATCACGACCGAGGCGGCGCACCTTGCGCGCATTGCCCTTCATCACGGTGTGGCCCAGCGTGACCTGGCCGTCGCCGGCAATGGCCACGTGCTCGCCGCGACGGACGCAGACGATGGTGGTGGCGTGGAAAACGTTGGGATTCTGACTGGGGTCCATGCGGCCTCCGATAGCTGTTCCCGGGACATGGGGACAGCGCCGGGTGCGATCAAGCCTGTGCGGATGGCTGCCGTTCAGCGCTTGGCGTGCGACGGCCGGTCCGGATTGGGTTCGATGCCCCAAGCGATGTACCAGTCTTCGCCCTGCGTCTCGATCGGATGCTGGGTGCGACCGGAGCCATTGCCACAGGCCAGTGCGTCAGCCGCGCAGTAGCGGTCGCAGCCCCAGCAGATGCGCTCGGGATGCTTGGGGTGCAGCGGAATGGGCTTCGCCATGGTGGCGGGTTCCTCGTGGCCTGCGGCCACGATGCGCCGGCAGCGCCCGCCCTGCCCTGATCCAGATCAAGGGCGGGCTATTCAGCCTTGTCGTCCCTGCTGCGGCGCTTCGCACGTGGATGCGCGGCATCGTAGACCTTGGCCAGGTGCTGGAAATCGAGATGGGTATAGATCTGGGTGGTGGCGATGTCGGCATGGCCCAGCAGCTCCTGCACGCCACGCAGATCACCGGACGATTCCAGGATATGGCTGGCGAAGCTGTGCCGCAGCATGTGCGGATGTACGTGCTTGAACAGACCCTGGCGCTGCGCCAGCTGGCGGATGCGGATCTGCACCGCGCGTTGGCTGATCGGCCCGTTGCGGCCGGGAAATACCGGCGAGGCCGGTCCACCACCACTTTCCGCGCGCCACGCCTGCAGTGCTTCGCGCGCTGGCCTGCCGAACGGCACGCGGCGCTGGCGATTGCCCTTGCCCAGCACGTTGACCAGGCCGCTGTCGAAATCCAGATCACGCCAGGTCAGCGCGCAGACTTCGCTCAGGCGCAGGCCGGAGGAATAGAACAGTTCCAGCAGCGCCCTGTCGCGACGGCCAAGCTCGCCTTCCGGTTCCAGCTCGACCAGCTGCACGGCTTCGTCGGCGTCCAGCACCTGCGGCAACCGGCGCGGCGCACGCGGGGCCTTCAGCGTCGCCGCCGGACTGACCTCGATGCGCCCGTGCTTGAGCAGCCAGGCATAGAAGCTGCGGCAGGCGGACAAGCGGCGCTGCAGGCTCTTGGCCGACAGGCCACGGCGGTGCTCATCAGCGACGAACTGGCGCAGCGCCTCGGCATCGAGTGCTTCCACCACAACACCGCGCGGCTCGGCCCAGACCGACAACGCATCCAGATCACGGCGGTAGGCATCGAGCGTATGCGCCGACATCCGCCGCTCCACCTGCAGATGCTGCAGGAAGGCCTGTACCGCGCTCATCGTCGTCGTGTCCTGCTCAGCCCGGGAAGCGCTTCAGGCCGGTGACCAGGGCGTCGCCCATCATCCGCAGGAACAGCGTCCCCATGCCCGGATAGAAGCGGTTCGGGTCGTGGCTGCCGACCGCGATCAGGCCTACGCCTGGCAACGGCAGCAGTGCGGTGGTCTGCACTTCTTCGCTGCGCACGCCATACAGCACGGCATTCTTCTCCGGCTGCAGGCGGCCACAGATCGGCTCGCCGTCCTTCAGGCAGTCACGGAACGGGCCCAGCTGCGGATCATCCGCAGCGATCACCTGCAGCCAGTCGGCCTGCTCCAGCCCGGACACCGGCGTGTGCACTACCAGCCGCACAAGATCACCGGCGAAATCTTCCTGCAGCGAGGCAGCCATCGCACGCAGGGTATCGGCAGCGTTGTCCTGCTTCATCAGCGCCAGGGTCAGCTGATGCGTGCGCACCGCCAGGCGTTCATTGACCTGGGCGGTCGCGCCCAGGTCGGCCAACCGTCGCGCCAGCTCGCGGTTCTTCTCGCGCAGCACTTCCAGCTGGTAGCTGGCCAGCGACGCGGTCGGGCCGTCGTCGCGCGGCACCACCAGGGTCAGGGCCAGGTCCGGGAACTGCTTGAGGAAGCCGGGATGTCGCCGCAACCAGGCAGCGACTTCATGGGCTCCGAGCTTGTCGACGGTTTCGGTCATGCGATCCACTCCCCTTCGAAGACAAATGCGGTCGGGCCGGCCATCACCACCGGCTGGCCATCGCCCGGCCACTGGATGCGCAGGTCACCCCCTGGCAGGCTGATGCGCGCATCGCGCTGCAGGCGACCGCGCTGCATCAGGGTCACCGCTGCGGCACAGGCGCCGCTGCCGCAGGCCAGGGTTTCGCCGACGCCACGTTCATTCACACGCAGACGTGCATGCGCCGGGCCCATCACCTGGGCGAAGCCCACGTTCACCGAGCGCGGGAACGACGCATGCTGCTGCAGCAGCGCACCGACGCGCTCGACCGGTGCCGCATCGATCAGGCCCACTTCGATCACCGCGTGCGGATTGCCCATCGACACCGCGGCGAAGCGTACGCTCTCGCCCTGCAGCGGCAGCAGGTATTCCTCGCGCGCGTGGGCAAAGCCCATCAGCGGCACGTTGGCCGGCTCGAACGCGGGCACGCCCATGGTTACCGCGAACTGGCCCTCACCCAGCACCTTCACTTCGTGGCTGGCCAGCGGGCTGTCGATGACGAACTGATCACCCTGTGCACTGCCTTCGCGCACCAGCCAGGCCGCGATGCAGCGCGCGCCGTTGCCGCACTGCTCGGAGTTGGAACCGTCGGCATTCCAGATGCGGTACGAAGCCACCGAGCCTTCCGCGCGCGGTGCCTCGATGGTCAGGATCTGATCGCAGCCGACGCCTGTGTGGCGGTCGGCCAGGCGCGCGGCCAGTTCAGGCGTGGGCGGCGCGGTGCCGTCACGCAGGTCGATCACTACGAAATCATTGCCTGCGCCATGCATCTTGCTGAAGCGCAGCGCCTTGGAACCGGCCTTACTCATTCCCGCCGCCCACCTTCTTCGCAGGCGCAGGCGCCGGTTGCGTGGTCGGTACAGCCGGGTCCACGGTCGTGGCCGGGGGGCCACTGCCCTGGGTCTCCACCGGGGTCGCTTCGGTAGCGGGCTCGGCAACCGGTTCGACGGTTTCTTCCACCGGCACCGGCTTCTGCGGCAGCACCAGCGGGCCCTTGTTGCCGCAGGCGGCGAGGAACAGCAGCGAAGCCGCTGCCAGCGGAATCAGGATGGCGTTTCGATGGGGGTTCTTCATGCCCCGAGTATAGCCATTGGCGGCTGAGCGGTAGGTAGAGTCGACCGTTGGTCGACTATCGCGCGCAGCGCGGGGTTTTCGCCGGCGGCCGGGAGAGCAGTCGACCAACGGTCGACTCTACCCCGCCGGCGGCGGCAGCGGCCGGGTCCACAGCCAGATCGCCACCACGGTCATGCTGCCGATCGAGAACCACTTCACCCAGGCAATCGGCACGCACCACAGCATGATGCCGGCGCATACCGCCATGGTGATCGTAGCCATCCACTTGCCGTAGCGGCTGACTGCACCATGGGCCTGCCAGTTGGCGATGGCCGGGCCGAAGCGCGGATGCTGCAGCAGCCAGTGGTGCAGGCGCTCGGAACCGCGCGAGGCGGCCCACGCCGAGATCAGGATGAATACGGTGGTCGGCAGGCCCGGCACGAAGATGCCGACGATGCCGGTGCCCAGGCTGACATAGGCCAGCAGCCACCACGCCCAGCGGAAGCGCACCACGCGCGCTGGCGTGACGGTATCGCGGGGTGCGGGGGGTTCGGGCTGGCTCATGGCCGCAAGGATACCGGTTCGGGGTGCCAGGCAACGCCCGGCACCCCTTGCGTCATTACGGCTGGACGATGCCCAGCTGCTGCAGCACGAACGCGTACGACTCGGACAGCTCGCGGTAGCGCTGGAAGCGCCCCGACTTGCCGCCGTGACCGGCTTCCATGTTGGTGCGGAACAGGATCGGGTAGTGGCCGGTGTTGTCGTCACGCAGCTTGGCCACCCACTTGGCCGGTTCCCAGTACTGCACCTGCGAATCCCACAGGCCGGTACCCACGAACAGCGCCGGGTATGCCTGCTGCTTCACGTTGTCATAGGGCGAGTAGGACAGCATGTAGTCGTAATACGGCTTCTGCTCCGGGTTGCCCCACTCATCGTACTCGTTGGTGGTCAGCGGAATGGTCGGATCGAGCATGGTGGTGACCACGTCGACGAACGGCACCTGCGCCACCATCACCCGGTAATCCTGCGGCGCCTGGTTGGCCACCGCGCCCATCAGCAGGCCACCGGCGCTGCCACCGGACGCGGCGACGCGATCCTTCGCCGCCCAGCCCTGTGCCACCAGGCCGCGAGTGACATCGATGAAGTCATTGAAGGTGTTCTGCTTGTGCAGCAGCTTGCCGTTCTCGTACCAGTCGCGGCCCATTTCCTGGCCGCCGCGGATGTGGGCGATGGCATACACCACGCCACGGTCGAGCAGGCTCACCGCGGTCTGGTTGAAATACGGGTCCATCGACATGCCGTAGCTGCCATAGGCGTACTGGAACAGCGCGCCCTTGCCATCCTTCTGGTAGCCCTTGCGGTAGACCAGCGACACCGGCACCTTCACGCCATCGCGCGCGGTGATCCAGACGCGGTCGGTCTCGTACTTCGAGGCGTCATAGCCGATCACCGGCTGCTGCTTCAGCTGGCGGCGCTCGCCGGTGGCGGTGTTCAGCTCGAACACCGTGGTCGGGGTGGTCATCGAGGTGTAGACGTAGCGCAGCCACGGCGTATCGGCCTCGGTGTTGTCGCCCAGGCCCATCGAATACGCCGGCTCATCGGCCTTCACGTAGTCGCTGCGGCCATCCTTGAACAGCAGGCGGATGCGCTCCAGGCCCTGGGAACGTTCGGCAATGGCGGTATACGCATCGAACAGTTCGAAGCCTTCGATGAACACCGCATCGTCGTGCGCGATCCAGTCCTTCCACTGCGCACGCGAGGTCGCATCGGTCGGTGCGGTGACCAGCTTGAAGTTCTTTGCACCGTCGTTGGTGCGGATCACCCAGCGACCATCGTAGTGGTCGGCGTCGTACTCGACATCGCGCTGGCGCGGCGCCAGCACGGTAAAGTTCGTCGGGTCGCTGGCCGGCGCGTAACGCTCTTCCGAGGACACGGTGCTGTGCACGCCGATGGTGATGAAGCGATCGTCGCGGGTGCGGCCGATGCCCATGTAGAAGCTGTCGTCCTTCTCTTCGTAGACGACGGTGTCGGCGCTGGCCAGGGTGCCCAGCACGTGCTTCTTCACGCGCACGGTCAGCAGCGTTTCCGGATCGTTCTCGACATACAGCACGGTGCGGTTGTCGTCAGCCCAGACCAGGTCGCCCGAGCTGCCGGTGATCACATCGGGCAGCACCTTGCCGGTGGCCAGGTCCTTGAAGCGGATCGTGTACTGGCGGCGGCCGACATCATCATCGGCCCAGGCCAGCAGCTGGTTGTCCTGGCTGACCTCCATCGAGCCGACGCTGAAGTAACCCTTGCCAGCGGCCATCGTGTTGACGTCCAGCAGGATCTCTTCGGCCGCGTCCATGCTGCCCTTGCGGCGCGCGTGGATCGGGTAGTCCTGGCCGGTCTCGAAACGGCTGTAGTACCAGTAGCCGCGCTCGCGCGCCGGCACGCTGGAATCGTCCTGCTTGATGCGGCCGACGATCTCCTTGTACAGGGTGTCTTCCAGCGGCTTCAGCGGCGCCAGAAGCTGGTCGGCATAGGCATTCTCGGCCTGCAGGTAGGCCAGCATGTCCTTGTTCTCGCGCTTGTCATCGCGCAGCCAGTAGTAGTCGTCGTTGCGGGTCGCGCCGAACGGCGCCTTGACCACATGCGGATGCTTGGCGGCATCCGGCGGAACGGGCGGAGTGGCGGCGGTGGCAGTGGTGGTCATCAGGCTGGCAAGCAACAGGCAGAGGGTGGATTTCATGAAATAAGGCTCCTTGAGCCGCAATGCAATGGCGTCCTTGTGTTCGAGTCTGGGTTGCGGAAGGACGGTGGGCAACCCTGCGGAACGTCATGGTGGCCATGCCTGCCGGTAGTGCCGGCCGCTGGCCGGCAACCTCACAGCCTGCGGGTGGGTCGGTTGCCGGCCAGCGGCCGGCACTACCAGAGCGCGTGACCCCGGCGCGCGGCGTACCATGGGCGCATGAGTACCCTGCCCCACACGCCGGGCTACAGCCGGCGCAGCCATGAAATCGCTCCGTTCCACGTGATGTCCCTGCTGGCCCGCGCGCAGGCGCTGGAACAGGCCGGCCACGATGTGATCCACCTGGAAATCGGCGAACCGGACTTCACCACCGCCGAACCGGTCGTGCGTGCCGGCCAGGCCGCATTGGCCGCCGGCCATACCCGCTACACCGCCGCACGTGGCCTGCCGGCCCTGCGCCAGGCGATCAGCGGCTTCTATCGCAGCCACTACGGGCTGGACATCGACCCCGAACGCATCCTGGTCACCCCCGGTGGGTCCGGTGCGCTGCTGCTGGCCAGCAGCCTGCTGGTCGATCCCGGCCGCCACTGGCTGCTGGCCGACCCCGGTTATCCGTGCAACCGCCATTTCCTGCGCCTGGTGGAAGGCGGCGCACAGCTGGTGCCGGTCGGCCCGGACACCGCCTACCAGCTCACACCGTCGCTGGTGGAACAGCATTGGAATGCCGACAGCGTCGGCGCGCTGGTTGCCTCACCGGCCAACCCGACCGGCACCGTGCTCTCCGCCAGCGAACTGTCGGCACTGTCGAAGACCCTGCATGCGCGCGGTGGTCACCTGGTGGTGGACGAGATCTACCACGGCCTCACCTATGGCCTGGATGCACCCAGCGTGCTGCAGGTGGATGACAGCGCGTTCGTGCTGAACAGCTTCTCCAAATACTTCGGCATGACCGGTTGGCGGCTGGGCTGGCTGGTGGCACCGCCAGCAGCCGTACCGGACCTGGAGAAGCTGGCGCAGAACCTGTACATCAGCGCCTCGAGCATCGCCCAGCACGCCGCGCTCGCCTGCTTCAGCGAGGAGTCGATGGCGATCTTCGAGCAGCGCCGTGAAGCGTTCCGCCAACGCCGCGACTTCCTGTTGCCCGCGCTGCGCGAGCTGGGTTTCCGCATCGAAGTCGAGCCGCAGGGTGCGTTCTACCTGTACGCCGACGTCAGCGCGTTCACCGACGACGCGCAGGCATTCTGCACGCACTTCCTGGAAACCGAGCACGTGGCGTTCACCCCCGGGCTGGATTTCGGCTTCCATCGCGCCAACCAGCATGTACGCCTGGCCTATACCCAGGAAGTGCCGCGGCTGCAGGAGGCGGTGGAACGGATTGCGCGTGGGTTGCAGCGTTGGCAGGGATCACGTTGACGGTAGTGCCGGCCGCTGGCCGGCAACCCGGGAATGCGTGAATGATGCGGTTGCCGGCCAGCGGCCGGCACTACCGGATAAAGAAAAACGCCGCCCTGGGGCGGCGTTTTCCGTTCTGCCTATCTGCTTACTTGCCGCCCAACCGCTCCCACAGGAAGCTGTAGGCCAGCGCCGACATGTGTGCGGCCTGCGCGTTGTTGGCTGCACCGCCGTGGCCACCTTCGATGTTCTCGTAGTAGGTCACGTCCTTGCCGGCGTCGATCATCTTCGCCGCCATCTTGCGGGCGTGGCCCGGGTGCACGCGGTCATCGCGGGTGGAGGTGGTGAACAGCACCGGCGGGTAGTTCTTCTTCGCGTTGAACAGGTGGTACGGCGAGAAGGTCTTGATGAACTCCCAGTCGCTGGTATCCGGGTTGCCGTACTCGGCCATCCACGAGGCACCGGCCAGCAGATGACTGTAGCGCTTCATGTCCAGCAGCGGCACCTGCACCACCACCGCACCGAACAGCTCCGGGTACTGGGTCAGCATGTTGCCGGTCAGCAGGCCACCGTTGCTGCCGCCCTGCACGCCCAGGTGCTTGGCGCTGGTGATCTTGCGCTTGACCAGATCGCGCGCCACCGCGGCCATGTCTTCATAGGCCTTGTGGCGGTTCTGCTTCAGCGCCGCCTGGTGCCAGCGCGGGCCGTACTCGCCGCCGCCACGGATGTTGGCGACCACGTACACGCCGCCCTTCTCCAGCCAGGCGCGGCCCATGCCACCGGAATAGCTCGGGGTCAGCGAGATCTCGAAGCCACCGTAGCCGTACAGCAGGGTCGGGTTGGAGCCATCGAGCTTCATCGCCCTGTCGTGCACCACGAAGTACGGCACGCGGGTGCCGTCCTTGCTGGTGGCGAAGTGCTGCTCGATCACCTTGCCCTTGGCGTCGAAGAAGGCCGGCATGGTCTTCAGCGTTTCCGGCGCCTGGCCGATCTCGGCCAGGGCCAGCGTGGTCGGGGTCAGGTAGTCGGTGGCGGTCAGCCACACTGCGTCGCTGTCATTGCTGTCCACCGCGCCCACGGCCAGCGTGCCAAAGGCCGGCGCGCCGACGAAGCGGCTGGTCTGCCAGCCATCGGCACCCGGGGTCAGCACCGACAGACGGTTCTTGACGTCATCCAGCACGTTCAGCACCAGATGGCTCCTGGTCCAGGTGGCGCTGGCCAGCGAGGTGGTCGCGGTCGGGGTGAACAGCACCTCGAAGTCGCGCTTGCCCGCCAGGTAGTCATCCAGCTTGGTGGCCAGCAGCGAACCGGAGGCATAGGTCTTGCCGCCCACGGTCCACGGATCGCGCAGTTCCAGGGTCAGCCACTGCTTGTGCAGGCCCTTCTCGGCCGAATTCGGCGCGTCGATCTTGGTCAGCGTGCCGTCGTCGCCACGCAGGTAGAGCTCGTTGTTGTAGAACGCCAGCGTGCGGCTGACCAGGTTGCGCTCGAAGCCCGGGGTGTCATCGTGCATCGCCGCGATGTACATGTCTTCCGGCTTGCCTTCGTACACCACGGTTGCCGAGGCCATCGGCGTGCCGCGCTTCCACAGCTTGGCCACGCGCGGGTAGCCGGAGGTGGTCATCGAACCGGCACCGAAGTCGGTGTAGACGAACACCGTATCGCGATCGATCCAGCTGAGGCCGCCCTTCGACTCCGGCCGGAAGAAGCCGTCCTTGATCCAGGTCTTGTTGGACAGATCGAATTCGCGGGTGACATCGGCGTCGGCGCCACCGCGCGACAGCGCGATCAGGCAGCGGCTGTAGTCCGGACGCAGGCAGTCAGCACCGTGCCAGACCCAGTTCTCGCCCTCGGCCTTGTTCAGCGCATCCAGATCGAGCACGGTTTCCCACTGCGGCGAGGCCTTGCGGTACTCGGCCAGGGTGGTGCGGCGCCACAGGCCACGCTCGTGCTGCTGGTCCTTCCAGAAGTTGTAGTAGTAGTCGCCGATCTTCTGCACGCCGGGGATCTTGGCATCGGAGTCGAGCACCTCGCGGATGCTGGTCTCCATCTGCTTGAAGGCCGGGGTCTGCGCCAGGCGCGCCTCGGACTTGGCGTTCTGTTCCTTGACCCAGGTCAGCGGCTTGTCGCCGGTGACGTCTTCGAGCCAGGCGTAACGGTCGGTGTCTTCAGCGGCCACGGCGGTCCCCACCGAGGCAACGGTCATCATGCCGGCCAGCAGGCAGGCGGAAGCGAGTCGTGACATTGCAGCTCCAGGCAGTCATAAGCCTTGGAACGCTAGCACGGAATGTCGCGGTCTCCCCCGTGTCGAAGGTCAGGCCGTGGCGGCGGGGCTGCGCCGGCCACGGGTCGTGCCGCCGGCGCGACGACGGGCCTGTCCACCGGTACGCCGGGCCAGCCGCAGCCACGACAGTCCCGGCAGCGGGAAGCGCAGCAGCGCCCACCAGGCCACCAGCGGCATGCCCACCAGCCACATCGGCAACCAACCCAGCCAGGCGCTGCTGCCGCGCGCGGCTGGCCAGACCAGCACCAGCGCCAGGCCGGCCAGCGCCACCTGCCGCACGCTGCGCAGCAGGCGTGGATCGGCGCGTTCAATGATGACGCGTTCAGTTGCAGGGCGACGAACGGAACGTGCGTTCATGGGGCTTCTCCGGTGGACAATGCAACACAGCTTGGGCAACGCCCTTCTCACAGGTTGCGACACCATTGACGGATCGCGTGCACACAGTCGACCATGCGCGTGCAAGCCCACTGGAGCCCGCTCCCGCATGACTTCGATCCGCCCGCTCTGCGCCGTGCTGCTGGCCCTGTCCCTGGCGGGCCCCGCCGTGGCCGCCAGTGAGCCGCCGTCGCCCCGTGCCAGCGCCCCTCGCGCGGATGATCCGGATGCGCCGATCGACCTGAAGCGCTTCATGGGTACCTGGTACGTGATCGGCCGCGTGCCGAACTTCATCGAGCGAGGCCATGTGGCCAGCGTCAATGACTACGAACTGCGCGACGAGCACAAGGTCGGCATCACCTACCGCTACCGCGATGGCTTCGGCGAACCGTTGCAGGAAGTGCGTGCCCGCGCCAGCGTCGACCCGGACAGCGGCAACCACGGCTGGCGCACCTGGTTCTACCGCGTCGTGCCTACCCATTCGAGGGTGCTGGAAGTGGCGCCGGATTACTCGTGGGCGCTGATCGGCTATCCGGGCCGCGAAATGGCCTGGATCTTCTCGCGTACGCCGGACATGGACAAAGCCCTGTACAAGGAGCTGGCCGAGCGCCTGCGTGACGAGTACGGGGTGAACACCGACAAGCTCAAGCGCGTGCCGCAGCACCCGGAGCAGGTCGGCAAGCTGGGCTACGAAGTACCGAACGTGCGTTGACTGGGCCTTCGCGCGCCGATTGGATCCACACGGCCGGTGTTCACGCTGCCCGCGGCTGCACCCGTCGCTCGATCTCGTTGCGCGTTGGTAATGTCTTGAGATCGTAAGCCGCCTGCATCGCAAGCCAGGATGCGGCATCCCCACCGAAATGCCGCGCCAGCCGCGCGGCCGTGTCCGCCGAGATGCCGCGTTCGCCATGCACGATTGCGTGCAGCCGCGTTGCGGGAACGTCCAAGGCCCTTGCCAGCGCGTTCACGCTCAACGCAAGCGGCAGCAGGAACTCTTCGCGCAGGATCTCGCCAGGATGAATGGCGCGCATGCCGTTGTGGGGATGCTTCATGGCGGCACCTCAGTGGTAGTCAACAATTTCCACGGCATCGGCGCCGTTGTCGGTCCAGGTAAAGCAGAGTCGCCACTGATCGTTGATTCGAAGGCTGTACTGCCCTTTCCGGTCACCTGACAGCGCTTCGAGCCGGTTTCCGGGCGGGCTGCGTAGGAACGCCAACGTCTGCGCCGAGTCGAGCAGTTGGAGTTTGCGTTCGGCAGCGCGTCGTATCGGGCGCCAGGCGCGAGCGCAGGTTCCTTCAAACAGGGCACGGGTCTGCTTGCAGCGGAATGAACGAATCATTCCGTTCAGCGTATTATGCTAAACGGAACATACCAAGGAATGGGATGTGCTGCCAGTCCCAGTCTGGCGATATTGATTCCTGATCGGCCTGGGCGGTTCCAAAGGCGAACGCTATAGGGCCGCCGGGCGAACATCCCGATGGTGCCGGCCGCTGGCCGGCAAACCCACCACATCCGGGCGCATCGCGAGTCTGCCGGCCATGGGCCGGCACTACATGATGCGCCCGGGGCGCCTCGTCATTTGCGGCTGTAATGCGCGACCAGGCGGTCGCCGAGCATCTGCAGCAGCTGCACCAGGATCAGCAGCAGGACCACGGTGACCAGGGCCACGTCGGTGTGGGAGCGCTGGTAGCCATCGCGGAAGGCCAGATCACCAAGGCCACCGGAGCCGATCGCACCGCCCATCGCGGTGAAGCCGATCAGCGCCACGGTGGTGACCGTTGCGCCAGCGATCAGGCCCGGACGCGCCTCCGGCAGCAGCACGCGGGTGACCAGCTGCCAGGTGGTGGCACCCATCGACTGGGTCGCTTCGATCACGCCACGGTCCACTTCGCGCAGTGCGGTCTCGACCAGGCGCGCGTAGAACGGCGCGGCACCGATCACCAGCGGCACGATCGCACCGCGCACCCCCAGCGACGTCCCCATCAGGAACAGGGTGACCGGGATCAGCACGATCATCAGGATGATGAAAGGCACCGAGCGCAGCAGGTTCACCACCAGCGCCAGCACGCCATAGGCGAACGGCCGGCGCTTCATCTGCGGCGCGCCGAACAGGTACAGCAGCACGCCCAGGGGCAGGCCGATGGCCAGGGTCAGCGGCAGCGAACCGAGCAGCATCAGCAGGGTGTCGATGGTGGCCTGGCCGATGTCGGCCCACTTGCCCGCATCCAGGTGGCGGAAGAATCCGCCTGCAGTGGCGATGATCATCGACGCAGCTCCTCAACGTGCACGCCGGCAGCCACGAACGCGGCCTGCGCGGCGGACTGGTCGCCGCCCACCAGGGCGACCACCAGCTGGCCATACGGGGTGTCCTTGATCCGATCGATGCGGCCGGACAGGATGTTGTAGTCGACCCCGGTCTGCCGCGCGACACTGCCGAGCAGGGGTTCGTAGGTGTCGCCACCGAGGAACGTCAGCCGCACGATGCGTCCACCGACAGCATCGAAATCGCGGTGCAGCGCGCCTTCGTCCATGTGTTCCGATTCGCTGACGAAACGGCGTGTGGTCGGGTGCTGCGGGTGCAGGAACACGCGGGTGACCGGTCCGGTCTCGACCATCTGCCCGGCATCGAGCACGGCGACGCGGTCGCAGACGCGGCGGATCACATCCATCTCGTGGGTGATCAGCACGATGGTCAGGCCGAGCTCGCGGTTGATCTTCGACAGCAGCGACAGCACCGAGGCGGTGGTCTGCGGGTCGAGCGCACTGGTGGCCTCATCGCACAGCAGGATCTGCGGCCGGGTTGCCAGTGCACGGGCGATGCCGACGCGCTGCTTCTGGCCACCTGACAGCTGTGCCGGATACTTCTGCGCGTGTGCCTCCAGGCCCACGGTCTGCAGCAGTTCGGCTACGCGTGCGTCGATCTCCGCCTTCGGCGTGCCGGCCAGCTCCAGCGGGAAGGCAACATTGCCGGCCACCGTGCGCGAAGACAGCAGGTTGAAGTGCTGGAAGATCATGCCGATGCGCCGGCGCAGCGCGCGCAGGCCGTCCGCATCCAGTGCGGTGACATCCTCGCCACCGATCAGCAGGCGACCACCGCTGGGCTCTTCCAGGCGGTTGATCATGCGGATCAGGGTCGACTTGCCGGCGCCGGAATGGCCGATGATGCCGAATACCTCACCGGCCTCGATGGTCAGGTCCAGCGGCTGCAGCGCGCTGACTGCGCGGCCGGCAACGGCATAGGATTTGTGCAGGCGCTGGAACTCGATCACGGGCGTGGCTCACCGGCTGGGTGACGGAAGGGGGCGTGCAGCCTACCAGCGCAGGCGGTCGCGCGCCCGCGCCATGGGCCAGAATGTTATTCCTTTTGGTTCTAAGCCGCCGCCCTCCCGGCTCAGGGATGATCCAGCGGCTTCGGCGGTTCCTGCCGGTTCACCCGCTCACGATGCAGCAGGTACAGCCCCGAGGCGACGATGATCGCCGCGCCCACCCAGGTATAGCTGTCCGGCAGCTGGCCCCAGAAGGCCAGATCCCAGCCGATCACCCAGACCAGGCCGCTGTACTCCAGCGGCGCGATCATCGAGGCCTCGCCCAGCTGGAAGGCCTTGGTCAGGGCAATCTGGCCCAGCGCCCCGGCCAGGCCCATGCCGGCGATCAAAGGCGCATGTGCCAGCTGCAGCGGTACCCAGCCGGGAATGGCCAGCAGGCCGGCGCCGATGGCCATGATCACCAGGAACCAGACCACCATCGACTGCGAGGTATCGGTGCGGGTCAGCAGGCTGACCGTGATCGCCGCCACGGCATAGGCCGTTGCCGCCGCCAGCACCATCAGGCCGGGCACCGAAATGAAGCCATCCACGCCCGGCCGCAGCACCACCAGCACACCCACCAGGCCGATGCCGATGGCAACCCAGCGCCGCGGCCCGACCCGCTCGCCCAGCAACGGCACCGACAGCGCGGCGATCAGCAGCGGGGCAACGAAGTAGATGGTATAGGCGGTGGACAGCGGCAGGTCGCGCAGGGCGAACACGAAGCAGCCGATCATCGCCATGCCCAGCCCACCACGCAGCAGGTGCAGGCCCCAGCGGCGCGGGATCAGCGAGCGCGGGCCAGCGCTGACCAGCACCCAGACCAGCACGAACGGCAACGAGGCCGCGCCACGCAGGAAAGTCACTTCCAGCGTGGGATAGCTGGCCGACAACTGCTTCATGCCAGCGTCCATCAGCGAGAAACAGGCGACTGCAGCGACCATCCAGGCCACCGCGCGCGAGGGGGAGCGTTGCAGGTTCATGGCCCATTATCGCCGACCGCACCGGATTGTAGAGTCGAGCCGTGCTCGACCGCTCTTCACAAAGCAGCCGAGCATGGCTCGGCTCTACAGAAGGGCGGAAGTCGAGCATGGCTCGACTCTGCACAAAGCAGGCATGCGGGCCGGCGCGATAGAATGACCGCCACTGAATTCTGCGGAGCATCGCCCATGCCCTCCTTCGACGTCGTGTCCGAAGTCGACACCCACGAGCTGACCAACGCCATCGACCAGGCCAACCGCGAACTGGCCACCCGTTTCGACTTCAAGGGCGTTGACGCCAAGTTCGAGCGCGATGGCGATGTCATCAACCAGACTGCACCGACCGAGTTCCAGCTCAAGCAGATGAACGACATCCTGCGTGCTCGCCTGGCCGCGCGCGGCATCGACGTGCTCAGCCTGGAGTTCGGCGACATCGAGACCAACCTGGCCCAGGCCCGGCAGAAGATCACCGTCAAGCAGGGCATCGAGCAGAAGATCGCCAAGAAGATCGCGGCGGCACTGAAGGACGCCAAGCTGAAGGTGGAAAGCCAGATCAACGGCGACAAGCTGCGCGTGCAGGGCAAGAAGCGCGACGACCTGCAGGACGCCATCGCCGTACTCAAGGCCGGCAAGTTCGAGCTGCCGCTGCAGTTCAACAACTTCCGCGACTGATGCCCCCGCCGGGCCATGCCCGGCGGACTGCACGGTCAATCGCGCAGCAGCTTGTACAGGGTTGTGCGCGAGATCCCCAACTGGCGTGCGGCCAGGCTGAGGTTGCCGTCAGCGGCCTGGGCCGCGCGACGCGCGGCCTCACGCTGCTGATCACGCAGCAGTGGCGCGACCGGATCTGCCGGGGTGCTCCGCTGAGTAGACCGGTGCGCCCCGCCCCGCGGCCCCTGCAGACGCTGCAGGTAGACCGCACTGCCCTCGCCCAGCCGCACCCGATGCGCTGCGCCCGGTTGCAGCAGGCGACGCCGCTGCGCCGCACTGGCACCGGCAAACAGCGCTTCCAGCCCCAGCAGCGGCAACGGGCCCCGCCGTGGCAGGCCCAGCAGGCGCCGTGCAACGCGGTTGGCTGCACGCAGCTGGCCATCCTCCTGCACCGCCAGCAGTCCCTGCAGCGGTGATGCAAGCCAGCGCGGATCATGTTGCACGGCGAGCAGATGCACGTCGGTGAGGCTGTGGAACAAGCGATTTTCGCTGGCCAGCGCAGCCTGCCGGAAATAGCCCTGCAGCAGGGCGGGATCGCGCTCGCCAAGACCGGTGATGTCGATCACCCCGCAGACCCGGCCGTCGAGATCGTGCAGTGGCTCGCTCAGGCAGAACACCGGCGCGAAACGCTGCAGGTAATGTTCGTTGCCGCGCACCAGTGCCGGCACATCGTCGGCCAGGCTGACCGCCGGCGCGGTGGTGCCGATCTCCGTCTCGCCCAGCTGTCGCCCGACCTGGATCGGCCGCAGCAAGGGAGCATCTTCCAGCCCGTGGGCCTGCTGCGCGATCACCATGCCATCGCGATTGGCGCAGAACATCGTCCAGCCACGCCCACCGAAGGCCGCCCAGAGCTGTTCCAGCTCCGGCTGCACGCAACGTGCCAGGCGCCGGTCGTCGGGATGCGGGAGACGCTGACCGCGCCCCAGCAGCGGTCGATAGTCTGGCTCCTGCCCCGGTTGCAGGCCCGCCGCGCGCGAACGCAGCCATGACTGCTGCAGCGGCAGCGGCAACACGCCCAATGAGCGCGCATCGCCCTCGGCGAAAGCGGCACGTGCCGCCACCAGTTGTTGCTGCCCGACTGTCGTGGCCATCATGGACGCAGCGTACACCCGCCAGCGGCAACACCATGTTACGTCTCCACAACGGAGCGTTTCCGTTTCAAGACGCGTTCAAACAAAGGGGCAGAGCCGTTATCTTCTGGAAAACGGATCTGCCCCCATGCCGGCCAGCGGCCGGCGCTACCGACGGTGGACGTTACGCTGCGATGCGCAGCACCGGCTTCAGGGTGATGCCACGGGTGCTGTCTTCGGCCGCCTGGTTGATCTGTTCCAGCGGATAGAACTTCACCAGCTTGTCGAACGGGAAGCGCCCCTGCTGGAACAGGGTCACCAGCTGCGGAATGAACACCTGCGGCACGCTGTCACCCTCAACGATGCCGCGGATGCTGCGCCCGCCGAGCAGCAGGTTGTTCACATCGAAACTGGCGGTGGTGCCCAGCTTCGGCGCACCGACCACGCCCATCATGCCCAGCCCCCCCAGCGCCTCGATGCCAGCGGACAACACGTCCGGACGACCGGTCGATTCCAGCGCGAAATCGGCGCCGCCACCGGTGATCGCACGCACCGCTTCCACCACATCGGTCTCGCGGCTGTTGACCACGTGGGTGGCGCCCAGTTCCAGCGCGAGTTCCAGGCGCGACGGCACCACATCGATGGCGATGATAGTGGTGGCGCCGGCCACCTTGGCCGCCATCACCGCGCTCAGGCCCACCGCGCCGGCACCATAGCTTGCAAAGCTGCTGCCCGACCGCACCTGCAGCGAGTTGAGCACCGCACCGGCACCGGTCTGGATGCCGCACCCCAGCGGGCCCAGCAGTTCCAGTGGCGCGTCGTCAGGTACCTTGATCGCATTGATCTCGCGGGCCAGCGCATAGGTGGCAAACGAGGACTGGGCGAAGAAATGGTCGTGCAGCGGCTGGCCCTGCGCATCGGTGATCGCGGTATGGCCGCGGCCATCATCGCCACCGAAGTTCAGCGCAAAGAAGTCCCTGCAATAGGCACCGTGGCCGCCACGGCAGGGATTGCAGTGACCACAGGCGCCATAGGTCAGCACCACGTGATCCCCCGCCTTGAGGTCGCGCACGTTCGGGCCAACCGCTTCGACGATGCCCGCACCCTCATGGCCCAGCACCGCAGGAAGCGGCACCGGATAGTACTGATCGCGCACGATCAGGTCGGTATGGCACAGGCCGGTGGCCACCACCTTCACCAACACCTCGTCGTCCTGCGGGCCGCGCAGCGTCGCCTGCTCGATGACGAAGGGCTGCTCCTTGCCGCGTACCACGGCGGCAGTGATCTCACGCGTTGCGTTGTTGTCGTTCATCGTGATGGCTCCTTCGATCAGATCGGGTAAGCGGGCGCTTCGCCCTTGACGGTCAACCACTGCCACTGGGTGAACTCCTCGCCGTTGGCCGGGCCACCGATGCTGGTGCCGTTGCCGGACGCGCCGACGCCGCCGAAGGGGTTGATCACCTCGTCATTCACGGTCTGGTCGTTGATGTGCAGCAGGCCGGTACGCAGGCGCTCGCCGATCTTCAGCGCGCGGCCGACATTGCTGGACACGATCGCCATCGACAGCCCGTACTCGCTGTCGTTGGCCAGGCGCACGGCTTCGTCGTCATCGTCGAACGGCACCACCACCGCCACCGGCGCGAAGATCTCCTCGTTGAATGCCGGATTGTCGGCCGCAACGTTGCCGAGCACGGTCGGTGCGAAGAACAGGTCCCGATGGGTGCCTCCCGCTTCCAGCGTGGCACCGGCCTGCACAGCCTGCTCGACCACGCGTGCGGCATGGTCGCGCTGGCCGGCATTGATCAGCGGACCGATCGCCACGTCCTCACGTGCCGGGTCGCCCACCTTCAGCGCGTTGGCCTTGGCCACCAGTTTCTGCAGGAACGTGTCGTGGATCTTCCGGTGCACCAGCACGCGGCCGGTCGCCATGCAGATCTGGCCCTGGTGCAGGTAGACGCCCCACGCGGTGTTGGCCACCGCCAGGTCCAGGTCTGCATCATCAAGGATGATCAACGAATTCTTGCCGCCCAGTTCCAGCGAGACCTTCTTCAGATGCCTGCCGGCCGCCTCTCCGACCTTGCGGCCAGCGGCGGTGGAACCGGTGAACTGGATCATCGCCACGTGCGGGTCACTGGTCAGTGCGGCCCCGGCCGCGCCATCGCCGGGCAGCATGTGCAGCACGCCTGCCGGCAGGCCCGCCTGCTCGAACAAGCGTGCGATCACCGCGCCGCCACATACCGCCGTACGCGGGTCCGGCTTGAGGACCACGGCGTTGCCCAGCGCAATCGCCGGGGCCACCGCGCGCATCGCCAGGTAGAGCGGGAAATTGAACGGCGAGATGACCCCGACCACGCCCAGCGGGCGTCGGCGCGCCAGGTTCAGCTTGCCCGGTTCGGATGGCAGGATCTCACCCGTGCTGCGCGACGGCAGCGCCGCAGCTTCATGCAGTGCCTTGATGGTCACCTTGGCTTCGAAGCCGGCCTTGAGGCGGGTCGAACCGCTTTCGCGCACCAGCCACTCGACCAGGGTGTCGATGTTGTCTTCGGCCAGACGCGCAGCCTTGCGCAGCACGTCGGCACGCTGTTCATAGGGCGCCGCCGCCCACGCCTGCTGGGCCTGCGCGGCGGCGGCGGCCGAACGCGCGACCTGCGCCGGGTCGGCCAGGCCGATCTCGCCGAGCTGCTGGCCGGTGGCCGGTTCAATCACCGGGTGCCGTTGTGGGGCAGCCTGCCAGTGGCCATCAAAGAAGGCGCCGGCCCAGAGAGCGTCCGGCAGCCACGGGGAAGATGCAGTCATGGGTGTCCTCCTGTGTCGTGCATCCATTCCACGCCCGTCGACCCGGGCTGGCAATCGGCCATCCATCGGTAGCGCGCAACGACTTGAATCATCAGGGATTTCCCGCTACGCCAGTGTCCAGTTCCTGCACAGTGGACAGCGCAGCACCGGCACACTGCCTACAATGGCGGCCCCGCCAGCCGACGTGCCCGCCATGACCGATTCCCACCTGCCCACCGATGACCCGATCGCCGCCACCCGCCTGTGGCTGGAGCGCATCGTCATCGGCCTGAACCTGTGCCCGTTCGCCAAGGCGGTGTACGTGAAGGACCAGGTCCGCATCGTGCTCAGCGATGCGACCACGCCGGAAGCGCTGGTTGAACAGCTGGCCGAGGAGCTGGTGCTGCTGCGCGATACGCCGGCCGAGCAGATCGACACGACGCTGATCGTGCATCCGCAGGTGCTGACCGATTTCCTCGACTACAACGATTTCCTCGACAACGCCGACGCGGCGATCGAGGCGCTGGACCTGCAAGGCATTCTGCAGGTGGCCAGCTTCCACCCGGACTACCAGTTCGATGGTGTGGCCGCGGACGACGCCAGCAACTACACCAACCGCGCGCCCTTCCCCACCCTGCACCTGCTGCGCGAAGACAGCGTGGCGCGCGCAGTGGATGTCTATCCGGACCCGGACGTGATCGTCGAGCGCAACATCCAGACCCTGGACCGCATCGGCGTGGACGGCTGGCATCGCCGCCTGCGCGGCGAAGACCTGACGTGAGCACGGTGCCGCCGATTGCCGCATGGCCAGCCGCGCCACTGTCGGGCAAGGTGGTGCTGGTCACCGGCGGCGCCAACGGCATCGGTCGCGGTATTGCCCAGGCCGTGCTCGGTGCCGGTGGACGCGTGCTGATCGGCGACCTCGATAGGGAGGCCGGCCAGGCCTGCCTGGACGAATGGCAGCGCGGGGATGACGCCGCGTTCCAGCGCCTGGACATCACCGACGAAGCCAGCGTGCGCGACTTCATCGCCGTGGCCCTGCAGCGTTTCGGCCGCATCGACGGGTTGGTCAACAACGCGGGGATCGCCGGCCCGCACGGCACGCTGCTGCAGGACATGGACTGGGACGAGTGGCAGCGCCGGCTGTCGTCACTGCACGGCGCGTTCCTGTGCAGCAAGCACGCGCTGCCCGCGCTGACGGCAACTGCTGCGGGCGCGATCATCAACATCGCATCGACCCGCGCCTGGCAATCCGAAGCGCACAGCGAAGCCTATGCCGCAGCCAAAGGCGGGCTGCTGGCCTTCACCCATGCGCTGGCGATCAGCAGCGGCCCGGCGGTGCGGGTAAACAGCATCAGCCCCGGCTGGGTCGGCACCACTGCGTGGCAGGCACCCTCACGGCGCCACGAGCCGGAATACTCGGCCATCGACCAGGCGCAACACCCGGTCGGCCGGGTCGGCCGCCCCGAAGACATCGGTGCACTGGCGGTGTACCTGCTGTCGTCGCTGTCCGGTTTCAGCACCGGCCAGGATTTCATCGTCGACGGCGGCATGAGCCGGAAGATGATCTACGCCGAATGACCGGTCTTCGGTAGTGCCGGCCGCTGGCCGGCATTCCGGTAGATCCACGCCATGCGTGGATGGCGGTGAAGTGCCAACCAAGGTTGGCACCCACCACAGCGGTTTACGCCATGCCCGAATGGCGCAGCAGCGCATCGATCTGCGGTGCGCGCCCACGGAAGGCCTTGAAGTTTTCCGCCGCCGGACGGCTGCCACCACGCGACAGGATCTCATCGCGGAAGCGCGCGCCGGTTTCTGCCAGCGCCTGCGGTGCTTCCTCGAACGCAGCATAGGCATCGGCACTGAGCACTTCAGCCCACTTGTAGCTGTAGTAACCGGCCGCGTAGCCGCCAGCAAATATGTGGCTGAACTGGTGCGGGAAGCGATTCCAGACCGGCGGGTGATTCACCGCCACTTCCGCGCGCACGCGATCGAGCAGCGCCAGCACGCTGTCCTGCGCCGGTTCGAACTGGCTGTGCAGCAGCATGTCGAACAGGCCGAACTCCAGCTGGCGCACGGTGGCCATGCCGCTATGGAAGTTGCGCGCCGCCAGCATCCGTTCGTACAGCGCGCGCGGCAGCGGCTCGCCACTGTCCACGCGCGCGGTCATCGCCTGCAGGTGGTCCCATTCCCAGCAGAAGTTCTCCATGAACTGGCTGGGCAGCTCCACTGCATCCCATTCCACGCCGTTGATGCCGGCCACACCCAGTTCGCCGATGCGGGTCAGCAGCTGGTGCAGTCCATGGCCCACCTCATGGAACAGGGTGGTCACTTCGTTGTGGCTGAAGGTGGCCGGCTTGCCATTGGCACCGCGGCCGAAGTTGCACACCAGGTAGACCAGCGGCGTCTGCACGCTGCCGTCTGCGCGCACGCGACGGTTGCGGCAATCATCCATCCACGCGCCACCGCGCTTACCTTCGCGCGCGTACAGGTCCAGGTAGAACTGGCCAACCAGCGCGCCCTGCGCATCGACCAGCCGGAAGAAGCGCACATCCTCGTGCCACACCGGCGCGCTGTCCTCCTGCACGCGCAGGCCGTACAGCTGCTCGATCACCGAGAACAGGCCGCCCAGCACCTTGGGCTCGGTGAAGTACTGCTTCACTTCCTGCTCGGAATAGCTGTAACGCGCCTGCTTCAGGCGGTCGGCGGCGAACGCCAGGTCCCAGGCCTGCAGGCTGTCGATGCCGAGTTGTTCGCGTGCGAACTGCTCCAGCTCGGCGCGGTCCCTGGCGGCGAACGGCTTGGCGCGCGAGGCCAGGTCACGCAGGAAACCGAGCACCTCGGCCGGGTCCTGCGCCATCTTGGTCTCCACCGAGTAATCACCATACGAGCCGAAGCCGAGCAGTGCGGCCAGTTCCGCGCGCAGGGCAAGGATGCGGTCGATGTTGCCGCTGTTGTCCAGCGCGTCGTCGCCGAATTCGGACGCACGCTGTGCGCTGGCGCGGTACAGGATCTCGCGCAGGTCGCGGTCCTCGCCCCAGGTCTGCACCGGCAGGTAGCACGGCATCTGCAGGGTCAGTTTCCAGCCGGTCTTGCCGTCCTTCTGTGCTGCGGCATGCGCGGCGGCCTTCACGTCCTCCGGCAGGCCCTTCAGGCGCGCTTCGTCCTCGATGATCAGCGACCAGGCATCGGTGGCGTCGAGCACGTTCTGCGAGAACTTCGCCGACAGCGCCGACAGTTCCTCCTTGATCGCCGCGAAGCGCTGCTGCGCCTCGGGCGCCAGTTCGGCACCGCCCAGGCGGAAATCGCGCAGGGTGTTGTCCAGCACCTTGCGCTGGGCCTCGTCGAAGCGCGCCGCCTCGGCGCTGGTGGCCAGCGCCTGGTACTGCCGGTACAGCGCCAGGTTCTGGCCCAGCGCGCTGGCGAAGCGGGTCACCCGCGGCAGGTTGCTGTTGTAGGCCTCGCGCAGTTCCGGGGTGTTGACCACGCCCTGCAGGTGGCCGACCAGGCCCCAGGCGCGCCACAGGCGCTCGGTAGCATCGTCCAGCGGGGCAACGAAGGTCTCCCAGCGCACCGGCTGCACCTGCTCGGCCGTGCTGACGGCGGCTTCGGCCTCGGCCAGCAGCACGTCCAGCGCCGGCGCCACGTGCTCGGGGCGGATGGCCTCGAAGCGCGGCAGGCCGGAAAAATCGAGCAGGGGGTTGGCAACGGTCACGGCAGATCTCCAGGGTACGGGCCCGGCAGGCGGGCAGCATGCAGGATATGGCGCTGGCAGGCGGGGCTGACAAGGGGGCACGGCCCGGCATTCACGTCGGCCTTACGGTCGCGCACCGAAGCTCTGGCTGCGGGGGAGTCCGCAGCGGTACGCACCGAACGAGGCCCTACATGGAAGGTCTGGCTGCAGTTGCATCCGCCTCACCGGCCCGGTCACTGGCATTGTCCGCCAGCCCGGCCGAACTGACCTGGATCGCCGCATTGTGCGATGCCGGCGACGACGCCCCGCGTCACCTGCATCAACTGCAGGCAGTGCTGCAGCAGGGCGGCACGTTCAACGATGCCCAGGAGTGGTACCCGTTCGAGGTGATCGAACGCGGCGCCAGCCAGCTGCAGCTGGGCCACGAGCGCGAGTTCGTGATCTGCGTGCTGCTGTGGCTGCAGGCGCTGGCCCAGGGACGCGCCAGCATCCTGGACCCGAGCCTGCATCTGGATGATCGCGCGATGGATATCGAGGCATTGCCCGATGCGCTGCGCGATGCGGTGCTGGACGCGTTCACCGCAGCGGGATACTGAATCTGCGGCGTCGAGCATGGCTCGACGCTACAAGAGCGTTACAGCGCTTCCAGGCTGCACCACGGCAGTTCCGGCAGCCCCTGCCCGGCCACTGCCGCCGCCAGCTGCGCATCGGCGCCGTCGACATCGATGCCCTGGCGCGCGTACCACGCCGGGTCGTAGTAGCTCTGCGCGTAGCGCTCGCCGCTGTCGCACAGGATGCTGACGATGCTGCCCTGGTGGCCGGCCTCACGCATCCACTGCGCGGCCTGCAGCACGCCGATGAAATTGGTGCCGGTGGAGCCACCGACACGACGGCCGAGCTGGCGGCTGACATGGCGCATGGCGGCCAGGCTCAGCGCGTCGGGCACCTTCACCATCGCATCGACGCTGGTCGGGATGAAACTCGACTCCACCCGCGGCCGGCCGATGCCTTCCACGCGCGAGCCGCCGCTGCAGGTCAGGCCGCGCCAGTCGGGCTCGCCAGCCACGGCGGCCTGGTAGCCGTCGAAGAACACCGATACTTCCGGGTCCGCGCAGAGAATGCGGGTGTCGTGCCGGCGGTAGCTGACATAGCGGCCCAGCGTCGCTGCAGTACCGCCGGTACCGGGGCTGCACACGATCCATTCCGGAACCGGGCTGGGCTCCTCGGCCATCTGCTTGAAGATGGACTCGGCAATGTTGTTGTTGGCCCGCCAGTCGGTGGCGCGCTCGGCGTAGGTGAACTGGTCCATGAAGTGACCACCGGTTTCGCGGGCCAGCTTCTCCGATTCACCGTTGAGTTCGCAGGCACGCTCGACCAGGTGGCAGCGGCCCCCGTGGAACTCGATGGCGGCGATCTTCTCCGGCGAGGTCGTGGCCGGGATCACCGCGATGAACGGCAGACCGAGCAGGCGCGCGAAGTAAGCTTCGGACACCGCGGTCGAGCCACTGGACGCCTCGATCACCGGCCGCCCTTCGCGCAACCAGCCGTTGGTCAGCGCGTACAGGAACAGCGAGCGCGCCAGCCGGTGCTTGAGGCTGCCGGTGGGATGGCTTGACTCATCCTTCAGGTACACATCGATGCCCTCGAACCCGGGCAGCGCCAGCGGGATCAGATGGGTATCGGCGGAACGGTTGAAATCGGCTTCGATCTTGCGGATGGCGGCGGCCACCCATTCACGCTGCGACATGGCGGGCAATGCTCAGAACGGAACGGTGCGATCCGTCCATTGTACGTCGCGGTGCCGTCAGGTGACGGCCGGTAGAATGACCCCATCCGGCCAGCAACGGCCCTGTCTGAAGGACCTCCCCCATGACCATTCCCGCCCTGCGCGATGTCCCCGGCGTCGCCGCCCAGGCTCCGGCCGAAACCACCGGCTTCGTGTTCAACCACACCATGCTGCGGGTGAAGGACATCACCGCCTCGCTGGACTTCTACACCCGCGTGCTCGGCTACCAGCTGATCGACAAGCGCGACTTCCCGGACGCCCAGTTCAGCCTGTACTTCCTGGCCTACGTGCCGGCCGGCGCGGTGGTGCCGGAAGACGACAACCAGCGTCGCGTGTGGATGGCCGGCCTGCCGGGCGTGCTGGAACTGACCCACAACCACGGTACCGAGAGCCAGGACGGCGCGGTCTACCACGATGGCAACAGCGACCCGCGCGGCTTCGGCCACATCTGCGTGTCGGTGCCGGACATCGAGGCCGCCTGCCAGCGCTTCGAGGATCTGGGCGTGACCTTCCAGAAGCGCCTGACCGACGGCCGCATGAAGAACCTGGCCTTCATCAAGGACCCGGACGGCTACTGGGTCGAGATCATCGCCAACGCCTGACCCGAAAAGGGGACGGAGGGGATTAAGCCGTTTCTGGCACTATTGGGCTGGAAGCGACTTAATCCCCTCCGTCCCCTTTTTGAGGTTCGTATGGAAACGATGGAACTGCACCGTGGCCGCCTGATCGACCACCTGCAGCTGGTGGTGCGTGACCTGGCCGCCAGCCGCCGCTTCTACCAGGCGGTGTTCGATACGATCGGCATCCCGATCGCCGGCGAAGGCGATGATTACTTCTGGGCCGATGAGCTGTTCATTTCCAGCGCCAGCAGCGAGGCTGCCGCCGGCCAGCTGACCGGTCGCCATCACCTGGCCTTCCAGGCGCGCGACAGCGCCACCGTCGATGCCTTCCACACTGCAGCCATCGCCGCCGGCGGCACCGACAACGGCGCGCCGGGCGAACGCCCCTACCATCCGGGTTACTACGGCGCCTTCGTGCTCGATCCGGATGGCAACAACATCGAAGTGGTCTACCACGGCCCAGCAAACTACAGCGCCGATTCGGTGAAGGTCACTTTCTGATTTCACCGGAGCCGTGAACGAAGAAGCCGGGCAATGCCCGGCTTCTCTGCGTCCAATGGTCCAGCCCTCAGTGGGCGGCCATGTAGATGTCCTGCAGCACGGCCTTTTCCAGTTCCAGCTCGCCCAGCAGGTTCTTCACGATGTCGCCCAGGCTGAGGATGCCGACCAGGCGGGCGCCTTCGGTGACCATCAGATGACGGCGCCGCGAGTACGTCATCAACGACATGGCCTGCTTCAGGGTCGCTTCCGGCGCAATGCCTTCCAGACCCGTGGACGGCAGGCTGGAGATCACCCGGCGGCCGGCCTGCGGGCCGTCGTCGGCCAGGGTACGCACGATGTCCTTCTCGGAAATGATGCCGACCGGGGCATCGTCCTTCATCACCACCAGCGCAGCGATCTTGTTCGCGCTCATCTTGTGGGCGGCGGCACCAATGGTGTCTTCGGCGTCGATGGTGATGACAGCTTCTTTCTTGGATTGCAGGAGTTCGCGGACGTTCATTCTTGTTTCCTGGTGCAGGTCACTAAGTCAAAAAGTGTGCTCTTCCGATACGCCCCCTCCCCGGGAACAGACCTTTCAGCGCACGTCTGGCGCACCCGGCTGCCGCTTGGAATGGATCGGCAGACGATGTGCTGCAACGCGAACGAGGTGGGCTCAACCGCTCAACCCGGGCCTCGGTCAAATCGATTCTACGACTGCGACCATCGGTCACTACCGGCATCGATAGGACAGTTCGTCGTGGGAACCAACTGACGATCCAGAGAATGGCACCGCGGCTGAAACCGAGGCTGAATGCCGCAGCCGGGCAGCGCTCAAGCTTGGCTGCCCGCTGCCGATGTGCGGACAGAACCCCAGGGTCCTGTCCCACTTCCGCGAATGGTGAGGAACCGGCCAGGACCCGCCGGCCTCAGGGCGTCCCGCCGTTGACCGGGTTCGCCCGCAGCCCCTGGGGAAACGGCCTGACCACATAGTCATTGCCGAAGATGTTCGGTGCGAACGGATAGTCGGTGGAGATGACCTGCGCACCGCTGGCCAGCGCCGCCTCACGCCGCGCTGTGTCGTTGGCGCGCGCCTCGCCGGTATCGATGTCGGCACGGCTGCGCACCAGGTAGCCCTCGCTTACCAGCCGGCGGATCTCGCTGCCCCGGGTCAGGGCGTTGTCGATCATCACGAAGGCGGCGTGGTCCATGCCCGGTTGCCCCTGCACGAACGCCATCCGCCCCTCCAGGTTCGGATGCCCCTGCAGATAGGGCGCGAAGGTCTCCAGGTTCAGGCCCGGCACGATCATCAGGAACACGAACCTTCCACGGGCTGCCGACAGCGTGGGCCAGTGCCCCGCGCGCGCAGCAGCTTCCAGCGTCGGTGCGTTGCCGCGCACATCATCCGGGGTGATCACATGTTCACGACCGAGAATGCGCTCGATGGAGGCATCCATTTCGGCGAACGCCCGGGCATCGAACGGCTGCACCGGCGTGGCTCCAGCCACCCGCGTGGTGAAGCTGGAGAACTTCGGCTCCAGCAGCACGAACACCGGCGAATGCCCGGGGTTTGCATCGGACCAGCTGCGTAGCTGCTGCAGGCACATGCGGAACGTCGGGCAACTGCTGCGGAAATCGACGTCGACCATGTGCAGGGTCTTCAACCCAGGCTCACGCAGTGCGGCATCATGCAGCGGCGCCAGGTTGCCCTCGCCCTTCGCGCGCAGCAGGCGGTAGGGAAGCGGATCGCTGAATCGGCCGCCGTCGTGGTCGACGTTGAGGTCCAGTTCGATGCTGCGCAGGCCGGAACGCAGCTGCGTGTCCAGCGTCGGGAAGCGGTATTCCAGCGCAGGCTGCAGTCCACCGTCGAAGGCATGCGGATGTTCGTCGGCAAAGGCTTTTCGCATCTGCTCGGGCATCTGCTTCATCATGCCATCGATGACCGGCTTCAACAGCGGATCCATCACCTCGAACACGCGTGGATCGGCCGGTTGGCTGTAGCTGTTGTGGGTGCCGATGACCTGGATCTGGTTGAGGCGCAACTCCGACGCATGGACGGCGGTGCCCGCCGCGCACAGCAGCGCGGCGCATGTCAGCGAACGGATCATCGTGCTTCTCCCCAGCCCTGCAACCGGACCCTGATGCCGAACATCCGCGGATTGGCCCGGATGGACGTTGGCACGCCAAAGAACTTTCCTCCATTGCCGACGTCGCGCACCCATTCGCGATCCTGCGCGTTCTCGACGTAGGCCTCGACCATCACCGCACCGTCGTTGCGCTCGAAACCCGCCCGCAGGTCGAGCAGGCCGAACGCCTTCTGGCTCTCGCTGTCGAGGTTGTCGTTGTTGAGGAAATAGCGGGAGCGCCACGCATAGTTGCCATTGGCAAACACCTCCCAGCGCCCGAAGGCCGGAGCGCGCCAGTCCAGGCTGAGGCTGGCCGTATGCTTCGGCGCCATGCGGAATACATTTCCCGAGCGATCCACCAAAGTGCCGTTGACCACCTCGCTGAAGGTGTCATAGCGGGTGTGCAGGTAGGCATAGGCCGCCGACAGGGTCAGGTCCTGCGTCAGCTGGAGCGCACCACTGAGCTCGAGGCCACGCGCCGATGCCTTGCCGGCGTTGACCATGCCCACGGTGATGTCGCTGGCGCGCGTCTGGAAGTCCTTGTAGTCGTAGGTGAACGCAGCCGCGTCGAAGTACAGGCGCTTGCCCACCGTACCCTTGGCGCCGATCTCATAGTTGACCACTTCTTCGGTCCCGAGCTTGCCGAAAGTCGGGTTTGGTTGCCCGTTCAACGGCGCGCCGAAACTGATCTGCGGATAGCCCGAACGCAATCCGCGCGATACGCCGGCATACAGATTGATCTGGTCGCTGAGCTTCCACGTCAATGCTGCGCGTGGCTGCAGCAGATTGAAGTCGCCATCGGTGCTGAACTCCTGGCCCAGGGAGTTGCCCAACCCGTTGGGCATTGCGATGGGTGCCACACCGTCGATGGTGGAGACCCGCGCCCAGTTGCGCACACGGGCCTGGTCGCGGGTGTAGCGCACGCCAGCATCCAGGGTCAGGCGCGGCTGCAGATCCCACGATACGTTGGCATAGGCGGAGGCGCTTCCACGCCGGTTGCGGGTGGAGGTACGGGTGGCCACGCCTTCGGTCACCGCACGACCGAGATAGCGCGTGACCGGCGTGGTCACACGCGGGAAGCCGGCCAGGAGGTATTGCTCGTTGATCACCGTTTCAGCCAGATTGTAGGTGCTGTCCTGGTAGTAGCCCGCGCCGACGTTGGCACGGAAAGCGCCGCCATCATCGAATCCGAGACGGAACTCCTGGCTGAGGATGCGCTGGTTGTCCGCCAGATTACGGCCGATCAGGAATGGATAGGTGGTGCCATCGATGTCCCATGACTCGGAGAATTCCACCTTGCGCCATGCACTGATCGAGCGCAGTTGCCACGCGTCTGCCAGGTTCCAGTCGGTCAGCAGGGTGACGCCGGTCTGGCGGCGGCGCTGCGGCGGATCGTAGCTGCTCTGCGCAGCGTCACTGAAGGGACTGGTATCGCCGCCCGGGGAGGCGACGTTGATCGCCTTGGTCATCACGAAGCCATCGTTGTCGGACTGGTGATCGACGATCAGATCCATCGACAGCACATCGGACGGCTGCCAGCGCAATGACATCCGTGCAGCGCCCATGTCGTCATCGTTCAGATCCGGGCCACCGCCCAGGTTGTGCACATAGCCATCGCGCTCGCGCTTGCGCACGGCAATGCGCAGCCCCAGCTCATCCTTCACCAGTGGCGTGTTGTAGATGGCCGTGGCGCTGTACAACCCATGGTTGCCCAGCTGCCCTTCCAACTGCCATTCCACGTTGGAAGGGTCCGCCTTGCGCGTGTAGACGGCGATCGCACCGATCTGCGCACCGCGGCCGTACAGCGTGCCCTGCGGCCCCTTGGCGACTTCCACCCGCTCGATGTCGAACAGCTCCTTCAGCATGCCGCGCGAACGGCTGGTGTCCACATCGTTGAGGAAGAAGGAGATGCTCGGTTCCGAAACCGCCCCCGAATTGCCTGCCTCGATGCCGCGCATGACGAAGCTGGCGGAACTGTCGGTCTGCTGTTGCACGAAGAAGCCCGGGATGCGGGTGGACAACCGTTCGAAGTCGGTGAAGTTCTGCTTCTCGATGTCCTGGCCGGTGACCGCAGCAATCGAAATGGGCACGTCCTTGATCGACTGCTCACGCTTCTGCGCGGTGACGGTCACCGCATCGAGCTGGACGGGGGAAGGCGTTGCATCAGCGGCCTGGGCAGACACTTGTTCAGTCCAGGACAGACCGAGCGCGACCGCCAGGGCCAGGCTCAATGCTCTGGGCTGGAACGGATGGGACAGCATGGGTGGATCCCCTGGGAGTAGGTTCAGGGCGCGATCCTAGGCAGGCGCAATGACAGGAACATTACGCTTGTACGGCTAAAACTCTCACTATTCCCGGTAAACCAAGAGCGAACAAAACACTTGTTCAGCCCGAAAGATCCCGCAGCTGCCACTCCAGCAACTGCCCGGGGCGCTGCCTGTCCCCACCCTCGGCATCGGTCAGGGCAGCGGCTCCCAGGCCCGCGATCGCCGCAGCCTGCGCGTCCAGCCGATCCGCCAGGCGGTGGTTGCCCTCCCGCAGCAGGCGCGCCAGGTTCTCGCCGCGCAATCGGCGCAGGTCGACCGCATGGGGGCGCAGCACGGGGTCCCGCGCAGCCGCCAGGCTGATCGACAGCGTGCCGCGCATGGTGACCCGTTGCCGCTGCGTTGCCGAATCGTCGCGCGGCGCCGGCATGCGTCCCTGCGCCACCAGATAGACGATTTCCTGCCCGGCAATGAGCAGGTCTGCGCCAGTGCGGCAGTGATAGGCCACGCTGGAGGCGGGGATGCCCAGACGCTCGGCCACCGCGCGATGGGTCAGGGCCTGCGCGCCCTCTTCAAGGATCAACTCGCACGCGGCCACCGCGATATCACGCCGCCGCCCCGGTTCCAGCAGCGGCGATGTTCCTTCCGGGGTGGCCAGGCACAACGCCGGATCCAGCCGCTGCACAAGCACCTCGAAGACAGCCGTGGTACTGGCCAGCCCTACCCTTTGCAGGGGATGCAGTCCATACGACAGCCGCTCGATGGCCAACCGCCGCAGCAGGCGATAGTCCGGCAAGGCTTCCAGCGCCAGCGCATGCACACCCTCGTCGCTGGCATAGGCAAACAGCAGTTCGGACCACTGCCCCTCGTCGTCGATGCGAGCGGCCAGCAACTGTTGCCAGAAACGGCGCCGGTCCTGCAGCCAGGGCTGCAGCAACGCGGCCGTCGCCGGGTCAACGCCTGCATGCAGCATCAGCTCGGCCCATACCATGCGGGTCGCCCGCACATCATCGTGGGCATCATCAGCACCGGCGGCCTGCAGATACTGCTCCAGCATCGTGGCCAGGGCCGGCGCATCCCAACGTGGCACGGCGGCCATGCAGGCGAGCCAGTCGGCATGCCACAACCGATCCCGTTCGCGTTCGGCGTCGACCAGCGCCTGCATCAGCTGCGCCTTGCTTCCCAGGTGATAGCTGAGCGTCGCCAGGGTTACCCCAGCCGCTGCAGCGATTCGGCGCAACCCGAGTGCCCGCGTGCCTCCGCCTGCCAGTTCATGCCGCGCAACCTGCAGCAGGCGCAGGCGCATCGGCAATGCCTCCGCCTCCATGCCCGCCATGGCCACAGCCCCATCTCGATTGCTCATGCTCGCATTCCTTCCGTCTTCCGCGGCACCCACCAGGCGCCGCCTGCCAGCAGCAGGCAACCCGCAGCCGCCAGGGCCGGGCCCACTGCCATCATCGTTGCCAGCTGTGCGCTGTCCTCACCACGATAGTCCAATCCTGACAGCCAATGCCCCAGCCACCACGCGCCACATGCCAGCGCCGACTTGCTGGTGGCGGTAAGCAGCCCGAATGCCACCCCGGCCTGCAGGGGCGAACGCCCCGCAACCGCGTCAGCGAACGCCGCCCACAAGGTCATGCCGAGCACACCGCCCGCCAGGCCCATGGCCATCGCGCAGGCAATGGCGGCCCACACCGCAGGTGCCAGTTGCCACCACGCCAGGGCCACCAGCATCAGTGTCAGGCTGCACGCAAAGATCACCGGCAACCGCGGCTGCCGGGCCAGCAGAAGCTGCATCAGTGGTTGTGCGGCCAGGGTGCCAAGTGCGCCGCCCAGCAGCAGCGCTCCCCCCCACAGGGATGAACGCAGCACATGGCCGACGAAGTACGGTTCCAGCTTGGCGAACAGCGGAGCCCCGACCAGCAGTACGAAGAACATCGCCAGCAGCAGTGGAACCGGCAAGGTGTGCAAAGGCGCATCAGCGCGTTCGGATGCGCGGGGCCCAGGTGTCGCCCGCGCATGGATCAACACATGCCTCAGGCATGCCGCACTGGCAATCGCCAGAACGGCCAGCAACACGGTCAGCAGCATGAAACGCAGTGCCCGCTCCTGATGAGGCTGCTCCTGCAGGAGGGGCACGATCGCCAGCGCAAGGCACACCCCTGCCAGGCTGCTCACCGCGACCCGCACCGATGCAATCCGGCTGCGCGCAGCCGAAGTACGGGTCGCCAGGCTGAGCAGCACGTTCTGCGGCACGTCGTAGACGCTGTATCCCACGCGGAACATCAGGGCCAAGGCCAGCGCGAACGGCAATTTCGCGTGCTGTGGCAGGTGGCCTGTGGAAAACAGGCCGATCAGTGCGATGGCTGCCACCCACGCGCCCTGCCATTGCAGGTGCGCGGCACCGGCAACCGACGCCAGCGAGTTCCGCCAGAACCGGCCGACCAGCAGATCGCTGGCTGCGCTGGCCAGAAGGCTGGTGGCGACCACAGCGCCCATCGCCATGGGCGGCAATCCAGCCACCTCGGTGAGAAAAAACGCCAGCAGCAGCTCACCGGTCTGCCAGAACAGGCTCTTCCCGAAGTGGGCTGCCGCATACGCCTGGTCAACACGGAACTGGCCTTCGGCCAGCCTGGGCGGCGCAACATCCATCCCCGCGCCTTTGCCTGCTGATAGGGGAAAGCACTATGTGCCGCCAACATGATGCGGACATGACAACCCGGCCGGGACATGACCCGCAAAAGCGCGGGGGCCAGGCCCCCGCGCTTCCACTACCTGCTGCAGGCAGTTGCTTTCACATCCGCGGTGCCCGCGCGGCTTACTCCACCGTCACGCTCTTGGCGAGGTTACGCGGCTTGTCCACGTCAGTGCCGCGCGCCAGCGCGGTGTGGTAAGCCAGCAGCTGCACCGGGATGGTGTGCACGATCGGGCTGAGCACGCCGGCATGGCGCGGCGTACGGATCACGTGCACGCCCTCGGACTCGTTGAAGTTGCTGTCCTGGTCGGCGAACACGAACAGCTCGCCGCCACGCGCGCGCACTTCCTGCATGTTCGACTTCACCTTCTCCAGCAGGCTGTCGTTGGGCGCGATCACCACCACCGGCATGTCTTCGTCCACCAGCGCCAGCGGGCCATGCTTCAGCTCGCCCGCCGGGTAGGCCTCGGCGTGGATGTAGGAGATTTCCTTGAGCTTGAGCGCGCCTTCCAGCGCGATCGGATAATGCAGGCCACGGCCGAGGAACAGCGCGCTGCTCTTGCGCGCGAAGCGCTCGGCCCAGGCGGCGATCTGCGGCTCCATGTTCAGTGCGTGCTGCACGCTGCCCGGCAGGAAGCGCAGCTGCTCCAGGTAGTCGGCTTCCTGCGCCGCGTCGATGCGGCCATGCAGCTTGCCCAGCACCACGGTCAACTGGAACAGTGCGGCCAGCTGGGTGGTGAAGGCCTTGGTCGAGGCCACGCCGATCTCGGCGCCGGCGCGGGTGTAGCACACCAGTTCACTGGCGCGCGGGATCGCACTTTCCGGAACGTTGCAGATCGACAGCGTGTGCTTGTGACCGAGCGACTTGGCGTACTTCAGCGCCTCCATCGTATCCAGCGTTTCGCCGGACTGGGAGATGGTGACGATCAGGTGCTTCGGGTTCGCGTAGGCCGCGCGATAGCGGTACTCGCTGGCGATCTCCACACTGCACGGCAGGCCGGCGATGGCCTCGACCCAGTAGCGCGCGGTCAGGCCGGCGTAGTAGCTGGTGCCGCAGGCAATGATCTGCACGCCCTCGATGCCCGACAGCACCGCTTCGGCGTTCTTGCCGAACAGCTCGGCCGGGAAACCACCGGCGTCGATCGCCGCCTCGATGGTGTCGCCCAGCGCGCGCGGCTGCTCGTGGATTTCCTTCTGCATGAAGTGGCGGTACGGACCCAGCTCCAGCGACGCCAGCGACACATCGGACAGGTGTACCTCGCGCTCGATCGGCTGGTCATGCTCGTCGAAGATGCGCACGCCATCGCGACGGATCTCGGCGGTGTCACCCTCTTCCAGGAAGATCACCTTGCGGGTGGCCGAGATCACCGCCGAGACGTCGGAGGCGACGAAGTTCTCGCCCTCGCCCAGGCCAACCAGCAGCGGGCAGCCCATGCGCGCGCAGACGAAGCGCTCCGGTTCGGCGCGGCTGACCACGGCCAGCGCATAGGCACCGGTCAGCTCCTTCACCGTGTGCTGCAGCGCCACCAGCAGGTCGTCGCCGTCCTTCAGGTGATGGTGGATCAGGTGCGCGATGACTTCGGTATCGGTCTGCGACTCGAACGTGTAGCCCAGCGCGCGCAGCTTCTCGCGCTGCTCTTCGTGGTTCTCGATGATGCCGTTGTGCACCAGCGCCACGCCGTGGCTGATGTGCGGATGCGCGTTGGCCTCAGTGACGCCCCCGTGGGTGGCCCAGCGGGTGTGGCCGATGCCCAGCACCGCGTTGAAGCCCTCGGCCTCGGCCGCAGTGGCCATTTCCGACACACGACCGGTACGACGCACGCGGCGCACATCCGGCCGTTCGGCATGGTCGATCACCGCGATGCCCGAGGAATCGTAACCACGGTACTCAAGGCGCTTCAGGCCCTCGATCAGCACCGGCACTACGTCGCGATCAGCGATCGCACCCACGATTCCACACATGTCACGCGTTTCCTTGAAGACGATCACCGCATTCTAGCCTGCGGGCCCGCGCCCCCCCTCCTGTCCGCTTAATGAAAGTGTCCGGAAAGGTGTCCGCGGACACCCGGACACTACAACAAGCCTCCCAACTCATTGACCTGAAAGGAAATAAAGTTGGCACGCTACGTGCTTGGTACTTACCACCACCGTCAGGCACGCACCCGATGATCCGCGACACTTCCGCACAGGACCAGATCGTTTCCTCCGCCCCGGCCGGCACCACCCGCGCCAACTGGCAGCGCTACCGCTGGCCGGCACTGGGCGCCATCGTGCTGCTCGCCGGCATCGGCTGGGCCGTGCACGCCTGGTCCAACGCCAGCCGCTCCTTCGACAGCAGCCGCGTGCGCATCGCCGAAGTGAAGCGCGGCGATCTGGTCCGCGACATCGCCGCCGACGGTCGCGTGATCGCCGCCAACAGCCCGATCCTGTACGCCATCTCGGCCGGCACCGTGGACCTGAAGGTGGTCGCCGGCGACGTGGTCAAGAAGGACCAGGAGCTGGCGGTCATCGACAGCCCGGAACTGCGCAGCAAGCTGGCCCAGGAGCAGGCCACCCTGGCCGGCCTGGAAGCGGAGGCCAGCCGCGCCGCGCTGGACGCCACCCTGGCCCGCGCCAAGTCGCGCAAGGAAACCGACCAGGCCACCATCGAGCGGCAGGCCGCCGACCGCGATCTGCAGCGCTACCAGCGCGGCTACGACGGCGGTGCGGTGCCGCAGATCGATCTGGCCAAGGCCAAGGACTCGCTGAAGAAGGCCGACATCACCCTGGCCAACGCCACCACCGACGCACGCCTGCAGAGCCAGGGTGCCGACCTGGATGCCCGCAACAAGCGCCTGCTGGCCGACCGCCAGAAGGCCGTGGTGGCTGAAGTGCAGCGCCAGGTCGATGCACTGACCCTGCGTGCACCGTTCGATGGCCAGGTCGGCCAGGTGCAGGCCGTCCAGTCCACCAACCTGGCCGCCAATGCGCCGGTGCTGGGCGTGGTCGACCTGTCCAAGTTCGTGGTCGAGATCAAGGTGCCGGAAAGCTTCGCCCGTGACCTGGCCATCGGCATGCCGGCACAGCTGACCGGCGGCAACGGCCAGCCGTTCCCGGGCGAGATCAGCGCGGTGTCGCCGGAAGTGGTCAATGGCGAGGTCAATGCCCGCGTGCGCTTCGCCAGCGCGCAGCCGGAAGGCCTGCGCCAGAGCCAGCGGATGTCGGTGCGCGTGCTGCTCGATACCCGCAAGGACGTGCTGAAGGTCGAGCGCGGCCCGTTCGTCGAACAGGGCAACGGCATCGCCTACGTAATGGACGGCCGCACTGCGGTGCGGCGTCCAGTGGAACTGGGCGTCAGCAGCCTGGGCGAAGTGGAAATCAAGTCGGGTGTGCAGCCGGGCGACCGCATCGTGGTCTCCGGCAGCGACCTGTTCAAGGACGCCGAACGCGTCTCCGTCAACTGATACCTGATACCTGAATCCTGGAGAGAGGACACCCCATGTACATGCTCGAAATGCGTTCGGTCGCCAAGGTCTTCCGCACCGAACAGGTGGAAACCCACGCACTGCGCTCACTGGAACTGCAGGTCAAGGAAGGTGAGTTCGTCGCTGTCACCGGCCCGTCCGGCTCCGGCAAGACCACCTTCCTCAACATCGCCGGCCTGCTGGAAACCTTCACCAGCGGCACCTACATGCTGGACGGCCAGGACGTGAGCACGCTGGGCGACGACGCCCGCAGCCGCCTGCGCAACCAGAAGATCGGCTTCATCTTCCAGGGCTTCAACCTGATCCCGGACCTGAACCTGTTCGACAACGTCGACGTGCCGCTGCGCTATCGGAAGATGAGCGCCAACGAGCGCCGCGAACGCATCGAGAAGGCGCTGAGCCAGGTCGGCCTCGGCTCGCGCATGAAGCATTATCCGAATGAACTGTCGGGCGGCCAGCAGCAGCGCGCGGCCATCGCGCGTGCGCTGGCCGGCAGCCCGCGCCTGCTGCTGGCTGACGAACCGACCGGCAACCTGGACACGCAGATGGCCCGCGGCGTGATGGAGCTGCTGGAGGAAATCAACGCCGCCGGCACCACCATCGTGATGGTTACCCACGACCCGGAACTGGCCGCGCGCGCGCAGCGCAACGTGCACATCGTTGATGGCCAGGTCACCGACCTGGTCCGCGAGCCGGTACTGGCCACCCCGCCGCGCCACATCGTCGCCGTCAACGAGTGAGGGCACTCCCATGTTCGCCTACTACGCCCGACTGGCGGTACGCAGCTTCCGCCGCAACAAGATCCTGACCGCGTTGATGGTGGTTGCCATCGCGCTCGGCATCGGCGCCTCGATGACCACGTTGACCGTGTTCCACGTGTTGTCCGGCGACCCGATTCCCGGCAAGAGCGACCGCCTGTTCTACGTGCAGCTCGACGCCGCGACCGGCGCCTATGTCGCCGGCGAAGAGCCGGAAACCCAGCTGACCCGCTTCGACGGTGAAGCGCTGCTTCGCGAAGCCAAGGGTGAACGCCAGGCACTGATGAGCGGCGGCGGCGGCACCATCGAACCGGACAACAGCACCCTCAAGCCCTTCAGCATCGACACCCGCTGGACCTCGGCCGACTTCTTCCCGATGTTCGAGGTGCCCATGCAGTATGGCCGCGCCTGGACGCGCGAGGACGATGAAGGCCGCGCACGCGTGGTGGTCATCTCCAAGGCGCTCAACGACAAGCTGTACCAGGGGGCCAACAGCGTGGGCCGCGACCTGCGTATGGAAGGCCAGAGTTACCGCATCGTCGGCGTGATGAAGGAATGGAGCCCGGAGCCGCACTTCTACGACCTGACCACCGGCAGCTACGGCAAGAACGAAGACCTGCTGCTGCCGATCTCCACCTCGTTCGACCTGAAGCTCGGCAACAACGGCAACATGAACTGCTTCGGCGAAAACCCCGACGGCAACAGCTACTCGCTCAATGCACCCTGCGCGTGGCTGCAGTACTGGGTGGAAATGGACCCGGCCAAGGCCGGCGACTACCGCCGCTACCTGGAGAACTATTCGACCCAGCAGCGCGAGGCCGGCCGCTTCAAGCATCCGCCGAACGTGCGCCTGCGCACCGTGATGGAATGGCTGGACTTCAATGGTGCGGTGCCCAGCGACGTGCGCCTGCAGCTGTGGCTGGCGCTGGGCTTCCTGGGTGTCTGCCTGGTCAACACGGTGGGCCTGCTGCTGGCCAAGTTCCTGCGCCGCAGTGGTGAGATCGGCGTGCGCCGTGCACTCGGTGCCAGCCGCGGCCAGATCTTCCTGCAGTGCCTGGTGGAAGCCGGTGCGGTCGGCGTGGTCGGTGGCGTGTTGGGTATCGGCCTGGCCCTGCTTGGCCTGTTCGCGGTGCGCCAGCAACCGGTGGAGTACGCAAAGCTGGCCCATCTGGACGGCAACATGCTGCTGCTCGCGCTGGGCCTGACCCTGCTCGCCAGCCTTGCCGCCGGTTTCCTGCCCGCCTGGCGCGCCATGCAGGTCACCCCGGCCATCCAGCTCAAGTCGCAGTAAGCACCCGAACGAGGACTCCCATGGACATCCGCCCCATCCTCAGCACGCTGCGCCGGCACAAGACTGCCGCTGCCCTGATCGTGCTGGAAGTCGCACTGACCTGCGCCATCGTCTGCAACGCGCTGTTCCTGGTCAGCCAGCGCGTGGAGAAGATCAGCATGCCCAGCGGTATCGCCGAGAGCGAACTGGTGATGCTGCGCGTCAGTGGCATCGGCAAGCAGACCGACGCCATGGCCCGCACCCGCGAGGACCTGGCATCGCTGCGCGCGATTCCCGGCGTCAGCAACGTCACCATCATCAACCAGGTCCCCTTCCGCAACGGCTCCTCCAGCAGCAGCATCTCGCGTGTGATCGACCAGGAACGGCCGACCACCAACGCCTCGATGTACACCCTGTCCGAGAACGGGCTGGCCACGATGGGCATCAACCTGATCGCAGGCCGCGACTTCCTGCCCGACGAGTATCAGAACTTCGAAGACGCCAGCAAGGGCGGCGCCAAGCAGAACGCGATCCCGGTCATCCTCACCCAAGCCACCGCCGCCAAGATGGAACCCAACGGAAGTGCGCTGGGCAAGACCTACTACATGGGCAAGCAGCCGCTGCATGTGGTCGGCGTCGTCGACACGCTCAGCACCCCCAATGGCTGGAATGACAACTGGACCAACTCGATGCTGCTGCCCATGCGGCGCACCTTCGACGAAGGTGGCACGTATGTGCTGCGCACTTCGCCCGAACGCCGCCAGGAGGTGCTCGATGCTGGTGCCGCCGCGCTGGAGCGCAACGACCCCAACCGCCTGATGCGTGACAAGCTGACCTATGAAGACCAGCGCAAGGACTTCTTCAAGAACGACCGCGCGATGGTCGGCCTGCTGATCACCGTCAGCATCTCGCTGCTGGTGGTCACTGCGCTGGGCATCATCGGCCTGGCGAGCTTCTGGGTGCAGCAGCGCAGCAAGCAGATCGGCATCCGCCGTGCGCTGGGCGCGACCCGTGGGCAAATCCTGCGCTACTTCCAGACCGAGAACTTCCTGCTGGCCACGCTGGGCATCGTGCTGGGCATGCTGGCGGCCTACGCGATCAACCTGGCGCTGATGAACCTTTACGAGCTGCCGCGCATGCCGCTGTACTACCTGCCGCTGGGTGCGCTGCTGCTGTGGGTGCTGGGCCAGATCGCGGTGTTCGGTCCTGCACGGCGTGCGGCGGCGGTACCGCCTGCGGTCGCCACGCGGGGCGCGTGAGATGCGTGCCTGCGCGATGTGCCTGATGCTGCTCCTGCCACTGCCGGCGCTGGCCGGCGGTGGCAACGCGCAGACACTGGAATGGCGCCAGGATGCCGCGCGGTTGTCGTTGCGCTCGACGGAGGGCCAGGTGCGCGTGGAGGCCGCCAGTCCGGAAGTGCGCTTCGGCGTGCGCAGTGGCGATCGCATCCTCCGCGTGGACGACACGGCGGTGCGCCGGGTTGAACATCTGGCCGAGGCACTCCGCCATTCCCACGCAGCCACCGCCTATCTGTTGCTGCGCCGCGACAAGCGCGAGCTGACGGTGGCGGTCAACGCTGCAACCTGGCGCCAGGCGCTGGAAGTGCCGCCGCCACCTGCGCCGCCACCGCCCCCGGCGCCTCCCCGGCGCTGAGCGAGGGCCGCTCCTGCACAGCCACGGGTTTGGCTATGCTTGATGGGTGGCGCCGGGCTCTCCCGGTGCGTGGACACGAACGGCTCCAACGGCGCCGCCCATCCCTTTCTGCAGAACCGCTTGATGCCTGCGATCCTGATCATCGACGACAACGCCAGCGTGGGTACCGCGCTGGACGTGCTGTTCTCCCTGCACGACATCGACACCCTGCAGGCGCAGAGTCCGTCCGAAGGGCTGGCCCTGCTCGAGTCGCAGCCGGTCGACCTGGTGATCCAGGACATGAACTTCAGCGAGGACACCACCTCCGGCGAAGAAGGCGAGGCCCTGTTCGCGCAGATCCGCGCACGCCATCCCGATCTGCCGGTGATCCTGCTGACCGCCTGGACCCACCTCAGCAGCGCGGTGGACCTGGTCAAGGCCGGTGCGGCCGACTACCTGGCCAAGCCCTGGGACGACCGCAAGCTGATGACCACGGTCAACAACCTGCTGGAACTGTCCGAGGCGCGCCGCGAACTGGACCGGCGCCGCAGCCGTGAACTGCGCCAGCGCAACGCGCTGGAAGAGAAGTACGACCTGTGCGGCGCGGTCTTCGCCGACCCCGCCAGCGAGCGCGTCATCGCCCTCGCCTGCCAAGTCGCACGCTCGGAACTGCCGGTACTGATCACCGGCGCGAACGGTGCCGGCAAGGAGAAGATCGCACAGATCATCCAGGCCAATTCCCTGGTGGCCAAGGGTCCGTTCGTGGCGGTCAACTGCGGCGCGTTGCCCTCGGAACTGATCGAAGCCGAACTGTTCGGTGCCGAGGCCGGTGCGTATACCGGCGCCAACAAGGCGCGCGAAGGCAAGTTCGAGGCCGCCGATGGTGGCACCCTGTTCCTGGATGAGATCGGCAACCTGTCGCTGGGCGGGCAGATGAAGCTGCTGCGCGTGCTGGAAACCGGCCGCTTTGAGCGCCTGGGTTCCAACCGCGAGCGCCAGGTCAAGGTCCGCGTGGTCAGCGCGACCAATGCCGACCTGCCGGCGATGATCCGAGACGGCACCTTCCGCGAAGACCTCTATTACCGCCTCAACACGGTGGAACTGGTGCTGCCGCCGCTGGCCGAACGCCCGGGCGACATCGTGCCGCTGGCCGAGCGCTTCCTGACCGCTGGCAAGCCCCTGTCCAGTGCCGCCACCGCGGCCCTGCAGCGGCACCCGTGGCCAGGCAACGTGCGCGAGCTGCGAAACGTGATCCAGCGCGCCGAACTGCTGGCCACCGGCAGCCGCATCGAAGTGGCCGATCTCAACCTGCCGCGCGCAGCCGCCGCACCGCGCCCAGCCCCCAGTGCCGGCAATGACCCCGACCGCGCACGCATCGAGGACGTACTGGCGCGCAACCATGGCGTCATCGCCCAGGCCGCCGCCGAACTCGGCCTGAGCCGCCAGGCGCTGTACCGGCGCATGGACCGCCACGGTATCCCGCGCGAATGAAACGGCGCTCGTTCACTTTCCGCCTGTTCCTCCGCCTGCTGCCAGTGTTGGCACTGGCTGCGGCACTGCCGTGGCTGCTGGCCTACTGGATGGACCATGGTTGGGTGGTGACCACGGTGTCGGCGTTGATCCTGCTGTCGCTGATGTGGTGGACCCTGCGCCGGGCAACCGCCCCGGTGCGGTCACTGATGCGGGCCCTGGCGGGTACCACCAGCAGCTATCGCGACGGCGAATACAACTTCGGCGTGCACTGGTCCGGCAATGACGAGCTCGGCGACCTGGTGCAGGCACACCGCGAACTGGGTGATGTACTGCGTGAGCAGCGGCAGGGCCTGGTGCAACGCGAACTGCTGCTGGACACGATGGTGCAGAACACGCCGGTGGCGATGCTGCTGATCGCCTCGGGCGGTGATGGCATTGCCCGCGTGGTGTTCTCCAATCTTGCCGCGCGCAAGCTGCTGCATGGCGGCTGGAAGCTGGAAGGCCAGCGCCTGGAGGACGTGCTGGAACAGGTGCCGGTGGAACTGCGCGATGCCATCGCCCGTGGCGGTGACAGCCTGTTCGCGGTGCATGCCGAGGGCGAGGACGGCGATGAGGATGACGAGCAGGTCTACCACCTCTCGCGCCGCGCCTTCCAGCTCAACGGTCGTCCGCACGATCTGCTGCTGGTGCGCCTGCTGACCGCCGAGCTGCGCCGCCAGGAAGTACAGACCTGGAAGAAGGTGATCCGTGTGATCAGCCACGAACTGAACAACTCGCTGGCACCGATTGCCTCGCTGGCCCACTCCGGCGGTGTACTGGTGCAGCGTGAGCGTTTTGACCGGCTGCCCGAGATCTTTACCACCATCGAGGATCGCGCACGCCACCTGGAAGGCTTCATCCGCGGCTATGCGCGCTTCGCCAAGCTGCCGCAGCCGCAGTTGCAGACCGTGCACTGGGCCCCCTTCCTGTCCAGCCTGCGCCAGCAGATCCCATTCACCATGGAGCGCGAGCCGGACGAGGAACTGAGCAGCCGCATCGACATCGCCCAGTTCGGGCAGGCGCTGCTGAACCTGTTGAAGAACGCGCACGAAGCCTGCGCCGAAGCAGAACCGCCGAACGATGACGTACAGGTGCAACTCACGCGGTTGCCGCAGTGGCTGCGCCTGGACGTACTGGATCGCGGCAAGGGCATGAACGAGCAGGTGCTGCAGAATGCGCTGATGCCGTTCTATTCGACCAAGCGCAATGGCACCGGGCTGGGCTTGGCCTTGACCCGCGAGATCGTGGAAGCGCATGGCGGCCGGGTATCACTGCAGAACCGCGGCGATGGCGGGTTGTGCGTGTCGATTCTGTTGCCGGTGGGTTGATCGGGTAGATCCACGCCATGCGTGGATGTGCCGACCAAGATCGGCACCTACCAGACCTGCCGCATCGCCACCCGCAGGTGCATCGGAAACCCGAGCGCAGCCTCTTCGGCCATGACTGCGCGCAGGCCGTCATTCCACTGCGCCTCGGGCACTACCTCGAACCCTTCGCTGGCATAGAAGGCCGCATTCCACGGTACGTCGGACAACGTGGTCAGCACCGCGGCTGCATAGCCGTCCATCCTCGCCTGTGCCAGCGCATGGCGCAGCAATGCACGGCCGTGGCCGCGGCGCGCGTGCGCGGGATCCACGTCCATCTGCAGCACATGGAATTCACCGCAGAGCTCACCGGCCAGCAGGTAACCCGCGATACCACCGTCAGCCGCATCCACCACCCACAGCTGCTCACGCTCAAGGCCATCCTGCAGCGTCGGCAGGTCCAGGCCATGCCCGGCAAACACCGGGTAGGCCTGGTGACCCTTCAGCAGTTCACCGGCACGTTGTTCAATTGCCGGCAGCATGCCCAGTTCGTCGGCATGCGGGATGCGTGGCTCAGGACTTCTTGAGCGGGCGCTTCCAGCCATCGATGGTTTCCTGTCGTGCACGTGCCAGTGTCAGCTTGCCATCGGGCGCGTTGCGGGTGATGACCGAACCGGCAGCGATGGTGGCGCCCTCACCGATCAGCACCGGTGCCACCAATGCGCTGTTGGAGCCGATGAAGGCGTTGTCGCCGATGGTAGTGGTCGACTTGTTCACGCCGTCGTAGTTGCAGGTGATGGTGCCGGCACCGATGTTCACCTTGCTGCCGATCACCGCGTCGCCCAGGTAGGTCAGGTGGTTGGCCTTGCTGCCAACACCAAGGGTGACCTTCTTGGTCTCGACGAAGTTGCCGACATGCACGCCGTCGGCGAGCACGGTCCCCGGGCGCAGCCGCGCGAACGGCCCCACCAGCGCAGCACCTTCGGTGATCACGCCTTCCAGGTCACAATGCGCGCGCACTTCGGTGCCCGGGCCAAGATTGACGTCCTTCAGCCGGTTGAACGGGCCCACGGTGACGCCGTCGCCGAGCACGATGTTGCCTTCCAGAACGACGTCGACATCGATCAGCACGTCGCTGCCCACAGTGACGGTGCCACGGATATCCAGTCGTGCCGGGTCACGCACGCGCGCGCCCTGCGCGCACAGGGCCCGAACCGCGCGGCGCTGCCAGGCACGCTCCAGCTGCGAAAGCTGCCAGGGATCGTTCGCCCCTTCGGCTTCCTGCGCGTCGGCCACCAGCGCCATCTCGGCCGGGGTGTACTCGTGCGCGGCAAAGGCGAACACGTCGGTCAGGTAGTACTCGCCCTGCGCGTTGCTGTTGGACAGCTGCGACAGCCAGCGCCGCAGCGCGGTCGACTCGGCGGCAATGATGCCGGTGTTGATCGTGCGCACACGCAGCTGGTCGTCGGTAGCGTCCTTCTGTTCGACGATCGAGCCGACCTTGCCTTCGGCATCGCGCAGCACGCGGCCATAACCGGTCGGGTCATCGACATCGGCGACCAGCACCGCCAGGCGACCCGGCTGCGCCAGCAGGTCGCGCAGGGTCTGCGCGCGGATCAGCGGCACGTCGCCGTACAGCACAAGCACCTGCGCGGCGTCAGGCACCTGCGGCATCGCCTGGGCCACCGCATGGCCGGTGCCCAGCTGCTGCGCCTGTTCAGCCCATTGCAGGTCGGGCTGGTCGGCGAAGTGCTGACGCACCGCTTCACCACCATGGCCGTAGACCACGTGGATCGCCGAGGGCTGCAGTTCGCGGGCCGCATCGATCACATGCGCCAGCATCGGCTGGCCGGCGATCGGCTGCAGCACCTTCGGCAGCACCGACTTCATGCGCTTGCCCGCGCCTGCGGCGAGGATGATGACGTGCAGGGGTTGGGTCATGGAAACGGCAGTCCGTGGTTCGTTGCCGATGATTCTAGAGCGTGGGCCGTTAACATGTGCATCCCACCTCCTTCACCACACTGATGGGCCTCGTCCGCCAGGGAAGCACCTATCTCGTCATCGGGCTCGTGCAGCTGCTGCTCGACTGGCTGGTGTTCGTCGCCGCGACCGCGCTGGGCCTGCCGGTGGTGCCTGCCAACATTGCCGGTCGCCTGGCCGGGATGCTGCTGGGCTTCTGGCTCAACGGCCGTTACACCTTTGCCAACGCAGGTGACGCGCGCCTTGGCTGGCGTCGATTTTCACGTTTCCTGGGGATCTGGGCCGCACTTACCGCTGCCAGCACGGTGCTGGTCGCTTTGACCAGCCGCCACCTTGGATTGGATTGGGCCTGGCTGGCCAAGCCGCTGATCGAAGGTGGAATCGCCTTGATCTCCTTCCTGCTGCTGCGCCATGTGGTCTTCCGCTGAGACCTTCAGCCTGCTCCACCCGTCGCGAATCGCTTGGGCAGCCCATCCCGCCACAGCTGCAGCGGGCTGTACCCAAGTTCCACGCGATGCCGCCCCGCAGGCACGCACACCGCGTGGAAGAGCCCGTTGGCACGCATCAGCGGCAACGACGCTCCGCCATCCAACCGGGCCTGCCAGCCCTGGGCGGTCACCTCATTGATCACCAGCCACGCCGGATGCTCGGCGTCCACGTCAAGGGCGATCCTTCCGGGCTGATAGGCCTGCGAGAGCACCTTCAACTGGCCCGCCTCACGTTCAGGGCAGTCCGTCTGCTGTCCGGTGGGCAGCCAAACCACCTGGCTGAAGTCCGTCTGGTTGAACTCAGCGGCCGGTGGCAGGCGTTCAATGTGCCGCTGCACCCGTTGCGGGTTGAGCGTACGCGGCAGCACACTCCCACGCAGCGCCAACTGCACGTCGCTTCCCTGGTCATGAGACCCTGCAAACGGCTCCGGTGACAGCAGCCAGCGGACCCCCAGCAGGTCGTACACGGGGGCGTCCATGCCTGGCGCCCAAGGGGTCGTCGCTTTCTGCTGGAAGGCAGCCACGGGCTCCGTCGGCATGCCGACCATCTGCTGGTAGTCACTGGATAGCAACGGGTTGTAGCCATTGGCCAGTGGAATCGCGTGCACGGCCGCGCCATTGGTCAGCACGCCGATGCCGAAAACGATGGCGCGCTCGGGCAGGCCTGCCTGCCGCTCGGCAGCGAGCAGCGTATAGGCGCGCTGCGTGGCGCCATTGCGCTCGGCCGTCATTACCGGCGGACGGGCGCCCGATGTATTGAAACGTGCTCCCACGTTGAACAGCAGCATGTCGAACACGACCAGTGCGATCAGCCATCGCATCGGAGCCGGGTGCCGGCGCAGCAGCTGTACTGCGGCAATGCCGATGCCGGCACTGGCCGCCAACCACGCGAAGGCGTCCAGATGCCCGTGGCTCACGGCCAGCCAGGAGGCAACGGACACGAGGACAACGACCACCCCCAACGACACCCGGTGCGGGCGCAGTGCTCGCTTTTCCAATGCAACCTGCAACGCCTGTGCACCCAGCCAGGCCGCTGCCGGTACCGCAAGGAACAGCGCATCGGAGGGCCGCCGGAACAGATCAAGACCCGGCAACCCGCTGAAGAGCCACGCGAACAGCGGAGTGACGTCACCCAGGGCGACCAGCGTCGTCAACAGCAGTACACCGAGCGCCAAACAGGTGGCGCGTCGCTGCCTGTGCACAACGCTGCCGCCCCAGGCCAGCCAGAGCGCCAGTGGCACCGCGCCGAAATAGAGGTAGTCGGTGCTGATGTCGCCGAAGGACCAGCTGGTCCCACGTACCTGCGAGAACACATTTCCCGAAAGCAGTGTCACCAGTCCCTGCCAGTGCATCGCACCGGCCAGCGCCGTCTCCAGGGTCATGCCATCGCGATTGGTGTCACCCAGCCAGGCCAACGTGGAAAGCCACTGGGGGGCGCTTACTGCGGCGGCAATCAGGGCGACCGCAGACAGCTGCAATGCGAGGCGGAGTCGCTTGCCCGTTGCCCAAAGCACTGCGCCTACGGCGTACACGGCACACGCCAGGATGATGAAATAGGTCACCTGGGTCAGCTGCAGCGCACACAGGCCTCCTGCAAGTCCCGCCAGCAGCACGTCACGCGCGCGGCCCTGGTTCCGAACATTCGACAGGCCCAGCCAGATCCAGGGAAGCAGGCTGTAGCTGACGATCATCGGCGTGTGCTGCAGGCGGGAGGCTGCCACCGCACCGAACATCAGCACCATCGCAAAGAACCACTGTGCGGGTGCAGAAAGACCGAATGAACGCGCCAGGCGCAGCGCGCCGAAGCCACCCGCCAGCACATGCAGCAGCACCACCACGGTGAACAGATGCAACGACGCGGGCGCCAGCAGCAGCGGCAGGACCATGGTCGGCTGCAGCGTCATCATCTGCGGATCGGCGATCTGCGGATAGCCACCGAACAGGTAGGGATTCCACCAAGGGGCCTGCAGGTTCCGAAGCTGCTCGGCACTGAAACTGACCGCCGGGAAGAACTGCTGCACGGCGTCGTACGGAATGACCTTGGTACCGATCAGCCACGGCAGGCACAGCAGCAGCCAGCTTGCCACCCACAGCGTTTCAGGCCGAGCCCATCGGGAGCGGGCTGCATCCGTGGCGCCGATGCTCGTGGTCGATGCGTACTGCATTCCGTGCATGCCTCCCTTCTCCTCAACGAAAATCGCCGGCACTGGGCCGGCGATCTTCCATCACTACCGGCATTGCTGCCGATGGTTCCCGAGCACGTGTCAGTGCTTGAGGTTCTTGCGCAGACGCTCCAGCGCCTGCAGCTGGACGACGGCTTCGGCCAGCTTCTGCTGGGCTTCAGCCACTTCCATCGCCTCGCCGCGGTTGGCCAGGATGCGCTCGGCTTCTTCCTTGGCCTTGCGGACCGAGGCTTCGTCGATGTCCTGCGCGCGGATCGCGGTGTCGGCCAGCACGGTCACCACCTGCGGCTGCACTTCCAGGATGCCGCCGGAAATGGCGAAATCCAGCTGCTCGCCGTTCGGCGTGGTCACCACCACCTTGCCCGGCTTCAGGCGGGTGATCAGCGGCGCGTGCTTGGGCGCGATGCCCAGTTCGCCCAGCTCACCGGTGGCCACGACCAGGGTCGCTTCGCCACGGAAGATTTCCTGCTCGGCGCTGACGATGTCGCAACGGATCGTGCTCATGCAAATCTCTTCGCTGTTCGCGGCGGCGCAATGCCACCGTGGGAGTCCACCGGCGCGGGCGGTTGCCCGGCGCCGGCGTCAGGTCGGGCAGGATCGCTCCCGCCCGTCCCGGATCAGGCCTTCTCGGCCATCTTCTTGGCCTTCTCGACCGCTTCTTCGATGCCGCCGACCATGTAGAACGCCTGCTCCGGCAGGTGGTCGTACTCGCCATCGACGATGGCCTTGAAGCCACGGATGGTGTCCTTCAGCGGCACGTACTTGCCCGGCGAACCGGTGAACACTTCGGCCACGTGGAACGGCTGGCTGAAGAAGCGCTCGATCTTACGGGCGCGCGACACGGCCTGCTTGTCCTCTTCGGACAGTTCGTCCATGCCCAGGATCGCGATGATGTCCTTCAGTTCCTTGTACTTCTGCAGGGTCTGCTGGACGCGCTGGGCGGTGTCGTAGTGCTCGTGGCCGATGACCAGCGGGTCCATCTGGCGGCTGGTGGAGTCCAGCGGATCGACGGCCGGGTAGATACCCAGCGAGGCGATCGAACGCGACAGGGTGACAGTCGAGTCCAGGTGGGCGAAGGTGGTCGCCGGCGACGGGTCGGTCAGGTCGTCCGCGGGAACGTAGACGGCCTGGATCGAGGTGATCGAACCGTTCTTGGTCGAGGTGATGCGCTCCTGCAGGACGCCCATTTCCTCGGCCAGGGTCGGCTGGTAACCCACGGCGGACGGCATACGACCCAGCAGTGCCGACACTTCGGTACCGGCCAGGGTGTAGCGGTAGATGTTGTCGACGAACAGCAGGACGTCCTTACCCTTGCCGTTTTCGTCCTTCTCGTCGCGGAAGTACTCGGCCATGGTCAGGCCGGTCAGGGCGACGCGCAGACGGTTGCCCGGCGGCTCGTTCATCTGGCCGTACACCATCGCCACCTTGTCGAGGACGTTGGAGTCCTTCATTTCGTGGTAGAAGTCGTTGCCCTCACGGGTACGCTCACCCACGCCGGCGAACACGGACAGACCGCTGTGCGCCTTGGCGATGTTGTTGATCAGTTCCATCATGTTGACGGTCTTGCCGACGCCGGCGCCGCCGAACAGGCCGACCTTGCCGCCCTTGGCGAACGGGCACATCAGGTCGATGACCTTGATGCCGGTTTCCAGCAGCTCGGTGGCCGGGGACTGGTCTTCGTACGACGGGGCCGCACGGTGGATTTCCCAGCTGTCGCTGGCGGCCACCGGGCCGGCTTCGTCGATCGGACGGCCCAGCACGTCCATGATGCGGCCCAGGGTGCCAGCGCCGACCGGCACGGAAATGCCGCGGTCGGTGTTGGTGGCCACCAGGTTGCGCTTCAGGCCGTCGGTGGAACCGAGGGCGATGGTACGCACCACGCCGTCGCCCAGCTGCTGCTGGACTTCGAGGGTGATTTCGGTGTTGTCGACCTTCAGTGCGTCATACACCTTCGGCACCGACTCACGCGGGAATTCGACGTCGACGACCGCGCCGATGATCTGAACGATCTTGCCCTGACTCATTGCTGCATCCTCTAAATGTGTGCTTTGAACGAACGCGGTCAGACTGCTGCCGCGCCGCCGACGATTTCGGAGATTTCCTGGGTGATCGCTGCCTGGCGTGCCTTGTTGTAGACCAGCTGCAGCTCACCGATCAGCTTGTTGGCGTTGTCGCTCGCCGCTTTCATCGCGACCATGCGTGCGGCATGTTCGGAGGCAACGTTTTCCAGCAGCGCCTGGTACACCAGCGACTCGATGTAACGCGTCATCACGTGCTCGAGCACGGTCGCGGCATCGGGTTCGTACAGGTAATCCCAGTCGTGGTGAGCGACCTGCTTCTCAGCCGGCGGCAGCGGCAGCAGCTGATCGAAGCTGGCCTTCTGCGTCATGGTGTTCACGAAGCGGTTGTAGACCAGGTACACGCGGTCGACCTTGCCTTCGGTGAAGGCGTCGAGCATGACCTTGATCACACCGATCAGCGATTCCAGCTTCGGCACGTCGCCGATGTGGGTCACGCTGCCGACCATGTTGACCTTCACGCGGCGGAAGAAGGTCGATGCCTTCTGGCCGATGGTCACCAGGTCCACTTCCGCACCCTTGTCCTGCCATGCCTTGGCTTCGCCCAGCATCTTGCGGAACAGGTTGTTGTTCAGGCCGCCGGCCAGGCCGCGATCGGAGGAGATCACGATGAAACCGACCCGCTTGACCTGCTCGCGCTCGACCAGGAACGGATGCTGGTAGTCGGTGCTGGCCTGGGCCAGGTGACCGATCACCTGCTTCATCGCCTGCGCGTACGGACGCGAGGTCTTCATCCGATCCTGCGCCTTGCGGATCTTGGAGGCCGAGACCATTTCCAGGGCGCGCGTCACCTTGCGGGTGTTCTGCACGCTCTTGATCTTGGTTTTGATTTCGCGTCCGCTTGCCATCTCTTGTTTCCCGTGGCGCGGGGCTGCTGCCCCGCGTTGTTCAACCGTTTGTCATCTGGTCCAGCGGAGCCAGCGGCTCCGCTCTACAGGACCGCGATTACCAGCTGCCGGTGGTCTTGAACTCGGCGATGCCCTTCTTGAAGGCACCTTCGATATCGTTGTCCCAACCGCCGGTGGCGTTGACCTTGCTGACCAGCTCGCCCTGGGTGTTGGCGAAGTGCGCGTGCAGGCCTTCTTCGAACGCCAGCAGCTTGTTGACCGGCACGTCGTCGAGGTAACCCTCGTTGACAGCGTAGATCGACAGCGCCTGGTTGGCGATCGACATCGGCGCGTACTGCTTCTGCTTCATCAGCTCGGTGACGCGCTGGCCACGCTCCAGCTGCTTGCGGGTCGCTTCGTCCAGGTCCGAGGCGAACTGCGCGAACGCAGCCAGCTCGCGGTACTGGGCCAGCGAGATACGGATGCCGCCCGACAGCTTCTTGATGATCTTGGTCTGGGCCGAGCCACCGACGCGCGACACCGAGATACCGGCGTTCACGGCCGGGCGGATGCCGGCGTTGAACAGGTCGGTTTCCAGGAAGATCTGGCCGTCGGTGATCGAGATCACGTTGGTCGGAACGAAGGCGGACACGTCGCCGGCCTGGGTTTCGATGATCGGCAGCGCGGTCAGCGAACCGGTCTTGCCGGTGACCTTGCCTTCGGTGAACTTCTCGACGTATTCCTCGGACACGCGGGCAGCGCGCTCGAGCAGACGGGAGTGCAGGTAGAACACGTCACCCGGGTAGGCTTCACGGCCCGGCGGGCGCTTCAGCAGCAGCGAGATCTGGCGGTAGGCAACGGCCTGCTTGGACAGATCGTCGTACACGATCAGCGCGTCTTCGCCGCGGTCCATGAAGTACTCACCCATGGTGCAGCCCGAGTAGGCGCTGATGTACTGCATGGCAGCCGATTCGGAAGCGGTCGCGGCCACCACGATGGTGTGGGCCAGCGCGCCGTTCTCTTCCAGCTTGCGCACGATGTTGGCGATGGTCGAAGCCTTCTGGCCGATCGCAACGTACACGCACTTGATGCCGGTGCCCTTCTGGTTGATCACCGCATCGATCGCCATGGCGGTCTTGCCGGTCTGGCGGTCACCGATGATCAGCTCGCGCTGGCCACGGCCGATCGGGATCATCGAGTCGACCGACTTGTAACCGGTCTGCACCGGCTGGTCGACCGACTTGCGCCAGATCACGCCCGGCGCAACGCGCTCCACCGGAGCGGTCAGGTCGGTGCCCAGCGGGCCCTTGCCGTCGATCGGCTCACCCAGCGCGTTCACGACGCGGCCCAGCAGTTCCGGACCCACCGGCACTTCCAGGATGCGGCCGGTGGTCTTGGCGACGTCGCCTTCGCGCAGGTTTTCGTAGTCACCCAGGACCACGGCGCCGACCGAGTCGCGCTCCAGGTTCAGGGCCAGGGCGAAGGTGTTGTTCGGCAGTTCGATCATTTCGCCCTGCATCACGTCGGCCAGACCGAAGATGCGCACGATGCCGTCGGACACGCTGGTCACGGTGCCTTCGTTGCGCGATTCCGCGGCCAGCTTGACCTTCTCGATGCGGTTCTTGATCAGTTCGCTGATTTCGGAGGGGTTGAGCGTGGTTGCCATCGTCAAGTCCTAGTGCCGGCAGCGGGGCCGGACGTTAAATGAATTCAGTTAGCGAGCGCGGTCTGCAGACGGGCCAGCTTGCCCTTCAGCGAACCATCGATGACCACGTCGCCGGCGTCGATCACGGCGCCGCCGATCAGCGAGGCATCGACCGCGGTGGTCACGTCGACCTCGCGGTTGAAGCGCTTGCGCAGCGCAACCTTGATCGCGTCCAGCTCTCCGGCCGACAGCTCGGAAGCCGAGGTCACCGTGGCCTTGACCACGTGCTCGGCTTCGGCGCGAAGGGCGTCGAACATGCCGGAGATTTCCGGCAGCAGCGGCAGACGATGCGATTCGGCCAGGATGGCCAGGAAGCGCGAGTAGGTCTCGCCGTGGGACACCGGCGCCAGCAGGGCGACGGCGTCGTCACGACCCAGCTCCGGGTTGGCGAGCAGGGCCGCCACGCGCGGATCGGCGGCGACGTGGGCGGAGAACGCCAGAGCGTCCGACCACGGCGCGAACGCGCCTTCGTCGCGCGCGGTCGCGAACGCGGCGCGGGCGTACGGGCGGGCAAGCGTGAGGGCCTGGCTCATCCTTAGATCTCCGAGGCCAGCTCGTCGAGCAGCGCCTTGTGGGCGTTGGCGTCGATTTCGCGCTTGAGCAGCTTTTCGGCACCGGTCACGGCCAGCGCGGACACCTGCTTGCGCAGATCTTCACGGGCACGGTTGGCGGCGGCGTCGATTTCAGCCTGGGCCAGTTCCTTCTGACGGGTGGCTTCGGTGATCGCTTCGTTACGGGCAGCATCAACGATCTGGTTGGCACGTGCGTGGGCCTGATCGATGATCTCGTTGGCCTTGGTGCGTGCTTCCTTCAGCGCTTCGTTGACCTTCTCCTGCGCCTGGGCCAGATCTTTCTGGCTGCGGTCGGCAGCAGCGAGGCCTTCAGCAATCTTCTGCTGGCGCTCCTCGATCGCGTTCATCAGCGGCGGCCAGATCTTGGTCGCGATGATCCAGATCAGACCAGCGAAGGCGAGCGCCTGCGCAAGAAGGGTGAAATTGATATTCATGGTTAGCTCGATCGCTGGTTTCGGGGTGGACGTGCCGCCGAAGCGGCACATCCGGCCTTCATCCGAAACCGGGTGCATCAGCACCCGGTCGTCTCAAACCGCTGTATCAGCCGGCCAGAGCCTTGGTGACGGCGCCAGCAAAGGCAGCCGACAGCGGGTTGGCGAAGGCCAGCAGCAGGCCGACGGCGACCGAGATGATGAACGCGGCGTCGATCAGGCCGGCGGTGATGAACATGCGGACCTGCAGGACCGGGATCAGTTCCGGCTGGCGGGCGGCCGACTCCAGGAACTTACCAGCCATGATGGCCAGACCCAGACCGGCGCCCAGCGCGGCCAGGCCGATCATGATGCCGACGGCAAGGGCGGTGGAGCTCTGAATCTGCGCGAAGTTGGTCAGGACGGCGAAGTACATGGTTATCTCCAGGAACTTAAGTTGCTAAGGGTGATGAAACGGATGAAGGTTGAAACGCGTTGAAGCTTGAAACTCAGTGAGCGTCTTCCGACAGGCTCAGGTACACGATCGACAGCATCATGAAGATGAAGGCCTGCAGCGGGATCACCAGCAGGTGGAACAGCATCCAGCCGAGGCCGAACACACCACCGGCAATGGCACCGAAGAAACCGGCACCACCCAGCACCCAGATCAGCAGGAACACGATTTCGCCGCCGAACATGTTGCCGAACAGTCGCATCGCCAGCGAGATCGGCTTGCTCAGCCACTCGACGATGTTGAGGATCAGGTTGAACGGCATCATCCACTTGCCGAACGGCGCCGTCAGGAATTCCTTGATGAAGCCGCCCAGGCCCTTGGACTTGAGCGCGAAGAACAGCATCAGGAAGAACACGCTGATGGCCATGCCCAGGGTGGCGTTGACGTCAGCGGTCGGGACCGGCTTCCAGTAGTGCACGCCCACCCATTCCAGCGGCTTGGCGATGAAATCGGCCGGGATCATCTTCAGCAGATTCATCAACAGGATCCAGAAGAAGATCGTGATGGCGATCGGCGTGACCAGCTTGCTCTTGCCGTGGTAGGTGTCCTTGGCCTGGCGGTCGACGAACTCCAGGCAGATCTCGACGAAGGCCTGCCACTTGCCCGGCACGCCGGCGGTGGCCTTGCGGGTCCCCAGCCAGAACGCGACCACGATCACCAGGCCCATCAGGACCGCGGTGAGGAAGGTATCGACGTGGATATGCCAGAACATACCCTCACCCTTGCCGACCGGCGCGGTCAGGTTGTGCAGGTGATGCTGGATGTAGCTGGTAGGGGTTAGAGCCTCGCCCGCCATGTGTCCGGAACCTTCAGTTAATTGAATTCTGTCAACGCCTGGCCATGGCCAGGACCTGGAACATCAAGCCGACGGCGATACCGGCCAACAGCGCCAATGCAGGCAGCTTGAAGACCAGGAACCCCACCAGCAGGACGCCGAAAACCACCACCCACTTGGCCACGATCGCAATGATCAGGCGAGCCATCGCCGATCCTGCGGCCAGTGCCCCGCCGCCCAGTGCCATCCGTGCTGCCACCCAGCCACCGGCCGAAATGGCCACACCGGACGCCAGCGCGCCGAGGGCATATTTCGGACCTACCAGCAGGAAGGCCAGGGCCAGGACAGCCACCGCGGCCAGCGGGTAGACCGCGGCGCGCAGCATCAGTCGCCGACCCGCATCAACGGAGTTCAGCACAGGACGTCCCGCGTGGTTGCAAGTGGAGGGCTGAGGCGACTACAGCAGGGGGGCCTCATCGAGCCGCCAAATTATAGCAATGGGACAATTTGCGAGACAACCGCTCCCTGTTCATCCCGGGAGGCCGCAAGTTGCGGTAACGGTTACATTTTTGCGTGCCACCCAGGGGACAATGGCGTCCGTATGATGTTGCAGCGCAGTATTGAACTTTGGTCGCAGACTGTGGAACTTTCGCCGAATGCGCCGGTCCGATCTTTCGACCTGCCTGCAGCAACCTCGTCGACGCTCCGCCCCGCAGGTCCCACGATGGCCCCGAAGCCCGGCTCCGGGGCCATCTTTTTGCATCGTCGCGACAGCACTGAACCGTACACATGCCATGGACCATACGTTCACGGATGGTGGACGGGCCTGTCCGGCACAGTGGCCTTCATTCTGATGAACCACTGCAAGGACTCTTCGATGCGCCCTGTACCCACCCTGCTCGCCCTCTCCCTTCTCGCCGCCGGCGCTTCGTTCGCCACTGCCGCCCACGCCGCTGAAGGCGACGACCGCTTCGCCCTGCGCCTGGGTGCGATGAACATCGACTCGGACAACACCCTCCGCGGCAAGACCAACATGGCCGGCCAGGACATCGGCTTCTCCGAGGACTTCAAGCTGGGTGGCAAGGAGTGGGAACCGCGCATCGACGGCATGTTCCGCATCAGCAACCGCCAGCGCCTGTTGTTCAACTACTTCAAGTACGACAAGGACCGCCGCGAGACCCTCGGCCAGGACATTTCCTTCGGTGATGTCAACGTGCCATCCGGCAGCTTCGTCAAGGGTGAGCTGAAGTACCAGGTCGCCAGCCTGGTCTATGACTACTCGGTGGTGGACACCGATACCTTCGATCTCGGCCTGCAGCTGGGTGCCGAGTACGCCAAGGTCAGCACCAAGGCCTACGCCGATCTGGGCACCGTCTACGAAGGCCAGTTCCTCAATGAGAAGACCGACGGCGTGGCGCCGGTGGTCGGTGCGCGCCTGAGCTTCACCCCGTCGGAAAAGTGGATGATCACCCTGCAGGGCCAGTACCTCAACACGCGCTGGGGCAGCTTCGATGACTACAAGGGCGACCTGAGCCGCGCCAACGCCATCGTCGATTACCGCTTCACGAAGAACTTCGGCGTGTTCGCCGGCTACGACTGGTTCAAGCTGGACGCGGACAAGAAGGGCAGCGACGGCACCATCGGCCTGAAGCAGGAATTCAAGGGCCCGGTGGCCGGCGTCAGCTTCGTGTTCTGATCCCCCGCTCCTTCCACACGCTCTCTCTCCTGGCGCGGCCTCCGGAACATCGGGGCCGCGCTTTTTTGTGGGTTCCTGTCAGAAGAGCAGAAGCGGGTTGGTCGAGCGCTGGGGGAAGAGGGGCTTGCGTGCGAATGTCCCCCGGCGCCGGCCTACGGCCGTCACCTCCTCCTTTACTTCGCACGCAAGCCCCTCTTCCCCCCGCGTGTCACGCATCCAGGCGGGCCAGGCTGTAGCTCTGGACTGTCCGCAAGCCGAGCCGCAGCGCGGGTGGCGGGCGACGGGGGACATTTGTCGAAATGCCCGCCACCCGCGCTGCGGCCCCACCCTTTGCTGCAGCACTGATCGAAGAAAAAAAGCCCCGGCAGATGCCAGGGCTTTTCGTTCGCGAAGGCGCGGGCGCCTTACTTCTTCTTCGGCATGTACAGATCGGTGATCGTGCCGTCGTAGACTTCCGACGCCATCGCCACCGACTCGCTCAGCGTCGGATGGGCATGGATGGTGTGGCCGATGTCCTCGGCTTCGGCACCCATCTCGATGGCCAGGCCGATCTCGGCCAGCAGGTCACCGGCATGCACGCCAACGATCGCACCACCGATGATGCGGTGGGTCTCCTCGTCGAAGATCAGCTTGGTGAAGCCCTCGGTGCGGCCGATGCCGATCGCACGGCCACTGGCGGCCCACGGGAACTTGGCCACGCCGACCTTCAGGCCCTTGGCCTTGGCTTCGGTTTCGGTCACGCCAACCCAGGCGATTTCCGGGTTGGTGTAGGCCACCGACGGAATCACGCGGGCAACCCATTCCTTCTTGTGGCCGGCAGCCACTTCGGCGGCCAGCTTGCCCTCGTGCGTGGCCTTGTGGGCCAGCATCGGGTTGCCGACGATGTCGCCGATGGCAAAGATGTGCGGCACGTTGGTGCGCATCTGGCGGTCCACCGGAATGAAGCCACGATCGGTGACCTGCACGCCGGCCTTTTCGGCATCGATCTTCTTGCCGTTCGGCGAGCGGCCCACGGCCACCAGCACACGGTCGAAGGTGCCCTGCGCCAGCGCAGGCGCCTGGCCTTCCTCGGCGGCGTCGAAGGTCACGGTGATGCCCTTGGCATCGGCGGTGACGCCCGAGGCCTTGGTCTTCAGGTGCACTTCGATGCCCTGCTTCTTCAGGCGGTCGGCCAGCGGCTTGACCAGGTCCTTGTCGGCACCCGGCATCAGCTGGTCCATGAACTCGACCACGGTGACCTTGCTGCCCAGCGCGCCATACACAGTGGCCATTTCCAGGCCGATGATGCCGCCGCCGACGACCAGCAGCGAGCCCGGCACTTCGGCCAGCTCCAGCGCGTCGGTGGAATCCATCACGCGCTTGTCGTCCCACGGGAAGTTCGGCAGCTTCACTGCCTGCGAACCGGCGGCGATGATGCACTTCTGGAAGCGCAGCAGCTGGGTGCTGCCGTCAGCAGCAGTGATTTCCAGCTCGTTGGCCGAGATGAACTTGCCGACGCCCTGCACGCTGCGGACCTTGCGCTGCTTGGCCATGCCGGCCAGGCCCTTGGTCAGCTGGTTGACGACCTTTTCCTTGTACTCGCGCAGCTTGTCCAGGGTGATGGTCGGCTTGCCGAACTCGACGCCGAAATCACCGGCGTGGGCCACTTCGTCGATGACCGCTGCGGCGTGCAGCAGCGCCTTGGACGGAATGCAGCCGACGTTGAGGCAGACGCCGCCGAGGCTGGCGTAGCGCTCGACCAGCACCGTATCCAGGCCGACGTCGGCAGCGCGGAAGGCGGCAGTGTAGCCGCCCGGGCCCGAGCCCAGCACGACCATTTCGCATTCGATGTCGGCCGGCTTGCCGCTGGACAGCGCCGGCTTCGGCGCGGCCGGTTCAGCCGGGGCGCGGTGCGACGGGGTCACCGGCGGCTTGCTGGCCGGAGCGGCCGCAGCCGGAGCCGGCGCAGCGGCCTTGGCCGGGGCTTCGGCGGCGCCTTCAGCGTCCAGCACCACGACCACGGCGCCTTCGGACAGGGTGTCGCCCAGCTTGACCTTGATTTCCTTGACCACGCCGGCAGCCGAGGACGGCACTTCCAGGGTGGCCTTGTCCGATTCCAGGGTCACCAGACCCTGATCCTTCTTCACCGTGTCGCCGACGGCGACCAACACTTCGATCACCGGCACATCGCTGTAATCGCCGATGTCGGGAACCTTGACTTCAATCGTGGCCATGGTGGGTTTTCCTCGTGCCCGCCCGGCATGGCCGGTGGGCTGTCACTGCATCTGTTCACGCGGCCGCGCCAGGGGCTGCGGCCGCACGGTGGGGGCGAAGCGGTGCCTTACAGCAGCACGCGGCGCATGTCGGCCAGTACCTGCGACAGGTACGTGGTGAAGCGTGCGGCCAGGGCGCCGTCGATGACGCGGTGGTCGTAGCTCAGCGACAGCGGCAGCATCAGCTTCGGAGCGAATTCCTTGCCGTTCCAGACCGGCTGGATGGAGGACTTGGAGACGCCGAGGATGGCCACTTCCGGTGCATTGACGATCGGGGTGAACGCGGTGCCACCGATGCCGCCCAGCGAGCTGATCGAGAAGCAGCCGCCGCTCATGTCGGCCGGGCCCAGCTTGCCGTCGCGCGCCTTCTTGGCCAGTTCGCCGGTTTCCTGCGCGATCTGCACCACGCCCTTCTTGTCCACGTCGCGGATCACCGGCACGACCAGGCCGTTCGGCGTGTCGGCGGCGAAGCCGATGTGGAAGTACTTCTTCAGGGTCAGGTTTTCACCGCTGGCATCGAGCGAGGCGTTGAATTCCGGGAACTTCTTCAGCGCCGCGGCGCTGGCCTTGATCAGGAAGGCGAGCATGGTCAGCTTGATGCCGGCCTTCTCGTTCTCCTTGTTCAGCGCCACGCGCAGGCCTTCCAGGTCGGTGATGTCAGCCTGCTCGAACTGGGTGACGTGCGGGATCATCGCCCAGTTGCGGGCCAGGTTCGCACCCGAGATCTTCTTGATGCGCGACAGCGGCTGGACTTCGGTCTCGCCGAACTTGCTGAAGTCGACCTTCGGCCACGGCAGCAGGTTCAGGCCACCACCGGCAGCGGCAGCAGCACCGCCGGCAGCCGGCACGCCACCACTGAGTGCGGCCTTGACGAACTTCTGCACGTCACCCTTGGTGATGCGGCCACCCTTCTCGGTGCCGTTGATCTGCAGCAGGTCCACGCCCAGTTCGCGGGCGAACACACGCACCGCCGGGGTGGCATACGGCACCTTGGCCGGCAGCACGCCATCGGCGTTGAACTGCACCGGCGGGCTGGACGGGGTACCCGCCGAGGCGATCTCGCGGGCCGCCAGCTTGTCCGGCTGCGCCGGCACAGCGACCGGCTCGACCTTGGTGGCGGTCTCGGCGGCAGCCGGAGCGGCCGCAGCGGCAGCCTTGGTCGGCGCCGGCGCGGCAGCGCCCTCGGCTTCGATGATGGCGACCACATTACCCTGCGACAGATTGTCGCCGACCTTGACCTTGATCTCCTTGACCACGCCGGCCACCGACGACGGCACTTCCATGGTGGCCTTGTCGCTTTCCAGCGTGACCAGGCCCTGGTCCTTCTTGACCGTGTCGCCGACGGCGACCAGCACTTCGATGACCGGAATGCCGGAGTAGTCACCGATATCCGGCACCAGCGCTTCAACCGCACCACCGCTGGCAGCCGGAGCGGCCGGCGCAGCTGCGGCCGGAGCCGGCGCGCTCTGGGTAGCGGCAGCCGGGGCAGCGGCCTTGGCCGGCGCGGCAGCCGCCGGCTTGGCGGCTTCGGCTTCGCCTGCGGCCACTTCGATCAGGGCCACGACCTTGCCTTCGGACAGGCTGTCGCCGACCTTGACCTTCAGTTCCTTGACCACGCCAGCCACCGAGGACGGCACTTCCATGGTCGCCTTGTCGCTTTCCAGCGTCACCAGGCCCTGGTCCTTCTTGACCGTGTCGCCGACGGCGACAAGCACCTCGATTACCGGGATATCGCTGTAGTCACCGATATCGGGGACAAGTGCTTCCTTGATTTCGGCCATGGGGATAACTCCGGCAATCTGGTGTAGGGAAACGTCTATTGTGCGGCCAGCGGGGGCCAGCGCCAACCGTTACAGGTGTTTTCAGTACTCACGCAGCCGGGACACGCTGTTGCTCATGGGTTGCGGCCGCGACCAGTCGGTAGCGTATTGTCCGGACGATGTCCGCTTCATGTCGCCAGTGCGTCGGCTACCGGCTGCCAGGCCTGGCGCAGCCGCGGCAGCGACCAGGCCGCATTGGCCGGGCTGGTGGACGGCAGTGCCAGCAGCCTTGGCGGGGTCTCCAGGCAGGGCAGCACCCAACGCTGGAATGCCTTCAGCGCTGCGGCACCGTTGCAGCCGATCAGCTCCAGCTCAGGAAGCGAAGCGATCAATGCCGGCAGCGCATTGGGTACTTCCGTGCCACGCACGATGTCGGCATCCAGGCTGCCACGCCGCTCGCACTGGCCGATCACATCCCACAGGCCGACACCTGCCGCCTGTAATGCCTGCAGTCGCTGCGCATAGGGCAGACCCGCGTCGAAGCCACAGATATCGGCCAGCACAGGCCAGAAGCGATTGCGCGGATGCGCGTAGTAGCGCTGCTCCTGCAATGACGCAACGCCGGGCATCGAACCTAGCAGCAACACTCGGCACTCCATGTTCACCTGCGCTTGCAGGCCGATGCACACCGTTGCTTCGCTCACATCTTCTCCAACTGCATGAATGTCGCCGAAGGCCGGAAAGCCCATGAAAACAGGCTTTTCGCTCCAGTCGCTGAACAAGGAAAACTATTTTTTAACGTGCGTCGGATTCGATTCATGTTGGGGCGACTACGGTGTGCTCGCCCCGCAACCGGGGGCCCAAAACAAGAAACATTAGGAGATACCCCCATGCGCTCCATCCGTATCCTGAGTCTCGCCCTGCTGACCTCCGCCGCCTTCGCGCCGGCCGCTTTCGCCCAGGACAGCAGCAGCACCGACACCGCTTCGGGCAAGCATTTTGCCGTTGTTGGCGGCATCTCGCTGCTGGAACCGAAGAACGACCCGATCACCGGCGTGAAGAAGACCGATGGTGGCCCGGCGCCGACCGTCAGCTTCAGCTACTACATCAACGACAACTGGGCCGTTGAACTGTGGGGCGCCGCCGACAAGTTCGACAACAAGTTCAAGGGCCCGAACAACGCCCGCCTGGGCTCGGTCGAGCAGCAGCCGATCGCGCTGAGCGGCCAGTACCACTTCGGCCAGGCTGACAACGTGTTCCGCCCGTTCGTGGGCGTGGGCTACTACCAGTCGAGCTTCAGCAACGAGAAGCTGGGCAACGGCGCTGACACCGACATCCGCTTCAAGGATGCCAAGGGCGTGATCGGTACCGTCGGCGTGGACATGAACATCAACTCCACCTGGTTCGCCCGTGCTGACGCCCGCTACATGCGCGCCCGCCCGGACGTGAAGGTTGGCGGCGAGAAGATCGGCGAAGCCAAGATGGATCCGTGGACCGTCGGCTTCGGCATCGGCGCCCGCTTCTGATCCAGGCTGGACCTGCTTCACTGATGTAACGCGACGGGCCCTTCGGGGCCCGTCGTCGTTTCCGTCACCCGCGTTCTGTAGAGTCGAGCTTGCTCGACTGCCTTTCGTAGAGTCGAGCTTGCTCGACTTTTGCAAGAGCAGTCGACTGACAGTCGACTCTAAGCACACACAGGATGCGGAGGCACGATGCACGACGTCGACCTGCTGGTGATCGGTGGCGGCATCAACGGCGCTGGCATCGCCCGTGATGCCAGCGGCCGCGGGCTGCGCGTGCTGCTGTGCGAACAGCATGACCTGGCCGCGCATACCTCCAGTGCCAGCAGCAAATTGATCCACGGCGGCCTGCGTTACCTCGAACAGGGCGAGCTGGGCCTGGTGCGCAAGGCGCTGGGCGAACGCGAGGTGGTTCGCCGGCAGGCGCCCCATCTGGTCCACCCATTGCGCTTCGTACTGCCGTGGGAACCCCACCTGCGTCCACGCTGGATGCTGCGCGCAGGACTGTGGCTGTACGACCACCTGGGCCGGCGCAGCCCGGCATTTCCCGCCTCGCGCGCGATGGACCTGCAGCGTGATCCGCTCGGCCCCTGGCTGTCCCGGGATCTGCGGCAGGCCTTCAGCTACGCCGACGCGCAGGTGGATGACGCGCGCCTGGTGCTGCTCAATGCCCTGGACGCTGCCCGGCGTGGCGCGCAGGTACATGTGCGCAGCCGCTGCATCGAGCTGCGCCCTGTGCAGGGCCGTTGGCAGGCCGTGCTGGAATCCGCCGATGGCCAGCAGCATGTGACCGCGCGCGCCGTCGCCAATGCGGCCGGCCCATGGGCCGGCGGCCTGCTGGAGCAGATGGAGGCACGCAGCGGCGGCCCCGCGCTGCGGCTGGTACAGGGCAGCCACATCGTGCTGCGCCGCCCCTGGCCCGATGACAGTGCCTGCCTGCTGCAGCAGCCCGATGGCCGCGTGGTGTTCCTGCTGCCGTTCGCCCACGATCATCTGCTGGTCGGCACCACCGACACCGACTACCGCGGTGACCCGGCGCGCTGCAGCGTACTGCCTTCCGAGGTGAGCTACCTGTGCGAGGCCGCCAACCGTTATCTGCGCGAGCCGATCACTGCGCAAGAAGTGGTCTGGCAGTTCGCCGGTGTGCGCCCACTACTGGCCGACCCGGACCCGCGTGCGGCAAAGCTGAGCCGCGACTACCGCCTGCAGCTGCAGTCCGGCCCGGCGCCGGCGCTGCATGTGCTGGGCGGCAAGCTGACCACCTACCGGATGCTGGCCGAGGAAGCGCTGAACCTGCTGCGGCCGGCCCTGCCACAGATGGGACCGGCCTGGACGGCAGCTGGAGACCCACTGCCAGGCAGCGACTGGGGAGACGCCGCACAGGCGCGCTCCCGCCTGCAGGCGCTGGCACCGTGGTTGCCCGCGGAGATTGCGCGCCGCTGGGCCGGCGCCTACGGCAGCCGCAGCCCGGAGCTGCTGCAGGGCGTTCAGGGCACGGGCGATCTTGGCGAGGACTTTGGCGGCGGCCTGCATGCCCACGAAGTGGACTTCCTGCGCGACCACGAATGGGCCTTGAATGCCGAGGACGTGCTGTGGCGGCGGAGCAAGCTGGGGTTGCGGCTGGATGCTGCGCAGGTGGCGCGGCTGCAGGGGTGGATCGATAGACGGTAGAGTCGAGCTTGCTCGATTGACATGAAAAGCAGTCGAGCAAGCTCGACTCTACCAACACCATCGCCACCGGAGACGCTGCATGACGCCCCGCTACGTGCTGGCCATCGACCAGGGCACCACCAGTTCGCGCGCGATCCTGTTCGACCGTGCCGGCGACATCGTCGGCAGTGCGCAGCGCGAGTTCGCGCAGATCTTCCCGCAGCCCGGCTGGGTCGAGCATGACCCGCGCGAGATCCTTACCAGCGTCTATGCCACGCTGACCGAACTGCTCAGCCGCGGGCAGATCGACCCACGTCATATCGCCGCACTGGGCATCACCAACCAGCGCGAAACCACCGTGGTCTGGGACCGTGCTACCGGCCAGCCGATCCACAATGCCATCGTCTGGCAATCGCGGCAGAGCCACGCCATCTGCGAGCGGCTGAAATCCGAAGGGCACGAGGCACTGATCCGCGAGCGCACCGGTCTCCTGATCGACGCCTATTTCTCCGCCACCAAGGTGCGTTGGATTCTTGACCACGTGGAGGGCGCGCAACAGCGCGCCGAGCGTGGCGAGCTGCTGTTCGGCACTATCGACAGCTGGCTGGTGTGGAACCTCAGCGGTGGCCAGGCGCACGTGACCGACTACAGCAATGCGGCGCGCACGCTGCTGTTCAACATCCACACACTGGACTGGGATGACGACCTGCTGGCGCTGCTCGACATCCCGCGCGCGATGCTGCCGCAGGTGCGCGATTCCAGTGCCGTGTACGCGCATACCCGGCCACAGTTCTTCTTCGATCACCCGATCCCGATCGCCGGCATCGCCGGAGACCAGCAGGCGGCGCTGTTCGGGCAGGCCTGCTTCCAGCCGGGCATGGTCAAGAACACCTATGGCACCGGCTGCTTCATGCTGATGCACACCGGCACGCAGGCGGTGCGTTCGCGCAACGGCCTGCTGACCACCATCGCCTGGGGCCTGGACGGGCGCGTGGAATATGCACTCGAAGGTTCGATCTTCATCGCCGGCTCGGTGGTGCAGTGGCTGCGCGACGGCCTGCGGATGATCGAACGCGCCAGCGACAGCCAGGCACTGGCCGCGCAGGTGCCCGACAGCGGCGGCGTCTATCTGGTGCCCGCCTTCGTCGGTCTGGGGGCGCCGTACTGGCGCAGTGATGTGCGCGGTGCAATGTTCGGATTGACCCGTGGCACCCGCAAGGCGCACTTCGTGCGCGCGGCGCTGGAAGCGATGGCCTACCAGACCCGCGACGTGCTCGATGCGATGCAATCCGATGCCGGTATCGCGCTGACCGAACTGCGCGCCGATGGCGGCGCGATCGGCAACGACTTCCTGGCCGGATTCCAGGCCGACATCCTTGGGGTGCCACTGCTGCGGCCGCGGTTGACCGAGACCACCGCGCTGGGCGCGGCCTACCTGGCCGGGCTGGCGGTGGGTTTCTGGTCCAGCCGCGAACAGATCGCCGCGCAATGGGGCCTGGACCGGCACTTCGAACCACAGATGGAGGTGGCCCGGCGCGAGAAACTGTATGCAGGATGGCAGCAGGCCGTGGCGGCCACCCTCGCCTTCCACGTCGACTGAAGGTAATGCCGGCCACTGGCCGGCAACCCCATGATCTTTGGCGGCATTTGCAGATTGCCGGCCAGCGGCCGGCACTACCGCATGGTCAGAACGCCGGCAACACCGCGCCCTTGTACTTGGTCTCGATGAAGGCCTTCACCTGCGGGCTGGTCAGAGCCTTGGCCAGCTTCTGCACGCGGGCGTCGTCCTTGTTGTCCGGGCGTGCGACCAGGAAGTTCACGTACGGCGAGTCCTTGCTCTCGATCGCCAGTGCATCCTTGGTCGGGTTGAGGCCCGCATCCAGCGCGTAGTTGGTGTTGATCAGGGCCAGGTCGACCTGGTCCAGCACGCGCGGCAGCATCGCCGAGTCCAGCTCGCGGAACTTCAGGTTCTTCGGATTGGCGGTGATGTCACGCTGGGTCGACAGCGCGTTGGTCGGATCCTTCAGCTCGATCACGCCGGCCTTGTGCAGCAGGATCAGCGCACGACTGTTGTTGCTCGGGTCGTTCGGGATCACCACGTCGGCACCTTCGCGCAGCTCGGCCAGCGACTTGATCTTGCGCGAGTACGCACCGAACGGCTCGATGTGCACGCCGATCACCTTCACCAGATCGGTCTTGCGATCGCGGTTGTAGGCGTCCAGGTACGGCTCGGTCTGGAAGTAGTTGGCGTCCACCTGCTTCTGCACCAGCTGGTCGTTGGGCTGCACGTAGTCGTTGAACACGCGCACGTCCAGGTCCACGCCTTCCTGCTTGAGGATCGGCTTGACCACTTCAAGGATCTCGGCATGCGGCACGGCCGTAGCGGCCACCACCAGCTTCTGCGAGGGCTCGCCGGACTTGCCGCAGGCGGTCAGGGCCAGCGCAGCGGCGAGCAGGGGCAGCAACAGGGTCTTCTTCATGGGCGGGAGGGTTCTCGGGGGGAGTGTCAGGAGTTGTCGTAGTTGCTCAGGGCGAGCTCAAGCAGCGCCTTGGCCTGCTCGCGCAGCATCACCGGTTCGACGATCTCGGCATCCGAGCCGTAGTGCAGCACGTCCATCAGCAGCTCGCGCGAGACGCTGTACGGCACCTTCAGTTCATAGCGGCCGTCGGCCAGGAAGCGGCCCTGCTGCTTGGAATGCCAGTGCTCGTCGGCCACCCAGCGCGCGGCCTTGGCGCTGAACAGGATGGTCGCCCAGCCCTTCGGCGCGCCGGAGAAGATGCCGTAGCTGGCCCCCAGCTGCTCGTCCAGCTCGCTGTCGGCGACGTCACGGGCGGTGCTGTCGATCACCCGCGCCTTGTGGATACGGTCCACGGCAAAGCTGCGCAGCGCCTCGCGGTCATGGTCCCAGGCATCCAGGTACCAGTTGTCGCGGTAGTGGGTCAGGCGCTGCGGCGAAACGGTGCGCCTGGTCGGCTCGTCGGTGGAGCGGGCGCGGTACTCGAACGCCAGCTGGCGGCGCTCCAGCACCGCCGAAGCCACGCTGCGGAAGCTGCCTTCATCGAACTTGCGGCCACGGTGCGGAATCACCCGCACGCGGTCCACCGGCCAGCTGGAAACACCAGCCTGGGCTGCCAGCAGGCTCTCGATGCGCTGCTGCAGCGGTGCCAGCACCGAGGACAGCACGCCGCCGCCGGTCCGCGCCAGCAGGTGCTGCGAGGCCAGCAGGGCATGCAGTTCCTCCGAGCTCAGCCACAGCCCGGGCAGCTCGAAGCGGTCGCTCTCGTCGGCCTGGTAGCGGAAGCCGGCCTCGCCGTCGCCCTCGATCGGTGCCATCAGCGCGTCGCGCAGGAAGGCCAGATCGCGGTAGACGGTGGCACGGGAGCAACCGAGCTTGTCCTGCAGGGTCGCCACCGTCACCGGATAGCGTGCGGACTTGAGCAGACGATGCAGGGCGGTGATGCGTTCGTATCGGTCCATACCCCCGATTATGTCCGAGTCGCGGGTCTTGTGTGGGACGTTTGGGCTATCGTGGTCGCCCCCACCCCTCTGGAACACCCGATGCGCCGGTTGCCTGCCCTGTCCCTGCTGGCCTGCCTGCTGCTGGCCGCCTGTGATCGCGCGCCCGCGCCGGCCAGCACCGAAGCGCCCGTGCCGGCAGCGGATCCGGCGCAGGCGGTGCTGGGCGCCAGCCAGCGCTTCTCGGCCCTGCGCAGCTTCCACGCCGAACTGGAGGTGCTGGGTGCGCCGCAGCCGGTGCGCAGCGCCATGGACTTCGTCGCCCCCGACCGCTTCCGGGTGCAGACCCCGGCCGGTCCGCAGACGATCATCGGCGACACCATGTTCCTGCAGGCCGACGACGCGATCCGGCAGGTGCCGACCCCGCCGGGCCTGCTCGAGCAATGGCGCAACCCGCTGCCGGCCGATGCCCTGCCCGCCGATCTGCAGGCCGAAGACCTGGGCAGCCAGTCGCTGGACGGGGTCGAGACGCGTCACTACCGCCTGCGTGGCGCGCAGCCCGGCGAACGCCTGGAGTACTGGGTGGACGCCCAGGGCCTGCCGCGGCAGATCGTCCGCAGCGGCAGCAGCAATGGCCGCAGCTTCCAGCTGCGCCTGCGCTATTCGCGCTTCAACGACCCGGCATTGCGCGTCGATCTGCCCTGAATAGGCGATCGCGGCAACGTCTGCTGAAGAAACCGTTTGGATCGATTCGGACCGCCATCACGCTTCCAGTATCATCACCGGCTGTCAACCGCTTCGGAGAAGCCCCGATGTCCCTGCGCGTGTCCCTGCTGATCCCCCTGCTGCTGTGCGCACCGCTCGCGTATGCGCAGGATGCCTCCGAACTGGCGGCGATGTCCTCGCCGTGGAGCGGCAGTGGCGGCGAGCTCGGCTTCGCTTCGGCACGCGGCAACAGCAGCACCGAAAGCTTCAACGGCCGCCTGCGCCTGCGCTACACCGATGGCGACTGGGTGCACAGCATGGACCTGGCCGGCCTGCGTTCCAGCTCCAAGGTGATCGAGACCCGCGACGACGGCTCCACCAGCCGCCGCAACAACACCACCGCCAACCGCTACACCGGCAGTGCCGGCAGCGCGCTGCAGCTGGGCGAGCACCGCCAGCTGACGGCCACGGTGCGTACCGAGCGCGATGACTTCGCCACCTACGACCGCCAGAGCTCGTTCGGTCTGGGTTACGGCACCCGCCTGTGGAACACCGAGCGTTTCTCGTTCGACGCACAGATCGGCCCCGGTGTGCGCCGCACCCACAGCACCGAGGACGACCGCACCCGCACCGGCATGATCGGCCGCGGCCTGTTCGACATGAAGTACTCGCTGACCGACAACACCGACCTGGTCAACACCCTGCTGGTCGAATCGGGTTCCTACAACACCTTCGGCCAGAACGACTTCGGTGTTTCGGTGAGCATGAACGAACATCTGGCGCTGAAGGCCGGCTGGCAGGCGCGTTACAACAGTGACGTGGCCGAGGACAAGCGCAAGACCGATACGCTGACCACGATGAACGTGGTCTACAAGTTCAAATAAGCAGAACGGGCGCCAGGGCGCCCGTTCTTCTTCCGGTAGTGCCGGCCGCTGGCCGGCAACTGCATTCAAGTGGTGGCATGAGGTTGCCGGCCATCGGCCGGCACTACCTGCGGTGGCTCAGACGTTCAGCAGCTCGCCGGCGCCCTCATCCAGCAGCATCTTCGCCACGCGCTGGCCCAGCGCTTCCGGGTCACTGGCCGGACCCACCGCCTCGGCACGCACGGCACGGCCATCGCTGGCGCTGCCAACCAGCCCCTGCAGGTGCAGGTCGTCGCCCTGCCACTGCGCGATGGCCGCCACCGGCACGTGGCAGCTGCCATGCAACGCACGGTTCATCGCCCGCTCGGCCTCCACGCAGGCACGCGTGGCCGCGTCATCAAGCGGGGCGAACAACGCCATCAGGCGCGCATTGCCACCATCGCACTCCACCGCCACCGCACCCTGCGCCGGGGCCGGCAGCCACTGCGGCGGTTGCAGGCGCGCGACGATGCGCGCGCCCAGGCCCAGGCGCTCCAGGCCGGCCACGGCCAGCACGATGGCGTCGTAGCCACCGTTGTCGAGCTTGGCCAGGCGGGTGTTGACGTTGCCGCGCAGGTCCAGCAGTTCCAGGTCCGGGCGCAGCGCGCGCAGCTGGGCCTGTCGACGCAGCGACGAGGTACCGACCCGTGCCCCGATCGGGAGCGCGTCCAGCGAGGCGTACAGATTGGAGACGAAGCCATCGGCGGGATCGTGGCGGGTCAGCATTGCCGGCAACGCGAACGGCGCATCCAGTTCCATCGGCACATCCTTCAGCGAATGCACGGCGCAGTCGGCCTCGCCACGCAGCATGGCCAGCTCCAGTTCCTTCAGGAACAGGCCCTTGCCACCGATCGCGGCCAGCGAACGGTCGAGCACCTCGTCGCCGCGGGTGCTCATCGGCACCAGTTCCACATGCAGGCCGGGATGGGCCTGGCGCAGGCGGTCGGCGACGTGTTCGCTCTGCCAGAGGGCGAGCGGGCTCTTGCGGGTGGCGATGCGGACGGTTTCCATCCGGTCATTATCGCGCCTTCGGCGCGGATACGGCCAACGGCGGAGCCCCTCGTGGCTGGCTGGGGGTATGGTTGAAGCAACAGCCGTGCTGGGCCGGGCGGGATGGACTGCGCAGGGGCCGCTGCAAGTACGTCCATGTAAGCTCGGTCGCCGCATCCATGCGGCTCACGCCCCTGCGCAGCCCACCCCGCCCGGCCTCTGACAGTTTCCGTGTGCGTCAGCCACGGAAGATCAAAAGAAAAGAAAAAAGAGCAGAAGCAAAAGCAACTGCCGACGGCTTCCGGGGTCAGATCCCTTTTCCGCAGGAAAAGGGATCTGACCCCTCTTTCCCCACCCGATAACAACAATGCCTTTGCTGTCCGACGCGGGAAAAACGAGAGGGTTGGGCCGGGGTGGGGTGGCGGGACCGTTGGCGCCATGGGCCCGAGGCATGCCTCGGGCGGGTTGGGCCGGACGCCCAACCCCGGTCTTGCCGTGTGCGCAGGACAGCGCACACGAGCAAGGCGCCATCGAGCTTACAGGGATGTACTTGCAGCGTGTCCCGCCACCCCACCCCGGCCCGACCCAGCACGTAGCAACAACGAGCCGACCAACCGGCTGTTGCTGTTGCTGTTGCTTTCGACGTTGCTCGTAAGCAGTCGCGGCCGCAGGCCGCGCGGAACACTCACAGATGCCGCAATTCCTGCTTCAACGTCGCCACGCAGCGGCGGCTGACTTCCAGCGGCTGCTTGCCATGACGCAGCATCGCCTGCACCTGGCCACCCGTGCCACGTCGCAGCTCCACCAGCTCATGGCGTGCCACCAGACAGTTGCGATGGATGCGGATGAAGCGGCTGGCGAACTCTTCTTCCAGCGACTTCAGCGACTCCTCGATCAGGTCTTCTCCGCGTGCATGGTGCACCACCACGTACTTCTCTTCGGCCTGCAGGTAGTGGATGTCGTCCAGCGGAATCAGGCGCAGGCTGCCGCGCAGGCGCGCGCACAGCATGCTGCGGGCCTGCTGCCCGCGGTGGCCTTGCGGCTGGCCGTCGCGGCCGGCCAGGAACGTGCGTGCACGTGCGATCGCTGCCGCCAGACGCTCGGCACGTACCGGCTTCATCAGGTAATCAATCGCGGCCGCCTCGAACGCCGACAGCGCATGCGCATCGTAAGCGGTGCAGAACACCACCGCCGGCCGTGGCTCGAAGCTGGCCAGGTGGCGGGCGGCTTCCAGGCCATCCAGCCCGGGCATGGCGATATCCAGCAGGACCAGGTCCGGCTGCAGCTCCGCGCACGCGTGCAGGGCCTGCTCGCCGTTGCCGGCCTCGGCCACCACATCCACGCCGTCCTGCGCGGCCAACAGGCTGCGCAGGCGCTCACGCGCCAGCGGTTCGTCATCGGCGATGACTACCCTCACGATCGCTCCCTCACTGGATCGGCACTGTCACCTGGCAGGCATAGTAGCCCTCGCTCCAGCCAGTCGTCATCCGCGCGGCGCTGCCGAAGCGCCAGGCCAGCCGATGGCCGATGCTGTGCTGGGCATGGCCGGCACCGCGCGCCAGGGCCAGCCCGGGGGCCTGCGGGTCGGGCGCCGGATTGCGCACGCGGATCTGCAGTTCATTGCCTTCGCGCACCAGCTGCAGCTCGATGGTGCCACCCTCGGGCAGCCGCGAGATGCCATGCAGCACGGCGTTCTCCACCAGCGGCTGCAGTACCAGGCGAGGCAGGGGAAGATCCCAGGGCAGCGGCTCGTCGCGCTGCCAGCGCACCTGCAGGCGCTCGCCCAGGCGCAGTGATTCGATCGACAGGTAGCGCTCGGCCAGCTCGCATTCGTCACGCAGGGTGGAATCGCCCTCGCCCGCCCCCAGCGCGGCACGGAACAGATCGGACAGGTCCAGCACCGCACGCTCGGCCACGACCGGATCGCGATGCAGCAGGCTGGCGATCAGGTTCATGCTGTTGAACAGGAAATGCGGCCGGATCCGCGCCTGCAGGGCATCGGCCTGTGCACGCGCGTTGGCCTGTACCTGCGCGGCCCAGCGATCACTCACATAGAAGTAGCGCAGGGCCAACGCAGTGATCAGCGCCGTCGTCGCGGCGCTGCCCAGCGTGAAGCGCCAGAAGCTGATGCCGCGGGCGAAGTTGTCGCCAAGCACCGCGTACAGGGCATGCACGATGCCCGCGCAGACCACCGCGATCAGCGTCGCCAGTGCGATGGCCGAGACCGCCCCCAGGGCCTGTGGCAACCTCGACAACGCGTTCCGCAGCAGGCACAGGCTGGCCGTTACGGCCAGCGCCAGCCACAACGCGAAACCACTGGCCGACAGCAGTTCGCCCACGGTCCAGTGGCGGCTGCCATCCGGCGCCAGGGCCAGCACCACCACCACCAGTTCGGCCAGGCCGAGCATCGCCGCCAGCCGCGGCAGGCGGCATAGTTCCGGCATCCAGGGCGGAGCGCTGGCCGGTGACATGACTCAGGCGGCGCCCATGCGTTCCTGCAACCAGTCACCCAGCGCCTGGATCTCCTCGGCGCAGACCTGGTGGGCCATCGGGTAGCTGTGCCATTCCACCTCCAGGCCCAGCGCCTGCAATGCCTGCGCACTGTGTGCGGCCACCGCCTGCGGAATCACCGGATCGCTGCTGCCATGGGCCATGAACACCGGCACCTGCACCGCGCCTTCAGCGCGCTTTGCGCCGTCGGCTTCGGGCAGGTAGGTGGACAGTGCGATCAGGCCGGCCAGCGGCGCGGTGCGTGACAATGCGGCGGTCAGGATGATCGCGCCCCCCTGCGAGAAGCCCGCCAGGAAGATCTTCTCCGGCGCGATGCCGCGCTCGATCTCGCGCGCGATCAGTGCATCCAGCTGCACCACCGATTCCTGCACGCCGGCCATGTCGGCGCGCGAACGGAAGTCCATGCCGACGATGTCGTACCAGCCACGCATCGGCACGCCGTTGTTGATCGTGATCGGCCGCACCGGTGCATGCGGGAACACGAAGCGCAGCGCCGGCCAGTGCGGCCGCACCAGCTCCGGCACGATCGGCGCGAAGTCGTGGCCGTCGGCGCCGAGGCCGTGCAGCCAGATCACCGACCACTGCGGCGAGGCGCCGGTTTCCTGTTCCACCGTTTGCAGCATGATGCGGCTCCTTCAAGTTCGAGCCGCATTATGCCGCTGCCGCGGGACGATCAGTACAGCGGCGGCTGTTCGGCGGCTTCCCGGCGCAGCTGCGCGGCGCGTACCAGCACCGGCGGCGGGATGTTCTCCTCGGGAATATCGAGCAGGCCGAGGCGATGCAGGAAGGCACCCGGACCGCGCGAAGACGTCAGCGCCACCACCGGTACCGCCAGCACCATGCCGATCACCACCGGCGCCATCCACGCGGCCAGCGACGGCGACACCGCCCAGGCCAGCAGGCCCATGAAGGCACCGAACACGCCCAGGCCACCATAGCCACGGATCAACGCCAGCCACGAGATGCCACCGTCGTCACGCTGCTGCGCGTCCCAGCCGGAATCGCGGCCGGACAGCACTTCGGCCACGCCGCGCGACTGCACGTACATCACCACCGGTGCCATCAGCGCGGCCAGTACGGTTTCCACCAGCATCGAAACGAACGCGCGCAGCGCGCCGCCGCACCCGCGGCGGTCGACCGGGTCCAGCAGCATCGCCAGGTAACCCAGCACCTTGGGCAACAGCAGCACCGCCATGGTCGCCGCGAACAGGCGCACCACCTGCTGCTCGTCCTGGGCCCGCCAGTACACGCTGGGTGACAGGTGCAGCAGGGCGTTGAAGTCGATGCCTTCCTGGAACAGCGGGATGGCGATGCCGATCAGCATCAGCATCGCCCACATCGGCGCAGTGAAATAGTGGCCGATGCCGATCAGCATGTGCATGCGGCTGATCCAGTGCAGGCCACGGCTGCCGACCACCTTGCCGTGCTGCAGGTTGCCCTGGCACCAGCGCCGGTCGCGCACCAGCAGATCGGTCAGGGTCGGCGGACCTTCTTCATAGCTGCCACCCAGGTACGGCACCATGTGCGCGGCCCAACCGCCACGACGCATCAGCGCCGCTTCGACGAAGTCATGGCTGAGCACGTGGCCACCGAACGGCTTGCGCCCCGGCAGCGCCGGCAGCCCGGCCTGATCGGCAAAGGCACGGGTGCGGATGATGGCGTTGTGGCCCCAGTAATTGCTCTCGGCACCATGCCACCAGGCCACGCCACGGGCGATCACCGGACCATACACGCGGCCGCCGAACTGCTGCATGCGCGCGAACAGGGTGCGCCCGCCGATCACCGACGGCAGGGTCTGGATCAGGCCAACGTCGGCGTTGTGTTCCATGCCCGCGACCAGGCGCACGATGCTGTCGCCGGTCATCAGGCTGTCGGCGTCGAGGATCAGCATCTGCGGGTAGGCGCCGCCGAAGCGGCGGACCCAGTCGGCGATATTGCCGGCCTTGCGCCCGCTGTTGTCGCCACGGCGGCGGTAGAACAGCCGCGCCTGGCCATCGGGCACGCGCTCGCGCAGTTCGGCGAACACCTGCTCCTCGGCCCGTGCGATGTCTTCGCGGCGGGTATCACTGAGCACGAAGAAGTCGAACCGGTCGAGCTGGCCGGTGGCGGCCACCGACTCGTAGATCGCCTGCAGGCCGGCCAGCAGCCGGCGCGGGTCTTCGTTGTAGGTCGGCATCAGCAGCGCGGTGCGGCTGTGCACCGTCGGCAGCGGCTTGTCCGGGTCGATGCCGAGGCGGTAACCCCGGTCGAACACGGCGGTCAGGAAGCCGGCCACTGCACTGGCGAAAGACAGCGCGATCCAGGCGAACAAGCCGACAAACAGCACCAGCAGGCAGGCTTCGAGCACGCTGATGCCATTGGCCGACAGCACCCGCCACATCATCCGGGTGGCGATGGCGGTCATCGCCAGCGTGCCGCCGAAGATGTAGAACCGGCGCAGGCCGATCAGCCGCGGCGAGGTGCGGTGGCGGCGAACCTTCAGTTGGCCTTCGCGCAGGGTCTGCTCGGGCATCTGCAACGGCGATTCGGCCGGCAGCAGCGTCCAGCCGGCATCAGGCCGGGACGTATCTGCTTCCGCATGGATGGTCTGCACCCCCATTGCCGCCTACTCCGCGCAGCCGGCACGGCCGGCCATCCCGGCCGGGCTGCATGCACCAAGGTTCCCGGCGCGCTTTCCCGGCGCCCGCACTTGTCCTGGCTGCGTCGGCGTCACGCCACGCAGTCGCTGTCTGTCACTACCGGAACCCACACGATCTCCAACGGGGCGGAATCGAAAATGCGGCTCAGTCTAGGGCGCCGGATGTAAGCCGAGTGCGAAGGTCTACGCCGGGATTTATCCCCATTCAGCAAACAGCAGGCGAGTGCCGGGGCAGGGGAACGGATGTCACTTCGTCGCCCCAGGTACTGGATCGTAACAAACGCGAACGGTTATCATTTCATTAACCAGGCAGGTCACCGTCTTCCGCACGGCCGAGACCCACCCAGCTGCGCCGGTTCCAACCCAGCGCCCAACGACCCATGGAAGGGGGCTGCCTGCTGTCTGCGTGCGCCTGCTGCTTCCACCGGGTCCCCCTCCTCCGATGGAAGCCGTCATGTCCCTGTCGTTCCGTACCCCTTCCGCGCGACTGCCGCGCACCCGCCTGGCCTGCGCCCTGGCCACCGCCTGCCTGCTTGCCCTGCCCGGCCTGGCCGCCGCAGAGGCCAGTGCCGATGCCTCCACTAAGGATCTGGATACCGTGGTGGTCACCGCCTCGGGCAACCAGCAATGGATCAAGGATGCGCCGGCCAGCATCAGCGTGATCAGCCGCGAGGACATCGAGCGCCAGCCGGTGCACGACCTGGCCACCCTGCTCAGCCGCGTGCCGGGCGTGACCGGCGGCCTCAGTGCGGTCGGCGAGCAGTCCAAGATCAAGCTGCGCGGCATGCCGTCCAATTACACGCTGGTGCTGGTGGACGGCAAGCGCATGGGCAGCTCGGCCTCGACCAACTACCGCCCCGATCTCGGCCGCCAGGATCTGAACTGGATCTCGCCCGACCAGATCGAACGCATCGAAGTGGTGCGCGGACCGATGTCGTCGCTGTACGGCTCCGACGCCATGGGCGGCGTGATCAACATCATCACCAAGCGCATCGGTGATGACTGGAACGGCAGCGCCACCCACAGCTATACCCGCCCGGGCGATGGCAAGCGCGGTGATACCCAGCAGATCGGTGCGACGTTCTCCGGCCCGCTCGGCGAGCGCTTCGGCCTGCGCGTCGGTGCCAACAGCATGCGCCGCGACTCGGACCGCTCCAACGGTGGTGTCTACGGCAACGCCTACGCCGGCGAAAAGGACCGCAATGTCGACGCGCTGCTGCAGTGGAAGCTCAGCGATGCGCAGGAACTGTCGCTGGAAGCCGGCCACGGCGTGCAGCAGTCCTTCATCGACGCATCGCTGGAGAAGCAGGACGAAGGCGCCTGGGGTGCCAGTGAACTCAAGCGCAGCTCGCTGGCGCTCAACCACGATGGCAAGTGGAGCTTCGGCAACTCGAAGATCAGTGCGTACTGGACCGAATACAAGAACGACATCGGCGCCACCGGCCGCTCCGAAGCCACCGATACGATCATCGAAGGCAGCCTGACCACGCCCTTCACCCTGGGTGTTGAACACCAGTTCGCCGTCGGTGGCCAGTGGAAGCGCCAGGAACTGACCAACACCGACACCATCGGCCGCGCGCCGATCGACTATGCCGGCAATGCCGTCAGCGGTTCCAACCTGGAAGTGGATACCTGGGCACTGTTCGTCGAGGACGAACTGAAGCTGCATCGCACTCTGGCGCTGACCCTGGGCGCGCGCCTGGATCACCATGAGAAGTTCGGCAGCCACGTCAGCCCCCGCGCCTACCTGGTCTGGCACCCGGCCGAACAGTGGACGATACGCGGTGGTGTTTCCAAGGGCTTCCGCGCCCCCAGCCTGACCGAAAACTCGCCCAGCGCGGCCACCCAGTCCGGCGGCCGCGGCTGCACCTCGCTGATCCCGCTGGGCTATACCCGCGGTGGCTGCTACATGGCCGGCAACCCGGACCTGGATCCGGAAACCAGCACCAACCGCGAGATCGGCATCAGCTTCGACAATGACCTGTTCGATGCCGGCCTGACCTACTTCCATACCGACTTCAAGAACAAGATCGAGTATGCGCCGCTGGGCAAGTTCAACGGAATCTGGTGGACGCGCATGAGCAACGTGCAGCGCGCGCGCACCAGCGGCATGGAAGGCAACCTCAACTTCCGCTTCGGCGAACACTGGCGCTGGCGCACCTCGGCCACCTGGATGAAGGAAGCCAAGAACCTGACCACCGGCAGGAACCTGATCGATACACCGGAGTTCTCCGGCTATTCGTCGCTGGACTGGACGCCCAACACGGTGTTTTCCAGCAGCCTGTCGGCGCAGTACACCGGCAAGCAGACCGGCACGGCGACGACCTTCCTCAAGGCCTACACGCTGTATGACCTGACCGCTGCCTGGAACGTCAACGAGGTACTGACCCTGCGCGGCGGCGTCAGCAACCTGGCCGACAAGAAGCTGTATGCCGAAGGCTCCACCGACTACTTCGTGGCCGGCCGCAGCTACTTCATGAGCATGACCGCGCGGTTCTGACCGGCGGTGCGCGCCGCGATCGCGCTGGCGGCAGGCCAGCGCGATCGACGGTGTTGCGGATTACTCGCTTTCCAGCGCGGCCGCGGCCGCGTTCTGCGTAGCGGCCGTGCGTGCACGGTCCATCGCCACCGCCAGTTGCTGGCGTGCGAGCAGCTGTTGTGCCTGCACCACTTCAGGTGTCGGCAGGAGCACCGGTCCCGGTGCGTTTTCCGGTGTAGCAGGTGTGGTCATGCAACCTCCATGGACATCCCGCCGCCGCCCGGGATCAGCTGGGGCGGCAGCGGAACTGCGCACCCTATCCTAAAAACAAGGCGGATGGGTGACGGTGCGGCGCCCCGCCGCAGGCCTGCACATGCCGGGCGCGTCACATTTTTGACGGTTGAGGGTAGTTTCCTGAACCATCCACCTCATATCATGTAACCGTTTTCCTACAAGGACGTAATCGTCAATGAACGCAGTCGATCTCTCCCGCTTCAGCCCGAAGTGGCAGTTCCGCTTCAACTTCTTCCAGCAGCATGGCGCTCCGAAGGAGCCCCGCTTCAAGGAAGCCTGGAAGGCGCTGTCCTTCGGCGACCGCCTCAAGGTCAACATCAATTTCTTCGCCTTCTTCTTCGGCTTCATCTACCTGTTCATTCTGGGCATGTGGCGCAAGGCATTGGTGGTAATCGGCATCAACATCGTGCTGGTCGCCGTCACCCTGTTCCTGCCGGAGATCGTCGCCCGCGCGCTGTTCATCGCCTTGAACTTCCTGGTCGCCTCCAGCACCAACTACAGCTACTACCTGGAGCAGGTGAAGGGCAAAGCCAGCTGGAACCCCTTCGAAGGCATGTTCTGACGCTGCGCTGCCGCCGCACTCCGGCCAGGCACAGCATCGAGCAGAAATGAAGACGCCCGGCCTTGGCCGGGCGTCTTCATGTACGCGTGCCTGGTTTCAGGCCGCGCGGCGTGCCACGGCTACCGGCTCGGCCTGCAAACGGAAGCGCGAGACCGCCACCGCCAGCTGCTCGGCCTGTTCTTCCATCGCCCGCGCGGCGGCGCTGGCTTCTTCCACCAGCGCGGCGTTCTGCTGGGTGGTCTCATCCATCTGCACCACGGTCTGGTTGACCTGCTCGATGCCCGCCGACTGCTCGCGCGAGGCTGCCGAGATCTCGGCCATGATCTCGTTCACTCGACCGACCTGGCCGACGATTTCCTGCATGGTGCGGCCCGCGCCGTGCACCAGCTGCGCACCGGCCCCAACCTGCGCCACCGAGGCGTCGATCAGCTCCTTGATCTCCTTGGCCGCACCTGCCGAGCGCTGGGCCAGCGCGCGCACTTCGCTGGCAACCACGGCGAATCCACGGCCCTGTTCGCCGGCACGCGCCGCTTCCACCGCCGCGTTCAACGCCAGGATGTTGGTCTGGAACGCGATGCCGTCGATCACCGAAATGATCTCGGCAATACGCTGCGACGAGGCCTCGATCTGCTCCATGGTCTGCACCACCTGGCTGACCACCTGCCCGCCTTCACTGGCCACGCCCGCTGCGGAGCCGGCCAGGGTGTTGGCCTGCAGCGCGTGGTCTGCATTCTGGCGCACCGTGGAGGTCAGCTCCTCCATCGAAGCCGCGGTCTCTTCCAGGTTCGCCGCCTGCTGCTCGGTGCGGCGCGACAGGTCACTGTTGCCCGCGGCAATCTCGCCCGCCGCCAGGCGGATGCTGGCCGCCGACTGCTGGATCTGGCCGACGATCTGGGTCAGCTGCTGCACGGTGCTGTTGGCATCATCGCGCATCACTGCGAACACGCCGTGGAAGTCACCCTGCATGCGCGCGCTGAGGTCGCCTGCGGCGATCGCGCGCAGCAGCGTCGACAGCTCGGCCAGGTTGTGGTCGCTGACCTGCATCATGGTGTTGAGGGTTTCCACCATGCGGCGGAAGTCGTGGTCGAAGCGCAGCGTGTCGCCGCGCACCGCGAAATCACCGGCGGCGGCGGCGGCGGCCAACTGCTGGATCTGCTCATTGATCGCCGCCAGGTTGCTCTTGGTGGTGGCCATTGCAGCGGTGAACACCGCCTTCTCGCCCGGCAGCACTTCCATGTCCACGCTCAGGTCACCCACCGCGTAGCGCTGCATCACGTCGACCAGACGCTGGGTGACGGCGTTGCTGGAGGCCACCAGCTGGTTGCTGTCGGCCACCATCCGGCCGTACTCACCCGGGAACGCCGCGGCGTCCATGCGGTAGCTGATCTCGCCAGCGTCATGGCGACGCGCCATCTCCGCCTGCGCCGCCATCACCGACTGCAGTTGACCCCGCATGCCCTGCATCGCGTCCAGCAGGCGGCCTACTTCGTCGTTGCTGCGTGCCGGCAGGGTGCTGTCCAGCTTGCCGGCGGCGACGTCGCCGGCCACGCGCACGGCTTCGGCCAGTGGGCGGATCGCCAACCGGCGCAGCAGCACATAGACACCGGCACTCAACGTCAGCGCAGCCACCACGCCAACCAGCAGGGTCAGCCACAGCAGCTGGCGTGCTTCGGCCACGATCACCGCATGCGGCATTACCACGCCCAGCGCGAAGCGTTGCGGCGCATCGCCCACGCGCAGCGGCACGTATACGCGCACGTTGCCGGCGGCATCCGGAGTGAAGGTTTCGAACCGGCGGTCGGCGGCGACGTCGGCCAGCATGCTGCGGGTCAATGCGTCGTTGCGCGGCTTGCCGATCTCGGCGGCGTTCGCCGAGGCCAGCACCACGCCATTCGGCGAGAGCAGTTCGACCCGCCCGGCGCCCATCGGCTTCAGCGTGGCCAGGTGCTTCTGCAGCGCCGCCAGCGAGAAGTCGACGGTGAATACACCGAGGAACCTGCCGTTCTCGATGATCGGAGTGCTCAGCGTGCTCATCAGCACCTGCTGGCCACCGATGTCGTAGGAATAGGGCTCACTCACCTTCGCCAGCTTGTCGCGGCTGGGCACCATGTACCAGTCACCGGAGCCACTGGCGGTCTCGGTGTAGTCGGTCATCGTCGACTGCTGCGGCTTGCCATCGTGCCAGGCCCAGTAGCTCATGTAACGACCGGTGGCATCGTGCGCTTCAGTGTTGACGAACTCGGCATCCTTGCCGTCGAAGGCATCGGCCTCCCACATGGTGCTCTTGCCCAGCCACTCCGGGTGGGTGCGCAGCTGCTCGCCCAGCACGGCAGCCAGGCTGGCACGATCCGGAACATCGCCGCGCGCACGCTGGGCCAGCACGGTCTCGACCATGGCGTCGTTGCTGGCAAAGGCGGTGCCCAGATCGGCCGCAACCTGGCGGGCTTCGGCGGTGGCTTCGCTGGCCATGGTCTGGCGCGAGGCATCGATCAAGCTGGCGCTGGCCTGGCGGTAGATCAGGAACGCAGTCAGGCCGAAGCACAGCAGCGCGATCGCAGCGGTGCCCAGCATCAGCTTGTGGGCGATGCTGCCCGGGCGGCGGGCAGCGGCGGAACGGGGAGAAGGCATGGAAGGGTCCGCAAGGCAGTTCAGGACGACCGGCACCGCGAGGGCACCGCGCAGGTGCGCGATCCGTCGCGCAGGCCACCGGCCGCCGGGACACCCCCGGCGCTGGAAGCGCACCGGGTTAGCGGCCGCCTGCGAACGAGGTTGAGGCGGTCCGCCTGCACATTCCTGAACCTGCTCAGGGTCGGGTCAGGAACCCGCCCCGATCCGTCCTACTCGGCAACCCGATCCTTGATCCACTGCGCCCGAGGCAACACCTCGATACTGCCAACCGCGTACTGCTGCAGCACGTCGTCCGGGCCGAAGCGCGGCTGCCAGCCCAGTGTGCCGCGCATCAGTGCACTGTCGTAGACGCGGTCAATGCTCAACGGCAGCGGCCAGCCACGGCGCTCGAACTCGGCCAGCAGCTGCGGGGCGCGGCGGGCCAGCACCCTGCGCGGCTGGGTCGCCAGTTCCAGGCAATCCTCGCGCAGGAACGGCGTCGGTGCGCAGGCGATGTAGCGTGCGAAGGCAGCGCCCTCATCGTGCAGCAGCGCGGCATGTGCGCTGGCCACGTCACGCGCGTCGATGCCGCGGTGCAGGCGGAACATCGCCATCCGCTCCGGTGGCTCGGGGAAGCAGCGGGCCATGCGCAGCACACGCACGCTGAAGCCCGGCGCCGCAGCCGCTTCGGCCAATGCCTCTGCCTGCAGCTTGCTGCGATGGTAGATCGTGCGTGGCAACGGCTCGGTATCTTCATCGATCCAGCGGCAACCGCCCGCCACCACCGCATGGCCATACAGCGCCGTGGTGCTGGTCAGCACGAAGCGGCGTGCCCCGGCCTCGCGGGCAGCCTGCAACAGGTGTGCGGTCGCCTCCACATTGATCTGCTGGAATACCGCATCCGGCACCAGGCCGACATGGGGTGCGTGCAGAGCGGCGGTATGGATCACCGCGTCGACGCCCTGCACCGCCCGCATCACGGCCTGGCGATCGGTGACGTCGGCAATGATGCGGGTGGTGGCAAATGGGCTGCGATCCAGCCCCACCACTTCGTGGGCCGCCGCCAGCGCGCCGAAGATCGCACGCCCGATCCGCCCGGAACTGCCGGTCAACAGAATCTTCATTGAGTCCATTCACTCGAAGCGCCCGGGAACTACCGGGATGCATCGATTCTAGGCACGCTGCATGTCGTCTGCGATAGGGCGCGGTTGCAATTGTGCGTTCATTCTGGCGATGCCGAGCGGGCCAGCAGCTGCCGGGCGACGAACAGCGGATCGTCACCGCCTGCTGCATCAGGCGTGACGCCGGTACGTTCCCAGTTGGTCCCGGTACGGAGGTTGATCGGCTGCCGGTCGGGAATGCTGATCTGATAGCCATCCGGCAGCAGCACAGGATCATCGAACATATGTGCCGCGCCGCCACTTCGACTACCAACAACACGTGCCCGCCCCTGCGCCTGCAGCGAGTACGCGACGAATTCGGCGGCCGACCCCGTGCGGCGGTCGATCAGCACCACCAGCGGCTTCAGGTACAGCCCCAGGCTCGCCGGTGGCAGCGGTACCGGACTGCGCTGGCCACGGCGCTGCAGTGACTGTACCTGGGTGATCTCGGCCGCCAGCAGGGTCCGCACCAGCAGGTCCGCACTGCCGTCATCGCCCCCACCGTTCTGGCGCAGGTCCAGCACCAGGCCATCGGTGTCGGCCAGCAGGGTGAAGGCCGCGGCCAGCTTCGGCCGGGCCAGATCGAGCGGGTAGAAGGTGCTCAGGCGCAGGTAGCCGATGTTGCCTTCCAGCACCCGCACCTCACGCACACCCGCACCATTGCTGCGCGCATCCGCGCGCCAGGCCATCAACCAGTCGTCCTGGCCGCCGCTGGCATCCACCCGCTCGACATGGAAGTGGCCATCGAACACGTCCAGATCCTGGTTCAGGCGTGCGCTGAAAGCCTTCGGGTCCGCGCAGCTGTCCACATAGCGCTGCTGGCTGGACCAGCCGCGCACCGCCTCGGCAATGCGCGCGCCTTCGGCCACGTCCAGGTACTGCGCCTGTATCGCCGTGGCCGCCGCCTGCAGCACCGCGTCCTGGGCCGGGCAGGACGCCGCCAGCAGCGCGCCCAGCATCCACGAAACCGCCATGACCGCACCCCACGTTGATGATATGTAAGTGCTTATATATCATCGCCAGCATGGATCTCCAACACGCCACCCTGGGAACGCTGCTGCGGGCCCTGCTCGACCAGCTCGACCCGGCGGTCGAACAGGCCTACCGCGACCTGAAACTGGACTACCGGCCGCGCTACACCCCGGTACTGCGCACGCTGATGGCGCAAGGCCCCTGCCGCATCAAGGACCTCGCACTGGCCTGCGGGCTCAGCCATTCGGCGCTCAGCCAGACGGTTTCAGCAATGGTGCGCGACGGCTGGCTGCACGCTGCGGTCGGTGAAGACAGCCGTGAGCGCATCCTGCAGTTGAGCCCGCGCGCACTGCAGGCGTTGCCGGCGCTGCAGGCGCAGTGGCAGGCCACGGCTCGCGCGGCGCGCAGCCTCGATGCCGATCTTGGACAGTCGTTGGAGCAGGTGCTGCGCGACGCACTGCAGGCGCTTGAGCAGCGGCCGTTCGCGCAGCGACTGCGCGACACACCCCAGCGCTGAGGCGCCTACTGCTCAGCTGCCATCTCGATTTCACTGAGGAAGGTCCAGCTGCCATTGACCAACCGCAGCTCCAGCGTGCGGCAGTGCGCGGCAAGCGGCGCGGCATTGCCCAGCACGTACTCCTCTTCGGTCGAACCGCTCAGCCCGGCCTGGGTGAATGGCGCCGACAGCACGCCGATGCGGGTTGCGGCAGTTCCCGGCTCAGCGCACATCACCTCCACCGACGTCGGCGTGACGATGCCCCACGCCGGGCGGGTCATCGTATGCAGGCCGATCCAGTCCACCCGCCGGCGCTGGCCCAGGTCGATGGTGATGCTGACATTGCCGTGCACGCCCACCCAGCCGGCATCCATCGGATTGCGCGGATCTCCCACCCGGCGATCGAACAGCTCGTGACCGCTGCTGTCCGGATAGTTCGCATCCGGCGCCACGCTGTAGCTGTAGGTGGTCTGCACCGGATCGACACTGTAGGACGCACCGATGCCATACAACCCGCGATAGGTGTTCATCAGCCGCGGCGATTCGCCATAGCCCTGGCCGGGGCCGACCACCTCGGACATGTGGTACTGGTTGAGCCAGGCAACGCGCTTGCCGGCCGAACGCGCACTCCACAACTGCTGGTTGATGCGCTGCACCGACGCGGACCGATAGGCACCGGACAGCCCGTTGCCGGTCTGCAGGAACAACGGACTGCCATGGTTGAACAGTTCGATGTCGGCCCACAGGCCGCTGGCACCCAGTGCCGCCGACAGCGCCTCGTAATACGCCTCGGTGGAATAACCCGGGCGATCCCACTGGAACAAGCGTGCATGCGAGGCGGCACCGATGCCATCCTGCCAGATCTGCACGTCCACGCCGGTGGCCGTACGGAACTGCGCAGCAGCCCGGCCCACGCTGGCCGGATCAACGCTGGATGACGCCAGGTAGGGCGCGACCATCACCGGCCGTGAGGGTGTGCTGCCTTTGAGCGCCGTCACGATCGCACGGTAGAACGGCGCGCGATCAGCCGGCACCTGTGCCGGTTCGTCGGTGATGTACCAGCCCGCGAACGCCGGATGCGATCCGTACTGCTGGCCAAGCTGCGCCAGCGACTGCGCGGCATCCTGTGCCACGGCCGTTGCGTTCTGCCCCTGCCAGAAGGTGGCGCACTGCCCCGAGCTGTAGGTGGTGCCGACCACGACCTTCATGCCGCGCGCGGCCGCCGCGTCGAGCACGGTGCCGAGCTTGCCGGGAAAGCCGGCAATCCATTCGAAATCCTGCACGCCACTGGCGCATCCCACGCCGGCACGCGTGGCACGCACCTGGCCGAGGATGATCGTGTCGTTGCCCAGGTCCTGCAGTTCATCCAGGAACAGCGGCAACTGCGCGGCCGGCAGTTGTTCGTCGCTGCCCGAGTAGCCGACGTGGACGAAGCTGCCGGACAACAGGGGGCTGGCTGCATAGGCGGGGGCGGTACAGGCCAGCAATGCGATCAATCCAATCCGGTTCATGTTCTACGTCCCTGTCGTGGCCAGGCGAGTGGCGTCGTTGCGCATCCTATCAACAGCGGCGGTGGTCCCATCACGATGATCGGCAACGCTGCTCAATCGCCGACTTCAACTGCCCCCGCAGCAGCGCACATGCAATGCCGATTCAAGCGGTTGATTCATTCATCTGCGTGATCGAGCCTGCGCGCTCCTTCCCCTGGAGTACTCCTCATGCGCACGCCGCCCGCACCGCTCAGCCTGATGGAACGCGACCGCCGCTGGGCCCTGGCCCGCGACATCATGGCCAGTGAACGCCTCGATGCCCTGGTTGTGCATGGCGACCGGGAAGCCGCTGCACCGGCCGGCTTCTCGCCGGACTGCTACTTCACCAATGACCGGCCCGGCTCGATCGTGGTGTTCGTCGGCGACCAGCCACCCCGGGTGTTCACCTTTGCCTCGCTGATGATTGCCGACCACCTGCAGGCCGGCCTGCGCGGCGACCTGCAGTGGATCGCACCCGAACAGCTGTGGGTGGGCAAATCCGGGCAGGAGGTAGGCCGCTGGCTGCAGCAGTGTGGCCTGCACTCGGCACGTATCGGCGTGCTGGGGCTGGAGCCCTATCCGCCGTTCTACTTCGACGGCGCGATGCCTGCTCGCACCTTGCTGGGCATGCAGGCGGCAGTGCCGGGCGCGGAATTCGTACCGGTGTATCGTGCGTTCTTCCAGCGCGCCTCGGTAAAGAGCCAGGAAGAACTGGCGCTGATCGCGCATGCCGCCTGGATCGGTGAATCCATGAGCGAGGCGCTGCGTGCCACTGCTCGCCCCGGTGTTTCCGAAGCCGAACTGGTTGCCGCAGTGACCGCCACCTGCTTCTCGCTGGGGGGCTATACCGCCGAGGTGCTGCTCGGCTCGGGTCCCGAGTATGTAGGCTGGGGACCACCCGCCTGGCAGTACCGTGCACAGCCGCCGCGCATCCTGCGCGATGGTGACCTGGTGTTGTCGGAGATCTTCGCACTGTACGGACTGATGGAAACCCAGCATCAGGCCGCGGTGGCCATCGGCGAGGTGCACGAGGACATCCATCGCGCCGCCGCCGTCGCCCGCAGCAGCTACGAAGCAGGCCTGTTCGCACTGCGCGTGGGCAATACCTTCGGCGATGTCGTCGACGCGATGGAAGCGCCCCTGCTGGAGGCGGGCGGCTGGCACGTGCATCCGTTGGTCCACAGCCTCAACCCCTATGGACCGATTGGCTTCGGCCGTGCACCAGGCATCGAAGCGCTGCCGGAGGCCGCGCGCTATGCGCACATCGCGCCGCTGCCGACCGTCGGGCGCGAACTGCCCTTGCAGGCTGGCATGTGCTTCGCCTTCGAACCGAACTGTGCATTCGGGCGGCACATGGCCAACATCGGCGGTACGGTCATCGTCGGCGCGGACGCGGGTACCGCGCTCAATGAAAACTCGACACGGCTGATGCAGGCCGATGCCTGAGTTCATCGCCCATCTGCAGACACCGGCACGACGGCGCGCGGCCGAGACGCGCAGCGGGCAGACCCGAGGCCGACTGCTGCACGCGGGGCTGCAGCTGTTCAGCGCATTCGGTGTGGAGGGTGTACGTACCCGCCAACTGGTGGACATGGCCGGCTGCAGCCAGTCAGCCATTCCGTATCATTTCGGCGGCAAGCAGGAACTGTATGCCGCCGTGCTGCAGCGCTGTGCCCAAGCCATTGCCGAACGACTGCCGCTGCCGGCAGCACCGCCGACTGGCGCGCGGCAGGCCGCGCAGCAACTGCAGCAGTTGATGCGGGCATTTGTCCATGCCTTGCTGTCGGCGCCGGATGCGGGTCCACGCACGCTGCTGTTGGCGCGCGAACAGATCCAACCAACGGCCGCGTTCGCCAGCGCCCACCGTACGCTGTTCGAACCCCTGCACACCTCGCTGGCCGCGTGCGTGGCGTGCCTGCGCGGCAGCGAACCATCCGGCGTCGAGCCGGTGCTGCGCACCCACGCCCTGCTCGGCCAGGCGATCGTCTTCGCCGTCTCCCATGGGGCGCTGCAGGCACGATTGAACCAGGGAGCACCCTTGGCAGACGTGGAGACGATCGCAGCGGTGGTCAGTGGCATGGCGCTGGCTGCAGCGAAGGCAGCACCCGCCTGAATGGCTGCGCGATCAGCCGCGTGCGCAGGGCGCGTGAAAATCGTAGCGAAGATGGCGACCTGGACTTAGCGTGCGATGGCCAAGCATGGATGCCGTCGTCTACGAAGGCGACGCCCTCATCGCAGGAGATTTCACATGACTGAGCAGAATCCGCGCAGCTCCAACCGGGGCTTCGCATCAATGGACCAGGAAAAGCAGCGCGCGATCGCCGCCAAAGGCGGGCGTGCCGCACATGCCTCCGGCAACGCGCATGAATTCAGTCCGGCCGAAGCACGTGTCGCAGGCCGCAAGGGCGGCGAGGCGATCAGCCGCAACCGCCAGCACATGGCCACGATCGGCCGTGAGGGTGGACACGCCCGCCACGCCAATGCGCGCCAGCAGCAGCAACAGCCTCAGGAGATCGAACGCACGACAGAGGGCCCGCAACGCCAGCAGGGCTGAATGCTGCGCGTCAGGCCGGTGCGCGCTGCCGATACAGACCCAGCGCCGCAAGCAGGGCCAGCGCACCGGCAACAGCCATCGCCCAGCCGAAACCGCTGGCCATCGCACTGCGATACCACGCAAGCATCTGCGGCGTGGCGTGCATCGAGCTCGGTTGCAGGATCATTTCGCGCGCCTGTGCCACCAGCCCCCGCTGCCCGGCCTCCTGTGCGGAAGCGGCGAACTGCTCTACGGCGCGCTGGCCCATCAGGCTGCCCAGCAGCGCGATGCCCAGGCTCATGCCTGCCTGGCGTAATGCGTTCATCGTGGCTGAGGCGATACCCGCGCGTTCGACCGGCGCGCTGGCCATGACCACCATGCCGGTCGCCGGCACTGCCAGTCCCATTCCAATGCCAAGCAGCACCAGCACAGCACTGGCAAAAGCGCGCGAAGTTGCCGGATCGAACGTGGCCATCGCGCACAGCGCCACCCCGGCCAGGGCGTAGCCCAGCACCAGCGCGGCATGCAGCCCGAGGTGGGCGACCAGACGACCGAACAACAGCGAGACGACACCCATCAACAGGAACTGCGGAGCCAGCTGGGAGCCGGCCTGCGCGGCGCTGTGCCCCTGCGCCTGCTGGAAGAACAGCGACAGGAAGAACAGGCTGGCATAGGCAGTGAAGCCGAGCACGAACGAGGCCAGGTTGAACATGCCGAAACGGCGGTCGGCAAACAGGTCCAGCGGCAGCAAAGGGCGTGCCACCCGGCGTTCGACGATGCCGAACAGGACCAGTCCGACGGCTGCGACGCCCAGCGCCAGCAGGGTGACCGGGGCCAGCAGGCCATGCTCGCCGATCGCGATCAGGCCATAACTCAGCGCACCCAGCGCGACGACGCTGAGCAGCTGCCCGGCAGGGTCCAGTGCAGCGTGCTGCGGATGCCGCCGTTCCGGAATTCCCCAGGCGCCCAGCGCCAGCGCGAGCAGGCCCAGCGGCAGGTTGATCAGGAAGATGCTGGGCCATCCGGCGCGCTGCACCAGCACGCCGCCCAGCAGCGGGCCCAGCACCAGGGCCAACGCACTGAACGCCGACCAGCCGCCGATCGCGCGTGCGCGTAGTCGCGCGTCGGGGAAGGCGTGGCTGAGGATCGGCATGGCGCTGGGAATCAACAATGCGCCCGCGATGCCCTGTACTGCGCGTCCAGCCACCAGGATCGCAAGAGTGTTGGCACAGGCGCAGAGCAACGAACCAAGAGTGAAGGTGGCGACGCTGATCAACCACATCCGCCGATGACCGCAACGATCCCCCAGCGGCCCCGCCGACAGCATCAGCGCCGACAACGCGATCGCATAGGCATTGATCACCCATTGCAGCCCGGCCATGTCAGTGCTCAACGCCTGCTGCAGGGTGGGTAGCGCGACGTTGACGATGCTGATGTCCAGCGAGGCGAGAAACGTGCCGAGGTAGGCGGCCAACACCAGGGCCGGACGTTGGAAACGTTGCATGTGTGGATCCCGGGGGGAGGACGTGCGCGCATCGTAGCCACTGACTGACCGTCGGTCAATGACTGGCGGTCAGTCAATGCCGAAGGACAGCTAGAATGGCCACCGTCGCACCCGAACCTTGCCCACCATGCAGACCCCAGCTGTCGCCAGGCCTCGCACCAAGCCCGCGGAAACCCGCCAGGAAGAACTGATGGACGCCGCGCAGGCACTGTTCCTGTCAAAGGGGGTAGACGCCACCACCATCAGCGACATCGTCGCCGCGGCTGATGTCGCCAAGGGCACGTTCTATACCTACTTCGCCTCGCGCACCGAGATCCTGCAGGCGCTGGCACAACGCTACACGCGGCAGTTCATGGAAGCGGTCGACCAGGCCGTGCAGCAGCAGCCCGAAGGCGATGGCGTAGCACGCCTGCGTGCCTGGATCCGCGCCAACATCGAGCTCTACGTGCGCACCCATGCACTGCACGACGTGGTGTACGCCAACCATCACCACCACCAGCGCGGCAACGCCGAACGCAATGCGATCCAGCAGCAACTGCTGGGCATCCTCGAGGCGGGCAACGCCGCTGGACTGTGGCAGCTTCCAGCGCCGCAGGTCACCGCCTCGCTGATCTATGCCGGCGTGCACGGCGCCACCGACGACCTGATCGCCACGCCGGCACAAGGTGCCGATGCGTTCATCGAAGCCGTGCAGACCGATTGCCTGCGCATGGTCGGCGTACCACCGGCCGGTGCCAAGCGGCGCTGACGAACCGCCTGTCGCTCAGGTGTGGGCGAGGATGTTCAACAACCGCCCGAACGGGTCACGGACGAAGAAGCGACGCACGCCCCAGGGCTCATCGACCGGGCCATATTCCAGCGGGATGCCGGCCGCGCGCATGCGCTCCAGTACCTGTTGCAGATTGTCCACTTCGATCGACAGGTCCGGCACTGCGGTGCCGGAACCCCCTTCACTGGCAAAGCTGACCTGCGCCAGCGCGCTGCCCTCGCCGCCATGGGTGACGATCCAGCCGTGGTCCATCACCACCGGCATGCCCAGCAGCTCGCCATAGAACGCTGCGGCACGCGCAGGGTCAGGCGTGGCGATGTTGGCGACGACACGTTTGACGGCCATGTGCAGCGGCTCCGATGCGATTGCCCATCCTCGCCGCTGCGTGCATGGGCTGCAAGCGGGCTCAGCCCAGATGGCTCATCGCAAGCTGGGTGATCGCGCTCTTCGGCAACGCGCCAACGGTGCGCGCCACGGGCTTGCCATCGCGCACCACCACCATGGTCGGGATACTCATCACGCCGAACTCGTTGGCCAGCGCCGGCGATTCGTCGATGTTCACCTCGGCGAAATGAACCAGCCTGCTCATCTCATCCGCCGCCTGCTCGAACATCGGCTGCATCACCCGGCACGGGTGGCACCACTCGGCCCAGAAACGGATCACGTGCACGCCCGGCGCATTGCGTACGGCCATGTCGAAGTTGCCGCTGGTCAACTGGCTGATCATGTTCAAGCTCCCTGCATCAGTTATGGAATGTACGTTCCATAAGTTGAGCGCCGCCGGCTGACTTGTCAATGAATTCTGGAATGACTAGTCTTTAAGTCATTCCCCTACCCTGGCTTGCTCATGGCGCGCACTGGCCGCCCCCGCGAATTCGACCGCGACGACGCTGTAGAACAGGCGATGCTGTTGTTCTGGGAACGCGGCTACGAGGCCACCACGCTCAACGACCTTCGCAGCGCGCTGGGAGGGCTTTCGCCTGCAAGCTTCTATGCGGCGTTCGGCTCCAAGGAGGCGTTGTTCGGCGAATGCCTGTCGCTCTACATGCAGTCCTGCGGCCAGTTGGCCACTTTGCTGGCGGACACCACCGACGGCCCACGCGAGGCGATGCGACGCACCCTGCATGCCGCTGTGACCGCACAGACCTCGCGCACCCGCCCGCGCGGCTGCATGGCGGTACTGTCCGGCCTGAACTGTTTCGAAGGCCATGAGGACATCGCCGCACAGGTCGAACAGGCGCGTCGGCAGACCAGCCATGCCATCACCGCCTGCGTGCAGGCCGGGCGTGATGTGGGCGAGCTGTGCCCGGACGTGGACTGCACCGCGCTGGCCACCGCCTTCGACGTGTTCCTCAAGGGCATCGCCATCCAGGCCCGGGATGGGCGCCGTGCCACCGAACTGCATGCAGCCGTGGATGCGCTGATGGCGATCTGGGATTGCAACGCACTGCGCGCCGCGCGCCAGCACTGACCGCAGGCGTCCGTTGCACTGAAACAGAAGAGCCCCGTCAGTGACGGGGCTCGCCATCAGTCCTGCGTTGCCACTGCTTACACGGCGCCGCAGCGATCCATGACGCAACGATCGTATTCGTACTGGCATTCCATCGCGTCACCGCCACCGGACAGACAGGCCTGGTAAGCCTTCCAACAGGGAAGATCGCATGGCGGAATCGGCCCAGCCACAGCAACCGAACCGCTGCAGGCCAAGGCGAACACCGCACCCACGATCAATTTCCTGAAAGTACGCATCGACATCACTCCTTGATAAGCCTGGTGATCCCAGGCCGGGCCACGGTAGCGAGGCCCCCGGGAGATGGAGTGAACGCCAGCGTCACGCCCAATTAACGTGTTCATAAAATTCCTGCCACATAGCTGGGGGATATCGCCGTGCCTTGGCGTTAACGGCCTTGTTGATCCGTCAATCAAGGAAGTTGTCCGATGAATTACCCACTGCACGGCCGTTCGTCCCACTCCCGTTCTCTCCTGCACAGCCGCCTCGCGCTGGCTGTGGCCAGTTCCCTGTTGCTGGCTGCTGCCACGCCCGCCATCGCCAGCGAAACACTCGACACCTGGCAGCAACAGCGCCAGTTGCAGGCGGCCTGGGCGCAACCGGCCACGTCGGCGACACCTTCCACACCCCTTCAGTTGCCGGTAGCAGCACCCACGGCGGGCGCCAGCACCACGACGATTCTCGGCAATGCGGGTGATCCGGCCAGCTGGCGTACAGACGAATTCAATGCCGACTGGGGCTTGGGTGCAATGAATGCCCAGTTTGCGTACGCGCGGGGGCTGACCGCCACTGGCACCCGGCTGGGGGTGTTCGACAGTGGGACCGGCTTGGATCACCCGGAATTCGCCGGCAAGAATCATCGCAGCATCACTATTGCTGATCTGTTGAGCGATGGCAGCCGGTGTACGAACAGGACTGCATTGACGGGCCCGGATGCATGCTTCTCCAGCGCTGGCGATGAGGTGCTAGTTCAGCGGTTCACGCTTGACCCCAAGATGCCCAAGTTCATTGCTGATCTGTTTCTGCGCGACCCGCAACTGAGAGAGCTCCTGCAAAACGCATCTTATGAGGATCATGGCACCCATGTAGGTGGCACCATTGCTGCCAATCGGGATGGCACAGGCATGCATGGCGTGGGATTCGGTGCTGATCTGACCGTCGCCAGATTGTTCTTTAACAGCGTCACCGAGATCTATCTCAAAGGGTCCAGTCCTGATACGCGAGTCAAGACCACAGGGCCAGAGAATTCGGCGCTTGTCGATCTATACGATCAGATGAACGCCCAGGGCGTGCGTGCAATCAATCACAGCTGGGGATTGGCTGAAGAGCCCACGTCAGCAGCTGAATTTGATCGCCTATACAGCAAACCCGAATGGCTTGAGAGACTCTCGATCTTCGCGGACGGCGCACGCGCCAAGGGCATGATTCAGGTCTGGGCAGCCGGCAACACTGATGCGGAAATTCCCACGCCTGAGGAAAGCCCGATTGCCGGCATATATGCAACGTTGCCGCGAGCCCTTCCCGACATCGAGCGGTACTGGCTCAGCGTGGTCAACGTCCAGGAGGACTTGACGCTGAGCAACCGATCAAACAAATGTGGCCTGAGTGCCAACTGGTGCATTGCAGCGCCAGGGACAGGCATCAACTCAACTACCTACGACCCCTCTGCCCCGCCAACGGCAGATGTTCGCACCGATGCGAATGGCAACGTCTCGCTTGACGTAACCCAGCGCGTGCCGACGCACGGCTATGGAGAGAAGAGCGGAACGTCCATGGCGGCCCCGCACATCACCGGCGCTCTGGGGCTGCTCTTTGAACGCTTCCCCTATCTCGATAGCGCCCAGGTCCGCGACGTGCTGCTGACCACCGCGCGCGATCTTGGCGATCCGGGCGTCGACGAGATCTACGGCTGGGGCATGGTCGACCTGCGCAAGGCCATCGAAGGCTACGGCTCGCTGCGCGTGGACAGCAACGTGGTGATGAACCAGAAGGCCGGTGGCCTGAAGGTATGGGAAGGCGATGCCTGGGATGACTGGACCAACGACATCGGCGGCCCCGGCAAGTTGACCAAGTCCGGCATCGGCTGGCTGCGCCTGAGCGGCGACAACACCTTCAACGGCGCAGTGCTGCAGGACGGCACGCTGGAATTGAACGGTGCCAACACGCTCACGTCTGCGGTCGAGGTCCAGGGTGGCCAGTTCCTGCTCAACGGCAGTCTCGTCTCCACCGCGCTGAACACCACCGGGGGCGTGAGCACGGTCAGCAGCAGCGGCCTGCTGAAGGACAGCAACCTGACCGTCAACGGTGGCGTGGTGTCCTTCAACGGCACGCAGACTGGCGGCACCACCACGGTCGGTGCGAACGGCCTGCTGAAGGGTGTCGGTACGCTGGGCAGCACCCGCGTGGACGGCATCATCGCGCCCGGCAACTCCATCGGCACATTGACCATCAATGGCGACTACGTGCAGGGCGCAACCGGTGTCTACGCAGCCGAACTCGCTCCGGGCGGGCGCAGTGACCAGTTGCACGTGACCGGCACCGCCACCCTCGGCGGCACCCTGGTCGCACTGCCGGAGCCGGGCACCTACTACCTCGGCGAGCAGTTCAATTTCATCCGCGCCGACGGCGGTGTCAGCGGCCAGTTCGCCAAAACCGACTTCAGTGCGTTCTCGCCGTTCCTGCAGTTCAGCCTGGCTTACGGTGCCAATGGCACCCGCATCGACGTGGCCCGTGGTGCGTCGCTCGCCAGTGCCGCCACCACGTCGAACCAGCGTGCGGCCGCGGCGGCTGCCGATGGTCTGGCAATCAACCAGGGCCTGCCCAAGCCGCTGACCCAACTATTCCCGCAGCAGGTCGGTGGCGTGCTCGATGGCCTCAGCGGCGAGCTGCATCCGGCCACGGCGCTGGCCCTGGTCGAGGGCAGCCGCTATGTGCGCGATGCCGCACTGTCACGCCGTGCCGGTGCCACCGCACCCGGTGCCGATGCGGGCGATGCCACCGGCGCATGGGTGCAGGCACTGGGCGGCAACAGCAAGCTGGATGGCAACAGCAACACCGCGCGCACCGACGCCAACAGCAACGGCTTGCTGGTCGGCATCGACCGCGAGTTCGGTGGCTGGCAGATCGGCGTGCTGGCCGGTACCGGTCGCACCGACGTGAAGCAGCAGGAGCGTCGTGCCAAATCGAAGATCGACAACACGCACTTCGGCGCCTACGCCAGCCACACCTGGGGCGGCTTCGGCCTGCGCGGTGGCGTGGCATGGAGCCGCAACGAAGTGAAGAGCACGCGTGATGTTGCCTTCGCCGGCTTCAGCGACAGCCTCAGCGCGCGCTACAACGCACATACACGCCAGGCCTTCATCGAAGCGGGCTACCGCTTCGGCAATGCGGAAGGTGGGCTGGAGCCGTACCTGCAGGTCGCTCGCGTGGAAGTGGACCTGAAGCAGATCAACGAGCGTGGCGGTGCGGCGGCACTGCACGGCAAAGTGGACGACACCGGCACCACCATCGCCACCGCTGGCCTGCGCTTCGACAAGGGCCTGAAGGCCTCGTTCCAGCAGGACAGCTGGCTGCACCTGCGCGGTGGCGTGGGCTATCGCCGCGCCTTCGGTGACCGCAGCCAGGTGGCCAACCTGGCCTTTGCCAACAGCACTACCACCTTTGCAGTCGACGGCGCACCGATTGCCGACAACGCCGTCGTGGCCGAGCTGGGCCTGGCGGCATGGCTGACCCCGCGGCAGCAGCTGGAGCTGGGCTACAGCGGCCAGTTCGGTAGTGAAAGCCGCGACCATGGCGCCACTGCACGCTGGTCCGTCCGCTTCTAAACACGTGTTCTCTTGATGGGTTGGGGCGGCCTCGCGGCCGCCCGTTTTTTTGCCCGCCATCCAGCGCTATACGCGATGCCGCAGCGCGGCGGTACCTGCCAGGCTGGCAAGTGGCAGCAGCAACCCATAGGCCACCAGCGGCCACACGGTATCGCCGGGTAGCACGAGGGTAACCAGCGTGCCGATGCCTGCAACGATCAGGCTCTGCACCGCGTAGTACAGGGCCACCGCCGTACCCGACGCATCGGCGAAATCACGCAGCGCACCGCTTGCAGCCACCGAAACCACCATCACCAGCCCCACCGCGATGCCCCACATGGGCAGCATCACTCCGATGAACGAGGGAGGCCACGCTGCGGCCAACGCCATCAGCAGCACCCCGGCCACCATCAGCCACAGGCCGCGCAGGAAGGTACCGCGCACGCTCCAGCGGGCAATGCACACGTTCGCCATCCGCGCCGTGACGATCATCACCAGCGCCACCGTGGCGAAGGCCAGGCTGAACGACAGCGGCGAGTACTGCATGCGTCCGACCAGCAGCCGGGGTGCGACCGAGAAGAACACGAAGAACGTGCCCATGCCTGCACTGAAGCCCAGCGTGTAGACCCAGAACGCGCCGCTGCCGAGGATGCGTCGTACCGCAGGTCGCGACGCGTCCTGGCACTGCGGGCGGGTTTCCTGCCAATGCCGTACCGCGCGCATGCCGGCGATCATGCCCAGCACGCCGAGCAGAACGAAGATCGCGCGCCAGCCGACGGCGCCTGCCAGCAGTGCACCGAGGATCGGTCCCAGCGCCGGCACGAAGGCCAGCATCGAGGCGAACAGCCCATACAGCGACGCGCCTTCGGGTGTATCGGCATACACATCACGGACCGTGGCAAAGGTCGCCACCAGCGCCGCCGACGCCCCCACCGCCTGCACGGTTCGCCAGGCCAGGAATGCTGCGCCGCTGCTGGACATGGCCAGCGCAAACGACGCAAGCGCGAACAGCAACGCCCCCAGCAACAGGACCGGCCGCCGCCCGATGCTGTCGGACAACGGGCCGAACAGCAACTGGCCCAGGCCGAGCACCAGCAGGTAGATGCTCAACGTCAGCTGCACCAGCGTCGGTGATGTCTGCAGTGCCTGCGGCATCACCGGCACCACAGGAAGATAGATATCCATGGCCAGCGAGGCCAGGAGGTCGAACGGCGCCATCAGCACAATGGCCGATGGCAGCGGGTGGGCCCAACGCGGGGCCTGTCGATTGAACATGGGAAGTCTCCGCCCAGAGTGAATCCGGCGGTGATCCATCCACTTCGCGTGCATCGCAGGGATGACCACCGCAACAACGTCTGCATCGTTGTTGCGGCTCAGCGAACTGTCTGCGGACCGTTCCCGTTGTTCATGATGTCCATCGAATGCGAATGCGGGTGGCGCAAGTGTAGCAATCGTCCATCTGCCGCGCGGCCTTCAGGCCAGGGGCAACATGTCGATGCGCCTGCACGGCGTCTCCTTCACCTGCTCGATCAGCCGTCGCACCACGGGCGAGGTCTCCGCCCGCCGGTACTGCACAGCGATGGTCGAGACGATGGTGGGGCCGGCCAGTGGCAGATAGATCATTCCGGGCAGCACCAGCGTGCGTTGCAGTACCGATGGCACGATCGCCACCGAACCAACGCCGACCGACACCTCGGCCAACACCGCCGCCAGATGCCCGGGCTGGGAACGGATACGTGGAATGAACCCGCCGCGGCGCCCGACTTCCATTGCGCCCACCGGCTGCTCCGGCATGACGAAGCCTTCCCGGGCCAATGATGCCGGCTGTACCGGCGCCCGGGCCTGCGCCAGCGGATGGGTTTCCGGCAGGGCCACGCAGAACTGGTCTTCGACCAGGGTGTGTTCGCCGAAACTGTCGGGTACATCCATCGGAGGCCGGCAGAACACCACATCCACCCGGCCTTCCTGCAGCAGCTGCGGGAGCTCGCCCATCGGCCATTCGCTCACCTGCAGTTCCACGCCCGGGTAGCGGCTGCGGAACCGGCTGAGCTGATCCTGCAACGCACCGGCATACAGCGCCGAGCCGACGTAGCCGATCTCGATCTTGCCGATCTCACCGCGCCCGGCGCGCCGGCCCAGGGTTTCGGCCTGTTCGAACCGGCGCAGCACATCGCGGGCTTCCGCCAGGAACACCTCGCCTGCGGAGGTCAGCAGCACTTCGCGCCGGCCGCGGTCGAACAGGCGCGTGCCGAGGCGACGCTCGATGTCCTGGATCTGCACGCTCAGCGTGGGAGTGGCGATCCCCAGGCGCAGGGCCGCACGACCGAAGTGCAGTTCCTCGGCCAGGGTGACGAAGTACTCCAGGTGACGGCGTTCCATGGGCGGCATTTCGTTAGGTTCAAGCTAACGTAACCAGAAAACACCGAGAATGAAACAAACACCGATCATTGCTGGAATGGCCGTCCTCCCCTTCCTGCGAGTGACCGGTGCCGCCCTCCCCTCCCTCTTCGCCTGCACGGCACACGCTGCCTGACGCGGTCCTGCTGGTGGCCTCGCTGGGCTGCACGATGACCGTGCTGGAGACCAATGCCGTAGCGGTCGCACTGCCCAGCATCGCGCGTGACCTGCACGCCGGATTCGCCGATATCGAGTGGGTGATCAGTGCCTACATCCTGTCCTTCACTTCACTGCTGCTGCCCGCCGGCGCTGTCGCCGACCGCTACGGCCGCCGCCGGGTGCTGCTGATCGGCATCAGCCTGTTCGCCCTCACCTCTCTGCTCTGTGCACTGGCGCCCGATGCCGCCCTGCTCTACCTGGCGCGGGCACTGCAGGGCATCGGCGCTGCGTTCCTGCTGGCACCCTCGCTGTCGATCATCGGCCACACCTACCACCAGGGGGCGGCCAAGGACACTGCATGGGCGTTCTGGGGCACCGCCATGGGCGTGATGATGGTGCTCTCACCGCTGATCGGCGGCCTGCTGTCCACGCTCTGGGGCTGGCGCGCGGTGTTCGTCGCGATCCTGCCGTTCCTGGGCCTGCTAGCCTACGGCACGCTGCGCTGGATACCCGAGTCGTCCGACAGCGTGGTCCGCCCGCTCGATCCGCCCGGCATCATCACCTTCAGCGTTGCCATCTTCGGCATCGTGTTCTTCCTGGTGGAAGGACTGGCAAAAGGATGGTCATCGGCCCCGGCGCTGAGCGGGCTGGCCCTGGCCATCATCATGGCCGCCGCCTTCGTCATCGTTGAACGGGCACGGTCACATCCCATGGTGGATCTCGGGCTGCTGGCCAGTCCGCGTTTCGTCGGCGCACTCATTGTCATGGTCGGCTATTCGGTCAGCGCACAGGTGATGGCGTCGATGCTGCCGCAGTACCTGCAGAACGGCATCGGCCTGAGCGTACTGGCTGCGGGTGCCGGCATGCTTCCGTTCGCCGCGGCGATGCTGCTGTTTCCCAGCGTGGGCCGGTGGCTCGGTCGCCATCTGACCAGTCCGGCCGTGCTGGCGATCGGGCTGTCGATCACCGCCGCAGGCAATGCCGTGGCCGGACTGGCCGCGTGGCAGCATCTGCCGTGGCTGGCACTCGTCGCAATGGTGGTGATCGGTGCCGGCGGCGGCATCCTCAATGGCGAGACCTCCAAAGCCATCATCGGCGCGGCACCGCGCGAGCGGGCCGGCATGGCCTCCGGCATCAGCGCGACCACGCGCTTTGTCGGCATCCTGCTCGGATTCACCGTGCTGTCCAGTGCCTTGAGCCTGGGCATCCGCAACGCACTGTCGGCTGTGGTTCCCGCGCGCGATGTACTGCCGATGGCCGATGCGATCGCTACCGGCACCTTCGCCGATGCACGCACCGCCGCCTTCGCACAGGCGATCTACAGCTACGGATTTGCCAGTGCACTGTGGACGTCGGCCATTGCCGCGCTGCTGGCCAGCCTTGCGGTGTTGCTGCTGGGCTGCAGCCGGCCTGCGGCGGAAGCACCGTCCCTCCCGCAACACCCGGAATCGCGCGCATGCGACTGAACCTACCCCTGATCCTGTTGCTGTTCGCCATGCCGGCAGCCACCACAGAGGCAGCATCGCCCAATCTCCCCGTCGAGCCGCCACGTGCAGCGCTGCTCAGCCAGATCGACCAGGGCATGGCGAATGCCGTGGCCTGGGAGTACGCATTCAATGCCATCGCCTCCTGCGATGTCGCACGGATCGACCACACCCTGCGCAACCAGCACGACAGCCATCCCGTGCAGGTCCAGCCGCTGCTGGACGCAGGCTACACCGCGACCTATCGCACGGCCGAACCCTATCCAGCCCTGCAGGACCGGCTGGCCACGCTGCGCGATGCGGAGATCGCCTGCATGGCCGTTGCCGATGGCCGCAGCCACGCCAATGTCATCGACCGTGCTTCCGCACTGCTGGCCTACATCGCCGGGCAACCGCTGTAACCACTGTCTCGATGCCTCATCGGATGCGCACCCCCACCATGGCGCCACGCCGCACGCGTGCCCATGACTTCCGCCGCCGCTACCGCCTGACCTGCGCCGCACTGGCCATACTGGCGGGCCTGCTGCTGGCGCGGGCCGCCGACGTCCAGATCGTCCATCACCACTTCTACCGGCACCAGGCCGAAGCACGGATGCTCCGCCACCATCCGCTGCGCGCGCATCGCGGCACGCTGTACGACCGCCACGGCATCGTCATTGCCGGATCGGCTCCCGTGGCATCGCTGTGGATCGACCCGCGCGCCTTCTTCGACGCATCAGGTTCAGTCGAGCAGCTGGCCTCGGTGCTGGATACCGATGCGACGGCGTTGACCAGACTGCTGGCGCGCAACCGGCAGCGACGCTTCATCTACCTGCCGGGCTTCCGTCGCGGCGATCCAGCCCGCCTTGAAGCACTGCAGGCCAGGGCGCCGATCGGGGTCCACCTGCAGCAGGAGTTCAAACGCTTCTACCCACAGTCGGAACTGTTCGCACAGACTGTCGGCGTGACCGATATCGAAGGCCATGGCCTTGAAGGCCTTGAGCGCCTGTTCGACGCGCGCCTGAGCGGACAGGCCGGCTACCGTGACGTCATCATCGATCGCAAGGGCCGCCCGGTCGAGCTGCGCGATCGTGGCCGTCCGGCGCGTCCCGGCGAGGACATCGTGCTGTCGCTGGACAGCCGTATGCAGCACATCCTCCATGCTGGACTCGGACCGGCAGTACAACGCCACGGCGCGGCTGCCGCAAGCATCGTGGTGCTGGAAGTCGGCACCGGCCAGATCCTGGCGATGGTCAACTGGCCCACCTACAACAGCAATGCGCCCGGCACCGGCGCCGCCGATGCACGCCGCAACCGTGCGGTGACCGATGTGTTCGAGCCCGGCAGCACGGTGAAACCCTTCACGGTGGCTGCGGCGCTCGAGGCCGGCGTGATCACGTCTGCCAGCACGTTCGACACCCACCCCGGCTGGATCCGCAATGGGCGCTTCACCACTCGTGACTATCGGGATCTGGGCGTACTGGATACCACCGGCGTCCTGAAGAAAAGCTCCAACGTGGGCATCTCGTTGATTTCGCACCGCCTGAGCCGGGAACAGCTGCACGCCATGTTTGCCGCGCTGGGCGCCGGGCATGTCTCGGGGAGCGGATTCCCCGGCGAGCGCAACGGCGTACTGGCCGCGCCTGCTACATGGAGTGGCACCGGCAAGCAGACCCTGGCCTATGGGTACGGGCTGTCGATGACCACGCTGCAGCTGGCCAATGCCTACGCGACGCTGGCCAACCATGGCCTGCGCGTACAACCGACCTTCGAGCATGGCCGCGCAACAGTGGTGAGCCGTGCCATGCCCGCAGACGTTGCCGACCAGGTGCTGGACATGATTGCCACCACCAGCGAGCCGGGTGGCACCGCGACGCGGGCCCGCATCAACGGCTATGCCATCGCCGGAAAAACCGGGACCGCGCGCAAGGCGGCGGCCGGCGGATATGCGCGCCACTACATGTCCCTGTTTGCCGGGGTCGTACCGGCGCAACATCCACGTTATGCGGTCGCCGTGGTCGTAGACGATCCCGATGCACGCCGCGGAGGCTACGGTGGCGGAGCAGTCGCCGCCCCCATCTTCAGCGAGCTGATGGGGCGGGTGCTGCACCTGCAGGACATCGCGCCCGATGCACCACGCTGAGTCCTGCACGCCGCCTCGAAGTTGGCCGGGGCAGCCATGCTGCCCCGACCGTGACGGCCCCGGGGAGAAGGCCGCCGATGATCGTCAGGCCGCCTTCATGGCGTGCTTGCGCGCACGCATCACGTTGTGGCACTCCTGCACTTCAGGCAGCAGCTGGGTGACTTCCTGGCGCACGGCCGGCGGCAGCTCGTTGTCCTTCAGCACGTCCTTGAACGCGCCAAGCAGCCGGTCTTCAGACTCTTCCAGCTCGGCCACGTAACCATAGTTGGTGTCGCCGAATGCAGCGCGCACCTTGCCATAGAACTGCTGCATCGACCCGACCATGGTGCCGTGCTCGGCGGGTTTGCCACCACTGGCGGCGACCGAACTGCTCAACGCGGCGACGATGCGGCCCTTGACGCCGGCAATGCGGGTGAACAGGGCCGACAGTTCGGCATCCTTCACCTTGGTCGCAGCTTCTTCGTAGAACGACTTTCCGTCCCGGGCAATCTCGATCAGGTCGTTGAGGCGATGTTCGATGGTGGACTGGGTGCTCATGGAATCGCTCCTGTGTGCTCGATGGTCTATGGAGAATGACAGCGCGAGTGCGTTGCCTTCGGGACCACTGTGGAGGTGTGGATGTGCCGGTTGGGTGAGTACGAATTGATGCATGCATCACCACCCTCAACGCGTCCTGACTCCTTCATCCGGTCGCATTTCCGCGTTCACGGCGCCTGAGCAGAACGCCGACGATTCACCAGGGTGCGATGACGATGATCAGCGTCACCAGCAGCGCAATGGCAAGCACCAGCAGCAGCACATGCCACTGCTTCCATGTGGGTTTGGGTTTGCCCGGGGTATTCATCGGATGTCTCCTGGAGTCTGTCATCAGCCCGCAGCCAGACTGAAGCAGAGCGCCCTTGGTGCGCGTCGCGGTTTCGTGCATGGCCTGTGCATGAACGCTGTGTTTGGTGCGCGACGATAACGCGTCCATAACGTAATCGAGTTGTAAACGGAGTGTTAGGTTCCTTCCGATTCCGCACAGCGGAGTTTCAGATCGGTTTCCACGCAGCGATGCGGAAACCCATTCAACTGGATTTGGAGAGAGCCAAATGCATTACAAGTACACCCTGCTTTCCCTGGCAGTGGGCACGGCCTTGGCCGCCGCCTGGTCACCGGCCGCGCATGCGCAGGATGACAGCGATAAAACACCGAAGAACCTCGATCGCATCCAGGTTACCGGCTCGGCCATCCGCAGCGTGGATATCGAAACGCAACAGCCGATCATCGCCATCACCCGCGCGATGATCGAGCAGCAGGGCTTCACCACCATCGCCGACCTGCTGCAGAACCTGACCTCCACCGGCGCACCGACCATCTCGCGTGCGCGCGCGTTGGCGTCTGGCGAAAACGTCGGTGGCTACTACGTCAACATCCGCAATCTGGGCGCCACGCGCTCCCTGGTTCTGGTCAACGGCAAGCGCCTTGGCGCCACCACCAGCGGCCTGCAGGACCTCAGCCAGATTCCGATGAGCGCGGTCGAGCGCATCGATGTGCTGAAGGACGGCGCCTCCTCGCTGTACGGTTCGGATGCGATCGCCGGTGTGGTCAACATCATCACCCGCAAGAACTACGAAGGCCTGGAAGTGTCCATGCAGCACGGGCAGTTCAGCCAGGGCGATGGCAAGGACAGCACGTTCTCGCTGGTCACCGGTGCCCGTGGGGAGCGTGGCGGATACACCCTCGCACTGGAATACCAGAAGTCAGACCCGGTGTTTGCCCGCGACCGCGAGTTCTCCCGTTATGGCGGCGCCGGCCCCAACTACCCGGGCGCGGACTGGAGCAACATCAGCCAGAACGGTTCGTGGTGCGACCCGGCGCTCTACAAGTGCAATACCGGTGACGCCGTATTCAAGACCCTCAATCGTGGCGGCGATCCGAAGAACCCGAACGACTACCACCCGATCACGCCGGCCGAGTTCGCCAACGGCAACGACCAGATGCACCTGCAGACCGGCATCGAGCGCCGCTCGCTGTTCCTCAGCACGGACTACGCGCTGACCGACCAGATCAAGTTCACCGCCGACATCGGCTACAACGAGCGCACCACCGACCAGCAGATCGCGGGCTACCCGTACCAGTCGACCAAGTTCGGCACGCCCCTGGATGCGGCCAGCGTATTCAACCCGCTCGACCACAGCATCGCGTTCAATCGCCGCCTGTGGGAAGTGCCGCGCACCACCGAAAGCAAGCTGAAGTCGCTGCGGATTGCACCAAGCCTGTCCGGCTACTTCGAGCTGGGGACCAAGACGTACGACTGGGAAGTCGGCGCACTGTTCAACCGCAATGAAGTTACAAAAACAGGCCGTGGCGACATGAGCCTGATCGCTTCCCGGCAGGCATTGGGGCCCTCCTACCTCGATGCCAACGGTGTGGCCCGGTGTGGCACGGCGGCATCGCCGGTCACGGGCTGCCTGGCCTGGAATCCTTTGCTGCCATACGGTGTCGCGGGGGCTGGCTCTCTCTCCGATCCCGAACTGCAGCGCTTCTTGTTCCCGACGTTCAACGATACCGGCATCACCAAGACCCGCAGCTATTTCGCCAATATCTCAGGGCCAGTGATCGAACTGCCTGCCGGTGACCTGTCCGTCGCTCTGGGTTACCAGTACCGCAAGGAAGAAGGCCGCTTCGTGCCAGACGCCTTTGCCCAGTCGCGCCAGAGCACTGCGCTGGGCGCGTCCACCACCTCGGGTGAGTACAGTCTCAACGAGTTCTTCGCCGAAGTGAACGTGCCGGTGCTGCGTGACCTGCCGTTCGCCAAGGAACTGACCGTGAATCTGGCCACGCGGTATTCCGACTACAGCAATTTCGGCAACACCACCAATTCCAAGGCCAGCTTCGCCTGGCGTCCGATCGAAGAACTGATGATCCGCGGCACCTTCGCCGAAGGCTTCCGCGCGCCGAGCATCGCCGATCTGTATGGAGGCCTGGGGACCAGCTTCGAAACCTATGTCGATCCCTGCGGCATCGGCGCCACCAACAGCGTCAACGGCAATGCCGCCTGCAACGCCGCCGGCGTCCCGCTGGGCTACCAGCAGCTGAACCAGAGCCTGAAGCCCTGCGCAAGCTATCCGTGCGCCACACCTGACGAGTTCACCACCGGCTCCGACCCGAAGCTGCGCCCGGAGGAGTCCAAGAGCAAGACCGTGGGCGTGGTCTGGAGCCCGCGTTGGGTCGACGGGCTGGACATCAACCTCGACTGGTACAGCTACAAGATCACCAACATGATCATCGAGGACAGCGTCGACCGCATCCTGCGTGACTGCTACGTGCTCGGCAACGCCTCGCGCTGTGGCAGCGTCAAGCGCGCTGGCGATGGCCACATCACCAGCATGTTCTACGGCCTGGCCAACCTGGGTTCGATGGAGACCGAAGGCTGGGACCTGGGCATCCACTACCGCCTGCCCGAGTTCTCGCTCGGCCGCTTCACCATCGACCTGCAGAACAGCTACGTCTCCAAGTACGACGAGGAGAACCAGAACTCGGCAGGCGATACCATCATGATGGGCCGGATCGGCCGGCCTGGCATCTTCCGCCTGCGCTCGAACCTGGGCGTGAACTGGCAGCTCGGCAACTTCAGCACGCAGTACACCGTGCGCTACTACTCCGGCATGGCCGAAAGCTGCGTGCCCAACCGTCCGTGCTCCCTGCCGGACCGCTACGCCTACGGTGAACCGGACGCGCTCCGCAAGGTTGGCTCCAATGCCTTCCACGACATCCAGGTCAGCTACAAGCTGCCGTGGGACGGCACCGTGGCGCTGGGTTCGAACAACGTGTTCAACCACCAGGGCCCGATCATGTTCTCCAAGCCGTCCAGCTCCTTCCCCTACTACGGGGGCTTCGATATCGGCCGCACCGTGTACGTGAAGTACTCGCAGCGCTTCTGACGGGCATGTCCGTGCTCGTGGCCGGCGGAAGGGGAGTCCGCCGGCCACGATGCACACCGCCTCCACCCAATCTCCATTGTTTTTCGACGGAATCTCCAAGGTTCCCGGCAACACTTGATGTCATGACGGCTAAGGAGCAGGACCGCATGGACCGCCACGCGCCCCGACACTGCACATCCGTCTCCAGGTTCACCACTGAATGTGGCGGTGTGGCCGGGTTCCGATGCTCCGGACGTGCCGCCGCAAGGGAAGTACGAGATGACGACGGCAGTTCGCACCGGCCTGACCGACCTGGTCGCTGACGCGCAGCGGTACCTGCGCAGGATTCTTCCCGGGCTCGCCTCGGCAGTGCATCCACTTGCTTCATTGCATGCCATTCCCCACGCGATGGCATCGCGCTACCACCTCGCCGGACTGATGCTGTACGGGGAAACCCCCGCCATGCTCGCCGTGGCCCGCGAGCCCGGCGAATCCAGCACCCGCGTGATCCAGGATGTACGCTGCCTGCGCTCTGCAGCGAATGCACTGGTGCTGTACGTTTCGCCCTATCTCACGCCGACCCAGCGCCGCTTCCTGGTCGAGAACCACATCGACTTCGTGGTCCCGCACACGCAGTTGTTCGCACCCAGCCTGGCCATTGAGTTCCGCGACGACCCCGATCATGAGAAGAAAGCCATCTCGCTGCTGCCTTCGGCGCAGGCCGTACTGATCCACGTGCTACTGAGCGGCCAGTCGCGCTGGTGGTCGCCGCGCGAGATCAGTGCTGCCGCCGGCTACACCTCGATGACAGCATCGCGCCTGTCTGCCGAACTGGTCGGTCGCGGCCTGGTTGAGCGCTCCACCGGTGGCCGCGAGCGCTTCCTGAAGCTGGCCGGCGACCGCGACGAGGTCTGGGCCAGGGCACAGCCGTTCCTGCGTTCCCCCATCCTGAAGGAGGTGGATGTCTGCTGGGGCCCGACCGCCGAGGCACTCCGCGATGCAGGGCATCCGGCGCCGACGGCAGGTCTGGACGCACTTGCTGAAACGTCACCGCCCCCGATCGGTGGCACCCGCGCACTGCACATCGATGCGTGGCGGTTGCTGGGCGCCCTTCCCATGCCCGGCCCGGACTGCCTCCAGACCGCACGGCTGCAGATCTGGGCCTATCCGCCGGCATTCACCAGCGTCGGCGATGTGGTGGACCCGCTTTCGCTGTATCTCAGCCTGCAGGGCAAACGCGGTCATGATGCAGACGCGCTGGAACAGCGGGTGGAACAGGCGCTGAGCGGAGACGCATACCCCGCATGACCGAAGCCCTATGCGGGTTGCTCGCTGGGCACCGCAGCGGCGCGCCTGGCGCTGTACTCGGCGAACACCACGCCGGACACCGCCAACAGGCCACCGCCCAGTACCCAGCCACTGAGCGTTTCGCCCAGCAGCAGCACGGCCAGCGCGGCGGTCACGATCGGCACCAGGTTGAAGAAGCCTGATACGCGCGCAGCACCCAGGCGCGACAGGCCGGTCATCCAGGTCAGCGGCGCCAGGATCGAGGCGCACACAGCAGCGAAACCGATACACCCGACCGCCGCCAGGTTGTTGACCCCGGTGCCGATCAACAGCTGCACCGGCAACAGGATCAGCGACGCAGCCGCGGCCTGCAGGAACAGCGATTCGAGCACCGACAGCGGAATCTTCCAGCGCTGCATCAGCACGTTGTAGGCGGCGAAGGCCAATGCGCCGATCAGCATGATCGCGTCGCCGCGGTTCAGGCCCTGCGCCGCCAGCCGTGCCAGGTCGCCCTGCGATACCACCGCCACCACACCGGCAGTGGAGATCGCCGCACCAAGAATGGAAGTGCCACGCACCGGGTGGCCCATGAACACGCGTGACAGCGCCAGCGCGATCAGCGGAATCAGCGCCTGGATCACCCCCATGTTGGTGGCCGAGGTGAAGTGGGCCGCATAGTAGGCCAGGCACTGGTACATCACCCCACCCAGGCAGCCCAGCACCAGGAAGCGCCCGAGGTTGGCGCGCACGGTCGGCAGATTGCCACGCAGCCGCGGCAGCGCGAACGGCAGCAGGACCACCGCCGCGACCAGCCAACGGAAGAAGCCGATATCGATGGGACCGACCGAGCCCGAAGCAAGCTTGGTCACGATGGTGTTCGCGCCCCACAGCAGGCAGGCGAGGATCGGGAAGAGATAGTTCACGCGTGCAGGTGTACGTAGGGGAATGGCCAGCGTACGCTTGGCGCATATCGAGGACATCCCGAAAATGCGCCACCCCGACCCCGGCTTGCGGCAACCGATGGAGCCGATTCCCACCTTCCGCCAGCTGCCCGGCCCGATCTACTTCCGGCAGGGCGCGATGGAGCCCACCGACTGGGGCACGCACAGCCATCCGTGGGGTCAGTTCAACTTCGTCGCGCAGGGTGTGATGGAGATGAAGATCGACGGCGAGTGGATGGTGTCCCCGCCGCACTACGCGATCTGGATTCCACCAGGAATGGCCCACTACTCGCGCAACCGCTCGCAGCTGGCCTACCGCTCGGCCTATCTGTCGGCGGCACTTTCGCGCCGGCTGCCCACGCGTTGCAGTGCGCTGGAAGTCAGCCCGCTGCTGCGCGAACTGCTGCATGAACTGGCACGACAGGGCGTGACCGATCCGCAGACACCGGCCCAGCGGCGCATGGCCGCCGTGGTGATCGACCAGATCGTCAATGCCGCAGTGCTGCCCAGTTTCCTGCCGATCGCCAGCAGCGATGCCTTGAAGCAGGTGATGGCGTACATGGAGAAACACCTGTCGATGGCCGAATCGATTGCCGAAATCGCGCAGCGCCACCACATGAGCGTGCGCAAGCTCGAACGCCTGGCACGCAGCGAGCTGGGCATGTCGCTCGGCGACTGGCGTGGACGGGTGAAGTTCGTGCGTGCCACCGAGGCGCTGTGCACCCGCCGCCCGATCAGCCGGATTGCCGAAGAGCTGGGCTACTCCGGCGTCAGCGCCTTCGCCGAGATGTTCAAGCGCCACGCGCAGTGCACGCCGGATCAGTACCGGAAGCTGCATCGGGCGGGGTGAGCGACGCAGCGGGCGCTGTCGATTTCCCGCCTCCCCGTTCGTCGGAACAGGAAAGGCCGCCGCTTCGGCCTGCTGGAGTGCCACGATGTGCCCGATCCTCACCGCCTTCGCCACCTCCCCCGACCGCGGCCAGGGCCTGGCCCGTGACATGCGCGTGCGCTGGGCGCTGGAGGAGCTGGGCGTGCCCTATGACGTGCAGCTGCTCAGCTTCGCCGAGCTGAAGCAGCCCGCGCACCTGGCGCGCAACCCTTTCGGGCAGATCCCGACCTGGCAGGACGGCCACCAGGTCCTGTTCGAATCCGGCGCGATCGTCCTGCACCTGGCCGAACAGCATGCCGGCCTGCTCCCCGCTGATCCGGATGCACGCATGCGCGCGATCATGTGGGTGTTCGCTGCGTTGAATACGGTGGAGCCGCCCATCGTCGAACGCTCGATGGCCTGGGTGCTGGAGCGCGAACAACCCTGGTATGCACAGCGTCTGCCGATGCTCGATGAGCGCGTGCATTTGCGGCTGGCGCAGCTGTCAGCGTGGCTGGACAAAGCACCATGGCTTGACGGCGACTTCAGCGTGGGTGACCTGATGATGGTCTCGGTGCTGCTGCGCCTGAAGAGCAGCGGCCTCCTCGACGAGTACCCGCAGGTGGTCACCTACGTGGGCCGTGCAACACAGCGCCCTGCCTACCAGCGTGCGTTTGCCGTGCAGCTGCAGGTGTTCCGGCAAAGCGCAGACGCGCCATCACCGAAGGATGACTGAGACAGCCTCCTTCGGCAGTCGAAGGTCCCCGGCCGCGCGGGAAACCGGCAGGCAGCCGCGCCGCCTATACACGGGCTTCACTGCCTGTGGGCTCCGATCGCGTGGGTCGGACACCCTCAAGGACTTCACTGTGAGCACTTCCTCGCACTCGCTCGCTTTCCTGCTTGCGCGCATCCTGCTGATGGCACTGTTCCTGGTCTCCGGCCTGGGCAAGCTCGGCGACCTCAGTGGTACCCAGGGCTACATGGAAGCAATGGGGGTGCCCGGCATCCTGCTGTGGCCAACCATCGCCTTCGAGATCGGCAGCGGCCTGTGCATCCTGCTCGGCTTCCAGACCCGGCTGGTATCGATCGTCCTGGTGGGCTTCAGCCTGGTCACCGCCTTCATCTTCCACCACAACTTCGGTGACCAGACCCAGCAGATCATGTTCCTGAAGAATCTGGGCCTGGCCGGTGGCTTCCTGCTGCTGGCCTGCACCGGAGCCGGGCGCTACAGCATCGACGGCCGGGGCCGCCGCGCATAGGTACCCGCCAGCAGGCTCCCTACGCTAGCGACGGAGCTCCGCCTCCGGTGCCAGCGTTTGGATCACCTTGCCCTGCGCATCGAGGAACTCGATCGCCCCGTAGCCTTCCGGCGTGACCGTCAGCCGCAGGCGCGGGCGGTCCGCCTTGTCATTCAGTGCAATGGCCGGCGTTCCATCGGCACCGACCACCAGGCCGATGCGGGTTGGCGCCTGCACACCGGGAATCAACGCATTCCCGAGCGCGGGCTCGCGGATCAGCTTCGGTGCCTGATTGATCGAGAAGCTCACCTGGCCATCAGGAGATACGCGCCATCCGATCGCATCCATCGCCGGATGATCCAGCGCCAGCACCGCCATGCCGCCGTCGACATCGGCGGTGCCGAAACCACCGCGCTCGCTGCCCTTGTCGTCGTACAGCACCATGCCGGCTACGTTGAAGGCGCGTTTGTACTGGATGCCATCGATGATCGGCGCCGGCGTCTTCCCGGACAGCGTCATGCGGATCACGCCCTGGTCATCGACGATATCGATGCGACGCGCGGTGATGCGTTCGCTGTCGGGCGTCGCGATCCGCGTCTGCGGGGCCTTGTCCACGATCAGGCGCTGCAGGGTTTCCACCGAAGGCCGCTTGGGCGCTCCGGCATCTTCGGCCGCACGCGCCGGAATGCTGTAGAAGGCGATGAGCAGGACCAGCGTGCAGGCAGCGCGCATCATGCGGCCTCCTTAGGGGCGTGCACCGGGCGCCGGCAGGCGGCCTGCACCAGCATCAGCTGCGCCACCAGGATCAGCATCGCGCACCCGGACAGCAGCCATGGGTCGATGTACCACTGGGCATTGAAGCTGAATTCGCCGGCGGAGATACGCTTCCAGCCGTTGAAGTGCTGCATCGCCGCGACCACGAACGCGAAACCGCCCATCGCATTCGAAAGCCAGGGCACGACGATGCCGCCCGGCCGTGCAACCATCATCAGCAGACCCAGCACGCCGATGACGGTGCGCTGCACGCGGCAGTACGGGCAGACATAGGCCAGCCCACTCCATTCCACCGACCAAGCCAACAGGCTGATCAGCACCGCTGCTGCCCCCGCGATGTACAGGACCCTCGGCGCGATCGCCGTGCTGCCGTTGTGTGCCATTGCGTGCTTCCCTCCAGTGCGGACCCATGCAGGGTAGCGTGAAGCGGACACGGGCGCGGCAGGCGTCGCCCTGCGGACCTCAGTCCTTCTTGAACACGGTGCGCTGGCCGATCGGGCTTCCCTTGCGGGCGGTTGGACGGGCCAGGCCGGGAATCAGGAAATCCGTCACCTTGTGGCCCTTCTGGACCTTGGCGGCCAGCCAGCGCGGCATGCGCCCGCGGCCGGACCAGGTCAGGCGCTTGTATTCCGGGTCGCGGTATTTGGCAGCAACCTTGCCGGCTTTGCGGCGGCTGGATTTCCGCGGCGTCGCGGGTTCTTCGACGGACGCATCGCCAAAGAGTTCTTCGAGCGTATAGCCCGCTTCGGCGGCCGCCGCCTTCAGCATGCGGCGCACCACGCTGGCCGGACGGCGGCTGGAAATAAGCTGCCTGCGCTGTTCAGCGGCAACCACCAAGGCGCCCAGCTCCCGCAGGCTGAGCGATTCGATATCGATAGTCATGCCGGGAAAGGTCCACTCCGGCAGGGTGGTCTGTCAAGAGCGCTGAACTGCCGGCGCAGCTCAACCCGGGAAACGCCGCCTGATCCGGAAGTGATCGCGATACGCGGACGGCGACATGCCGACAACGCTCTGGAATGCCTTGCGGAATGAAGCCGCGTCGTCATAACCCAGGCGCGAGGCCACCTGTGCGATGGGAAGATCGCCGAGCTGCAGCGCGTCCCTGGCCTTGGCCATCCTGGCCTGGCGGATGTAGTCGGCGGGATTGAGTTCCGTGGCCTTCTGGAAGCGCCGGATGAATGTTCGTTCGGTCAAATGGGCACGTTGGGCAAGCCCGGCCACGGTGTGGCGCAGCCCAGGTTCTGCAAGGATCAGATGCTGGGTCGCCAGGATGGCGGCATCATCGTGATCGAGCCTGGGCAGGAATCCCTGCAAGGGACGCTGGTCCTGCCGGATGCCGTCACTGAGCATGAAGCGGGCCGTGGCCAGCATGACACTGGGGCCCATGACGCGATCGACGATCAGCAGGCCGAGATCATTCCACGCGAGAATCGCCCCTGACGTAATGACGTCACCGTCATCGATGACGACATTCTCGGTCGTCACCTGGACATCAGGATGCGCACTGGCGAGCAGCCCTGCAAAGGCCCAGTGGGTGGTAACCCGCCGTCGCGCAAGCAGGCCAGTCTGGGCCAGCACGAACGCCCCTGCGCAGACCGAGCACATGATCGCGCCGCCGGCATGGAGTTCCTTGAGCCACCGCGCCTCGCGCGGCATCGCCGACATCCGCTCGGGCATCGCGACGCTGGGCGGCGAGATCACGAACGCGGGGGCGTTCACCTCGCCTGGATCGCTGTCCCAGCAACATTCCATTTGCGCCGACGCCGGATTCAGCTGCCAATGCGTCACCCGCAGGGAACACCGCCGGTCATCTTCGTGGGGATATGCCGCCCACTCATTTGCAATCCGGAACAGATCCGTCAGGCCATGGATCGCCGCCCTCTGGCAATCCGGATAGATCAGCAGAGCCACTTCGACCCGCTTGTCAGTTTCGATACCCATGAATGTCACCTCCGCCAATTTCAATTGATGCAGCGCTTCCTAGAATGGATTCGGACGGAGTGATGGCCGCCTCAGGATAGAAGGAAATGCTGCCCTGGGGCCACTCCTGCAACACGCACTGACAGCGTCCTTCCTCCTGCACCGATGCAAGGTCGCCGGTACGCAGGACGCCCCCCAACCCCAACTGTGAGGAATCCGGAAATGGCTACGGTTACTACGAAAGACGGCGTCGAAATCTTCTACAAGGACTGGGGTCCGCGCGACGCCAGGGTCATTCATTTCCATCATGGCTGGCCCCTCAGCGCCGACGACTGGGACGCGCAGATGCTGTTCTTCGTCAACAAGGGATATCGCGTGGTTGCCCACGACCGCCGCGGCCATGGCCGCTCCAGCCAGGTATGGGATGGCCACGACATGGACCACTACGCGGACGATGTTGCGGCGGTGGTCGAAAAGCTGGGTACCCACGGCGCGATGCACGTGGGCCATTCCACCGGCGGTGGACAGGTGGTCCGCTACATCGCTCGCCACGGCGAGAAGAACGTATCCAAAGCGGTGCTGATCAGCTCGGTGCCGCCGCTGATGGTCAAGACCGCGGCAAACCCGCAGGGCACGCCCAAGGAGGTCTTCGACGACTTCCAGGCGCAGCTGGCGGCCAACCGTGCGCAGTTCTATCACGACGTGCCGGCAGGCCCCTTCTACGGTTACAACCGGCCCGGCGCGAAGCCTTCAGACGCGGTGATCTGGAACTGGTGGCGGCAGGGCATGCAGGGTTCGGCCAAGGCGCACTACGATGGCATCGTGGCCTTCTCCCAGACCGACTTCACCGAAGACCTGAAGGGCATCTCCATCCCTGTGCTGGTGATCCATGGCGACGATGACCAGGTGGTCCCGTATGCCGACTCGGGTGTTCTTTCCGCGAAGCTGGTAAAGAACGGCACGCTGATCACCTACGAAGGTGCGCCGCACGGCATCCCGACCACGCACGCCGACCGCATCAACGCCGACCTGCTGGCGTTCCTGGAAAGCTGATCGTGAAGGGTCCGGGAAGTGCTTCAGGCATTTCCCGGACCGTCCGGCAAGCGGATTCCGTTCGCGGCGACGAACGCACGCGACGCATGCCAGTAGTCCGGTGATGGCGTCTGCAGCTCAGGTTTGGACCAGTAGTCATCGATGTGCAGCACGCTCATCACATCGACCCATGCGGCGCGCGCATCGTGGACGCGCATGCGCCAGCGATGATGCGGCGGAAAGTACGCGTAGTGCCCAAGGGCCTGCCGCTGTGCCTGCTCTTCGGCAATGCCTGCCTGCTGGATCAGCGTCCACGCGTGCATGTGACGCGCATGCGCAAGGGCGCCGAGGTACTCGTCCTCATCCAGCAAGGGAACCGACTCACCGCGAGTAAGGCACAGCGCGTCCGATTCGGTGTCGTACTCCAGCGAAGGCTGCGCCAGTTCCGGGTGCTGCTGCCAGTACCCTTCGCCCTTCATGTGCAACATCGCCCAGTGCCAGGGCTCGTCGTGGAAGAGCAGTGCGTGCTCGTATTCGTTGCCGGCGGTCTGGTCGGGATAGCGTTGGCGTGCCCACTCGATTGCCAGTTCTTCGGCAATCTGACCGTAGTGCATCAGACACCAGGCAAACAGATGCCGGCTGTCTTCGATTTCAGTGGTGAAGTCTTCCACTGGGGTGTGGGTGCCGGGCATGTTTGATCCTTGTACTTCCGGAAGCCGCATGCCCGACGAATGCCGTTCGGGCTTCAGACCCGGGAGATTATCGAAGCCCCGCGTGAAAGCACACATGCGCACGCAGACTGTGCGATGAAGATGCCTCCGGCTCACAGGCCAGAGGCACCCTGTCCACCACGGGACTTCAATCAGCCCAGGTACTTCTTGAACCAGGCCAGCATCAGGGAAGGATCACGCTGGAAGTAGAGATAGCCATCCCAGCGGCGGGTGGTGTTGCGGATCCAGTGCAGCTGCTTCTCCTCCGTGGCGATGCCGTCGAAGATCGCCTGCACGTCGGAAGGCGTGGTAAGCAGATCGTCATGCACCTGGTACAGGAACGTCGGCACGTGGTTGCTCTTCACCGCCTCCAGTGGTGTCATCTGATCGAGCTTGAATCCGGTGATGATGAAGATGCGCTGCTCAATCTCCTCGAGGCGATCATGGATTCCCAGGAGCTTGAGCGAGGCATCCATCGTCGCCCGCAACGACACCGGCTGAGGTGCCACCAGGCAACGCACGTCCTGGAAGTACTCCGGGTACTTCTCGATGGCAAAGAAGGTTGCGTTGGCGCCCATGCAACGGCTGAACAGTGCGATGTCCATGCCCTTCAGGTCTTCGCGGGAGCGGACATAGTCCAGGGAGCCGATGACATCGCGGGCTTCAAAGATGCCATTGCTGCCCACGCCTCCATTGGCCGCGCCGCTCCAGCCGAAGTTGCGCAGGTCATACGCCAGCACGTTGTAGCCGGCGTCATGAAGGATCTTGTAGTCCTTGAGGAAGTTGAACTCGAAGTCGTTGCCGGCAACGCCGCCGATCGACTTCCAGGGTTCCAGGTGTGCCGGCATGCCGGTGCGGCTGGACCAGAGCGGATGATTGCAGATCACCACCTTGTCCGATCCTTCGCAGGGGATGAACCAGCCTTCCAGCGGAACACCGTCCTGCGAGGGGAACGTGACCTCTTCGAAGGCGAGGCCGAAGTCGCTGGGGCTTCCGATGACCGGTGCGCGGAACGGACGGCCAAACGTATTCACGATGCCTTCGACGATGGCATCGGCTTCTTCACGGGACGGCTTGATTGCTTGAGTCGACATGTTCAGGGGCCTTTTGAATGCTGTGGGTAGAGAGGGATTCACAAGCGGCGTGGGTAGCCACCGCTTGGAAGCCAATCTATCCAGCTGCCCCCGATCGATCAGGACCACACAATCGAACGCATCGTTACCACCCGGAAGAACAATCACCCGCCGCTGTCCGCAGATGGCCCAGCGGGCAACGTACGGATCTAGCGTTGGTCGCGGATCAGATGTGGCTCGAACAACGCCTCCACCCACGCCATGAACGCCCGCACGCGACGTGACAGGTTATGCCGATGAGCGACGACCAGCCAAAGATCAATCGGCTCAGGCCTGGAATCGGGCAGGATTTCGATCAGGCGTCCACTCTGTAAATGCTCGGCCAGGCCAATCAGTGGCGCCTGCATGAGACCAGCCCCCGCCAGCCCCGCCGCGAGATAGGCCTGCACGCTGTTCACGGTGATCGCCCCTGCCATCGGCAGGAACGCATATCCACTGCCCTGCGGATACTCCCAGCCAAACGGCGCATTACCCAGGTGGGAGACGTAATGGATCATCCTGTGCCCCTGGCTCTGGAGATCTTCCAGTGACATCGGCGTTCTGGCGCTTTGCAGATAGGCGGGACTGGCAAAATTGGAAACCGGCATTTTTCCGAGATGCCGCGCGATGAGCGTGTCATCGCCCAGGACTCCTGCACGGAGCACGCAGTCAAACCCTTCCTGCACGAGGTCCACGCGCCTGTCCGTGCAGGAGATCTGCAGCTCAAGGCCGGGGTGCGAGGCCAGGAACTCCGGCACGGCAGGCATCACGATGCTGCTGGCAAGTTCAGTTGGCAGATCTACCCTCAAGCGCCCCTGAAGTGACGCTTCACTGTCGGAGAACATGGTTTGCAGTTCACCGAAGGCACCGAGCAGTTCATGCGCCCTGTCGTAGAGTGCACGCCCTTCTTCCGTCATCTGCACCGCCCGCGTTGTCCGGTGCAGCAGCCGTGCACCGAGGCTGGTCTCCAGATTTCGTATGACCAGCGACACCCGGCCCTTGCGCAGGCCCAGATCGTCGGCAGCACGCGTGAAACTGGCCGTCTCGGCCACGCGAAGGAAAACCCGCAGGGTGTCCAGATCATGCATGTGGAGGCGCCGGTGCCATGGAAGCGTGGGCTATTAGAGCGCCGGGAAGGAAGCTCTGGTCAAGTCGACGGCAATGGAGCACTCAGCGTGACGAGCGGTCTCCGGGGTCTCATGAGGAGTTGGACCCAAGAAGCGCAGCCGGGTCCATGACGTGCGCGACTGCCCCAGGCGCCAATGTGGTGGCCCACCAGCAACCACAAAGAAGGAACAAGTGATTGATTTGATTAATATTCAATCTACCTTTATCTAATTTAGACTCACAAAACGACTCACTAAAGCAACTGGTATGCTCCCCGGTCCGCCTACAGGCCGCCTCCTCGGATCCCCCTCCAGATAGCGCCTACTCACCTAGGATCATTTGTGGACTTGCCAGATTTTGACCCGGAAGCGCCTCCGCCCTGGAGCTCGGCAGGAACGTTCGCAACTGACAGAGAGCGGCCTTGGCTGTATGACTGTATCAGGAGGGCTGGCTTTGACATGGAGGTTGAGTTCAGCCTTCGGGTGCTGCCACTGAATCGGGTAGGCACCTACGCAGAAGTCTGGAACGATCTGCTCGACCGGGTTGAGGAGGATCGACACCTTGCGACGAAGTTGGACAACGAGATCCAACTGCTGAGATCCATGAATGTGGTGCCTGAGGTTCACGAGCTGATTGAAGCGGCGATGCTGTTCCTTCTCGAGGCCCAGATTGCTCACGATGCCCACGATGCTGGCCGCGCTTGGGCCGCGCTTGTGAGGTGTAACTACTACCTCGGGACCTGCAGCTCGCACGCGACCCAGCTTGAGCTGACTGCTCTGGGCGGGCGGATCACTGGCAGTCGAATCGTGCCATTGAGGAACATGGTAGTGGAGATGCTGAAGGCGATGCCCGACAACTCCCGTGCCACAAAGCAAGATCTGTGGGCGGAGATCCTGCCGGCCATGCAGAAGTTCGGGAAGGATCATCAGGCTAGAAGCACCAACCCGCGCCAGCTACTGCAGCGTTGGACCAACCATGACCCGGCGGTCCATCCCCAGTTCGCGCGAGTAGTAGAGGGAAGCCTCAACACTCGGGCCCGTCGCAAGGTTCGTTAAGAGCAGAAAGGGAGGGGAATATCCCCCCTCCCCCTCATTTCGACTACATCCTGGGCCTCCCGAGCTTTTTGAGCGAGTCGCCCCCAGCCTGTCCCTTGCCAAAGGTCCGGCCCAAGCCAGGCTCGCTTAGGCGGACGTAGTAATCCGCCTTGGTCAGGTAGAGCAGGCTGTACTCAAGCCGCCGCCGCTTGGCCTCATCATCGTACTCAACCATCCCTATGCCCAGGGAATTGGTTCGCTCATAGAACTCCTTCCGGGCATTGCAGTTCCAATAGCTCCCATCGGAATGCGTCACTTCGTCCTGCCAGAACTCACCAATCGCCTGCGCAATCCGCACATCCTGGCGAACCAGATGACCATTGAGGAATGCCATCAGGTGAACGTGGTAGGACTTGCTCGGTCCGAACTCCAACTTCCAGACGTACCCGACCAAGGCTGGGTAGCTTCGGCGCAGCTTGCGCAAGCAAGTGGCCAAGTCGCGCTTGATACGCACGGGACCCACGTTACGACCTGACAGCAGTTCGCGATGGGCTGCGCTGTAACCTACGTCCAAACGAACGACGCAGAGACGAGAGTGCTGTCGATATAGGGCCTGCAGGTAGTCCAAGGCTGCCTTGGCATTCTTCCGGGCACTGCGCTCCTGTGTGGCCACCAATTGAGTGAATTCGCTGCTCCGCGCGATCGCTCGGATGCGTTCGACCCATGCGTTTGCCTCTGCCACGTCCGGGCTCACGCCTTCGATAGCATCCGCTCGGTGGCTAAGGAATTCTTCCGCCAGCAGCTCAAAGTAGGGGCTCAGCTTCTGCTTGGAGAAATGACTCTTTATGCCTCCATAGTCCATGTTGACGCACTGGCGGAGAGCCCGCGCGACCGGGTGTACAGCCGTCCGTGTCAGTCCAACAACACGGCGGCTCCAGAACATTTCAGCCTTTGACTTCACAAGAGCGCGCATCACTCGATCAACCTGCACGATCTGTGCTGGGTAGTCTTTCGAGGGACGGACGATCCAGGCACTACCCTCGTGCTCAATCATCCGGTCAGCCCATTGGCTGACGATGTTCTCTTCCTTCTTGTACATATCTCTCCGTCGCGGCCCAATGGCCGCCCAGATAGGGAGAGAGGTAGGAGCGGACCGACTCCACTCATGCATTGGAGACTTGCGTCCAATGGCAAAGGCAAAGATATAAGTTCCGGAACTGCCCCTGCCCTTCCCACCCTTTAATTGATGGGTCGGTGCGCCTCCTACCCCCCAAGGTTTCCTGGGGTAGGACGGCGATTGAGTCCTGTCGAGTTGGTGACTAGGCGGGGCTCGCGCCGCGCTCAGCAATGCGGAGCTTGATCCAGTCTTCGATCTCACTTTCGACCCAGGCCACCGAGCCCGGGCCGATGCGAACGGGTCGCGGGAAGCTCGGATCGAAGCGCTTGTTGGAGTGCTGCAGCGACGCATAGATCGTGGAACGACCTTTACCGGTCCGGCGCTCCACCTCCTGCCGGCGAATGAAGCGGATGTTCTGAGCAGAGTCCATGTGGTTGTCACCTCGTTGCGGAAGGGACACCCAAGGTATGAACGGTTTCAGCAAGTGTCGATTACTTAAGCTACCTAGGTACGTTAACTATCCAATGACTACGTACCCCAACTCGTGCGGCCTGCGTCCGAGTTGGTTCTGCCTGCAGGGGAAGTTGGTTCCGTTGGAACGATTGGGCTTCGGTGGGACGCCTGCTCCCGAGGCGGTGCAGGCGTCCTGGGAACAGTGGTCAGCGCGGCAAATGGGCGCTAAGCACGCCTGCCATGAAGACGACGGCGAAGGCGGCCAGGTACTCAAGGGGGGAATTGGATCGTTCGATGAACACGATAGGCTCCTAGTCAGTAGGGAGACGGCATTGCGCCGGCATAGAGGAGAGGCTGATGCCCCTCCCTATCGTGTTATGGGTTTGAAATTCGTTTGCTTGGCCGATCAGCCAGGACGTGGCCCGGCCTTGTTCGGCCACCAGGGGACGGCTTTGACGGCCGGCGTCGGCTCGACAATGCCCACTGCGGCCCGCAGTACCACCGGCCATCCGTGCCCATCGATGTAGTGCCGGATACCGTTCTGGCGCAGGAACTGCAGCTGACGAGCTTTCTGGGGCGTCCGCGTCAGCGCCTTGATCTCATCCTTGGTGAGGCAGAGCTTTTCAGACATTTCAGACATCCTTGCTGGAATGCCAAGCAGGCCTAGGCGCGTCGAGTCGTTCTGGCGCCCCCACTGCCTTACGAAGCACTATCACCCGGCTGTATTGGTCGACCTGATGGGGAATTCGGTTCTGGCAGAAAAAGGCCAATTGCCTAGCCCTGATCGGGCTCCGAGTGATCTCTTCGACTTCAGCGCGCGACAGCACATCCCAGGTCATCGAATGCCCCCAAATGGCCAGTGCCGATCATGCCCCAGGGCGCTACTCTCGGCTACAGACCAAGGAGAAGCCATGGACGAGTTACCAGCCGCACTGCCGCTTGAGCAGCAGATCGCCCTACTGAGGCAGCAGCTGACCACCCTCCGGATCGACCTTTCTGGCAAGGACTGGCTGACGGCGGAAGAGGCGGCGCACTACTGCGGCGTGTCAGTTAGCCAGTTCAATGCGAGGGCGCATGAATACGACCTCGATCCACGCAAATTCATGGGCAAGAAGCTCTACGAGAAGTCTGCCCTCTATCAGGCAATCTACGGCGCGAAGGCTTGGACGCGTCCATCCGCAACCTCCGCACCAACCCTAGCTGCGACCTCCCCTGAGATGAAGGAGGCGCTTGCCCGGCTACGGCGCTATGACGATCGCAAGGGGAAACGCTAGTGCAACCTCCCGGCAAGCTGATGACCGTTGCAGAAGCGGCTGAGCAGAGCGCGTGCTCTGCCAAGACGATACGCAGAGCCATCAATACAGGGCAACTGACGGCTGTCCGGCTCGGATCTAGTGCCAGATCGGATCGGATTCACCCCGCCGACCTAGAAGATTGGTGGCGCCGGTCACAGCACAGTCCGAGCTCAACACCACCCAGCAGCGCCCTGGCTTGTCCCCACATGCCAAACGCAGATGAGCGCCTTGCTGCGCTACTTGACCTAAAAACGCCGCCAAGCAGCAGAAAGGGCGGTTCAAGCCTGCTACGGGAGCAAAAACGGAGTCGCTTGCGCAAGGGCACAGAACGCCAATAGAAGCCCCCAGTGGGACCATTCAGCTCAGGAATTGAATAGGCGCAACCACGACGACTTCCTCCTCATGATGTCGGAGCGATTTGCCAAGAGGAACCAGAAGAAGTCTTCAAAGTGCGGCACTAGAGGAAGATTCTCACCCTTTTCAGCCTCCTTCTGATGGGCCAGCCGCCCCATGTCATCCAAGAGGAAATGAACCGGCCTAAGAAGTTCGACCATCCGCCACACAGCAAGGTGCGAGGACTTTTTGCCAATACGCCTACGGTTGAGCTGATCAAAAACAGTCATCGGGTGGCCGGTCGCATCTAGCTCCCATGTGAAGCCATTAGGAATCCCCTGCATATCCATAGAGTACATAAGCTGCAAGGACTGCTTTTCTCGCACGCTCCAAGGAGTGAACTCATCGTAGAGCGCAGCGCAAATGTTCCACCACTCGTACAACGGCGACTTCGACGCACTGCTAGCGTCAGATGAGGAAATTTCGTCCAGGTTGAAGTATCTGGTTGATTTAGCAAAACGAGAGAGGAACTCTACAATTTGCTCATCAACACCTACGGCGACCTTCTGTTTGGCCGAAGGTCGATAGACCTTACGCAGTTCATTGCAGGCAGTGTACAGGCCCGCGATGTCATGGCCGTAGGACTTGAGCTGACTCTTTGTGGGAGCCTTCAGATCGTTCTTGATCATGTAGTCCACAACTACCGCCAGCTTCAGAATTCTCTCAATGCCTATGGAGAGGTGGAAAAAGGCGGAATAGAAGTACCCGTCCTTGTCCGCACCGAACTCGGCTTTCAAGAGCAGATCAAATCCGGATAGGATCGAATTCTTTGCAAGATGGCCCTCTTGAAGAAGCAGCGAAAACTGCTTCGAAAACCTCACGGATCTCACGACGTACGCTCTCCTCAATCAGTTCCTGGGCAGCAGAGGGGCCATCCACAGGATCAATTCCTACGGACCCGTGCAGGTGGACTGTGCTCTAGCTGCGCTGACTTGGTATCGAATGGACGACTGCATAGCGTCATCAGCCTCGACTGCGCAGGTCTGCCTGGGGTCCATCCGCGAAGCACACTTGGCCAAAGTCTCTGCCGACCTGGCCATCTCATCAGCGGCCAGCAAGAACTCGCTGCACAGACTTCCGGCCGCGGACACCAGATAGTTAGCGCGGCCGCTACCGAAGCGTTCCGCATCGTCCACACTCTGCGGGCTTGCGTTGGCCGGCGCGCTGAACCTGGGCCAGTTGCCGCTAGAGCCTGCCAAGCGATATGCAGTCGGTTCTGTTGGAACCGAAGGGCTACGATGGACCGGTTGGGCATAGGTCGACGCCGGGGCACTGGGCACGTATCCAGAGCCATATGCTCCACTCGCTGGAGGGGGAGCGTATGGATCCTTCTTGCCAGCCTGGCCCGTATAGGGGTTGTAGTTCCCCCGGATTGAGTAGTTGTCCAACGTAGACCGGTTCGGAGCACTTCTATAGTGCGGGGCTACGTAGGTCCCGTCCTTCTTAACGTAACCGCTGACCCGCACGCCCCGAGCGTCGGCATGGCTTGCCCACGCCAATGCCAGCCCCATACAGAGCATCAGAAATCCTTTCACAGCGCCCACTCCCCTGCCCCTGGGATCGTCCCCAAGAGGGCGTCCTGCAGCCGGCATGGCTGTCTGACCGGATGCTACCCCTCATTCGGTGCGGAGCCAATTCGTAGGCTATAGCTCCGAACCCAAGGCGATCCCGAAGCCAGGCGGGACCGTCCCCAGCCTTAAGAACTACTCAAGACGCTCAGGACAAGATCGTCGCCATTCGCGAGCCATTCGTGTTCGTCGACGAACCAGGCACCGCCGACTTTGCGGCCTGGCAGCTTGCCTGCGCGCAGCAAGCGCTGCAGCACTTGCATGGACGGGCGGCTGCCCTCTTCAAAGTAGCGGTCTAGCCACCGCTCGGGCGTCATCAACCTCATCGTGGACCTGCGGCATCCCAGCCTTTGTGACGAATAGAGTAGCCCCCGCGAGGACCAAAGGAATGGTCACACCCTTGAGAAATCGGCATTGCTGGGGCGCAGTCTCCCCTTCCATGGCCCCTTCGCCCTGGGCTTGATCTCCGCTAGCGGCGGGATCGGCTCCAGTGCGGCCATCATTCGGGCCGAGGCTGGAGCCGCTGCCTCAGCTAGGCGCCGCGCCTGTTGCTGCTGTTCGCGGGTTGGCGGCAGGCCAGGTGGTAGCGGTGCCGGCTGGATCGGCGTGGCGTCAGTCACCCGGGCAACGGCCTCGCGCAAAGGCAGGTCGGAATACAGCCTGGCGGCGCACCAGCGCTCGGCGTAGCGCTTCGCCAGCCGGACGTTGGCCGCGCGCACTCGCTTCACCTGCCAAATCTTCTGAACTTGCATCCACTGGCGGACCCCAGGACCGCCATCAGCGATGACACTGGCCGTCTCCCGGCCCGTTGTACCAGAGCGCACAGCGCTCACCCGTCTGGACCCAGCCAGAGGGGGTCGGGGCGGTGCGAGAGCCTTGGTAGCCGTGCGAGTGAAGCATGGCCGGAAGGATACGGCGGGCCGTCGCAGATGCTGCGATGGTGGTCGACGCTTCAGCTCGCTGTGATGAAGGGTTCACTTTGAAAAGCACACACTGCAGCCTCGCGGCTCTTCTCCGGTGCAAAATCCTTTGCTCCCGTGTCCAGCCTTAAACGGCACGGCTATGCACCCTCCCAACGCCTTCAGGATCCATTCGATCCTGCCCCAGCTTGCGCTCAATGGCGCAATCATCCGCCTGGACCTGGTTCGGTCAACGTGTAAAAACTGTGGACTGAGATCGTCAATGGTCGAGGACGCAGGCTTTCACACCGATCCGAAGGGCACCACTCTCACGTGCCCAGCTTGCGGAGCCACAGGGCTGATGGATGAGATGGAGATCTGGCACCACTGGCTCGATCAGTGCCGTCGCGAAAGATTGCTAGCGCAGTTCAACCCTATGCCGGACGATCCGCTCGATACCGAAGACCCAAAATGAAGATAGCGGCTGCGCACTATCGATGGGTGACTGAATCGTTCGGCATCGGTGCCGGCGCGGCGCTGCTCAGGCAGCTTCGGCGAAGGGGTGTACCAGTGCTACCAGCATCTCCATCGCAGTAGCTGGCGCACCTTGATTGCCTTCCCGTTGCAGGAACGCGGTCCAATCGGCCCGGACCAGCTGCACCAGCTCCGGCGGGGACAGCGGAATGCAACGCATCGGCCAGTAGGGAAGCCTGCGCTGTCCCACGCGTCCGCGCGCGATCTCAATCAGGTGTGAGTGACTGGAAGCGCCCATAGCCCTGGCAAAAGCTACATCAAGGCCATCAGGGGGGCCTTCCATGTAGGAAAGAAACCGACTTCCATCAAACAGCGTCACTCCGGTGACCCCGGCAGTGCGATTGAATCGCTCTGCATCCGCGATGATCCTGGACAGGTTAGCCGGGGTCAGATCGCTGATCGCTTCGCTGACAAATACAACAGCCCTGTTGGGCATGGCTCTCTCCGGACTCCATGGGGATCCCGAGCGTAGAACCGCTACCGTAAGGATCACGTAGAGGCCGCTAGATCTTCGTCACAGTTCGCCTTTGCCTCATGCAGCCCGGGCATGGACGCCCGGCTCGTCTGATACAGGCCCCACTGTCAGATCGTCCCCAGATCCTTGACCACCGCCTGCCCCTTCTGCAGGAACCCCGCCAGGACGCGTCCGCCGGCCACCTTCCGGCCCATCTGCTCGTTGAGGTAGCTGGCCTGCAGCCTTGAATGGACCACCAGTTCCGTCTGGGCCATGCTCGGCGTCACAGCCTGGAGGGGCTCGCCTGGCGCCGCCAGCTGGCCACTGATCGGCTGGACCACGCAAGGGCGTTGACTGTCGCTCTTAGCATACGCGGTGGCCATCATCCGGCCATTCTTCGGCGACCAGCCGCCCAGCACCAGCTCTGTCCCGAGCTGGTCGAGCGGCAAGCCGGCTTCGGCGGCCGCCTTCTCGTAGTTCGGCCAAAGTTGGTCGACTACCAGCCCTAACTCGGCAGACAGCTGCTCCATCGTAAAGTCGGCCCGGAAGCTGGCCTGCAGAGCCAGCTCGTAGATGCGCAGGAAGAACTGGGTAGAGCCGCGCGTCGCCATCACCAGGTTGTGCTGGGGGATCAGCAAGAGCTTCGCCCCGGAAGAATGGGCCCCGGTCAGGGCATCCTCAGCCAGGGTATCCACGGCAACGACGAGGTGGTCACGAGTGAGCAAAACGTTGAGGATGCTCATGGCGGGCTCGGTCTAGGGTCCGCGAACTATCCCCCGTCCCGCAGCTGGCTGTCGAGCCCACCATGACCATCGAGATCACGGAAATCCTTGAACGCCTTCACGCCTGCGAGGTCGGGATCGAGGCGCAGCGCGGCTACCTCAAGGCTATGGAGTACGCTTTGCGACTGTGCGTACTGACCCACCCGGCGCCCGAGGATCTCTCTGCCACGTGGCACCAGCTATTGCCTACCATTGCGGCCAAGCATAGGGCCGAAAGCAGCGATCTCTTCGCCGCAGCCTTCGAGCAGGCCCTGACAATTCTAACGGAGCAAATTGGCGCCAACTAGCGACTCATGGCCTACAAGCACGTTCTCAGAGACGATGAAACGGCGCCGGACACCGCGTAGGCAGGGCTCTTGGGCAGACCAGGTTTGGCCCACGCGAGCATTTAAAGACAGTAGCAACAAAGCAAAGAAAGGCAGCCGGCTCGGCTGAGGGGCCTTAAGCCGTGGAGTAGCGCGACTCAGCCGTCTGTGGGGTGTCGCCCGGCCAAGCTTCCCATCGTAAACGCATATCCTGCCTCTTCCAGAAGCGCTCTCATGCGCAGTTCCACTCGACGCGGGGAGCGCAGTCCATTCGGTGCATAGAGGGCATAGACGTACCCAGCGCCGTCAATGATTTCGCGACGTACCGCGCACTCAGTTGATTCAGTAGCTTCGCACCAGACGGCCATTAGCCTAGCGGGGCTGATCGACTGGCCGTTACGAAGACGGAAGAAGAGCCAGCGCACGCCTGGCGGTTGAACTTGATCTACTCTAGCCATTGCGAGCCCCGGATTCGCCTGGATAGATCACTGAGAACTTCAGGATCCAGGCGAGGGCGCTCATCTTTCGATGAACGTGGAAGATCTATGCGCTCACTACCGTTCACCAGGGCGGGGAGGTCTGACTGCAGATCAATCCACCACTCGGTGGGGAGTCGGAGTCCAGTACCCGTTCGATCGTAGATGCATATCGGGAAGTTCATTGCGTTGCTCCATGATGTACCGAGCATACGCTTGGGCAATGTCAGGCCGGAATGCGACTACTACAAAGCTTGCGCATCAACTCTCTTTGCACATATGAACACGTGCACCTCGTCTCGCTGAACTTTCAGGAACGACTCAAGCCAGCAAAGAGCAGCGCCTCGATTCGCAATAACCCTTCCCAATACTTCAGTCAAACACCGCGCACACTCCATCCCCCCAGGACTTTCTCCCTGGCAAGTTCGGCACTGAGCCATCGTAGTCGAGTTCGCCGGGCGAGATTGATACATGATCTTGGTCATCAAGTTCACAGCTTGAGCGTGGGAGGACATTTCAGCGCTCCTATTGATACAGAAGGAGCCGCGCTACGCGCGGCCACTCCTTAATCATCAACGGCGACTATCGCGACCGGCACTGCCCTTCTGCTCCTGGCCCGGCTGCGACTGCTCACTGTCCTTGTTGCCCGGCTGCTGCTGTTGCTGACCTTGCTTTCCGGCGAGGTCTTCACCACCAAGCTCGTTTCCGTCCACCTGGCCTTGCTGGCCTGACTGCTTCTTCTCACCATCCGAGTTGGGACGGTCGTTCTGGTTCTGGGGAGAATTGTTCATGCTTTACTCCGATGCAGCGATCTGCTGCCATCCAACAGTGCCCCCTTACGCGTTACGCAGCTGTGCGCGATTGACACGAGTATGAACAAGAGCCATGAACAGGCCGCTGTTCTTAGTGGGTGTACAGTGCAGCCCTAACAGGAGAAGAGCATGGAACGGAAGAGAAACAAGGATTTCGTTGACATCGACCGTGAACTCACTCACTGGCGACTGGCATTCGACTCCGGTTCGCTACCCGCCATTAGCTTTCGCCATGAAGTTGACCCCGTCATTCGGCTCGCGTGTGACATCTACATCAGAGACCCCCACGGCGCGCGCGGCGCATGGTTGGACGACCTAAAAGTCAGGCTCTCAACTCGATCCAGTCTGCGCGGTCACCCCGGTGCAGCGGAGATTGCAGGTCAATGCTGGTCGCGTCTCTCTTGTTCCTAGGAATTGTCTTCCCGCGACGCTGCATCGTTACCTTCTCGCATCAGCTGGTCATTCAACACGTGAACGATGGACATGACCGCATCGGCCAGCGCCCGCGAGTCACTGATTGACCCGTAGAAGTAGATCCTCGACCCTTCAACCCGAACATCTGCCAGCGAAAGTTGGGACGCCAGCGCTTCGCACTTCATCACGAATAGCTCGGTCCAACGGGCGCCTGGCGCAAGATCCAACAATGCAATGATGGCCTCGTCGGTAGATGAGTCGACATGCTCATGTAGCTGCGGCACGTCGAAGCCAACGATTCTTGGAAGCATGGGGGCGCTCAACGGCCTGTCCTCTCCCTTATGGGCGATCTGAGTATCACCCAGGATACGCGGATCTACAATCTGACCAACCCACATCGAAGTACCCACTTGAGTGCTGGCTTCTCTATCGCTTTCCTTCTCCCTTTTGGCAGGAGGATGTATCGTAATGCTCAATCGGCGCTGCTTGATCTGCACGCTTGCACGGAGCCGGAGGCATCTAAGGATGGCTTCTATCCGCTTAAGGAGAGACTGTCTAAGTGCTTCAATAAAGTGCGCACGTTCAGCGCCAGATGAGCTATCGGCATGAACAAGGCAATCCTCCAATTTAGTGACCTGCAGGAACTCTGCCAGCCAGGCAAGAAGCCCAGGCTTGCCACTGTGATCCGATGGGCAAACGGGTGCGGCATACGCTTCCTGTACGACGGAAGCGGCGGGATCTGGACGACTATGGACGCGCTGAATGAAGCGCTCGGCCTAGCCGGAGCAACGCCGCATCTCGATCTGTACGACCCAAGTGATTTCTGAGTCTGAGTAGGCGACGGTCAATGCCTACCACCGTCCCCTGCTCTCGGGCTCTTCTTTAGTGAACTCAGCGTTGCACCGCCCTGGCGGTTCGCCATGCCGGCCACGCCTCGCCAATCACGTCCAATGCAGCTTTCAGGAAGAGCAAGGCGATCACCGCGCCTGCTGCGATGTCCGGCCAGCCGCTTCCGGTCAGCGCAACACCTCCGGCAGCCACCAGTACACCGAGGTTGGCGGCGACATCATTGCGGGAACACTCGAAGGTGCTTTTCATGTTGATGTTGAGCGCGCGGAACCGCCACAGCAGTGCCAGGCACACCAGATTGGCCACCAGCGCTATGGCTCCGAACCCCAGCATCAAGCCGCTGGAAGGCGGCACGCCGTGGATCAGCTTGCTGACCACCTCCACCACGATGAAGACAAAGAAGGCCAGGATGAGCAGCCCCTTGGCGAGGGCTGCACCGGCTTCCCACCGCGCCCCCCGATTCACTGCCCACAGGCTCAGGCCGTACACGATCGCGTCGCCCAGCATGTCCACTGCATCGGCCTGCAGGGCACTGGAGCGCGCCACGATGCCCGCGCCGAACTCGATGAAGAACATCGCCAGGTTGATGATGAGTACTGCCACCAGTACGCGGCGCTGCGCACTGTGGAGGGCCAAGGCTTCCAGCTCCTGACGCTTGTGACCGCAGCAGTGGTCCATGGGTGACTCCCGCCAGACTGTGGCCGGGCTTGAAAATGGATGAGGCAACCGTTATCAACCCTGTAGCCCCTACAAGGTCAAGCCCATGTCCACCCACCTCACCATCGGCCAGCTGGCTCGCGAGACCGGCACCAAAGCCGAAACCATCCGCTATTACGAGAAGATCGGCCTGCTGCAGCCGCCGCTGCGGTCGGAGGGCAACTATCGCTACTACGGCGCCCAGGACCAGAGGCGCCTGTCGTTCGTGCGCCGGGCCCGGGAACTGGGCTTCTCCATCGAACAGATCCGCGAGCTGATTGCCTTTGGTGAACAGCGAGAGCACGAGTGCAGTTCGGTGGACGATGTGGTGAAAGCACACATAGCGGACATCACGCGCCGGATCCAGGACCTGCAGGCGCTGCAGGGCGAGCTGGAGCGGATGATCGGCAATTGCCCGGGCGGCCGCGTGGCCGACTGCAGGGTGCTGGAAGCCCTTCAGCCGCAGCCTGCCGCTTGACCTTGTCGCCGCATCAAGGTTTACAACGCCGGGCTACTTCGCCACCGCGCGGCCTTGCCGCTCTGACGACCCATGACTCTCTTGCCCCATCCGCTTGCCCTGGCGCTGAGCGCCGCCCTGCTGTCCGCCGTTGCCCCGGCCAATGCACATGAACTGCCCGCCGCGCAGGACGACCACCACGATGAGGCCGTGGAGCTGGACGCGGTGGTGGTGCAGTCAACCCGGTCAGGGCGTCGCGTTTCCGATGAACCGATCCGGGTAGACGTCGTATCGCAGGAAGAGATCGAAGAGAAGCAGCTGATGTCGCCGGGCAACATCTCCATGCTTGTGGCCGAGACGGCGGGCGTGCGGGTGCAGCACGTCCGCTGGCACGATTTACGGCACACATGCGCCTCCTGGCTAGTCATGGCCGGCGTGCCCCTCCACACGGTGTCGGAGGTGCTTGGACACAGCTCTATGGCGATGACCCGGCGCTATGCTCACCTGTCGCCGGAACACCTGTCAGACGCTATCCGAAAGATGGCCTAGCGCATCGGGGATGGGGTGCAATTTCTGCACCCCGAGGCAGTGCGACCGCATCCGAAATCGATGCGAACGCATTGCGAACGCATCGCCCAAGCATGACGAACGCGCTGGAGAACGCGCGAGCCGCCGCTTGAGAACCTTTGGACAGTGTCACCGTGACGTCACGCGTTACGTCACGGTGGGGAACTGCGGCAGAAACGGTTCACGAAACGGTACGAGGGCCCTCGCCCAATGCAGGGTGTCGTGCCGCACCAACGAGACATCCTTCAGGCATGCGACCTAGCTGCAGAGCTCCTCGAGCGCCTCCTCAATGTCCGACACCCAATTTTCGATGTAGAAACGCCCGGACTGCCCATCTGCGCGGGTCAGCTCTTCGGAGCCATACGTTTTTAGCTTCCCGTAGACGACGTCGCCCTCATACAAGTAGACGCCAGAGTAGTGCTCTGTCGCGACGTACCAACCGTCCGACGTCTCAATTATGGCGTTTCCAGAACCACAAACGTCCTCTTTAACGACCACACCTTTGTCAGCGAGGGCGGGCATGGAAACACCGAACAGCAAAAAACCAAGCATCAGCTTAAGCATAGCTCCCCCTAGGCGAATGCGATGATGAGGCTCTTCTGCACCCTGTCACGCAGTGACGTCACGGCGACGCCGTAGAAATCGAATGGCCAACCGTTCTGAAACAACTGCGCAACTGTTTCGAGAGTGCCACCGCCCAACTACGGACACCCGTGCTCCACTCAAGGCGCAGCATCCTCGTCGCCATCTTGCAGCAACCACTTAACGTCCACGGATGGATCAGTTCGAAGAAGCGCCTTGAGCCTATGCTTCTCTTCAACTTTCCCATCCAAAGACGTCCGAACCTCGGTCTCCAAGAAAATGGAGTAGTTCGTCTGCCCCACGGACACGTCTTCGTCAGTCGGTATTGCGCTCGCGTCCACATCTCCCTTCAACGCCTCGCCGAGCTCTTCGTCTAAGAACTCAAATTTGTAATCAGAAGCGCTGAATGCGTTGAATGACCCCCTTCTCGACGACTTGGTGATGGCTGTGGCCTTGGGCGATAGTTTCGCTATTAGCCTCTTGGCCACAGCCGGGCTCAAGAAGGCGGAGTTACCCGCCGCCGACTGATTCAGTACATCGATGCCGGATCTGTCAACAACCTTGAGCAGGTCCGCGAAGCGGGCAAGGACCCGCTCGTTTGGGCGATAGCCCATGGGGGACGTTGACTCTCCCCACGAGGCCAGTTCCGCCAACGTTTCCGAGATCCGCTCGTAAAGCGCCCCGTCCTCCGGCTTCATGCCAATGAGCAAAGAACCACTTTTAGCCGTGTTGAACCCAATAGTCGAACGCTCCTCAAGGTCTGCTGACCACCTGCCTTTGGAGGTAGTCGAGTCGCCCTCAAGACTCTGTGCTATTGCGCTACAAAGCTTCTGGTAGCTCGATAGCACCGCTGACAACACCTTAAAGGACAACGGGGCAGGCCGCTGATCAACTCGGGCAAGCGCCAGTTGTGGCGAAGTGTGAGCCTGGAACCTCTCAAGGATCAGATTCCTAGCACCGATGGGCAGGTGCGCCGAGGGCTCTGGGAGGAAAACACGGTCCAGCTGACTTGCGTCCACATCAAAAGCTCGGACGAACTCAAAGTCGTCAGCCCCATCGTGAGGACAGTCGAGCGCGATAGCGTTAGGTTTCGCGAGTGCCGAGTAGGCCGTGCTGGCCCCGCTAGCTAATGCCCTCAGCTCTACTGAGGAAACCGGCGCGAAAACCCATCGTACCCACGCATCGTCAGCATCAGCTGCCACGCCCAGGTTCAGCACCCCGCTTACCGAGGCTAGAGCCATGTGCGGCCCGTTGAATTCGATAAGGACTTGCTCTAGCTGAAAAGCGACTGCCTGCGCGATCTGCGACTGACCAAGTGTCCAAAGAGGATTCACGTTAGCACCTCAAAAATCTCGTGTGCCGTCGAGAGAGTCGTAGGCGTAAGCCACATTGAATAGTGGCCGGGGCTGTACGTCTGTTTGATCACCCCATGAGACTCGTCGAGCGTCGCCTTTGCGATTGAATGGTTCCGAAGCAAAGGTCCGTTAGCGCGCCGCCCTTTAATTTCCTCGTAGGTCACCGCGCACGAAAGCGACGCCCTTATGCAAAGCGGGTGGCTCTTAAATTTTTTCAGCTCCAAAGCGCATCGAAAGTCAGCAGGCGTAGGCGGCGCCGTCGCGACGAGATAGTAAATGTCCCCGTCAATTTTGGATGCGTCGATGGGCGGGCACTCAGACGGAAAGTGTTCCGGCCACTCAGGCGCGCTCGGCGCCGCCACTTCTTCCTTGATCTCCATCTCCGCATCCTTTCCTTTGGTCCCCATGTCGCAATCCTGACCTGTTCAAAGTCCCAATGCAATTCGGGGGTTCAAGGAGGACTTCCGGGGGGGGGGGGGCGACGCTAATGCAGCGGGTAAATCTCTTGAATTGCATGGAACATGTCCACTTCAGCCACCCACCGGCCGTTGCTGAAACAACTAACCAGGCCACATTGGCAGTGTCCGCCCGTCCAAGCAGGGCACCGCCCGTCGTGCAGGTCGTAGGCCTTCCAAGGCTCGCCAATAGCCTCCCAGGCCACCTCTGCCCTGCCCTCGAAGTCCTCCGGCAGGCACTGCCGCTCAGCGGCAAACACCACGTAGGTCACACCATCCCAAGCCTCTTGGGATCTATCCGTTTCTACGGTAGAAATTGGCGTTTGATCATCAGCCACGGCCGCCCTCCGGCTCGGAGTCCGTCATAGCCACCAGTTGCACGGTGATGACCTGGACGGGCACCGAATCAGGGTCTACCCCAACAGACTGGACCGGCTTGCCGTAGCCCCGATCCAGCAGCGCTTCACTAGCCGCCTTGGCTAGGGCCGCGTTATCGCCCCGCATGATGGCCACGAGCTTCTCAATGGCCTCTTGGCCGTACTCACGCGCCAACTGACGCACCTCAAAGTCCACCTTGGGCCGGCCACTCGGGTTGCCCGATTGTCCTGGCTTGAATGCCATAGCTGTCACCTATTGTTTTCAGTTGTTACCAATGTGAGCCCATGCCTACGGAAGGCCTTGTCCGCAACATCCAAGCCCACCTCCTCGACATGTCGCCGGAGGAAGCTGGCGGCCATCTCGGTGATGTCCAAGCCCCCCAGGTAGACACGTTGCCCCGCATTGGCTCGGAGCATCACTGCAGTGATGCCCTTCACGGCTGCTGGGGATAGAGACGACGACATAGCTACTCCCTCAGTTCGGCGACCCACGCGGCATAGGAAATGCACTCATCGGGCGGCGAGTTCCTCTCTGGACCCACTACCCACCCGCTCAGTGTCTTGATGATCACGATCTCTTTCTGACTCAGCCAAGTCGGCATCAGCTTCTCCTCAGTTGATGTTCAAACCACGTCGATTGATCTTTTCCAGGAACGAACCACGCGCTCCACCAGGGCCCATGCCGCTGCTTGAGCTGTAGCTGCCTACCTGCGCGCCTCGGTTGGCTACTGCGCCGCCTCGGCCTGTGCCGCCATTCCCGGTTGCCATCGCGCCAGGCGACATGTTTCCGAAGTTCAGGTTCGACCCCTGATTGGCCGCAATGGACTGGCCCCACACGCTCTGTGGAGACCACTGGCCCACACTTGCCATGCCATTGCCTAACTGGTTGTTGCCGAAGCTGCCCATAGAGCCAGCTCCACCCGTGTAGCCGTACCAACTGCCGCCCGGACGCTGGGCGCCTAGGCCCAGGTTCTGCGTTGTCATTTGCGAAGGCGTGGGCGCCGTGAATGCTCGGCTCGGCGAGGGAGCACCCGGGATATCAACCTGCTCCATGACTGGGCCACCGATACCGTAGTCAGCCCCTCGGTTCACCCAGCCGGATAGCCCTCGGTCCACCAGCAAACCGGTTCCGGGAACAAACGCATTTGCGAGCCACTTGAGGCCGGTGGCGATGGCCGCCCTGCCGCCGTTGCCCATGTAGTTGCCACGTGCGTCAAAGACGTTTCCCGGCACCGCCCCGTTAACAAAGCGATTGCGCGCCCCTACGAAGAACGCCGGAACTCTTGAGCCTGCCATTACATACTCCTTGGGCGCCTGCCGGGCCCATTCATTTTCTTCTTAAGTGTTTGAGCAGCGGGGCCAGGTGTATCCTGACCCCACACCTCTCCGAAGGACGGGAAATGGACGCCTGGGAAAAGACGAGCTATCCCCTGCCGCAGCCGCTGGAAAGCGAACGCGTTTCTGATGGACGGAAGGGCGGCCTATACGGGATTGCCTTTGCCAGCTTGCTGATCGCAGTTCCCGTTCTACTGGCGGGCTTGGTAGTGCTCGCCTTTACGGGCTTCGCTGTGGCCTCGTAGCCTCAAGCCGATCTGCAAACGCATCCAGATCCGGGTTGTCTTCCCGCTCTGCAATTTCCCGCAGCAAACGCGCTTGCGGTATCAGCTCACCAATTGGCTTCTCGCCGTTCTGCGCAACCCAGCGGACGAAGCCAGGGCTGGTCATAAGGCGGGCCAATCCATTCAAGCCACCAGCCAGCGCCATCGAGCCTGAGACAATCCCCGCAGCCAGCAGCGGACTACCCGCCACCAATGCGCTACCGGCACTGCTCGCAGTACCAGCCGACTGAGTTATCAGGGAGATCAGGCGAGCGGATCCTGAGGGATTGCGGAACACCGAACTTCCCTGCCGAATCCGATCCGTCATCCTGGCGATCCTGTCCATGTCCTGCCGGAAGCCGAGGCCATGCCGGTCAAACAACACCCGCTTTGCCTCAGGGCTCATGTTCGCCCAGTTGGTGAGGAAGGTCTCCATACTGAAGACGTCACTGTCCGCATTCTGCTGACTGCCGGTGGCCCGACCCATGCGGCGAATGAAGGACGCCGATACTTCACGCTGGGCGTCCTTTGGCAACGACTGCATCACCGCTCGCAACGTGGTCGCACCCTCTCGGATGTTGCCAAACGCCGCCTGGTAAACAGCCTCCGGTCCGCCGCTCTTATCCACCACATGCGCCACGGCGTCGATTCGATTGCTACGCGCCGCGTAATAGGCATTTGCCCGACTCCAAGCCTGCCGCGCTTCGGGCGTCGTGGCGGCGGCCTCCATATCCTTCGTAAGCGCCCCATAGAGCGTCTTCCACTTGTCCCTGGGAACACTGTCAGCCAAGGAGTAGTTATCAAGCTCCCGCCCAACCAGCGTGCGAAGCTTGGTAAGCGCCTGATACGGCAGTTGGTTGTCGGCCATTCCAGATATGGCGGTCACAACCTGCTCGTCGATCTGCTGAGGCGTCAGAACGGGAAGCGAGCCACGCATCCCCAGTGACTGAAGGCGCGCGTTCTCCGCAGCTGCCCGCTGCGCCTGATCTTCAAGCTGCTGTTTCAGCTGCTCTGCTTGCCGCTGTACATCCGGGCGCTGCAGTGCTGCCTCCATCCCGCCGATATCCTCGTCCAATGCACCGCCGATCCCTCGAATGCGGGCATTCTGGAATAGGCGCGCAACGTTGGGGGCACCTTCGATGGAGGCGTTCAGATCGGCCAGCGCCCTCTGCGTGTTCTCCACAGGCACCCGTGCATCCGGTGCAATTTGCTTCGAGACTCGACCGTAAAGCTCCTCCGCCCTTTTGGCTGTCTTGGGGACGAAGGCGGCAGTGCTCTTGCCCTCAATTCCCTCTAGGATGGTACGTCCTGCCTGCTCCGGACTCATGGCTCGACCACGTGGAGAGAGTTCCGCCGCATAGTGACCAATCGCCGCGTTGGCGTTGTCAGCTTGGTTGCGCGCAAGACGCGCAATCGGACCAGAGCCGCCAGCAACGTTGCCCAACATGGTCTCTGTAGCCTGGGCAAATCGCCCGCCCGTTGCCTGGCCCACACTCGGTGAAGTCCCTGCTGCCGCGAAATCGGAAATCGCCCGTTCCACGTCCTTAGCGGTCACGCGCTCGCCCGAAGCATTGCGGCCCCTCAGCGCTCCACGGGTAGCATCCGCGACAGCCTGAGGGACGAAGCCGCTACGCATGCCAGGAAGCGCCGAGGCGACGCCTGGGGCGAAGCCACCAGCCAGTCCAGCGGCTACCTGTGCACCAGTATCACCACCCGCCTCACGAACAGCTGAGCTTGCACCTGTGCCTGCCACAGTGGCAGCGGTCTGCAGGACAGGATTTGCGGCAAAGAACTCGCCGGCAGTCTGGACAAGTCCTCTGCCACCGCTAGCCGCTGAGCCTGCACCCAAGGTGAGTGCGGTGCCAGTCAGCCCTTCGCCGATGTCTGAAACAATGCGCTGCGCCTTTGTCTGGGGCCGCTGCATGCCCAACTCATCCGCAATCTGCTCGCCGACCTGGCGATACGGGGCAGTCGGAACGAAGCTGTCCCGCCCCGTAGCGATGTCCTCTTCCGTAGGTCGGTGCAGGCGGCGCCGAATCGGGTCCACGACATAGTGATTGAAAGCGTCGCCGCCAACGGCACCGAGAAGGCCGCCAGCGCCTTGAAGGACTTGGCGCCCGCCATACTGGCCCAGCCACCGGCCTAGGGCGTTGCCTGGCAACTCGGCGGTGCTATCCCAGCTGGACGCTACCTCGCTGAAATCGGGTTTGGCGGCCTGTACGGCAGGGAGCGTCACGATCTCATCGGGCTGGTCGAACTGGTCAAAGACGTTCTGCCCGGTCGAAGAAGGACCCGATGGGGCATCAAACTGATCAAATGGATTTCTTTCCATTGGCTACCTCAGGTAGTCATCTGCGCTAACACCGTACTTCTGCTCGAAGGCGGCACGCATGTTGGGGTTCTTCCGAAGGAAATCCACCGCCGCTGGGGGAACTGCGGAGGCCCCACGTCTTGCTGCACCACCAGATGCAGTGGACCTACCCACTACACGCTCCGGCGCGTAGTTGTATTCCCGTGCCAAGCCCGAGTACTGCTCTCGATAGGCGTCGATCTGAGACTTTGCCTGGTCGTGCAGCCCCTTGGCGGAGTTAACAAAGCCAGTTCGCTGCTCAGGGTTCAGCCGCTGACCATCTCGGAGCCTGTTGTACTCGTTGCGGATGCGGTCCGGAACACCAGCAGCGTTCTGAGCATTCGCGAACTCGCCCTCACGAACCACCGAGGTGGGATCAAGCATGCGCATGTAAGAAAAGATCAAAGCTAGATCGTTCTGTGCAGACGGATTCTTCGCGGCCTGCGCGATCTGCTCGTAAGAGTTGACCACCGTCTGAGGGACCTTAGTCTGAGCGATGAACTCTTTCCGCAGCGCTTGCTCCGCCTGAGCTAGATCCCCCGGGGCAGGATTGTTCTTTCGGTCTGCGGGTCCGCCAGGGATAGCTTCTAGCTGCGAGCCATCGGCACTAAAGCGGTAGCCGGACGGAGATTGACGCTCCGCCTGACGAGCCGAACGATCGGGTCTGAAACCAACCTCCAGACCAGCAGTTCTCGTCGGCCTCACCTGGCCTGCCTGCGCAAGCACCTTCGGGACGTAGGCACGCGTCTCTGCCGGAGCCGATGCGAGCATGGCGTCCACGTTGCCACCTGCTGCGCGCAGGGCATTGTCGACGTTGCCCGGCCCCCAGTTGTAAGCGGCCAGAGCGGCACGCGGATCTGCGTACTGGCGAAGCATGGCCTGCAGGTAGTCCTTGCCGACACGCTCCTGCTCAGCTGCGGACTGATCGCGAGCCGGAGCAACGCCATACCCTGGATCTCGCAACGTGCCAGGCATCGTCTGCATGGTGCCTACCGCTCCCTTGCTCGACACGGCAGCCGGGTTGCCGCCTGACTCAACCTGCATCACCGCCTGCTCCAAGCCTGGAATGAGGTCGGAACCCAGCAGCCCCCCGCTGGGCATTTGCAGCCGCGCTGCATCCGGCGACAGAAGACCTGCACTCGGCAACTGCGGTGCAGCGGCTCCTGAGCCAAGCAGGCCTTCACTGATGATGTTGCCTTGGAGATCCCGGTACTCTTGGGTTTCGGTGTTGCGGATGACATCCAGCAACCCCTCTTTACCCGTCTTCGGGTCGCGATAGCCGATCTGGCCCGGCTCCCATTTCGCCTTCGGACTCACCTTCTGCCGGAACTCCTGGGCGCCAACGGGGTCGACACTTGCCCACTGACTCCACGAGCCCTCATTGAGCGATCCGTCAGGGTTAAGTACGCCTCGCTGAGCCTCTTCGATAGCCGCGTTCCGCAGCATGCCCTGCCGAGTCCGAGCGAGGATTTCGTCCTTGTAGCGGGCGTTCTCGGCATCGCTCACGCCTTGGTTCGCCGAGAGAAGTCCACCCTGGATGCCATTTGCCAATGCAGCGCCAAAGTTGCCTCCGGTCGGCCGGAGCATGGCAAGTCCAGCGGATAGCAGGCTCTGGCGAGCAACCGCACCCTGGTCCTTCTCGGACAGACCTTGCCATCTCGGCGTGACCCTGCCGAAGAAATTGTTAATGTAGGAGTTCATTTGCTTCCTGTGCTTCTAGGGCGTCTCATACGCCGGATGGGAATGGGCGGCGCCACCACTCGATGACGCCGCCCAGGAGCCCGCCCTTGGGTAGTAGAGCCCCTATTACTTATGGCGTTTGGCGGGTGTAAATCGCTCCCGGGCAAATGCGCGCGGGACAAGGAACCCAGAGGAAAGGGCTGGGTTTACTGGTTAGCCACTCGCCGTCACATTCAAGATTCTTCCCACGCCAACATCCCATCCTGTGCTCTCTCCGAGCTCCTCCAGCAGCGCATAGCTGGCCCGCTCGAGCCAATCCCAGAGAATGGCTTCGACGGTCGACACTTGCTTCCGATAGGTAGCCTCTCGAACTCTGGAACTGCGCGCGCCGTCCTTGTAGCTGCGCCCAACACCGAGAAGCTTGGCCGCCGCCGCCCTTGCCACTTCGGCTGTATGCCCCATTACGGTCAGATAGAGCTCAACCTTGGGCCATAGCTCCATCCTCTGTGCCGCGTAGATCATCAGCCATGCCTCAAGCGGGCCATCAAGCGACGCATCGGACAATGCCAGCAGCACTGGCTTCACCGGCCTCACAGTTGGGATGACCAACGCTCCCGCAAAACGGTGGTTCTCCCAGCGCCGCACGCGTCGAACACGCGTGGCGCACGCGTCCGCACGCATGTTCGCAACTTGATCGAAGTCCTCAGCTGCTTGCTGGTCTTCAGCTCTGAGGGAGCGTAGAGCGGCGGTCCGTGCCCGGGTACTTTTGGGCAGATATCCCCGAGCGTCCTGAACTACTCGCCCCCTGGTGTGAATGGCTAGCCCCGCTGGATCAACTGAGCCGTCTTCATCAGGCAGAACCTCCACCCATGTCGCTTGCGTTGGCAGCGACATGCATGGCCCGCACCCGAAAGCAGCGGCAAGTGCCTTGGAAGCTCGATCCACGTTAATCGATCCTTCCAGCCAGGGCTTTGACAGCCCTGGAATTTCCGGTGCTCGTACCTGCTTTAGGCTAGCTTTGAACTGTGCTCGACCGTTCAAGGGGCGCCCTCCCCAGAGCATGGCTTCAGAAGCACTGGAAGCAATGAAGAGCGCGCTCCGCTTGGTATATATCTAAAAGGGAGTACACATAGCGACCTCGAAGAGGTGTGGATAACCGCTCGACTGGCCCAGATAGCGACCTCATAGGTCTGTATGTGGGCTAACGCCTCCCGCAGTTGGCCCACATAGCGACCTAGTTGGCCCACATAGCGACTAGCCATCGCGCTGAGTCCTCCACAAGTGGGGCGCGACGGTCGTAGCTGGCTCGAGGTGCTTGGGAGACTCATCGACTGGGTAGTACGTCAGCGCGAATAGGCTGCACATGTTCTTGCCCCCCTTCCTCGTCTCGATGATCCAGCCGGCAACGAGAAGCTCGAGCTTCGCTGCTTGAACCGTCGCCTTGCTTCTCCATCCCCTCAGGGACAGCATCGACCACGGGATGCTTAAATCGCCGTTCTTGCCTGGTCGGTATTGGCGGGCCAGCTCCAGCAACAGCTTGACGGCATTACCAGACAGTTGACCAAACTCCGGCGAGTCGGAAATCCTGTGCTCAAGCATCAGGAATGGCGCGCCCTTCGACCGCCCCACGAGCTTCTGCCGTCGCCTTTCAGTGTTCTTCTTGGGGAGCGCCTGCCCATAGCGGGCGCCGCCCTCTGGAGACCGCTGCGCGCGGCCCTCACTTGTGCTGTGCATACACCCCCCAAGGGCATAGGTATGAGCCCGACTAGGGCTTCTTGCGACATGCCTTCGCGGCGCGCGAGCCAGGGAGGTGCGCCCAGGTCTGTCCGCTACGAACTTGGTTCACCGTGCGGAGAGATATCCCGAGCCGCTTGACCCATACCTTTGACGGAATGCTCTCTGCGCTATCGCGTATTGCGCTGACTTGGTCAGGCGTCAATTTGCAGTACGGTGATCTGCAGCCGTACATCGCCAAACTGTTCTTAGCCTGCCTAGCGCGGTTCTCCTGGGGGGTCACCAAATCTAGGTTGGACAGCGCGTTGTTACCCGCGTCGGAGTCGAGATGATCGATCTGCATGCCCTCAGGGATGGGCCCGTGAGCGGCTTCCCATACCAGACGGTGCGCGTACCAAGTCACGGGCGTACGGGCCTCTGATTGGCGCCGTATCACCCTGACGTAGGTGTCCGAAGCCTGGATCCCTACCTCTAATCCATCCGGGTCAAAGATCCTTCCGGTGGAAAGACTGACAAGGAGGCCAGATGACGCGTGTGGCACAAGCTGACCAATAGCCTGCTCCGTCATAGCTGCCCCTCCTCCCGGTCGTCTGGCTCAATCACCGGTTCCCTTGAGGCGCTCAATGTCTGCCAGGCGCGCTGAACGTCTTGCGGGACGTAGTACTCGACCACCTTGTACGATCCGTGGTCGTCCTCATGCGTGGCGGGGTAAGCCTCAATGAGCCCACGCTCTACCAGCTCCCTGACGGCGCGCCGCGTAGGGGCTGGACGAGCGCAGCCGGCCGTCCAACCGGCCGCATCCAGAAGAGCCGACTGCTCCCGGTTAAGGCAGGAAAAATTGAACCCGTTCACGCTGCGACCTCCGTAGAGGCCGCAGCGAGCCGTGCGGGTAGTGTGTAAAGGCTATCGAGGTAGACGAATCGACGTGTGCCGATGCTGACTGTCTCAAGCAGACCGGCCTTTGCCAGCTCATAAGCCTTGGAGCGGCCGATACCTACCTTCGCGCATTCCGGAATGAAGGGCCGGAAGTCCCGTTGTCCATATGTATCCATTGAGATCACCGTAAAGCCGCTTGGCGGCGGGCGACCTCAATCTATGTAAGCGCCTGATCTAAAAGGCATAACTATGGTGGCACTCGCTATAGTTGAATCTATTTCCTTGGCAGAACTTCTTCGCGGATCGCCTCCACATGCTTCCTAACAGTAAGCTCTGACGGCCCGCCAAACGCATCTGCCGCTGCGGTGATCTGAGCAACAGCCTTGTTGCTGCCGATGTCAATTTTTGCCTCGTGCGCCAGACCGGCAATGATCCTAAGTAGACCTGACTTTTCCCTTCTGCCGAGATCTTTTCGGGAGGGCACCTCACTCGTCAACGAGGCGACGAAAGCGGTCAACGCTTCGGGACGTACAACGATCGGGGCATCTGATGGCAATCCTGCGCTTGGAAAATAGTTTCTTCGATCGCCGTAGGGGTACTTCTCAGTCAATCCCTCTTCAAATCGCTCCAGAATCTTGGCATAACGTTCCCCGTCCGGGCTAACAACCACGGTGCCATCAAGGCAAACCAGAGTCACTTCTGGGCCACCCACGAGGCTCTGAAGAAGGTGAGCAATGTCCAAGGAAGCACCACCAAAATCTGGCAGATCCCAGATCCCGTCTATCGAAACGACCTCAGATTCCCATTCAATGACATGCTCCTTGGAGATGCGATCCCCCCGTATTGTCAGCGTTACGTCAGGCCTATCGCTAATCTCCCTATTCATCAACATCCACAGGTGCTGCTCTTCACGTGATCCGTCTTTAGGAAATGCGGCCATCTGCTTCTTCTGTTCGTCTGAAAGAGAAGCATCCAGTCCCGGGAAGATCATAATTTTTGCCATTTCAATGGGAACGCGCCTTCCCATGTGGACCCTGGCGTGATTCACGAAATTTGTTGAGAGCGTCAGGTGGCCATCCTGCGCGAGTCTTAGCAAGTCAACCACAGACACCGGCTCTTGAAGTGCCCCGCCAAGGTGGTCAGCAGCTTCCTCAAGCGTCAGCCACTTCTTTAGTTTAAAGATCTTGCTCGTGACCATGATCGATACCCTTGGTGTACTGATTGGTTTGGAGGCACAGCTGCATCAGAGCAACTGCCACCCCATGCCTCTGAAAGTCCGCGAAACGATTACTACACGCTATCTGAAGGGCGCCTCCAGCACAGCCACGCGGGTATCCCATAGCGCCTGTCCATCATAATTGGGACCATCGGATCGAGCGGCTACTGCTAGCGCTAGGCCGTCCAATCCCTCCGCCGCATTAATCTCCTTCAGCGGACTTCATCTTCTGAGCCATCAGTGCCTGACGCCCTCTCGCGTCTACTCGCTTCTAGCCGCCTCACGACCTGATCCACAAGCCCTCGTGCGATTCGCTTGGCCTGGGCGGAACTGAGGGCTGTGCCCTCGGATTTTGCCTTATCCAGCTGAGCCTGAGCGCCGTATTCGATGAGCCAGGCCCGGGCCTCCCGGTTACTCCTCTTGTTTGAGCGAGCTGCAGCCTTCGATTTGGCTTCCCTAGCCTTCGCTTCGGCTTCCGCAGCCTTCCGGGCAGCTTTGATCTCCCGTTCCTGGACCTTGGCCGCGCGCTTCAGTTCCCTTGCCGGGAAGCCTAGCGGCAGCATTTCATTGGTGTCATCGGTGGCTGAGGCATACCAATGGATTCCGCGACGGAAGTGATAGGAAGCTTCGCTGAAGATCCAGGGCGCAGCGCCGGGGTCTAGGTCTTCGAATACAGTCCAGCCGAGCTGTTGAGCCCGCAGGACGAGCCCTACGGCAGTCACATCCTCGTTGACCACCTTCCCGGTTTCATCGAAGTAGCACATGCGGAACCGGTCGTCCTGATGCCGCGCGAGCCAGTCCGCACCATACGGAGCCAGTGCGACAAGAGCACGAACGGAAATGCCCCTCGCGACGAGGCGGTCCATCGGGTCCATCGCGTCGAGTTGAAGGTCAGAGGTACCCATGGCACACCTCTCCCGTCGTTACACCGTGATTCGGTGCTACATGCGTGTCAGAGCGTGCCAGTAGCACGCCCATGACGAATAGGAGGCCGCAGGCCCAATAGAGGTTGGATTCCCCGTCAGTAGCCAGCCCGCGCAGGAGGCGGCGAAGCAGATAGTCTGCGTTCGTTTGTGCTCGGGTGCGTTCGGCCCGAGAGGCGGGGAAGGATCTGTAGCCTTTGGCCGCTGGGCTGCTGAGGGCGCTTCCGGCAATATGTGCCCGTTCACGCGCAAGTTCTATAATGCTGCGATCCATGATCGACTCCTAACAGTCGGTTGTGGTAGGCCGAGCCAGGGGTTCCAGCCCCTTTCTCGGCCGCTTTGTTTATGCGGTTCTACTGCCTTGATGGCCCTCCCTAAGGCCTCTGTGATGTTTAGGCGCGCTTGGCTTTGAAGGTCAGCACGTTCGGTTCTGCAACCCGCAGTTGGTCGAGGTAGTCGGACCAGGCCTGCATCATCTTCCGGCGTTCCGGCAGGTGGGTCGCCCGGTTGTAGGCCCGCCCAAGCGGATCCTTTACGGCATGCGCCAACTGATGTTCGATATAGTCCGGGCGATAGCCAAGCACCTCATCCAGCACCGTTCTTGCCATCGCTCGGAAGCCATGGCCAACCATCGTGTCTGAGTCGAAGCCAAGGTTTCGGAGCGCCGCGTTCATCGTGTTCTCGCTCATCGGCTTCAACGCGCTGCGGACGCCAGGGAAGACAAATTCGCTCCGCTTCGTATACGGGTAAAGCTCCCGCAGAACCGCAACGGCCTGATCGGACAGAGGGACGATGTGCGGCGTTTTGGTCTTGCTGGTGACGTAGCGCCACTCTGCTGCATCAAGGTCGATGTCAGCCCACTTCGCCTGCCTAAGCTCACCCGGGCGGACAAACACCATCGGGGCCAGCTTTAGCGCGGCCTGTGTGACCAGTGCCCCCTGGTAGCCCCACAGCGCACGCAGAAGGCCACCTATAACGGCAGGGTCGGTCACGCTGGCAAAGTGCTTGGTCTGAGGCTGCTCAAGCGCTCCTGTGAGGTCCTGAGCGGGATTCCGATCAGCACGACCTGTAGCGATGGCGTAGCGGAAGACCCGCCCAGCATGTGCCCGGGCGCGATGCGCGGTTTCTACAACACCGCGCTGTTCCAACTTCCGCAGCGCAGCCAGCAGTACGGGGGCGGTGATGTCCCCAATAGGCAAATCCGCCAGTCCAGCCAGATCCTTCCCGATCAGCCGACGCTCACGCACAACCGATCCAGGGGAAAGGCCCTCCTTCGTTCGCTTGGCGAGCAACTCCAAGCCGATGGCTCCGAAGGTGTTCGCGGCCCGTTCTCCTTGGACTGCCTTTTCAACCCTGGCCACTTGAGCGGGATTAGCCCCGCCGCGCAGGAGCGAGCGCAGACGTTCGCGTTCGACGCGGGCAGCCTGCAGCGACATCGACGGGTACTCATCGAGCGTGACGATGCTGGCCTTTCCCAGATAGCGGTAGCGGTAGCGCCACACCTTGGCTCCCGAGGGGCGCACTTCAATGCACAAGCCGTTGGCATCAGCCACACGGAAGGGGCTGGCCTTCGGCTTGAGCGAACGCAACTTGGTGTCGGTCAGCATGTGAGTCGAGCGCCTGTGAGTCGTCTAGGGGCGTCTAGCCCCCTGACACACAGCCTGACTCACTTTTTCGGTGGATGCAAGTGGATGCCGCTGGACGGCACTGGATGCCTCGCAGGGCATAAATCAAGCAACTCAAGGGTTTTGCGGACGCCTCTGGACTTCGCTGGACGTCAATGTGGTGGGCCCACCAGGATTCGAACCTGGAACCAAGGGATTATGAGTCCCCTGCTCTAACCGTTGAGCTATAGGCCCTGCGCAGCGCTACAGTGTAGTGGAGCGCGCCCCTGCCCGGCTACTCAGGCCTCAACGGCCAGTGCCTTGACCACCTGCTCCAACCTCACCTCGGCAATCTCCGCGACGTGCTGCATCTGCCACAGATGTGCCTGGAACAGCGCCACAGTCCTTCTCGCCCCCTCCAGTCCCGGCTGGTTGCTGCCGCCAAATCCCTCGACCAATCCCGGGCCAGACAGCGTCAGCAACGCATACGTCGTACGTCGGGCAAACCCCAGCCGATCCTCGCGCTCATCCTGCAGCACCTCATCCCAGTCCATCAACGGCACGAAGTCACAGTCGTCCACCAACTCCCTTTCATCGGAAGCTTCACCAGCTCTCACTTTCAACGCCATCTTCGCTCTCCTACGATTCGTCGAACCTCTTCCGCCTCCTGTTGAGAGAGGCGACCGGGCGCTTCAACACGGTCGTAGGGCCGCCCGCAGCTTTCCTCCTTGCGGAGTCTTGTATGGCTGCGCGCCACCCGGCCAGAAACCTTGGAGCTCACCGGGATGGCGAGTGATGCGGCTTGACCTTGGACTGCCTGCTGTTGGGTCAGACAGTCCGCCTACGAAGGTGTGTTGAGCACCTGCGAAGGACTGTGCAGAAAAGAAGGTAGAGGGCTCAATTGCTGACTGCGACACGCTCTGGAGTGCATGCAGCTTCCGGAAGAGCCAACGATTTGAATGGATTGGGAATTCGACTGAGTGAGCGCAGCGCGCAGGAAAATCCTGCGATCAGATGCCAACAATCCTCAAAGCCAAGTACGTCACAGGGCGCAGCGCCAAGGCACTAAGAGCGATTCAATCATTGGAAGCGAGGGGGTATGCGTCACTCGATATCACCCGAACCGCGCCCCCATCGCCCTGACCCGCCCGGCATTCTCCCTCGCCAGCGCGCGCAATCCGTCCGACCGCACCCGCGCATCGCCCGCAACGCGCTCCCAGAACTCACTGGCCAGCGGCGCCGCCCAGCGCAGATGCTCCAGCTCGCCGCTCTCACGCGGCGCCACAGCCTCCAGCACCACATCCTGCCGCAGCACACCCAACCGCGACGGTGCCAACGACATCGGCAACATGTCGTAGGCCGGCGCCAACGGCAGCGGGCCACGATCGACTAAATGGAAACCGATGTTGCCCTGGTGCATGTCGCCATTGCCGATCAACCGACCAAACGCATGCAGCCGCGCCATGGCCCGCACGGTCTCGGCAGACAGCCAGCCCAACGCCTGCAGCTGCGCCCCCGCCCGCGGCCATTCCAGCGTCGCTTCGCCGGTAAACGCTGCCGAGATCGACAGCAGCGAAACGAAGCCACGGCGACCGAGCGCATCGATGCTGCGGTCGAAGCGCGTCACTTCCAGGAAGGTATGCGTGGGCGTCTGCAGCAACTCACTACTGGCGGCATCCGCACCAGCGGCGCGCAGGGTTTCCAGTGCGAGGTGTTCGCACACCAGCAGGTCGGCCCAGCGCTGCGCGGCCTCGCCGCCATCGGGCTGGGCAAACTTCACGATCACTGCGTGGCGTCCGCCTTCGCTTTCCACAGTGGCAGTGAACTTGGGCTGCTCGCCCCCAGGCGATGAACCCACGTCTTCGCCGGCCAGCGCGGCGCGTGCGCGTTGCGGGTACTGCTGCGGCCGGTCGCGTGCAGCCACGCGATCAGGCGGTGCATCCAGCGCGGCCAGGGCCGCCTGCACGGCATCAGCGCCCAGCAGCAGGTCGCCGATCTCGGTTCCGCCGCCATGCACCAGCGCCACCAGCACGTCGTCGCGCTGCCAGCGGGTCAGATCCGAAGGCAGGCCCAAGCCGCGCGCACGGCCATGCGCAAAGCTGCGGCCGAGGAAGCCCTGCGGGCACAGGTCATCGAGATACCACGGCAGACCCGGGAAGAAGGCGGCGATGTCGCCGTCGGGCGCGCGCAGCAGGTTGGACCGGGCACGGCTGGCGTCCACGTGGAAGGTGTCGCCACTGAGCGCGATCAGCCGGCCCAGCTCTTCCAGCGTGGCGTCTTCGCGCAGGCGGTACAGCGGCCATTCGCTGCCCACGCGCGAGGGCTGGCGCAGCGCATAGGCGGTGGCGCGCGTCTGCCCCAGCCGCACGACCTGATCGCCACTGGCCGCGACCAGGCGGCTGAGGGTCATGCGGTTCACGCCCAGGCGCTCGGCCAACGCGGCCGCCGGCTGTGGGTGGCCGGGGGGAAGCTGGGCGATCAGGTCCTGGGGTCTCAGGAGCGCGTGGCGGGCCATGGGCGGGCCTTGGAGACGAATAGTGTTACGTATTTATCGCAAAAGATCTCGGACGGCAAGTCGAAATAAGCTTCAAACTCACTGTTTCTCAAGGATTTTTGTGAAGAATGCAGGGAGAGACATCAAGAATAGTGTTACGTAACAATTACGAATTCCTCATAAATTCCGCCGGGCACGGCCCGGCGCTACCCAAAGAAAAACCCCGCCGAAGCGGGGTTTCTCTCAACGCTTCAACAGCCGCTGGAAATCAATCGATATCCAGGAAGCTGCGCAGCTGCTCCGAGCGGCTCGGGTGACGCAGCTTGCGCAGAGCCTTCGCTTCGATCTGGCGGATGCGCTCGCGGGTCACGTCGAACTGCTTGCCGACCTCTTCCAGCGTGTGGTCGGTGTTCATGTCGATGCCGAAGCGCATGCGCAGCACCTTGGCTTCCCTCGGGGTGAGGCCGGCCAGCACGTCGCGCACGGTTTCAGACAGATTGATGTTGGTGGTGTTCTCGATCGGGGACTCCACGTTGGTGTCCTCGATGAAGTCGCCCAGATGGGAATCCTCGTCGTCGCCGATCGGGGTTTCCATCGAGATCGGCTCCTTGGCGATCTTCATCACCTTGCGGATCTTGTCTTCCGGCATGTCCATTTCCTTGGCCAGCTCCTCCGGCGTAGCCTCGCGGCCGTACTGCTGGAGCATCTGGCGGGAAATGCGGTTCAACTTGTTGATCGTCTCGATCATGTGCACCGGAATACGGATGGTGCGCGCCTGGTCGGCAATCGAGCGGGTGATCGCCTGGCGGATCCACCAGGTGGCGTAGGTCGAGAACTTGTAACCGCGGCGGTACTCGAACTTGTCCACGGCCTTCATCAGGCCGATGTTGCCTTCCTGGATCAGGTCGAGGAACTGCAGGCCGCGGTTGGTGTACTTCTTGGCGATCGAGATCACCAGGCGCAGGTTGGCCTCGACCATTTCCTTCTTGGCCTTGCGCGCCTTGGCTTCACCGTAGGCCATGGCACGGCTGATTTCCTTCAGCTCTTCCAGGTCCAGCTGGGTCAGCTTCTCGATGTCGATCGTCGCCTGCTGTTCGGCGATGATCTGGTCCTTCACTTCGCGCAGGGCCGACGACCACTTCTGCTTGCGCTTCAGTGCGTCTTCCACCCACTCCAGGTTGGTCTGGTTGCCTTCCCAGGAGCGGATGAAGTCCTTGCGCGGCATGCGGGCGGTGACGGTCGCCAGGTTCAGCACGCGGCGCTCATGGGCCTTGATCGACGCCATGGTGTCGCGCAGCTGCTTGGTCAGCACATCGGTCAGCGGCAGCGGCAGCTTCAGGGTGACGAATACGGCCGACATCTCTTCGCGCAGGCGCGGCAGGTTCTTCTTGTCGCCCTTGGTCGCCGCCTTCTTGAAGGCATTGAAGGCATCGCTCAGCGCCTGCATGCGCGCAGCGACTTCCTCCGGGTCCGGACCGGTCGGTGCGGCTTCTTCCTCGCCACCCTCGACATCATCGTCCTCGTCCTCGTCGCCATCGGCGTCGGCATCGTCGCTGTCATCAGTGGCAGCTGCGGCAGGCGCAGGCACTTCGTCGGCCAGGTCGTTGAAGCCGACGATCACTTCGGCCAGGCGCTTCTTGCCTTCCTTGTGGGCTTCGTAGTCGGTCAGCAGCGACTCGACCGAGACCGGGAACTGGCCCAAGGCGGCCTGGACCTGCGAAAGGCCTTCCTCGATGCGCTTGGCGATGGCGATTTCGCCTTCGCGGGTCAGCAGCTCGACGGTGCCCATTTCGCGCATGTACATGCGCACCGGGTCGGTGGTACGGCCACCTTCGGTGTCGAGCGCGCTCAGCGCGGCGGCGGCTTCTTCGGCCGCGGTGTCATCGACTTCGCGGTTACCGGTGTTGCCGTCGTTGAGAAGCAGGGTTTCCACATCCGGCGCAACTTCATGGACATCAATGCCCATGCCGTTGATCATGCCGATGATGTCTTCGATCTGTTCCGGGTCGACCATGTCGTCCGGCAGATGGTCATTGACTTCGGCGTAGGTCAGGTAGCCCTGTTCCAGGCCCTTGCTGATCAGTTGCTTGATTTCGGATTGGGCAGGACGTTCGTTGGCCATGTAGTGCTCGCGCCACCGGCTAGGGAGAAATAGGGAACGTAGCATTATACCAGCCCGGGGCCCCGCCTGCCGGGCGGTGGTCCCGGCGGCCTAGGGCCTGAGAAGGAAGGTCACGGGACCGTCATTGACCAGGCTGACGACCATATGGGCACCAAATCGGCCCGTTTCCACCCCTGGCGCGTGATTTTCACGACAGATCTCGACAAATCGATTGAACCCGCGTTCAGCCTCGTCTGGCGGCGCGGCGCTGGTGAAGCTGGGCCGCATGCCCGAACGGGTGTCGGCGACCAGGGTGAACTGGCTGACCAGCAGCAGGCCGCCGCCGGTGTCGCGCAGCGACCGGTTCATCTTCCCGGCCTCGTCGGCGAACACCCGGTAGCCCAGCAGTCGCTCGGCCATGCGCCGCAGCTGGGCCTCGGTATCGCCCGGCTCCATGCCCACCAGCGCCAGCAGGCCCGGGCCGATCTGGCCGACGGCTTCATCAGCGACGTGGACGGCAGCCTGGCTGACACGCTGGATCAGGACGAGCATCGTGGGCTCCAATGAACGGGGCCGGCCACGATAGCAGCGCCCTTGGCTAAACTGGCGCCGATGAATCCGCAACGCAAAGCCCGGCTGGTCTACCGCGCCACCACCCTGTTCGCCCGCCTGCCCTGGCCGCTGCTGCGGGGAATCGCCCGTGCCCTGTCCTGGACCTGGATCAGTCTCAACGCCCGTGAGAGCCGCGTCACCCGGCGCAACTTGGAGCTGGCCTATCCGCACCTGGACGGCGCCGCGCGTGACCGCCTGCACCGGGAGCTGCTGCGCTCCACCGCCCTGCAGGCCATCGAGACCCTGCGACTGTGGAGCCAGGCGCCGGCCGACAACCTGCGCCTGCACCTGAAGCAGCGCCACGGCGAGGCCCTGTACGACGCGGCGCTGGCCAGCGGAAAGGGCGTGATCGTGGCGGCGCCGCACTTCGGCAACTGGGAGCTGCTGAACCAGTGGCTGGCCTCGCGCGGGCAGATCGCCATCGTCTACAAGCCACCGGAGGACGAGGCCAGCGATGCCTTCCTGCAGCTGGTGCGGGGCGGCCAGAACGTACAGCAGGTGCGTGCCGAGGGCCCCGCCGTGCGCCAGCTGTTCAAGGTGCTCAAGGACGGCGGTGCCACCGGCATCCTGCCCGACCAGCAGCCCAAGGCCGGCGACGGCGTGTTCGTGCCGTTCTTCGGCGTGCAGGCGCTGACCATGACCCTGGTCAACCGGCTGGCCGAGCGCACCGGCGCCACCGTGCTCTATGGCTGGTGCGAGCGCATCGGGCCGGACATGGAATTCGCCCTGCACATCGAGCCGACCGACCCCGCCGTGGCCGACCCGGACCCGCAGGTGGCCGCCACCGCGCTCAATGCCGGCATCGAGCGCATCGCCCGTCGCGACCCGGCGCAGTACCAGTGGACCTACAAGCGCTATACGCTGCGGCCACCGGGCAGCGGCGAGGAAGACCCCTACGCGACCGAAGAGCATCCCCACTGACGGCCGCTCCGCTCAGGCCGCCGGCCCCTGCGACCGACCGCCGCACCACGTTGAATACGACGCCGGCGCCCCCATAGAGACTGCGATGTCCGCCTCCCCCGGTCCTGCCATGTCTGCTGCTTCTTCCCTGTTCGGCGATCCGGCCGCGATCCGCTGCGAGCGCGCGGTGGCCGAACTGCGTGCCGGTCGCCCGGTGCTGCTCCACGATGGCCAGGGCCAGCGCCTGGCGGTGATCGCGCTGGACAGCGCCACGGCCAGCAGCTTCGCCGCCTTCGCCACTGCCGCCCGCGAGCGCCATTACCTGTTCCTGACCGCCACCCGCGCCCGCGTGCTCGGCGTGGAGGCCCCGCAAGGTGCGCGCCTGCCATTGGCCGGTGTTGCCTTCGATGCCCTGCCCTCGCTGGGCTACCTGCGCGAACCGGGCCCGATGCCGGACGGCTGGAGCGCCGGTGACGCCTTCGATGCCGGCGCGGTGGAACTGGCCCGCCTCGGCCTGTTGCTGCCGGCCATGGTGGCGGTGCGCCTGGACGCCGAAGACCGCACCTTCGAGGGCGCGGCCGAGGTGGCGCTGTGCGACCTCGCCGAGGGCGCAGCACATGCCGCGCATGATTACGAACTGGTGGCGCGTTCGCCGGTACCGCTGCGCGATGTCGGCATGACCACGTTCGCGGTGTTCCGTGGCGGCGTCGCCCAGCGTGACCAGGTCGCGATCATCGTCGGCGAACCGGACCTGTCGGCGGTGGTGCCGGTGCGCGTGCACTCCTCGTGCCTGACCGGTGACCTGTTCGGCTCGCTCAAGTGCGACTGCGGCGATCAACTGCGACGTGGCCTGCGCAAGCTGAAGGAACTGGGCGGTGGCGTGCTGCTGTACCTGGACCAGGAAGGCCGTGGCACCGGCATTGCCGCCAAGATGCGCGCCTACGGCTACCAGCACGACGGCCTGGACACCATCGACGCCGACGCACAGCTGGGCTTCGGCGCCGACGAACGGCGCTACGGCAGCGCGGTGGCCATGCTGCGGGGCCTGGGCATTTCGCGCGTGGCCCTGCTCAGCAACAACCCGACCAAGGCGCAGCGCCTGCGCAATGCCGGCATCGAAGTGCTGGACTGCATTCCGGTCACCGGCGAGATCACCGCCGAGAACGAACACTACCTGCGTACCAAGGCCGATCGTGCCGGCCACATGCTGGATGTGGACGCGCTGATCCAGGCTGCCCAGTAACGCAGCTGACCTGCTACCGTCTGCGCGGTGCGGCCACGGCCGCCACCGCCCGCCCTGCCACCTGACGGAGCCCGCGTGACCGACGTTCCCCTTACTGCTCCGCCCACCGATGCCTGGCAGTCGCTGCCGCGCCGCGCCGCGCGGCTGGCCGCACTGGAAGGCGCCTTCGGCGGCCTGTTTGTGCCGGGCCTGCCGCTGGCCGCTGCATGGTGGTTCTTCGATCTGCCCGGCGGAGTGTGGATCGCAGCCCTCGGGCTGCTGGTGGGGGCTGCATGTGGCGCATGGCTCGGCCACCGCCGCCTGGTCCGCACCCGTTGGCGGCTGGACGCACAGGGCCTGGGCCTGCGCCGTGACCTGATGTGGCAGCTGGAAACACGCATTCCCCTGTCGCGCGTGCAGCACCTGGACCTGCGCCGCGGACCACTGGAACGCCGCGCCGGGCTGGCCACGCTGATCGTGCACACCGCCGGCACCCGCATGAGCGCAGTGACCGTGAGCGGCCTGGACGAGGCGGACGCCGAGCGCCTGCGCGATACCCTGTCCCACCAGCTCGACCAGGACGCCGACGCCCTGTGAGCCTGCCACCGCCTCTGCCTGCAGCGCTGCCCGCCGGTGGCGAGGACCACCGCCTGCATCCGTGGTCGTGGCTGTTCGTACTGTTGATGCAGTTGCGCCATTACTTCCTGCCGCTGGTCGCGCTGCTGGTGTTCGGCCAGCGGGGCGACCGCGACCCGATGTGGGCGCAGCTGATACCGCTGACGGCGATTGCCGCACTGGTACTGGTGTCGGTGCTGCAGTACCTCAGCTACCGCTACCGTATCGGCAGTGATGCGATCACCGTGCGCAGCGGCCTGCTCGCGCGCAACCGGCGCGAGATTCCATTCGCGCGCATCCACAACGTGGAGGTCCGGCAGAACCCGCTGCACCGCCTGTTCGGTGTGGCCGAGCTGCGCCTGGAATCGGCCGGTGGCGTGCGCCCGGAAGCGGAAATGCGGGTGCTGAAGCTGGACCAGGCGCTGGCGCTGGAACGGCTGGTCCGCCAGCGCGGGCAGGCGCCGCAGGCCACCGACGTGGTCGCCGCCCCCTCGATCACCGAGGCCGACACCGAACAGGTGCTGCTGCGCCTGTCGAGCTGGGACGTGGTGCGCATGGGCCTGCTCTCCAACCGTGGCTGGGCGCTGGCGATCGCCGCCTTCGGTGTGCTGTTCCAGACCGTGCCGCGACCGGTGATGGACGATGCCATCCAGCGTGGCGGCCGGGAAGCCTTCGGCTATGCAAGCCACCTGCATCCCGGCGTGGCCGGCGCCTTCCTGCTGCTGGCCGCAGCCTTGCTGTTGGGCTGGCTGGCGCTGCGTGCGCTGTCGGTGGTGCTGACCCTGCTGCGCTACCACGGCTTCACGCTCAGCGAGCAGGACCGCCGCCTGACCGTCTCGGCCGGCCTGCTCAGCCGCACCCGCAGCAGTGTCGCGCGTCGCCGCATCCAGGCCTGGACCCTGCGCGAAACCACCCTACATCGCTGGTTCGGGCTGCGCCAGCTGCGCATCGACAGCGCCGCCGGTGGCCCTGCGCGCGATGAGGACCGCGCCCTGCGTGAACTCGCGCCACTGGCGTCGAGCGAGCGCTGCACGCAGCTGGTGCAGCATCTATTGCCTCAACTGCAATGGCCGCCGGCACAGTGGCAGTCTATTCCGCAGCGCGGCTGGTGGCGGCTGTGCCTGGGTGCGCTGGTGCTGGTGCCGCTACTGGCTGCGGCCGCGTACTGGCGGTGGGGGCCTTGGGGCCTGCTGGTGCTGGCATGGCTGCCCGTGGCGCTGCTGGTCGCGCACCGGCAGATGGCGCGCATGGGCTGGTACCTGGACGAGCACTATGTGGCGGTGCGCGGCGGCTGGTGGAAGCGCTGGTGGCGCTGGGCCGAGCTGGACAAGGTGCAGGGCCTGCGCCTGCAGCGCTCGCCGCTGGACAGGCTGCTGGGCACCAGCAGCCTGCAGCTGGATACCGCCGGCGCGCATGGCGATGTGGCGTTGACCCTGCACCATCTGCCGCAGGCACAGGCGCAACAGGTGATGGATCAGCTGGCGGCGGCGCTGGCGCGGCGCAAGCTGCGCTGGTAAGCACTACCGCGGGCGGAGCCGCGCATCCACGCATGGCGTGGATCCACTGTAGAGCCGAGCCGA
>NZ_JBSPUE010000009.1:0-203814 GCF_056861455.1 Stenotrophomonas sp. 22LJNL06-5-1
GGCGGACCGCCTCGTCCCTCATGCCCTGAGTGATCTGTTTTGCCATGGGTCTACCTCGATGCTTGAAATTGATCCTATCGAGTGTCCAGGTTGATTAGACCACCGCAACCCGTCCATGGGGGCTTGGCCGCGGCATCCATGCCGCGGACACTCCCGCAACCGGACCCACCCCGCCTTCGACAGAATCCTGCGATCTGCAGTAGATCCACGCCATGCGTGGTTGCGTTTCGATTTCAATTCGAAATATTCGATTTCGATGAGATTCATCCACGCATGGCGTGGATCTACCCGATTGCGGAAATCTGTCAGAGGTGGGGCGGTGTGGGCTTGCAGGACCGTTGGCGCCATGGATGGCGCCATCGAGCCCCCAGGGATGGGTTTACGGCGTGTCCTGCAAGCCCACACCGCCCCGCCAACCCACGGAATGCTCGCTGTTGCTGTTGCTGTTGCTTCGGCCTCTGCAGGTGCAGGGCGCAGCCCTGCCGAACCACCTTCACTCCGCGACGTGCTCGACCTGCCGTGGCTCCGGCTTGGTGTCCGGCAGCTGCCAGAAGATCATCGTCGAGGTCAGGGTGATCGCGCCCACGCACAGGAACGTCGCATGCAGTGCCGCAGTGGCGCTGTTGCTGTCCAGGTGATTGCCGAACGCGGCCAGCAGGCTGCCGGCCGCCGCGGCACCGAAACCGGCGGCGAGCATCATCACCATCGACAGCAGGCTGTTGCCGGAACTGGCGAATTCGCGGTCAAGATCGCGCAGGGTCACAGTGTTCATCACAGTGAACTGCAGTGAATTGACCGCGCCGAAGAACGCCAGCTGCAACAGGCGCCAGGCGAGGTGCTGGCCCGGTGTCATCAGGATGAAGCTGGCCATCGCCAGGCCCACCAGCACGGTGTTGACCATCAGCACGCGGCGGTAGCCGTAGCGTTCGACCAGCTTCACCGCCAGTTTCTTCGACACCATGCCGGCCGCCGCCACCGGCACCATCATCAGGCCGGCGTTCATTGGCCCCAGGCCCAGGCCGACCTGCAGCAGCAGCGGGATCAGCATCGGCATGGCGCTGCTGCCGATGCGCGAGAACAGGTTGCCGAGGATGCCGATGCGGTAGCTGGGCACACGGAACAGGGCCAGCGAGAACAAGGGCGCGGTGGAGTTGGCGGCGTGCAGCCAGTAGCCCACCAGCGCCGCCAGGCCGGCCACGGTCATCAGCATCACCAGCGCATGTGGCGTACCGAGCCCGGAGATGCCGTCCAGCGCCAGCGACAGCACCACCATCGCGAAGGCAAGCATGATGTAGCCACGCAGGTCGAAACGGGTGCGATGGCTGGCGTAGTGGTCGGGCATGATCTTCATCGCGGCGATGAAACCGATCACGCCGATCGGCAGGTTGATCAGGAACACCCAGTGCCATGAGGCGATCTCGACCAGCCAGCCGCCCAGCGTGGGACCGATCAGCGGGCCGACCAGTGCCGGGATGGCGATGAAGCTCATCGCGCGCAGGAAATCTTCGCGCGGCACCGAACGCATCACCGCCAGCCGACCGACCGGCAGCAGCATTGCACCGCCGATGCCCTGCAGCACGCGCGCACCGACCAGCTGGTGCAGGTGCTGGGCCAGTGCGCAGGCCAGCGAGCCGAGGGTGAACAGGATGATCGCCACCAGGAAGGTGCGGCGGGTGCCGTAGCGGTCAGCGATCCAGCCGGAGGCGGGGATGAAGGTAGCCACCGCCAGCGCGTAGCTGAACACCACCGACTGCATCTGCAGCGGGCTTTCGCCCAGGCTGGCCGCCATCGCCGGCAAGGCCGTGTTGACGATGGTCGAGTCCAGCATCTGCATGAAGATCGCCAACGAAACCAGCCACAGCAGGGGGCGCTGGCGGTTGTAGGTCGATGGCGATGTGGACATGGGGTGTGGCCGGTGCAACGTGGGGGAGGCCATGATCGCGCACTGCGGGTCACGGCGCGATCAACATCGCGCCGCAACCGCATGCGCAGTGTTCAGCGCTGGCTGTGCGCGTGCACCGCGTCGACCAGCACCTGCACATGCGTCGGGTCCATGTCCGGCGACATGCCGTGGCCGAGGTTGAACACATGGCCCTCGCGCGAGCCGCCGTTGCCGGCGGCATAGGTGTCGAGCACGCGTGCTGCGGCCGCGGCGATCGCATCCGGCGAGGCGTACAGGGTGGTCGGGTCGAGGTTGCCCTGCAGGGCGACGCGGCCACCGGTGCGGCGCATCGCCTCATCCAGGTCCAGCGTCCAGTCCAGGCCCAGTGCATCGGCGCCGGTCTGCGACAGCGCTTCCAGGTGCAGACCGGTGCCCTTGCCGAACAGGATCAGCGGCGTGCGCTCGCTGCCTTCGCCACGCTCCAGACCCTCGGCAATGCGCTGCAGGTAGCGCAGCGAGAACTCGCGGTACATCGACGGCGAGAGCACGCCGCCCCAGGTGTCGAACACCTGCAGCGCCTGCGCACCGGCCGCGCGCTGCGCGCCGAGGTAGGCAATCACCGCGTTGGTGGTGACCTCCAGCAGGCGGTGCAGGGCCTGCGGGTGGTTCAGCGCCATCGCCTTGATGCGCGCAAAGTCCTTGCTGCCGCCGCCTTCCACCATGTAGCAGGCCAGTGTCCACGGGCTGCCGGAGAAGCCGATCAGCGGCACCTGGCCGTCCAGCTCGCGGCGGATCAGGCGCACCGCGTCCATCACATAGCCCAGGTCCTGTTCCATGTCCGGCACCGCCAGTTTGGCGATGGCCGCTTCATCACGTACCGGGTGACGGAACTTCGGGCCTTCGCCTTCGACGAAGTACAGCTCCAGGCCCATCGCATCGGGAATGGTGAGGATGTCCGAGAACAGGATGGCTGCGTCCAGCGGGAAGCGGCGCAGCGGCTGCAGGGTGACTTCGCAGGCGATCTCCGGATTCTTGGCCATGGCCAGGAAGCTGCCGGCCTTGGCCCGGGTCGCGCGGTATTCCGGCAGGTAGCGGCCGGCCTGGCGCATCAGCCAGACGGGGGTGCAGTCCACCGGTTCGCGGCGCAGGGCGCGCAGCAGGCGATCATTGCGGAGAGGGCTGGTCACGATGGGCATTCCTTGGACGAAAGTTGGCAGCGGCGTCAGTCGCCGTGCGAAAGGATCTGGAAGCCGCGATGCAGTTCGGCATCGCGGGCCTTCTCAAAAGCGTGGCGGGCTTCGTCGGCCTGCAGGAACAGCTCGCGCCGCAGCTGCGAGCGGCTGCCGACGCGGCCGCTCTCGCGCAGCAGTTCCCAGCCGCCGAAGAGGTCCGGCTGCAGGCTCAGGCGCAGGAAGCGCGGTGCCTGCGCACCGGCGTCGGGATGTTGCAGGTAGACGTGCATGGCGTCGATTGTAGCGGGGCCAGGGTGACCCCGGCCGCAACGCGGTAGTGCCGGCCGTTGGCCGGCAACGTCATGAGCGGAGAAGCCGGCCAGCGGCCGGCACTACCGGACCACGGATACGGTCAGCCCGCGCCCAGCACCTTCAGCACCGCCGCCTCATCCACGTCCGGCACCACTTCGGCGCGTCCCATGCCGCGCCACAGCACCAGGCGCAGGCGGCCGGCCACGTTCTTCTTGTCCAGACGCATGCGGCCGAGCAGGGCCTGCGGGTCCAAGCCTGCCGGGATTGCTACCGGCAGGCCGAGGCGTTCCAGCAGCGTCTGCAGGCGAGCACGGTCGGCATCATCAGCCAGGCCCAGGTCGGTGGACAGCTTCGCGGCCAGTACCATGCCCACCGCGACCGCTTCGCCGTGGTTCAGCGCATCGCGGCCGGGGGCCGAATAGCCCTGTTCGGTCTCGATGGCATGGCCGAAGGTATGGCCGAGGTTGAGCAGGGCGCGCTCGCCCTTCTCGAACGGATCGCGCTCGACAATGGCGGCCTTGTGCCGGCAGCTGCGCGCGATGGCTTCGGAAAGCACGTTGTCTTCGCCGGCCAGCAGCGCATCGGCATGCTGTTGCAGCCACTCGAAGAACACGGCATCGCCCAGCGCGCCGTACTTCACCACTTCGGCCAGGCCAGCACGCAGCTCGCGCGGCGGCAGGGTGGCCAGCACGCGGGTATCGGCGATGACCGCACGCGGCGGGTGGAACGCGCCGACCAGGTTCTTGCCGGCCGGAATGTCGACCGCGGTCTTGCCACCCACCGACGAATCGACCATCGCCAACAGGGTGGTCGGCAGCTGCACGCAGTCCACGCCGCGCATCCAGCAGGCGGCGGCAAATCCGGCGAGGTCACCGACCACGCCGCCGCCAAGGGCGAACACACAGGCGTCGCGGGTGGCGCCCAGCGCGGCCAGTGCTTCGATCGCACGGCCGAATTCGGCCAGGGTCTTGGAGGCTTCGCCCGCGGCCAGCACATGCTCGCCGACGATCAGGTCGGGGCGTGCGGCCAACAGCGTCTGCTTCACGGCGTCCAGATAGCGTGGGGCCACTTCGCTGTCGCTGAGCAGAAGCACGTGGCGGCCGCGAACATGCGAGGCCAGCGCGGCGCCGTCGGCCTGCGCACCGGCGCCGATGGTGATGGAGTAAGGGCGGTCGCCGCCAACGGCGACCTGCAGCAGGGCGGGGGAGGTCATGCGGTCAGGTCCTGGCGCTGCCATTGCGTGGCCAGCTTGACCACCAGGTGGGCGGTCGCGTCGGCAGCGGTGTATGGGTCGGTATCGAGGGTGAGGTCGGCCAGCCCGCGGTACAGCGGGTCGCGGTGTGCAGCCAGATCGTGCAGCACCTGCTCGCGGTCCGGGCGCTGCAGCAGTGGCCTGCCTTTGTCGCGGGCCAGGCGTTCCAGCTGCGCAGCCACGCTGACCCGCAGGTAGACCACGAAGCCGCGCCGGGCGATCAGTGCACGGTTGTCCGGATCCAGCACCGCGCCGCCGCCGGTGGAGACCAGCTGGCCGCGGCCTTCCAGCACGCGCGCAAGCGCCTCGCGTTCATGGGTCCGGAAGCCGGCTTCGCCGGAGTGCTCGAAGATGGTCGGGATGCTGGCGCCGGCGGCATCGACGATGGCCTGGTCGACATCGACGAAGTCCAGCGTGAAGCGCTCGGCCAGGCGGCGGCCGATGCAGGTTTTGCCGGCGCCCATCGGGCCGATCAGGATCAGGTTCGGAGCAGGATTCATGCCCTCTGATGCTAACACCTCCGTGCCCCGGCCTTTACGTTCTTCACGTCAGGGTAGGAGTTCCTGCGGGGTCTCCCGCGCCAGCCGGAGTAAAGGCCATGACGGTCGCCAAGGTCATCGAAATCACCGCCTCCTCGCCGAAGAGCGTGGAAGACGCGGTGCGCAGCGGGCTGAAGAAGGTCTCCGAGACGGTCAAGGGCATCCAGGGCGCCTGGGTGAACGAGACCAAGGTGGTCACCAATGGCAGCGGCGAGATCACCGAGTGGCGGGTCAACCTGCGGGTGACCTTCCTGGTGGAGTAGGCGTGCTCAGCGCACGTCCTGCACCTGGCGCTGGCCGTCCAGTACCACCACGTGGTCGGCGAGGGCGGGCAGGGCGCGCAGTGCCTGCCGACTGACCCGCTCGTAGTACTGCACGAAGCGCTCCAGCTGTGGCCGGCTCATGCCGTGCCGGCCCGGCTGCGCGGCCTGCAGGTTCTGCTCCTGCTGCCAGCGCCAGCGTGGTACCACCGAGAAATCCGGCGGCTGCAGGAACCACAGGCGGTTGCAGCGCTGCCACAGCGCCGGGTAGTCACGGGCCAGCGACTGGTTGCACCAGCGCCGCCAGCGGCCATCGGCGTCGGCCTCGCGCTCCAGCGCGTTCAACGGGCTGTCCAGCGCGTCGTCATCCTGTGCGGGCGTGCCCAGGAACCAGCCTTCGAAGACCAGCAGGTCCAGCGGTTGCTGCAGCTGCGGCCATTGCGCTTCGGGCAGGCGTTCATCGGCCAGCTTGTCGAAGCGTGGCATCGCGAAGGGCTGGCGTGCGGCCACGGCGTCCAGCACCGCGTGGGCCAGCGGCAGGTCATGGGTGCCCGGCGGGCCGCGCGTGATCAGCAGCGGGTGCACCTGGCGGGCCAGCCGCTGGCGCTGTGCGCGAGTCAGGTAGACATCATCGATCGACAGCGTGGCCGCGTTCAGGCCGCGCGACTGGGCGCGCGCCACCACCTGCGCGGCCAGCGTCGATTTGCCGCTCCCCTGCAGGCCGCTGATCGCCAATACTGGAACCGCTGCACCGCTGCCCAGTGCATCGTCCAGCACCTGTTCGGCCAATGTTTCGGGGAATCCTTTCACCTGGGGCATATACGCAGCAGCGGCCATGCAGCCACAATAGCCCAATCCGTGTGAGAAGAACGCAATCATGAGCGACCTGTACGCCGAAGCCCTGTCCACGTTTGCCGGCCTGTTCGACGAGGCCAAACAGAGTCGCGAGGTCGAGCCGAACGCGATGACCGTGGCCACTGCCGATGCGCACGGCCGTCCCTCGGCACGTACCGTGCTGCTGAAGGCGTTCGACGAGCGTGGTTTCGTGTTCTACACCCACCTGGACAGCCACAAGGGCCAGGAGCTGCAGGCCAACCCACAGGCCGCGCTGCTGTTCCTGTGGCGCAGCCTGCGCGAGGCCGGTATCCAGGTGCGCATTGAAGGCCGTGTCGAGCAGGTTGCCGACGCCGAAGCCGACGCCTATTTCGCCAGCCGCCCGCGCATGAGCCAGATCGGCGCGTGGGCCTCGCAGCAGTCGAAGACGCTGGCAACGCGCGAAGAGTTCGACGCGCGCGTTGCCGAGGTCGAAGCCCGCTTCGAAGGCAAGGACGTGCCGCGCCCGGAGGGCTGGAGCGGCCTGCGCGTGGTGCCTGACCGCATCGAGTTCTGGTACGGCGCGCAGTTCCGCCTGCACGAACGCTGGTGCTATGAAGCCGGTGCCGAAGGGCGCTGGAGCAAGCGCCTGCTGTACCCGTAAGGCAATCCGATGCAACGCCTGCCGCTGTACCGCGTGGTGGTGTTCGTGCCGTCGGCAGCACTGGATGCGGTGAAGCAGGGCATCCTGGCGGTGGACGCGCTGGCGGCCGGCGACTACGAACACGGCATGTGGTGGTCGGCGCCCGGGTTCGAGCAGTTCCGCCCGCGCGTGGGTGCGTCGCCCGCACAGGGTGAGGCGGGTCGCACCGAAGTGGTCGCCAGCGTGCGCCTGGAGTTCTGCCTGCCGCGTGATCCGCAGCGGCTGCAGCACATCTTCGAGTGGGGCATCGTGCCGCATCACCCGTGGCAGGTGCCGGTGGTGCAGGTGGAGGAAATCGAGCTGCTGACCAGGTAGATTCACGCCATGCGTGGATGGAACGCGTTGATGAAATGACGGATTCGCCGGCATCGCAGAGTCGAGCTTGATCGACTGTTGTTGCTGCCTGTGGCGCGCCGAGAACAGGGTAAGTTGAGTGGAGCCTTGGTGCCCGGCCAAGCCGCATCAGACGATCTTGATCCTTGGCCACTCTACATTTTGAATGTCGACGAACTTGATTCCCAACGCGCGATTTTCCAGGGCGGAGCGGAATATTTCCGAACAGATCAAGGCTCCGCTGGTGCTTTCCATGCCTCTGAATGTGTACAGGTCTTTGTCGAATCCGCTTTTCACCTGGAGTGATCTCATGCGGCGTACGCGTCCATTTCTGTAGATGAGCTGGCTTGATTCATCTGCGGCCTCTTCGACATCGATGGCCCTGAAAATTACCGCGCTGTAGTCTCCTTTCAATGTTTCTCCTCTTGGCAGGAAGATTTCGGTCTCTTGGTGATCAACCATTTCCACGTGCAGTTCGCGGCACGTGTTGAGAATCCGGTTGCTGACGATGAAGACCTCCGACGATATTCTTTATATCTCAGAAATGCGATGTTGGTGATCAACACTAAGGATCATTCTGTCGTTGAAAACCGGATTGGGGTCATAACGCTTTCGCGCGTACCACGGGTACACGTGGTATCCGTGCGAATGGGCATCGGGGTATGCCTTATCCACCAGGACGGCCGCCAAGTCGCCTGGGAATACGCCGGCGGGAAGATCCTGTGCTATTGCGTAGTGAGTCATTTATGGGCTTTCTTCACTTGGTGGAGTTCAGATTCCTCGTTGCCTGCGCCAAGGGGAGTCTGTGCTGACGCGTGTTCTCACTTCGTCGATGCGGTATTCGCCTTCCTCCAGCACCATTCGGTATTGCTTGTGTGGAGCAATGTACCTGGCATTCAATGTCTCGACGTAGACTGGGCGGCGGTAGCGTGATGGGAGTACCTGCACGATCTGCTGCTCGAACTCGGGAGGGCGCCCAGTAGCAAGTATGTGCAGGCGAGGCTGGCCAAGCTTCGCTCGCGAGCTGGCGCTCAACGCTTGCTCAAACAGCAGGCAAAGAGTTTGGTGCGCGGTATCGAGGATGGCTTGTCGTTGAATCGTGTCATGCCTATACGCATGGCTTCGCTTCAACTGGTCGAGTGACGTCTCCCACTCCAAGAACGTCGCGAGGTGACGTTTTAGGTCAGTTACGGCAGGGTGTTCCGATGTTGAATCGGGTGAGGAGATCGGCAAGTGATTGCTCTATCTTTTTGCGTTGAAGGAGAGCATTTCACTGGCCGTGCAATCATTGAAGGGTCAAAGGCGACAAGTCGGAGCGATGATGGTGCCCATCTCAGGCTGCAGATTGAGAGCTGAGAATACGCTGTCGTGATCGGGCCGATCTGCTTCATCTCCGGGCAGGCCCGCAACCGGCACACTACGACGGATGACCTCGATTTCCGGAGTTGCCATGCCCACCTGGCGTTGCCTGTTTGCGGTGCCGCCGCCGCGTCACGGCGTGGAAGCACTCATGCTGCTGCTCGCGCGCATCGTGGCCGGGGTGATGTTCTGCGTGTCCGGCTGGAACAAGGTGTTCACCGATGCGGGCCGCGAGCGCATGGTGCATACGCTGGTCGATGCGGGGATCCCGTTCCCGGTGTTCAGTGCGCCGGTGCTCGGCGGCATTGAATGGATCGCCGGTGGTCTGCTGGTGCTGGGCCTGCTCAGTCGCCCCTCGGCGTTGCTGCTGGCAGGTATCTGCGCGGTGGCTGCACTGACTGATGGCATCGCTCGCATTCCTGCCGGGCTGAGCGTGCCGGATTGGCTGAGCTGGTTCTTCTACCTGACCGAAGTTCCGTTGGGAGTGCTGCTGTTGTGGATTGTCGCGGTAGGGAGTGGACGGTTCGCGATAGAGGCGCGCTGGGCGCGCTGACGACACGCACCCTGTAGAGCCGAGCCCATGCTCGGCTGCTTCTGCGGGAACATCAGCCGAGCATGGGCTCGGCTCTACAGGCCCTCCGCGCGCAGCCAGCGCCATAGCGTGGTCCGTGATACGCCCAGCGCCTGCGCCATCCCCTCGCGGTCATTGCGGTGTTCCTGCAACAGCGTTTCCAACTGCGCACGCAGCGGGCGCCTGCCGTTGCTTTCCACCGGTAGCGCAGCGGCGCCTTCATTCACCAGTTCGGGTGCCAGCTGCAGCAGTCGCGCAGCATCAATCAGCCCTTCACCGGGCTGCCAGTGGATGCGCAGGCGATCCACCAGATTGCGCAGTTCGCGCACGTTGCCGGGCCACTCGGCGGCGGTCAGTGCCGCCAGTGCATCCTCATCCAGTGGCGCGTCGATACCACGCAACTGGCGGAAGAAGTGCTGGGCCAGCAGCGGGATGTCACCGCGCCGGGCACGCAGCGAGGGCAGGGCGATGCGCAGCGCGGCCAGGCGGTAATACAGGTCGCGCCGGAAGTTGCCGGCTGCCGCGCGCTGTTCCAGCGATTGCAGGGTCGCGGCCACCACGCGCAGGTCCACCGGGGTCGGTTCGGTGGCGCCCACACGCAGTACCTCGCGTTCTTCCAGCACCCGCAGCAGGCGGGTCTGCAGCGGCAGCGGCAGTTCGCCGATCTCATCCAGGAACAGCGTGCCGCCGTCTGCGGCCTCGACCAGGCCGACACGGCCGCCACGACGTGCGCCGGTGAAGGCGCCATCGCTGTAGCCGAACAGCTCCGCCTCCAGCAGCGATTCGCTGATGGCGCCGCAGTTCAGCGCGACGAAGCGTCCGCGACGGCCGCTGGCGGCGTGCAGCTGGCGTGCCACCAGTTCCTTGCCGGTGCCGGTTTCACCACTGACCAGCACGGTGCTGTCGTGCGGCGCATAGAGCGCGATCTGTGCGCGCACATGCGCCATTGCATCGCTGTCGCCGAGCAGTTCATGCGTGTCGGCACGCGTTGCCGGGCGCCGGCGCGGGGCGGATCGGTTGCTGCTGGAGCGGGCCAGGGTCTGGGTCAGTTCCAGCGCATGTTCGAATGCCTGCCGCACCGAGTCGGCCGAGTACAGCAGCACGCCGGGTAGTCCGGCCTGTTCGGCGTGGTCGATGGCCATGCCGGTGCCGACGATCACTTCGATGCCGTTGGCGCGCAGGTCGGCGATGCAGTCGCGCGCATCCTCGCGGGTGACGAAACGGCGATGCTCGATATCCAGGCCGAAACTCTGCTGGAAGTTGCTGAACACCGGCACGTCGCTGGCGTGGGTGACCAGGCCGATGCGGCTGGCGATGCGGCGGGCACGGGCCAGCGCTTCCATCAGGTCGAAGCCGTTGGCCTGGATCGGCACCAGCGGCAGCTCAAGCCGGCCGCGCAGCCAGGCCGCGTTGGAGCCGCCGGCGATGACCACGTCGCAGTGCTCGCGGCGCAGGCGCTGGCCGATCACATCCACCGCTTCCTCGAAGCCGAGGTTGATCTGCTCGATACGCGCGCGGCGGTCGAACTCCGGAATGACGTCGCCGAGCAGGCCGGTCAGCCGCGAGACGCTGACGGTCCAGATCACCGGGCGACCGGGGTCGGCGTCGGCATGGCGCAGGGGCGAGCGGGGCAGGTACATGGCGGCGGGAGGCGGGTGGGGTGTTTCATGATACATCCGTTTCAATGTTTCATATGTTTCACTGTTGCATGAGCGTCATTCCCGTGAAATCAACGGCTTGCAGCTTGGCATGGTGCTTGCGCTCTCTTTCCCGTACTTCAACCTGGATTGCCGCATGACCGCTTCCGCCCCTTTCTCCGCCGGTGCCCGCTTCCGTGAGGCGCTGGCTGCCGAATCGCCGCTGCAGGTGATCGGCGCGATCAACGCCAACCATGCACTGCTGGCCAAGCGCGCCGGCTTCCGCGCCATCTACCTGTCCGGCGGCGGTGTTGCCGCGGGCTCGCTGGGCCTGCCGGACCTGGGTATCAACACCCTGGAAGACGTTCTGGTGGACGTGCGCCGCATCACCGATGTCTGCGACCTGCCGCTGATGGTCGACATCGATACCGGCTTCGGCCCGAGTGCGTTCAACATCGCGCGCACCGTGAAGTCGCTGATCAAGGCCGGCGCGGCCGCCTGCCACATTGAAGACCAGGTCGGCGCCAAGCGCTGCGGTCACCGTCCGGGCAAGGAAATCGTCTCGCAGGGTGAAATGGTCGACCGCGTGAAGGCTGCCGCCGATGCCAAGACCGATCCGGACTTCTTCCTGATCGCGCGTACCGACGCCATCCAGGTGGACGGCGTGGACAAGGCCATCGAGCGCGCCATCGCCTGCGTCGAGGCCGGTGCCGATGGCATCTTCGCCGAGGCCGCCTACGATCTGGACACCTACCGCCGCTTCGTCGACGCGGTGAAGGTGCCGGTGCTGGCCAACATCACCGAATTCGGTGCCACCCCGCTGTTCAGCCGCGATGAACTGGCTTCGGCCGGCGTTGCCATCCAGCTGTTCCCGCTGTCGGCCTTCCGTGCGGCCAACAAGGCTGCCGAGAACGTCTACCAGGCGGTGCGCCGCGACGGTCATCAGCGCAATGTGGTGGAGACCATGCAGACCCGCGAAGAACTCTACGACCGCATCGGCTACCACGCCTTCGAGCAGCAGCTCGATGCACTGTTCGCCGCCAAGAAATAAGCAGTACCCTGCACCATCAAGTTTTCGGAGGGAAACATGAACGATACGACCGCAACCCCGACCTTCAAGCCGAAGAAGTCCGTCGCCCTGTCCGGCACCGCTGCCGGCAACACCGCGCTGTGCAGCGTGGGCCGTAGTGGCAACGACCTGCACTACCGTGGCTACGACATCCTGGACCTGGCCAACACCAGCGAGTTCGAGGAAATCGCCTACCTGCTGGTGCACGGCAAGCTGCCGACCCGCGCCGAGCTGGTTTCGTACAAGGCCAAGCTGAAGTCGCTGCGCGGCATTCCGGCTGCGGTGAAGGCGGCGCTGGAAGAACTGCCGCCGTCGGCGCACCCGATGGACGTGATGCGTACCGGCGTGTCCGTGCTCGGCTGCGTGGCGCCGGAGAAGGATGACCACAACCATCCGGGCGCGCGTGACATCGCCGACAAGCTGATGGCCTGCCTCGGTTCGATGCTGCTGTACTGGTACCACTGGAGCCACAACGGCCGCGCCATCGACGTGGAAACCGACGATGACTCGATCGGTGGCCACTTCCTGCACCTGCTGCACGGCGAGAAGCCGCAGGAATCGTGGGTGAAGGCGATGCACACCTCGCTGATCCTGTACGCGGAACACGAGTTCAACGCCTCGACCTTCACCTGCCGCGTCATCGCCGGTACCGGCAGCGACATGTACAGCGCGATCTGCGGTGGCATCGGTGCCCTGCGCGGTCCGAAGCACGGCGGTGCCAACGAAGTGGCATTCGAAGTGCAGAAGCGTTACGACACTCCCGATGAGGCCGAGGAAGACATCAAGGCCCGCGTCGAGCGCAAGGAAGTGGTGATCGGTTTCGGCCACCCGGTCTACACCGTCTCCGATCCGCGCAACAAGGTGATCAAGGACGTGGCCCGCGAGCTGTCCGAAGAACAGTCGAGCATGAAGATGTACGACATTGCCGAGCGCCTGGAGTCGGTGATGTGGGACATCAAGAAGATGTTCCCGAACCTGGACTGGTTCAGCGCCGTCAGCTACCACATGATGGGCGTGCCGACCGCAATGTTCACTCCCCTGTTCGTGATCGCCCGCACCGCCGGCTGGAGCGCGCACATCGTCGAGCAGCGCATCGACGGCAAGATCATCCGCCCGAGCGCCAACTACATCGGTCCGGAAGACCGCGACTTCGTCGCCATCGACAAGCGCGTCTGATCCACCTGCTGTACCCATCCGGCCGGCCGCGTGCCGGCCGGATGCTTTCGCCGCCGCACCGCCGGCACCCGGCCCGCCCCAAGCACTCCGCCAGCCCATGAATACCGATTACCGCAAGAACCTCCCCGGCAGCGCGCTGGATTATTTCGACGCGCGTGCCGCTGTCGATGCGATCCAACCCGGCGCCTACGCCACCCTGCCGTACACCTCGCGCGTGCTGGCCGAGAATCTGGTGCGCCGCTGCGATCCAGCCACGCTCAGCGATTCGCTGAAGCAGCTGATCGAGCGCCGTCGCGACCTCGATTTCCCGTGGTTCCCGGCGCGCGTTGTGTGCCACGACATCCTCGGCCAGACCGCGCTGGTGGATCTGGCGGGGTTGCGTGATGCGATCGCCGACAAGGGCGGTGACCCGGCCAAGGTGAATCCGGTGGTGCCGGTGCAGCTGATCGTCGATCACTCGCTGGCAGTGGAATGTGGTGGTTTCGATCCGCAGGCGTTCGAGAAGAACCGCGCGATCGAAGATCGTCGCAATGAAGACCGTTTCCACTTCATCGACTGGACCAAGCTGGCCTTCGAGAACGTGGACGTGATTCCGCCAGGCAACGGCATCATGCACCAGATCAATCTGGAGAAGATGTCGCCGGTGGTCTACGTGCAGGACGGCGTGGCCTTCCCGGATACCTGCGTGGGCACCGACAGCCACACCCCGCACGTGGATGCATTGGGCGTGATCGCGATTGGCGTTGGCGGCCTGGAAGCGGAGAACGTGATGCTGGGCCGCGCGTCGTGGATGCGCCTGCCCGACACCGTAGGTGTCGAACTGAGTGGCCGCCCGCAGCCGGGCATCACCGCCACCGACGTGGTGCTGGCCCTGACCGAGTTCCTGCGCAAGGAGCGCGTGGTCGGTGCCTGGCTTGAATTCTTCGGCGAGGGTGCCGCGGCGCTGACCATCGGTGACCGCGCCACCATCTCCAACATGTGCCCCGAATACGGTGCCACCGCCGCGATGTTCTACATCGACGCACAGACCACCGAGTACCTGCGCCTGACCGGCCGCGAGGAATCGCAGGTGGCGCTGGTGGAGAACTACGCACGCACCACCGGCCTGTGGGCCGATGACCTGGCCACCGCGCAGTACGAGCGCGTGCTGCGCTTCGACCTGTCCAGCGTGGTGCGCAACATGGCCGGCCCGTCCAACCCGCACAAGCGCGTGGCCACCGCCGAGCTGGCCGAGCGCGGCATTGCCGATGAAGCCAAGCTGGAAGCGGGCAAGGCCGAGCAGGCGCAGGGCCTGATGCCCGATGGCGCGGTGATCATCGCCGCCATCACCAGCTGCACTAATACCTCCAACCCGCGCAACGTGATTGCCGCCGCACTGCTGGCGCGCAACGCCAACGCGCGTGGCCTGCAGCGCAAGCCGTGGGTGAAGTCGTCGCTGGCGCCGGGCTCGAAGGCCGTGCAGTTGTACCTGGAAGAATCCGGCCTGCTGCCGGACCTGGAGCAGCTCGGCTTCGGCATCGTCGCCTTCGCCTGCACCACCTGCAACGGCATGAGCGGTGCGCTGGACCCGAAGATCCAGCAGGAAATCATCGACCGTGACCTGTACGCCACGGCTGTGCTGTCGGGCAACCGCAACTTCGATGGCCGCATTCATCCATACGCCAAGCAGGCCTTCCTGGCCTCGCCGCCACTGGTGATCGCCTACGCCATCGCCGGCACCGTCCGCTTCGATATCGAGAAGGACGTGCTGGGCGTGGATGCCGATGGAAATGAGGTACGCCTGAAGGACATCTGGCCGAGCGACGCCGAGATCGACGCGGTGGTGAAGGCCTCGGTGAAGCCCGAGCAGTTCCGCAAGGTCTACAACCCGATGTTCAATGTGCGCGTGGAGCATGGCGCCGCGGTCAGCCCGCTGTACGACTGGCGCCCGCAGAGCACCTACATCCGCCGCCCGCCGTACTGGGAGGGTGCACTGGCTGGTGAGCGTACGCTGGCAGGGATGCGCGCGCTGGCGGTGCTGCCGGACAACATCACTACCGACCACCTGTCGCCGTCCAACGCGATCATGGCCTCCAGCGCCGCCGGCGAATACCTGGCGAAGATGGGACTGCCCGAAGAGGACTTCAATTCCTACGCGACCCATCGCGGTGACCACCTGACCGCGCAGCGCGCCACCTTCGCCAATCCGAAGCTGTTCAACGAGATGGTGCGCAACGACGACGGCAGCGTGAAGCAGGGTTCGCTGGCGCGCGTGGAGCCGGAAGGCAAGGTGATGCGCATGTGGGAAGCGATCGAGACCTACATGGACCGCAAGCAGCCGCTGATCATCATCGCCGGTGCCGACTACGGCCAGGGCAGCTCGCGTGACTGGGCCGCCAAGGGCGTGCGTCTGGCTGGCGTGGAGGCGATCGTGGCCGAGGGCTTCGAACGCATCCACCGCACCAACCTGATCGGCATGGGCGTGCTGCCACTGGAGTTCAAGCCGGGCACCACCCGCCTGACCCTGGGCATTGACGGCACGGAGACCTTTGACGTGATCGGCGAGCGTACCCCGCGTGCCGAACTGACCCTGGTCATCCACCGCCGCGACGGCCAGGACGTGATCGTGCCGGTCACCTGCCGCCTGGACAGCGACGAGGAAGTAGCGATCTACGAAGCCGGCGGCGTGCTGCAGCGCTTCGCCCAGGACTTCCTGGAAGGCGCCAAGGTGGCGTGATAGCCGGCTGAATGCCTGCCCCCGGAGGCCGGGGGCGGGCTTGTCCGACACCAGAGCGGGGCGCACACTGACTTGGCAAAAACTGCCAAAGGAGAGTTTCATGGCCACCATGAACATTTCGCTGACCGACCCACTCAAGCAGTTCGTGGACGAAGAAGTGCGCGAAGGCGGCTACTCCAGTACGTCGGACTATGTGCGTGACCTGATCCGCCAGCGACAGCGCAGCAAGGCCGAAGAACTGCTCAAGCAGCTGATTGCCGAGGGGCTGGCTTCTGGTCCTTCGGCACCTCTGGCGCCGGATCACTTTGACAAGCTCCGTGAGCGTGCACGGAACCGCAAGTGAAACCTTCGCACTGGTCCCCTGCAGCGGTTCGAGATCTTGACCAGGCAGCAGCTTGGTATGCAGATCAGGGCGGAGAAGTGCTGGAAATCGGCTTCATCGATGCGGTGGAATCCGTCGTCAAGCTGATCGAGGCCCACCCGGGTGCTGGTTCCGCACTGCATGCGGATCTGTTGCCCTCACTGCCAGCGCCATTGCGTTTTCATCCGGTTCGTCGCTTCGACGGCTACCTGGTCTACTACGTGGAGCTACCTGCGCACGTTTCCATCGTGCGCATCTGGAACGCTTCGCGGGGCATGGAAGCACTGTTCGAAGACGAGGAGCTCAACCCCGATATTGGTTCGTCGCATCCAGGATACTGATCCATGACCTTCCTCCCGCAACTCCGTATTCCCGCTACTTACATGCGCGGTGGCACCAGCAAGGGCGTGTTCTTCCGCCTGCAGGATCTTCCCGAGGCCGCGCAGGTGCCGGGCGCCGCACGCGATGCGCTGCTGATGCGCGTGATCGGCTCGCCCGATCCGTACGGCAAGCAGACCGACGGCATGGGCGGTGCAACGTCCAGCACCAGCAAGTGCGTGATCATCTCCACCGCCTCCGTGCCGGACCACGATGTGGATTATCTGTACGGCCAGGTCTCGATCGACACCGCCTTCGTCGACTGGAGCGGCAACTGCGGCAACCTCAGCACCGCGGTGGGTCCGTTCGCGATTGCCAACGGGCTGATCGATCCGGCCCGCGTGCCGCGCGATGGCCTGTGCACCGTGCGCATCTGGCAGGCCAATATCGGCAAGACCATCATCGCCCACGTGCCGATGCGCGGTGGCGAAGTACAGGAAATCGGCGATTTCGAGCTGGACGGCGTGACCTTCCCGGCGGCCGAGATCCAGCTGGAATTCATCGATCCGTCCGATGACGGCGATGCGGGCGCGATGTTCCCGACCGGCAACCTGGTCGACACCCTGGACGTGCCGGACGTGGGCAGCTTCGAGGTGACCATGATCACCGCCGGCATTCCGACCATCTTCCTCAATGCCTCGGACCTGGGCTACAGCGGTACCGAACTGCAGCCGGCGATCAACGAAGACAAGGGAGCGTTGGAGCGCTTCGAGAAGATCCGCGCCTACGGCGCCTTGCGCATGGGTCTGATCAAGAGTCTGGAAGATGCGGCGACCCGCCAGCACACGCCGAAGGTGGCCTTCGTGGCACCGGCACAGGACTACGTGTCGTCCAGTGGCAAGGCGATCCCGGCCTCGGCGATCGACCTGCATGCGCGTGCGCTGTCGATGGGCAAGCTGCACCACGCGATGATGGGTACCGCTGCGGTGGCGATCGGCACCGCCGCGGCGATTCCGGGCACCCTGGTCAATCGGGCGGCTGGTGGTGGTGAACGCGAGGCAGTGACCTTCGGTCATCCTTCCGGCACGCTGCGCGTGGGCGCGCAGGCCGGCTTCGTTGACGGCCAGTGGACAGTGACCAAGGCCATCATGAGCCGCAGCGCCCGCGTGCTGATGGAAGGCAGGGTGCGGGTACCGGCCGAGTGATGCGTTGGTAAACGCCAACCAAGGTTGGCGACTACCAGGCCGCAGAGACCGATTGCTTTGGTAGATGCCAACCTTGGTTGGCATGGTGCACGGGCAACGGTGCACCGCAACGAGGAGATCGACGATGTCCATCAACCACACCCCATCCAACGAGCGTGCAGCGTGGGATGCGCTGCTGGTGGATATCGTCGACTACGTACGCGACGCCCGCATCGACTCACCGCTGGCGTTCCAGACCGCGCATCATTGCCTGCTTGATACGTTGGGTTGCGGCCTGGAAGCGCTGTCCTTCCCGGCCTGCAGCAAGCTGCTCGGTCCCCTGGTGCCAGGCATCAGCGTGGTCAACGGCGCGCGCGTGCCGGGTACGCACTACGTGCTGGACCCGGTGCAGGCGGCCTTCAACCTCGGCGCGATGGTGCGCTGGCTGGATTTCAACGACACCTGGCTGGCCGCCGAATGGGGCCATCCTTCCGACAATCTCGGCGGCATCCTAGCCGTCTGCGATTGGCTGGGGCGCAACGCGCAGGCCCTGCGTCGTCCGCCGCCGACCGTGCACGACGTGCTGCTGGCGATGATCAAGGCGCACGAGATCCAGGGCGTGCTGGCCCTGCAGAACTCCTTCAACCGCGTCGGGCTGGACCATGTGGTGCTGGTCAAGGTGGCTACCACCGCCGTGGTTGCGCAGCTGCTCGGGCTGGATCGCGAACGCATGCTCAATGCGCTGTCGCTGGCCTGGGTGGACGGCCAGGCCCTGCGCACCTACCGACACGCACCCAACACCGGCTCGCGCAAGAGCTGGGCGGCGGGTGATGCGACCAGCCGTGGTGTTCGTCTCGCACTGATGGCAGCCAGCGGTGAGATGGGCTACCCCAGCGTGCTCAGCGCACCGACCTGGGGTTTTGAAGCGGTGTCCATGCACGGTCAGGCACTGACGCTGGAGCGACCGCTGGGCAGCTATGTGATGGAGAACGTGCTGTTCAAGATCAGCTACCCGGCCGAGTTCCACGGCCAGACCGCGGTGGAGGCGGCGATCACGCTGCACCAGCAGCTGCGTGCGATGGGGCGCCGGGTCGAGGACATCGCGCATATCGCGATCCGGACCCAGGAAGCCTGCATCCGCATCATCGACAAGCAGGGCCCGTTGCATAACCCGGCCGACCGCGATCACTGCGTGCAGTACATGGTCGCCATCGCGCTGCTGCATGGGCGGCTGGTGGCCGAGGACTATGAGGATGACGTTGCCGCCGATCCGCGTATCGATGCGCTGCGCGCGAAGATGGCCTGCCACGAGGATCCGCAGCTCAGCGCCGATTACCTGGACCCGGACAAGCGCAGCATCGCCAACGGCCTGGGCGTGCGCTTCACCGATGGCAGCGAACTGCCGGAGGTGCTGGTGGAGTACCCGCTCGGCCACGCCCGGCGCCGTGAGGAGGGCATCCCGCTGCTGATGGACAAGTTCCGCCGGCACCTGGCCCATCGCTTCCCGACCGCCCAGCAGCAGCGCATCTGGGCCGCTTCGCTGGACCCGGTGGCGCTGGCCGCGATGCCGGTGACCGACTACGTGGACCTGTACCTGCCGGGGTAGGGCAATCGGTAGTGCCGGCCGCTGGCCGGCAATTCCATTCAACCTGCCATGCCGGTTGCCGGCCAACGGCCGGCACTACCCGCAGCTGGGGCAATTGCCGAATTCGCGTCAACACCTTGACGCGGCCTGCCTATAATGGCCGCCTCGATCAAGGAGTGACGACATGAGCGGTCCGGCACGGCGGAAGCGGTGGGGATGGGCGGCGGCTGTACTGGCAGGAGGCCTGTTGCTGGGCCTGGCCGGCTGCCGCAACGACAGCGGGCAGCTGCCCAAGGCCAGTGGTGAAGCCATCACCACCCAGGCCGAGCAGGTGAAGGAATTCACCCTGCTGCGCGCCTACCCGGACCAGAAGAATGACGGCCTGTCGCTGGCGCTGGAGTTCTCGCGCCCACTGGTCGGCACCCAGGATTTCGACAAGCTGGTGCGCTTCGAGGAGAAGGTCGGCACCGACGACAGCAGCTGGACGCTGTCCGATGACGGCCTGACCCTGCGCTATCCGTTCGTCGAGGCCGGCAAGGAATTCAGCCTGGTGGTCTCGCCCGACCTGCTGGCCGCCGATGGCAGCCGGCTGGGCAAGGAACTGAAGCAGAAGGTGTTCAGCGGCGAGCTGAAGCCGGTGGTTGGCTTCGCTTCGCAGGGCAGCGTGCTGCCGGCCAAGGACAGCCGCGGCCTGCCGGTGGTCTCGGTGAACGTGCCGGAGGTCGATGTCGAGTTCCTGCGCGTGCGCGAGAAGGACCTGCCGACCTTCTTCAGCCAGTACCAGCGCGGTGGCCGCCGTGGCAGCTGGGAGCTGAGCAGCGACTACGAGCGCAGCCCGATCAACAAGCTGGCCGAGCCGGTCTACGTCAACCGCTTCATTCTTGGCGGCAAGAAGAACGAGCGGGTGCTGACCTACCTGCCGACCCAGGACATCAAGGAACTGCAGGAGCCGGGCCTGTACTTCGCCCTGCTCAAGCGCACCGGCGACTACGAAGGCGAGTTCGATACCGCGTTCTTCTCGGTCAGCGACATCGGCCTGCATACCCGTGCCTACAAGGACAAGCTGTTCGTGCACACCGCCGGCCTGAAGGACGGTGCGCCGCTGAAGGGCATCGACCTGCGCGTGCTGGATGCCAAGGGCGAGGTGGTGCTCAAGGGCAGCACCGACGGCAATGGCAATGCGCTGCTGAACTACACCCTGGATGCCACCCACGTGCTGGTCGCCAGCACTGGCAAGGACACCAGCTTCCTGCCGTTCAACCAGCCGGCGCTGGATCTGAGCGAATTCGCCGTGGCCGGCCGTGACAACGCGTGGTTCGACGTCTACGCCTGGTCCGGCCGCGACCTGTACCGCCCGGGCGAGACCGTGCGCCTGTCCGCGCTGCTGCGCGACAACGACGGCAAGCCGGTCAAGGCGCAACCGGTGTTCCTGCGCCTGAAGCAGCCCGACGGCAAGACCTTCCGCGAGACCCGCCTGCAGCCGGGTGGCCAGGGCTACATCAACTTCGAGCAGGTGATCCCCGCCGAGGCGCCGACCGGGCGCTGGCAGGTCGAGTTCCGCACCGACCCGGCCAGCAAGGAAGCGATCCAGGGCATGACCCTGCGCATCGAGGAGTTCCTGCCCGAGCGCATGAAGCTGGACCTGGACAGCGCGCAGAAGACGCTGAAGCCGGGCGAGGACCTGCGCCTGCAGGCCAATGGTGCCTATCTGTACGGGGCACCTGCCGATGGCAACCGCTTCACCGCACGTATGGCGGTGGCCGCCGAACAGACGCCGGTGGAAGGCCTGCCGGGCTATTTCTTCGGTGACCCGACCCTGCAGCTGCCGCGCGAGGCCAAGGACGTGATCGACACCACGTTGCCGGGCAACGGCCAGCTGCGTGAGGATGTGGCGCTGCCGGAAGAGGCGGCCAAGGCCAAGGCACCGATCGCCGTGGTGCTGTCCGGCAGCCTGTATGAAACCGGCGGCCGCACGGTCACCCGTACCCTGAAGCGGGTGATGTGGCCGGCCAATGCGCTGGTCGGTGTGCGCCCGCTGTTCAACCCCGAGGATGGCGCCGATTCCAACGGCAATGCACGCTTCGAGCTGATGCGCGTGGATGCCGCCGGCGCGCCGCAGCCGGCCAAGGGCCTGAAGATCACCCTGGTGCGTGAACTGCGGGATTACCACTGGACCTTCAACGATAACCGCTGGGACTACGACTTCACCCGCCGTTTCGAGAACAAGGAAACTCGCACCGTCGATGCAGGCAGCAGCGCGGTCGCCTTTGATTTCCCGGTGGAGTGGGGTGAGTACCGGGTGGACGTGTTCGATCCGTCCACCGGCCTGACCAGCCGCTACCCGTTCCGCGCCGGCTGGAGCTGGGGCGATGACAACCGTGGCCTGGATGCACGCCCGGACAAGGTCAAGCTGGGCCTGGACAAGACCGGGTACAAGGCCGGTGACACCCTGGAAGTGACGGTGACCCCGCCGCACGCCGGCAAGGGCATCCTGATGGTCGAGACCGACCGCATGCTGTACGTGCAGGACATCGAGGCCAAGCCGGGTTCGACCTTCAAGATTCCGGTCACTGCCGACTGGGAGCGCCACGACGTCTACATCACCGCGCTGGTCTTCCGTGGCGGTAGTGCGCCGAGCAAGATCACTCCGGCCCGTGCCGTGGGCGTGGTGCATGTGCCGATGGACCGCAAGGGCCGCACCGTGGCCGTCGGCCTGGCAGCGCCCAAGCAGATGCGACCGGAACAGGACCTGCCGGTGACGGTCAGCGCACCGCAGCTGGCCGGCAAGGTGGCGCACGTCACCGTCTCGGCGGTGGACGTGGGTATCCTCAACATCACCCGGTTCCCCGTGCCCGACGCCGGTGCGCACTTCTTCGCCCAGCGTCGCCTCGGCATCGATGCCTACGACATCTACAGCCGGGTGATCGAGAGCTTTGACGGCGGTGCCGGCAAGCTGAAGTTCGGTGGCGACATGGCGCTGCAGGCGTTGCCGCAGGCCAAGCGCCCGACTGCGCGCGTGCAGACCGTGGACCTGTTCTCCGGCCCGGTGCAGCTCGATGCCAAGGGCATCGCCCGCATCCGCCTGAAGGTGCCGGACTTCAACGGCACCCTGCGCGTATCGGCACTGGTCTACAGCGATGACCAGTACGGCAAGCGCGACGTGGAGACTGTGGTGCGCGCGCCGATCCTGGCCGAAGCCAGCATGCCGCGCGTGCTGGCCCCGGGTGACCGCAGCACCGTGACCCTGGACGTGCAGAACTTCACCGGCAAGCCGGGCCAGTTCAATGTGAAGGTGGAAAGCGAAGGCCCGCTGAACCTGGGCGAGGGCAGCCGCAGCGTGCAGTTGAACGCCGATGCCAAGACCACACTGAGCTTCCCGTTGTCGGCACGCGAGGGACACAGCGTGGCCAAGGTCCGGGTGCGGGTGGACGGCAATGGATTCAAGGCCGATCGCCGCTACGACCTGCCGGTGCGTGCGGCGTGGCCGCAGGTACTGCGTTCGCAGGTGCGCACGCTTGATCCGCTGGCCGCAGTCAGTCTCGACAACAGTCTGACCGATGGCCTGATGTCCGAGTCGGTGAATGCGCGCCTGCTGGTCAGCCCGCTGCCGCCGATCCCGTTCGCCAGTGCGCTGCAGGGCGCGCTGAACTACCCGTACGGCTGTGCCGAGCAGACCACCAGCAAGGGCTACGCCGCGCTGATCCTGGACCAGGCGACGTCGTCGATGCTCGGAGCGGACGGGCTGGATGCCAAGACCCGCCGCGAGCGCATGGAAGGCGCGTTCGGTCGCCTGGCGTCGATGCAGGTGGCCAACGGCAACTTCTCGATGTGGGGTGACGACGGCTACGTGAACCCGTGGCTGACCCCGTACATCACCGAGTTCCTGCTCGATGCCAAGGACGCCGGCTTCGCCGTGCCCGACAACGTGCTGCAGAAGGCGCTCAACCGGCTCAGCGAGGATCTGCTGTCCGGCGGCAACCAGTTCTACGGCCAGGATGACCGCGAGAAGCTGAGGTTCGCCAACCAGGCGTATTCGGGCTACGTGCTGGCCCGGGTCAACCGTGCGCCGCTGGGTACCCTGCGCACGCTGTACGACAACGAGCGCAGCAAGGCGGTCGGTGGCCTGTCGCTGGTCCATCTGGGCGTGGCGCTGTCGCTGCAGGGCGATGCCAAGCGTGGCCAGGCCGCGTTGGCCGCAGCCTTCGCCAAGTCCAGCGGCGAACGCCCGTCGTACTTCGGCGACTACGGCAGTGCGATCCGTGATGACGCGCTGATGATCGCACTGACCCACGAAAACAAGCTGGCCAAGCCGGCCTGGGATGCGCGTGCGGTCGATCTTGGCCGTGGCCTGGATGCGCGCCGCAATGCCGGCTGGATGTGGCTGAGCACGCAGGAACAGGTGGCGATTGCCCGCCTTGGCAAGGCGCTCGCCGCCAATCAGAAGGCGCTGGTGGCCGGTGAACTGGTGATTGGTGGCAACACCGAAGCCATCGGCGAACGCAAGCTGTTCGGCCGCAACTTCAGCGCCAGCGAACTGGCCAGTGGCGTGCGCTTCACTCCGCAGGGCCAGCCGCCGATGTTCGCCAGCATCGACGTGGCCGGCATTCCGCGCAGCGCACCGGCGCCGGACAACAGCGTGCTGGGCGTGGAGCGCAGCTACTACGGCACCGATGGCAAGCCGTGGTCGCCGCGCCCGCTGAAGGAAGGCGAAGCACTGATCGTGCGCGTCACCGTCACCGCCGACACCACGATGCCCGATGCATTGCTGACCGACCTGTTGCCGGCGGGCCTGGAGATCGAGAACTTCAACCTGGGCGATGCCAAGCAGTGGGCCGACGTGGTGGTCGATGGCATCACCATCAGCGACCGCGGTGAAGCCGCCGATACCAAGCACGAGGAGTTCCGCGACGATCGCTACGTGGCTGCGCTGAAGCTCTCGCGTGGCAGCAAGGCCAACGTGTTCTACCTGGTACGCGCGGTGACCCCGGGAACCTACTCGGTGCCGCCGCCGCTGGTGGAGGACATGTACCGGCCGCAGCTGCGCGGCGTCGGCCGCAGCAACCCGACCACGATCACGGTGGTACAGCCGTGACCGCGCGGACGGGCCGCGACGGCGCGGCCCGTCCTGCTGGCAACCTGCAATGAAAGACGCAATGAAGACCCGGCTGGCGGCCCTGCGCCGCCGGCTGCGGCCGCTGTGGCCGTGGTTGCGCTGGGGCACGGCCGCGACGCTGGCGCTGCTGCTGGTGCTGGATTTCGCTTTCCCGCCGCCGCTGCCGAAGCAGCGCGACACCAGCACCCTGGTGGTGGCCGCCGACGGTACGCCGCTGCGTGCGTTCGCCGATGCCGAGGGCGTGTGGCGCTATCCGGCTTCGATCGACAGCGTCTCGCCGCTGTACCTGCAGGCGTTGCTGACCTACGAGGACCGCTGGTTCTGGCGTCATCCGGGCATCAACCCGCTGGCGATCCTGCGCGCCAGCGGCCAGTTGCTGCGCGGCGGTCGCATCGTTTCCGGTGGCTCGACCCTGACCATGCAGGTCGCACGCATCCTCGATCCGCATACGCGTACGCCCTGGGGCAAGCTCAAGCAGATGCTGCGCGCAGTGCAGCTGGAAGTGCATCTGAGCAAGCAGCAGATTCTGGCCCTGTATCTGGAGCGTGCGCCTTACGGCGGCACCATCGAGGGCGTGGAAGCGGCCAGCTGGGCCTACCTGGGCAAGCCGGCGGCGCAGCTGTCGCATGCCGAGGCCGCGTTGCTGGCGGTGCTGCCGCAGGCGCCGAGCCGGCTGCGCCCGGACCGTCATCCGGAAGCGGCGCAGAAGGCGCGTGACAAGGTGCTGTCACGCATGGCCGAACTGGGTGCGTGGACACCGGAAGAAGTAGAAGACGCGCGCATCGAGAACGTGGTCGCACGTTCGCTGCGGCCGCCGCTGCATGCGGCATTGCTGGCGCAGCGGCTGCATTCAGCGCAGCCGGGCAAAGCGCGCATCCAGAGCAGCATCGATATCGGCCTGCAGCGCACGCTGGAAGAGCGCGTGGCCAGCTATTTCTCGACGCTGCCCGAGCGCACCTCGGCGGCCCTGCTGGTGGTCGACAACCAGACCCTGCAGGCGCGTGCCTACGTTGGCACGCTGGCGTTCGGTGACCGCCAGCGCTTGGGCCACGTGGACATGGTGCAGGCCTGGCGTTCGCCGGGGTCCACGCTCAAGCCGTTCCTGTATGCAATGGCGCTGGATGATGGCCTGATTCATTCGGAAAGCCTGCTGGTCGATGCGCCGCAGAGTTTCGGCAGCTACCGCCCTGGCAACTTCGACATGGCCTTCAATGGACCGATCGGCGCTTCCAGTGCGTTGCGCCTGTCGCTCAACGTTCCCTCGGTGGATCTGCTGCAGCGGGTGGGCGCGGCGCGCTTTGCTGCGCGGCTTTCGCACTCCGGCATCCAGCTGCGGTTCCCGCCGGGCAGTACGCCCAACCTGTCGCTGATCCTGGGCGGCACCGGCGCACGCCTGGAAGACCTGGTCGGCGCGTTCGCTGCGCTCAATCGCAACGGCATCGCCGGACGTGTGCGCTACACAGACGACGAGCCGATGATCGAGCGGCGCCTCGCTTCGCCCGGTGCAAGCTGGATCGTCCGCGAGATGCTGGAGTCGAATCCGCGCCCAGGCTACAGCGTCGGTACGTTCGATGTCGGTGGCCGCCCGCGTGTGGCGTGGAAGACCGGCACCAGTTACGGGTATCGCGATGCGTGGGCCATCGGCAGTACCCGCCACTACACCGTGGGCGTGTGGGTGGGGCGGCCGGACGGCACGCCGTTGCCGGGCCAGTATGGTGCGGTCACCGCACTGCCGCTGATGTTCGAAGTAGTGGACAGCCTGCCGCGCCAGCGTGGCGATTCCGCTGCTGCACCGATGCCGGCCAGTGTCAGCCAGGAAGATATCTGCTGGCCGACCGGCGAACGTGCCGAGGGCCTGCCTGCGGCACTCTGCCAGCGGCGGATGTCGGCCTACCTGCTGGATGGCGCAGCACCGCCAACCTTCCCCGAGCGCGAGGCGCGACGCTGGCAGCCGGGGCGGCAGCGTTACCTGGCCGACGCGCGGACCGGTCTGCGTGTATCCGCTGATTGCCGTCTGCCGCATGAGGAAGTCGCGCGTGAGATCGCGCGCTGGCCGGCGCTGTTGTCGCCGTGGTTGTCCAAGGCCACGCGCGAGGCCTCGCAGCTGCCGGCGCTGTCGCCGGACTGCCGCGACGATGGGCGTGAGGCCAGTGTCGCGTTGCATGTGGACGGGCTCAACGACGGTGCCACGCTGGCGCGCGCTCCGAATTCGGAACATGGCGTGCGCCTGCAGCTGCGCGCGCTGGGCAGCGAGCAGACGGTGGACTGGTTGCTGGATGGACGCTGGATCGCACAGACCCACGGCGCGCAGTTGATGCAGCGCGAGTTCGCCGAGCCGGGCGCGCACACCCTGACCGCGCTGGCGGCAGATGGCGCGTGGACGCAGGTAAGGTTCAACGTCCTCCGGTAGATGCCCACCTTGGTGGGCGTTCTGCCACGTGCCAACCAAGGTTGGCACCTACCAGAGCACGAAGGTGTCGTTGGCGTTGGACCGAGCGCCAACCAAGGTTGGCACCTACCGGATCATTCTCCGATCCACCCGTCCAGCAGGTCGGCAAACTCGTCGGCGTGTTCCTCTTCCTGCGCCAGGATCTCTTCGAGGATGCGCTTGGTGGTGGTGTCGCGGTCGCCGATGAAGTTGATCATCTCGCGGTAGCTGTCGATGGCAATCCGTTCGGCCACCAGATTCTCGCGGACCATGTCGCGCAGGTCGCTGCCTTCCTTGTATTCGGCATGCGAGCGCGTGGTCAGCGTATCCGGGTTGAGATCCGGCTCGCCTCCGAGCTGGACGATGCGCTCGGCCAGCTTGCCGGCGTGCGCCTGTTCCTGCTGCGCGTGCTCGAGGAACTCGGCCTTGACCGCGTCGGCCAGCATGCCCTTGGCCATGAAGTAGTGCCGGTAGTAGCGCAGCACGCACACGTATTCGGTGGCCAGTGCGTCGTTGAGCAGCTTGATCACCACCTTGCGGTCGGCGCTGTAGCTGCCGGTGATCGCCCCGTCTTCGATGTTGCGCCGGGCGCGTTCGCGCAGGGTCTTGCGGTCACTGATGCCGGGCACCTTTGCGGCGGGCTTTGCGGTTTTGGCTGGCTTGCTGGACATGGCTGGCCGTTTCCTCTTGCGGTGGGGAATCAGGTGGGCAGGTGCTCCAGCACGTACTCGGCCGAAGACACCTCGAACTGGCCCGGCTGTTCGATCCAGGCCGCACGAACCACGCCGTCGACCACATACAGGGCGAAGCGGCGCGATCGGATGCCCATGCCCGAGGCGCTGGCGTCAAGCTCCAAGCCAAGTGCGCGGGTCAGTTCGGCATTGCCGTCGGACAGCATCAGCAGGCCGTCGGGCACGCTCTGGTCGGCGGCCCAGGCCTTCATCACGAACGGGTCGTTGACGGCCATGCAGTAGACGTCGATGCCGCGCTGGCGGAAGGCCTGGAACTTCTCGACGTAGCCGGGCAGGTGGCGCGCCGAGCAGGTCGGGGTGAACGCGCCGGGCACGGCGAACAACACCACCTTGCGCGCGTCGAACAGCGAATGCGTATCGAGCGTTTCGATGCCCTCGCGGATGCGCTTGAGGGTCACTTCCGGAATGCGGTCGCCGACATGGATGGTCATGGGGAACTCCTTGCTGGGGCAGGCTAGTGGGCCGGATGGGACAGGGGCGTCAAGACATTGGAAAACCGGTGTGCAGGCCCCATCTTCAGGCTTTGCGGCAGGGGCTTCCAGCCACAGCCTGGGGCAGGGCGATGGCAGCCGCATTGCGCAGGATCAGTCGGCCTCACCGACGCCGCACGAGGGGCGGCGTAGCATCGCCGGCGCGTAGAATGAACCCGGGGCGGCGCCACCGGCGCTGCCGAAGCGAATCGAGGTAGCTGGATGGAATTCAAGGATTACTACGCCACCCTGGGGGTGGAACCGAGCGCGGGCGAGGCGGAGATCAAGACCGCCTACCGCCGGCTGGCACGCAAGTACCACCCGGACGTCAGCAAGGAGGCCGGGGCCGAAGACAAGTTCAAGGCGGTCAACGAGGCCTACGAGGCGCTGCGTGACCCGGAGAAGCGCGCGGCCTATGACCAGCTGCGCGCGCAGGGCTACCGCCCGGGCGAGGAATTCAACGTGCCGCCGAACTACGGCGGTGCCGGTGGCTTCAACTTCGAGGAGGTGTTCGGCGGCGGTGGCCCCAACGGCGGCTTCAGCGACTTCTTCGAAAGCCTGTTCGCGCGCCAGCGTGGCGGTGGCGGCGCTGGTCCGGGTCCGGGCTTCAGCAGCCAGGGCCACGCACCCAACCGCGACACCCGCGCCAAGCTGTCGGTACCACTGGAAGCGGCCTACAGCGGCGACAGCCTGCGCATCACCGTCAACGGCAAGCAGCTGGATGTACGCGTACCCAAGGGCATCCGTCCGGGCCAGGTGATCCGCCTGGCGCGGCAGGGCAACCATGGCGGCAACCTGCTGCTGGAAGTGGAGTACGCCGCCCACCCGCAGTTCGAGGTCGATGGCCGCAACATCCTCTATACGCTGCCGGTCACCCCGTGGCAGGCCGCGCTGGGCACCAGCATCAGCGTGCCGACCCTGGGCGGTGCGGTGGAGCTGAAGATTCCGGCCGATTCCGATGCCGGCCGCAAGCTGCGCCTGCGCGGTCGTGGCCTGCCGGGCAATCCGGAGGGCGATCAGATCGTTGAGATCGAGATCGTGGCCCCGGCTGCGACCGACGAGGCGCAGAAGAAGGCCTACCGCAATCTGGCCAAGGCGTTCGGCGAGTCAATCTGAGATGGAATTTGGTGGGTGCGGACCTTGGTCCGCACGCCTTCCGGTCGTTCAAAGCGTGCCAACCAAGGTTGGCACCTACCAGGGCAAGCTCAGCCCTGCCCGGCGAACACGCGCTCCAGCACCTCGGACAGTTCGTCTTCCGAGAACGGCTTGGTGATGTACGCCTTGGCGCCTTGGCGCATGCCCCACATGCGGTCGGTGTCCTGGTCCTTGGTGGTCACCAGGATCACCGGAATGTGGCGGGTGGCCTCGTCGCGGGCGAGGGTGCGGGTGGCCTGGAAGCCATTGAGGTTGGGCATCACCACGTCCATCAGGACCAGGTCGGGCAGCTCGGCCTTGGCGGCTTCGACCCCGGCAGCGCCATCGGTGGCGGTCAGGATCTGGTGCCCGAGCTTCTCGACGATGCGCTGTATCCCCAACAGCTGCGACGGTGAGTCGTCGACGATCAGAATGCGTGCCATGTTGTTCCCCATGTAATGCCCGCAGTGTAGTGCGGGCCCATTACCGGTGGGAGGGCCGCCTCTGCCGTCCGTCGCCTGCCTGCGACGTTCAGTCGATCCGCACCACGGTGCGGCCTAGCGAGCCACCGGTCAGCATCCGATCGAACACGGCGGGCAGGCCATCCAGCCCCACCTCGGCGGTGCAGATGCGGTCCAGATGCTGCGGCTTCCATTCGCCGCCCAGGCGCGACCACACTTCTTCGCGCAGCCCGCGCGGTGCATTGGCCGAGGACACGCCGAGCAGCGAGACGCCGCGCAGGATGAACGGCATCACCGTCATATCCAGCGCTGGGCTGGCCGCCAGACCGGCACTGACCACGCTGCCATAGGGCACGGTCTGCGCCAGCAGGCTGGCCAGCATGTCGCCTCCGGCATTGTCGAGGCCTCCGCCGAAGCGGGCCGATTGCAGCGGGGCGGTGTCGGCCAGTGCGTCACGTGGCAGCACCTCGGTGGCGCCGATGCCGCGCAGGAAACCGGTCTGTTCGGGTTTTCCGCTGACCGCGTGCACGGTATAGCCGGCACGGCTGAAGATCGACAGCGCCAGCGCGCCGACACCACCGCTGGCGCCGGTGACCGCCAGCGGGCCGAGTTCCGGGGTCTGCCGGTTGTCCTGCATGCGCAGCAGGGCCAGGGCCGCCGTGAAGCCGGCGGTGCCCAGCACCATCGCCTCGCGTGGGGTCAGCCCGGTCGGCTGGGCGATCACCGCACGCGATTCCAGGCGCACATACTGGCTGTAGCCGCCGTCGCGGGTCTCGCTGAGGCCGCAGCCGGTGGCCAGCACCGCGTCGCCTTCACGCCAGTCCGGATCGGTGCTGGCGACCACGGTGCCGGCCACGTCGATGCCGCCCACCAGCGGGAAGCGGCGCAGGATCCTGCCTTTGCCGGTGCCGGCCAGGGCATCCTTGTAGTTGACCGAGGACCAGTGGGCGCGGATCAGCACCTGGCCGGGGTTGAGGTCGTCGACATTGAGCAGGGCCAGGCCACTACGGTAGCCGGCGTCGTCGTTTTCGATGCGGAAGGCGGTGAACGGGGTGGTGGGGGCCATCGGCGTTGCCTGACTTCGAGGAAAACGCCACCTTACCCCGTTGCCCCCCTTTCGATCCTGCCGATCCGCCCCATCTTGTATGATCGGTAATGGTTTCACGGCTGGTGGTGCGGGAAGGGCCCGCGCCGCAGCCCAAATCTTGATGGAGCGTGCATGGCCTGGAATACACCCGGCGGCAACAAGGGCGGACAAGGCCCCGAGGACAATCGACGCGGGCCGTTCGGGTCGCGCGGCGGTGGCAATGGTGGTGGCTGGGGCGGACTGCCCGGGCCGCTGAAAGACCTGTTCGACGGCGGCATCATGCGTTGGGTGGTGGCGGCTGTCGTGCTGCTGGTGCTGTTCTCCAGCTTCCAGCTGATCGGCGAACAGCAGCGTGGCGTGGTGCTGCGCTTCGGCCAGTTCTCGCGCATCCTGCAGCCCGGCCCGAACTTCAAGCTGCCGTGGCCGATCGAATCGGTCACCAAGGTCAACGCCACCGAGATCAAGACCTTCTCGATCCAGGTGCCGGTGCTGACCCGCGACGAGAACATCGTCAACGTCTCGCTGAACGTCCAGTACCGCATCGACGACCCGCAGCAGTACCTGTTCGGCACCGTTGATGCCAACCAGGTGCTGGAGCAGTCGGCGCAGAGCGCGGTGCGCGAGGAAGTCGGCCGTGCCGACCTCAACGCGGTACTGAACAACCGTGGCCCGCTGGCCGTGGCTGCCGAAGAGCGCCTGCAGGCGCTGCTGAAGGCGTTCAAGACCGGCCTGACCGTGACCGGCCTGACCCTGCAGGACGCCCGTCCGCCGGAAGAGGTGAAGCCGGCCTTCGACGAGGTCAACGGTGCCCAGCAGGTCAAGGAACGCCTGATCAACGAAGCCCAGGCCTACGCCGCCAAGGTCGTGCCGGAAGCCCGAGGCCAGGCCTCGCGCGCCCGTACCACCGCCGAAGGCTACAAGCAGGCCGTGGTGTCCAAGGCCGAGGGTGACGCGCAGCGCTTCAGCCTGTTGCAGGCCCAGTACAAGGACGCCCCGGAGGTGACCCGCAAGCGCCTGTGGCTGGAGACCGTGCAGCAGGTGCTGAGCGAGAACCGCAAGGTGATCGGTGGCGATGGCCGCCAGCTGATCTACGTGCCGATGACCGGCGATACCCGTCCCAGCACGTCGGCTCCGGCCGCAGTGGCCAACCCGGACGTGGTGATGCCGTCGCTGCCGGGTGCAGCGGCGGAAGCTTCCCGTGATCCGGGTCGGCCGGTGGGCCGCCCGACCGGGCGACCGAGCGGCCGTGAGGAGGGCAGCCGATGAAGAGTCCTATCTGGATCGCCGTGATCGTGGCGGTGGTGCTGGGCCTGCTCGGCTCGGTGTACGTGGTCCGTGAGGACCAGACCGCCATGGTGCTGAACCTGGGCAAGGTGGTGCGTTCGGACATCAAGCCGGGCCTGCACTTCAAGGTGCCGGTGGTGGAAACGGTGAAGGTCTTCGACCGCCGCTTCCAGGTGCTCGACACCGCGCCGGCGCGCTACTTCACCGCCGAGCAGAAGGACGTCAGCGTCGACTTCTTCGCCATCGGCTACATCTCCAACGTGGGTGACTACTTCCGTGCCACCGGCGGCGATCCGCGCATCGCCAACGCCCGCCTGGCACCGATCATCACCGACTCGCTGCGCAACCAGATCAACTCGCGCACGCTGCAGCAGCTGGTTTCCGGCGATCGCAGCGAGCTGATCGCCGAGCAGCTGAAGGGGATCAACGAAGCGGTGGCTGGCCTCGGCATGCAGATGATCGACCTGCGCATCAAGCAGGTGGACCTGCCGACCGACAGCCAGGTGATCAACGACGTGTACGAGCGCATGCGCGCCCAGCGCAAGCAGGAAGCGGCCAAGCTGCGTGCGGAAGGTGAGGAGCAGTCGCTGACCATCCGCGCCCAGGCCGACCGTGACAGCACCGTGCTGATCGCCGAGGCCGAGCGTGATGCCCAGCGCCTGCGCGGTGAAGGCGATGCCGATGCGGCCCGCATCTACGGCAAGGCCGGCTCGGCCGACCCGTCGTTCTATGCGTTCTACCGCAGCCTGGAGGCCTACCGTGGCTCCATGACCGACGGCAACGGCGTGATCGTGCTGGACAAGAACGACCCGTTCCTGCAGTACCTGAAGAACGACCGCTGAGGTCGCAGGGCAGTACCCCACGGGGCCCGGCCAGTTGCCGGGCCCCGTGCTTTTTCCGGAGTCCCCCATGAAAGATCTGTTCGCCGCCGTCTGCCTGGTGGCGGTGCTGGAAGGCCTGTTCCTGTTCGTCGCCCCGTTCGCCTGGAAGCGCATGGCCGAGCGCCTGCTGGACCTGCCCAGCCCGGCCCTGCGCAGCTTCGGCGGCCTGGTGCTGCTGGCCGGCCTGAGCCTGCTGTGGTGGGTGCGGCATTGAAAGGGTAGTGCCGGCCGCTGGCCGGCAACCCGGGATTGCCGGCCAGCGGCCGACACGACCGGGCGGGGCGGCTGACCGGTCGGTGAAGCCGTCCGTCGGAAAGGTGGCACCCGACCCCGGAAACCCGGATAATGCACAAAAGCCGGACGGGCCTCCCCGTTCGGCTTTTTCCGTGTCTGGGCCTTCCATCGCCGGCCGCTCCCCGTTTGGAGCCGCCCTCCAGGTGCTGGCCAGCCCCGCCACGGTTTACCCGTCCGCGGCCCCGATGGCCGCAACATATGAGGAGCCCGTCATGGGTCAGTCTGTCGTAGTGCTTGGTGCCCAGTGGGGCGATGAAGGCAAGGGCAAGATCGTCGATCTGCTCACTGAGGAAATCGGCGCCGTCGTGCGCTTCCAGGGCGGCCACAACGCCGGCCACACCCTGGTCATCAACGGCAAGAAGACCGTCCTGCACCTGATCCCGTCGGGCATCCTGCGTGACGACGCGCTGTGCTTGATCGGCAACGGCGTGGTGATCTCGCCGGCCGCGCTGCAGAAGGAAATCGCCGAGCTGGAAGCCTCCGGCGTGGAAGTGCGTTCGCGCCTGAAGATCTCCCCGGCCGCGCCGCTGATCATGCCGTACCACATCGCCCTGGACCAGGCGCGCGAGCGCGCTGCCGGTGGCAAGGCGATCGGCACCACCGGCCGTGGCATCGGCCCGGCCTACGAAGACAAGGTGGCGCGTCGCGGTATCCGCATCGCCGACCTGCATTACCCGAAGCAGCTGGAAGAGCTCCTGCGCACTGCGCTGGATTACCACAACTTCGTGCTGACCAAGTATCTGAACACCGATGCGGTCGATTTCCAGAAGACCTTCGACGAAGCGCTGGCCTTCGGCGAATACGTGCAGCCGATGAAGTCCGACGTGGCCGGCATCCTGCACGACCTGCGCAAGCAGGGTAAGCGCGTGCTGTTCGAAGGCGCGCAGGGCGCGCTGCTGGATATCGACCACGGCACCTACCCGTACGTCACCAGCTCCAACACCACCGTCGGTGGTGCGCTGGCTGGTTCCGGCGTCGGCGCTGATTCGATCGACTACGTGCTGGGTATCGCCAAGGCCTACGCCACCCGCGTCGGCGGCGGCCCGTTCCCGACCGAGCTGGACGACGAAGTCGGCCAGGGCATCCGTGACCGCGGCGCCGAGTACGGTGCCTCGACCGGCCGTCCGCGTCGCTGCGGCTGGATGGACATCGTCGCGCTGAAGCGCGCCGTGGCCATCAACGGCATCAGCGGCCTGTGCATCACCAAGCTGGACGTGCTGGATGGCATGGAAAAGCTGAAGGTCTGCATCGCCTACGAATACAACGGCAAGCGCACCGAGTACGCGCCGCTGGACGCACAGGGCTGGGAAGACTGCACCCCGGTGTACCTGGAGTTCCCGGGCTGGAGCGAGAACACCCACGGCATCACCAACTGGGACGACCTGCCGCCGGCCGCACGTGCCTACCTGCGTTCGCTGGAAGAGCTGGCCGGTTGCCCGATCAGCATCGTCTCCACCGGCCCGGACCGCGACCACACCATGGTCCTGCAGGATCCGTTCGCCTGAGGTAGCGCCGGGCGCTGCCCGGCGTAGGTGACAGGAAAAGCCCCGCGCAAGCGGGGCTTTTTCGTTACTGTGTCGCCAGGGCCAGCGGGGAAGCGACGCGATGACCAGGATGTCAGCGTGAAGGGCACGACGGTGATACGGGTCACCCTGTGGGTGTTGTGGAGCCTGTGGGGCATCGCCTGCCTGGTACTGGTGCTGGGTGCGGCTGCCAATACCCTGGCTTCACGCACCCAGACGGTGCCGTTGGTGCTGAGCCCTGGCGCAACCGCCCAGTTCACCGTCTACCGCCTCATCGATGATCAACTGCGGCTGCGGCTGCGGCTGCGCTATGCCGCAGACGGTACTGAAACTGACCCTGAAGTGCTGCTGCGCATCGATACTCCCACCGATCATGGAGACTTCCGCGCAGGAGAGCGTTCGGGAGTGGACGGGCAGGGCATCAATCGCAGGCTGGCATCGGTTGAATCCAGCGGCCTCATGGCGTCCTACTTCGGCTATGGCCGCGGCGACGCATTGCCACGCGGACGCTCATGGCTGCGGGTAACCGTGCTGGAGGTGGACCCGGCGCTGGCGGGGCACCCGGCAGAGATCGAGCTGCAGCCACCGCTGGATCTGCTGAAGCTGACCGACCTGGATTACCTCTGGCTGTGGCCGTTCTTCTTCTGGAAGATGGCGGCGTTGCTCCTGCTGATTCCAGGAGCCGCGCTGGCTGTTTTCACGCTGACCTTGCGGCGCAGGCACAGGAACTTGTTTCAATAGTTCCTTGCAGCGGAACATGAACCGCAACACCGTGCTGCGGCTTCTACATTTGATCGCATTGGAAGGGGCCTGCCTTCTCGCTGTCCCTTTTGTTGAATTCACTACGAAGTCACAGCCGGCCTATCAGATCTTCCATGAAATCGTTGGCTGACATTTCGATTTTATTCAAATGGAATCGATTGAGTAATATTTCTTCCATGGGGTCTGCGATTGGAGAAACCATTCTTCCTTCAAGGCTCTCTGGTCTTTGAGAGAGGATTTCAGGGATGAGTCCATCGCGAAGTCCGTGACCTATCACCGTTACTGGGTTCTTCCGTATGAGCTGCTTTACCATCATGACAAGCTCTGAATTCACATCCATGGCTGCTTCTTGTTGAGTCAGGCGCAGCGATTTTGATGTGTCCAAGCTTCCTATAAGTTTGTAGATTGGCAGGTGGTTTCCAACCTGGGGGAGAGGCTCGCCTGGAAGCATGACGATGTATGGAATGCCCTGCTGCTCGCAAGCCTGCTCGAACAGGCTGTCGAAGTTGGTGGTAATGATTGCGCTGAAGTACGTCACCGAGTGCTTGTGAGCAGATGTCGGCTGAGGGTTTCCTAGCCCTTCCATTGCTTCCACCAACCGCCTAATCAGTTGTTCTTTGCCGAATTTATGGGTGTAGAACTCGGCAACATCACTGAAGTTGAACCGCTCCGATTGGCTCGGTTGATCCCAGATTTCGTGAGAAAGTAGGCCGATCAGAAGCGATGCAGTGGGCATTCCTGCGGCAATGGACATCCCTGCTCCAGCAATTAGGACATCCTTGTTGGTGAAACGGTTTGAGGTGGAGAGCGCCGGGCGTGGGATTGACCTCGGCTGACGGTGGGGATACGGCGGGTTCTTGAGGAACGTATTTCGGAGAAGATCGATGATGGCGGCGCCAGCAAGCTCTGAAAGCTCGTCCGCAAAGTCGAATTCCTGTCGAAACGCGCCATCGGACCATTCGGAAACTTCGCGACGGAAATCGTCCCGGGAAGTGTCCGCAGGGAGGCCGTACCTGAGTCGCTTCTGGAACGGAAGAATGATCTTTCCAAGTTCCTTCGCATGGTCGTACTCAAGGTGCGTAACTGATTTTCCCAGGTTGGCCCCATGGCCGCTATTCGGCACCCAGCCATATCTGTCGCCCAAGATGAGAATCACAATCTGGCAGCTTTCTATTTCGCCTTTGATCCTATCCCAGCTGTTGAGGCCAGAGGGAGGCATGGCTTCAGCATTTACAGGTTCAATGCCAAGCTCTTTGAGCCTCTTGGCAACGAGCCGTCTTTCGTTCACAAGATCATCCATGGTGCTGCTGATGAAAGCTCTGAGTGTCATTGGGAGCGCTGGATGTGGAATCCTTGGACTCTAATATAAATCCCCGGGAGGAGGGGGTGATTTCTGCAGGTTCCCGGGGTGAAGTTGCACTGACCGGCAGTTCGAGTGTCATGTGTCTGCAGCATGATGTTCCCGTTGCGAAAATTCTCCTTTCGAGTGGGATTGGGGGATTGCTAGACGCCAATGCACGGGTGGCGAGCGATTCGCTTCTGGTCCTGATGATGGTAGTGGGTGCTTGGAGGAGCTTGGAGGTTCCGGGGAAACTGTATCGTTGCTGCGAAGCGCCTGGAGCGAAGAGTGCGTGGAAGTGAGATTTGCTAAAGCTATGGCTGCACAGCGCCGCTACCTCTTCATTGGACGGCCGGAGGAGATAGGACATGTTGACGTGCGGACGATGATGGTGAAGTTCGTAAGGTGGATGGAGCTCAAGGACCCCAGTGGTCGCTTTCGGTTCATTCTGAGCATGGGGCTGGTAATTGCGGCGGCACTGCTGCCACTGTTCAGGGCGTGGATCCCCTTGAATGTGACCCTTTGGATTGGGATGCCGCTCATTGCGGTCAGCTATGCCAGCTTTGGTTTTATCAGTCACAGATACGTTCGGTATACCCGAGAGCAGCTTGTCGCCGCTCCTATGGTTTTTGTGTCGACTGCCATTCTCTTGATTATTGTGTTCACCGGTTACTACATCGCTTTTCCGATCGCAATTTCGACTCGGGATGATGTGCCTATCTCTGGAAATCTGACTTCTGCGGTTTATTTTTCTACTGCAACGTTCACGACGCTTGGCTATGGCGACATCGTGCCGGCGAACGATCAGGGGAGATGGGTGGTAATGCTGGAGTCATTGCTGGGAATGACTCACATGGTCCTTTTTATCCTGAACTTTCTCCGAAATGTCGACTTTAGCCAAAGTGAAGATGGCCGTGAAAAGTAGCTTGTCGGATGATGCCGGCTTGGTCGTCAGCGTCCCGGGAATCATCTGGCCCTTCACTTTTATGAATGAATCTGGGAGGGAAATGGCGGTCCATATCAAGTGCAGCAGTACATGTGCCGATAGGGCCACATCCCCCCGTTTTGGATGTACCCATGAACTACTTGAGGAACGTCAGGGTTGCCTGGCGTCTTGGGCTGGGCTTTGGCCTGTTGCTGCTGCTGGTCGCCGCCGTGGTGGCCACCGGCGCCACCGCCAGTGTCGTGCAGAAGCGCGCGATGCAGCAGGTGGTCGACGTCAGCGTGGCCAAGGTGCGCCTGCTGTCGCAGATGCTCGATGCCAACAACCAGATGATGGTCGTGCGCCGCGAGATGCTGATCCGTCAGGGCGAAGACCGCGGTAGTGACGAGCAGCGCATTGCCGACCTGGTCAAGCGCTATGAGGCCAGCTGGACCGCCTACCAGGCACTGCCCAGCGACGCCGACGGCAAGGCCATCGCTGAAACCATCGCGGCCAAGCGTGCCATCGCGCGTCCGCTCAACAAGCAGACCAGCGAACTGATGGAGCAGGGCGATTACCCGGGTGCCGTGGCGCTGACCCTGGGCCCGGTGCAGGAAGCGGCCAATGGCTGGAACAAGGCGCTGTCCGATGGCGTGGACTTCGAAGAGAAGGAAAGCCGCGATGCAGCCGCCGAGGCGATCCGCCTGGGCGAGCGTAGCCTGCTGCAGCTGCTGGTGCTGGGCGGCGTTGCGCTGCTGGTCGGCATCGGTGCCTCGGTGATGATCGGCCGCAGCCTGACCGGTCCGCTGGCCCGCGCGGTGAACCTGGCCGAGCGCCTGTCCAAGGGACAGCTGGACCAGGAGTTCCGCCTTGGCGGCCGCGATGAACTGACCCAGCTGGGTGAAGCCATGGCCAGCGTTCGGCAGAGCGTGCAGGCGGCGATCGGCGCGCAGCTGCAGATGGCCGAGCAGCATGAGGCCGGCGCAATCCGCTATCGCATGGACGCCAGTGCCTTCCCCGGTGATTTCGGCCGCATGGTGCAGGCCACCAACAGCCTGGTGGAATCGCACGTGCAGGTGGAACTGCTCATGGCCGAAGTGATGCAGCGTTACGCCATTGGTGACCTCAGCCGCGACCTGCCGGACTACCCGGGCGAGAAGGGCACGCTGACCCGCACCCTCGCCGCGGTGAAGCAGAGCCTGATGGCGATCAACGCGCAGATCGATGAACTGGCCCGTGCCGCGCGCGCCGGTGATTTCAGCATGCGTGGCGATGCCGCTGCGTTCCAGTACCAGTTCAAGGCGATGGTCGAGCACCTCAACGGCATGATGGCCAGTTCGCAGGCCAGCATCGCCGATGTCTCCGATGTGCTGCGCGCGATCTCGCACGGCGACCTGACCGCACGCATGGACGGCGAGTACGACGGCGTGTTCGCGCGCATGCGCGACGACGCCAACACCACCACCGCTCAGCTGACCGGCATCGTGCGTGGCATCCAGGTGGCTGCCGACAGCATCAACAACGCGGCGCAGGAACTGGCCGCCGGCAACAACGACCTGTCGCGCCGCACCGAGCAGCAGGCAGCCAACCTGGAAGAAGCGGCTGCATCGATGGAGGAACTGACTTCCACCGTGCGCCAGAATGCCGAGCTGGCGCGTCAGGCTGACAGTGAAGCGCATGCCGCCGGTGCCGCCGTGCGCGAGACCGAGCAGGCGATGGCACAGATGGCGTCGGTCATGGGTGAGATCGACCAGTCCTCGGCACGCATCTCGGAAATCTCCACGGTGATCGACGGCATCGCGTTCCAGACCAACATCCTGGCGCTGAATGCTGCAGTGGAAGCCGCGCGTGCAGGCGAGCAGGGCCGTGGCTTTGCCGTGGTCGCCAGCGAAGTACGCACGCTCGCGCAACGTGCCGGTGTCGCCGCCAAGGAGATCAAGGAACTGATCGAAGACGCTGCCGCCAAGGTGAAGAGTGGCCTGGCGGTGACCGTCGAATCGGAAGCCGCGATTGCGCGCGTAGCCCAGGCGAGTTCGCGTACCACCCAGCTGATGAGCGACATTGCAGCGGCCAGCAAGGAACAGGCCGCCGGTATCGAGCAGGTCAACCAGGTGGTGGTACAGATGGACCAGGTGACCCAGCAGAACGCCGCGCTGGTGGAAGAAGCCACCGCCGCCAGCCGCGCGCTGGAAGAACAGGCGCATGCACTGACCACGTCGGTGTCGGTGTTCAAGGTGGAAGGCGCAGCGGCTTCAGCCGTGTCGCGTCGCGCAGCCTGAGCAGGCTGCTGATCCGGTGACAGGAATGCGGCCGCCTTGGGCGGCCGTATTTCCATTGCCTGCCCAGACAGAGGGACACACCGTCATCATTGTTCAAGGACACTGCCGAGCATGGCCCCCACGGCATACAGCACGGCCAGGGTAGGGGGCATCACCAGAAGGTAGACGGTCGTCCAGGTCTTTCCGGAAAGCCACCCACCCATGCCGATGACGTCGAGTGCTGCGGTCTGCAGCATCACCGGCAGCTGCATGAGGATGTAGACACTCTTGGGATCGCTGTTGGCCTGGGCATCGAGCACCAGCCAGGCGGTCAGCGCGAGATAGAGTGTGCATATGGCAATGCCGGTCCAGCTGAGCCAGCGTGGCTTGCGCATGCCGCCTTGTCCGTTCCGTCGGGACCATCAGCGTAGCGCCGCGTGCGCCGCCGTGCACTTCCTTGGGTCGAGCCAATGAGTGAAGCTGCAGGCAGGGAGCTGTGCGAAGAAACCTGAAGGGTGATCAACGTGATGAATGCTGTGATGCTGCCGGTCGTGATGCTGCCGGGCCTGGATGGCACCAGCCTGCTGTCGGCACACTTCGTGGAGGCGATGCAGGCGCGAGGCATCCAGATGCAGGTGCTGCCGTTGCCCGCGCGGGGGCAACAGGACTACACCACGTTGGCGTCGATCCTGCGCCCGCAGCTTCCCGCATCTCCTTTCGTGCTGCTGGCCGAATCGTTCGCCGGGCCACTGGCCATCGAACTGGCGGCGGCTGGGTTGCCTGGATTGCGTGGGTTGGTACTGAGTACGACCTTCGCACGGCGGCCGGTGCCGCTGCCTGCGGCAAGCGCACGGATACTGGCTCCGGCGTGGCCGTTGCCGCCACTCGCGTTGATGGCCCGGCTGCTGCTGGGGCAGTGGCGGACGCGCGCGAACCTGCGCGAGCTGGGCCTGGCAATCACGCAGGTACCGGCTGCAACCCTGCGCCAACGTGCTGCGGCGACACTGCAGGTGGACGTTCGTGCACTGCTGCCGGAACTCGTGTTGCCGACGCTGTGCCTGCACGCCACGCAGGACCGCTTGCTGTGGCCGCCCAGCGTGGCCGAGCTGCAGGCCCTGTTGCCCGATGCCCGCCATGTGTCGTTGGAGGGCCCACATCTGCTGCTGCAGGCGCGCGCTGACGCAGCGGCAGCCGAAGTTGCCGCGTGGATGACGACGTTGTCGCACTGAACGGTGCGCTCAGCTGCAGGCGCGGGTACGTGCCGCTTTCTTCGCCGCTACCTTGCGCACGGTCTTCTTCGCCGCACGGGTCTTCGCTGCCTTCTTCGCGGCAGCACTACGTGAGGCGGCGGTGCTGGTCTTCTTGACCACCGTTTTCTTTGCCGCCGTCTTCGCGGCCGTCTTGCGGGCAGGCGCCTTTTTGGCCGCCGCCTTCTTCGCCACCGTGCGCCCACTGCCGCTGCGCTTGCCGCCGCCATCCTGCTTGTTCACGGTGGCCCAGGCAATGCGTTCGGCAGTGCTTTCGCTGGCACCGCGCTCGCGCTCGCTGTCCTCGATGTGCTCGGCCTGGCGCTTCTGCTTTTCGGTATAGGCGGACTTGTCACCGCGGGGCATGGCCGGTTCTCCGGTCGGGGCTGGCCCCCACGGTGGTCCTGGCGGCGTTAAGCGCAAGTCCCGCAAGGGTGATCGCACCGGCAAGGGGCCTCGGCTATGCTTGTGGCATGCGAGTCGAGCCCGCCGACATCGAAGCCCTGTTCGACGCCATCCCGGATGTGCTGTTCTTCATCAAGGACCTTCAGGGGCGTTACACCCACGTCAACCAGACCATGCTGCGGCGGCTGGGCCTGCGCGCGCGCAAGGACGTGATCGGGCGCACCGCGGCTGAAATCTACCCGACCGGCCTCAGTGCGGACTACGTCGACCAGGACGCCCGCGTGCTGTCCGGCGAGGTGATCGAGAACCTGATGGAGCTGCACCTGTTCGCCAACCGCGAACCGGGCTGGTGCCTGACCTGCAAGCGCCCGCTGGTGGTCGATGGGTCCATCGAGGGCCTGATCGGCATTTCCCGCGACCTTGGCCAGAAGGACAGCCTGGGCACCCAGTACGAACAGCTGCGGCTGGCCCTGGCCCACCTCAATGCGCACTACGCCGAGAACGTGCGCATGCAGACCCTGCTCGACATCACCGGCTTCTCGCTGTCCAAGCTGGAGCGCAGTTTCCGCAAGGTGTTCCAGATGACCCCGCAGCAGGTGCTGACCCGGCTGCGGATCCAGATGGCCATGCACCTGCTGCATGGCGACGACAGCATCGCCTGCATCGGCCAGGCCTGCGGTTTCAGCGACCAGAGCGCCTTTACCCGCAAGTTCAAGGCTGAAACCGGTTTCTCGCCGCGCGCCTACCGTGCCCGCATCGGCGGCAGTGTCGGCGAGCCAGCACTGGCCTGAGCGGCCTGCTGCGCTGTGCCTATCCCCGCGGGCATGGGACAGGGTAAGGTGTCGCCCCTGTAGCCCGCCGCCAGCCCCGCCGATGCCCAACTCGATTCCGACCGCTTCGCCGTCCCGCCTCGGACATTCGCTCAAGCCCCGCCAGCTGATCATGATGGGCCTGGGCAGCGCCATCGGCGCCGGCCTGTTCCTCGGCTCGGGCGTAGGTGTGCAGGCGGCCGGTCCGGCGGTTCTGGTGTCGTATCTGGTGGCCGGCGCGCTGGTGATCATCGTGATGAACGCACTGGGCGAGATGGCGGCGGCCAAACCGACCAGCGGCGCGTTCTCGGTGTATGCGGCCGACGCCATGGGCGCCACCGCCGGCGCCACCGTGGGCTGGTTGTGGTGGGTGCAGCTGGTGATCGTGATCGCCGCCGAGGCGGTAGGCGCGGCCGGGCTGCTGGCCACGGTCTGGCCTGCGGTGCCGGTCCCGATGGCAGCGCTGGCGTTCATGCTGTTCTTCACCGCGATCAACCTGCTCGGAGTGAAGAACTTCGGCGAGTTCGAATTCTGGTTCGCCATCCTCAAGGTGGTGGCGATCCTGGCCTTCATCGCCATCGGCGTGGCGCTGCTGATGGGCTGGCTGCCGCAGGTGACCTCGCCGGGCCTGAGCAACTTCACCGAACACGGTGGCTTCGCTCCGAAGGGCCTGGCCGGTATTGGCGCTGCATTGCTGGTTGTCGTTTTTGCCTTCGGTGGCACCGAGATCGTCGCCGTTGCGGCAGCCGAGACCGAAGATCCCGAGCGCAGCATCGCCCGTGCCATCCGCACTGTGGCCTGGCGCATCCTGGTGTTCTACATCGGCTCGCTGAGCGTGATCATCGCCGTCGTGCCATGGACCAGCGAGGCGCTGAAGTCCCCGTTTGCCGCCGTGCTGGATATCGCCCGCATTCCCGGCGCCGGCACCGCCATCACCCTGATCGCGGTGATCGCGTTGCTGTCGGCGCTCAATGCCAACCTCTACGGCGCCTCGCGCATGATGTATTCGCTGGCGCAGCGTCGTGAAGCGCCGGCCGTGCTGGGCTGGACCGATCCGCGCCAGGTGCCGGTGATCGCCGTGCTGGCCAGCGTGCTGTTCGGTTTCGCCGCCACGGTGATGGAGCTGCTGTTCCCGGACCGGGTGCTGCCGGTGCTGCTGAACATCGTCGGTTCCACCTGCCTGCTGGTGTGGACGCTGTCGCTGGTGTCGCAGCTGGTGCTGCGCCGCCGCGCGGATCGCCTGGGTACCCGGCTGCCGTTCCGCATGGCCGGCTTCCCGTGGCTGACCTGCTGCGCGCTGGCGATCCTGGCACTGATCTTCGGCCTGCTGCTGAGCGAGTCGCACACCCGCCTGCAGTTCCTGTCGATGGTGGCGCTGACCGCCACCATCGCCGCCGGCAGCGCCATCGCGCGGCGCATGCGCGAGGCGTGACTGAAGCTGCCGGCCAGCGGCCGGCACTACCACGGAGGCTGCACATCCGCCGTGCCATCCTGATCGTGTGGGCCGTCAGCGGCCCGTTGACCAGGAGTACCGCATGCTGCGCAGTCGCCCCTTCCTGATGTTCACCGGCCAGGCCGAGGCCGCCCTGGCCCTGTACGCCGAGGCCTTCGCCGATTTCCGCCTGCTGGCAATGCAGCGCCATCCGGACGGCGCCGGTGCCGGCGTTCCCGGGCAGGTCCGCCAGGCCATTTTCCTGCTCGGAGGCACCCACTACCTGTGCTTCGACAGCCTGGACGTGCACGACTTCACCTTCTCGCCGTCGATCTCGCTGTTCGTGGAGTGTTCCGGCGCCGAACAGTTCGAGCGTGCCGCGCGCGTGCTGGGCGAGGGCGGCCACTGGTTGATGCCGGTGGGCGACTATGACTTCAGCAACCGCTACGGCTGGGTGCAGGACCGCTTCGGCGTGTCGTGGCAGTTGAGCCTGGGGCAGATGCCGGACCCGTGATCGGATTGTTGTGGGTGTGGACCTGGGTCCACGCGCCCTTATGAAAACGGCCCGCTTGCGCGGGCCGTTTTCATTTCCGATGGGTCGAAGGATTACGCCTCGACTTCATCATCCTTGTAGGCATCGACCGGGATGCAGGCGCACATCACGTTCTTGTCGCCGTACACGTTGTCCACGCGTGCCACCGGCGGCCAGTACTTCTGCAGCTTCAGGCTGGGCAGCGGGAACGCAGCCAGTTCACGCGGGTAGGCGTGGGTCCATTCGCTGGCAGTCACCGCGGTGGCGGTGTGCGGCGCGTTCTTCAGCGGGTTGTCTTCGCGGTCCAGGCGGCCGTCTTCGATCGCGGTGATCTCCTCGCGGATCTGGATCATCGCGTCGATGAAGCGGTCCAGCTCGTGCAGCGATTCGCTTTCGGTCGGTTCGACCATCAGCGTGCCGGCTACCGGGAAGCTCAGGGTCGGGGCGTGGAAGCCGAAGTCGATCAGGCGCTTGGCCACGTCCTCGGCGCCGATGCCGCTGGTCTTCTCCAGCGGGCGCACGTCCAGGATGCACTCATGCGCCACCAGGCCGTTGCGGCCGGTGTACAGGGTCTTGAAGTGCGGGGCCAGGCGCTTGGCGATGTAGTTGGCGTTGAGCTGCGCGACCTGGGTAGCCTTGCGCAGGCCATCGTGGCCCATCATCGCGATGTACATCCAGCTGATCGGCAGGATCGAGGCGCTGCCGAAGCTGGCCGCGCTGACCATGCCGACCGGGCCGTTGTCACCCAGCTTGCCCGGCAGGAACGGCGCCAGGTGCTCCTTGACCGCGCACGGGCCAACGCCCGGGCCGCCACCGCCGTGCGGGATGCAGAAGGTCTTGTGCAGGTTCAGGTGCGAAACGTCCGAACCCCACTTGCCCGGCTTGGCCACGCCGACCAGGGCGTTCATGTTGGCACCATCGGTGTACACCTGGCCGCCGTGCTTGTGGATGATCTCGCAGATCTCCACCACCTCTTCCTCGAACACGCCGTGCGTGGACGGGTAGGTCATCATGATCGCGGCCAGGCGGTCGCTGTACTTCTCGGCGTTGAGGCGGATGTCCTCGACGTCGACGTTGCCGTTGGCATCGGTCTTGGTCACCACCACCTTCATGCCGCACATCTGTGCCGAGGCCGGGTTGGTGCCGTGCGCCGAGTCCGGAATCAGGCAGATATCGCGATGTTCCTCACCGCGCGAGCGGTGGTAGGCGCGGATCGCCAGCAGGCCGGCGTACTCGCCCTGCGCACCGGAGTTCGGCTGCAGGCTGACCGCGTCGTAGCCGGTGCATTCCACCAGCATCGCTTCCAGCGTGTCGATCAGTTCCTTGTAGCCCAGCGCCTGGTCGGCCGGCACCAGCGGGTGGATCTGCGAGAACTCCGGCCAGGTCACCGGGATCATCTCGGCGGTGGCGTTGAGCTTCATGGTGCACGAGCCCAGCGGGATCATCGTGCGGTCCATCGCCAGGTCCTTGTCGGCCAGCGAACGCAGGTAGCGCAGCAGTTCGTGCTCGCTGTGGTGGGTGTTGAACACCGGATGGGTCAGGAACGCGGACTGGCGCAGCAGGCCGGCCGGCAGCGCGTCGGCAGTGCTGGCATCCAGCGCGTCGACGTCCAGCGAAGCGCCGAACACCGCAGCCACGGCGACGATGTCGGCGCGGGTGGTGGTCTCGTCCAGGCTGATGCCGACCGAGTCGCTGTCGATCGCGCGCAGGTTGTAACCAGCGGCGCGTGCCTTGGCATGGATTTCATCGGCATGCACGCCGGTGACGTGCAGGGTGTCGAAGAAGTCGCCACCGACCTGCACGCCGGCGCTGCGCAGCGACGCGGCCAGGATCGAAGCCAGGCGGTGGGTGCGGCGGGCGATGCGGGCCAGGCCTTCCGGACCGTGGTAGACGGCGTACATCGAGGCCATCACCGCCAGCAGCACCTGCGCGGTGCAGATGTTGGAGGTGGCCTTCTCGCGGCGGATGTGCTGCTCGCGGGTCTGCAGGGTCAGGCGGTAGGCCGGCTTGCCTTCGGCATCGATGGAGACGCCGATCAGGCGGCCCGGCATCGAGCGCTTGTAGGCATCACGGCAGGCCATGAACGCAGCGTGCGGGCCGCCGAAACCGAACGGCACGCCGAAACGCTGGCTGTTGCCGACCACGATGTCCGCGCCCCATTCGCCGGGAGCGGCCAGCAGGGTCAGCGCCAGCAGGTCGGTGGCCACGGCCACCAGGCCGCCGCGCGCGTGCACGGCATCGACCAGCGCCTTGTAGTCGCCGACCTGGCCGAAGGTGTCCGGGTACTGCAGCAGCAGGCCGAAGGCCTCCGCTTCCAGTGCTTCGGCCGGGGTGCCCACGCGCAGCACGATGCCCATGGGCTCGGCGCGGGTGCGCAGCAGTTCCAGCGTCTGCGGGTGCACGGCGTCGTGCACGAAGAAGGTGTCCGACTTCGACTTGGCCGAACGCTTGGCCAGGGTCATCGCTTCGGCGGCGGCAGTGGCTTCGTCCAGCAGCGAGGCGTTGGCGATCTCCATGCCGGTCAGGTCGGCGCACAGGGTCTGGAAGTTGATCAGCGCTTCCATGCGGCCCTGCGAGATTTCCGCCTGGTACGGGGTGTAGGCGGTGTACCAGGCCGGGTTTTCCAGGATGTTGCGCAGGATCACGTTCGGCGTGTGGGTGCCGTAGTAGCCCTGGCCGATGAAGCTGCGCAGCACGGTGTTCTTGTCGGCGATCGCACGGATCTTCGCCAGTGCCTGTACTTCGGTCATCGATTCCGGCAGCGCCAGCGGCGCCGGCGATTTGATCTTGGCCGGTACGATGGCATCGGTCATTCCATCCAGCGACGCGTGGCCGACGACATCGAGCATCTGCGCGATCTCGGCGTCGTTGGGGCCGATGTGGCGCTCGACGAACGCATTGTGGTGCTCGAGCTCACGCAGGGAAGGGGTGTTCTGGGACATGGCGAAGGATCCGTCAGGAAAGGGCACACGCACGGGCACAAGCCGCCGGTCGGCGGTCTGCGGGGCGCCCCTCTGTCCTTTTGCCTGAGAGTTTAAAAGCGCGGCGGACCGCAGCTTCGTGCCCCTTCGGCGCCGGATCGAACCGGTCTCTCCAGAGTTCTGTTACGGGTGGTATCGGGCCTGAGCGATTACGGGCGTTGCGCCTTCGGCAGCGGTGTTCCGCTTCTCCCACCGTGTTGCCCGCTGATTATAGCCCGTTGCGGGCCCGCCGGCCGCCTCCAGGTATGGCCACCGCGCCTGAATGGCCGATGGCCCAGCCGTGCGTTTTGTGCACCTCTGCATGGCATCGGGCGCAATCCCCACCTATGATGGGCGGATACCCGAATTCATCTGGCGCTGTCCCTGCAGAAGGGGACCGGCGCCCGCCGTGCGTGCCGCGCATGGCCCTGCCGGACGCCTTCCCCATGACCGCCGCTGTTGCTCCCTCCACCCGCCGCATGGCCCTGCTGCTCGCCGGCCTGGCCATGTTCGGTCCGTTCTCGATCGACACCATCTTCCCGGCGTTCCCGCAGCTGGCCCAGCGCCTGGCGGTGGACGAGGTGGCGGTGCAGCAGACCATCAGCGTGTACCTGCTGTTCTATGGCCTGATGAGCCTGGCGCACGGCCCGCTGTCCGACGCCTGGGGCCGCAAGTGGGTGATCCTCGGTGGCCTGGTGGTGTTCGTCGGCGCCTCGGTCGGCTGCGCGTTGTCCACCGACCTGACCACCTTGCTGGCGTTCCGCGCGCTGCAGGGCCTGTCGGCGGGTGTCGGCATGATCGTCGGCCGCGCGGTGATCCGCGATCTCTACCATGGCCACGACGCGCAGCGCCTGATGAGCCAGGTGTCGATGCTGTTCGGCATCGCCCCGGCCATCGCGCCGATCATCGGTGGCTGGATCCTGCTCAGTGGTGCCGGCTGGCCGCTGATCTTCTGGTTCCTGGTGGTGTTCGGGCTGGTCCTGCTGGCGGCCACTGCACGCTACCTGCCCGAGACCCATCCGGTTGAAGCGCGCGTGCCGTTGTCGCCGCGCACGTTGATGCGTGACTACGTGCGGATCGGCTTCAACCCGCGCTTCCTGCGCCTGGCACTGGCCGGCAGCATCGGCTTCGGTGGCATCTTCCTGTACATCTCCTCGGCGCCGGTATTCGTGATGCAGCACCTGCATCTGGGCGAGGGTGGTTTCGCCTGGTTGTTCATCCCCACCATCGGCGGCATGACCACCGGCTCGTTCCTGTCCGGGCGCATGGCCGGGCACACCACGCCCACCCGCCAGGTGTCCATTGGTTTCGGCCTGTGCGCGCTGTCGGTGCTGTTGAACGTCGGCTACGTGGCGCTGTCGCCGCAGTTCGTGCTGCCGTGGGCAGTGCTGCCGATCTTCCTGGGCGGCATGGGCATGGCACTGATCTTCCCGATCCTGGCGCTGGCGGTGCTGGACATGTACCCGCACCAGCGCGGCCTGGCCTCGTCGCTGCAGGCCTTCGTGCAGCTGATGATCAGCACCGTGGTGGCCGGCGTGGTATCGCCGCTGCTGAGCGCCAGCCCGCTGCACCTGGCACTGGGCCAGGCCGCATTCTTCGGCGCCGGCTTCGTGTTCTGGTACTGGGAACACCAGCGTGAACGCGCGGCGCAGGCGGCCTGCACGGGCCATTGAGCAGCGCGCAGGGGTAGGGCGGGCCGCGATGCCCGCAATGCTTGCGACAGGGAACGACCGGACTAGGCTGGGCACTCCAGCCAGCCGGTGCGTGGATGCACGACAGCCAGCCAATCCGATGTCGTTGCATGAGGTTCCCCCATGGCTGCGCAGCAGACCTACCGCCTGTTCGAGGTGGCGCTGAAGGAGCGCCGCGTTCTTTCCCCTTCCCTGGACCGCATGGTGTTCACCGGTGCCGACGTGGCGCGGATGAAGACCGAAGGCCCGGACCAACGGATCAAGGTGTTCTTCCCCTTGCCCGGCCAGGACGTGCCGCAGGTCCCCAGCGGTGAAGACTGGTACCCGCGCTACCGGGCCCTGCCGGACGATCAGCGCCCGCCGATGCGTACCTACACCATCCGCCAGTTGCGCGCCGAGCAGGGCGAGGTCGATGTCGATTTCGTCATCCACGGCGAAACCGGTCCCGCCTCGCGCTGGGCCATGCACGCCCGCCCCGGCGACCGCGTGTTGCTGCTGGCCCCGGACGCCGACTGTGCCGGGAGCAGCGAGGGCTGGGAGTGGAAGCCACCTGCCGGTGTCGGCCAGGTGCTGCTAGTGGCCGATGAAACCGCGTTGCCGGCGGTGGCCGGCATCCTTGAGGAACTGTCGACCATGGTCGACCCACCGCGCACGCTGGCGCTGCTGGAGGTGGCGCAGGCCGGTGATGCGGTGCACCTGAAGGCGCCCTCCAGCGCCGAGCTGGTCTGGCTGCCGCGCGGGCAGGCCGCCTACGGACAGCCGTTGCTGGAGGCGGTGCAGGCGCGGATGGCAGCGGCCTCGGGCGTGGCTGTCGGCGATGCGCTGGAGGAGATCGACGTTGATACGCAGATCCTCTGGGAGCAGGCCGATACCCGCGTGGCCGGGCCGCTGTATGCCTGGGTGGCGGGCGAGGCGGGTGCGGTGATGGCGATCCGCCGCCACCTGGTGCGCGATTGCGGGCTGGACCGCCGCGCGATCACCTTCATGGGCTACTGGCGGCAGGGCAAGGTGCTGGACTGAGCGAACTGGACCGGGCACGCGTGAAGCAGCGCTGCGGGCGGGGTGCGCTATCCTTGCGCCCCCTTCGCAGCGGTACCGCACCATGTCCACCAGCTCCAAGACCCGTCGCGACCAGCGCCGCCGCCAGGAAGAAAAGGCCGCCAACAAGGCCGCTGCCCAGGCCTCGCCGGTGGAGCCGCATGCCGAACTGCGCGATACGCAGCGCACGCTGCTGGCCGGTGTCGTGCGCCGCGACGGCGAATGGGTGCTGGGCATGGACGGCCGCATCGCGGGCCACAGCGAGAGCGCTGCGCAGGTGCTGGCGCTGATCATGCAGGCCGGTGAGCTGCACGAGCGCAAGGGCACGCCGGTGCGCCTGGTGTACTCCGATGCACTGCGCGATGCTGCACAGGCCGAAGCCAAAGAGAAGGGCCAGACCTTCGAGGAGTTCAAGGCCGAGCTGGCTGCAGCGATGGCAGCGAAGAAGAACAGCTGATCGCTGTTGCGGTAGAGCCGGCCGCTGGCCGGCTGCCAGACGGATTTCCACCGTGCAGTTGCCGGCCAGCGGCCGGCACTACCAGAAAGGGGCGGATCCTCGCGGACCCGCCCCTTTTTTCATTTTGCTGCCGGGGCCGCGTTGGCCTGCCAGCCGCACATCTGGCCTTCGTTCTGCTGCTTCAGCCACTCGTTGACCGGGGTGAAGTACTCGATCATCGGGCCGGCATCGAGCTTGTCGGTACCGGTCAGCTCCTTCAGCGTGGCCTGCCACGGCTGGCTGGCGCCCTTGCTCAGCATCGCCCAGTACTTCTGGCCGGCTTCCTTGTTGCCGTAGAAGGTGCACTCATGCAGCGGGCCCTTGTAGCCGGACGCGTCGCACAGGCCCTTGTAGAACTGGAACTGCAGGATGCGCGCCAGGAAGTAGCGGGTGTACGGGGTGTTGCCCGGCACGTGGTACTTCGCGCCCGGATCGAAGAACTCTTCGCCACGGGTGCTGGCCGGCGCCACGCCCTGGTACTTGGCCTTCAGGTCCCACCACGCCTTGTTGTAGTTGTCGGCAGTGATCGAGCCATCGAACACGCCCCAGCGCCAGCGGTCGATCATCAGCCCGAACGGCAGGAACGACACGCCTGACAGCGCCATGCGCATCTGGTTGTTGATGACCGCCTCGCGGCTTTCGGTCGGTGCATCGACCAGGCCGATCGAGCTGAGGTACTTGGGCGTCATCGCCAGCACGATGGTGTCGCCGATCGCTTCATGGAAGCCATCGTTGGCACCGCCCTGGAACAGCGGCGGCAGCGGGTTGTAGGCCAGGTCGTAATAGATGTGGCCCAGCTCGTGGTAGATGGTGGTGAAGTTCTCTTCGTTCGGCTTGATGCACATCTTGGTGCGCACGTCGCCTTCCATGTTCATGTCCCAGGCGCTGGCGTGGCAGACCACGTCGCGGTCGTCAGGCTTGATGAACTGGGTTTTTTCCCAATAGGACTGCGGCAGCGACGGCATGCCCAGCGACACGTAGAAGTCCTGCGCGCGTTCGGTCATCTGCTTGGCGGTACGCAGTTCGGCCTCACGCTGCGCCTTGTACTGGGCGGCCACGTTGGCGTCCTTGCCGGCCTTGGCCAGCGCCGCGCTCAGGTTGGTCTGGTACTGCTTTTCCAGCGCTGCGGTGATGTCCAGGCTGCCGGCGCCCGGATACGGTTCCAGCTGGTCCCACAGATTCGACCAGTCCTGCTGCCACATGTTGCCCAGCAGGTGCGCGGCGATCAGGCCGTTGCCCACTTCGGCCTTGTCCTTGCCGTAGGTCTTGTCCAGCTTGCCGCGTGCGTAGCAGTGCAGCTGCTCGTACATCGGCTTGACCTGTTCCCACAGACGGTCGGTTTCCGGGCCGATCTGCTCCGGCGGCATGTCGTAGCCGCTGCGCCACATCTGGCCGGCATCGGTGAAGCCCATGCCCTTGGCACCTTCGTTCACCAGGCCAACGAACTTCTGGTAGTCGCCGCGCATGCTCTTGGTGGTGCTGTGCCAGCCCTGCCAGGCGTCGAGCTGCTTGTCGTAATCGCGGCTGCGTGCCAGCACCTGTTCCAGCTCGCCCAGCTGGCGGCAGGAGTTGGGATCGTTGGCGTCGGTGCAGTACTTGCCGGCGCCGTAGCTGCCTTCCATGCGGGTGGCGATCTGGGTCAGCTCGGCCAGCTTGGCCGGGTCGCGCGGCGCCGGCATCGAGGACATCAGTTTCAGCAGGTGGATCGCGCGCTTGCTGTCCTCGCTCATCGGCTTGCCGTCGAACTTGGCGGCCTGTTCGATCCAGCTGTTGAGCTGGGTCAGCGAGCGCTCGTTGGCCTTGGCCGCGATGCGTTCCGAATCACTGTTGATGTAGGTGGAGGACAGCCACTGCGCCGAGGTCATCTCCGGGTAGGCGGCCTTGAATTCGGCATTGATGCGGGCCACGAACTGGTCGGCGGTTTCGCCGGCCGGGGCGCTGCTGCTGGCGGTATCGGTGCCTGGGGCAGCTTCCTTCTTGCAGGCGGCCAGGGCCAGCGTGGCGGCGGCGATTGCCGAGGCCAGCAGGAGATGACGGTGTTTCACGGGCGGTCCTTGGGTGGTGAACGACGGCCGAAGGCTAGTGGGCCGTCGCTGCCACCGCAAGTGGCGGAAGTCGGCCGGGCGGCGCCCGGCACCCGCAGAGGCCTTCAAGCAAGGGCAAAGGCAGAAGCAACAGCGGACTATCCGTGGTTTGGCGGGGCGGTGTCGGAGTGCGGGGACGCCGCAAGTACGTCCCTGTAGGCTTGGCAGCCGCATCCATGCGGCTGACACCCCGCACTCCGACACCGCCCCACCTCTGACAGATCTCTACGGCTGTTGGTGGGTGTCGACCTTGGTCGACACATCTGTCAGATATCGACAATCAAAATGGGGTCGGATCCGTTTTCCTACGGAAAACGGATCCGACCCCATCGGCATGTCCAACAGATCGCGGAAAACTGTCGAAGGCGGGGTGGGTCCGGTGGCGGGAGTGTCCGCGGCATGGATGCCGCGGCCAAGCCCCCAAGGATGGGTTTACGGCGTCTCCCGCCATCGGACCCACCCCGCCATCCCACGGAATGCATGCTGTTGCTGTTGCTTCGGCCGTTGCCTCTGCAGGTGCAGGGCTGCAAGCCCTGCCGAACAACCCTCAACCTTCGCAGTTTGCGAACAGGTCGCGATCGCGCTCGTACAGCGAGGTCTTCACCTGCATCAGGCCCAGCACCGACGGGAACAGATTGTCATGGTCGGTATAGGCCGCCGAACGCTTGCGCACGCACTGCAGGTCCAGCCCGCGGCTGCTGGCGAAGCCCTGCGAGAACCACATCGTCATCGGCACCCGGGTCTGCTCGGCCGGGGCAATCGCATAGGGCACGCCGTGCAGGAACAGGCCCTTCTCGCCCAGCGACTCGCCGTGGTCGGACAGGTAGATCATCGCTGTGTCGTAGTCCTGCATGCCCTGCAGCGTGCCGATGGTCTTGGTCAGGAAGTGATCGGTGTACAGCACGGCGTTGTCGTAGCTGTTGGTGATCTCTTCGCGCGTGCAGCGGCCGATGTCGCGGGTATCGCAGGTGGGGGTGAAGCGGCGGAACGCGGGCGGATAGCGCTCGAAGTAGGCCGGGCCATGGTTGCCCAGCTGGTGCAGCACCACCACGCGGTCGCCGGGCCTGGCACGCACCTGGGTGGCCAGGTCCTGCAGCAGGATTTCGTCCATGCAGCGGCCATCAGCACACAGGCCCGGGGTGGTCGCATCGGACAATGACTGGAAGTCCAGGCCTTCGCACACGCCCTTGCAGCCGGACTGGTTGTCACGCCATAACGGTGCGATGCCGGCGCGGTTCAATACGTGCAGCAGCGACTGGTGCGCGCGGATCTTCTTCTCATCGTAGTCGTGGCGGCCCCACGGCGAGAACAGGCACGGCAGCGAAACCTCGGTGCTGGTGCCGCACGAATGCATGTCCGGGAAATTGACCACACTGGCCTGGGCCAGTTCCGGGGTGGTGTTGCGGCCACCGTTGAGGCCCCAGTTCTGCGCGCGCACGGTTTCGCCCATGACGATCACCAGCAGGCGCGGCTTGCTGGCAGGTGCACGCGGGGTGGCCTTGGCATCGGTACCGATCGGCAGCTTCGGCGCGCGCTGCACCGGGTTGTCGCCACGCAGCGCACGCGGCATGCCCAGCAGCACGTTGGCCGGGGTGGCGAGGTAGCGCACTTCGCGCTGATTGCGCATCAGTGCCGAGACATCCTGGAACGAGATCAATGCGCCGCCCACCGCGGTCACTGCCGCCACGACCAGGAAGCCGATGCGCCAGAGCAGGCTGCGGCCCCAGCTGCGGCGGCGCAGCTGCACGCGCCACAGTACGATCATCGGCAACACCGCCAGCAACAGCACCGGCCACACCAGCGACACGGTCATCAGCTCGCGGCTTTCCTTGGGATCGGTCGCCAGCACGTTGCGCAGCATGTCCGCATCCAGGTAGATGTGGTAACGGCTCATGTAGTGCGCAGCGAATGCGGTCACCAGCAGCAACAGGCTGATCACCACCTTGGCGTTCCAGCGCCAGACCAGGATGCCCAGCAGCACGCCGTGTGCACCCAGCAGCAACAGCAGCAGCGACAGCGCGTAGCGCAGGCTGCCCGGATGGCTGGCCATCGCGCTGTGCCAGAACAGGCCGTTGCCGGCCACCGCGAAGAACAGGCTGGTCAGTGCGATCAGTGCTTCGGTGGATAGCTGCGGCCGCCAGCGGCGAAGGCTCGCCAACGCGGGAAGGCGGGCGGGGCGTTGGACCGATGCACTCATGCGTTTGCCTCCTGGCGGTGGGGACGGTCCAGCTGACGGCGTGCCAGGACGCGTTTGACGATCAGATACAGGCCCAGCGAAAGCAGCCAGCAGATCAAAGCAGTAGCCACGTCATGCGAAAGGAAATGCGCGCCCCGCAGCTGCTGGCTGATGCCGAACACCAGGCCGGTGGCAAGGCCGATCCACAACCCGGCCCAGCGCCATGAAGGGCGCCACAGCAAGGCAAAAAAGTACAGGGACAACCATGCATAACCCGCGCTGGCGTGGCCCGCCGGGAAGCAGGCCTGTGCGGCCATGCCTGCGGGGCGCGCCGTGAAAAGCCCGATGAAAGGCTGGTGGCCGCCGTAGCGCAGCAGGTCCCAGGGGCATTCCATCGGTACCAGCGACTTCAGCAGGGAGATCACACCGGTGCCCAGAGCCATGGCAATTACGACATAAAGCAGCGCCCACCGCAGGGTGCGATCGCGACCCTTTCGCCAGTGGTGGAAGCACAGCAGGATCGCCACGAGTGCAGCAGCCGTGCTCAGCCATTTGCCGGCCTTGTGCACCACCGTGCGGGTGACCCAGGCGTCCTGCAGCGCCCAGTGGCCACCCTCCAGGCGGAACAGGTGATCGGCCACCCATTGGTCGCCGCCGAAACCCATCAGCAGCGTAAACAGGGGCAGACCGATTGCGACAGGCAGCCAGAGGTGAGTTACGGCAAATCGTGACGCCAGTGGCGATGTCGCAAGCGGCGCTACCGAATCAAGGGGACGGACGGGCATGCTGGGAAAGGGCGGGTCGGGAATCCGCGGTCATGCTCGTCACCTGGATGTCGGAGAAGGGTCGGACGCTCGTTCGTGCCGGGTTAATGCTTGCCCGGTACGTGTCAACGTTCAGTCTTCTTCAGCGGTCGACCCTGTCCGCTCGGCGTGGCATTCCGGGTTCCATGCGGTACCGGGAAGCAATTGCCAACGGTTCCTGTTGGCAACACCAATATCGATCACCTTGCTCGGGTCCACGCACGGGCTCATTGCATCATCCAGCACCAGCAGCCAGCGCTTGTCCGGTGCCTCGGCCAGCCACGGGCCGGCGTCGTGCCATTGCTCGGCCCAGGGCCGCTTGAAGCCGAACTCGCGCACCGGCCGGTCGGCCTGCAGCAGGTTCTGCTCGCGCCAGGCCACCAGCGCCAGTTCGGCATCGGGACCGATCCGCGCACCGACCCGGCGCATCAGTGCCGATGCCGAGGCGAAGGGGTCCAGTGCAGGCATCAGCACCAGGCCGTAGAGCATCCACAGCATGCCGTGGGTCAGCAGTACCAGCGTCGCGGCACGACGTACCCGCAGCCACACGATCAGCGTGGCCAGGGCAATGGCGAAGGTCAGCAGGCCATCGCCCAGCACCGGCAGCAACGTATCGGGCATGGCGCGGCGTTCCAGTTGTGCCAACGCCCACGGGTGCTCGGTCATCAGCATCACGCCGAGCACGCCGGTGGCCAGCATCAGCACCACGCTGTAGCCGAACAGGTAGCGGCGCACGCACAGGCGGCGCAGCAGGCCGGGCAGCAGCGGCGCCACCGCCAGTGCCATCGCGGGCAGCATCGGCAACAGATACACCTCGCGCTTGCCCGGGCTGGCACTGAAGAACACCAGTACCAGCACCGCCCAGCCCAGCAGCAGCCACTGGCGGCCATCGCCACGACGGATGCGGCGCCACCAGGGCTTGAGCAGCATCGGCAGCAGCAGGCTGCCCGGCAGCCACAGGGTCAGGATCACCTGCAGGTAGTACCAGGCCGGTTGCCGGTGGTGCCAGGCATTGGCGTAGCGGGTGCCGGTCTGCTTGAACAGCAGCTCATGCGCGTAGGCCTGCAGTTCGGCGCTGGGTGTATGCAGCAGGGCCCAGCCCAGCGGTGCCAGCCACACGCCCACGCCCAGCAGGAACGCCGGGATCAGCCACAGCAGCGTTGCCGGGTGCGGACCCTCCACACGGTGCCCGCGACGGCGCTGGTACAGCCACCAGCCGAACCAGGGCAGCACCATCAGCAGCGGCAGGAAACCCACGCCCTTGGTCACCGTGCCGACGCCTGCGGCGAAACCGGCCAGCCACAGCGCGGGCAGGTTGCGACGTTCGCACAGGTGCCGCATCAAGCCCCACAGGGCGACGGTGGTCATCCCCACCAGCACCATGTCGATCTGCGCACGCTTGGCCATCAGCCCGAACTGCAGGGTGCAGAACAGCGCCGCGAGGGCATAGATGGAATGCCGCGGCGACCACAGCCGCCGTGCCAGATCCGACACCAGCCACAGACTCAGCAGGGCGCCCAGCAATGACGGCAGCAGGAACGACCACTGCCAGCTGCCGACCACCTCGTAAGCGGCCGCCTGCAGCCACATGAACACCGGTGGTTTCTCGGCATACAGCTCGCTGCCACGATGCGGCAGCAGCCATTGCCCGCTCTCGACCATAGTCCGCGCGGCCAGCACGAAGCGCGGCTCGTCCGGCGGCTGCGGCTGCCGAAGGCCGATGCCCGCTGCCAATGCAGCAATGATCAGCAGCCACAACAGGGGCAGGCGCCAACGGCGGGGCAGGGCTACGGGCACGGCAGGCTCCGGGAGCAAAACGGCCATTCTGAGGTGGCGGGGGTGGGAAAAGCGTCAGAAGGGGGCGGGACGACCGCATTCCGACATGGGCGGCGCTACCATGGTACGAACTTCCGTGGATGTTTCGTGCATGCGTCTGTTGGTGATCGAGGACAACCGCCAGCTGGTGGCCAACCTGTTCGACTATTTCGAGTCGCGCGGGCATGTACTGGACGTGGCCCCGGATGGCATCACCGGCCTGCACCTGGCCGGCAGCCATCCCTACGACGCGGTGATCCTGGACTGGATGCTGCCGCGCATGGAGGGGCCGGAGGTGCTGCGCCGGCTGCGTGCCGAGCACGCGTCCGAGGTGCCGGTGATCATGCTGACCGCGCGCGATGAACTGCCGGACAAGATCGCCGGCTTCCGCGCCGGTGCCGACGACTATCTGACCAAGCCGTTCGCGCTGCCCGAGCTGGAGGTGCGGCTGGAAGCGCTGCTGCTGCGTGCGCAGGGCCGCAACCCGCGCAAGCGCCTGCAGGTGGGCGACCTGGTGCTGGATCTGGCGACGCTGGAGGCCCAGCGTGAGGGCCAGGTGCTGCACCTGTACCCAGCCTGCCGCAAACTGCTGGAAGTGCTGATGCGGGCCAGCCCGGGTGCGGTGACGCGACAGCAGCTGGAGTTCGCCCTGTGGGGCGACGAGCCGCCGGATGGCGACCTGCTGCGCTCGCACGTCTACGAGTTGCGTCGCAGCGTTGACGGCCCGTTTGCCGAGAAGCTGATCCACACCCTGCCGCGGGTGGGTTATCGGCTGGCCGTGACCACCGGCAGCGACGCTGGCAAGGATATTGATGAAGGCGCGTAAGCCCGGGCCGCTGTACCGGCGCGTGCTGTGGTGGTTGCTGGGCTACCTGGCGCTGCTTTCGCTGGCGGTGTTCAGTGTTGGCAACTATGTGCACGAGCACGCCGAGCATGCGGCATGGCGCGCGCTCCTCAATTCCGAGCTGGACAGCATCGTCGAACATGTCGAGCACGAGCCGCATTACCGCTGGCAGGATTCGGACACCCTGAGCCTGTACCGCTTCGACGCGGTCAACCTGCCCGAGAGCGTCCTCACGCTGCATCCGGGGCTGCATGACGGGGTGATGATCAAGGGCCGCGAGATGGCGGTGATGGTGCGCGAGACCGAATCGATGGGGCGGGTCGCGCTGGCGCTGGACATCTCCGACTTCCATGACCTGGAGCAGTTCGCCACGCGCTGGGTGATGCTGGCGGGCGTGATCATGATCTTCGTCACCGTGCTGATGGCGTCCTTCGGCATGGAGCGGATGGTGCGCCCGTTGAGCCTGCTGGCGCAGCGCATCGCCGACCTGCGGCCCGGCGCGCAGGGGCAGCGCATCGAGGTCGACCCGCGTGGCAGTTCCGAGCTGCACACGATTGCCGGTGCACTGAACGATTATCTGGACCGCAACGAACAGTTCGTCGAACGTGAGCGGGTGTTCATCAGCACGGCCAGCCATGAACTGCGCACGCCGATCGCGGTGATGACCGGTGCCGCCGAACTGGCGCTGGAGCAACCGGGCCTGCCCGAGCGTGCGCGCCAGCAGATGCAGCGGGTGCTGCGCACCGCGCAGAGCGTCGAGCAGCTGATCGAACTGCTGCTGGTGCTGGCGCGTGATCCGGCACGACTGGCGGCGCGTGCCGAGCGCATCGCGCTGGACCAGCTGCTGCCGGAGATCGTCGACGACCATCGCCATCTGCTGGGCGACAAGGACCTGAGCATCGGCATCCAGGCCGCACCGGTGGACATCGTCGCGCCGCTGGCGGTGGTGCAGGCGGCGATCGGCAACCTGCTGCGCAACGCCATCGAGAACAGTGGCCGTGGCCATATCGAATTGCGCTTGAGTTCGTCGGCGGTGCTGACCCTGCAGGACCCCGGGCATGGCATGAGCCCGGAGGAGATCGCGGCGATCCACGCACGCATGGCCCGTGGCGAGCGCGCCGATCGGGGCGGCGGCATCGGACTGGACCTGATCGCGCGGCTCTGCGAGCACCTGGGCTGGACCCTGCAGCTGCAGCCCTGCGAGCCGCGCGGCACGCGTGTCACGCTCGATTTCAGTGCCTCGCGCCCCACATCTCGGTAGTGCCGGCCGCTGGCCGGCAACCCCACGGCACTAGGCGCCGTTCGGCCGCGCCACGTGCTGGTCGATCAGGATCACGTTGCCGTCGGGATCGGCCAGCTGCAGGTAACCGGTCCCCTGGCCATCGGGATCGGTGCGGACTGCCAGCGCGATGCCCCTGGCATCCAGCTCGGCCTGCAGCTCGCGCACATCCTGGAAGTGGGGCAGTTCCTGCTTGTGCTGGTCCCAGCCAGGATTGAAGGTCAGCAGGTTGCCCTCGAACATGCCCTGGAACAGACCGATCACGGTGCCGTTGCTGCGCATCACCAGCCAGTTCTGTGCCGGATCGCCGCCGGTGACCGAGAAGCCCAGGGCTTCGTAGAAGGCACGGGAGGCCGGCAGATCCTTCACCGAGAGGCTGACCGAAAAGGCGCCAAGCTGCATGAGTGGGCTCCCTGAGGGGGATGAGGGTGTGGTCGGCACTGCAGCATGACCGGGCGTGAAGACAATGTTAATCTCGACCTGCGCCGCCTTATGCGGCGCTTTTTTTTCTCCGCTCTTTCGATCGACAGAGGATCCCATGCCGACCGAACCCGCTACTGCCCTGATCAGCAACGATATCGTTGGACTGGGCCTGATTGCCGCCACCCTGGCCCTGATCTTCTGGGCCGCCAGTGGTCCGACCCCGCTGCTGAAGAAGATCTTCGCCTGGGTGCCGGCACTGCTGCTGTGCTACTTCATCCCCGCCATCTACAACACCGCTGGTGTCATCGATGGCCACAACACCTCGCTGTACAACCCGGTCGCGCGTGACGTGCTGCTGCCGGCCGCACTGGTCCTGCTGACGCTGTCGATCGACCTGAAGGGCGTCATCAAGCTCGGCCCGAAGCTGCTGGTCGTGTTCTGCGCCGGTACTGCCGGCATCATGCTCGGCGCCATCGTCTCGTTCCAGCTGATGAAGCTGATCCATCCGGAAACCGTGGCAGGTGATACCTGGGCGGGCATGGCCGCGCTGGCCGGCAGCTGGATCGGTGGCGGCGCCAACATGGTGGCCATGCGTGAGGTGTTCGGCACCGATGCCACCACCTTCGGCCAGTTCGCGGTGGTCGACGTGGCCTGCGCCAGCCTGTGGATGGCCATCCTGTTGTTCCTGGCCAACCGTGCGCAGCAGATCGATACCCGCAACGGTGCCGATACCCGTGCCATCGACGAGATGAAGGCGCGCATCAGTGCCTACGAGGCGCAGAACGCGCGTATTCCCAGCATGACCGACCTGATGGTGATCGTCGGCGTGGCACTGGGTGGCGTCGGTCTGGCCCACGCCATCGCCGCGCCGCTGTCGGGCTGGTTCAAGGCCAATGTCAGCTGGGCCAGCCAGTTCAGCCTGGACAGCCAGTTCGTCTGGGTGATCCTGCTGTCCACGGCGATGGGCCTGGGCCTGAGCTTCACCCGTGCGCGCCGGCTGGAAGCCGCAGGTGCTTCGCGGCTGGGCACGGTGTTCCTGTACTTCCTGATCGCCTGCATCGGCATGCAGATGAACCTGCTGTCGCTGCTGGACCGGCCGTGGCTGTTCCTGCTCGGCGCGATCTGGATGGCCACACACGTGCTGGTGCTGTGGGTGGTAGCCAAGCTGCTGCGCGCGCCGCTGTTCTTCTTCGCCATTGGTTCACAGGGCAACATCGGCGCAGCCGCTTCGGCCCCTGTGGTGGCAGCGGCGTTCCATCCGACGCTGGCTCCGGTGGGCGTGCTGCTGGGCACGGTGGGCTATGCCACCGGCACCGGCCTGGCCTACGTCACCGGCCTGATCCTGAAGTGGATGGCGACCGGCTGAGTTCGGGCCGTCCTGGCGTCATGCTTCCGTAGATCCACGCCATGCGTGGATGCATTTCATGGGCCTCCATGAACATGGAAGGGGTCAGATCCGTTTCCCGGAGGAAACGGATCCTGACCCCTGATGCTTCTCGCCTTCACCGGAAATCCGTCGAAGGTGCGGGTGCCGGGCTGCAAGCCCGGCACCCACCTCACTCCTCAACAGCAACGGCCACCGTTGCGTCCGCCGTAACGCGCTTCCTGTCGTTCGCGGAAGAACGTCTTGTAGTCCATCGGTTCCTGATCCGGATGCTTCTCCAGCATGTGTCGGACGTAGTTGTCGTAATCAGGAATGCCACAGCACAGTCGGGCGGTCTGCACCAGGCGCCGCCAGATGCGGCGGTGTGCCTGGTACTGGCCGGCGGGAACCAGTTGCGTGCTCATCACAGATCCACCATTTCATGCGGCTTCAGCGCCACGTAAGGGGTCTCGCGGTCAGTGCGCTGCGGATTGCGGCGGGCCGCCAGGATGGTCTTGATCGAATACACCAGCACCGCGCCCACCACCAGCAGGAACAGCGCGGTCAGGCCGGTGTTGACGTAGGCGTTGACCACGATCTGCTTCATCTGCGCCACCGACTTGGCCGGTGCCGTGATGGTGTCGCTGGCGAGGGCGGCCTGGAACTTGTGTGCCTGGGCCAGGAAGCCCTGTGCCGGGTTGCTGTCGAAGATCTTGATGAAGCCGGCGTAGGTGGTGCAGATCAGCAGCCAGATGGCTGGCACCGCGGTCACCCACGCATAGCGGTCACGCTTCATCTTGAACAGCACCACCGTGCCCAGCATCAGCGCGATACCGGCCAGCATCTGGTTGGAGATGCCGAACAGCGGCCACAGCGTCTGGATGCCACCGAACGGATCGACCACGCCGGTGTAGAGCAGGTAGCCCCACAGCGCCACGCAACCCGCGGTGCCGATGATGTTGGCGGTCCACGATTCGGTCTTCTTCAGCGCCGGTACGAAGTTGCCCAGCAGGTCCTGCAGCATGAAGCGGCCCGCACGGGTGCCAGCGTCGACTGCAGTGAGGATGAACAACGCTTCGAACAGGATCGCGAAGTGGTACCAGAACGCCATCATCGCGTCGCTGCCACTGGGAATCGCTTCGTGCAGGATCTGCGCGATGCCCACCGCCAGTGTCGGTGCGCCACCTGCGCGATGCAGGATGGTCGGTTCACCAATGGCCGCCGCGGTCGCGGTCAGCTGCTCGGGCGTGATGGTGAAGCCCCAGGTGTTGGTGATGTAGTGCGCGGCCGAGGCCGCATCGGCACCGATCACCGCCGCCGGGCTGTTCATCGCGAAGTAGATGCCCGGATCGATGATCGAGGCCGCCACCAGCGCCATCACCGCCACGAACGATTCCATCAGCATGCCGCCGTAGCCGATGTAGCGCATGTGCGCTTCATTGGCCAGCAGCTTCGGCGTGGTACCGGAGGAAATCAACGCGTGGAAGCCGGATACCGCACCGCAGGCGATGGTGATGAACAGGAACGGGAACATGCCGCCCTTCCACACCGGGCCATCACCGCTGGCGGCGAACTGGGTCAGCGCCGGCATCTTCAGTTCCGGCATCACCACCAGGATGCCGATGGCCAGCGCGATGATGGTGCCGATCTTGAGGAAGGTCGACAGGTAGTCACGCGGGGCCAGCAGCAGCCACACCGGCAGCACCGAGGCGACGAAGCCGTAACCGATCAGCATCCAGGTGATCTGGGTGCCGGTGAAGGTGAAGGCCGGGCCCCAGACCGGATCGGCGGCGACCTTGCCGCCGTACCAGATCGCGGCCAGCAGCAGGATCAGGCCGACGACCGAGATCTCGCCGATCTTGCCGGGACGGATGTAGCGCATGTACACGCCCATCAGGATCGCGATGGGCATCGTCGCGATCACCGTGAACATGCCCCACGGGCTTTCGGCCAGCGCCTTGACCACCACCATCGCCAGCACCGCCAGGATGATGATCATGATCAGGAACGCACCGAACAGCGCGATGGTGCCTGGCACCTGGCCCATCTCTTCTCTTACCAGGTCGCCCAGCGAGCGGCCGTTGCGACGGCTGGACAGGAACAGGACCATGAAGTCCTGCACCGCGCCGGCCAGCACCACGCCCACCACCAGCCACAACAGGCCGGGCAGGTAGCCCATCTGCGCGGCCAGGACCGGGCCGACCAGCGGGCCGGCGCCAGCGATGGCGGCAAAGTGGTGGCCGAACAGCACGTGCTTGTTGGTCGGCACGTAATCCAGGCCATCGTTGTTGATCACCGCCGGGGTGGCCCGGGTCGGATCCAGCTGCATCACTTTGTTGGCGATGAACAGGCTGTAGAAGCGGTAGGCGACCAGGTACAGCGAAACCGCTGCCACCACGATCCACAGTGCGTTGATGTGTTCGCCGCGGCGCAGGGCCACGGTGCCCAGACAGAATGCGCCGAGCAGGGCGAGTACCGCCCAGCCCAGTTTGGAAAACCCTTTCATGAGGTGCTCTCTCCCGGAAAGACAGACAAAGAGTCCCGCGTGCCCTCGACAGGGTCAATTGGCACAGGACGAATCGGCGTTAGTACTTTGGTCGTACGGCGGTTGCGCTGACGTGCAACGAACATCAGGGATGGAACAATCGGTTGCGGAGCCATCCATTGGCGTACGGCCGTGTGGCGTCCATCTTCACTGGCATCCATCCAACAGGAGTCGCCATGAGCTTTCCCGAACCGGTCCGCGTGCTGCGCACCATCCGTGGCATGCCCACCTCCGACGGTGCCGGCGTGCGCCTGACCCGCGTCATCGGCGGCCCCACGCTGCCCGACCTGGATCCATTCCTGCTGCTCGATGAGTTCGGCACCGACCGTGCCGAGGACTACATCGCCGGTTTCCCGGAGCATCCGCACCGCGGTTTCGAAACCGTCACCTACATGCTCGACGGGCGCATGCGGCATCGCGACAACCATGGCAACGAAGGCCTGCTCACCCCGGGCAGCGTGCAGTGGATGACCGCTGGCCGTGGCCTGGTGCATTCGGAGATGCCCGAGCAGGAGAGCGGGCAGATGCGCGGGTTCCAGCTGTGGGTGAACCTGCCGGCGAAGGACAAGATGACCGACCCGAAGTACCAGGAATTCGCGCCCGAGCGCATTCCCGTGGTGCACCCGGAGCCGGGCGTGGAGGTGAAGGTGATTGCCGGCAGCGTGGACGGCACCGATGGCCCGATCGTGCAGCCGGCCACCGATCCGCTCTACCTCGACATCACGCTGGCGCCCGACCGTGCCTGGACCTATGCGCTGCCGGAAGGGCACAACGCGTTCGCCTACGTGTTCGAAGGTGCGATGACCGTGGGTGAGCAGGATGCTGCGCGCGATGTTGCACGCCAGGAACTGGCGGTGCTGGGCGGTGGCGAGCAGTTGCACCTCTCGGCCGGCAGCGAAGGTGCGCGGTTGATCCTGGTTGCCGGCCGTCCGCTGCGCGAACCGGTGATGCGCCACGGGCCGTTCGTGATGAACACGCGGCAGGAACTGATGCAGGCCTTCGTCGATTTCCAGGAAGGCAAGTTCTGACGTAGTGCCGGCCGCTGGCCGGCAACTGCCTGCGGTCACGGCGGATCGAGGTGCCGGCCAGCGGCCGGCACTACCGTCTGATCGGCTCGCATTGCGGGGACGCTGCCAGGCAGTCATCCCCGTCACCTTCAGCGCCCCGCGGCCACGGCCGACGGGGTCAGGCTCATGCCCTGCGCCAGCTGCTGCAGCGAGCCCAGTTCCTGGGCGCTGTCCGGATACAGTGAAATCTGCGCGTAGCGCTTCTTGTCCAGCTTGACCACGCTGATGCGGCGCTCGGCGTAACCGGGCGGCTGCTGGCCACCAAGATCGGGCTGGTACCAGTACAGCGATTCACCGCCGAAGCTGCCCTTTTCCTGCCGCAGCGCCCGGTTCAACGGAATATCGGGGTTACGCGCGCTGAGCATCAGGCTCAGTACCTCGCGGCCGTCCCCGGTGCTGGCGCGGCAGACCAGGAAATCGGCCAGCACCTGCTGCTGCCACTGCAGGCCACTGCTGGCCGGCAACGAAGGACATTCGGCGGGAGCCTGCGCGGCGGCCTGGGCCGCGGCGAACAGCAGGCTCGACAACACTACAGGCGCGAACTTCATGCATCCCCCAAGGTGGTCTGTCGTGTGGCTCCGCCAGATGGACTGGCGGCCATGGCATCCCATCCCCGGATGCCGCCCCATCCGGCATGTGCACGGACGGTCAACTCAACCTTAACGGAACGTGAGCGATCGCACAAATCGCGGTTACAAGCGTAACCATTGCGGCCGATCGTCGGCCGCAATGGTCCGCACAGGCCTCAGCGGTCGTTGCCGATCCACTTGTAGATGATGCCGCCGATCGCACCGCCCAGCAGCGGGGCGACCCAGAACAGCCACAACTGGCTGACCGCACCGCTGCCGGCGAAGAAGGCCACCGCGGTGGAACGGGCCGGGTTCACCGAAGTGTTGGTGACCGGGATGCTGATCAGGTGGATCAGGGTCAGCGACAGGCCGATCGCCAGCGGCGCGAAGCCGGCCGGCGCCTTGCCATGGGTGGCGCCCATGATCACGATCAGGAACACCGCGGTCAGTACCACCTCGCACAGGAAGGCGGCCGCCACGCTGTAGCCGCCGGGCGACAGCGCGCCGTAGCCGTTGCTGGCGAACGCACCGGCCTGGCTGCCATCGATGGCGAAGCCGCTGGCGCCGGAAGCGATCTGCAGCAGGATGAAGCCGGCCAGCAGGCCGCCAGCAACCTGGGCGATGATGTACGGGATCAGGTCCTTGGTCGGGAAACGACCGCCAGCCCACAGGCCGACACTGACCGCCGGATTGAAGTGCGCGCCCGAGATATGGCCGAACGCATAGGCGCCGGTCACCACGGTCAGGCCGAAGGCCAGCGCCACGCCGAGGAAGCCGATACCCAGCGGATTGCCGTCGCCACCGAACTTAGCGGCCAGCACCGCACTGCCACAGCCACCCAGAACCAGCCAGAACGTGCCGAGGAACTCGGCGGACAAGCGTTTACCCATGCTCATGTGTTGCACTCCTTTGACGGTCGAAAGTGTGATTTATGTCACATTTCAGCGATCAGCGGGTGACTGTAGTGTCAACGCCGGGTGCAGGGATACACCTTCGGATGTGTGCAACACGCGATGTTCAGTACTGCGGCAGCGGGATGAACTCCTTGTCGTCGCCCGGAATGGTGCCGAAGCGGCCGGCTTCCCAATCGTGCTTGGCCTGCTCGATGCGTTCCTTCGAGCTGGACACGAAGTTCCACCACAGGTGACGCGGGCCATCCAGCGGCTCGCCACCGAACAGCATCGCCTTCACCGGCGTCTTCGCGCGCAGGCGGCCTCGTGCGCCGGCTTCGGGAATCACCAGGTGCTGGGCAGGGATGTCCACGCCATCCAGCTGTGCCTCGCCTTCGAGGATGTACAGCGCACGCTCGCGGTGGCCGTCGTCGATATCGATCTCCGCATCCGGGTCGAGATCGATTGCCACGTTGAGGGTATCGGCGAACACCTTTACCGGCGATTCCTCGCCATAGGCGCGGCCAGCGATCACCCGCAGCCAGGCACCATTGCGGCGCTGCTCGGGCAGGGTGGCCGCGGCATGGTGGTAGAACGCCGGCTCGATCTCTTCATGTGACTTCGGCAGCGCGACCCAGGTCTGCATGCCGTGGATCGGGTTGTCGTGATCGCGGTCCGGCTGCGGCGTGCGCTCGGAATGGGCGATACCGCGGCCGGCGGTCATCCAGTTGACGTCACCGGGACGGATCACCTGATCCGAGCCCAGCGTGTCGCGGTGGCCGATGGCGCCCGACCACAGGTAGGTGACGGTGGCCAGGCCGATATGCGGATGCGGGCGCACGTCGATGGCGGTGCCGGGGTGCATGAGTGCCGGGCCCATCTGGTCGACGAACACGAATGAGCCGATGCTGCGCGCCTGCAGGGTGGGGACGGCGCGCCGGACTTCGAGTCCGCCGATGTCGTGTACGCGCGGGGCGATGATGGTGGTCATGCGGGCGTTCTCGCTGGCAGGGATCAGGTGGTCAGCATCGCATGCAGCTGTGACGGGCACATGCCCCGTATGGGTAACAGGTTGTTCCGTAGAGTCGAGCTTGCTCGACTGGGGGTCCAGCCAACGGCGCAGCCCCTCGTGGCTGTGGGGTTGGTCGTGTAAAGCAAAAGCCGCGCTTGGCCGGGCGGGGTGGGTTCGCGGGGGACGCCGTGAATCCGTCCGTGGAGGCTTGGCCGCGGCATCCATGCCGCGGACACCCCCGCGAATCCACCCCGCCCGACCTCTGACAGTTTCCGTGTGCGGTCCAGCCACGGAGAAGAAAAAAGAAAATCAAAATCAAACGCCGGTCGCTTCGCTCCTGGTGTCGACCAAGGTCGACACCCACCAGTTCGTAATGATCCACACCGCCCCGCCCAACAAACAGAAAAGCCAGAGCCGCTTTGGCTCTGGCTTTTGAGGTTGCCGGCCAGCGGCCGGCACTACCGCGGGTGCCGGGCCGCAGGCCCGGCCGATAAACTCAAACCACTGGTTCGCGCAGGGCGGGGTTGTCCCAGCCCGGGCGCGGGGCGAAACGGTCGCCGTGGCGCTGCTGCAGTGCCTTCAGGCGCTCGACGATCGCATCGGCACCCACCGCACGGATGTGCTGGATCGGACCACCGCGGAACGGTGCGAAACCGGTACCGAAGATCACGCCGGCATCCAGCAGGTCCGCGTCGGCCACCACGCCTTCGTGCAGGCAGGCCACTGCTTCGTTCAGCAGCGGCAGGATCAGGCGGTCCTCCAGATCGGCCGGGGCCTGGTAATCGCTGGCCACGTCCGGCTTCTTCGGCTTGCCGTTCTCCCAGGTGTAGATGCCCTGGCCGTCCTTCTTGCCACGCTTGTCCGGTTCCACCGTCTGCAGCGCGGCGGGAATCTGCAGGCCCAGGAACGGCGCCAGTTCGCGGCCCACGCCTGCGGCCACGTCCAGGCCCACGGTGTCGATCAGTTCGATCGGGCCCATCGGCATGCCGAACTTCACCGCGGCCTTGTCGATCACCGGGCCCGGAATGCCCTCGGCATACGCGGTCGCGGCCTCCAGCATGTACGGGAACAGCACGCGGTTGACCAGGAAGCCCGGGCTGCCGGCCACCGGCACCGGGAACTTGCCCAGTGCCTTGCAGAATGCGGCCAGGCGGCGCTCGGTCTCCGGCGCCATGCCGTCGTGATGGATGATCTCCACCAGCGGCATCTGCGCGACCGGGTTGAAGTAATGCAGGCCAGCGAACTGTGCCGGGCGCTGGATGTGGTCGCGCAATTCCACCAGCGGAATCGACGAGGTGTTGGTGGTCAGCAGCGCGTCCTGCTTCATCTTCGGTTCCAGCGTCTGGTACAGCGCACGCTTGGCTTCCGGGTTCTCGATGATCGCTTCGATCACCAGGTCGGCCTCGGCCACGCCGTTGCCTTCCAGGTCGGCACGCAGGCGCGCGGCCACGGCAGGGCGCTTGCTCTCGTCACGCACCTTCTTGGCGAACAGCGCCTGCGCGCGTTCCATGGCCGGGTCGATGAAGCGCTGCTCACGGTCCTGCAGGGTCACTTCGAAGCCCTTGTAGGCGGCCCACGCGGCGATGTCGCCGCCCATCACGCCAGCGCCGACCACGTGCACGTGGCGGATGCCGGAATCACCACCACCGAGGCCCTTCAGGCGCTCGGTGAGGAAGAAGATGCGGATCAGGTTGCGCGCGGTCGGGGTGCTGGCCAGCTTCACCACGGCGCGGCGTTCTGCATCCAGGCGTGCCTGGATCGGCTTGCCGCCACTGCGCTGCCAGGTGCTGATCAGCGCGTACGGCGCCGGGTACTGGTCCTTCTTGGCCTTGCGCGCGACCTGCTTGACCATCTGCGGCGCCAGCAGCGTGCGTGCCAGCCAAGTGTTGGTGGCCCAGGCCGTCGCGCGCTGCTTGAACGGGCGGGTGGTGCCGGACAGGGCCAGCGCCACGGCGGTGTCGAGCACCACCGCCGGTGCCACCACCTTGTCGACCAGGCCGATGCCACGCGCGGCCGAGGCCGACAGGGTGCGGCCGGTCAGCATCATGTCCATCGCCGCCGGTGCACCGACCAGCTGCGGCAGGCGGGCGCTGCCGCCCCATCCCGGGAAGATGCCCAGCTGGGTTTCCGGCAGGCCGATACGGGTGCTGTTGTCATTGGAGGCCACCCGGTAGCGGCAGGCCAGCGCCAGCTCGGTGCCGCCGCCCAGGCAGTGGCCGTGGATCGCTGCCACGGTGGGGCAGGGCAGCTCGGCCAGCTTCTGGTAGGTGGCCTGGCCGCGACGGATGGCGTCGTTGACGGTGCCGCGACGGTCGAATTCCTGGAACTCTTTCAGGTCCGCACCGGCAATGAAGCCGGCCTTCTTCAGCGACTGGATCACCACGCCCTTGGGCGGGTCCAGGGCGATGCGCTCAAGCAGGTCGCCCAGTTCCAGCAGCACGTCCTGCGACATCGCGTTGACGCTGCTGTCCTGACGATCGAGGGAGAGAACCACCACGCCGTCGTCGCGGATCTCGGGGTGCCAGTGGCTGAAGCGGAGACCATCGAAGCCTGAGAGCATGGACGTTCCATCCGGTTGTGTATGGAGAAGCGGCTATGATCCAGAGGTTGTTTCCCCCGCGTCAAATCCCAATAGCAGGGGAGTGGCGACCCCGGATCCATGGCCGTGGACCGGGACGCTAACGGAACGGTGGTTAAAAGCTGGTGCGGCGCCAGGTGATCGGCGACTGAACTTTTCCCGGGATTGGCAGTCTCATTGCCCGACGTCGGTTGGGCTGACAGGAGTGCGGCCCCTCATGGCCGATGTTGATACACCTCAGGAGCTGGATCTGGAACTGGTCCGGCGCGTGCAGCACGGCGAGAGCGCCGCGTTCGATGTCCTGGTGCGCAAGTACCAGCATCGCGTGGTGGCCCTGGTCGGTCGCTACATCGCCGACTGGAGCGAATGTCAGGACGTCGCCCAGGACACTTTCATCCGTGCCTACCGCGCGATCGGAAGTTTCCGTGGCGATGCCCAGTTCTCAACCTGGTTGCATCGAATCGCCGTGAATACCGCCAAAAACTACCTGGCTTCACACAATCGCCGACCGCCGACCGATGACATCGACATCGGTGATGCCGAACAGTTCGACAGCGGGACGCGCCTGCGCGACACCGACACGCCCGAACGCGAGTTGATGCGCCAGGAACTGGAACAGACGGTGATGAAGGCCGTCAACGCGCTGCCGGAAGAGCTTCGGTTGGCGATCACCCTGCGCGAGGTGGAAGGCCTGAGTTACGAGGATATCGCGCAGAAAATGGGGTGCCCGATCGGCACCGTGCGTTCACGGATCTTCCGGGCGCGCGAGGCGATCGACACCGAACTCCGGCCGCTGTTGGACATCGGCAGCGCCACCCGTGAGAAGAGCCGCGTATGACCAGTAATCCGATCAACGAATCGCAGAACCACCAATCGCCCGCCGGGCAGCGCCTGGACCAGCGCCATCGCGAACAGCTGTCGGCCCTGGTCGATGGCGAGCTGGGCGCCGACGAAGCGCGCTTCCTGCTGCGGCGGATGGAGCACGACCCCGAGCTGGCCGGCTGCCAGGAACGCTGGCAGCTGTTGGGCGACGTGATGCGCGGACAGGCCTCGGTGCTGGCACCGGCCGGCTTCAGCGCCGCCGTGGCTGCCGCCATCGCCGCCGAGCCGGCGCCGCAGGCCGAGCCGCGCCGCCAGGTGCGCCGCAGTGGTTGGCGGGCCTGGGGCGGTGGTGCCGCACTGGCCGCTTCGGTGGCGGCGGTGGCCCTGTTCATGGGCGGTGAGAAACTTAAGGAAGCCACTCCGGGCGAGCCGTTGGCTCCGCAGGTGATCGCCAGCCAGGCCGAACTCGCGCCGGCCCCGACGACGCCGGCTCCGGTAACCGAAGCCTCGGTGGATACCGCCGCAATGGCCGTGGCCGGTGTACCGGCAGTGGCCATGGCCGCGGCCAGCCGACGCCAGGATACCCGTCGCGCCAGTGCTACCCGCAGCCAGCAGGCCGCGCGTGCCGCCCAGCGTGAGGACATGCCGCAACGCGCTGTGGCCGCCGCACAGGCGCCGTTGACCCCGACCGTGCCGGCCAATGCCAGCCGCAACATGCCGTTCGGTGAGGTCGGGAGCCTGCAGGCGCGACCGTGGCCGCGCTCCAGCCTGGCGCCCGCTGCCGGCGGCGCGCTCAACGCGAGCTTCCCGGCCCATGCCGGGGGCGCCGCGTTCTACCCGTTCGAGCCGCGCCTGCAGGACGACCTGCCGGTGCCGCCGCGCCCGCGCGACTGAGCCGGGCGCTTTTACGCCCCGCCGTCGGCGGGGCCCGTATTCCTCTTTCCATCCGATCCGGAGGTTGCCGTCCGATGACTCCCCGACTCCGCACGCAGGCCATGGGCCTGCTGGCCCTGACCCTACCGTTGATGGCCTGCGCGCAGGCCCCGGCTCCGGCCGCCCAGACCCAGGCCGCGCCGGCCACCGCGCCGCGGGCGCCGGCCCAGCCCCTGGTCACGGGCCTGCCTGACTTCACCAATCTGGTCGAACAGGTCGGGCCTGGCGTGGTCAACGTCGACACCACCATCGTCCGCAACAACCGCCAGGCCTCGCGGGGCCCGATGGGAGGCGACGATGACATGCCGGAGTTCTTCCGCCGCTTCTTCGGCCCGGATTTCCCGATGCCGGGGCAGGGTCCCGGCGGCCCGGACGGTGGCCCCAGCATCAAGGGCCGCGGCATGGGCTCGGGCTTCATCATCTCGCCCGATGGCTATGTGCTGACCAACTACCACGTGGTGGCCGATGCCAGCGAGGTGAAGGTCAAGCTGGGTGACCGCCGTGAGTTCACCGCGAAAGTGGTGGGCAGCGACCAGCAGTACGACGTCGCACTGCTGAAGATCGACGGCAAGAACCTGCCGACCGTGCGCGTTGGCGACTCCAACTCCCTCAAGCCGGGTCAGTGGGTGGTCGCGATCGGCTCGCCGTTCGGCCTCGATCACTCGGTCACTGCCGGCGTGGTCAGCGCCCTCGGCCGCAGCACCGGCGGTCCGGACCAGCGCTATGTGCCCTTCATCCAGACCGACGTGGCGATCAACCAGGGCAACTCCGGTGGCCCGCTGCTGAATACCCGTGGCGAAGTGGTCGGCATCAACTCGCAGATCTTCTCCGCCTCGGGCGGCTACATGGGCATCAGCTTCGCGATCCCGATCGACCTGGCGATGAGCGCGGTCGAGCAGATCAAGAAGACCGGCAAGGTCACCCGCGGCCAGCTCGGCGCGGTGGTGCAGGAAATCGACGGCCTGAAGGCGCAGGCGATGGGCCTGCCGGACAGCCGCGGCGCCCTGGTCAACCAGATCGTGCCGGACTCGGCTGCAGCCCGGGCCGGGGTGAAGATCGGCGATGTGATCCGTTCGGTGAACGGCGCGCCGGTCAACAGCTGGTCCGACCTGCCACCGCTGATCGGCGCGATGGCACCGGGCAGCCGGGTCACCCTGGGTGTGATCCGCGACGGCAAGCCGCGCGACCTCAGCGCCACCCTGACCGCACTGACCGAAGACGGGCAGGCCGTTTCGCGTGGCCCGGCCAGCGGCGACAGCGATGCGGCTCCGCAGGCCGGCGCCAATGCCCTGCTGGGGCTGGATGTCAGTGACCTGACCGCGCCGCAGCGCAAGCAGCTGGCCCTGGAATCGGGCGAAGGCGTGCGCATCACCGGGGTCAAGGGCCAGGGCGCGCGTGATGCGGGCCTGTCTCCGGGCATGGTGATCCTGCAGGTGGCCAGCACCCAGGTCGGCAGCGTGGACGCGCTGAACCGTGCGCTGTCCAGCTACAAGAAGGGCGACGTGGTGATGCTGCTGGTGCGCACCGGCAGCGGAAACAGCGCGTTCGTAGCGGTCAAGGCCGGCCAGTAAGGCCTGCCGGGGCCGCTTCGGCGGCCCCTGTTTCTCCCCCGAAGCCCCGCCCCGGCGGGGCTTCGGCCGTTCCGGGCCCGGTCCGATGAGGCCGTTTTCGCGGGCGGGCGCCGGGCATGCGATAATCGACCGTTACCCTGACGACGCCGCGCGCCGCCGCCACCTATGTCTTCTGATTCGATGCGGAACATCCGCAACTTCTCCATCATCGCCCATGTCGACCACGGCAAGTCCACGCTGGCCGACCGCATCATCCAGCTCTGTGGTGGCCTGCAGGCCCGCGAGATGGAAGCGCAGGTGCTCGACTCCAACCCGATCGAGCGCGAGCGTGGCATCACGATCAAGGCGCAGTCGGTGTCGCTGCCGTACCTGGCCAAGGACGGGCAGACCTACCATCTGAACTTCATCGACACCCCCGGCCACGTCGACTTCTCCTATGAAGTCAGCCGCTCGCTGGCCGCCTGCGAAGGCGCGCTGCTGGTGGTCGATGCGGCCCAGGGCGTGGAAGCGCAGTCGGTGGCCAACTGCTACACCGCGGTGGAGCAGGGCCTGGAAGTGGTGCCGGTGATCAACAAGATCGACCTGCCCACCGCCGACATCGAGCGCGCCAAGGCCGAGATCGAGGCCGTGATCGGCATCGACGCCTCCGACGCCGTGCCGGTCAGTGCCAAGACCGGCCTGAACGTGCAGGACGTGCTGGAAGCGATCGTGCATCGCATCCCGCCGCCGAAGCCGCGCGACACCGACAAGCTGCAGGCGCTGATCATCGACTCCTGGTTCGACAACTACCTGGGCGTGGTCTCGCTGGTGCGCGTGATGCAGGGCGAGATCAAGGCCGGTGACAAGCTGCAGGTGATGTCCACCGGCCGCAACCACCAGGTCGACAACGTCGGCGTGTTCACCCCGAAGCGCAAGGTGCTGCCGGCGCTGCGTGCAGGTGAAGTGGGCTGGGTCACCGCCAGCATCAAGGACGTGCACGGTGCGCCGGTCGGCGACACCCTGACCCTGGCCGGCGACCCGGCACCGAAGCCGCTGCCGGGCTTCCAGGAAATGCAGCCGCGCGTGTTCGCCGGCCTGTTCCCGGTCGATGCCGAGGACTACCCGGACCTGCGCGAAGCGCTGGACAAGCTGCGCCTGAACGATGCCGCGCTGCGTTTCGAGCCGGAAAGCTCCGAGGCGATGGGCTTCGGCTTCCGCTGCGGCTTCCTCGGCATGCTGCACATGGAAATCGTGCAGGAGCGCCTGGAGCGCGAATACAACCTGGACCTGATCAGCACCGCGCCGACGGTGGTGTATGAAGTCCTGAAGACCGATGGCTCGATCATCAACATGGACAACCCGGCCAAGCTGCCGCCGGTGAACCAGGTCGAGGAGATCCGCGAGCCGATCATCCGTGCCAACGTGCTCACCCCCGAGGAGTACATCGGCAACATCATCAAGCTGTGCGAAGAAAAGCGCGGCAGCCAGATCGGCATCAACTACCTGGGCAGCCAGGTGCAGATCAGCTATGAGCTGCCGATGGCCGAAGTGGTGCTGGATTTCTTCGACAAGCTGAAGTCGGTCAGCCGTGGCTATGCCTCGCTGGACTATCACTTCGTGCGCTTCGACGCAGGTCCGTTCGTGCGCGTGGACGTGCTGATCAACGGTGACAAGGTCGACGCACTGTCGCTGATCGTGCACCGCAGCCATGCCGACCGTCGCGGCCGCGAGCTGTGCGAAAAGATGAAGGACCTGATCCCGCGCCAGATGTTCGACGTGGCCATCCAGGCCGCCGTCGGCTCGCAGATCATCGCCCGTACCACGGTCAAGGCCATGCGCAAGAACGTGCTGGCCAAGTGCTATGGTGGCGACGTTTCGCGCAAGAAGAAGCTTCTGGAAAAGCAGAAGGAAGGCAAGAAGCGCATGAAGCAGGTCGGCCGCGTGGAGATCCCGCAGGAAGCGTTCCTGGCCGTGCTGCAGATGGACAACAAGTAAGCCCGCACCGGCCCTGCGGGGCCGGTCGTCTGGTGACGTTGCAAAGGACCCTGAATGAAACTGTTTGAGATCCTCCTGGTCGTGCTGACCCTGGCCTCGGGCCTGATCCTGCTCGCGGACAAGCTGTACCTTGCCAAGCGGCGCGCCCAGCGCGCGGGCCTGCTCGATTCCGAGCCGGTGCTGGTGGACTACTCGCGTGCGTTCTTCCCGGTGCTGGCGATCGTGCTGATCGTGCGCAGTTTCATCGCCGAGCCGTACAAGATCCCGTCCAGCTCGATGATGCCGAACCTGCTGATCGGCGATTTCATCCTGGTCAACAAATTCTCCTACGGCCTGCGCCTGCCGATCAGCAACACCAAGTTCGTGCCGGTTGGCGAGCCCTCGCGTGGTGACGTGGTGGTGTTCCACTTCCCCGGCCATGGCGAGAACGATCCGGCCAAGGGCGAGAACTTCATCAAGCGCGTGATCGGCGTGCCGGGTGACACCGTGGTCTTCGAAGGCGACGGCGTGATCCTCAACGGCGAGCCGCTGAAGTACGACAACAAGGGCATCTACGCCGGCCACAAGGGCCAGGGCGAGGGCGCCAACCTGCTGGTCGAGCACCTGCCGGGCCGCACCCACACGGTGCTGGAGACCGACTATCCGCGTGGCCAGGGCCAGTGGACCGTGCCGGCCGGCAAGTACCTGGTGATGGGCGACAACCGTGACAACAGCGACGATGGCCGTTTCTGGGGCCTGCTGCCGGAAGAGAACCTGCGCGGCAAGGCATTCCTGATCTGGCTGAACTGCCAGGGCTGGTTCTGCAAGGATGGCTTCGAGCCGTCGCGGATCGGCTCGAGCATCAACTGAGCGGGCATCAACTGAGTATTTTCACATCCGACGCGTATCTGGGGAGAACGCAATGAAGACGATGAACACGCAGCGTGGCATGACCCTGACCTCGTTCCTGACGGTCCTGATCGTGGTTGGCTTCTTCCTCTACATCGGCATGAAGCTGTTCCCGATGTACCAGGAGTACTACGCGGTGCGCTCGGCGATGAAGAGCCTGGCCAACGAGCCGGGCGTGGGCAGCATGGAGCCGGCGCGCATCCAGGACCTGTTCTTCAAGCGCCTGTACATCAACTACTCGGACAACGTGAAGCCGGCCAACGTGAAGTTCGACCGTCGCGACAATGGCTGGACCCTCAAGGTCAACTACGAAGTGCGCCGTCAGCTGATTGGCAACCTCGATGTGGTTGGCAAATTCGATTCTTCCCAGGACCTGACACGAAGCGGTGCCCAGTAAATTCATCCAACGTGGCGACCTGATCGGTCATGCCTTCAGCGACCCGGCCCTGCTCAAGCAGGCGCTGACGCATCGCAGTGCCGGTGCGCCGCACAACGAGCGCCTGGAATTCCTCGGCGACAGCATCGTCAACATGATGGCGGCCGAAGCGTTGTACCGACGCTGGCCCAAGGCCGACGAAGGTGCGATGACCCGTGCCCGTGCCGAGCTGGTGCGTGAAGGCGCGCTGGCGGTGATCGGGCGCAGCCTGGAACTGGGCGAGCGGCTGACCCTGGGCCCGGGCGAAATGAAGTCCGGCGGTCATCGCCGCGACTCGATCCTGGCCGACGCGGTGGAAGCCGTGGTGGCCGCGATCTACCTGGATGCCGGCTTCGAGGCCTGCCGGGCGGTGGTACTGCCCTGGTTCAGCGCTTCGATCGAGGCACTGCCGGCCTCCGGCCGGCCCGAGAAGGACCCCAAGACCCGCCTGCAGGAATGGCTGCAGGCCCGACAGAAGGCGTTGCCGCAGTATGAACTGGTGTCAGAATCCGGTGACGACCACGCCAAGCACTTCCGGGTACGCTGCAACGTAGCCGACCCGGCCGCCAGCACCGAGGGCGAAGGCGCCTCGCGGCGGCTTGCCGAACAACAGGCGGCTGCGGCCGTCCTAGAACAACTGGATTCCAAGTGAGCGAACAAACTTCCCATCATTGCGGCAGCGTGGCCGTCATCGGCCGCCCGAACGTGGGCAAATCGACCCTGACCAATGCCCTGGTCGGCGCCAAGGTCAGCATCGTTTCCAACCGCCCGCAGACCACGCGCCATCGCCTGCTGGGCATCGCCACCTATCCGGAAGGCCAACTGGTGCTGGTCGACACCCCCGGCCTGCACAAGGTGCAGAAGCGGGCGATGAACCGGGTGATGAACCGCGCCGCGCGCGGCTCGCTGGAAGGCGTCGACGCCGGCCTGCTGGTGATCGAAGCCGGTCGCTGGGACGAAGAAGACAGCCTGGCCTTCAACGTGCTGCGCGACGCCGGTATCCCGGTGGTGCTGGTGGTCAACAAGATCGACCGGCTGAAGGACAAGGGCGCGCTGCTGCCGTTCCTGCAGGAAGTCACGGCCGGCCGCGATTTCTCGTCCGTGCATCCGATCTCGGCGCAGAAGCGCAACGGCCTGGAAGCACTGGTACGCGACGTATTGGCGCTGTTGCCGGAAGCGCCGCCGATGTTCGGCGAGGACGAGATCACCGACCGCAGCCAGCGTTTCCTGGCCGGCGAACTGGTGCGTGAGCAGCTGATGCGCCAGCTCGGCGAAGAACTGCCGTACGCCACCACGGTGGAAATCGAGCGCTTCACCGAAGATGGCAACCTGCTGCGCATCGGTGCGGTGATCTGGGTCGAGCGCGAGGGCCAGAAGGCGATCGTGATCGGCAAGGGCGGCACCCGGCTGAAGGAGATCGGGGCCAAGTCCCGCCTGCAGATGGAACGTCTGTTCGGCGCCAAGGTGTTCCTGGAGACCTGGGTGCGCGTGCGTGAAGGCTGGTCCGACGACGAGGCCGCACTGAAGGCCTTCGGTTACGAGTAAGCCGTTGCGGTCGCTTCGATGATGATCGAGGACGACACCGGCTTCGTGCTGCATGCACGGGCCTACCGCGAGACCAGCCTGCTGGTCGAAGTGCTGAGTGCGCAGCATGGCCGGATCGGCCTGCTCGCGCGTGGCGTATCCACCGCCAAGGGACAGGTGCTGCGCGCTGCTCTGCAGCCGCTGCAGTGGATCCGCTTCAGTGCCCGGCAGCGGGGTGAACTGGCCCAGCTGCGTGGTGCCGAGGCGCTTGATGCCGCGCCACGCCTGGTCGGCCAGGCGATGCTGGCCGGCTTCTACCTGAGTGAACTGACCCTGCGCCTGGCCCCGCGCCAGGACCCGCTGCCTGAGTTGTACCTGGCCTACGGCGAGGCACGTGCGCGTCTGGGCGTGGGCGCCGGCCTGGCCTGGACCCTGCGTCGCTTCGAACGCGAGCTGTTGTCCGCGCTGGGCCTGGGTTTCGATCTGGACAGCGCGAGCGACGGCCAGCCGATCGACCCGGCCGCGCGCTATGAACTGGACCCCCAGGAAGGCGCGCAGCGCCTGCTGAGCGAGCGCGGTGGGGAACGCCGGGCGGCGGCCACTGGCTCGGCGCTGCTGGCGTTGGCGGCCGACGAAGAGCCCGATGCGGCTGACCTGGCCAGCCTGCGCCTGCCGATGCGGCGGGTGCTGGCTCATCACCTCGGGCCGCGCGGCCTGAAGTCCTGGGAAATGCTCGAGCAGCTCGCGCCACGCAGGTAGGGGGTGTTCGGCAGGGCTTGCAGCCCTGCACCTGCAGAATCAACGTCAACGGCAGAAGCTGGTTATCCGTGGGGAGGCGGGGTGGGTCCGGTTGCGGGAGACGCCGTAAACCCATCCCTGGGGGCTTGGCCGCGGCATCCATGCCGCGGACACTCCCGCAACCGGACCCACCCCGCCTTCGACAGATTCTTGCGAGCTGTCGGAACGGCACTCTGCTCTGGTGGGTGTCGACCTTGGTCGACACAGTAGAGCCACGCCATGCGTGGATGCGTTTCGATTTCAATTCGAAATATTTGATTCTGATTGAGATTCATCCACGCATGGCGTGGATCTACTGGCCACCGGCCCACTGTCGAAGGCGGGGCACTGTGGGTTTGCGGGGCGTGAGCCGCATGGGCCTGAGGCATGCCTCGGGCGGGTTGGGCAGGACGCCCAACCCCGGTCTTGCCGTGTGCGCAGGACAGCGCACACGAGCAAGCGGCGACCAAGGCTACATGGACGTACTTGCGCCGTCCCCGCAAACCCACAGTGCCCCGCCATCCCACGGAATGCTGCTTTGGCCTTTGACGTTGCCCTGGCTTGAAGCTTCGGCAGGTGCAGGGCGCGGCCCTGCCGACCAACCCTCAATGCAGCAGGGCCGCCACCGCGGCGCGGAACCCATCCTGGGCCTGCCCGGACTCCGGCGCATGATGCAACTGGCGCACCGCCCGTCCCAACCGTGCCGCCCCCACGAAGCCGCAGCTCGCCTGCAGCCGATGCAGCTGGCTGCGCAGCTGGCGCTCGTCATGCTGGTCCACCGCCTGCTCGACCGCGTCGCGTACCCCCGGCAGCTCGGCCAGGAACAGCTCGCGCAGGGCGATCAGGTGGTTGCGCTGGCCATTGAGCGCGGCCAGTGCCGCAGTCTCGTCCCAGTCCTGTACCTGCAGCTCGACCGCAGCCGGCGCCTGGGCCATGACGATCCCGGCCGGACTGTTGACCAGTGCGCGGCGCACCGCCTTCAGCAGCTGGTCGCGGCCGAGGGGTTTGACCAGGGTGTCGCTGAACCCGGCTTCGCGCAGGCGCGCATGGATCGAGGTATCGCCGTCGGCGGTATGCGCCAATGCCGGGGTGTCGGGATGTGAACGGCGCAGTTCGCGCAGCAGCTGCGCGCCATTGCCGTCAGGCAGGTTGACGTCGATCAGCCACAGGTCATGCGCGCCGGGTTCGGCGCTGGCCAGGGCGCTGGCCAGTGAATCTGCGGTGTCCACGTCCGCCGGTAACGTTTCCAACGCCGCCTTGAAAAAACCGCGGCTGATGATGTCGTCCTCGACAAGCAGGAAGCGGGGCCGGCTGGCCCGCGGGGTCATCTGCATCAGGGCTGCCTCCATGTCAGCTGTTGCAATCATCAAGCACGGCGGCGGCGGGCGCAAGCGGGTCCGGACCCTGCCGGTCAGGATCTGCGACAATACGCCCCCATTTTTGCCCGCAGCCTGTTGCCACGTGGCCCGATCCCGCTCCCGCATCGACCGTACCCCGTTCCAGACCGAGATCCTCGACCTCAGCCATGATGGTCGCGGCGTCGCCCGCCGCGAAGGCGAGGGCGGCAAGGTCACCTTCGTCAGCGGCGCGCTGCCGGGTGAGGTGGTCATGGCCGAACAGACCGCCCGCAGCCGCCATTTCGACGAAGCGCGCACGGTGGAAGTGCTGCAGGCCTCGCCGCAGCGCGTGACCCCGAAGTGCCCGCACTTCGGCACCTGCGCCGGCTGCGTGCTGCAGCATCTGGATGAAGACCAGCAGATCGTGGCCAAGCAGCGCGTGCTGATGGACAACCTGGAACGCATCGGCCACGTGAAGCCGGGCAGCGTACTGGCGCCGCTGGTCGGCGAGAGCTGGGGCTACCGGCGCAAGGGCCGCTTCTCGGTGCGCCGGGTCGAGAAGAAGGACAAGACCCTGGTCGGCTTCCGTGAACAGGACCCGCGTTTCGTCGCCGACCTCAGCCAGTGCCTGACCGTGATCCCGGAAATCGGCACCAAGGTCGAGGTGCTGTCTACCTTCATCGAATCGCTCGATGGCAAGCGTGACATCCCGCAGATCGAGTTCATCGCCGGTGACCAGGCCGTGGTCCTGACCGTGCGCCACCTGCAGCCGCTCAGCGACGCCGATCGTGCGGCCTGGGCCGCCTTCGGCCAGCAGCATGGCTTCGTGATCTACCTGCAGTCCGGCGGCGTGGACACCGTGCAGCCGCTGGACGGGCAGGGCGTGCCACTGTCGTTCCGGCTGGCACCGTGGGATGTGGAGCTGGCGTTCCGCCCGCTGGACTTCATCCAGGTCAACGCCAAGCTCAACGAGAAGATGATCGCCCATGCTCTGGACCTGCTTGAGCCGGGCGAGGACGAGCGCGTGCTGGACCTGTTCTGTGGCCTGGGCAACTTCACCCTGCCGCTGGCGCGCCGCGTGCGCGAAGTGGTCGGTGTGGAAGGTGATGCCGGCCTCGTCGCGCGTGCCCGTGAGAATGCCGAGCGCAATGGCCTGGGCAACGCGCAGTTCTTCAGCGCTGACCTGACCCAGGACCAGCGCAGCACCCCGTGGATGCGCCAGGGCTTCGACAAGCTGCTGCTGGACCCGCCGCGCTCGGGCGCGATCGAAGTGCTGCAGCAGCTGCCGCTGAAGCAGTTCAAGCGCATCGTCTACGTCAGCTGCCACCCGGGTTCGCTGGCACGCGATGCCGGCTACCTGGTCAACGAACAGGGCTTCACCCTGGTCAGTGCCGGTGCCATGGACATGTTCCCGCACACCGCACACGTGGAAAGCATCGCGGTGTTCGAGAAGCGCTGATCGACTGTCATGCCCATCGCGCATAATGGCGCGATGGGCATCGAAATCGAACGCAAATTCCTCGTCAGCAGTGATGGCTGGCGCGCCGCCGCGCACCGGGTGATCCCGATGGCGCAGGGCTACATCAACGACATGGGCGCGCTTGACCGCGGCACCCAGAACGCCTCGGTGCGCGTGCGCATCGAGGGCGATCACGCCGCGCTGAACCTGAAGTCGCGCACCATCGGCCATACCCGGCAGGAGTTCGATTACCCGATCCCGGTGGATGATGCACGCGCACTGCTGGCGCTGTGTGTGGGCGGCCTGATCGACAAACGCCGCCATCTGGTCGAACACGCCGGCCTGACCTGGGAGGTGGACGAATTCCTCGGCGACAACGCTGGCCTGGTGGTGGCCGAGGTCGAGCTGGACAGTGCTGACCAGGCCATTGACCTGCCGGACTGGGTCGGCGCCGAAGTCACTGATGACGCCCGCTACTACAACGTTGCCCTGGCCAGTCACCCGTATTCAGAGTGGTGAAACCGCCAGAAAGGGGACGGAGGGGATTAAGTCGTCTTTAGCCCACCTGTGCGGGAAGCGACTTAATCCCCTCCGTCCCCTTTTATCGAGCAGGGCGGGCCCCATGTCGTGGGGATGAGAATCGACATCTACTCCGACGTGGTCTGCCCCTGGTGCTGGATCGGCAAGCATCGTTTCCAGCAGGGCGTGCAGTTGCTGGGCGCGAACGCGCCTGAACTCGATATCCACTGGCAGCCGTTCCAGCTGGACCCGGACGCGGACGCCACCCCGGTGCCGCTGCGCGAGGCCTATGTGCGCAAGTTCGGGGGCGTCGAGCGTACCGAACAGATCCTCGGCCAGACCCAGACCACCGCGCGCGCCGAGGGCCTGCCGATGGACTTCAGCCAGGGCCAGGTGCGGGTGACCACGCTGCCGGCGCACCGGGTGCTGTGGCTGGCCGGCGAGCACGGCGTGCAGGACGCGGTGGGTGAAGCGCTGTTCCGCGCCCACTTCGAGCATGGCCAGAACCTGGCCGACCCCTCGGTGTTGATCAAGGCCGGCGTGGCGGGCGGCCTCGATGCCGGCGAAATCGCGCAGATGCTGGCCTCCGACCGCGGCCTGGCCGAGGTCGACGCCAAGCTGGCGCAGGCCCATGCATTGGGCGTTTCTTCGGTACCGACCTTCGTCATCGATGGGAAATGGGCCATTTCCGGGGCGCAGCCGCCGGAGGCGTTCGCCCAGGCCTTGCAGCAGATCGCCGCCGAGCAGGGCGCGCCCACGACCCCGGCTGACGGTGACGAAGCCTGCGGCCCGGACGGCTGCAAGGTCTGACCGGCCCCGAAAAGGGGACGGAGGGAATTAAGACGTATCCAGCCCGTAGGGGCCGATTGCGCCTTAATCCCCTCCGTCCCCTTTTTCTGACCACTGCGCCTGTCGGCCGGTTCTGCGACAATGCGGCACTGCGCCATGCGGGCGCGCGTTGTGGAGATCGACCATGCTGCTGATCGGCGTTGCCGGCACCGAACTGACCGCCCAGGAACGTGACTGGCTGCAGCACGATGCCGTGGCCGGGGTGGTGCTGTTCAAGCGCAACTTCGCTTCGCGTCAGCAGGTGACCGATCTGAGTGCGGCGATCCGTGCCGCTGCCCCACGCCCGCAGCTGATCTGCGTGGACCAGGAGGGCGGCCGTGTGCAGCGCTTCCGTGAGGGCTACAGCGAGCTGCCGCCGTTGCAGGACATCGGTGCGCTGTACGCGACCGACCCGCAGCAGGCGCTGGCCCTGGCCGAGCAGCATGCCTGGCTGATGGCCAGTGAAGTGCGCGCCAGCGGCCTGGACCTGAGCTTCGCGCCAGTGGTCGACCTCGGCCGTGGCAACCGCGCCATCGGCAACCGCGCCTTCAGTGAAGACCCGCAGGTGGTGGCCGCATTCACCGCCGCCTACGTGCGCGGCATGCATGCGGTCGGCATGGCCGCCACGCTCAAGCATTTCCCCGGCCACGGCACCGTGCTGGAAGACACTCACGTCGATACCGCGATCGATCCGCGCGCGCTGGACGAGCTGCGTGCGCAGGACCTGGTGCCGTTCCTGGCCGGCATCGCCGCCGGTGCCGACGCGGTGATGATGGCGCACGTGATCTACCCGCAGATTGCGCCTGAACCGGCCGGCTATTCGCCGCGCTGGATCCAGGACATCCTGCGCGGCGAGCTCGGCTTCCGCGGCGTGGTGTTCTCCGATGACATCGGCATGGCCGCCTCGCACAGCGCCGGCGGCGTGCCGGCGCGCGTGCACGCGCATCTGGATGCCGGCTGCGACGTGGTGCTGGTCTGCCACCCGGAACTGGTCGATGAAGCCCTGCACGCGGTGCAGGGGCGTTCCCTCAATACTGCTGCGCTGCTGGGCCTGCTCGGCCGCGGCGCGCTTGGCTGGGACGGCCTGCTGGCCGATGCCCGCCATGGCGACACCCAATCCCGTCTGCTTGAAACCCTTGGAAGAACCGTCTGATGCCCAACCTCACCATTTCCCAGGCCCTGGCCCAGGCTGACCTGCTGGTCGACCGCCCCACCATCGACAAGGCCATCGCTGGTATCGCCGACGCCATCGCGCGCGATTACAAGGGCGAGGTGCCGCTGTTCCTGTCCATCATGCACGGTGCGCTGCCGTTCGCCGGCCAGCTGGCGCTGGAACTGGGCGCGCGCGGCCAGGACGTGCAGTTCGATTACCTGCACGCCACCCGTTACCGTGGTGAAACCACCGGCGGCGACCTGGTCTGGAAGCACAAGCCGGCCACGTCGCTGTTCGGTCGCCGCGTGCTGCTGGTCGACGACATCCTCGACGAGGGCTACACCCTGCAGGGCGTACGCACCTGGTGCCTGGAACAGGGCGCGACCGACGTGCGCATCGCCGCGATGACGGTGAAGAAGCACGACCGCGCGCTGCCGGACGTGACTGCCGACTACGCCGGCATCGAACTGCCGGACCGCTACGTGTTCGGCTTCGGCATGGACGTCAACGAAACCCTGCGCTGCGTGCCGGCCATCTACGCGATGAAGGAATAACGGCGCAGCCGCCTGCGGCGCGTCTTCTTCTGCCGCCGGCATCCTCGGGTGCCGGCGTTCGTCTTTTCATGGAGTGCTTCGAATGCAACAGATCGCCCTGGCCGTGATCGGCGGTACCGGTGTCTACAACCTGGCCAAGCTTGACGACGTGCAGACCCACGAGGTCGACACCCGCTTCGGCCGTCCGTCGGGCCCGGTGCGCGTCGGTACGCTGCTCGGCCATCGCGTGGCGTTCCTGGCGCGGCATGGCGAGGGCCATTCGCTGCCGCCGCACAAGATCAACTACCGCGCCAACCTGGCCGCGCTGCAGCAACTGGGCGCGCAGCGCGTGCTGGCGTTGAACACGGTCGGTGGCATCACCGAGAACTTCGGCCCGCGCGTGCTGGCCTGCCCGGACCAGATCATCGACTACACCTGGGGCCGCATCAGCACGATCTGTGAAGAAGAGGGCACTGACGTGGTCCACGTCGATTTCGGCCACCCGTACACGCCGATGCTGCGCAGCAAGATCCTGGCCGCGGCCAAAGTGACCGGTGTCACGGTCCATGACGGTGGCTGCTATGGCGCAACGCAGGGCCCGCGCCTGGAAACCATCGCTGAAATCGCCCGCATGCGCCGCGACGGCTGCGACTTGGTGGGCATGACCGGCATGCCGGAAGCCGCGCTGGCACGCGAGCTGGGGCTGGATTACGCCTGCCTGGCGATCATCGCCAATTGGGCCGCCGGCTGCGGTGATGGCGAGGAGATTACGATGGCCGAAGTGCTGGCCAATGTGCAGGCGGCAAGCAACGGACTTCCGGAACTGGTGGGCGAATTGGCGCGGGGGTGATTGTCTTCCCCGAGCAAGCTTTGCATACTCAGCTTGTGCGCGGGTTCAGCGTACACCACCCATTCATTGCATAAGGTCTCGCATCACCATGCCGAACGGTACCGTCAAGTGGTTCAACGACGCCAAGGGATTTGGCTTCATCTCGCCGGAGGATGGCAGCGCCGACGTGTTCGCGCACTTCTCCGCCATCAACTCCAAGGGCTTCCGCAGCCTGCAGGAAGGCCAGCGTGTCACCTATGACGTGACCCAGGGCCCGAAGGGTGCCCAGGCTTCGAACATCACGCCGGCCGAGTGATCCACTCGACAGTGCGTTGAAAACCCCGCTTCGGCGGGGTTTTTTTTTGCGCACTGGATCCACGCCATGCGGGGATGCCGTGCGCGGCCTACCTTCTCCATTCGCAACCCGCCTCGGGCACAATGCAGCCATGACGGAACGACTGCGCATCGCCGTGATCGGCTACGGCACCGCTGGACAGGCGGTGTCCATCCTGCTTACGCGTGACGGCCACGAGGTGGAGATCTTCGAACGCGTGCCCACGCCGGGACCGGTTGGCGCCGGCTTCCTGCTGCAGCCCAGCGGCCTGCAGGTACTGTGGCAGATGGGCCTGCTTGATTCAGTGCGCGCACATGCCGCGCCGGTGCACCGCCTGTATGGCGACACGCCGTGCGAGCGCGCGGTGATGGACATGCGCTACGACGGCCTGGATGCGCGCCTGCACGGCCTGGGCATGCAGCGCGGGGCCTTGTTCTCGTTGCTGGAGGAGGCGCGCGCAGGCGAGGGCCAGCTGCATGCCGGTACCACTATTACCGAGGTGGATGCCGAACACGGCCGCCTGCGTGACAGCGAAGGGCGCCTGCATGGCCCGTTCGACCTGGTTGTTGCCGCCGATGGCGCCGCCTCAACGCTGCGCGGCACGATCGCCGGCGGTGCCGGGCTGGACCGCGTGTATCCGTGGGGAGCGCTGTGGTGCCTGCTGCCGGCCGAAGACTGGCCGCACGTGCAGGAGCTGCGCCAGCGCTACGTGGCCGCGCGCAAGATGATCGGGCTGCTGCCGGTCGGTACGCGCCCCGGTGATGACACGCCGCGCCTGAGCTTCTTCTGGAGCCTGCCACGCACCGACTTCGAGCGCTGGCAGGCCGATGGCATGACGCCCTGGCTGGATGAGCTGCATGCACTGTGGCCGCAGGCCAGCGCGCGCTTCGCCCATCTGCGTGATGCCGGCCAGCTGGCGCGCGCGGTCTACCGTGATGCGGTGATGACGCGCTGGCACCACGGCCGCATGGTGCTGGCCGGTGATGCCGCGCATGCGATGAGCCCGCAGCTGGGGCAGGGCGTGAACATGGCGCTGCTCGATGCGTTGGCGCTGCGCGATGCGGTGCGCACCTACGGCGGCAGCACGGTCGCGCTGCAGGCCTACCAGGCGCAGCGACGCGCGCATGTGGCGGTGTATCAGCGCTGGAGCCGCTGGCTGACGCCGTTGTTCCAGTCCGATCGCGATGCGTGGGCAAAGGCGCGTGATGTACTGCTCGGGCCGATGGGGCGCCTGCCGGGTGGTCGTGGTCACATGCTGCGGGTGCTCAGTGGCACGCAGCATGGCTGGTTCGGCTCGCTGGCACTGGATCCGGCCTTCATCGACGCGTTGGCAACTGCCGCCGAACCGCCCCGCATCATCGCCGCAACCGCCGGCGCGTGAAGCCCGGCGTCACGTGAATTAACGGTTGCCTCACCGCGGATATGCGAGAAGAGGGGAGCACGCGACAGCCGCGTCGCCCGTTTTCCTTTCCGTGATCAATATCGCGCGTGGCCCGGGTGGCGCCGCCGTTGCGGCCTGCTGCGGCCCGGATGTGCCGCTGATGTTGAAGAGGAGGACGCCATGTTGTTCGCGGTCGAGGAGCTGGAATCGGAAATCTGCAAGCTGCGCGGTCTGCTGCAGATGCTGCACGAGGACCAGCCCGACGTACTGGAGGACGTATTCGAATTCCATGTCGGCAGCCTGATCAGTCATGCATCGCCCGAGCACCACGCACGCATCCGGGCCTGTGCGCAGGAAATGCTGGTGGCCATCCAGGCCCTGCCGCGGCGACGTGACGATGACACGCCTGATTTCCGCCTGATGCCGGCGCTGGGCGTCCGCCCGGCCTGATTCACCGTACGGGCAGTTCCACCAGGCCATCTTCCACACAGGCGATCATCCGCTCGCTGTGGGCAGGTACGGGCATGATTCCAGCGGTGAACGCGGAGAACGCGGGCAGGATCGTCATCCGCTCGCGCAGCCAGAATGCGGGGAAGCGCCGCCGCAGAGGCGGCACGGTGATCTGCGGATGCAGATGACCTGCGATCACGTGCAATGCCGCGTCGAGCATCGGCTCATGGCGAAGCAGGAACGGTTGCAGCCGTACCTCATCGTGGATATGTACCTGCAGCTGCGCATGCGGCAGCTGCCGATCGTGATTACCGCGCAGTACATGCACGTCCAGCGCGGCATTGCGCTCGCGCCATGCCAACCATTGCTGGTACCAGGCGGCGCGATGTGCCGGCCCATGCAGGATGTCGCCCAGGATCCAGAGTTCGCGGCAGGTGTACGTGTCCAGCAGTGACTGCAGGCGCTGCAGGTCCGTGCGGGTACCGCCAGCGGGCAGCGCGATGCCGGAACGACGGAAGACATCGGCCTTGCCCAGGTGCAGGTCGGCGATCAGCAGCGCCCGCCGCGCGGGCCAGTACAGCGCACGCGCGCCAAGCAGAATCAGCGATTCGCCGGCGCGCAGCAGCGGCAGTTCATCGGCCATGGCGGCGCTCCAGCTGCTGGGCCGCGCGTTGCACGCGGGTGCGCCAGTCTTCGTTGCTGAATTGCCCGCGCAGCCGCTCTGCCCACAATGGAAAGCCCAGTGGCGTGAGTGATGAAGGGCGCTGCACCGACAGCGACCGGGTGCCGATCCGTTCCAGTACCTGCTGCAGTCCGGGAAGGTCCAGGCTGTCGTGCAGTACTTCGCGCTCGGCCAGGGCCAGCAGCAGATGGTCGGGATCATGCTCGCGCAGTACGTCGTACAGCAGGCCCGCCGAGGCCTGCAGCTGGCGCAGCGATCGCGGCGTGCCGCCGGGCAGGCTGGGGACCAGCAGGCCCGCTACGCGTGCGATGCCACGGAACTGGCGCCGCGCCAGCTCGCCCAGGTTCACCGCAGCACGCAGATCGTCCAGCAGCTGATCGGTGGTGAACAATGCGCACCATTGCGCCGCATCCAGATCGATCGCCTGCGCCGGTGCCAGCACCAGGCCATGATCGTTTACCGCATAGCCGATGCTGTTGCGCTGTCGGCGGGTACAGCGCAGTGCCAGCAAGGCGGCCAGCGCCTCGTGCACGTGGCGGCCGGCAAAGGGGTAGACGAACAGGAACTGGCCTTCGCGGCGCCGCACCTCTTCCACCAGCAGATGTTCTGGGCCGGGAAGCGCCGACAACTGCTGCTGCAGTGCCAGCAACGGTAGCAACCAGCGTGATTCGGCGCTGTCGTCGGCGCTGGACAGTACCCACTCCAGCTCGCGGCCGAGCGGCATCGACAGCGGCAACTGGTCTCCCTGCCATCGCGGCACCACACCCTCACCGCGTCCTCGTGCCAGCCGCACGAAGGCGGTCATGTCGCGCAGCTGCACCAGTTCCAGCAGGCGCCCGGCGAACTGGAAGCGATCACCACGGCGCAGTCGGCTGGCGAACTGCTCCTCCACGGCGCCCAGGCCACCACCGCGCAGGAACTGCACGCGCACGCTGCCATCGCTGCTGATGGTGCCGATCGACAGCCGATGGCGCAGTGCCTGGCGGCGATCGTGCATGCGGTAGTAGCCGTCGTCATCGCGTACGACCTTGTGGAAATCGGGGTACTGGGCCAGCGCCTGGCCGCCCTGCACGATGAAGGTCAGTACCGCCTGCCATTGGTCTTCGCCGAGCGATGCGAAGGCGTGGGTGCGCCGCACCTGCGCCAGTAGCGCATCGCTGTCGAAGCCACCGGCCAGGGCGCGGCTGACCGCATGTTGGGCCAGCACATCCAGCGACAGCGTCGGCGGCCTGCGTGCTTCGACCACGCCTTCGGCCAATGCACGGCGCACTGCGGCGTACTCGGCCAGTTCCAGCGCATGGCTGGGCACGCACAGGATGGAACCGCTGGCACCCGGGCGGTGGCGTGCACGTCCGGCGCGTTGGCGCAGGCGCGCCACGCCCTTGGGGCTGCCCAGCTGCAGTACCTGTTCGACCTCGGGGAAGTCCACGCCAAGGTCGAGGCTGGAGGTGGCCACTACGCAGCGCAGCGCGCCAGCGCGCAGTCCGTCTTCCACCTGCTGGCGCAGTGCCGGATCCAGCGAGCCGTGGTGCAGCGCAAGCGTGTCCTGGTCCTCGGGCCAGACCGCGGCCAGTGCCTGATGCCATAGTTCCGCCTGCGCACGCGTATTGGTGAACAACAGGCTGCTGCGTGCCTGCATCAACGCGTCCAGCACGCGAGGCAGCTGCGCCAGGCCCAGATGCCCCGCCCAGGGGAAACGTTCGCCGGGGTCGGGCAGCAGGCTGCGCACGCTGATTGCCCGCGTACGTACACCTTGCACGATCGGTGCATCCGGCTGCCCGGGCAGCAGCACGTCGCGTGCCTCCTGCAGATTGCCCAGCGTGGCCGACAGCCCCCACAGCTGCACTGCAGGCGCGGCATCGCGTAGCACGGCCAGATTCAACTGCAGCAGGACGCCGCGCTTGTTGCCCAACAGCTCGTGCCATTCGTCCACTACCACGCAGCGCAGCTGGCGCATGCGTGGCAGCGTATCCGGATAGCTCAACAGCAGCGCCAGCGATTCCGGCGTTGTGACCAGTACGTCGATGCGGCCCTCGCGCGCCTGTCGTCGTTCGCGGCTGCTGGCGTCACCGCTGCGCAGGCCGACCCGCCACCCCAGCCCCAACCCATCGACCACGGCCTGCAGTGCGCGCGCGGTGTCGCTTGCCAATGCGCGCAAGGGCGTCACCCACAGCACCTGCAGCGGGCGCACTGCACTGGCGCGGCGGGGCGACGGCGGTGGGTCGATCATGGCCTGCAGCAGAGGGCCGCCGAACATCGCCAGTGTCTTGCCGCTGCCCGTGGGTGTGTGCAGCAACCCGGAACCACCGGCAAGGTAATGCCGCCACATCGCACGCTGGAACGGCAGTGAGCGCCAGCCACGCGCGGCGAACCAGTCTTCCAGCCTGCGCAGCGCCTGGCTGCGGGTCATCGCGCCAGCGCCTGCAGCGTAGCCAGCTGATCGGCCTCGTTGGCAGGCTTGTCGTGGCGCCAGCGCAGGATGCGCGGAAAGCGCACGGCGATGCCGGACTTGTGCCGGCTGCTGCGGTTGACCGCTTCGAAGCCCAGCTCGAACACCTGTTCGGCGCGCACGCTGCGCACCGGCCCGAAGCGCTCGCGGGTGTTGGCGCGGATCCAGCGGTCGAGTGCGAGGATCTCCTTGTCGTCCAAGCCCGAATAAGCCTTGGCCACCGGCACCAGCGTGTCGCCGTCCCAGACACCGAAGGTGTAGTCGGTGTACAGCGTGCTGCGCCGCCCGTGGCCGGCCTGTGCGTACAGCAGCACCGCATCGACGGTGAGTGGATCGACCTTCCATTTCCACCAGTCGCCGCGGCGTCGCCCGGCCAGGTAGGGCGAGCCCCTCCGTTTCAGCATCAGACCTTCCACGCCGCGTTCGCGTGCCACGTCGCGCATCGCTGCAGCCCGCCGCCAATCGTCGGCGTCAACGTGGGGCGACAGCTGGATCCGCACATCGTCCAGCGCACCGATGACCTCGGTGAGCTGCGCGCGCCGCTGCTGCAACGGAAGTTCGCGCAGGTCCGCGCCATCGAGTTCAAGCAGGTCATAGGCGAGCACGCGCACCGGCGTGTTGCGCAGGGTGGCCGCACCGGGTTTGCGGCGCTGGATGCGGGTCTGCAGTGCATTGAAGGCGCGCGGCAGGTTGGCGGTCTCGTCCCAGGCCAGTAGCTCTCCGTCAAGCACGCAGCCCTCCGGCAACGCCATCGCCGCCTGCTCGATCTCGGGGAAGCGGCCATCCAGCCGTTCCTCGCCGCGGGACCACAGCGCGACCTCGCCACGCCGGCGCAGCAGCTGCAGGCGGATGCCATCCCATTTCCATTCCAGCAGCCAGTCATCGATCGGGCCGAGCCGTTCGGCAGGTTCACCTTCCAGTGGCGATGCGAGGAAGAACGGGTAGGGCTGCTGACGGTCCAGCGGAAGCTCATCCGGCGACAGCAGCTGAGCCAGCAGCCCGGGCGAAGGCACCCACTCGCCAAGCATGCGTTGGGCGATGCGTGCGATGTCCAGGCCGGACCATTCGGCCAGCGCCTGCTGTACCAGCCGCTGCGAAACGCCTACGCGCAGGGCGCCGGTCAGCAGCTTGTTGAACACCAGGCGTTCGCTGCTGCACAGCTGCCGCCAGCCCGCGACGACCGCCGCACGGCGCACTGCCTCGGGTTGATTGGCCACCGCCAGCAGATGCTGTTCGATCCATTCGGCCAACGCGCGGTCGGCAGCTGGCTGCGATGGATCATCCAGCAGCAGGGTCAGCGTTTCGGCCAGGTCACCCACCTGCGCATAGCTGTCTTCCACCAACCAGGGCGGCAAGCCGGATTCTTCGGCAATCCAGGTGCGCAACTCGCCGCTGGCAGCGATCCTGCGGCGTGCGCCGCCCACCTTGCCACCGCTGAGCAGGTACAGCGCCCATGCGGCATCGTGCGCGCGCGCCTGGCGGAAGTAGTCGACCAGCGCTGCACGCTTGTCCAGCGTGGCGGTGCTGCGATCCAGGCGCTGGTAGAGCGCAGCGAAGGCCTTCATTCCTCGCTCCCGAAATCGGTACGGAAGGCTTCGGCATCCACGCCGCGCTCGCGCAGGAACGGAATCAACGCATCGGTATTGCCATGGGTAGCGATCACCCGCTGCGCGCCCGTCTGTTCGATGGTCTGCAGCAGTGCTGGCCAATCGGGGTGATCGGAAATGACGAAACCGCGATCGACATTGCGGCGCCGCCGATTGCCGCGCAGCTGCATCCAGCCGGAGGCGAAGCCCAGCTGGTGGCGGCCGAAGCGGCGCATCCAGGGCGTGCCCGCAGCCGACGGCGGGGCGAGGATCAGCTGGCCGGCGGCATCAGGCTGGCGGCCCTGCTCGGCGACGGTGAGCGTCTCCAGCATCGGTACCCCGGCCTGCCGGTAGACCGCCACGCCATTGGCGATGGCGCCATGCAGCCAGGCTGGGCGATCGTCCAGTGGGCGCAGTTCGGCCAGCACCCGTTGCGCCTTGCCCAATGCGTAGCACAGCAGGATCGCCGCTTCGCCACGTTGTTCGCATTCGCGGCGCCACGCCACGATCTCTGCAGCCACCGCCGGCGTGTCCGGCCAGCGGTAGATCGGCAGTGCGAAGGTGGCCTCGGTGATGAAGGTATCGCAGGGCACCACTTCGAACGGTGTGCAGGTCGGATCAGGCTGCCGCTTGTAGTCGCCGGAGGCGACCCAGACCTGTTCGCCGTCATCGATGCGCACCTGTGACGAACCGAGCACGTGGCCGGCGGGATGCAGCGATACCTGCACCCGCCCAAGCTGGAACGCGGCACCCTCGGCATGCGCCTGTACCGGCACGTCACCCAGCCGCCAGCGCAGGATCGGCAGGCTGCCTTCGCTGCAGTGATACTCCCCCATGCCCGGACGGGCATGGTCGCCGTGGCCATGGGTAATGACCGCACGCGGTACCGGTCGCCACGGGTCGATATGGAAATCGCCGGCGGCGCAGTACAGCCCCTCCGGGCGCAGCACCACCAGATCGTCGTTGCCTGCCATGCACTCACTGTGGCCTGCGTCTCGTGCAGAGGGTGAGAACCGGCCTGAACACGGGCTTGGCAGGCGATGCGGCACAATCGGGCCGCAGACCTCTTGCCGCCAGGATGGACCGGATGAGTGGACCCAGCTTCAGCAGCAACGCGCCGTATGAAACCCATGTGGTGCTGAACCAGCCGCCGCCGTTCGCAGGGCGACAGTTGTGGACCGACGACGTGGCGTTGATGGAGGCCGTGCAGCGCGAAGGCGCCGCCAGCTTCACGTCGCGACTGGGGGTCTATGGTGCACTCGCCGGTGATGAACTGTACCGGCTCGGCTTCGATGCCAACCGTGATCGTCCACGCCTGCGCACGCATGATGCACAGGGCCATCGCATCGACACGGTGGAGTTCCATCCGGCCTATCACCAGTTGATGGACACGGCCAAATCGCACGGCGTGGCAGGATTGTCCTGGCATGAGCCGCAGCCTGGCGCGCACGTGGCGCGTGCGGTGTTGAGCTACCTGCATCACCAGGCCGAGGCAGGCACCAGCTGCCCGTTGACCATGACCCATGCGGCGGTAGCGGTACTGCATTCGCAGCCACATCTGGCCGAGTGGGCGCGCAAGGCCGCTGCACCGGTCTATGACCCGCGCGACGTGCCGGTGGCGGACAAGGCCGGCATCACCCTGGGTATGGGCATGACCGAGAAGCAGGGCGGTTCCGACGTGCGTGCCAACAGCACGCGCGCCGAACCGATCGATGGCGAGCGTTACCGCCTGGTCGGCCACAAGTGGTTCTTTTCCGCACCGATGTGCGATGGCTTCCTGGTGCTGGCGCAGGCGCCGGGAGGGCTGACCTGCCTGCTGATGCCGCGCCGGCTGGCCGATGGTGACCGCAATGCGTTCCGTTTGATGCGGCTGAAGGACAAGCTCGGCGACTGGGCCAACGCCTCCAGCGAGGTCGAGTTCTGCGGCGCACAGTCATGGCGGGTGGGCGAAGAGGGGCGCGGCGTGGCCACCATCATCGGCATGGTGATGATGACCCGCCTGGACTGCATGCTGGGTGCGGCGGCGGAGATGCGCATGGCACTGGCGCAGGCGCTGCACCACGCACGTCATCGACGCACCTTCGGCAAGCTGCTGGTCGAGCACCCGCTGATGACCAACGTGCTGGCTGATCTGGCGCTGGAGTCGGAAGCGGCCACGGTGTTGGCGATGCGCATCGCACGCGCGGTGGATCGTGCCGGTGTGGATGCCAATGAAGCGGCGATGGCGCGGTTGGGGACGGCGCTGGGCAAGTACTGGCTGTGCAAGCGCGCGCCGGCCTTCGTCAATGAAGCGCAGGAATGCCTGGGCGGTGCCGGCTACGTGGAGGAGTCGATGCTGCCGCGCCTGTACCGGCAGGCACCGTTGAATTCGATCTGGGAGGGCAGCGGCAACATCCAGTGCCTGGATGTGCTGCGTGCGCTGGCGCGTGAACCGGAGGCGATGGCGGCGTTGCGCGGTGAGTTGGCGTCGGTGGCTGACCGTGATGCGCGCTATGCAGCGGCATTGCAGCGTTGGGCAGCGGCACCGCCAGCGGAGGAAGCGCAGGCGCGGCTGTTCTGCGAGCGCACTGCGCTGCTGCTGCAGGCGGCGCTGCTGCTGCGTGCGCGCAGTCCGATGGCGGAGGCGTTCGTGCGCAGCCGGCTGGAAGGGGAGCATGGGCTGGCGTTCGGGACGCTGCCGGCGGGGCTGGAGCTGACGGCGATGCTGGCGCGCGCGCTGCCGTAGGGGCGGCCAACGGCGGAGCCCCTCGTGGTGGGCGCTGATACTGATGGGTGGGCCGCGCGGGTAGGTCGCGCAGGGGGCGCCGTGAATACGTCCTTGTAGGCTCGGGCGCGCCATCCATGGCGCTTACGCCCCTGCGCAACCTACCCGCGCGTCCTTGGACACTTTCCGTGGGCGCACACCACGGAATCAACAGAAAAAGCAGGGAGCGAAAAGCAGAAAAGCCGCGGCAGTGCCGCGGCTTTTCCTGTGGAGCCGAGCCGGTGCTCGGCTGCCGGTAAGGCTTAGTGCTTGGCTTCTTCCTTGGCGGCGTTGGCCTTGGCGTCATTGGCGACATCGCGGGCCTTGTCGGCGACCTTCTGTGCCGCGTTGGCGGTCGCGTCGCTGGCGTGTGCGGCGGCGTCGGTTGCGGCGTCCTTGGCCTTGTCGGCGGCGTTGGCGGTGGCGTCTGCAGCCTTGTCCAGCGCCTGCTGGGTATCGGCGGCGGCCTGCTCGGAAGCGGCAGCGGTCTTGTCGGCGGCGTCGCGGGTGGCTTCGGCGGCCTTGTCCACGGCGTCACGTGCGGCAGCGCCTGCGCTGTCGGCAGCCTGCTGTGCGTCCTGCTTGGCCTGTTCGGCTTCCGGGCCCTTGCAGGCGGCCAGGGCCAGCAGCAGGGAGGCGGCCAGCAGGGTGGTGGTGATCGGACGAATCTTCATGGCGGTCTCCGGTACTGCAATGGATGGGGACGCCAGCCTATTCATGCCGTTGTGAAGACGGGGTCGCGATGCAGCGGCTCAGTCGCGCGCATTCGACAAAAGAAAAAGCCGCTGGCGAACCAGCGGCTTTTCCAGAACAGCGTGAAGAAAGAAGTTATTACTTCTTGGCTTCTTCAGCAGCGTCCTTGGCCTTCTCAGCGGTGCCTTCAGCAGCCTTGGCAGCGTCAGCAGCGGCGCCGGCAGCGGCGTCGGTGGCAGCAGCGCCAGCCTGGGCAGCAGCGTCAACCGAAGCGTCAGCAGCGGTGGCGGCGGTGTCAGCGGCCTGCTGGGCAGCGTCGGCGGTCTGGGCGCCAGCAGCGGCGGCCTGGTCGGCAGCAGCCTGGGCTTCGGTGGCGGCTTCGTTGGCCGAAGCAGCGGCGTCCTGGGCAGCTTCCTGCTTCGAGCAGGCGGCCAGGGCCAGAGCCAGGGACATCGCGACCAGCAGCTTGTTGATGCTCATTGTGTGAATCCTCGTCGTTAGAATTAGGCAACGCGCATGCTGCGCGCCGACAACATGATGACAAGCCAAGATTGGGTGTCAAGCGATCCCGCATTCATTTTTGCGAAATCATCGTTAAATCCATTTAAATCAATTCGATGGCGATAGCCGTTGCTTCGCCACCGCCGATGCACAGGGTGGCAATGCCGCGCTTGCCACCGCGCGTGCGCAGGGCGTTGACCAAGGTCACCACCAGGCGTGCACCGGAGGCACCGATCGGATGGCCCAGTGCGCAGGCGCCGCCATTCACGTTGAGCTTGTCATGCGGGATGCCGAGCTCACGCATCGGTGCCATCGCCACCACGGCAAAGGCTTCGTTGATTTCAAACAGGTCGACCTGGTCCACCGACCAGCCGGTCTTGTCCAGCAGTTTGTGCAGCGCGCCGATCGGGGCGGTGGTGAACCACTCCGGTTCCTGCGAATGGGTCGCGTGGCCGACGATGCGGGCCAGCGGGGTGATACCGCGCGCGGCCGCATCTTCCTCGGTCAGCAGCACCACTGCAGCAGCGCCGTCGGAGATGCTGGAGGAACTGGCGGCGGTGACGCTGCCGTCCTTCTTGAAGGCCGGGCGCAGGGTCGGGATCTTGGCGATGTCCGAGCGGCCGGGCTGCTCGTCGGTGCTGACCTCGACCTCGCCCTTGCGGGTGGCGACCTTCACCGCGACGATTTCATCGGCGAACGCACCGTTGGCCTGGGCCGCCTGCGCGCGCTTGACCGATTCGATGGTGTAGGCGTCCTGCTCTTCGCGGCTGAACTGGTACTTGTCCACGGCGCATTCGGCGAATTCGCCCATCGCCTTGCCGTCGTAAGCGTTGACCAGGCCATCGTGGGCCATGTGATCGACCGCCTGGAAGTTGCCGAAGCGGTTGCCGGTGCGCGAGTTGGGCAGCATGTGCGGCGCGTTGGACATCGATTCCATGCCGCCGGCGACAACGATGCTGGCCGAACCGGCCTTGATCAGGTCATGGCCGAGCATGATGGTCTTCATGCCCGAGCCGCACACCTTGTTCAGCGTGGTGGCACCGGTCGACAGCGGGATGCCGGCAGCGATCGCCGCCTGGCGGGCGGGCGCCTGGCCGAGGTTGGCCGGCAGCACGCAGCCCATGAGGACTTCGGAAACGTCGCTGGCCGGGATGCCCGACTGTTCCAGGGCGGCGGCGATGGCGGCCGCGCCGAGGGTCGGGGTCGGCACGCCGTTGAACTGGCCGAGGAAGGAGCCGATGGCGGTGCGCTTGGCGGCGGCGATGACGATGTTGGACATGGCAATCTCGTTGATGCGTGAGCAATGTTCGGAAAGGAGACCGTGGGCCGTTGGAAGCGCCCCGGTTTCCCGGCAGACTGCGTGGGGGTCGGCCCAAGTATAGAGGGTCGGGGAGGGCCGCCGCTGGACGGCGCCGCATGCCTGCCGGGACAAGGGCGGGCCAACGTTCATGGGAAGGAATCGATGAAACGCACGACGACGGTGAGATCTGCCCTGGCAACCGCGCTGGCACTGGCGCTGACGGCCTGTGGCGGAGGTGGCGGAGGCGGCAACGTGCGCATCGATACACCGCCACCACCGCCGCCGCCGACTACCCCGCCACCGACGACGCCGCCCCCGGTCAAACCGCAGGAGCCGGCCTTCGACGCGCATCTGTCAGTCACCAATGCGCGCGCCGCACAGGCTGCCGGCCTGACCGGTCAGAACGTGCGCATCGGCATCGTCGACTCGGGCGTGCAGCGCAATGCGGTGGCGTTGAATGGCCGGGTGCTGGCCAACCTCAACTACATCGATCCGGCCAGGAACAATCTGGGTGTCGACGATGTGGTCGGCCACGGCACCGCCGTGGCCAGCCTCGCCGCCGGCGCAGCAACGGGCTCCTGGCCGGGGGGCATCGCGCCAAAGGCGCAGATCGTGTCGGCACGGATCATTGCCGACAAACCGCCCGTCGATGACGGCAGCGGCAAGGGCAATTCCTTCAGCGGCCCGCTGGGCGTGGCGCAGGTCCACCAGGACCTGATCAGCTATAACGTGAAGGTGATGAACAACTCGTGGGGCGGCCTGTACTGGACCGACCTGCCGACCACCGCGCAGGTGGCCGCCGAATATCGCCCCTTCGTGATCAACCACGGCGGGCTGGTGGTGTTCGCCGCAGGCAACGATGGCCGCAGTGAACCGAGCAGCCTGGCCGCACTGCCCAGCCAGCAGGGCATGGCCGGCACGCTACCGGCCGCCGACCTGGAGCGCGGTTGGCTGGTGGCCACCGCCGTGGATCCGTATGCGCCCGGTACGCTGGCCAGCTATGCCAATGCCTGTGGCCAGGCGGCACGCTACTGCCTGGCAGCGCCAGGCAGCGCGGTCTACCCCGATGCCAACGGTGGCAGCTACTACTGGAACTACGGCACGTCATTCGCGGCGCCCTTGATTTCCGGCGCGGCGGCGCTGGTCTGGGAGCGCTTCCCGTACTTCAGCAACGATCTGGTGCGGCAGACCCTGCTGGGCACCGCCAAGGACATCGGCGCGCCGGGCGTGGATCCGGTGTTCGGCTATGGCCTGCTCGACATCGGTCGTGCGATCAACGGTCCGGGGCGCTTCGACTGGGGTGATGTGGTCGCCAACGTGGACCTGGCCTCGACCGGCTCGGCGTGGCGCAACGATATCGTCGGCAGCGGCGGCCTGGTCAAGCAGGGCGGGGGCACCCTGGTGCTGGCCGGCAACAACAGCTACACCGGTGCCACCCGCATCGAACGCGGCATCCTGTCGCTGCAGAACGGTGGCGTGATCCGTTCCAACGTGACCATCCTCGGCCAGCCCGATCCGGATTCGACCGGCCTGCAGTTCAATGGCGGCACGCCCCGCGTGATCGGCAATGTGGTCAACGGCAGCAGCGTATTCCTCACCACCGGCAACACCACCGGCACCATCGAGGGCAACTACACCCAGCAGGCCGGCGCACAGCTGATGATCGCACTGGGCGCCAATGCGCTGCAGGTCACCGGCAATGCCGCGATCGACGGTGGCGTGCGCGTGCATGGCTTCGTTTCCGGCTACGTGCCACAGAACGGCAGCCGACAGGACCTGATCCATGCGGCAGGCGGACTCAGCGGCACCTTCAGTACGCCGGCTACCTCCAGTGGCCTGCAGGGGCTGTCATTGCTGCAGAGCAGCTACGGCTATGACAGCAACAACGCCTGGTTGAACCTGACCCAGGTCAGCGTCACCGCAGCGGCCAGTGGCCTGGGGGCGTCCGCCCAGGCGGCAGCACAGCGCCTGGAAGGTGCATTCGCAGCGCTGGACAAAAACGCAGGCCTGCAGGGATCGGCCTTTGGTGCAGCGGCCGGTGCCCTGCAGTGGACCGGCGGTGGCCCGCAGGGCCTGGCCGCCAGCCTGCAGAGCCTGTCCGGTCAAGCGCATGCCCGTGCCGAAGCGGCGACCTTCGACAGCATCGACATGTCGCGGCGTGCGATTGCCGAGCGATTCGATCGTGTACAGGCCGCACCGCGCCTGCGCGGGAGCTGGCAGAGCGCGCTGGGTGAGGCGGGGCAGGGCAGCTTCGCCGGCAACGCCGCCGACAGCCGGGGCTGGATGGCCGGCCAGGATCTGCCACTGGGCAGCAACGGCCTGATGGGCGTGGCGTTTGGCGAGACCCGCAGCAATGGTGGCAGCCGTTTCGGCGGCGATCGTGGGCGTGATCGTCAGGCGCAGGCGCAGCTGTACGCCGGCTGGAATCTGGGGCGTGGCTACGCGTTGGCCCAGGTGGGCAGCGGCCAGTTCACCCGCGCGCTGGATCGTCAGCTGCTGCTCGGTGCGGGCGCCTATGGCGTCTCTGCGCGGTACGGCGGCCGTTTCAGCAGTGCCAGCGTGGAGGGCGGCTACCGGTTGGGGCGTGCAGGCGCATCGTTGACGCCCTACGTCGGCGCCAGCACCACGCGTGTGGATACCGACGCCTTCAATGAACTCGGCGGCTTCGGTTTCGGCCTGCGGGGTGATGCCAATCGCGTACAGCGCAGCCAGATGCTGGCCGGTATCCGCGGCGAACGTGGCTGGGGGCGTTGGACGCTGCGTGGACATGCCGAATGGCAACAACGGCTTGATGGTGCGGATGCGGACTGGCAGGCCAGCTTCGTCGGCGTCGATGCCTGGGCGCCGCTGGCGGGCTGGAACGCGCCGCGCGGCAGTGCGCTGATTGGCGTGGCGCTGGAATCGTGGTGGGGCCGCAATGGTCGCCTGAGCCTGGGCTTTGACCAGCGCGTCGGCGGCGAAGGTGCGCGGCAGGCAGCCTTGCGCTACAGCACCGGGTTCTGAAGGACGGGTCGCGCCGGGTCATGCCCGGCGCGACGTCTGCAGCCTCAGCCGCCGCGCAGGTTGCCCAGGCGCGGGGTGCTGCGGCCCAGCGGCATCTTCAGCTTGCCGATCGACAGGATGCGGCTCTCGGCGATGCGGTCGGCGGCACGCTGCGGCGCGATGTTCTCGCGCTGCGACAGTTCGAAGATGCGGGTGAGGTTGTGGTAGATGCTGCGGATCAGACGCATCGCGCGTTCGCGGTTGTAACCGTCGATCTCCAGCGACACGTTCATCACGCCACCGGCGTTGACCGCATAGTCCGGCGCATACAGGATGCCGCGCGCATGCAGTTCGTCGCCGATCTCCAGGCTCGACAGCTGGTTGTTGGCGGTGCCGCAGATGATCTTCGCCTTGATCCGCGGCAGGGTGTCGGCGTTGATCGCGCCTTCCAGCGCGCACGGCGCGAACACGTCGGCGTTCACTTCATGGATCTCATCCGGCTTGACTGCTTCGGCGCCGAAATCGCTGACCGCGCGATCAACCAGCGCGCTGTCCAGGTCGGTGACGTAGAGCTTGGCGCCGCGGTCGCGCAGCAGCTTCACCAGTTCCATGCCGATGTGGCCCAGGCCCTGCACGGCGATGCTGGTCTTGCCCACTTCCTCATGGCCGAACTTGAAGCGCATCGATGCCATCAGTGCCTGCAGCGCACCGTAGGCGGTGAACGGGGCGGGGTCGCCGGAGCCACCATGGACCTGGTGCACGCCGGTCACGAACTGGCTTTCCAGGTAGATGTTCTCCATGTCGTTGACGTCGGTTCCGACGTCCTCGGCAGTGATGTAGCGCCCGCCCAGCGAATCGACATAACGGCCGAAGGCACGGAACAGCACCTCGGTCTTGTCCACTTTGGGGTCGCCGATGATCACCGCCTTGCCGCCACCTACGTTGAGGCCGGCCAGTGCATTCTTGTAGGTCATCGTCCGGCTCAGCCGCAGCGCATCGGCCAACGCCTCGTCGGTGCTGGCGTAGGGGCGCATGCGCACGCCGCCCAGGGCCGGGCCGAGGGTGGTGTTGTGGATGGCGATGATCGCCTTCAGGCCGGCGTCGTGGTTGTGGCAGAACACCACCTGTTCGTGGCCGGTGGTGGCGAGGGTTTCGAATAGCATGGCGTCTCCGATGGCGCGATCAGCGGCTAACTGCAGCGAACGGCCAGTGAACGGTAGGGTCCCAAAACAAAAAAAGCGACGTCGTCGGTGCAGGGGGACGGGTCGCGCGGCGCCATTCTAGTCCATTCCCCCGGCCGGTGCCGTCGACATCGGCGGCCTTCCGGTTAAAGAAGATGAAAGTGCGGCCGATGCTGCGACGACGGCGGGTGGCCGGATTCGCGTGAAGAGGCAGGGCGGTCAGTGACGGCAAGGGCACCACAACGACAGGGCGGGCGGCGATGACGCCGGCCTGGTGGCGATCGCTGCGCGGCTGGCTGGCGCGCTCGACCGGGACCGCGCCGTCCCGGTTGGCGGCGGTGTCGCGGCAGGCGGTGGCGGCGGCTGCGGCCAGCCTGCAGGGCGAGGCTCTGCCCTCGGCCGAGATCGCTGCACATCTGCAGCGCGGCCTGCATGCGCTGGCCCTGTACCCGCGCCTGGCCGGTGAATCGACGCCGGTGCAGGCCGCGGGGCTGGGCGAGGCGGTGGCGCGCGCGCTGCAGGACCGGGACTGGGCGGCCCGTCAGTTGCCGCGCCGCCCGCAGCTGCTGCCGCAGCTGATCCAGACGGTCAACGACGATGCAGCGTCGGCGCGGGTGATGGCGGCGATCATCGGCCAGGACCCGGTGCTGACCGGCAACCTGCTGCGCATCGCCAACAGCCCGGCCTACAAGGTGCACGAGCGGCCGGTGGAAAGCCTGCAGCGGGCGGTGACGCTGGTCGGTACCGAGGGCGTGCGACAGATCATCAGCGCGGTTCTGGTGCAGCCGGTGATGCAGGTGCAGTGCGAGGTGTTTCCGCAGTTCAGCACGATCATCTGGGAGCACGCACTGCTGGCCTCGCGCGCAGCCGCTGACCATGCGCGTACGGTCACCTTCGGCGATGCCTTCGCCGCCCAGTGGCTGGGCCTTGTACAGGGGCTGGGAGCCGCACTGGTGATGCGCCAGCTGCTGCAGGAAGCGCAGGCACGCGATGAAACCGTGGAGCCGGCGCTGGCGCTGCAGCTGCTGCAGCAGTGGTCGCTGCCGCTGGCGCAACGCGTGGCTGCGGCCTGGGAGCTGCCCGAGCCGGTGCACCAGGCCCTGGCGCCCGAGGCGGATGGCCCGCTGGCCGACAGCCTGCGCCTGGCCAGCGCGGCCGCAGCGGCCAGCCTGCTGTGCCGGCACGGACATGCCAGCCAGAGCCGCATGCTGGCCCTGCTCGAACAGTTGCCTTCGGCGCCGCCGCATGCCCTGCGCTGGATCTGGCGGCGCCTGCATGGGCGCAGCGTGGAAACACGGGATGACGCCGGGCAAGAAGAGGCGGGTCCGGCGCCCTGAGCGCTACAGCTGCGATTCCACCGGCAGCCAGCTGATCACCCGCGCGGTCCAGCGCTTGCCCAGGCTGGCCCCGGGTTCGGCCTCCACCCAGTGCGGCGGTGGCTGCCGCTCCAGCCAGCGCAGGTCATCATCACGCCCCAGCGCCAGCCACCAGCTGTGCTCCGGGCCGGCCAGGCGCAGGTACTCGTCGCGCAGCTGCGCACCCAGCACCGGGTCGTCGAACAGCACGCCCATTTCGGTATTGAGGTAGGCCGAACGCGGGTCGAGGTTGAACGAACCGACGAAACCGCGACGGTCATCGACCACGAATGCCTTGGTGTGCAGGCTGGCACCGCTGCTGCCGAACAGGCTGGCATCCAGCTGGCCGTGTGCCTTCAGTTCGTACAGCTGCACGCCGGCCTTCAGCAGCGGCACCCGGTAGCCCATGTAGCCGCCGTGTACCGCCGCCACGTCGTTGGCGGCCAGTGAATTGGTGACCACGCCCACCTGCGCGCCGCGCGCGGCCAGCGATGACAGCGCCTCGACCCCATCGTTGCCGGGCACGAAGTAGGGCGAGATCAGCAGCGCGCTGCGCTGCGTGCCGCGCAACTCGTCGCTGAGACGGCTGACCAGCCAGCCGCGGCGGTCGTCATCGCGGTGCTTCATCGGCGGATCGGAAGCGATGCGCACGTTCGCGCTCCAGTGCAGCGGTTCCGGGCTGGGCCGCTGCAGTGCGCGCGATTCGGCCACGCGCTGCAGGTAGGGCTGTGCCTTGGCATGCATGGCATCCAGGTCCGACTGCCGCACCAGCTGCTGCAACTGCGCATCGGTATACGAGGCCAGTGCGGAAATCGGGATCGCCGTGCTGCTGTTCCAGTAGTCGTCGAAGATCTGGTTGGCCTGCTGCACGGCGGGGCCGGCCACCACCAGATCCAGGTCCTGGAAGTTCACATCGTCGCGCGCGCTGAAGTATTCCTCGCCGATGTTGCGGCCACCGACGATCGCGATGCGGCCGTCTGCAATCCAGCTCTTGTTGTGCATGCGGTGGTTCACGCTGAAAGCACGTTGCACCAGTTCCAGCGTGCGCGCGACGCCGCTGCGGTTGCGGAACGGGTTGTACAGGCGGATCTCGATGTTCGGATGCGCATCGAGCGCCATCATCAGCGCGTCCTTGTCCTTGGCGTTCATGTCGTCAAGCAGGATGCGCACGCGCACACCGCGCTCGGCGGCGTCGTACAGCGCCTTGGCCATCAGGTGGCCGATCAGGTCGTCGTGCCAGATGTAGTACTGCAGGTCCAGGCTGCGGCCTGCGTGCGTGGTGATCATCGCGCGTGCGGCGAAGGCATCCATGCCATCACTGAGGAACGCCACGCCGGACTGCCCGGGGTGTGCGTCCTGCAGCGGCACGATTTCCTGGTCGATGCGGGTCTGCGCCAGCTGCAGTGGCAGCACATGCGAGGGTGAGCCCTGCGCCTGTGGCGTGAGATGGTCAGCCAGCAGCAGCCCGGACAGGACCAGCAGCAACAGCGCGGCGAGGATGAGTGCAGCGACGCGCAGCAGGCGTCGCCACAGGGGCTTGGGCAGGCTCATGCCCCGATGGTAGAGCCACGCCATGCGTGGATGAAAGCCGAGAGACCCGCCGCGTAGATCCACGCCATGCGTGGATGGCTTCTTCAGACAACGTCACGCCATGCGTGGATGACAGGGACTTCGCGGTCAGAACCGCTCGTCGCTGCCCAGGTAACGCCACTGCGCAGGCGGCAGCGGCCCCAATGCCACGCGGCCAATACGCAGCCGACGCACGGCCGTCACCTGCAGGCCGGCAGCCGTCACCGCCACGCGCAGGCCCTTGGCGGTCAGTCCCTTGCCAGCAAAGCGCAGACGTTGCTCGCTCTGCCAGCTGACCTTGGCGCCGCCCGATTCCTGCTGCAGCCGGGCCATCAGCCACGGGCCGCGCTCCGGACCGCCTTCGGCTACTTCGATCAGGTATTCCTGTTCGGTGCGGCCCAGATTGCGCTGCAGATGGGCCAGCGTGGCCGGATCCTGGCTGACCACCACCAGGCCGCTGTCGCTGGCCGGAAGCGAGGCGGCCAGCTGCAGGCCGTGGAAATGGCGCTGCAGCGGACGGATGTCGCTGGCATCAAGTTCGCTGCGGCTGTCACTGCTGACCAGCGCACACAGGGTCTCAGCGGCAACGCCGGCTGGCTTGTGCAACAGCATGCTGACGCGCTCGGCCTTTTCATCGCTGGCCTGCTCGGCCACGACGATCACCGCGCTGTCATCGACCGGACGCTGCGGCTGTTCGACCACCTCGCCATTGACCGTGACCCAGCCGCCTTCGATGTAGCGTCGCGCTTCGCCGCGCGGGATGCCGAGCAGGGCGGACAGGCGTTTGTCGAGACGGATCGGTTCCATGGCGGAAAGGTCAGGCAGGGGGCGCGCAGTGTAGCTGCTGCGGCCGGTCAGCGCTGGCCGCGGTTGGCCAGCTCGGTCAGGTACAGGCGGGTATCGAATTCCAGCTGCAGGTAATCCGGCTCCATGTGCTGGCACAGCTGGTAGAAGGCCTTGTTGTGGTCGGCTTCCTTCAGGTGGGCCAGCTCATGCACCACGATCATGCGCAGGAACGCTGCCGGTGCCTGGCGGAACACGGTGGCGATGCGGATCTCACGGCTGGCCTTGAGGCGGCCGCCGTGGACGCGGGAGATGGCGGTATGGGTGCCCAGCGCGTGCTTGATCACTTCCAGCGTGTTGTCGTAGCAGACCTTGTTGAGCGGCACCGACTTGCGCAGGTAGCGGTCCTTCAGGTCCTGGGTGTAGTCGTACAGCTGGCGGTCGCTGCGTACTTCGTGCGGGTCGGGGTAGCGCTGCTGCAGCCAGGGGCCGAGCTTGCCCTGCGCCAGCAGGTCGCTGACCTGGGCAACCAGGGGTTCGGGATAACCGGTGAGGTACTTCAGGACTGCCATGCAGGGGCGGCGGGGCGTCGGTAGAATGGGGCATCCAAGATTACACGCGGTACGCATCGACCATGGCAAAGCCCAACGCGCTGCAGGAACAATTGCTCAAGGCCGGCCTGGCCAAGAAGTCGCAGGCCAGCGCTGCCGCCAGCGCGCAGGCCAAGGCCCGCCAGGGCAAGGCCGAATCGACCTCGGCCGACGTCCAGCGCGAGGCTGAACGGGCCCGCGCCGAGAAGGTCGAGCGCGACCGCGCGCTGGCCGCCGAGCGCAATGCCCAGGCCAAGCTGGCTGAACAGAAGGCACAGGCCCGGCAGATCATCGCGGCCCATGCCGTGCCCCACAAGGGCGATGACGAGTACCGCTTCAGCGATGGCGCGGCGATCCGCACCCTGCTGATCGACCCCAAGCTGCGCAAGGCGCTGTCGGTGGGCGTACTGGTCATCGTTGCCCACGGCGACGGTTACGCGCTGCTGCCACGTGCTGCTGCCGAGAAGGTGCGTGAGCGCGCCCCGGAAGCGATCATCGTCGACCACGGCCAGCCGGGCTCGACCGCCGAGATATCCACCGGCAACGCCGAGGACGACGCCTACTACGCGCAGTTCCAGGTGCCCGACGACCTGGTCTGGTAAGCAAAAAGGGGACGGAGGGGATTAAGTCGCGATCGACCTGATTGAAGTCCTCCACGTTCTGCTCAGATTGCTGAAGATCAGCCGGGCATGGCTCGGCTCAACACAGGTCTGCTCCTTTGTGCGCGGGTGTATCGTCCCCATATCAGGCGACACACCTGCGGAGGATGGCCATGGCCACCGGTTGGGCGGGAGACGGCGCGGTCCAGGACCAGATCGACGCCACCGTCGACGATGCGATTGCCCGCGCGCGGCGCCAGCTGCGCGAGGGCCCGGGTCTGGAACATTGTGAGGAATGCGACGCGCCGATTCCGTTGGCGCGGCGCCAGGCCGTGCCTGGTGTACGTCTGTGTGTGGCGTGCCAGCAGGCGCATGACGACGAAGCGCAGGCGCATGCCGGCTACAACCGGCGTGGCAGCAAGGACAGCCAGTTGAGGTGAGGGGTGTTCGGCAGGGCTGCGCCCTGCACCCGCCGAAGCCTTCAAGCCAAGGCAACAGCCACAGCAAAAGCGGGCATTCCGTGGGGTGGCGGGGCGGTGTCGGAGTGCGGGGACGCCGCAAGTACCTCCTTGTAGGCTTGGCAGCCGCATCCATGCGGCTGACACCCCGCACTCCGACACCGCCCCGCCTTCGACGGGTTCACGCGGCTGTTGGTGATGGCGGCTGTTTGAATGCGCGGCTGTTGGTAGGTGTCGACCTTGGTCGACACGATTTTTCTGTCAGACATCGAATGAATCATCCACGCATGGCGTGGCTCTACTGTGTCGACCAAGGTCGACACCCACCAGGGCAGAACGCCGTCCCGACAGATCGCGGAAATCTGTCGAAGGCGGGGTGGGTCCGGTTGAGGGGGCGTGAGCCGCATGGATGCGGCGACCGAGCTTACATGGACGTACTTGCAGCGTCCCCCTCAACCGGACCCACCCCGCCAACCCACGAAATGCTGGCTTTTGCTGTTGCTCTGGCGGTTGACGTTGATTCGGCAGGTGCAGGGCGCAGCCCTGCAAAGGAAAACCCCCTCAGCCGTCGCCCTGGATGCCGCCGGGGGCCTGTGCCGGGTCGCGCCAGCGCCGCACCGTGCGCTGGAAGAACAGGTTGTTCGGCAGCTGCAGCACCGTGCCCTCGTGGCCGTCGCCGGTCTCCTGCAGCGTGGTGTAGATCAGGTTCACGTCGATTACCCGGCCCTTCAGGCCCGGCTTCTCGCCGTTCTCAAGCACCTCGATGTAGTCGTGCAGGCGAAACGGGCGGGTGGTGAAGATCAGCAGCGTGCAGAAGATGTTGGACAGCACGCTCCACGCCGCGAAGAAGGCCACTGCACCCACGGCGGCGAAGCCGGTGAAGGCGGTCCACAGCACCGACGGCTTCGCGCCGAGCAGGCTGAGGATGTACAGCAGGGCACTGAAATAGACCACGAAACTGGTTATCCGGCGTGCACCCATCACCATTTCAGGCGGCAGCGTGTAGTGCTCGGCGAAGCGGCGGATCAGGCGACGGGCGAGCAGGCGCAGGAGCCACGCGACCAGCAGCACCAGTACGATCTGCAGGGCGACGCCGGCGTAGTTCAACCACGGGTGGGTCCAGGCGGGCAGGTGATCCTTCAGCGACAACATCATGGGGCGAAAACAGGTGGCGGGAACGGCCCCCGATGTTACCCGGCGCGTGCGGGGGATTCGACCGCCGGGGTCCAGGCCAGGCACACCAGCTCCTGGCGGTGCTGCTGCAGGCAGGCGCGGCCGTTGTCGGGGCGTAGCTGCAGTGACAGGCCCAGCGCCTGCAGCAGGACGCAGGCGGTGATCACCAGCAGGGCGGCGCAGGATGGGCTGGACATGGCAGGACTCCTGGACGGCAATTTTGCGAAGGACCTTCCATGGATGCAGCAGCCATCAAAAAGGTTGCATGGCATTGATCGGGGATGGGCTCTAAACCTTTTTCCGGGTCACCGCATCCAAGCGATATGCTCGACACCACCATGCCCGCGCTGCCTGCCGCCAACGACGCCGTCGACGAACCCGCCCTGGTGAGGGCGGCGGCGGCCGGCGACACCGCTGCCTATGAACTGCTGTACCGGCGCCACGCGCCCCGGGTATTCGCTGTGCTGTGGCGGCTGTGTGGAGGCCAGCAGGCGCGCGCCGAGGATGCGCTGCAGGAAGCGTTCCTGCAGGCGTGGAAGTCGCTGCCGGGGTTCCGTTTCGAGAGCAGCCTGTCAACCTGGCTGCACCGGCTGGGCGTCAACGCGGCACTGATGGAGCTGCGCGGGCGTGCTGCCGGGCAGGACCATGACAGTCTCGACGAAGTGGACGGAGGGTTGCAGGAACTGGCGGTACACGACCGCTGTGCCGGCACCGAACGCGACCTCGAACGGGCGCTGTCGACGCTGCCACCACGGGCACGTGCGGTACTGGTACTGCACGACATCGAAGGCTGGAAACACCAGGAAATCGCCGAACAGCTGCAGATGGCCGTCGGCAGTTCCAAAGCACAGTTGCATCGTGCGCGCGGCCTGTTGCGCGCACGGCTGGGAGACATGACATGAATACACACGACCACGATTCCGACCACGATCTGCTGGCACGGCTGCGCGCGCTGCCAAGCGAGCGCGACGTACCCACCGATGGCTGGGCACGCCTGTCGGCCCAGCTGCCGCTGCGTGAACCGCAGGCGGCACCTGCGCCGCGCGACAACGTGGTGGCCCTGCCGATCGGTTCGCGTCGGCGTTGGTGGTTGCCGGTGGGTGCGGCGTTGGCGGCCAGCCTGGCGGTCTACGCCGTGGCGCCGTGGCGCCATGCGCAGCCAGAGGTTCCGGTACCTTCAGCGCTGCAGCTTCAGGCGGCGGCGATGACCGAGCAGTATCAGCAGGCCGTCGCTTCGCTGCCCGATGGACGGGCGCCGGAATGGCAGCCGGCCCTGCACGAACTGGATGAAAGCGCGGCGCAGATCCGTGCCGCCTTGGCGCAGGACCCGCGTGCGCCGCACCTGCTTGGCCAGCTCAAGCGCACCTATGCGCTGCGGCTGGAACTGACCCGGCAGGCGGCCTATGCCGCCGAGTCCGGCTTGACGACCTGAGGAGACCCCCATGACCCGAACCCTGATTTCCTGCTGTGTCGCGCTGCTGCTGGCCCCTGCCGTGGCGCTGGCCGACACCCGCATCGACGAGCGCCACACCTTGGCTGCGGGCGGTCGCATCGAGCTGAGCAACGTGGCCGGCAAGGTGACCGTGCGTGGCTGGGACCGCAACGACGTGCAGCTCACCGGCACGCTCAGCGACGGCCTGCAGTTGCGTCAGGAAAAAAGCGCCAACCGTGTGCGCTGGGAGATCGAATATCCGCGCCGCAGCAACAACGGCGGTGCAACGCTGGTGCTGAACGTGCCGCGATCGGTGGAGCTGCTGCTGAGCACGGTCAGCGCCAGCCAGGACATCAGTGGTATCGATGTGCGACGGCTGCAGGCCGACACGGTCAGCGGCAGCCTGAGCGCGGCGGGCCGCAGTGGCGACAGCAAGCTCAACACGGTCAGTGGCAGAGTCAGCGCACGCCTGCAGACGCCCAGGCTGGACGTGAACACGGTCAGTGGCCGCATCGAGGCCGGCGGCGGGGTGTCCGGTGATATCGGTGCGCAGACGGTGTCCGGCCGGGTCGAGGTGGACGCCGGGCGCGTGCAGCGGCTGGCGGTGGAGACCGTCTCGGGCAGCATCGATCTGGCAGCAGCCGGACTGGCACCCGGTGGCCGCATCAATGTCGAATCGGTCAGTGCCTCGGTTACGCTGAGCCTGCCACGCACGGTGTCGGCACAGCTGTCGGTGAACAGCTTCAGCGGGTCGATCAACAGCGATGCCGGGCAGGTGGAGCGGCCGCGCTACGGCCCCGGCAGCCATCTTGATACGCGGTTGGGCAGTGGCGACGGTGACATCCGCATCCAGTCGCATTCGGGCAGTGTTCGGGTAAGCCTGGATCGCTGAGCGCGGTCCGGCAGGCCGCGGCGGCAGCGCCGCCGCGGTCGGTGCTGGGTCAGCTGGCTTTCTTCAGCGCCCAGGTGGTGCCGAGGACTTCGATCTTGCCACCGGCCTTGCGGAACGCTGCCAGGTCCGAAGCGATCGAATCGCTGCTGACCACGGTGCTGGCGGCCGCGCCCTTGCGTTCGCTGCGGATGCTGTTGCTGGCCTTCGCGGGGGTCTTTGCCTTGCGGGGCATGGTTGCTCCTGTCAGGTGGAAGGGGAGGAAAGCGCCCAGGCGTCGGCCTGGCGCAGGTAGTCCTGCCGCTCGCGGCGGCAGTCATCGCCGCCCATCGAAAACTGGCGGCAGATCGCCGGGCGCTGCGAATAGATCGTGCAGCGCAGGTGATAGGGATCGATCGCCGCGCACCAGCCTTCCTCGTTGCGCGCCATCACGGCACGGCCGTGGGTGTCGCGTGACAGAAACTGGCCAGGCACGTGGTCGCCGGGCTGCAGCAGCACGGGCAGCCGGCAACAGACCGCGTCACAACGGCGGCAGTCGATGGGTGCAGGTGCTGCGTCAGGTTGTAAGGCCACAGGGGCCTGGCGGGTGCCCAAAGCGGGTCTCGATGGCGGCTCAGGTGCTGCGCGGACCATGAACGAGCCAGGAAGGCATGGCCGCTAGGCCCGCAGGGCGGGCCAGGCTGCACCGTGGACACACACCGGCGTGGCCGGTGGAAGGTGCAGCGGGGTTCTAGCCGACCAAGAGTAACTTAGACCGCGTAACGTTTTGTTAATCCTGGCTGGCTGCCGCCAATGCCAGGCCCTGGACGACGCCCAGCGAGGGCTCGCCGTGGACCATGCGGGCCCCCGGGAAGGCCTCGGCCACGGCCTGGCGCAGGTAGCCGGCACGGGACATGCCGCCGGTCAGGAACACCGCATCCGGGTCGCCCCCGATGTCGCTGCGGACCTGGGCAAGCAGTTCCCGGATCTGCTCCAGGTAGCCGTGGGCGGCGGCGGCCAGGCCATCGGCGCTGCTGTCGGCATGCAGGTCGCGGGCGATGTAGTCCAGCGTGCTGCGGTGCTCGCTGGTGGCGCTGAGGGCGATCTTGGCGCGTTCGACATCGCGGTACAGGCGGGCGGTATTGCCGGTGTCCTGCAGGGCCTGCAGGCGCGCGCCCCACGGGTCGTCGACGTGATCGTATTTGTGCTGGCGGAAGTCACGCTGGCGCGTCATGTCCTGCACGGTGGCTGCTTCCACATAGTGATGGGCGGGCACGCGGGTGATGCCGCGGCCGAACAGCGGCATGTAGCTGGACAGGCTCAGCGCCAGGTCGATGTCGGTACCGCCGCGGGCGATACCCCACGCGCGGTGGATACGCGGGGCGTCGTCGCCGCCGACTTCGGCATGCGCGATGTCGGTGGTACCGCCACCGATGTCGACGATCACCGCCTGGTGCCGCTCGTGGCTTTCGGCGTGGTAATGCATGGCCGCCGCGGCCGGTTCCTCGAGGAAGTCGATCTGGTCGAAACCAGCCTGGGTGGCGGCTTCGCGCAGGATGTCCAGCGCCTGGTCGTTGCCGGCCGCGCCGATCGAGCTGCGGAACTGCACCGGGCGCCCGAGCAGGGCGGCACGCAGCGGCTGGCCGAGCTGGGCGCTGGCAGTCAGGCGGATGTGCTCGAGGATGTGTGCGGCGATGCCGGTGATGGTCTGCTTCGCGCGCGGGTGCAGGTTGTAGCCGAGCATCGACTTCGGGCTCTGCACCAGGTTGCCCTCGTGTTCCTCGAAGTAGGCTTCCAGTGCATCGTCGCCGTAGACCGCGTTCTGCAGCAGGTCGCTGGCGCTGCGTTCCTTGCCGGCGCGGGCTTCCATCCATTCCCGGCGCAGTGCGCGCAGGGCTTCGCGGCGCAGCGCCTGCGGCGTGCGTTCCTGGCCGGCGGCACGGGCCGCGCGCGCAGCGCTGTCGATCATCTGCTGCAGCTGGTGTTCCTGGCCGTCGTCGAGCTGGAAGTCATCCGGGTCGGGCACCACGCCGGGGAAGTACACGCTGGTGCGGAACTGTTCGGCGTCACCGAAGCGGATCGGCAGCAGTGTCCCCTCATGCACGATGGCGGCGGCGGAGTTGCTGGTACCGAAGTCGATGCCGAGGCGCATGGGGAGTTCCGGGGGCGATCAGGGGCCGCGCACTCTGCTGCAGTTCGGCGCCGACTGCAAGTTCCCGGGGCGTGCTGTTCTGGTTCGGGTCCAGTGGGCAGCCCGGAGCCCGCCCGGAAAAGGGGCAGGGAAGCCAGCCGGTTACAATGGTGGCTGTTGATTCACTTTGAGGTACTTGCTGATGTCTTCTGCCCCCGCCTGCCCGCAGTGCACCCTGGAAAACACCTACGCCGATGGTGCGCTGTGGATCTGCGCCGACTGCGGTTTCGAATGGACCGCCGAGGAAAGCGCCGGTTCCACCCTGGTCGTGCGTGACAGCAACGGCAATACCCTGCAGGCCGGCGACACCGTCACCGTGATCAAGGACCTGAAGGTCAAGGGCTCCTCGATCCCGCTCAAGCAGGGCACCGTGATCCGCAACATCCGCCTGGTCGAGGATGATGCCGAGCACATCGAAGGCAACTCGGACAAGATCAAGGGCCTGGTCCTGAAGACCTGCTTCCTCAAGAAGGCCTGATCGCCTTCAGCGCTTGGCCTGCTGCTGCGCGCGCCAGCGGGCCAGGCTGTCCAGCTTGGCCTGGTAGCGTGCCTGCTCCGGCGCGCCCCCCAGTTCCTGCGCACGCAGCAGTTCGCGATCGGCGCGCTTGAGCTGGCCGGCCAGGAAATAGACCCGCGCCAGCCCGAAGTGGAACTGATGCGCGGTGTCATACAGGCGTACGGCCTGCCGGTAATAGCGGATCGCCAGGTCCAGCTGGCCGGCGCGTTCGGCCTTGGCGCCGAACATGTACTGCGCGAACGGGTCTTCGCGCTGCACCGACTTCAACCGGCGCTCAAGTGACTGCGCCTGCGCGGTCATGCCCAGGCTGCGGAACAGCGCGGAGGCATTGGTCAGTGCGGCATCCTGGCGGCCGTCCAGCTGCAGCGATCGGTCCAGCGCCTGCCGCGCCGCCTCGTTGTTGCCTTCGCGGTGGTCGAGCACGCCGAGGTTGTTCCACACCGGAGCGAACCCGCTGTCCTGGGCCAGGGACGCCTCGAAGAATGCACGGGCGCCGACGAAGTCACCGTCGGCGAGGCGTTCCGCACCCCGGTTGTTGTAGAAGTGCGCCAATGCCCGCGCACGGCTGACGGGAACCGGCCCGCGGCGGTCATAGAGCACATTGCGATCCAGATCGACGGTACCGAAACGCCCGCCGACGTCGACACCGGCGTTGACGTGGCCGACGCTGTAGACCACGCCTGCGTCCTGGTCCTGGTACCAGGACACCACCTGCCCCACTTCCTGCACGCGGGCCTGGATGCCAGCCTCCCGCGCAAGCGTCACGAACAGCAGGGTGAAGGCAAGGCAGTTGGCGCGGCGGTGCTGCCAGATATCGCTGACGGAGTAGGTCGCATTGGCGTCGTACTGCAGGTCCAGCCCGTGCTGGTCGAAGATCATCTCCACGAGCGCCTGCAGCCGCTGGTCGCGGGAGTAGCTGCGCTGGATCACCTGCTTCTGGAGCATCGCACGCAGGTCCGCGGGAATGGCGAACACTTCTTCCGGGGGCGGCACGCGTGCGGCCGACACGGTGATGGTCGGGGTCGTCACCACATCGGGCGGCGGTGCCTGGCCTGCGCCGAAGGCAGGAGCACAGAAGGCCAGCAGCGAAAGAGTGAGGCAATGGGCGGCAGAACGGTACATGACGGTTCCCGGAAGCGGCGGGCGCTCCCGCCTGTGGCGAGTGTATTCCCATGGATGTCCGGCTGCAGCGACCGTTGGTCGGCGCCGCGTTCATCCACAACCGATGTGGACCAGCGCTCGACAAAGCTGTGGACAACTGGCTCCGGGCCCCGCCCGGCAAGCGTTGTGATTGCGTGGTGAAAAAACCGCCAGCTTGCCCGGCGCCGGCGCAGGCGGGATGATCCGGGCATGGACTTCTCACCGCTGACGCTTGCCCCGGCGCAGTGGCAGGCGCTGCAGGACAGCTATGCAACGCCGCCACGGGCCTACCACCACTTCGGCCATGTGCGCGCGGTGCTGCAGCACTGCCAGGAGGTCGCCGACGGCCCCGGCTGGAAGCAGCCGGCCGAGATCTATCTGGCCGTGCTCTATCACGACGCGATCTACCAGGCGGGGCGCAAGGACAACGAGGCGCGTTCGGCGCAGCTGGCCCTGCAGGCGATCGCACAGGCGCCAGAGCTGGCCGCGGTGGATGCCGCACGCGTCGAACAGTTGATCCTGCTGACCGCCCGTCATGGCGCGCTTGGTCCGGAGGATGTGGATGCCGAGGCGGCGCTGTTCCTGGACTGCGACATGGCGATCCTGGCCGCACCGGAGCCGGTGTTCGCCGCCTATGACCGTGGCGTGGCCGAAGAGTACAAGGGCGTGGTGCCGGGCTTTCTGTACCGTGCCGGCCGCCGACGGTTCCTGCAGGGCCTGCTGCGCGCGCCGCGGATCTTCCTCAGCGAGTTCTTCCACCAGCGCCTGGACGCGGCTGCCCGTGACAACCTGCGCCGCCAACTGGGTGGTTGAGCCGGCCCGGTACACTGGTGGCCTGTTTCCAATGATTGTCGTTTCCGACCGTGTCCGTCCCTGATCCCGATCCCCGCCCGCTGCCACCGGAAGAGCCCGGTCCCAACGAATGCTGCGGCAGTGGTTGCCCGCTGTGCGTGCTGGACCTGTATTCCGATGAGCTGCAGCGCTACCGCAAGGCGCTGGCCGAGTGGAAGACGCGGCATCCAGAGGCCGCACCATGAGTCGTGCGCGTCCGGCGGCGGTGCTGGCACTGGTGGCGCTGCTGCTGTTCGTGGCCACCGCGCTGTGGACCCAGGTCGCGCGCAGTGATCTGGACTGGGTGCGGGCGACCTTGAGCCTGTACCTGCACGGGCCGTGGGGGCTGGCATTGCGCGCAGCCTACTGCCTGCTGGCGCTGGCCATTGCGGCGCTTGGCATTGCGCTGTATCGCGGCAGCATCGGCCCGCGGCGCAGTGCGGCCGCACCGCTGTTGTTCACGGTTTCCGCGCTGGGCCTGGCGACGGTGGCGATCGGCGACAGCTGGCTGCCTGAAGCGACACCGCTGCTGGCACCGTTCATCCATGGGCTGGCAGCCAACACGGCGTTCCTGTGTGCCAGCGTCGGCATGCTGCTGCAGGCCTGGTACCTGCGCCGCGAACCGGGTTGGCAGTCCGCCGCGGGCCTGCTCTGGGGCTGGGCATGGCTGGCCTTCGTGCTGCTGTGGCTGCACGTGCTGTGGCGTGGTGGACCACCGCGTGGGCTGGGACAGAAAGTGGTGATCGCGGTGATCGTTGGCTGGCTGCTGTATCTGGCGATGGCCCTGTACCGGCGCAGCCGTCGGGCCGTAGCCCACTGAATCCCCAACGGCCTGCGCCGGTACGTGCCGTGCACGCGGCGGCGGCGTATCGTGTGCGCATTCCATCGGGGATGCGATATGAAGCGTGCAGGGCTGGGCAGGGCAATGAGTGTGGTACTGGCGCTGGCCGCGCTGCCGGCGACGGCGGCGGTGACCCCTCAGCAGTTCAGCCATGGGCGGTTCGAGCAGATTCCCGTGCACATGCCGGCCGGCACGCCGCAACGGGTGGTGATCTGGTTCCACGAACCCACGGCCGGCGGTGACACCAGCCGCCTGCCGATCGAGGCCCTGCGTGCCGATGGCGCGCTGGTCGCGGCAGTGGACATTGCGCACCTGCGCGGTGTGCTCAAGCGCGAGGGGGACCCGACCTGTTCGTTCGGTTCCGGTGACGTCGAGAATTTCTCACGTTGGCTGCAGGCCTCGCTGCATCTGCCCGGTTACCACCTGCCGCTGGTCGGCGGTGATGGCGAAGGTGCCGAGATGGCCTATTCGCTGGCAGCGCAGGCCGATACCCAGGTGTTCGCCGGTGTACTGACTACTGGCTTCTGCCCCGACCACAACCACCAGCGCATGGTCTGCGGCGATGGTGTGAAGCACAACAGGCTGCAGCCGGCCGAACTGAATTTTCCGTGGTTGAGTGCGGCAGGTGATCACGGCTGCAAGGTGGGCCAGGCCAACCAGTTCGTGCAGCAGGTCGCCATGGCTCGCGAGTTCAAGCGCACTGCGCGCGGCGATGCGTCACCGGGCCTGGTGGCTGCGGCACGGGTGATCGGCGCGCAGGCCGGCGTCAGCCTGGCCCCCCCGCCTGCTGCACTGAAGGGCCTGCCGGTGGTGGAAATGCCGGCGACCGGCAACGGCGATACGCTGGCGGTGTTCGTCTCCGGCGACGGTGGCTGGGCTGGCCTGGACAAGAACGTGGCGTCGTCACTCAACGAGCATGGCGTGGCGGTCATCGGCATCGATTCGCTGCGCTACTTCTGGAGCGAGCGCACGCCCAAGGGCTTTGCCGGCGATCTGCAGAAGATCATCGACCACTACCGTCAGCAATGGCACCGCGACAAGGTGATGCTGATCGGTTTCTCGCAGGGTGCCGACGTGCTGCCGGCCACGATCAACCAGCTCGACGCCGGTACCCGCGAGGCGCTGGAGCGCATCGTGTTGCTGTCGGTGGGCAGGAAAGCCGACTTCGAATTCCATGTCAGCAACTGGCTGGGCGGTGGCGGCGACGGCCTGCCGATCGCGCCGGAAGTGGCCAGGCTGCCGGCAGGAAAAACGCTGTGCGTGTACGGCGACAAGGATGAGGACGCACTGTGCCCGGACCTGCCGGCCAATGACGGCGTGAGGAACGTGAAGCTGCCGGGCGATCACCATTTCGGGGGTGACTATGATCGCTTGGCCGAGGTGATCCTCAAGGGCGGGGCGTGAAGCGGAGAGAGTGCGAACCAACGGTTCGCACCCACCAGAACGTGCCGCGGTAATTCCGGGCCACGCCTGACCGCTGTCGCCGACGTGTCGACCAAGGTCGACACCTACCGGGCGGCAGGTGGTGCCGGGCATGCCCGGCGGTATGGGGCGTCAATTGCGCCGCGGATCCAGTGAGATCAGGCGCGTGGCATCCAGCAGCGCGGCCGGCAGATGCATGCCGCCGGGCGCGGCGAGATAGCGTGGCCGCCACTGCGGATCGAACTTCGACTTGAAACGGCGCAGGCCACTGAACCCGTAGAAGCGTTCGCCATGCCGCGCCAGCAGGCCGGCCAGGCGGTTCCAGCGGCCGGCCAGCCGATGCTGTGCCAGCCCGGACAACGGTGCCATGCCCAGCGAGAAACGCGCATAGCCCTGCGCGCGGCCCCACAGGAACAGTTCGATGAAGAGGAAGTCCATCGTGCCCTTCGGTGCTTCGTTGACGTGGCGCATCAGGTCGACCGACAGCTCGGCGCCGGCCGGTGCCTGCCACAGGTTGGCGAACGCCACGATCTGGCCTTCGGCCTCGACCAGCGCTACCGGAAAGCGCGCCAGGTAATCCGGGTCGTAGCTGCCCAGCGAGAAGCCCTTCTCATCGCCGGCCTTGTCTTCCAGCCATGCATTGGAAATGGCGTGCAGGCGTGGCAGCAGGCTGGGAATTTCCTCCACCGGTGCCACGCGGAAGGACAGGCCGCCGCGCTTGCCGCGGTTCCAGGCCTGGCGCAGATCGGCGCGTTCGCGGCCTTCCAGCCCGAAATCATGCAGCGGCACCATCGCTTCCTCGCCCAGCTTGACCAGGCCCAGGCCCAGGTCGAGGTAGGTCTGCCAGTAGGTCTCGCCCACCTGATAGAACACCGGGCGCAGGCCCAGCCGGTCGGCTTCCTCGCGGAAGCGCCAGATCAGTGCGCGCGCCACGTCAGGCGGGCCGACCGGATCGCCCATCGCGATCAGCGAACCGCCGTAGCGCTGCATCATCACGAAGCCCTGTTTCGCATCATCGCGCAGCACCGCCTTGTCGGCGGTCAGTACCAGGCAGGCCTGGGTATCGGTGGCACCGGCCAATACCGGCGCCAGTGATTGCAGCGTGGCCTCGTCGGCGGCTGGCAGCGGGCTGCGCGTACTGTGTAGCAACCGCGCCAGGCCGAACATCACCAGCGCGATCGCCACCACCAGCAATGCACGCAGCGCGCGTGGTGCGTTGCCGGACACCGCGAACTGCCACCACAGCTCGTTCTGGTACTCGACATGGCTGTAGGTGAAGAACAGCAGCCAGGTGGCCGCGACCAGCACCAGGCCGAGGTTGCGCAGCCACGGCCACGACCAGGCTTCGTCCAGCAGCGCCCCCTGGCGGTAGAACTCGCGACGTGCTGCCCACAGTGCCATCGCCACCAGCACTGCCGAGACCGCGATCAACAGTTGGCCACCACGCAGCCACAGCGGCAGCGGGGTGATCACGCACACGGCCATTGCCAGCATCCATGCGGCGTGGCTGCGCCGGGCCAGGCCCTGGCCGATCAGCAGCAGGGCAACGCCACTGAGGCTGCCGATCAGGTGTGAGGTTTCCAGGATCGGCAGCGAGGCGTTCACCAGGTGACGGCGCGGCGTCGGCAGTGTGCCGTCGATGACCAGCGCGGCGCCGATGCTGAACACCGCCAGCGCGATGATCTGCGGCAGCCACGGGCGCAGCGCGTTCCAGCCGGCACGGGTTGCCCCTGCGCTGGCCTGCAGCGGCTGACGCAGCGCGGGCGCAAGGGCGAGCAGGGTGGCCAGCACCAGCGGCAGCACGTAGTAGGTGACGCGGTAGATCAGCGCCGCCGCCAGCACCGCTGCCGGTGCCACCTGCGGCAACAGCTTCAGCAGGCTCCACTCGAACACACCCAGGCCAGCGGGCACGGTGGAGACCAGGCCAGCCAGCACTGCCACCAGGTAGAGGCCGACGAAGCCCGGCAGGCCGGTGGGCGTGGAGTCCGGCAGCAGCACGTAGAACGCCGCACTGGCCAGCACCAGTTCGATGACGCTGAGTACGGTGACACCGATCATGGTGCGGCGGTCGGGCAGCCACAAGGCATGGCCGAATACACTGAACTGACGTCCTTCGCGGCCGACCAGCAGCACGGTGCCGAGATAGGCGAGCAGGGCGACGATACCGACCACGCGCACTGCATTGGGATTCAACGGCAAGGCCAAGGCCGCTGCCGCCGGTTCCATGCAGAGCGCCACGCTGATCAACAACCATGCACCGAATACGAAACCGAGCGTGCTCATCAGCACCACCTGGCCGATCTGCGCCAGGTCCAGGCCGGCGCTGCGGTAGCCACGCAGGCGCACCGCGCCGCCGGTCAACGCGGCAAAGCCCACGGTCTGGCCCAGCGTGTGCGCAAGGAACGCGGTGATGCCGACGCGCGCGGGGTGCACGCGGATGCCGCTGCGCCGCAGGCCGATGGCATCGAAGCCGATCAGGCAGGCGTAACTGGCCAGGCCGAGTACCACGGTGAGCGCGATCTGCGTGCCGCTGAGCTGCCGGAATGCCTGGCGGATGGCGCGATAGCCGTGCTCGTCGAACTCATTGGCCAGGCCGTGCAGGGCCAGGGCGAGGATCAGCAGCGGGATGACGATGGTGGCAACCCGCTTCCAGGTTGGCGTGGAAGAGGCAGTGGTGGAATCGACGGGGGCGGTCATCGGCGCAAGGGTGCGGCAGGAGGGGCGAGGGCGGTGTCAACGCGGGCGTGGCGCATCGTGCGCCTGTCATCGTCATTTGACCAGTGGGACCGCCGGAGCCAGGTAGTGACGTGTCGCGGAGGGTGCCCGTGCACCCACCGTCGACCGGTTTGGAGGACAATGCAGGCCTGATCAACCGCAGGAGCCACGCCCATGATGGAGCGTTACGACGTCGGACCGCGCATGTCCGAAATGACCGTATACAACAAGGTCGCCTACCTCTCCGGCCAGATTCCGGAAGACACCAGCCAGGACATCACCGGCCAGACCCGGCAGGTGCTGGCGGAGATCGACAAGCTGCTGGCGCTGGTCGCCAGTGACCGCCAGCACGTGCTGCGCGCCGAAGTGTTCCTGGCCGACATGGCCGACTTCGACGGCATGAACAAGGCGTGGGACGAGTGGGTGGTTGAAGGTGCGACCCCGGCGCGTGCCACGGTCGAGGCCAAGCTGGCCCACGCCGACTGGAAGGTCGAGATCGTGGTGACGGCGGCGGTACCGTAACGGCAGGCAAGGTCAGGTCCCACCAGCGGAGGGTAGAGTCGACTGTTAGTCGACTATCGCGCGCAGCGCGGGGTTTTGCGCCGCCGGAACGAAGAGCAGTCGACTAACAGTCGACTCTACCCCGCCGCTCCACTGCCGGTTGGTCCGGTGGCTACGTTGGCGCCAGCTCGATGCAGTCCACCGGGCACGGCGGGATGCACAGCTCGCAGCCGGTGCACAGATCGGCGATCACCGTGTGCATGTACTTGGCACCGCCGACGATGGCATCCACCGGGCAGGCCTGGATGCATTTGGTACAGCCGATGCAGTCGGCTTCCACGATCAATGCCACCTGAGCCGACTTGTGCTCGCCGCGCGAGCGATCGAACGGAATTGCCGGTACGCCCAGCACCTGCGCCAGCGCGCGCGCACCGGCATCTCCGCCCGGCGGGCAGTGGTCCACGCCTGCCTCGCCGCGCGCCATGGCCTGCGCGTACGGGCGGCAGCCGTCGTAGCCGCATTGCCCGCATTGGGTCTGCGGCAGCAGGCGGTCGAGGCGTTCGGTCAGGGGCGGGATCAGGCTCATGCGTGGCGAAGGCTGCGCGTTTGGGTCATTTCAGGGGTTTGCCACGGAACCAGCGCTCGTGGGCCAGCGCCAGCATTGGCTTGTCTTCGGAACTGTCGCCGTAGGCATGGATGCGCACGTAGCGCGACAGATCGAACTGGCGACGGATGTGCTCGACCTTGCGCGGGCCGCAGTCGCCACCGGCATAGCGGCCGGTCAGACGACCGTCCTGGCTTTCCAGCCGGTTGCAGATCAGCTGCAGGCCCAGCTGCTCGCACCATGGCCGCAGGTACAGATCCAGCGAGCCGGACACGATCACCACGGTGTGCTGCTGTTCCTTGTGCCAGCGGATCTGCTCCAGCATTTCCGGGCGCACCACGTCGGGCAGGAACTCACGCGAGAAACCGGCCGCCAGCGTGGCGATGTCATCGCTGTGGCGGTCGCTGAACGTCAGGCGGGTGACGCGCGCGCGGATGCGTTCGGCCGAGATCAGCTTCAGCTTGTACGCGGCCAGCCACGGGCCGACCTTCCACCACGCCTGCGCCAGCTGTTCGGCGGTGGCCACGCGGCGCAGGAAACGGCCATAGGTATCGCAGGTGGTCACGGTGTGGTCGAAGTCGAACAGCGCCAGTTCCATTCCGTTGCTTCCCATCGCGTTGCCTCCGGTGGCCGGTGCTGCCGGCGGGCGCGGCCGAGGCCACGCCCGCTGCAGGCATCAGCGGACCGGCATGCCCGGCTGCGCGCCGCTGTCGGCGTCCAGCAACGCCAGCGCGCCACCGTCGAAACCGGCCGACAGGATCATGCCTTCGCTCAGGCCGAAGCGCATCTTGCGCGGGGCCAGGTTGGCGATGAACACCACGCTGCGGCCAACAAGTGCTTCCGGCTCGCCGTAGCTGCCACGGATGCCGGAGAAGATCTGGCGCTTGCCCAGTTCGCCGGCGTCCAGTTCGAAGCGCAGCAGCTTGTCCGAACCTTCCACGAACTCGCACACCAGCACCTTGCCGATGCGCAGGTCGAGCTTGGCGAAATCGTCGATGCCGATGTAGGCCGGAGCGTCGGCGCCCTTGGCTTCGTCCTTGGCCGGGGCCGGTGCGGCCGGCTTGACCGCTTCGGTCTTGGCGGCGGGGGCGGCAACGGTGGCCGGCTGCAGGGTGTCCTTGGAGGCGTCGATCATGGCGTCAATCTTCTTCGGGTCGATACGGGTAAACAGCGGGGTGTAGTCGGTGATGCGGTGGCTCAGCAGCGGCTGCACCAGGTCGGTCCAGTCGTTCACCGGCGCGGCCAGGAAGGCCTCGGCCTGCGCGGCGGTGGCCGGCAGCACCGGCTTCAGGGCGGTGACCAGCACGCGGAACAGGTTCAGGCCCTGGCTGCATACGGCCTGCAGCTGCACGTCGGCGCCTTCCTGCTTGGCGATGACCCACGGCTTGACGTCGTCGATGTAGCGGTTGGCTTCGTCGGCCAGGGTCATGGTCAGGCGGATCGCCGCGGCCGGGTCGTTGCGTTCGTAGGCTTCACGGATCGGCGCCAGGCCATCGACGAAGCGCTGGTACTGCGCCGCATCGGGCAGCTGCGCGGCCAGCTGGCCGTCGAAGCGCTTGCTGATGAAGCCGGCGCAGCGGCTGGCCAGGTTGACGAACTTGCCGACCAGGTCCGCATTGACGCGGGCGATGAAGTCACCCAGGTTCAGGTCGAGATCGTCGACGCCACCGCCGGACTTGGCGGCGTAGTAGTAGCGCAGCGCTTCCGGCTCCAGGCCGGCATCGAGGAAGGTACGCGCCATCACGAAGGTGCCGCGCGACTTGCTCATCTTGGCACCGTCCACGGTCAGGTAGCCGTTGACGTGCAGGCGGGTCGGCGCGCGGTGGCCGGTACCGTGCAGCACCGCCGGCCAGAACAGGCCGTGGAAGTTGACGATGTCCTTGCCGATGAAGTGGTGCAGCTCGGTGGCGGTGCCGGCGCGCAGGTGCGCTTCGAAGTCTTCGCCGATCTTGCCGCACAGGGTCTGGAAGCTGGACAGGTAGCCGATCGGTGCGTCCAGCCAGACGTAGAAGTACTTGCCCGGCTGGCCGGGAATCTGGAAGCCGAAGTACGGGGCATCGCGCGAGATGTCCCACGCGCGCAGGCCACCTTCAGCATTGAGCCACTCACCCAGCTTGGCCTTCACGCCCGGCAGGGCGACATCGCCGGCCAGCCATTCGCGCAGGAACGCGTCGAAGTGGCCCACCTCGAAGAAGAAGTGCTCCGAATCGCGCATTTCCGGCGTGGCACCGGAGATGACCGAACGCGGCTCCTTCAGGTCGGTCGGTGCATAGGTCGCGCCGCAGACTTCGCAGTTGTCGCCGTACTGGTCGGGGCTGCCGCAGTTCGGGCAGATGCCCTTGACGTAGCGGTCGGGCAGGAACATGCCCTTGGCCGGGTCGTAGAACTGCGCGACCGAACGGCGGCTGATGTGGCCGGCCGCTTCCAGCTTCAGGTAGAACTGCTCGGTCAACGCCTTGTTGGCCGCCGAATTGGTCGAGTCGTAGTGGTCGAAGGCCACGCCGAATGCGGCGAAGTCACGCTCGTGGCTGGCCTGGATGTTGGCGATGAAGGCTTCCGGGGTGACCCCGGCCTTTTCCGCGGCCAGCATGATCGGCGTGCCGTGGGTGTCGTCGGCGCAGACGAACCAGGCCTTGCCGCCACTCATTCGCCGCGCACGCACCCAGATGTCAGCCTGGATGTAGCCGACCAGGTGGCCCAGATGCAGCGGGCCGTTGGCGTAGGGCAGGGCGGTGGTGACGAGCGCGGTACGGGTCATGGTCGCGGGGTGGATCCGAGGGGAACCGCAGATTATCGCATGCCCGCAACGACGTGACCCGGCCGGGGCCGGGTCACGGGGATGAAGCGGGGCCGGGTGCTTACTCGCGCTGCCAGGTCTGCGCGCGGCAGATGAAGGCGATGCAGCCGGACACGTCCAGCTTGGTGCCGCCCGGCTGCAGTTCCATCTTGGACTTGTAGGTCTTGCCGTTGGCCGGGTCGAGGATGGTACCGCCGGACCACTTGTTGGCGCCGTCGGCCTTCAGGTTCCAGAGGATGGTCATGCCCTTCACCGGCTTGTTCCTGTTGGCGCCTTCACAGCCGTCGCAGACCGGGTTCGGGCCCTTGTCCGAGTGCAGGATGTCGACCACCTTGCCGGTCAGCGTGCCGTTGGCGGCCTGGCTGATCTCGACGATCGACTTCACCTTGCCGGTCTTGTCGTCGATGGTCTTCCAGCGGCCGGCGGCGCCGTCGGCGGCCTGCGCCGACAGGGCGGCCAGGCACAGCGGCAGTGCCAGCAGCAGGGTCTTGAAGGTCTTGCGCATGGTCCCCTCCCAGGGTTCATTCCGGCAGGGTGCCGGTACGGGTCGACTGTATACCCATTCGGCGGGGTATGGGGAAGGGGGGCTTTGCAGGGCTGCGCCCTGCACCTGCAGAGGCAACAGCAACTGCAGCGGCGGGATTCCGTGGGATGGCGGGGCGGTGTGGGTGGGCAGGACACGCCGTAAACCCATCCCTGGGGGCTCGATGGCGCCATCCATGGCGCCAACGGTCCTGCCCACCCACACCGCCCCACCTCTGACAGATTTCTGCGGCTGTTGGTAGGTGTCGACCTTGGTCGACACGGTAGATCCACGCCATGCGTGGACAACACGGACCGTGGGAATGCGGGGTCAACCGACTTCGTACAACTCCAGCGGCAGGTCGTCAGGGTCGGCGAAGAAGGTGAAGCGTCGGCCGGTGTACTCGTCCACGCGGATCGGTTCGCAGGCGACACCATGCGCGGCCAGGCGCTGGATGAAGGGTTCCAGTGCAGCCACGCGGAACGCGAGGTGGCGCAGACCCTGGGCCTCCGGACGGCTGGGGCGCGGTGGCGGCGAGGGGAAGGAGAACAGTTCCAGCTGGCCGCCGTCGGGCAGGGCCAGGTCCAGCTTCCAGGAGTCGCGCGCGGCACGGTGGTTCTCGGCCAGCACGCGCAGGCCGAGAATACGCACGTAGAAGTCCTTCGAGCGTGCGTAGTCGCTGCAGATCAGTGCGGCGTGGTGGATGCCCAGCAGGGCATCGGAATCGGCGGTCATTGCAGGGTGTCCAGCCAACGCTGGGCGATCTTCTGCGCCAGCGGATAGGGTTCGGGGTCGTTGCGGTTGGTCAGCACGATCACGGTCAGGTGCTTCTCCGGGTGGCGCACGATCACGTTGCGGAAGCCGATGCTCTCGCCGCTGTGCCATTGCACCGGGCCATTCAGGCGCCAGCCGAAGCCGTAGTGCGGTACATCCGGTTCGGGTGTCGATGTGGCGGGGCTGAACATCGACCGGCGCGAGGCCTTCGACAGCAGGCGGTCGTCGTACAGCGCCGCATCCCAGCGGGCCAGGTCGTCCAGCGAGGAATAGATGCCGCCGTCTCCCAGTACGGCGCTTGTGGTGCTCTGGTCGGTGCGCTGCCAGCGGCCGTCGATCCGGCTGTAGCCATAGGCGCGTGCGGCGACCGTGTCCACGCCGTCCTGGTGGGCCACGGTATGCGCCATGCCCAGCGGGCGAAAGATGCGCTCCTGCAGGAAGGTCGCGTAGTCCTTTCCGGACGCGCGGCCGACGATCAGTGCCAGCAGCGCATAGCCGCTGTTGCTGTAGCGGTACTGCGTGCCGGGCGCGAAATTCAGTCGGTCCTGGTGCGACAGCAGGGTCAGTACGTCGGCGTCATGCACCTGCCGGGGGTCAGCCGGGTCCATCAGGTCTTCGTAGTCGAGCAGGCCGCTGGTATGCGAGAGCAGCTGGCGGATCGTGATGGTCGCTGCAGCCGGTGGCAGCTCGGGCAGCCAGCGCCGGGCCGGTTGCTCCAGCCCGAGCCGGCCGTCCTCCACCAGCAGCAGCACCGCTGCGGCGGTGAACTGCTTGCTGACCGAGGCCAGCCGGAAGTTGCTGGCCGGGGTGACTGCGGTGCCGTCTTCCACCACCGCCAGGCCGTAGCCACGGCGAAACACCGGTTGCCCGTCATGCAGCACCAGCACTGCGGCGCCGGGCACCTGGCCGTCGTAGGCCTGCATCAGGCCGTCGATGCCCGCATCCGGTGGGGTCAGCACCGGTGCGGCGGCGCCCACCAGAGGCAGCAGGCCCAGCACGGCGGCGAACAGGGCGACGGCAGGGCGCATGGCGGCTCCGGAAGGTTCAGGGAGAGGGGGCGGGCGTGGCGCTGGCTGGCTGGGCCATCCAGCGCTCCATCTTGCGGTCCAGCACGTCCAGCGGCATCGAGCCGTCCTTCAGCAGTTCGGCGTGGAAGCGGCGCAGGTCGAAGGCGGTACCCTGGCGTGCCTTGGCCTTGTCGCGCAGGGCGACAATGGTGGTCAGGCCGGCCACGTTGGACAGCGCCTGGCCGGGCTGGGCCATGATCCGCTCGACTTCGGCGTTGGCGTCGTCGCTGCTCATGTCCACGGTCTTCTGCAGGTAGGCCACGGCCTGCTGCTTGCTCCAGCCCTGGGCGTTCACGCCGGTGTCGGCCACCACGCGGGCAGCGCGCAGCAGGCGCGAATACAGGTAGCCGATGCGGTCGTAGGGATCGGTGTAGATGCCCAGGTTCTCACCCAGCGTTTCGGCATACAGGCCCCAGCCTTCGACGAAGGCGAGATCGCCACCGAGGCGGCGGAAGCGTGGCAGCTTGGCCAGTTCCTGCTGCAGGCCCAGCTGCACGTGGTGGCCGGGAATCGCTTCATGCAGGTACTGCACCGGCACGTTCCAGCGCTTGCGGCTGGGCAGGTCGCGGGTGTTCACGTACAGCACGCCCGGCTGCCCGGCCGCAGATGGCTGGTAGGCCGCTGCCGCGGCGGTCAGCGCACGCTCCGGTTCCACCGCGCGCACGTCCAGCGTGGACTTGGGCGGGGTATCGAGCACCTGCGGCAGGCGTGCGTTGACCTGCTGCTGCACCTGGCGGTAGCGGTTGATCAATGCGTTGGCGTCACCGTACTGGAACTGGCGATCGTTGCGCATGCTGCGCAACAGCTTGGACGGCGTGCCGCGCAGCTTGGCATCCTTCATCACGGTGGCGATCTGCGCCTGCAGCTCCTGCACGCGCTGTTCGCCCAGCGCGTGCAGCTGCGCGGCGGTCTGGTCGCTGGCGGTGGTCTGCACGATCAGGTTGGCGTACCAGGCCTGGCCATCGGGCAGTGCGCCCAGGCCGCTGCTGGTGCGCGAGGCGGGCAGGTATTCGGTGGCGATGAAACCGCGCAGGGCGCGGTACGCCGGCATGATGCGCAGCTCGATCATGCGCTTGTATTCGGCGCTGATGCGGGCCTTGTCCTCGGCCGCGATGGTGTTGGGCATGGTGCGGATCGGCGACCAGAAGATGCTCTCTTCAGCGGTCGGCTTGATCACCGCATCCAGCTGCGGCAGTACCTTTTCCATCAGGTCGCGTGGCTGCACCACGCCTGCCTTCATGCCCTGGCGCATGTTGTCGATGGCCTGGTCGAACAGCTCGGGAATGCCCAGCGAGCGGCGCGACCAGGTGTCGTAGTCCTGCACGGTGTTGAACGGCTGTGCGCCGGCACCGGCGCCGAGGATCGCCATGATGCTGCCGACGTTGTAGTACTGGCTGATCGGCATCATCCAGCTAGGGTAGCGCTCGGCGGCCAGCGAGGCGCGCGCATCGCGCACGAAGATCTCGTAGCTGAGCAGGTCCTGGCCCTGCAGGCCGTCGCTGCCGAGTTTCTCGACCTTGCCCAGCCACTCGGTGGTGAAGTCGTGCGATTGCTGGCGCCATGCGGCGGACAGGATGTTGGGCAGCTGGTCGTTGTAGCGGGCCTCGCCCTGGAAGGTTGCCTGCAGCGGATTCAACCGCATCGAGGCATCCCAGTATTCGTCGTACAGGCGCTCCAGCTGCACCTGCTTGGGTACGGCGCGGGCCGGTGCGACCGGACGCGGCGTGGCGCGGCGCGCCGAACTGCCGCGGGCCGGCGCGGTGGCGCGGGCGGGCCGGGCCTTGGGCTTGGCGGCCTGGCGGGTCTGCGCGGCGGCAGGGCGGCTGGCCTTCTTTTTCGCTGCTTCGGCCGACGGCACGGCGCTGAACAGGAACAACGCGGCGATGGCGGCGGCCAGGGCGCGGGTGGGATGCGGCATCAGGAGCTTCCGTGGAACACAGACCGTGGAGCTTGCACGATCCGGCCGCGTACGGCCAGCGTGAAGGCGCAGTCAGCTTTTTGCTGCTGGGGCTTCAGTCAGCCGCAGCGGCGGCGCGCAGCGCGGCGGCCCTGTCTGCGCCCAGATAGCGGGTGATGGCACGCCGCATCAGGTACAGCAACGGAATCAGGGCGATCGCAAAGCCCATCTTGTAGATGTAGTTGACGCTGCTGACCGCCAGGAACAGCGAGGTCGGCCAGTGTTGCGGGCCCAGCACGAAGGCGATCCAGATCACCACGAAGCTGTCCACCACCTGCGAGATCGCGGTGGATCCGGTCGCACGCAGCCACACGTGGCGCTCACCGGTGGCCTGGCGGATGCGATGGAACACTGCCACGTCGATCAGCTGGCCGAGCAGGAAGGCCACCAGCGAACCGGCGATGGTCCACATGCCCTGGCCGAACACGGCTGCGAACGCGGCCTGGTAATCGGGCACACCGTGGCCATCCATCGACGTGACCCACCAGCTGGCCGGCGCCAGCGAAATGGCGGCGAAGGCGAACAGGAAGCCGTAGCCGATCAGCACCACCGCCAGCCACGAGATGAAGCGCACGCCGCGCTTGCCGAAAAACTCGTTGATGGTGTCGGTCATGATGAACACCACCGGCCACAGCAGGGTGCCGGCGGTGAAGCTGAGCGAGCCGGTCTGGCCGAACAGGTTCCAGTTCAGCGGAGCGATGCCGAGGGTGTCTTCCAGCGCGAAGATCTTCACCCCGATCAGCTCGGCCAGCACCGCATTGCCGCAGAAGAACGCGGCCAGCACGATGAACAGCAGGACCGCGCGGTCCTGCAGCGGGCGCTCGATCGGCGCCGGGGTCATTCGCTGCGTTCGCCGGTGCGTTCGCCGGCGCGGGTGAACGGCACGCTGGACGGCGCCACGGCACCACCGGAAATGATGAAGCTCATGGCCTGGTCGACGGTCCAGTCAGTCGGGGTCAGCAGTTCCACCGGCACGATTTCCAGGTAGCCCGAGGTCGGGTTCGGCGTGGTCGGTACATACACCGCAGCCAGCTCACGGTCGGTGCCGTGCTCCTTGATCACGCGGGTGACCAGACCGACCGATTTCATGTCGCGGTGCGGGAAGTCGATCAGTACCACGCGCTGGGTGCTGCCCGGTTCGGTCTGCAGCATGTCCAGCAGCTTCTTGGCGCTGTCGTAGATGATGCTGGCCAGCGGAATGCGCTTGATGACCGCGCCCACCCAGCGCAGCAGGCGCTGGCCGAGCACGCGGCGGCTGGCCACGCCCACCGCCAGGATCACCAGCAGGGTGGCCAGCAGGGCGATGGTGTCCTGGATCCATTCGGCGCGGACCCAGCCAAGGTAGTGCGGGAAGCTTGTCGCGATCTGCTCGGACAGCGGTACCACCAGCGGGCTGGAAATGCCCGACAGCAGCACGAACACGAACTTGACCACGACCCAGGTCAGCCAGATCGGCAGCAGGGTCAGCAGGCCGGTCAGGAACAGGCGCTGCAGGGAGGGGCGGGGGACCAGGGCGGGGGCTTCGAGCGACATGCGCGCATTGTAGCGGTCACGGCCGGTCGATTACGCTGGGGAATCGACTGCGGCAACGGCACATGGAAGGGAAGCTGTGTTGAAGATTCTGCGCGGACTGGGCTGGACCCTTGCAGGCCTGCTGGTGCTGGCCATCGTGGTGTGGTGCGCCTCGCGCATGTGGCCCGTGCCGGAATCGCGGCTGCAGGCGCAGCAGCGACTGGAAGCACGCCTGCCGGCGACCGGCCACAACGGTTATGCCCTCTTGTGGACGCTGCCGTTCGACGATCTGGATGCCCGGCAGCGCGAGCAGGCGCTGGCCGAGGATGTACGGCGCTGGGAAGCCGATGCACATGGCGGAAGCAGCGGCCAGACACACCTGGTGGCCAACCATGCCGAGCTGCACTCGCGGCCCGGGGCCAGTTGCGGGCCGGCCGCCAGTGGCTGCCTTGCCCAGGTCCGCGCGGACCCGCAACGCTTCGTGGAGGCCCACGCCGGGCACCAGCAGCTGCATGCGCGGCTGGATCAGCTCGCCGAAGCGGACTACTTCGTGTCGCCGTTCCAGCCGAAGGGCGAGGGCATTCAGGTCCCGTTGCCGACCTATGGCGTGGTGATGGACGCCACCAGTGCACGCGCGCTGGACTATGTGCAGGGTGACATCGACGGTGCCCTGCGTGGTGCCTGCCGTGGCCTGCAGCTGGGCCGGCGGCTGGTGCCCGGCGGCAGCTATCTGGTCGAGAGCATCATCGGTGCCAGCCTGGTGCAGGCCAATGCCCAGCTGCTGGCCGACATGCTGGTCGAACTGCCTGCCGACCACCCCTTGCCGGCCGAGTGCGAACAGGCCATGCAGCCGTTGCGGGCCGAGGAACAGAGCCTGTGCCGTGCCATGCAGGGCGAGTATGCGATGAGCCGGGCGGCGATCGAGTCCTCGGCCCAGGAATCTGGTGGCGTCCTGGTGCTGGATCGGAGCAGCACGTTGGCGCGCGTGGCCGGCAATCTTGGCTGGGCCTGTGGCGCAGCCGCCATGGCCGCGCTGGAGGCCGATCGGCCGCTGCCGGTACAGGCGCCGCCGCAGCGGGATTTCGGTTGCCTGTCCAATGTGATGGGGTGCGTGCTGACCGAGATCGCCGCGCCGGTCTATCCCGCGTATTCGTCACGGTCCCAGGATGCGGCGGCAACGCTGCGCCTGCTGGGCGCGCAGCGCTGGTTGCGGCAGCAGGCGGAAGACCCGGCAGAGGCGCTGCAGCGGTTGCCGGCGAAGTTCCGCTCGCCGGTGCGGTCGCCGCAGCTGTCCGCCGATGGCCGCCATCTGCAGGTGCCGCGGCGCTCTCCAGCGCGCAGCGCTGATGAGAACCCGTGGCTGTCGGTACCGCTGCAGGCGGAGCCAGCTTCGACTGCGTTGGCGCGCGATTGAGGCGCGCTCAGCGTGCGTGTGGCTTCAACCGCAGGTAGACCTGCTTGCGCACCTGGGCGACCACTTCGCCGCTCTCATCGATCACGTCGTTGCTGAACCAGCGCAGCACCTTCTCGCCACTGGCCGCTTCGGCGCGCAGTTCGTCCAGCAGCGCGTCGTCGATGCGGAACGACGTCCGCACGATGCCACGGCCCGGCTTGAGGAAGTCGATGGCGCCGGCGCGGTCCCACACGTAGTAGTCGCGGCCAAGGATGTGCAGCAGGCCGAGCATCCAGAACGGATCGGTCATCGCGAACAGGCTGCCGCCGAAGTGGGTGCCGACGTAGTTGCGGTTCCATGGCCGCAGGCGCAGTTCGACATCGATCTGCCGGTAGTCCGGCGTGATGCGGGTGACGTGGATGCCGGTGAACAGGAACGGCGGCCAGAGATTGATACCGAAGCGGAACAGGCGGGCGTTCATGCGGGTCCGGGGGCGCAGGGTGAGGCGTCCAGTCTAACCATTCGCATGCGTATGTTGCACTCCGGGCGAGCGTCCGCACGATTCGGGCGTGGTCCGGCGAATTGTAGAGTCGAGCTTGCTCGACTGCTTTCAGGGGCAGCAGCGAATATGCTCGACGCCATCCGATAGCTATTTCAGGGTTTTCCCGATGGGTACGGCTCGGTCCCCGGCCCATGCTGTTTACATGCCCAGCCCTGCCTTGTTGCGCGGCCGATTTTCCGCAATCGGATGTTTCTACGTAGTCACCACTGTCACTGCGGGTCGTCGACGCATCTTTGCAGATACGCGACACGCGGCGACCCTGATGGACGGCCTTCGTGACAGTGACCGCCGTGGACTCACGCGATCATTTGCCTGGGTGGTAATGCCCGATCATCTGCACTGGGTCATGCAGCTGCGTCAAGGAACCCTGGGGCGATGCATGCAGTCACTGAAGTCCAGAGTGGCCATTGCAGTCAATGCGCACTCCGATGAAGGACGGCCGGTGTGGCAGCGGGGCTACTACGATCATCTGATCCGGAATGAGGAGGATGTTCGGCAACAGTCACTGTATGTACTGGCCAACCCCGTGCGCGCGGGCCTGACATCGCGGCTGGGAGACTATCCGCTTGCGTGGTGTCGCTGGCCGCTGGAATGAGGCGGAGGCAGTCGAGCAAGCTCGACTCTACAGGCGGTGTGCATGTCCTGCGTCATGCGCCGTCGATCACATACCCGTCGCGGCCGTTGGCCTTGGCCTGGTACAACGCGGTGTCGGCGCCTTCGACGAAATGGTGCGGTTGCAGCGTGCCGTCGGGTACGCGGGTGAACACGCCGATGGTGAGGGTGACGCCGGCTTCGCTGCCGTCACCGGGCGCCGGCAGTGCACGCACGCAGGCGATCAGGTCCTCGATGACCTGGCGCGCGCCCTCGGCCGGGGTATCCGGCAGTACCAGTGCGAACTCATCGCCACCGTAGCGCGCGGCCATGTCGCGTGGACGTCGCGCATGCGCACCGATCAGGCGGGCGACATCGCGCAGCACGCGGTCGCCGACCTGATGCCCGTGACGGTCGTTGTGGCGCTTGAAATGGTCAACGTCGATCAGCGCGAGGCTCAGGGATTTGCCACTGCGTCGCGCGGCATCGCATTCCTGTTGCAGCGACTGCTCGAAACGCAGGCGATTGCCGAGACCGGTCAGCGCATCGCGGTTGGCCAGGCGGTGCCAGGCCGAGACTCGCCAGGTCGCCCAGGCCAGCAGCACCAGCAGGATGCCCAGCATCGCGCTGGCCGGTGCCCACCACAGGTCGCCGGCGCGCAACAGCAACCAGCTGAGCAGCGCTGGAAGCGGCAGCGAGCACAGCGCCGCGAGCCATGGCAGGCGCAGGCCGAGCAGGATCACGCACATCGCCACCAGCACGCCGCTGATGGCGTGCTGCCAGAGGCGTGGCAGCAGATCGATCTGCTTGTGCTGCAGCAGCATCGAAGCGATGTTGGCCTGGTACTCACTGCCGCTCATCCAGAACTCGCGGGTGGTCGGGGTCAGCAGCCGCGGTGCGATGCCGCTGGCGGTCATGCCCACCACGATGCGGCGGCCATGCAGCATCGCCATGTCCACGTGGCCATCCAGCACGTCGGCATAGGACACCTGCGGCAGGCGCTCGGGCGGTCCGGCATAGCGCACGCGCACGTAGTCGTTGCGCCGCCATTGGTAGGGCGAACCGATCTCCGGATCGGGGTCGGGCAGGCCGTGCACCGCGCCCGGCGGCAGGTCGGCCAGCGCCAGGCCCAGTGCCGGCCAATGAGCCTGGCCGATGCCTGCATGCAGATACACACCGCGTGCGACGCCATCGCCATCCACTTCCACATCGGTATGGCCGATGGCCGCTGCACTGGCTGCGATCTGCGGAATCGGCAGCATTTCCTCGGCCATGCGGTCGCCGGCGGCAGGCGCCGCGAGCACCGGCAGCACCACCCGGCCATTGCGGCGGATCGCTGCGGCCAGCTCATCGTCCTGGCGGCTGTCGCGTCGGTCAGGTTCGGACAGCATCAGGTCCAGTGCGACGCGCTCGGCACCGGCGTCGGTCAGCCGGTCCAGCAGGCGGGCATGGATCGAGCGGGGCCAGGGCCATTGGCCGATGCGCTGCAGGCTGCCCTCGTCGATGGCCACGATCAGTACGCTGGGGTCGGGGCGGTAGTCCCAGTTGCCGACCATCGCGTCATAGGCAGCTTCGTCCTGCCGCCACAGCCACTGGCCCTGGCTGGCGATCACCGTCAGCGCGCCGGCCAGCAGTGCCAGCAGGATCCGCTTCGACCACGGCAGCGGCGAGCGCCTCATAACAACAGCAACAACAGCAGGGCGCCGCCACCGGCGCCGTAGCACAGGCGGCAGGGCAGCTTGATCTGCTGGGCCGGCGAGTACTCACCCGCATGACCGTCGTCGTCGATGTACTGCACACGCACATGCAGAGTGCCGCTCCACGGCCGCTTGAAGCTGACCTGCGGCTCGCTCACGGTCTGGTCGACCAGGGGGGACCTGAAGTCGCCACGGCGGTCCACCTGCACCCGGTACTGCTGGCCTTCGCTGCCGGCTTGCCAGCGCAGGGTCAGCTCGCCATGCGCGGCTTCAGGCGGCTGCAGGGCAGGGTCGACCGGTTCATTGCTCAGTTGCAGGGGCAGGGCCTGGCCGTAGCGGCCCTGGTGGCCGTTGCCATCGCGCGACGCCACCCGCCAGAAGTATTCGCCGGGCGGCAGCGGCTGCGCCAGGCGCAGGTCGGTGCCTTGGGTGCTCTGTTCCTGCAGCGGCTGCACGAAGCTCGGCTCGGCGGCGATCTGCAGCACGCTGCTGCGCGCGCCCGGCGCCTGGCTCCAACGGAAGCGCGGGCGGTCGCTGTTGACGGTCTGCCCATGCAGGGGGGCCACGGTGAGCGGCGGCGGGGGCTGGTCGCTGAGTTCGAAATCGGCGCTGGCGTCGAGGCCTTCCACCCCCTGTGCATCCACGGCGCGCAACAGGATGCGCAGCTGGCCGGGGGGCAGGTCACCGATCGCCAGCCGGGTGTCGGCGGTGGTGGCGGCAAACAGCAGGATTTCCGGCGTCGCTGCCTGCACCACTTCCACACGGTAGCGCGCGGCGCCGTCGACCGGGTCCCAGGCGAGCAGGGTCGGCAGGGGCGCCAGGCGCAGGTCATCGCTGCGCAGCTGCGGCGCTGGAAGAAGGGCGGACACGGCGTCCGGTGCCGCATCGGCGCTGCTGCTGCGGCTGGCCTGTCCAGGCTGGACCAGGCGCTTGCCGTGGGTGTTGCCGACCTGCACCTTGCCCTGCAGCACTTCGGTGGCAGCTACGTGGCCGGTGTCACCGGCGCTGACCCGGAATACGGTACCGCGCACGCTGCTGGTCGCTGTAGGTGCATCGATGATGTAGCGCGAGGCCGGGCCACGGGCAGGTGTCACCCGGTTGCTGGCGCGGCCCTGCTGCAGGCGCAGGCGGGTATCGACCATGCCGGTGTGGCCGTAGCGGCTGAGCTGGTCCAGGCGCAGCCGGGAATATTCGCGCAGCTGCAGGCGCGAGGCGTCGGCGAATTCAAGCGTGACGCTGGAGTCGCCTTCGGTCTGCACGGTGTCACCGATGCGAAGTTGTTCCCCGGCGAGTATCGCGCGCGTGGCGCTGCCATCGGCGCCGGACAGTTCCACCTTGCCGCGCACCGACAGCACGCGGGCAGGTGCCGGTTCGATGCGCAGCCAGCTGATCGGGAAGCGCAGCAGCTGGCCCGGCGGCAGCTGGTAGGGGTTGTCGATGCGGTTGTGCTGTTGCAGCTGCTGCCAGCGCACCGTGGGCTTGAGGTACAGGCCTCCCAGATCCCACAGGGTATCGCCGGGACGGACCCGGTAGTTCCAGTCCTGGGCGGCGGCGATGGCCGGCAGGAAGAGAAGAGCGCAGAGCAGCGCGCCCTGGAAGCGCATGGCGAACGACAGCGAGCGGACGAAGGTCACAGTTTGCAATCCCGGCAATGCGGGGGCGCAGCTGCAAGACCCCATGGCCCCGACCTCATCCCCCCGAACGGATCGTGGCGGCCGTACGGCCGCCATCCCGCGCATTATTGCCCGCGTTCAGTGCAGGGATTCTGAACGAAGTGGGTTTCCGTTCAGAACAGCAGGGAGGCCATCCGGCGGCGGTACTGGCCGACAAGGTCCTCGTCGGAGATCACATTGAAGGCGTCGATCAGGGCCTTGCGCGGCAGTCCGTCCTCGAACGTGCGGTCGATCCGCAGCATTTCCAGGAACTGGGCCAGCGCGGCTTCGTCGTGGCCACCGAGCAGCAGCTGCACGCCGCGAAGGTGGCGTGCCTTGAGGTCCTTGCCATTGGCGGCGATGCGGGCGTCCAGCACTTCAGCGGCCGGGGCGTCCTTCAGGGCCGAAGCGAAGGCCAGCCGGGCGCGTGCACGCACGGCACGGTCGTCGGTGGCCAGGTTGGCGGGCAGGCCATCGATCAGGAGGCCGGCTTCATCCACGCCACCGATCTGCAGCAGGGCCAGCGCCAGGTCGAGCTTCAGCTCGTCCTTGTCCGGCTCGGCGGCGATCTGCGCGCGCAGCACATCCACCTGCGCCTGCGGGTCCAGCGGCGCTTCGTCTTCGGCGACGGCGTCGCCGATGTCGGCCGGCACGATGCCGTGCTGGGCCAGGAATTCACGCAGCTGGCCTTCCGGGATGGCCCCCGGGAAGCCGTCCACCAGCTGGCCGCCCTTGACCAGGAACACGGTCGGCACCGAGCGGATCTGGAAGGCGGCGGCGATCTGCTGTTCCTTGTCGACGTCGACCTTGGCCAGTTCGAAGGCGCCGTTGTACTCGGCGGCCAGCTTTTCCAGCATCGGCCCCAGGGTCTTGCACGGCCCGCACCAGGTGGCCCAGAAGTCGACCAGCACCGGCGTCTGCAGCGACTTCTGCAGGACTTCGGCCTCGAAGGTCGCAGTGGTGGCGTCGAATACGTAGGTCGTCTCGGTCATGGGGGGAAGCATCGTTTGGCGTCTGGAGACCGATTCTATGGTGACGATCGATGCCGGTCTCAACCCGGGCTGTAGTAAATGCCTGACAATGCAGGCTTCCTGTCGCCGTTCTTTCCGGAGCCTGCATGTCGTCCCTGTCCCCGTTGCTGCGCCTGTCTGGCCTGGTCGCCGCGCTGCTGTTCGTGCTGGCGGTGCTCGGTTTCGGCGCCGGCCTGGACGGCTACGCGCAGGCGCGCCACCCGGTAGCGCTGCTGGGCGCACAGGGGGTGCCGCATGCACTGGCCTTCAATCTGTTGGGCTTCGTGCTGCCGGGCCTGCTGGCGGTGGCTGTGGCCGAGTGCCTGCGCCGTGGGCTGCCGGCAACCGCCGGCTGGGCGCCGCGGGTGGGCAGCCAGATGCTGCTGCTGGCCGGATTGGCGTTCGCCGCGATGGGGCTGCTGCCGCTGGATGTGGATGACCTGCACGGGCCGGCCAGCCAGTTGCATGCCAGCGCCTGGATGATCTGGGTGCTGGGTTTTGTCGCCGGGACCCTGTTGCTGGGCACGTCGCAGTTGCGCCAGGCGCATGGCCGCGCGCTGGGCGCCGTGGCGCTCGCCTGTGGCGTGTTGGCCGCGCTGGCGGCGTTTGCCCTGCAGGGCGTGCTGCCGGCGCCGCTGGCACAACGGCTTGCGTTCGCCTGCTGGGCGGCTTGGCTGGCCCTGGCCCTGCCGTTGTCGCGGCCGCGCTGAGACCGGGCGCGGGCGCTGGCGGAGCCTGCCTTCAGCAGGCGGGATTGGAGACGTTTGCCGCACTGCGGTACGCTGTACCGCTTTGCCGCCGCATCCGCGTGTTCCATGACCAGCGCTGAAACCAACGCCTACGACCCGCAGCAGGTTGAATCCGCCGCCCAGCAGTACTGGGACGCCACCCGTGCCTTCGAAGTCGACGAGACTTCGGACAAGCCGAAGTACTACTGCCTGTCGATGCTTCCGTACCCGTCCGGTGCGCTGCACATGGGCCACGTGCGCAACTACACGATCGGCGACGTGATCAGCCGCTACAAGCGCATGACCGGCCACAACGTGCTGCAGCCGATGGGCTGGGACGCGTTCGGCCTGCCGGCGGAAAACGCCGCGATCAAGAACAAGACCGCACCGGCGGCCTGGACCTACAAGAACATTGAGCACATGCGTGGCCAGTTCAAGGCCATGGGCTATGCCGTTGACTGGTCGCGCGAATTCGCTACCTGCCGTCCGGACTACTACGTCCACGAGCAGCGCATGTTCACCCGCCTGATGCGCAAGGGCCTGGCCTACCGCCGTAATGCGGTGGTGAACTGGGATCCGGTCGACCAGACCGTGCTGGCCAACGAGCAGGTGATCGACGGCCGCGGCTGGCGCTCCGGCGCCCTGGTCGAGAAGCGCGAGATCCCGCAGTGGTTCCTGCGCATCACCGATTACGCCCAGGAGCTGCTGGACGGCCTGGACGAGCTGGACGGCTGGCCGGATTCGGTCAAGACCATGCAGCGCAACTGGATCGGCCGCTCCGAGGGCCTGGAAATCCAGTTCGACGTACGTGACGTGGACGGCGGCGTGCTGGATCCGCTGCGCGTGTTCACCACCCGTCCGGATACCGTGATGGGCGTGACCTTCGTGTCGATCGCCGCCGAACATCCGCTGGCCCTGCATGCGGCGAAGAACAACCCGGAACTGGCTGCGATGCTGGCCGACCTGAAGCAGGGTGGCGTGTCCGAGGCGGAACTGGAAACCCAGGAAAAGCGCGGCATGGACACCGGCCTGCGTGCGCTGCATCCGGTCACCGGTGAGCCGGTACCGGTGTGGGTCGCCAACTTCGTGCTGATGGGCTACGGCACCGGTGCGGTGATGGCCGTGCCGGGTCATGACCAGCGCGATAATGAAGTGGCCAACAAGTACGGCCTGCCGATCAAGCAGGTGATCGCGCTGAAGGATGCGCGCACCGAAGAAGAGCGCACCTGGGATGGCAGCCGCTGGCAGGACTGGTACAGCGACAAGAACCGTGCCTTCGAGCTGGTCAACTCGGCCGAGTTCGATGGCCTGGATTTCCAGGGTGCCTTCGAAGCCCTGGCCGAACGATTCGAGCGCAAGGCCCAGGGCCAGCGTCGCGTCAACTACCGCCTGCGCGACTGGGGCGTGAGCCGCCAGCGCTACTGGGGCTGCCCGATTCCGGTGATCTACTGCGCCAAGTGCGGTGCGGTGCCGGTGCCGGAAGAACAGCTGCCGGTGGTGCTGCCGGAGGACGTGGCGTTCTCGGGTACCGGTTCGCCGATCAAGACCGATCCGGAATGGCGCAAGACCACCTGCCCGGACTGTGGCGGTGCGGCCGAGCGCGAGACCGATACCTTCGACACCTTCATGGAGTCGAGCTGGTACTACGCCCGCTACACCTCGCCGGGTGCCCGTGACGCCGTCGACAAGCGCGGCAACTACTGGCTGCCGGTGGACCAGTACATCGGTGGCATCGAGCACGCGATCCTGCACCTGATGTATTTCCGCTTCTACCACAAGCTGCTGCGCGACGCGCGGATGGTGGACAGCAACGAACCGGCGCGCAACCTGCTGTGCCAGGGCATGGTGATTGCTGAAACCTATTACCGCCCGAACCCGGACGGCTCGAAGGACTGGATCAACCCGGCCGACGTGGAAGTGCAGCGCGACGAGCGCGGCCGCATCACCGGCGCGACCCTGATCGCCGACGGCCAGCCGGTGGTGGTCGGTGGCACCGAGAAGATGTCCAAGTCGAAGAACAACGGCGTGGACCCGCAGGCGATGGTCGACAAGTACGGCGCCGACACCGTGCGCCTGTTCTCGATGTTCGCCGCGCCGCCGGAACAGTCGCTGGAGTGGAACGAAGCCGGCGTGGACGGCATGGCCCGCTTCCTGCGTCGCCTGTGGGCCCAGGTGCAGAAGCATGCTGCCGATGGTGCCGCTCCGGCGCTGGATGTGGCAGCACTGGATGCCAACCAGAAGGCACTGCGCCGCAAGACCCACGAGACCATCGGCAAGGTCGGTGACGACTATGGCCGCCGCCACAGCTTCAACACCGCCATTGCCGCGGTGATGGAACTGATGAACGCGCTGGCCAAGTTCGAGGACGGCAGCGCGCAGGGGCGCGCGGTGCGCCAGGAAGCGCTGCAGGCCATCGTGCTGCTGCTCAACCCGATCACCCCGCACGCCAGCCATGCCCTGTGGCAGGTGCTGGGCCACGGCGAGACCCTGCTGGAAGACCAGCCGTTCCCGCAGGCCGATGCCGGTGCGCTGGTGCGTGATGCGCTGACTCTGGCCGTGCAGGTCAACGGCAAGCTGCGTGGCACCATCGACGTGGCGGCCGACGCCGCGCGCGAGCAGGTCGAGGCACTGGCCCTGGCCGAGCCCAACGCGGCCAAGTTCATGGAAGGCCTGACGGTGCGCAAGATCATCATCGTGCCGGGCAAGATCGTGAACATCGTCGTCGCCTGAAGTACCCCCGCACCGGCCACCCATGTGGTGGCCGGTGCCATTCCGGTGCAGGGCCAGGCGTTTGATGGCCCTGCATTCACGCGGCTTCGGGCACGCTGTGTGTTGCCGTGATCGCCCGGCTCCGCCAGACTGTCTCCATGACCCGAATCCTGCTTGCCCTCGTTCTTGTCCTCGGCCTTGCCGGCTGCGGTTTCCATCTGCGCAACAAGCTGATGCTGCCGACCGACACGGCACCGGTGAAGGTGGTTTCCACTGCGCCGTACAGCGAACTGGTCAAGCTGCTCAACCGCAGCCTGCTGGCCTCCGGCGCCAGGCTGGCAGATGAGGACAGCAAGGAGCCCAGTGCCCAGTTGCAGGTACTGTCCGAGCGTTGGGGCGACCTGCCGATCGCCATCGACTCGCAGGGCCGTGCGCAGGAATACAGCCTGCGCTACGCGGTGATCTTCATCTTCCGTCGCGAAGACGGCAGCGAGCTGGTGCCGCAGCAGGTGATCGAGCTGTCGCGCGACTACGTGTCGCCGCCGACCGACGCCACCGGTACCACCACCGAACGTGAAATCCTGGCCAATGAACTGCGCCGGGAAATGTCCGCCTCGATCATCCGCCGCATCGACAGCGTGGTGCGTGCCGAGATCGAGAAGGGCGGCAGCCTGTCGGCGCCGAAGAACAAGCCGATCGAAGACGCGGTACCGGCCGAGCCGGTCCCCGCAGCCAAGCACTGAGCCGCGACGCATGGAACTGCGTCCGGAGCAGCTGGCCAGCCAGGGCGCTGATACCGCGCTGGCGCCGGTCTACCTGATTGCCGGCCCGGAAACCCTGCGCGTACTGGAGGCGGCCGACGCCATCCGCGCGCGGGCACGCGCCGCCGGCATCGGCGAACGTGAGGTGTTCGACGCCGATGGGCGTGATTTCGACTGGAACCAGCTCGACGCCAGTTTCAATGCGCCCAGCCTGTTCAGCGCCCGTCGCCTGGTCGAGGTACGGCTGCCCAGCGGCAAGCCGGGCAAAGACGGTGCCGAGGTGATCAGCCAGTTCTGCGCCAATCCGGCGCCGGACGTGGTGCTGATGATCACCGCCAACGAATGGAGCAAGGCCCACCAGGGCAAGTGGGCCGAGGCAGTCAACCGCATCGGCGTGCTGTCGGTGGCGTGGGCGATCAAGCCGCACGAATTGCCGGACTGGATCGAGCGCCGCCTGCGTGGCAAGGGCCTGCGCGCGGACCCGGCCGCCGTGCAGCGCCTGGCCGAGCGGGTGGAAGGCAACCTGCTGGCTGCCGCCCAGGAAATCGACAAGCTGGCGCTGTTGGCCGATGGCCAGCCGCTGGATGCAGAGCGCATGGAGTCGCTGGTGGCCGATGCCGCCCGCTATGACGTGTTCCGGCTGGTGGAGGCGACGTTCTCCGGGCAACCGCCTGCGGTGCTGCGCATGCTGGCCGGCCTGCGCGGCGAGGGTGAGGCGGTGGCTGCGCTGATGCCGATGGTGATCCGCGAGCTGCTGGCCGGTGCTGGCCTGGCCCGGGTACAGGCCCGTGGCGGCAACCTGGCCGCCGAAATGAAATCGCGTGGCATCTGGGAATCGCGGCAGGCGCCGTACAAGCGCGCGCTGCAGCGGCATCCGGAAAGCAAGCGCTGGGAACGCTTCGTGGCCGAAGCCGGGCTGGTTGACCGCATCGCCAAGGGTCGCGCCGACGGTGATGCCTGGCTGGCGCTGGAGCGCCTGCTGGTGGCTGTGGCCGAACCACGTGCCGTGCGCCTGCTGGCGCGGGCCTGAGCAATGAGCCTGCGGATCTACTACGGGGGCACCTTCGATCCGGTGCACCTCGGGCACCTGGCGATCGCGCGGGCTGCCCGTGACGAACTGCAGGTTGCCGTGCGCATGCTGCCGGCCGCCGATCCGCCGCACCGTGCCGTGCCCGGCGCTACGGCCGAGCAGCGCTGTACCATGCTGTCGCTGGCCATCGGCGACGAACCGGGCCTGCTGCTGGACCGCCGCGAGCTGGATCGCGCGGTGCGCTTCCCTGGTCGGCCGTCCTACACCGTGGACACCCTGCGCGAGCTGCGCGGCGAGCTGGGTCCGAGCCGGCCGCTGGCCTGGCTGGTCGGCGCCGACAGCCTGCTTGGCCTGTCCCGCTGGCACGAATGGGAGGCGCTGTTCGGGCTGGCTCATTTCGTGGTGGCGGAGCGCCCGGGCAGCCCATTGCAGGTTGCGGTGGATGGCGAGCTGGGCCGGGCGCTGGAAGGGCGCTGGGCCGACAGCGAACAGGCCCTGTTCGCCAGCCCGGCCGGGCGCATCCTGCGCCTGCACCACCCATTGCGCGAGGAATCGGCCAGCGCCGTGCGCTCGCAGATCGCCGCCGGTGGCCCCTGGCGCGCCCTGCTGCCACCTGGCGTGGCGGACTATGTGGCTGCACACGGGCTGTACCGCCCGGCCAGGCCGTGAATGGCGCAGCGGCGCCATCCCCGTATAATCGCCCCCACGTTTATCGAGTCGATCCACTTTGAGCAACCAGACCCAGCCCCAGACCATCAAGGTCGATCTGCCCAGCCCGCCGCCGTCCGTGCCGGAACTGCTGGCCAGCGTCCGCCAAGCCACCGAAGACCTGAAGGCCAAGGACCTGGTCGAGATCGACGTGCGCGGCCGGTCCAGCGTTGCCGACTACATGATCGTCGTTTCGGGCACCTCGACCCGCCACGTCAAGTCGATTGCCGATGAAGTCGTGCGCTTCGCCAAGAACATCGACGTGATGCCGCTGGGCGTGGAAGGCGAGCGCGAAGCCGAGTGGGTGCTGGTCGATCTGGGCGACGTGATCGTCCATGTGATGCTGCCGCGCGTGCGTGAGTTCTACGCCCTCGAGCGCCTGTGGACCGTCGGCGACCAGCCGCCGTCCAGCGACGACGAAGTGGCCTGAGCCACACGTTGATGCATCCCTTCGACGGCGCCGATGGCGCCGTCGACGTTTTGGAGGACCGTTGATGAAAGCCCGCCTGATCGCCACCGGTGAACGTGCCCCCAGCTGGGTGGCGCAGGGCTTCGCCGAGTACCAGAAGCGGTTGTCGCACTGGCTGCCGTTCGAGCTGGTGGAAATCGAGCCCGGCCTTCGTGGCAAGGGGCGTGATCCACGCCGCGCCACTGAAGAGGAAGGCAAGCGGGTGATCGCTGCGCTGCCGAAGAATGCCTATGTGGTGGCGCTGGATGTGCCGGGCCGCCAGCTCAGTTCCGAACAGCTGGCACAGCGCCTGGAACACTGGCGCGGGCAGGGCAGGGACCTGGCGTTCCTGATCGGTGGCCCGGAAGGGCATTCGCCGGAAGTATCCGCGCTGGCCGACGAGAAGTGGTCGATCGGACCGCTGACGCTGCCGCACATGCTGGTGCGCCTGGTGGTGGCCGAGCAGCTGTATCGGGCTGCCGCAATGATTGCCAATCACCCCTACCATCGCGCGTGAAGAGTGGTTATACTAGTCGTCTGCCCGAATAGCTCAGCCGGTTAGAGCACTTGACTGTTAATCAGGGGGTCGTTGGTTCGAGTCCAACTTCGGGCGCCACCTTGAAAAACCTGCATCGCAAGATGCAGGTTTTTTTTTGCGTCTTTGTAGAGTCGAGCTTGCTCGACCGCTGTTGTGGAGCCAAGCCATGCTCGGCTGCTGCGGATGAACCAGCCGAGCGTGGGCTCGGCTCTACAGTGTGAGATTACCTCGCCAGAACGCCACCAACGTGGCGATCGCCACGATCAGGATCGCACCGAACAGCACCCACTCCCAACGCGAGAATACCTGTTCGCCGCGTTGGTACCGGGTCACCGCGAACAACACCACACCGGGCACGTACAGCAATACCGACAGCAATAGATTGTCCAGGCCACCGGCATACACCAGCCACAGCGCATACGCACTGGCCAGCAGTGCCACCCCGAAATCGCGCCAGCGCACACCCGGCTCACCGGCGTAGGCCTGCCCGCGCCAGGCCAGCTGCACGCCGAATGCTGTGGACAGGAAGTAGGGCACCAGGCTCATCGACGCGGCCAGCAGCACCAGCCCGGTGTAGCTGCCGGAATTGACCAGCACCAGCAGCAGGAACAACTGGATCAGGCCGTTGCTCAACCACAGTGCATTGGCCGGCACGCCGCGCGCGTTCTCACGGCCCAGGAAGGCGGGCATGGTGCCGTCACCTGCGGCGGCATAGAGCACTTCGGCGCACAGCAGCACCCAGGCCAACAATGCACCGAGAACGGAGATGATCGAACCGATGATGATCACCGTCGCGCCCCATTCGCCGACAATGGCGCGCAGCACATAGGCCGTCGACGGATTGGGCAGTCCGGCCAGTTCGGCCTGCGACAGCACGCCCATCGACAACAGGCTGACCAGCACCAGCAGCAGCCACACGCCAAGGAAGCCGATCACCGTGGCGCGACCCACGTCGGCGCGGCGTGCCGCGCGCCGCGAATAGATGCTGGCGCCTTCGATGCCGATGAACACCCACACGGTCACCAGCATCATGCCGCGCAGCTGTTGGCCAAGGTCGCCGAGTGCAGGCGTGCCGAGGAAATCGGCGTGGAACACGTCCATGCGGAACGCGCCGGCGGCCAGGATCAGGAACAGCGCGATGGGCAGCAGCTTGGCCACGGTCACCAGGCCGTTGACGATGGCTGCAGTACGCAGGCCACGCAGCACCAACAGGTGCACTGTCCATAACAGCAATGAGGATGCGGCCACGGCGGCCGGGGTATTGCCTTCGCTGAACACGGGCATGAAGTGGCCAAGGCCACTGAAGATCAGCACGAAGAAGCTGGCGTTGCCGAGCACCGAGGCAACCCAATAACCCCACGCAGCGGAGAAGCCGATGTAGTTGCCGAAGCCTTCGCGCGCGTATGCGTAGATGCCGGTATCGAGATCAGGCCGGCGGTTGGCCAGGGCCTGGAACACGAAGGCCAGCATCAGCATGCCCGCGCCGCTCAGGGCCCAGCCGATCAGCGCGGCGGCCGGGCCGGCGCTGCGCGCCACGTTCTGCGGCAATGAAAAGATGCCGGCGCCGACCATCGAGCCGACCACCAGTGCAGTCAACGCGGGCAGGCCCAGGCGCTGCGATGTCGCGGCCATGGAGATCCCCTGCGGCGGTGATGCCGCGTGCACACGGTAGCCCTGTGCTCGTGAACATGCCTGCAAGGTGCGGAACGACGAAGGCCCGGGCAGCTGCCCGGGCCTTCGAAGCTGATGCGTTGAAGCGTGTTGCCTGTATTACTTGAAGGTGTACTTGGCACCGACGGTGAAGTAGCGACCGATGGCACCACTGAAGTGCATCGGGTTGTAGTTCACGCCGCCATAGGTCAGCGGATCCAGCGGAGCAATGCGGTCGAAGACGTTCTCGACCGAAGCATTCAGCTCGAACGCTTCGGTGATTGCCCAGCGGCCGGAAAGGTCGAAGGTGGTGAACGAAGAGATCTTCTTCACCGGCGAGCCGTCGGCATAGAAGAACTGGTACTTGCCGCCGCGCTTGTCGGTGTTTTCCATGCTGGAGATGTAGTTCGCCACGCCGCTGACACTCCACGGGCCCTGCTTCCAGGTGGTACCGAAGTTGATGCGGTCCTTCGGCGTGCCGATGCAGTTGGTCACGTCGCAGTTGCCGTGCGTGCCCAGGAAGTCATCGGTGCTGGTACCGCTGGTGCGCTCGAACTTCAGCAGGTGGCTCCACTGCAGATCCATCTCCAGCTGGCCCGGGCCGATGTCGAAGGTCTGGCGGATGTCGGTGTCGATACCGCGAACGCGCGAGGAACTGGCGTTGATGTAGGCGGTGTTGACGGCCAGGATGCTGCCGGTACCGGCGACGCCGTTGAGCAGGTTGTTGTCGCGCAGGACGTTGCCAGCCCGGATCGCGTCATCGGTATCGCCCTGGGCGATCTCGTTGGTGCGCTTGATTTCCCAGGCATCGACGGTCAGCGAGGTGGAGCGGGTGGGCTGCAGCACGATACCCACCGAGTAGCTCTTCGACTCTTCCGGCTTCAGGTCCTTGTTCGGGCGGGTGATGATCGCAACCGACTGCGAGCCGCAGTCGTCCGGCGAAGCACCCGGGGCCGGGTTTTCACCGTCCGGGCAACGGATCGGATCCGAGGCCGTGGAGAAGGCGGCCAGGCCACCGTCGCCGTTCTCGGCCGGGTTCGGCGCACGGAAGCCTTCGGCGTAGCTGGCGCGCAGGGCGATCCAGTCGGCCGGCGTCCACTTCACACCCAGCTTCGGCGTGGCCTTGCCTTCACCGCTCTCATACTTGTCGTAGCGCAGTGCAGCGGACAGTTCCAACTGCTCCAGCACCGGTGCCGACAGTTCGACGTAACCGGCGTACACGTTCTGCGTGCCGTCATAGGCCGAGTAGCCCAGCCCGATGATGTCACCCGTGTCGGTGTAGGTCTGCGGGGTCAGGCTGTTGCTGGTCTTGCGCCACTCGGTACCGATCGCCAGGCCCAGCGGGCCACCCTTCAGGTCCATCAGGCTGCGCGACACGGTGAAGTCGAACATGTCCAGGCTGGACTTGGCGCGTGCACTGATCTTCGGCGAGATGTAGTCATACAACGCCTGGGAGTTCAGGTTGGCGTTGTCGCCAATGCGCCATACGCCACCGGCACAGTTCGCATCACCCAGCGCACACTTCACCGCGCTGTAGCGCAGGAAGCCGGTGCGCTCGTTGACCAGGTCGGTGCCCGAGTGCAGGTAGGCGGTGTCGTAGCTCCAATCACCCCAGTTGCCCTTGACGCCGACCAGGAAACGGTTGAACTCGTTGGTGTTGTCGGTCACGCGGGGGCCGACGTCCCAGGCGCTATAGCGCAGGCGCAACGGGCCAGTACCGAGGCCGGCAGGCCGGTCAGGATGATTGGGGCCAAGTACCACGGCGCCCGGGCCGCTGTTGCCATTGACCGGGCCGCCGGGATAACCCCAGCCGCCGGACGCGGCGGACGGCGTGTTGCTGAAGGTGGTTTCCTTCTTCGAGTAGCCGATCTCGGTGTAGATTTCGCCACCTTCACCGAATGCGAAGCTGGCGCGGCCGAACACATTGACGTACTTCTCTTCCGGCGAGATGTCGCGATACAGCTGTGCCGGATCCCACAGGCAGCCCTGCGCGGCGACCGAGGCGTCGGTCTGGCCACCAATGGTGGTCAGGCCCTGGCAGCCAGGCAGTGGCACGAGGGTGGCCGGATTCGTGTCGGTGACATTGCGGTCGTCGTACACCGAGCCGTTCGGACCAACGCCGCCGCGGGTCTTGCCGCTGAGGAAGGCGCCACCCAGGAACTGGGCATTGTTGCCATAGCCCCACTGGCGGGTGTCGCCGGTGCCGATCCACTTGCGGTTCTTGCGGTCGCTGATCTTGATCGCGTCGCTCTTGCCGACATCCAGGCTGAAGAAGGCGTTCCATCCGTCGGTGGCCATGTCGCCGGTACCGGCGGTCAGGGTCGCCTTCCTGGTATCGCCATCGCTGTCGCCGGACATACCGTAGGAACCGCGAAGGATCGCGCCCTGGAAATCGCTGCGCAGGATGATGTTGACCACGCCGGCGATGGCGTCGGAGCCATAGATCGCCGAGGCGCCGTCCTTCAGTACTTCCACGCGTTCAACGGCGTCGAGCGGGATGGTGCTCAGGTCGGTGAAGACCTTCTGGCCGTCATCGGCCAGGCCGTAGGTGGCCATGCGGCGGCCATTCAACAGGACAAGGGTCGAACCCGCGCCCAGGCCGCGCAGCGAGATGCCGGCACCACCGCCGGCGAAGCCGTTGCCGAACGATTTGGGGATCGAGCCGGCGCCATTGGCGGTGATGGTCTGCAGGTACTCGGCAACCGTGGTCTTGCCCGTACGGTCGATTTCCTGGCGGGTCACCACCTGCACCGGGGACGGTGTTTCAGTGTTGGTGCGCGGGATGTTCGAACCGGTGACCGTGATGCGGTCAAGGTTGGTGGCCTTCTCCTGCGCGAAAGCGGAGGTGGAAGCCACGGCGCCAACCAGCAGCAGGGTGCCGCCGGTAAGGATATGGGTGATGGACGATGCCAGGGTGGTGCGGCGGCGGCTGGCGGGCCGTTGGATCAGGTGTTTCACAGCTTCTCTCCTAACTGGAAAACCGTAGCGTTGAGGGCTGTCTCCGGAAGATTCCGGGACGGACCAATCTAGGTTTCCGGCAGGTGACGAAGTCGTGAATTTTTGCTTAATTGATAACAGTTGATCCTGTTCCGTCCGTACCCGCCCGGACGGAAGGGCCGGCCCGGCAGGTCGCCGGGCCGGCGATCACTTCAGTCCGGCAGCGAGAACTGCACCGGCACCATGCCGATGGCCGGCACGGCAACGCCATCACGCTGGGCCGGCTCGAAGCGCCAGTGCCTGAGCACCTGCTGGCGTGCGGCCTGGTCCAGGCTGCGCGAGCCACTGCTGCGCTCGATGCTGACCACCGCTGGCTGCCCGTGGGTGTCCACCTCTACCCGCAACAGCACCGTCCCCTGCTCGCGGTTGCGCAGTGCCGCCAGCGGGTAGGCCGGCGGCGGGGCGCTGCGGTACTGCAGCTGGGCGCCGGCCAGTGGTGTGGCGGTATCGATGCTCGGTGCGAGCTGGGGCGGGGCCGGTTCGGCGGCCGGCAGTGCGATGCCCTGGGTTTCCTCCACGGTCGCGGTAGGTGCGGGCAGGGGCGGTGCTACCGGCTGCGTCCGGGGTTTGGGCATCACCTGGGCGATCTCTTTCGGCGTGATCGGAACCGGCGGCGTGGGCGGTGGCGGGATCTTCTCGATCAGCCTGACCGCGGTCTTGTCACGCGGGACCTGCACGGCCTGGTAGGTCGCCGGGATCAGCAGCAACAGGAAGGCCAACAGATGCAGGGCGATGGCCGCGCTCCAGGCGGCAACGCGGGCGGGGTCGAAGTGCGGGGATGCAACGGGATACGTACGAACCATGGTCCACCTCCATGCCAGTGACGAAGTCCTCAACGCACCAGGGCCCGTGGCGGGGTTGCCGCACGCGGCTGGCAGTCCATCAGTAGCGCGACATGGCAGCCACTGCCTAGAGGCAGGGGGGCGATCGTTGGGCTGGCCTTCAGCCAATGCCGGCTGCGGGCATGAAAAAAGGCGGACCCCCTGCGGGATCCGCCTTTGTCGGCAATGGCGAACGGAATCAGCGACCCAGTTCGAACACCACGTCCAGGTTGACCGAGACCGTCGATTCGCCCGGCGCGACCGTAGTGGCCTTGTCCAGCGCCGCACCGGCAGACATCGTCCGCACCATCGGCATCGGGCGGAAGCCGCCGTTGCTGTTTTCAGAGATGCTGACGATGCGGCGCACCTGCACCCCCAGTGATTTCGCATAGGTCTGGGCGCGGGCCTGGGCCTTCTTCAGCGCAGCCAGGCGGGCTTCGTCATAGACCGGTTCCGGCTGGTCGATCTCGAAACTGGGGCCATTGATCTGGTTGGCGCCCTGTGCGGCCAGTGCGTCCAGCACCTTGCCGAGCTTGGCGATGTCGCGCACCTTCAGGCTGACCGTATTGTTGGCCTGGTAGCCGGTGATCTTCGGCGCTTCGTTGTCGGCATAGCGGTACTGCGGATTGAGGCTGATGCCGCTGGTCTGCACGTCACGCTCGGCGATGCCGGCGGCCTTGATCGCGGCCAGTACCTTGTCCATCTGCTGGGCGTTCTGGCGCATGGCGCTGTTGCCATCGGCGGCCTGGGTGACCACGCCGGCCGACAGGGTGGCCACGTCCGGCACGCGGGTCGCTTCGGCATTGGCCGAGATGTTCAGCAGGGTGCCTTCGGCCGGAGCGGCGATCGACGGCGACGACGGGGCAGCATGGGCGGTCATCGAAGTTCCAAGGGCGAGGGACAGGGCGAGCAGCAGCGGGGTGGCGGTCAGGCGCATGGAGAACTCCTTGTTGTGCCGTTGAGGGTGGTGTCGTAGCGATGAACGCGCTGTGAGCCCGTTCGGGGTTGAGCACGTTCCGGGACGGGTTGCCGACGATTCAGGTGGCGGCCTCAGGTTATGCTGTGCCGATGCTCTACCTTGCTTCCCGCTCCCCCCGACGCAACCAGCTGCTGGCCCGACTCGGACGCCCCTTCCAGGCCTTGGACCTGGAGGTCGTCGAGCAGCGCGCGCCCGCTGAAAGCGCCGAACAGTATGTCTGCCGCGTCGCTGCCGACAAGGCGCGTGCCGGCCTGGCCCGGGTGCTGGCCGATGACCCGCAGGCGCGGGTGCTCGGTTCGGACACCGAGGTGGTGCTGGACGGCGACGTGTTCGGAAAGCCCACCGACGCCGCCGATGCGCGGGCGATGCTGGCGCGTCTTGCCGGGCGTACCCATCAGGTGATGACCGCCGTGGTGGTGGTCGGCGCGGACGGGCTGGACAGCGAACTGGTCATTTCCGAAGTGACCTTCGCCCCGATCGACGCTGCCGACATCGCCGCCTACGTGGCCACCGGCGAGCCGTTGGACAAGGCCGGGGCCTACGCCATCCAGGGCGGGGCCGAGCGCTGGATCGAACATCTTTCAGGCAGCTACTCCGGCGTGATGGGACTGCCGCTGCTGCATACCGATCGTCTGCTGGCGCGCTGCGGCGCGCCGGCTCCCACTGCTGATGCCGCCAGGGAGGCTGCCGATGTCTGAGGAAATCCTGGTCAATGTGACCCCGCGCGAGACCCGGGTCGCCGTGATCGAAAACGGCATGCTGCAGGAACTGCACATCGAGCGCGGTTGGCGCCGGGGTGTGGTCGGCAACATCTACAAGGGCAAGGTGCAGCGGGTGATGCCCGGCATGCAGGCGGCCTTCGTCGAGGTCGGGCTGGAGCGCGCCGCGTTCCTGCACGCCAACGACGTGGTGCGGCCGGCGCCGGTGGCCAGTGCCGACACCGAGAACACCACGCTGCCGCCGCCCTCCAGCGTGCCGATCGTGGAGCTGCTGCGCGACGGCCAGGACATCGTGGTGCAGGTGGTGAAGGACCCGATCGGGACCAAGGGCGCACGCCTGACCACGCAGATCAGCATTCCCTCGCGCTACATGGTGCTGCTGCCGCAGTCCAAGGTGGTGGGAGTGTCCGCGCGCATCGAGGATGAAACCGAGCGCGCCCGCCTGAAGGCGCTGGTGACCGAACTGTCGGCGCAGCACGGGGGCTACGGCTACATCGTGCGTACCAATGCCGAGGGCCAGCCGGCCGAGGCCATTGCCGAGGACATCGCCTACCTGTCGCGCGTATGGAACGTGGTCGAGCGTCGTGGCCGCGAAGCGGCCTCGTGCAGCAACATCTATGAAGACCTGAGCCTGCCGCTGCGATCGGTACGCGACCTGATCCGCAAGGACGTTGACAAGGTGAAGGTGGACTCCAAGGAGACCTTCGCGCAGTTGCAGGCCTTTGTTGCCAAGTACATGCCGGTGCTGGCCGAGAAGATCGAGCTGTACAGCGGCGATCGCCCGATCTTCGACATGTTCGGGGTGGAGGACGAGATCGGCCGCGCGCTGGACAAGCAGGTGCCGCTGAAATCCGGTGGCTACCTGGTGATCGACCAGACCGAGGCGATGACCACCATCGACGTCAACACCGGTTCGTTCCTTGGCCAGCGCAACCTGGAAGAGACGGTGTTCCGCACCAACCTGGAAGCGGCGCAGGCGGTGGCACGGCAGCTGCGGCTGCGCAACCTGGGCGGCATCATCATCATCGATTTCATCGACATGGATGATGCCGAGCACCGCCGCCAGGTATTGCGTACGCTGGAAAAGGCGCTGGCCCGCGACCATGCCAAGACCACGGTGTACGACTTCTCGCCGCTGGGCCTGGTGGAGATGACCCGCAAGCGCACGGTGGAAAGCCTGGAGCGCCAGCTGTCGGAAACCTGCCCGCAGTGCAGCGGCCGTGGCAGCATCAAGACCACCGAGACGGTGACCTACGAGATCTTCCGCGAGATCACCCGTGCCGTGCGCCAGTTCGATGCCGCGCGCCTGCTGGTGATTGCTTCGACCAAGGTGGTCGCGCGCATCACCGACGAGGAATCCGCGGCGGTGGCCGAGCTGGAGGAATTCCTCGGCAAGAGCATCCGCTTCCAGGCGGACGAGCAGTACCTGCAGGAGCAATTCGATGTCGTTCTGCTCTGATCCTCGCCGGCCGCAGGCCGGCGGTGGCCGATGAGCGCGCCGCCGCGCCTGCGACTGCGAAGGATCCGCCGTCATTTCATTGCCGCCTGCGCTGTGGGCCTGGTTGGGCTTGCACTGCTGGTGGGCACCCTCAGCCAGCTGCTGCCGCTGGCTGAGCGCCATCCCGACAGGATTGCCGCCTGGCTGAGCGAACGCGCTGGCCAGCCGGTGCGTTTCGACCAGCTGCAGACCGCCTGGACCCGGCGTGGTCCGCTGCTGCAGCTCAAGGGCCTGCGCATCGGCGCCGGCCAGGGCCTGGCGATCGGCGAGGCCGAGGTGCTGGTATCGATGTACAGCGGCCTGTTGCCTGGCCGGTCGCTGACCGAGCTGCGCCTGCGTGGCCTGGCGCTCGACCTGCAGCAGGGCGAGGACGGTCGCTGGTCGGTGCGCGGCCTGCCGCAGGCCGCCAATGGCGGGGACCCGCTGGATGCGCTGCGCCGGCTGGGCGAACTGCAGGTGATCGGAGGCCGCCTGGGCGTGCATGCGCCGGGGTTGGGGATCGATACCACGCTGCCACGCATCGACGTGCGCCTGCGGGTCAACGGCGACCGCCTGCGTGTCGGTGTGCGCGCCTGGGCCCAGAGCGAAGCGCTGCCGTTGACGGCGGTGCTGGACGTGGACCGCGTGCGCGGCAATGGCCAGGCCTGGCTGGGCGCCGATCCGGTCGATTTTCATGCCTGGTCGCCGCTGCTGGCGGCCGGCGGTGTGCGCCTGCGCGAAGGCAAGGGCGAACTCAACCTGTGGCTGACCCTGCGCGATTTCGCACCGGTGGCGGTGACCACCGATTCGGACCTGCGTGATGTCCGCATCGATGGCGCACCGATGCCCGCGATGGCGGCTCCGCAGCTGCAGCTGCAGCGGTTGCAGGCACGACTGCGCTGGCAGCGCCAGGCCGATGGCTGGGCGTTGCAGGTGCCGCGCCTGCGCCTGAAAACCGAAGAAGGCGAGCAGCAGCTCGATGGCCTGCAGCTGCAGCTCGGCAAGCAGCTGCGGGTCCGTTCCGGCGAAGTGCAGGCCGGCACCGCGCTGCGTGCGCTGGCCCTGAGCGATCGTCTTGAACCGGGCCTGCGTCGCTGGCTGTTCCTGTCCAGGCCGCAGCTGGACGTGCGCGAGTTGCAGCTGGCGGGCGAACGCGATGGCCCGTTGTGGGCGCAGGGCGAACTGCAGTCGCTGGGCTTCGCCAGCGTGGGCGATTCGCCCGGCCTGCGTGGCCTGGGCGGACGCTTCGAAGGCGACGCGGATGGCTTCAGCCTGCAGCTGCAGCCGCAACGCCAGCTGCAGTTCGATTGGCCGACCGGCTTCGGCGTGCGCCACGATCTGCACCTGGCGGGCCAGGTGGTGGGCTGGCGCGATGAAGGTGGTGGCTGGCGCATCGGCACGGCGGCGATGCGCGTGGAAGGCACCGACTACGCGGCGGACGTGCGCGGTGGTGTCTGGTTCCAGGGCGACGGTACGCGGCCGTGGCTGCAGCTGGCGGCCAAGCTGGACGACGTGCCGATGACCGCGGCCAAGCGCTTCTGGATCCACTCCAAGATGAGCAAGGGCGCCACCGACTGGCTGGACATGGCGCTGGCCGGCGGCCAGGTGCGCAACGGCATCGGCCTGGTCAGTGGCGACCTGGACGACTGGCCGTTCGACAACAACGATGGCTGCTTCGAGGCGACCGGCCATATCACCAATGGTGACATCCGCTTCCAGCACGACTGGCCGTTGATGCGCCAGGTCGACGCCGATATCGCCTTCATCGGCCCCGGCTTCGACATGCACGGTCGCGGCGATCTGGCCGGCGTGGCGGTGCAGAAATTTGAAGCGGGCATCGAGGACTTCGGGCAGCAGCCGCTGTACGTGCGTGCCGATGCGCAGAGCGAGGCCGGCAGGCTGCTGGCCATGCTGCGGCAGAGCCCGCTGCACAAGGAATATGGCGACACCCTGGACAACCTCACCGCTGCGGGCCCGGCGCATGTGACCTTCGATCTGCTGCAGCCGCTGCACCACGATGAAGGTGGCGGCCACCTGCAGGGGACGGTCGATCTGGCCGGCGTGAAGCTGGTCGACAAGCGCTTCAAGCTCACCTTTGACAACATGCACGGGCAGGCGCGCTACAGCAATGGCGGTTTCGGCGCCGAGGAACTGGCGGTGCGCCACCTCGGCCAGGACGGCCGCCTGAGCCTGCGTGCCGGCGGCTACGTGCACGACAGCAAGCTGGCCTTTGAATCGCAGCTGTCGGCCAACCTCGATGCTGGCGTGCTGATCGACCGCGCGCCGGAAATGGCCTGGCTGAAGCCCTACATCGCCGGCACCTCGCCGTGGACCATCGCGGTGAACCTGCCGAAGGTCGCGCCGGGGGCGCCTGCACCGCCCAGCGAGCTGCGCCTGAGTTCGGATCTGGTGGGCACCCGCCTGGACCTGCCGGCGCCGCTGGACAAGCCGGCGGCCGAACCGTTGGCGACCACCGTGGCCGCGCAGCTGCCGATGGGGGCCGGCCGCATCGACGTGGCGTTCGGCCAGCGCCTGGCGCTGGCTGCGCGCAGCCACAACAACCAGACGGGAGTGCAGGTGACGCTGGGCAGCGACCATGTCGATCGCGAGCCGCCGCCGAGCGGACTGACCGTCAACGGCCGCAGCCCGACCCTGGATGCCCTGGAATGGATCAGCCTGGCGCGTGGTGGCAGTGATGACGATGCGATGCCGCTGCGTGCGGTGGACGTGCAGGTCGGCCAGTTGAAGCTGATCGGTGGCGTGTTCGAGCAGACCCGGTTGCAGCTGCGCCCGGGGGCGCAGGCACTGGATGTGCGGCTGGACGGCCCGTCGCTGGCCGGGCGCCTGACCGTTCCCAACGCAGACGGCGGCACCATCAGTGGCCAGCTTGACCGCGTGCACTGGCAGTCACTGCCGGCGGCTCCAGGTGCACCGGCCGCACCGGCACGGGTACAGGCCGGCGCCAACGACATGGACCCGGCCAAGCTGCCGCCGTTCGCGCTGGACATTGCCGACCTGAAGTTCGGCAAGGTGGTGCTGGGCCAGGCGGTGCTGCGTACGCGGCCGCTGGCCAATGGCCTGAACGTGGACGAGCTGCGCTTCCGTGCGCCCGACCAGGAAATCGACATCAGTGGTCGCTGGCTGGGCCGCACCGGTGGTGCCCGCACCGAGCTGACCGCACAGGTGCGCAGCGAGGACCTGGGCGGACTGATGCAGAACCTCGACTACGGCGGCCAGCTGCGTGGCGGTTCCGGCCAGGCGCAGCTGCAGGCCACGTGGAGCGGGGGGCCGTCGGACTTCCAGCTGGGCAACCTGCAGGGTCGCCTGGACCTGCACGCACGCAACGGCCAGCTGCTGGAGCTGGAGCCGGGTGCCGGCCGCGTGCTGGGCCTGCTCAGCGTGACCCAGCTGCCGCGGCGCCTGATGTTCGACTTCCGCGACTTCTTCTCCAAGGGCTTCGCGTTCAACCAGATCGACGGCAGCATGCAGTTCGGCCAGGGCATGGCGCGCACCGACAAGGTGCTGATCGAAGGCCCGGCAGCCAACATCACCATTCGCGGCCAGGCCGACCTGCGCAACCAGCAGTTCGACCAGACCATCGACGTCAACCCGCGCGCCGGCAATCTGCTGACCGTAGTGGGGGCGGTGGCCGGTGGCCCGGTGGGGGCGGCGCTGGGCGCGGCCACCAATGCGGTATTGTCCAAACCATTGGGCGAGATTGGCGCCCGTACCTACAAGGTGACCGGTCCATGGAAGGAACCGAAGGTGGAAGTGATCGAGCGCAGCCGCGACAAGGCTCCGCCACCCGCGCCGGCACCGGCGCCGGCCATCCCGCCGACCGTCACCGGCCTGCCGCGCTCGCGTTGAGCGCGGCTTTCCTGTTCACGGGGCTTGCCTGAGCACCCCCGCATCCCCAGATCGAGAACCATGACTGATATCGCCCTGACGCTTGCCCAAGACCGCCTGCTGCGCCCCGGCGGCCTGGATACCGCTGGCCTGGAGCGCACCTTCGGCCAGCTGCTCGGCCCCGGTGTGGACTTCGGCGACCTCTATTTCCAGCACGCCCGCCGCGAGAGCTGGAGCGTGGAAGACGGCATCGTCAAGGACGGTGCCCATTCCATCGAGCAGGGCGTGGGCGTGCGGGCGATTTCCGGCGAGAAGACCGGTTTCGCCTACTCCGATGACATCCATGCCGATGCGCTGCGGGTGGCGGCGCAGTCGGCGCGCGCGATCTCGCGTGAAGGTGGCGCCCAGTCCGGGCGATCGCTGCTGCGCGGCAACGCGCGCGCGCTGTACCCGGCGCTGGACCCGATCGATGGCATCGGCAACGAGGCCAAGGTCGAGGTGCTCAAGCGCCTGGATGGCTACCTGCGCGCCGCCGACCCGCGCGTGAAGCAGGTGATGGTGAGCTTGTCCGGCGGCGTCGATACGGTGCTGATCGCCCGCAGCGACGGTGTGCTGGGCGCTGACGTGCGCCCGCTGGTGCGCCTGAACGTGCAGGTGATCGTCGAGCACAACGGTCGCCGCGAGTCCGGCTATGCCGGCGGTGGTGGCCGCTACGGGTATGAGGAACTGTTCGCCGACGGCCGCCCCGAGGCCTTTGCCCGCGAGGCCCTGCGCCAGGCGCTGGTGAACCTGGACGCCGTTCCGGCACCGGCCGGGGTGATGCCGGTGGTACTGGGCCCGGGCTGGCCCGGCGTGCTGCTGCACGAAGCGGTCGGCCATGGTCTGGAAGGCGACTTCAACCGCAAGGGCACCAGTGTCTATGCCGGCCGCATCGGTGAGCGCGTCGCGGCGCCGGGCGTGACCATCGTCGACGACGGTACGCTCGACGGCCGTCGTGGTTCGTTGAACATCGACGATGAGGGCCACCCGAGCCAGTGCACCACCCTGATCGAGGACGGCATCCTGGTCGGCTACATGCAGGACAGCCTCAACGCACGGCTGATGGGCATGGCGCCGACCGGCAACGGCCGCCGCGAATCGTTCGCGCACCTGACCATGCCGCGCATGACCAACACCTACATGCGCGCCGGCCAGCATGACCCGCAGGAAATGATCCGTTCGGTGAAGAAGGGCCTGTACGCGGTCAACTTCGGCGGCGGCCAGGTCGACATCACCAGCGGCAAGTACGTGTTCTCGGCCACCGAGGCCTACCTGATCGAGGATGGCCGCATCACCACGCCGGTGAAGGGTGCGACGCTGATCGGCAACGGTCCGGAAACCATGCAGAAGGTACGCATGGTCGGCAACGATCTGGCCCTGGACGAGGGCGTGGGCATCTGTGGCAAGGACGGGCAGAGCGTGCCCGTGGGTGTCGGCCAGCCCTCGCTGCTGATCGAGGGCATCACCGTCGGCGGTACCCAGGCCTGAGCCGGGCGATGGCCAGCGCCACCGCCCCGGCCGGCGCGGACTCAGTCCTCGTCGGCTTCGTCGCTCTCGACGGGGTCGGCGTCTTCGGCGCTGGCCTTCAGGCCCAGCGCAGCCGGCAGCATCAGGGCACGCAGCACCTGGAAGATTTCGCGGTAGGCGCGCGGCGGCTTGTTCTTGGCCTTTTCGGCCTGCGCATTGCGCACCAGCGTGCGCAGCTGCTGGCGGTCGGCCTGCGGGTAGTCGTCCAGCAGTGCAGCCAGCGCCTTGTCACCCTCGGCCAGCAGGCGGTCGCGCCAGTCTTCGGCGCGGTGCATCATCGCCACTTCACGGCGGCCGGTTTCGCTGTTGGCGTCCAGCGCATCGCGGATCGCATCCAGCGTGGCGTCTTCTTCGCGGCGCATGTGCTTGGCCAGAAACGCCAGCTGGCGCTTGTGGGCGATGTGGGCGGTGATGCGCTTGCACTCGGCGATATGCGGCAGCAGGTCTTCCGGGATCGGCAGGCGTGCCAGCTGGGCCGGGGTCAACGATACCAGCTTCTCGCCCAGGGCCAGCACGTCGAGCGCGTCGCGCCGGTTCTGGCTGCGGCTCTTGTCGTGGAATTCACCGGTTTCTTCGTCGCGTCCGCGCATCGTTCCTACCTGATCTCAAAAAAAGTCGCCCGGCGTGATGCCGGGCCCAACCCGTACAGGATAAAGCATTGAACGTGATCGCCCCTGAAGTCGCTGTCGGCGACGACAGCCCGGCCCGGCTGGAACGGCTGGCCGACCTCTCCCAGCAGCTGCTCGACCGTGCCCGTGCGCTGGGCGCCAGCCAGGCCGAGGTCAGCTGCAGCGAGGACCGTGGCCTGGAGGTCAATGTCCGCCTTGGCGAAGTTGAGACCGTGCAGTCCACCCGTGACCGCGGTATCGCCGTCACCGTCTATTTTGGCCAACGCAAGGGCAGCGCCAGCACTGGCGACCTGAACGAGGCCAGCCTTGCCGCCACGGTCGAGCAGGCCTGCGCGATCGCCCGGCATACCGAGGACGACCCGGCCGCCGGCCTGGCCGAGGCCGCGCTGATGGCCACCGATTTCCCGGATCTGGATGCCTGGCACCCGTGGGCGCTGCAGGCCGACGAGGCGGTGGACCTGGCCCTGGCCTGCGAGAACGCAGGCCGTGAGGCCGATGCGCAGATCCGCAATTCCGACGGCGCCTCGGTGTCGAGCATGCAGAGCCTGTCGGTGTACGCCAACTCGCATGGCTTTTTCGGCCGTGAGCGCGGCACCCATCATTCGGTGGGCTGTGCGCTGATCGCCGGCCAGGGCGATGGCATGCAGCGCGATGGCTGGTACACCAGCGCGCTGGCCCGTGAGGATCTGGAGGAGGTGGGCCTGGTCGGTCGTCGTGCTGCCGAGCGCACCGTCGCCCGTCTGCAGCCTCGCTCGATGGCCACCGGCAGCATGCCGGTGCTGTTCGCCCCGGAAGTGGCGCGCAGCCTGGCCGGTCACCTGCTGTCGGCGGTGTCCGGCGGTGCCCTGTACCGCCAGGCCAGCTTCCTGCTGGACAGCGTTGGCCAGCAGCTGTTCCCGGACTGGATGCAGATCGAGGAACTGCCCCACCTGCGCCGTGGCCTGCGCTCGGCCGCCTTCGACGGCGACGGCGTGGCCACCCGTGCTTCGGCCCTGGTCCGCGACGGTGTGCTGCAGCGCTATGTGCTGGGCAGCTACTCGGCACGCAAGCTGGGCCTGCAGACCACCGCCAATGCCGGTGGCGTGCACAACCTGCAGCTGGCCGCCAACGCGGGCTCCCTGCAGGAAATCGCCCGGCAGATGGGCGATGGCCTGCTGGTGACCGAACTGATGGGGCAGGGCGTGAACGGGGTGACCGGCGACTACTCGCGCGGTGCCGGCGGCTTCCGCGTCGAGAATGGTGAGATCCAGTACCCGGTGGATGGCATCACCATCGCCGGCAACCTGCGCGAGATGTTCAGCAGCATCGAGGCGGTCGGCAGCGACGTCGACCCGCGCTCGCACATCCGGACCGGTTCGATCCTGCTGGGGCGGATGACCATCGCCGGTAATGATTGATGGCGTCGATGGCGTAAGCTATGCCCGCCTGACGCAACCAGCTTGGTGCTGGTGGGTCAAGACCACCCAATGAAAAGGAGTTTTGTCGTGAGCGAATTCGATAACGTCCCGCCGCCGCCGGCCACCACCGACGTGCCGGCCGACCAGCGCACCATGGCCCTGGCTGCCCACCTGCTGGGCATCTTCACTGGCTTCATCGGCGCGCTGATCATCTGGCTGATCAACAAGGACGATGCTGGCAAGGCCTTCGTGACCGACCAGGCCAAGGAAGCCCTGAACTTCCAGATCACCGTGACCATCGCGATGGTCATCAGCATCATCCTGATGATCGTGATCATCGGTGGCATCCTGGCCCCGATCGTCGGCGTCATCAACCTGGTGTTCTGCATCATTGCTGCAGTGAAGGCCAACAACGGCGAAGCCTACCGCTACCCGTTCACCCTGCGCCTGATCAAGTAAGACCGGCCGCATGTGGAACTGAAAACGCCCGGCATTGCCGGGCGTTTTCATGTGCGGGGAGCGGCGGGCGGTGACCGGCGAGCGAGCAGCGATCAATGATCGCGTTCGACCGCCAGCGTCGCCAGCGCACGCAGTGCATCGGCCTCTTCGCCGTATCCGGCCAGGATCGACTGCATGCGCGCTGCGAGCTCGTGCAGCTGGGCCTTTGCGCCGTCCATGCCAAGCAGGGCCGGGAAGGTGCTCTTGTCCTGCGCCTGGTCCTTGCCGGCGGTCTTGCCCAGCTGCTCGGAACTGGCCTCGACATCGAGGATGTCGTCGCGGACCTGGAAGGCCAGGCCGAGTGCATCGGCGAAGCTGTCCAGCTGGGCCAGCTGCGGTTCGTGGGCCTGCCCGCACAGCGCACCCATGCGTACCGCCGCGCGGATCAGTGCACCGGTCTTCAGCGCATGCATGCGGGTCAATGCTGCCAGCGTCTGCTGCTGGCCGGTGGCATCGATATCCAGCGCCTGGCCGCCGCACATGCCGGACGCGCCGGAGGCGTGGGCCAGGGTCTGCAGGCAGGCCACGCGCAGCGTGGCCGGCAGCGGCGCATCGGCGAGCAGGCCAAAGGCACGGGTCTGCAGCGCGTCGCCGGCGAGGATCGCGGTAGCTTCGTCGAAGGCGATGTGGGTGGTCGGCTTGCCACGGCGCAGCGCGTCATCATCCATCGCCGGCAGGTCGTCATGCACCAGCGAGTAGGCGTGGATGAGTTCGACCGACATGGCCGCCGCATCCAGGCTTTCCGGCTGCGCACCGAACAGGTGGCCACTGGCGTAGACCAGCAGCGGGCGCATGCGCTTGCCACCGCCCAGCACCGAATAGCGCATGGCCTGGTGCAGGCGCTGCGGTGCTTCGGCAGGCGAGGGCAGAGCGGCGTCGAGCTGGCTTTCGATACGGTCGCGCCAGCGCGCGAACAGAACCTCAGCCGTCATGGCTGGGCGGATCGAAGGGCTCGGAGGCTTCCGGCTGTGCCGGATCGCTGAGCAGGCGCACGCGCAGTTCGGCCTGCTCCAGCGCCTGCTGGCACTGGCGATACAGACCGACGCCACGTTCGTAAGCACTGAGCGAGGCTTCCAGGCTCAGCTCGCCGGTTTCCATCTGCTCCACCAGCTGTTCCAGCGATTCGAGCGACTGCTCGAACTGGGCAACCGGGGAGGCGTTTTCGGGGGACTTCTTGGCCATGTGGCAAGTGTGGACGGGCCGCGCGCGGGGGTCAATTCACCAGCCGCCCGGGCGCCACTGCAACTGTGCGCCATGCGCCTGCAGCCAGGCCCGCAGCGGTGCGGCGATGACCACATCGGCGGCGGCCAGCAACTGCGGGCCATCAAAGATCAGCGGCAGCTGCGCGCGTCGCCACGGGGCGAGGTGTTCGCGTTGCAGGCAGTCCTTCAACGCGTGCGAATGCTGGCGACCGGGCAGCAGAATGCGCTCACCGCCCACGCGTGCACGGACCTGCAGCGGGCGTTCGAAGGCCGGGGTGCCCTGCAGGCGCAGCTGTCCGCCATCGGGCAGCGGCAGCGGTGCGCGTCCATCCCATTCGACCTGCCACTCGAGGGGAAGCGCAGGTAGCCGGGCCGGCAGCAGGTAGGCGTGGTCGCGCCACTGCTGGATCGCGTGATCGTGCCAGCTCACACGGGCCTGACGATCGTTGCCGGCGGGCAGCAGCTCGTCCAGTGCCTGTTGCAGCACCGTGGCCGGCAGCGGCGCCGCACCGTGGCCGGCCACCCAGGCACGGAGTACACGTGCGGCACGACCCGGTGAGACCTGGCGCAGCAGCTGCAGAGACAGCACGCGTGGAGCGACTTCCAGGTGTGCGATCAGCTCGGCGTCTTCCTCATCGAGCAGTTCGCGGGTCTGCCCGCAATGCGCTGCGCTGCCCGCCAGTGCCGCAGCGGCATGCGGCCAGCGTTGGCGCAACAGCGGCAGCACCTGCAGGCGCAGGAAGTTGCGATCCGCCTGGTCGTCGCCATTGCTGGGGTCTTCGATCCAGTGCAGCGCATGGTGGCGCGCATAATCGAGCAGTGCACTGCGCGGGACCGCCAGCAGCGGCCGCCACAAGGGGTGTTCGCCAAGGCGGCTGTGCGTGGACATCGCCGCCAGGCCATCAACGCCGGAAGCGCGCAGGGCGCGCAACAGGAAAGTTTCGGCCTGGTCGTCCTGATGCTGCGCCAGTGCCAGTGTTTCGCCGTCGTGCAGTTCGGCCGCGAACGCTGCACGCCGCGCCTGCCGCGCCGCGCCTTCAAGGCCGAGGCCCGCGTGGTTGTCGACCCGCACGCGATGCACGGCCAGTTCGATGCCCAGTGCTGCGCATTGCTGCTGGCAATGCAGCACCCAGCGGTCTGCATCGGCTTGCAGGCCATGGTGTACGTGCACCGCACGCAGTGCCGTGCCGGAAGCCTGGGCGCAGCGCCACAGCCAGTGCAGCAGCACGGACGAGTCGACACCACCGCTGTAGCCCACCAGCAGCGGCGCATCCAGCGGAACGAGGGCAGGGAAGGCAGTCACGGCGGCAAGTATAGGGTTGCTCGGCAGGGCTGCGCCCTGCACCCGCTACGATCCAGAGCAACAGCAACAGCAACAGCAGAAGCTGGTTTCCTGAGGGTCGGCGGGGTGGGTCCGGTTGCGGGGGACGCTGCAAGTACGTCCATGTAAGCTCGGTCGCCGCATCCATGCGGCTCACGCCCCCGCAACCGGACCCACCCCGCCTTCGACAGTTTCCTGCGAACTGTCGGAATTGCTCTTGGGGTCAGATCCGTTTTCCTGCGGAGAACGGATCTGACCCCGGATTCAATTCGATATCTGACAGATTCGATCCACGCGAAGCGTGGATGGTCCAACCGTCACCGGAAATCTGTCGGGGGTGGGGCGGTGTGGGTGGGCAGGACCGTTGGCGCCATGGATGGCGCCATCGAGCCCCCAGGGACGGGTTTACGGCGTGTCCTGCCCAGCCACACCGCCCCACCCAACTCACAGAAAACCAGAGCCGCTTTTGATCTTGATTTGGCTTCGGCTTCGGCTTCGGCAGGTGCAGGGCGCAGCCCTGCCGAAACCCCTACTTCACCCGACGGCCCGAGCGGTCGATGCGGAACCGCTCTCCGCCTTCCATCGGCGTGTGGCCATCGGCATCCGGCGTGCCGCGACGGCAGCCATTGCAGACCTCGGCCACGCCATCCTGGAACGGCCACCCGAAATCGAAGGTGCCGGGCACGACCTGGCGGAACGTCAGGTCGAAGTAACCCACGCGGTGGCCGACGCGGGCGCGCAGCAGGCCTTCCTGCGGTGTTTCCGGACCGTTGTCCCAGGTCAGCACCGGCAGGCTGCGACCCTTGCGGTTGACGTAATGGAAGCCCTGGTCGGCGTACACCACGGCCAGGCCGTGGTCGTCGTAGTTCAGGTCCTTCAGCGTGTCGGCGCTGATCTTCGGCCGGTGATCGACCACCTCACAGTTGGGCAGCGGCCACAACCCGTGTTCGTCGGTCAGCAGCTTGCACGCCGGTGCCTGTGCCGCTGCATTGGCACTGACCAGCACGCCAAGCAGGGCCAGCGACCGCGCGAAGCGGCCGCTGGCAGGGGCAGGGCGGGCCTGCCGTGCGATCACTTGGCCTCGGCCTTGCGTTCGAAGGCCGTCGGTGCCGGCAGCTGCACCGGCACGCCCTTGTCATCGCAGGTGCCGGCCTGGCACAGGCGCTCGCGCAGGGCCGGAGTGGCCTGCACGATCATGTGGTAGATCGCGTTCTGTTCCAATGTGCCGCGGATCGCCTTGCTGCCCGGGCCGCGTGCCCAGATACCGACGTCTTCACCACCGTGCGACTCGGACTTCATCGGCACCAGCGCTTCCTGCATGTAGTCCGGATGCTCGGTGTCGACCTCGCGCAGGTTCGGGCGCCCGTTGGCCGGTTCGAAGCTGCTCGGGTTGTGCGGGTAGCGCTTCGGGCCGGCCGGCTGCTGGTTGCTGCTGCCGGTATGGCCCGGGCCATTGGCGTAGCTCAGCGTGGTGTACGGCTGGCCGGTGCCGTCCAGCGCGTAGTCCAGCTTGCCGGCGCCATCTTCGCCGCCCTTGTCCTTCACCTTGCCCAGGATCGGGTTGCCGCGCGCCGGGTAGCCGACGAAGTTCAGGGTGTGCGAGTGGTCGGCGGTGACGATGATCAGGGTGTCGTCGGCCGAGGTCAGTTCGTTGGCCACGCGCACCGCGTCGGACAGGGCCACGGTCTCGGTCAGGGCACGGTAGGCGTTGCCGCTGTGGTTGGCGTGGTCGATGCGTGCGCCTTCGATCATCAGCACGTAGCCTTCCTCGTGCTTGGCCAGATTCTTGATCGCTGCAGCAGTCAGTTCGGCCAGGCTAGGCTCACCGCCCGGATCCTGCGGGCGCTCATACTCGTAGCGCATGTGGTCCGGCTCGAACAGGCCAAGGATGGCCGGCGCGTTGGCGGCGGCGGCCAGCTGCTTGCTGTTCCAGACGTAGGCACCCTGCGGATGTGCCTGCTGCCATTCCTGCACCAGGCTGCGGCCATCCAGGCGCTGGCCGACCTTGTCGTCGTATTCCGGATCGCGCTCTTCCACGGTGGTGAATTCACCGCGGCCGCCACCGAGGGCGACCAGCGGGCCGCGCCCATAGCGCGAGGTCGACAGCAGCTGCTGGGCGATGTCCTTGCAGCCTGCGGCCTTGGCGGCTTCGGTCAGGTCGGTGTCGTTTTCCCAGTTGCGCTCGGGCGAGTGAGCGTAGGTGGCAGCAGGGGTGGCATGAGTCAGGCGCGCGGTGGACACCACGCCCGTGGCCAGGCCGGCGCTGTCGGCCAGCTGCAGCCAGGTCAGCAGGCCCTTGGACAGGCTGTCGGCGCAGTCGGTGCGGCTGCCGGCGCTGACGCCGATCGCGCCCATGTGGGTCTTCACGCCGGTGGTGATGGCGGTCATGGTGCCGGCCGAATCCGGGGTCTGCGAATCGGTGTTGTAGGTCTTGCTGAACGCCGTGGCCGGGAAGCGCTCCCAGGACAGCAGGTTCTCCTCGCCCGAGCCACCCTTCTGCTGGCCTTCGTAGATGCGCGAGGCGGCCACGGTGGTCAGGCTCATGCCATCACCGAGGAACAGGATGACGTTCTTGGCCTTGCCGGACATCGCGCCGTTGGCGGCGGCCTGGGCGGCGCCACTGCGGTACCACCACTGCGGGGTCTCGCCGGCCGGGTGGGCGACCGGGTCGACGGCGACCTTCATGCCCGCCGGGGCAGAGGCGGGGGTGGTGCTGGCGCAGGCGCCCAGCAGCAGGGTGGTGGCGCAGGCGGCCAACAGGGAGACGGAACGGCGCATGGACGCTGGGATCTCACAAACTGTAACGGGACGTTCATTATGCCCGGTGCCGCAAGGCACGCCGATGACACACTGATTTGCCGGCCGGGCGGTCGTTCTGCGGGCCGCCTTGGGCTATCGTGCCAGCATCCCTTCCTTCCCCTCTGGATTGCCTATGAAGCTGGTCTCTGCCTGGCTGCGGATTCCATTCTGGCAGCGCGTGGTCGGTGGCTTCGTGCTCGGCGCGCTGGCCGGCTGGGCGCTTGGCCCGGCCGCGGAAACGTGGTTCGGCCCGCTCGGCGAGCTGTACGTCACCCTGATCAAGATGATTGCCGTGCCGCTGGTGTTCTTCGCGGTCATCAACGCGATCTCGTCGCTGCATGGCCAGAAGTCGGTCGCCGCGCTCAGTGGTCGCACCTTCCTGTGGTTCGTGATCACCGCGGCATTGGCGGTGTGCGTCGGCCTGGGCGTGGGCACCGTGCTGCAGCCCGGCGCCGGTGGCCTGCAGCTGTCGATGGCCAGCAACTACGTGCCGCGCGAAGTGCCCAGCGTGGTGCAGGTGTTGCTGGACGTAGTGCCGGCCAATGTCTTCTATGCGCTGTCCGGCATCGGCACTAAGGTCAACGCCGCCGGTGAGACCGTGCTGGCTGCCGGTCGCGGCTCGATCCTGCCGGTGATCTTCTTTGCCGGCCTGGTGGGCTTTGCCATCGTCAAGCTGGGCGAGAAGGTGACCGAGGCGCGCAAGCTGGTCGGCCAGATGAGCGACATCATGATCCAGGTGACCCGCTTCGTGCTGGAAGTCACCCCGATCGGCACCTTCGGCCTGATCGCCGGCCTGGTCGGCAGCTATGGCTTCGAGAAGCTGCTGCCGCTGGGTCATTTCGTGCTGGCCCTGTACGTGGCCTGCGCCCTGCACATCGTGGTGGTCTACAGCGCACTGCTGCTGGCGCACGGCCTGAACCCGCTGAAGTTCTTCCGCGGCGCCGCGCCGGGCATGCAGGTTGCGTTCGTCAGCTCGTCCAGCTTCGCGGCGATGCCGGTGGCGCTGCGTTCGATCACCCACAACCTGGGTGTGAACAAGGATTACGGTTCGTTCGCGGTACCGCTGGGCGCGAGCATCAAGATGGACGGTTGCGGCGCGATCTACCCGGCGCTGTGCGCGGTGTTCATTGCGCAGTACAGCGGGGTGCCGCTGACCCCCGAGCAGTACGTGGTGGTGCTGATTGCCTCGGTGCTGGGCAGCTTCGGCACCGCCGGGGTGCCCGGCACCGCCGTGATCATGGCCACGGTGGTGCTGAGTGCGGCCAACCTGCCGCTGGAAACCATCGGCTACCTGTATGCCATCGACCGCATCCTCGACATGATGCGCACGATGACGAATGTGACGGGCCAGATGCTGGTGCCGGTGATCGTGGCCAAGGAAACCGGGCTGCTCGACCAGGCGGTGTATGACAACCCGTCCAGCAATGTAGGTGTGGACGATCCTGATCCAACACCGCCCCGCGCCTGAGGTTGCGTGGAGATGAAAGGCCCGCCGTAAACCGGCGGGCTTTTTGTTTGGGAGCTGGCTGGCGCGGTGGCGGAGCCGGGCCTGGTAGATCCACGCCATGCGTGGATGGAGGCGGTGCCGACCAAGGTCGGCACCCACCGGCAGGCCCCGCCCCGATCGGAGGAACCCCGGAGCAGAGCCACAGTAGATCCACGCCACGCGTGGATGGAGGCAGTGCCGACCAAGGTCGGCAGCTACCCACCATTGCGCGGGCCCAACAAAAAAGCCGCTGCAGGGCAGCGGCTTCTTGTCTCTCAGGCGGCGCCGTAGCGCCAGCGGGTCAGAGGTCGACCCGGCGGGCCTGCATGAACTTGTTGCCCCAGTAGCCACTGAGCAGGGTGTCCACGCGGACGTCCTTGCCCGAGCTCGGTGCGTGCAGGAAGCGGCCATCGCCGACATAGATGCCGACGTGGTCGACGCGGCCCTTGCGGCCGAAGAAGACCAGGTCGCCCGCCGCCAGCGCGGTGCGGTCGTTGATCAGTTCGGCGTTGTCATCGTGGGCCATTTCGCGCGAGACGCGCGGCAGCTCGATGCCCAGGGCCGAGCGGAACACATAGCCGACCAGACCGCTGCAGTCGAAGCCGCTGTCCGGGTTGCTGCCACCCCAACGGTACGGGGTGCCCAGCAGGGTCATCGCACGGCGCAGCAGCGACTGCACCTTGCCGTTGTCGGCTGCGGTGCCGACAACGCTGCCATTGGCGGCGCTGCTGGTGTCGTAGTTGGCAAGCAGGCGGCTGAGGTCACCGGCCACCACGGCCGAGCGGTCCATCAGTGGAATGGTGTCGTTGGCGGCCAGGTGCGGCAGCAGGGCGGCCAGCGTGGCGCTGGCGGCGGCATCGACGCGGCTGCGCTGCGGAGCGGCGGCCTCGGCCTTGGCGGCCGGTCGGGCGGTGCTCTCGGCCACCGGGGCCGGGGTCACATCGGAACGGTTCGGAGCAGTCTGCGACCAGGCCGGAAGGCTGGTCAGACACAGTGCCAGGCCAAGTAACAGCGGGCGGGCACTACGTGAAGATACGGAAGTCTGGCCTTCGCTTTTCAGGTCGTCAGTCGTCACGCGTCGGTCACAGGAAAAAAACGATGGGGCATCATGCCCTGTAAAAGCGGCAATAAGTTAAAAATTCCGTTAGCAAACCGTTAGTTTCATGGTGATGGGCGTCACAGTTTTGAACATATCGCCTGTTCATTTTAGCGAAGGACACGTTTCGCGCCGGTGTAGTGGTCTTTCCAGTAGGGGCCGCTGAGCGAGTCGAGGCGTACCGTGCCGCCGGTGCTCGGCGCATGCACGAAGCGCCCTTCACCCACATAAATACCGACATGGGTGACGCTGCCGCGGCTGCCGAAGAACACCAGGTCGCCGGTGGCCAGACGCTGCGGGTCGATCTTCGGGCCCTGTACCGCCGCCAGGTCGCGCGAGGTGCGCGGCAGTTTCAGGTCCAGCATCTCGCGGTAGACGTAGGCGACCAGGCCGCTGCAGTCGAAGCCGGAGTCGGGGGTATTGCCGCCATAGCGATAGGGGGTGCCGACCAGGCTGATGGCTCGCATCAGCACCGAGTTGGCCGCCTCGGGATTGTCCGGCACGGTCTTCGGCCAGTTCGCGGTTGGCGGTGGTGGCGCGGGGCGGGTGGCCTTGCCGCCGCCGCAGGCGGTCATCAGCAGGGGCAGGGCCAGCAGCAGGGCCGGGGCGAGGAGCCGGCGCAGGCCGGACGAAACTGGCGTGATGTGCATGATCTCCGGATAATGCGCCACCTTAGGATTGGCCGTCATGATGGCGGCGTCCCCGCCGGGCGACAACCCGCCCCAACCCGCCTGCCTCCGGCAGATCCAGACAGAGTTGCGCATGAAGATCGAAAAAGACCGCGTTGTCCGCTTCCACTACACCGTTTCCGAAGTCGGCCAGGAGCCGATCGAATCGTCCAAGGAGCGCGGCGAGCCGCTGGCGATCCTGATCGGCCACGGCAACATCATCCCGGGCCTGGAAAACGCCATGATGGACAAGGAAGCCGGCGCGACCTTCAGCGTCGACGTCACCGCTGCCGATGCCTACGGCGAGCGCCGCGAGGGCCTGTCCCAGCGTGTGCCGAAGAAGCACTTCGGCAACACCAAGCTGGCTCCGGGCCAGCAGGTCGTGCTGCAGACCAACTTCGGCCCGCGTGCGGTGACCGTGCAGAAGGTCGGCATGAGCGTCGTCGACGTCGACCTGAACCACCCGATGGCCGGCAAGGACCTGCACTTCGACGTGGAAATCGTCGATGTGCGCGAAGCCGGCAAGGAAGAGATCGACCACGGCCACGTCCACGGCGACGGCGGCCACCAGCACTGATCGCAGCGCGATCGTGATGGCAGCAACGGCCCGCTTCGGCGGGCCGTTGCGTTTCTGGAACACGGCGCGGCCATCCATGGTGTGTGGGCCGGCGGCATAATGGCGGACCTGCCCGACGGACGCCCCGTGAACGCCGCTTCTCCTTCCCTGCAGCCGGTGGCTTCCGGCGAACGCATCGCCGTGCTGGACGTGCTGCGCGGTGCTGCGCTGCTGGGCATCCTGCTGATGAACATCGAGGCCTTCAGCGGACCGCTGGACCTGGCCTTCACCGGCATCGACGTGCATTGGCAGGGTATCGATTACTGGGCCGATGCCTTTGTCTACGTGTTCGTGCAGGGCAAGTTCTTCACCCTGTTCTCGTTGCTGTTCGGCGCCGGCTTCGCGGTGATGGCGCAGCGCGCCGAGGCTGCCGGGCGTGACTTCACCCCGTTCTACCTGCGCCGCAGCGCTGGCTTGCTGCTGATCGGCCTGTGCCACGCGCTGCTGGTCTGGTCCGGCGACATCCTGGTGATGTACGCGTTGGTCTCGTTGCCGTTGCTGGCCTGCCGCGAGGCGCCGCGCAGCTGGCTGCCGTGGATGGGTGTGACGGTCTATCTCGGCGGTGTGGCGATGATGCTGCTGGTGGGCGCGATGGTGTCGATGGCTTCGGCGGAGGACGTGCAGAAGATGCTCACCGACGCGCAGCAGAGCATCGAGCTGCAGCGGCAGGTCTATGGGCAGGGCAGCTGGATGCAGGCCAATGTGCAGCGGCTGAGCGAGTTCGGCACGTCGATGGGGGCGATGCTGATCACCGGCCCGGAAGTGCTGGGCATGTTCCTGATCGGCAGCTGGTTTGCCGGCAGCGGTGCGCTGTCGGCGCCTGAGCGCTTCCCGCGGCTGTACGCGGTGCTGCGTTGGGTGGCACTGCCACTGGGCCTGGTGGTCACGCTGCTGGGGGTTGCCTGGAAACCCTACCTGGCACCGGGTGCCTACGACCTGGCGGTGACAGCCGCAATGGCACTGGTGACGATTGGCGGCCTGCCGATGTGCCTGGGCTACTTGGCGTGGATCGAGCATTGGCGTGCGCGGTTGGCCTGGCTGGCACAGGTCGGGCGCATGGCGTTGACCCACTACCTGGGCCAGTCGCTGCTGTGTACCTGGCTGTTCTATCACTATGGCCTGGGCGGCTTCGAGCTGATGCCGCGCAGCGTGCAGCTGCTGTTCGCGCTGCTGTTGTTTGCCGTGCAGGTGGCCGTTTCGCACGCCTGGTTGCGCCGCTTCCGCTTTGGCCCGATGGAATGGCTGTGGCGTGCGATGACCTACCGGCAGTGGCCGCCGATGCGGCGCGAGGCCGGGCAGGGCTGATCGATGCAGGGCGCGCGCGAAGATGTGATCGTGGTCGGCGCCGGTGCCGTTGGACTGGCCGCCGCGCTGGCGCTGCGTGCGCAGGGGCGGCAGGTACGTGTGATCGACCGTGGGCGTGTCGGCGGCGCGACCTCGCATGGCAACTGCGGCACCATTACCCCCAGCCACGCGCCGCCGTTGGCAGCGCCTGGCGTGCCGTTGCGTGCGCTGCGCTGGATGCTCGATCCGCGTGCACCGCTGTACGTGCGTACACGCCTGGACCCAGCATTGTGGCGCTGGCTGCTGCAGTTCGGGGCGCGCTGCAACGCACGCGACTGGCTGCACGCCACACGGGCACGCGGCGCACTGTTGAATGATTCACGGCTGCGCCTGGCGCAGTGGGTGCAGACGCATGCGCTGGACTGCGAGTTCGAGGCGCGCGGTCTGGACTATGTGTTCGGTGACGCCCGCAATTTCGATCACCACGCTGCCGAGTGTGAGGCGCTGAACGCACAGGGTGTTGCCACGGCGCGCATCGATGGCGCCGACTATGCGCGCGACAATCCGGCGTTCCATGATCGCCTTGCCGGTGCGATCCACTTCCCCGGCGATGCGCAGCTGCGTCCGGACCGCTACACCGCCGAACTTGCGCGCGTGCTGCGCGCACAGGGCGTGGTGATCGAAGAGCAGTCGGACGTGCAGGATTTCAGCGCCGACGCGCAGGGGGTGCGCGTGCGAGTCGGTGAACGCATGCTGCAGGCGCGCGAGCTGGTGCTGGCGACCGGGCCGTGGTCACCGCGCTGGGCGCGGCAACTGGATCTGCGCGTGCCGATCCAACCTGGCAAGGGCTACTCGCTGACCTGGTCACGACCGGCGCAGGTGCCGCAGCGTCCAGTCGTGCTGAAGGACCATTCCGTGTTCGTGATTGCCTGGCGCGAGGCGTTGCGACTGGGCGGCACCATGGAATTCGCCGGTGCCGACCCGCAGCTGCGCACGACCCGCCTGCAGGCCCTGCAGCACGCTGCCGAACACTACCTGCGTGCGCCGCGCGGTGCGCAGCTGCAGGAGCAGTGGTGCGGTTGGCGCCCCATGAGCGTGGACGACGTGCCGTTGATCGGCCGTGCACCCGCGCATCCTCACGTCTGGCTTGCAGCGGGACATGGCATGCTCGGCATCAGCATGAGCGCCGGCACCGGCCAGCTGATCGCCGATCTCGTCTGCGGCCGCACGCCGGCGATCGATCCTGCCCCTTACCGACCCGAGCGATTCCGATGAGCACAGCACCCTATGATTACGACCTGATCGTCCTTGGCGGCGGCTCCGCCGGCCTGGCCGGCGCGATCCGCGCCGCGCAGCACGGCAAGCGCGTGGCGATGCTGGAGCCTGGTGAACTGGGCGGGACCTGCGTCAATGTCGGCTGCGTGCCGAAGAAGGCCATGTGGCTGGCGGCAGACCTGCATGAGCGTATCGGCCTGGCCAGTGCGATGGGCTTCAATGTCGAAGCGCGCCCGGCACTGTCGTGGAAGGAACTGGTGATCCACCGCCAGGCCTATATCAGCAACATCCACACCAGCTATCACAAGCGCCTGGACGAAACCGGCGTGGTGCGCATTCCGGCGCGCGGTCATCTGCTCGATGCGCATACCGTGGCCTGCAGCGATGGCGTGCGTTACAGCGCCGAGCACATCCTGATCGCCACCGGCGCGCACCCGCTGCGGCCCGACATTCCCGGCGCGGAACTGGGCCTGGTCTCCGATGATTTCTTCGATCTGCGCGCGGCACCGGCCGAGGTGGCGATCATCGGTGGCGGCTACATCGCGGTGGAGCTGGCCGGCCTGCTGCAGGCACTGGGCAGCAAGGTCAGCCTGCTGGTGCGCGGCCAGCGGCTGCTGGAGCGCTTCGATTACGAGTTGACCGATCAGCTGGCCGAAAACCTCAAGCAGCAGGGCGTGCGCATCCATTTCGGCTATCGCCTGCGCGAACTTCAGCGCGATGGCGAACGCGTACGTGCATTCGGCCATGATGGCCCGCTCGACAGCGTGTTCGACGCGGTGTTCTTTGCCACCGGCCGCCGCGGCAACAGCCGTGATCTGGGCCTGGAAGCGCTCGGTATCGGCATTGGCGAACACCAGCAGGTGCAGGTGGACGAATGGCAGACCACGTGTGTGCCGAGCGTGCATGCGGTGGGTGACATCGCTGGCAAGGTCGGCTTGACCCCGGTGGCGGTGGCCGCTTCGCGGCGGCTGATGGACCGCCTGTTCGGTGGCCGCCCGCAGTCGAAGATGGATTACGAGAACGTGGCCAGCGTGGTGTTCTCGCATCCGCCACTGGGCGCGGTGGGCATGAGCGAGGAAGAAGCGCGTGTTCGTTTCGACCAGGTGAGCGTCTACCACAGCCGTTTCCGCCCGATGCTGCAGGCACTGGCCAACGGTACCCAGCGCAGCCTGTTCAAGATGGTCTGTGCCGGTCCGGAAGAACGGGTGGTGGGCATCCACCTGCTGGGCGAAGCGGCCGACGAGATCCTGCAGGGCTTTGCGGTGGCGGTGAAGATGGGCGCGACCAAGGCCCAGTTCGACGACACCGTGGCGATCCACCCGACCTCGGCCGAGGAAGTGGTGCTGATGCGCTGAGCCGGGCGGTTGTAGAGCCGAGCCTATGCTCGGCTGCGTTCCGTGCAGACATGGTGCAGCCGAGCGCAGGCTCGGCTCTACAGGTCACCTGGCGTCCCCATGCGATAATGGGCGCCCCCCATGCGTTTCCGGGCCGCCCTATGCGGCCCGCCGTCGTCCTGATGTCCAGCCCCGCTTCCCGTATCGCAACCGCTTCCCCTCGCATCGCGCTGGGTGGCATCGGCCTGGCTGCGATCGGCGCCATTGCTGCCTCCGGCAAAGCGATCATCGTCAAGCTCGGCCTGCGTCACGGCGTGGATGCCACCACGCTGCTTGCCCTGCGCATGCTGATGGCGCTGCCGCTGTTCGTTTTGATGGCGCTGTGGGCCGCGCGTCGGGCTGAACCACTGTCCTGGGCCGACCGCGCCCGCGTGCTGTGGCTGGGCTTCACCGGCTACTACCTGTCCAGCCTGCTCGACTTCCAGGGACTGCAGTACATCAGCGTGACCCTGGAGCGCCTGATTCTTTACTTGAACCCGACCCTGGTGCTGCTGATCAATGTGTTGCTGGCGCGCCAGCGGCCGGGCCGGTGGCAGATCGGCGCGCTGGTGCTGAGTTACCTCGGCGTGCTGCTCGCCTTCGGCCACGATCTGCAGCGCGAGGGCGGGCAGATCATCGTCGGCAGCCTGCTGGTACTGGGCAGTGCGCTCAGCTACGCGCTGTACCTGTTCGGCAGTGGGCAGGTGGTCGCGCGCATCGGTGCGGTGCGGCTGACCGCCTACGCCAGCTGTGTGGCCAGCGTGCTGGTGCTGCTGCATTTCGCGGTGACCCATCCGCTGCCGTTGCTGTGGCAGGCACCGGCGCCGGTGCAATGGCTGTCGCTGGTCAATGCCACCGTGTGCACGGTGCTGCCGGTGCTGGCGATCATGCTGGCGGTGCAGCGCGTGGGTTCGTCGCTGGCCGCGCAGGTCGGTATGCTGGGCCCTGTTTCCACGATCGTGATGAGCCTATGGTTGCTCGACGAACCGATGGGGCCGGCGCAGATCGCCGGCACCGTGCTGGTACTGATCGGCGTACTGCTGGTGACCCGCCTGCGGCGCTGACACCGGAGCAGGCGCGTGCGCGCATCCTGGCGGTGATCCGCGCGATCCCCGTGGGGCAGGTGATGGGCTATGGGCAGGTAGCGATGCGCGCGGGCCTGCCCGGGCGTGCGCGGCTGACCGCACGCATCCTTGGCCAGAACGACGACCCGGACCTGCCCTGGCACCGCGTGCTGCGCTCGGATGGGCGCATCGCCATGGAAGAAGGGTCGGCCGGCTGGCGCGAGCAGTCACAGCGGTTGCGCGCGGAGGGCGTGGTGGTGGAGAACGGCCGGGTGCGGATGCCGGCCACCGATCCGGCGGCGGCGCTGGATGCCGCCGTGTGGGGACCGGGCTGAGCACCGCTGGCGACTGAACAGGCCGCGCCTGCCGGTCGCCAACAAGACACGGTGCTGCGGCTATGATGGAGGCCGTTCCATGCCGGTGCTCCCATGTTCCCGCGACTGCCAACCGTCACCAAGGCCCTGCTGATCGCCAACGCGATCCTGTTCCTGCTGCAGCAGCCGTTCCTGCTCGGCATGCAGACCTTCGAGCCGTTCATGCTGCAACCGCTGCAGCAGGGCTTCGATGCGTTCTCGCCGGGTGGCAACTTCCAGCCGTGGCAGCTGCTGACCTATGGCTTCCTGCATGGCAGCTTCGGCCATCTGTTCTTCAACATGCTGGCGGTCTTCATGTTCGGCGCGCCGCTGGAGCAGACCTGGGGCGAGAAGCGCTTCCTGCTGTATTACCTGGTGTGCGTGGCCGGTGCCGGTGTCTGCCAGCTGCTGGTGGGTACGCTGCTGGAAAACCCGGCGACGGTGCTGGGTGCCTCCGGCGGCGTGTTCGGCCTGCTGCTGGCCTACGGCATGCTGTTCCCCAACCAACGGGTGATGCTGCTGTTCCCGCCGATCCCGATGAAGGCGCGTACCTTCGTGATCCTGTTCGGCGTGGGCGAACTGGTGCTGGGCATGACCGGCTGGCAGCCGGGCGTGGCCCACTTCGCGCACCTGGGCGGCATGCTGTTCGGCTGGTTGCTGATCCGTTACTGGCGCGGGCAATCGCCGTTCAACAAGCGCCGCCCGCCCGGCCCACCGAAGCGCCCGAATCATCTGCGCAGCGTGAAGTGAGGTGCTATGCGCCACGCTTCACGCGGGTAGGTGCCAACCTTGGTTGGCACGCTTTGGACAGGATCATGTCGGTAGATGCCAACCCCGGTTGGCAATCGCTTCTGCTGCCTCGCGCCAACCAAGGTTGGCACCTACCAACAGCAGGTAATGCAGGCGATGGAATACACGCGCCTCCACGCATGGCGTGGCTCTACAGATCCTGCAACACCACCTGCGCGGCATTGTGCCCGGGCGCACCGGTGACGCCGCCACCGGGATGTGTTCCCGACCCACACAGGTACAGGCCGGGCAGGGCGCCGCGGTAGCCGGCCTGGCCGACCATCGGCCGCGCCGAGAACAACTGGTTGGCACTCAGTGCGCCGTGGAAGATGTCGCCACCGACCAGGCCGAAGGTGCGTTCCAGATCCAGCGGTGACAACACCTGCCGACCGAGCACGCTGGCGGTGAAGCCGGGCGCATACCGTTCGACGGTGGCGATCATCAGGTCGGCCACTGTCTCCCTGTGATCATCCCAATGGCGGCCTTCAGGCAACACCGGTGCCACGTGCTGGCAGAACAGGCTGGCCACATGTTGCCCGGGCGGCGCCAGTGAATCGTCCAGCGTACTGGGTATCAGCATTTCCACGATCGGTTCGCGCGACCAGCCGTCGCGGCGCGCATCCAGCCAGGCGCGGTCCATGTAGTCCAGGCTGGGTGCCATGATGATGCCGGCGCTGAGGTGATCGCCCGGGCCGGGCAGGGCACGGAAGTCCGGCAGCCGCGACAGCGCCACGTTCATCCGGAAGGTGCCGGAACCGCAGCGCCAGTTCGTCATGCGTTCGCGTGTGGCAGCCGGTACCAGCGCCGGCTCCAGCAGCTGTTCGTACAGGAGCTTCGGATTGACGTTGGCGACCACCGCGCGTGCACGCAGGGTTTCGCCGTTGGCCAGCTCCACGCCCACAGCACGACCCTGTTCGATCAGTACGCGTTGCACGCCGGCGTCCACGCGCAGTTCCGCACCGGCCTCACGTGCGGCCGCGGCGATGGCCTGGCTGATCGCGCCCATGCCGCCAATCGCATGGCCCCATGCACCTTTCACACCATTGCACTGGCCGAACACGTGATGCAGCAACACGTAGGCACTGCCCGGTGTGTATGGACTGGCATAGTTGCCGACGATGCCATCGAAGCCGAACAGCGCCTTGATCGGCTCGCTCTCGAACCAGCGGTCCAGGTACTCCGCCGCCGACAGCGTGAACAGGTCCAGCAGCTCCTGCCGCAGCGGTGCATCCAGCGCCGCCAGTTCGCGGCCGAGCTTCCCCATCTGCCACAGTGCGGGCAGCGCACGCCAACCACCCGCCACGCCCAGGTCCGGTGGCGCACGCAGGGCCCACGCGCGCAGCACATCGGCGAAGATCTCCAGGCGTGCTTCGTACGCGGGCAGGCGCTGTGCATCCCGCTCGGAGAATCTAGCGACTTCGGCTTGAGTGCGGCCAGGTGCCGACAACAGGTAGCGGTCGTCGGGCAATGGCAGGAAGTTGTTGGCCGGACGCGCGACGATGCGCAGCCCATGCCCATGCGCATGCAGCTGCAGGTCGTCGATCACCTTCGGCTGCAGCAATGACACCGTGTAGGACGCCACCGAGTTGCGGAAGCCGGGATGGAATTCCTCGGTGACCGCAGCGCCGCCAAGGACGCCGCGACGTTCCAGTACCAGTACCTGCTTGCCAGCGCGCGCCAGATAAGCCGCGCAGACCAGGCCGTTGTGGCCACCGCCGATGATGATCGCATCCCAGGACATCAGCACCTCTGGAAAAGGGGACGGAGGGGATTAAGTCGCAATTCGCATGGGGCCAGCGGTAATGGGGAGAAACGACTTAATCCCCTCCGTCCCCTTTTTGGATCGCTGCTTCGATGGTGGCGATGTCGATCTTCTTCATCGGCATCATCGCGTTGAAGGCACGCTTGGCCAGCGCTTTGTCTTTGCTGGTCACCGCTTCGATCAGCATGCGTGGACTGATCTGCCAGGAAATGCCCCAGCGATCCTTGCACCAGCCGCATTGGCTCTCCTGGCCGCCATTGTCCACGATCGCGCTCCACAGGCGGTCGGTCTCGGCCTGGTCTTCGGTCTGGATCTGGAAGGAGAAGGCTTCGCTGTGCTTGAACGCGGTGCCGCCGTTGAGGCCGACGCAGGGAATGCCGCAGACGGTGAATTCGACGGTCAGCACATTGCCTTCCTTGCCGTCGGGGTAGTCGCCAGGTGCGTGATGCACGGCGGTCACCGCGCTGTCGGGCAGGATGCTGGCATAGAAGGTGGCAGCCTCAAGCGCGCCGTTGTCATACCAGACACAGATCGTGTTCTTGTGTGCCATGTCGGGGCTCCGCGATGGACGAAGCCGCAGCGATAGCACGCCGGGTGTTAACCCGGGATCGTGCTGCACCCGCAAAAAGAAAAGGGCGCCCGAAGGCGCCCTCTGCATTACCCGTGTGGCAGCTGGCTCAGCGCCAGACCTTGATCTGCTCGGCTTCGCTGCGCTGCATCGGCTGGCCGGCCTTGCAGCTGAAAGTAGCACCGAACGCCGGCAGGTTGGCCAGCGTGCCATTGCTGCGCCACAGGCCCGGTGCGCGGATGTCGGCGGTCAGGCGGCGCACGGCCTCGTTCGGCGCCAGCTGTTGCGCCCACAGCGCAGACCAGGCGCGGAAGAAGCCCTGCTGCTGCGCCTGCTTGGCCTTCGGCTCCTGCGCGACATACGCCGCCCAGGCCAGTTCCAGGCCGGCGATGTCGGCCAGGTTCTCTTCCTGGGTGAGCGTGCCGTTGACCTTGGCACCCTTCACGCCCGGGAAGTCGTAGGCGCTGTATTGCGCGGCCACGCGGTTGCCGAGCAGGGTCCAGGCGGTCTTGTCGGCCGGGGTCCACCAGCTGCGCAGCTCGCCCTTGGCATCGACCAGTGCACCCTTGGCATCGATGGCACGGGTCAGTTCGTGGCCGACCAGGCCACCGAAGCTGCCGAACTTGTCGGCAGCATCGGCCTTGGCGTTGAACACCGGGCCCTGCAGGATCGCGGCGGTGACGATCAGGCGGTTCTGCGCCAGGTCGTAGGCCAGCGAAGGCTGCTGCGGCAGCACGTCCCAGCGACGGTCGGCGTTGCCCTTGCCGATGCGCTTCATTTCCTCGCGATGGCGCCAGGTCGAAGCAATCAGCATGTTGCCGCCGAACGAGCCGCGGCCCATCGGCTGCACGCTGTAGTCGAGGTCGCGCAGCGGGGTGCCGATCTCGATCTTCAGCGCGGCCAGCTTGGCCTGCGCTTCGGTCTTGGCTTCGGCACTCATCCAGCTGCTGTTCTTGACCGCTTCGATCTGCACTTCGCGCACCTTGTCGACGATCCACGCCGCCTGGCGACGATCTTCGGCGGACAGGTAACGGGCGGCGTATTCGCGACCGACCATCGGGCCGGCGGCCACGTTGATCGCCTCCAGCACGTCTTCCCAGCGCTGCGGCGGCAGGGTTTCGCCACGCAGCACGCGGCCGCGGAATTCGAATTCGGCGTCGCGGTAGGCCTTGGACAGGTACGGCGCCATCGAGTCGCCCACGCGCCAGCGCAGGTAGGCCTTCCACTGGTCCGGCTTGAGCTTGGTGACCATGCCGTCGAGCTGCTTGAACAGGCCCGGGTCGGCCAGCGAGACCAGATCGTCATCCACGCCCTGTGCCTTCAGGAAGGCATCCAGCTGCAGGTTGCGGTAGCGGCTGTTGAGCTCCTTGGTGGAGATCGGCGCGTAGTTGTTGAACGGGTTGTTGATGCCGGCCAGCGACTGTGCATTGCGCGCCAGCTCGGTTTCCAGCGCGATCACCGCCTGCGACTCGGCATCCAGCTTGGCCGCCGGGGTGCCGGTCAGCGCCAGGATCTGCTTGACGTAGTTGCGGTAGCGGCCCATCAGCGCCACGGTGTCGGCGTCGGTGCGGGTATAGAACGCCGGGTCCGGCAGGCCCATGCCGCCCTGCATGAAGTAGCCGATGTGACGGTCCAGCGCCTTCAGATCGACGTCGGGGCCGAAGTTGAATGCCACCGGGATGCCGACCTGGTGCAGCGCGGCGATCGAGGCCGGCACATCCTTGGCCTTCTTGATGGCATTGATGCGGGTCAGCAGCGGGGCGATCGGGTTGGAGCCGTCTGCTTCCACGGCAGCTTCGTCCAGGCCGCTGGCCCAGAAGTCACCCAGCAGTTTCTGCACGTTGCCCTGCGGCGCCTTCATCGCTGCGTCGAGCAGTTCACGCTGCTGCTGGCGGCTGCGGTCGACCAGCTGGCCCAGCGCGGTGGTGGCGCCGGTCTGCGGCACCGGGTTGGCCTTCAGCCAGCCTGCATTGGTGGCGTCATAGAAGTCGCTGCACTGGGCACTGACAGCCGGGGCACGCGCGGCCTTTTTCTTGGCAGCGAACGCATCGTGGGTCGGGACCAGGGTCGCCAGGCTGATGCCCAGGGCGATGGCAAGCGGACGGAAGTTGGGCATGTGGAACGAATCCGTGATGGATTGAGGGCGCGCGCACTATAGCAAGCCGGGCATCGACGCGGCATGCACGCGTCGCGGTGCATTCGCCGACCAAGGTCGGCAGCTACCGGGGAGCGCCGGGATCAGTAGATCCACGCCATGCGTGGATGAAAGACACCCCGGAAAAACAAAGGCCCGGGAATTCCCGGGCCTTTGCAGGTCTGCAACAGCGTCAGCCGTGGCTTACCAGATCACCACCTGCTGCTCGCCAGCACGGGCCATCGGCGAACCGGCCTTGCACTGGAACGCGGCGGCGAAGGTCGGCAGGTTCGACGGCGCACCCATGGCGCGGAACTGCGCCGGCGCGTGCGGGTCGGTTGCGAGGCGGACCTTGGCGTTTTCCGGGGTGTACTTGGTGCGCCACACGGTGGCCCAGTTGAAGAAGAAGCGCTGGTCGCGGGTGAAGCCATCGACCTTTGCATCTTCCTTGCCGGCGGAGGCCTTCTGCAGCGCGTCGTAGGCGGTAGCCAGGCCGCCCAGGTCGGCGATGTTCTCGCCCAGGGTCAGGTGGCCGTTCACGGCCTGGCCGTCGACCTTGTACTGGTCGAACTGCTTGACCAGCTTGCCGGTGAGGCCTTCGAAGTTCTTCTTGTCAGCGGCGGTCCACCAGTCTTCCATGTTGCCGGTCGGCCCGAAACGTGCGCCCTGGTCGTCGTAACCGTGGGTCATTTCGTGGCCGATCACCGCACCGATGCCGCCATAGTTCAGTGCGTCGTCGGCCTTCGGATCGAAGAACGGCGGCTGCAGGATGGCGGCCGGGAACACGATCTCGTTCTGCAGCGGGTTGTAGTAGGCGTTGACCGTCTGCGGGGTCATGCCCCACTCGGTCTTGTCCACCGGCTTGCCGATCTTGGACAGGTTGAACTTGTAGTTGAACTCACTGGCCGCGCGCACATTGCCCAGGTAGCTGTCGCGCTGGGTCTGCAGGCCCGCCCAGTCACGCCACTTGTCCGGGTAACCGATCTTCGGGGTGAAGGTTTCCCACTTGGCGATGGCCTTGGCCTTGGTTTCATCGCTCATCCAGCTCAGGCCCTGGATGCGTTCCTTCAGCGAGGCGGCCAGGTTCTTCACCAGCTCTTCCATCTTCGCCTTGGCTTCCGGCGAGAAGGCAACCTTCACGTACAGCTGGCCGAAGGCTTCACCGGCATCATTCTCGATGGTGCCCAGCACGCGCTTCCAGCGCGGCTTCTGTTCCTTCTGGCCGTTGAGGGTCTTGCCGTAGAACTCGTAGTTCTCCTGCACGAAGGCATCGGCCAGGTACGGCGAGGCGCTGTCCACGGTGTGGAAGCGCAGGTAGGCACGCCACACCGACGGATCGGTGTCGCCCAGTGCCTTGCTCACTTCCTCATGGAAGGCCGGCATGGCCAGCGAGAACTTCTCCGGTGCGGCCACGCCCTGCGACTTGAAGAACTCGGTCCAGCTGAAGTTCGGGGTCAGCTTGTCGGCGTCGGCCAGGGTGACCGGGTTGTAGTACAGCTCGACGTTGCGCGACAGCTCGACGCGCGACTTGGAGGCCTTGGCCAGGCGGGTCTCGAACTTGACCACGTCCTCGGCCTGCTTGGCAGCGTCGGCAGCGGCGACGCCGGACAGTTCCAGCACCTTGGCGACGTGCGCCTGGTAGGCCTTCAGCTTGTCGGCGTTCTTGGCATCGGTGTAGTAGGTGCTGTCCGGCAGGCCCAGGCCGCCCTGGCTGGCGTAGGCCAGGTTGACGGCCGAGTTCTTGAAGTCGGCTTCGGCGCCGAAGCCGAACAGGACGTTGTCACCCTTGGCCGCGCTGCTGCGCAGGTAGTCGGCGATGGCCGCCTTGTCCTGCAGGCCATCGATTGCCGTCAGGTCGGCCTTCAGCGGCTCGATGCCCTGGGCATTGATCTTGGCTTCGTCCATGCCGGTGGCCCACAGGTCGCCGACGATCTTCTCGATGTGGTTCGGGTTCTTGACCTGCGCGACCTGTTCAGCCAGCTGGTGCTGCACGGCCACCGAACGCTCGTCGAGGATGGTGAACGCGCCCCAGCTGGTGCGGTCGCCCGGAATTTCATTGGCGGCCAGCCACTTGCTGTTCACGTAGTCGCCGAAGGCGCCACAGGCGTCCTTGCTGGCATCCAGATCGCTGGGCTGGAAGGCGTTGTAGGCCGGCAGCTTGCTCTCGTCCAGGGTGTACTGGGTGGCTTCGGTGGCAGCCGGCGTGGAGGCGGTGGCGTCCTTGGCCGGGGTTTCGTTCTTGCCGCAGCCGACCAGCGCGGCCGAAACGGCCAGGGTCAGCAGCACGATCTTGGGAGTACGGGTCACTTTGATGGCCTCCAGGCCGAGTGAGTCAGGGAAGGGCCGCGGGGACGGCCGTGGGCCGAACAATACGCCGCCGGCCTGCCCTGCAAGGGTGTCGAAGGTCATGGGCGGGCGCAAGGGGGGCGCTTGGTGGCCCGGAAAAGACAGACCCGGCAAAAGCCGGGTCTGTCGGGGTACTGCGATCAGGCGTGGATCAGAACTTGTACTTCAGACGCACGAACGGGGTGCGGCCGTACAGGTCGTACTGGGTCGCGAATGCCGGAATGTTGCCGTAGCGGGCATCGCTGACGCCGGTGGAGATCAGAGGCGGGGTCTTGTTGAAGATGTTGCTGACACCCACCAGGATTTCCCAGTCGGCCTGCGCGTAGCTGACCGACGCGGTGTGGTACGTGCGCGAATCGGCAACGATGTCACGGTAGGAGTTCGGACGGCCCTGGTAGGTGTACACCGGGTTCAGGTCGATGTCTTCGGTCTTGTGGATATAGGTGGTCAGCCAGTTGAACGACCAGTCGCCACGGGTCAGGCTCAATGCCAGGTTGCCCACGACTTTGGGACGGCCGATGTCGCCCAGCAGCTCCGAGGATTCCAGGCCGCTTGCAGCCGCACTGGAGAACACTTCCTGGGTGTCTTCGATCGTGTAGGTGACCTGGGTCTCGGCCGAGAACTTGCCGAACGAGAAGTCGTGATCGAAGTTGGCGGTCAGGTCGTAACCACGGGTGCGCTGCTTGTTGATGTTGATGTACTTGTTCTGGATCTCGGTCACCGCATACGGCTGGTTGCCGGTAGCCGGGTTGCGCTTCAGCAGGTCGCAGTAGCTGTTCGGGTACACCGTGCCGCCATAGCAGCCGCGCATGATGTTGGTGCTGCCGAGCTGGGCGATTTCATCCTTCACTTCATAGTCGAAGTAATCGATGGCGACGCTGAGGTTGGCGAAGGTCGGAGTGAACACGATACCCGCGGTCTTCGCACGCGAGGTTTCGGGAATCAGGCCGCTACCACCACCGGTGGCGTATACCGTGCCACTGGAGCCGCCGCCCGCATAGTCGGCGGGGATGCCTGCCGCGGCGCAGTTGGTCTGATAGGCACTGTTGGAGCTTTCGCCCCAGCGGACGCAGGGGTCGTTCGCCTGCGAGAAGAAGCCGGTCTGGTTGCCCAGGTACAGTTCATACAGGCCCGGAGCACGGTAGGAAGTACCGATCGAGCCACGCAGACGCACCGAGGGGATGACCTGCCAGTTCAGGCCCACCTTCCAGACGTTGTCCGAACCGGACACCGTGTCGTACTTGAACACACGACCGGAGGCGTTCAGGCTCAGCGATTCCACCGCCGGCAGGCCCTTCAGCAGCGGAACGTCCAGCTCGACGAAGGCTTCCTTGACCTTGTCGTTGCCCTTGGTCACATCAGCCGACGACGAGCCCCAGATGTCACCGGCGCGCGACAGTTCGCCCGGCTGGTCGTTGATCGAGTAGTAGCGGTATTCCAGGCCGCCGGCAAAACCGACCGCACCGGCCGGCATCTCGAACAGGTCGCCGCTGACGACGGCGTTGATGGTGGCCTGCTTGTAGATGGTCTTGCCCCAGTCCCAGACGCCCAGCTTGTCGACCAGTTCATCGACCTTGCGGCCGCTCAGGTAGTCCGGATCGAAGTAGTTCACCGCCGGAGGAGCATCGGTGTAGTCCAGATCGCCGCTCTTGGACGCCTGGATGGCGAGGTTGCCGTACTTGCCCTTGGAATGGCTGAAGTTCGCATTGACTTCCCATGCCCAGGTGTCGGTGCCCTTGAACAGGCCGTCAAGCTTGGTGGCGGCATAGAAATAGTCGACGGTCACATCCTGCTGCGACTTGAACAGCATCACCGGATTGGCTTCGATGCGGGTGCCCGGCAGGTATGCGTACGGGAAGAACTGGCGCCAGGCGAACGTTTCGGTTTCGCGGCGGTTGAACAGGAACTGCGTCTTCCAGTTGACCGAATCGAAGCCGAAATCGGTTGCCAGGTAGACCGTCTTGCGTTCCTGCTGGTTGATGATCTGGCCCTCGTTCCAACGGGCGAAGTTCAACGGCTCATCGTAGAAGGCCTGGCCACGCGCATAGGTCTGGGTCGTGCGCGGGCGGTAGCCCGGCAGCGGGCCAACAGTGGTGCCATCACCCGACGGCACATAGCGGGTGCTGCCGATGTCGACCACGTTGTGAAGCATGTTGTTGCAGCCAGCCAGCGGGGTGCCGGCGTTGACCGAGCGATCTTCGCGATCGATGCGGTTGCCGTCCGCGTCCTTGATCAGGTCGTTGCCGCACTTCAGATAGTCGCGGTCGCCGCGGGTCAGCTCATAGTGCTTGTACCACTCGACGGCAGCCACGACGCTGCCCTTCTCGAAGTTCCAGCCATTGGCCAGCGACGCCGAGAACACTTCGCCGCCGCCTTCGGTCGGCACGCGGCCGGTCACGGTCAGCTCCGGGCGCTCGATGTTCTTCTTGGTGATCAGGTTGACCACACCGGCCACGGCGTCGGAACCATAGATGGAGGACGAACCGTCCTTCACGATCTCGGCGCGCTGCAGGATGGCGGTGGGAATGACGTTCAGATCGAAGGCGCCGACGGCGCCACGGGTACCGGCCGGTCCGGGGCGCTGGCCATCGAGCAGCACCAGGGTGCGGTTTGCGCCCAGGCCACGCAGCGAAACCGTCTGCACACCGGTACCGCCGTCCACGACGAAGCCGCCGAACTGGTGGGTGATCTGGGTTTCGGCCGAACCGATGGCCGACTTCTGCAGGAACTCGGCCACGTTGACCTGGCCCTGCTTGGCATTGGTTTCGGCGTTGATGGTGAACACCGGCGAGGTGGTCTCGTAGTCCGCGCGGCGGATCAGAGAGCCGGTGACCGTGACCTTGTCAAGGTCGGTTGCGCGGGTGGAAGCGCTTGAAGTGCTTGACGCCTTTGCTTCCTGCTGGGTGGATTCCTGGGCCAGAGCCGGTGCGACCTGCAGGCAGGCCAGCACGGCAAGAGTCAACGGGACGCGGCTTGGCTTGGTTTGGCGGTTGGCGGTGCGCATTTCGTTTTGATCCCCACTTGTTATGCTTCGGTTAATGGAGTGTATGTGCCGCGTAAAGTAAATGCAACATGAATGATAGGGCTCCTTAACTTGTTGTTAGTAAGGGGGAATTCAGGAATTCGCGCATGAAAAAGCCCCTGCCGCGCGGGCAGGGGCTTGATGGGGGACGCCGGATGCTGGGGACGGATCAGAGGCCGCCGGGGCCGCAGTCCTTGGCCAGGTAGTCGGCCATCAGCGTCAGGGTGGTCCTGAAGTGCACGGGGTACCACGGCATGCTGTGCGGCATGTCGGGGATCAGCTCGAACCGGGCTGGCACCTTGCCCTGTACGCCGTTGTAGAAGTTCCTCGCATGGAAGGATGGCGTGCGTACGTCACGGTCGCCGACGAATGTCAGCAGAGGAATCGTGGCTTTCGCGGTGTTCTGCATCGGGTCCATGCCCTTCACCGTGCGCCCCTGCAGAATGCGTTGCAGGCGGTTCTGGCTCCAGGAGGTACCCAGCCGGCCAAGATCGGTGACCGGGGCACCAGCGATGGCGCACTGATAGGGCGATGGGCTCCGGACCGTTGCAGCGGCAGCCGCGAAACCACCATAGGAATAGCCGAAGATCGCGATCCGGTCCTTGGCGGCTATGCCTTGCGAGACCAGCCAGGCGGCGCCGTCGTCCTTGTCGTCCTGCATCTTCTGGCCCCACTCGGCGTCACCTGCCAGCCAGAGCTTGCGGCCAAGGCCAGAGCTGCCGCGGTACTGCGGGCGCAACACGGCGTAGCCGCGCGAAGTGAAGAACGGTACCCAGCCTGATGCATCCCAGCCGGTGTAGTCGCGCGCCCACGGCCCGCCGTGCGGATGCACGAGTGCCGGCAGCGGGCCGTCGCCCTGCTTCCAGCCCGGCGGGAGGTCCAGAATCGCCGGAATCTGCAGGCCATCGCGTGCGGTGTAGGTCACCCAGCGTTGTTCGCCAATCTGCTTGCTGTCCACCCAGGGGCGCTCATTGCCGAGCGGCACGACATCCTTGCGATCGGCCAGGATGAAGTAGCTCTTCGGGTTGCGGTTGCTCTCCGTGGTGAACAGGACGCGCGAAAGGTCGTCGTTGTAACCGGTGATGTAGATGCTCAGGCCGGGATAGGCCTTCTGCAGGCCCTCCTGCAGGGCCTTCATCTGCGGATCCACGTACACGGCCTGCCGCTGGGGACCGTCGATATAGAAGCCGAGGACCTGGTTGAAGTTGCTCTTGCGCGTGCCCAGGATCAGTGAACTGATCGAGAAGGATGGATGTGCGGCCAGAGGCTCCTTGTCGAACTCCTTCTTGGCGGGATCGTACAGTCGCGCCTGCACCAGGTCAGAGAACTGGTCGGTCAGCACGTACAGCTTGCCGCTGTCATCGTCTATGCCGACGACTTCCACCGTATAGCGTTCGCTCAGTCGGGTGGTCAGGGGGGCGTGCACTTCGAACTGGCCGGCGCTGTTCTTGATCAGAATGCGCTGTTCGAAATCGTCGGAGCCGGCGGATTCGACCTGGGTCTGCGTCAGGACTTCACCTGTCCGGGGGTGGAACAGGCCGGGTGATGTGCGCGAACTGCCCTTGAACAGCAGTTCGGTCTGGCCGGTGCGCAGGTTGAAGCGGTAGTAGTTGGCCTGCAGCGTGGCTTCGTTGAGCTGACTGATGATGACCCTGTCTGCATCCAACGGCAGCCCATGGACGAGCGAGGCGGTACCCGCAAGCTCGAGGCAGCGAAGGGTCTCGGGGCTGACCCCTAGCGTGCGGGTGTTGTTGGCGAATGCCTCGTCGAACTTGGTCTGGGTGGCGTCGGTGAGGTAGGCCTTGGTCAGGAAGGTCTTGGTGGCTCCTGTACTGTTGCCTTCACCGCAGCCACCGAGTTTGCCTGTCCATTCCTGGCGTCCGATGACGAGGTTGCGTCCCGCCTTCAGTGCGCTTGCCGCGATGAACTTCATCCGGTCACCGGATGGCGTGATGGCGACCGGACCGGCGCCGAGGTTATCCAGGTTCCAGTTGGCCAGGGCGGTATCGCTGTTGTCGCTGCCGGGCGCGGCGACGATGGCCACCAACTGCTTGCCGTCGGCGCTCATGGTGACCGACTGGATGGTTGGGATCTTGGCGAAATCCTCGGCTGGCAGAGGGCTTGCGAGGGCAGGGGCAATGCACAGCGCCGCCAGTGCGGCGGCGCCAAGGCGGGCAGGGGTCAAGCGCAGTTCCATGGTCGGCAGGGTCCTTGTGGCGGGCGCATCAATATGACCTGAAGATGAACGAAGACGTGGGGCGAGTCAACTTGGCGTGAAAGCCCTGTGGATCGGTCCTGCCGGGGGAGGAAGCCCAAAGAAAGACCCCGCCGGGGCGGGGTCTTCGGTGTGGCGAGGGCGGAGATCAGTTGCCGCCGAACTCGTACTTGGCCTGCACGTAGATGGCACGCCCGTAGGCGTTGTACAGGTAGTTGTTGTACGGCTGGCCGCTGGTGCCGGCGAAGCTGAAGCGCTGGTTGTCCGGCATCTTGTTGAACACGTTGTTGACCATCAGCGACAGGGTCAGGTTGTCCAGCGCGCGATAGTTCACGCTCAGGTTGTAGGTGGTGTAGGACCCCCACTTGCCTGCCTTGTAGCCGGAACTGTGGACGTAGTCGTAGCCATTGCCCACGTACGCCATGTAGTTCGGCGTCCTGCCGATGTAGTTGGCGTACAGGGTGGTGGTCCACTTGTCCTTGGCCCAGCCGACCGAACCATCGGCGCGCACCTTGGCGTACGAGTCGTATACCCACATCGCGTACGGGTCACGCAGCAGGTCCAGGAACTCATCGCCCGGCTGCGGCTGCAGTTCGCGCTTGAGCATGTCGGTGTAGTTGCCCGAGAACTGCAATGAACCGAAGCGGCCCATGTCGTGCACGTACTTGAAGCTGGCGGTCAGCGCTTCCAGGTTCTGGCGGGCGACGTTCATCTTCGGGGTGTAGATCTCGTCCAGCACGCCGGACGCATCGCGGGTGATCCAGTCGTTGACGTTCTGGCAGCTGGCCGAGGTGTTGTTGGCCTGGCCGCCACGGCAGTAGTACTCGGCCAGCAGCAGCTGGTCGGAGCTGAGCGTATCGACCTCGTTCTTGATCTTCCAGTTGTAGTAGTCCACCGACAGCGACAGGTTGTTGATCGGTGCCCACACAACACCTGCGTTCCAGACGTCGGCGGTGATCGGTTCCAGGTCCGGATTGCCGGCGCGGGTGCCGAACACCGAGACGCTGTCATACGGGCAACCGGTGGTGTTGGCCGGGTCGTAGCCCAACTGGCCGCAACGGTAGTAATCGGTGGAGCCGTTGGCGTAGTAGCCGCTACGGCCCTGGAACGCGTCGGACAGGGTCGGCGCGCGGAACGCAGTACCGTACTTGCCGCGGAACAGCAGGCTCTCGATCGGGCGGAACTCGATGCCGATGCTGTAGGTGGACTTGTCGACGGTGTTGCTGCCGATCTTGAAGGCGTCGTAGCGGCCGGAGCCGGTGACTGTCAGCGTGTCATGCAGCGGCAGGCGCAGCTCGCCGGTCACGGCGTAGTTGCTGCGATGACCGGCACCGGAGACCGCCGTGGTGCCCCAGACGCTGCCATCCATCAGGCCCGGATCGGGGCTGTAGTCCCAGCCTTCGCTGCCACCTTCAACGACCACGGCCAGGCCGGCGTCGCCGCCGGGCAGCTTGAACAGTGATCCATTGGTGACCTGTGCACGGGCCAGGTTCTGCCAGGTGCGGCTCTGGCTGTAGCTGTAACCGGTGAAGGTCTGGAAGTCACCGGCCGGCAGCGGCGCGTAGAAGGCTTCCCAGTTCGGGCTGTAGATGTCGTAGCCGGTGCTGGTGGTTCCCAGCACCGGGCCGAGCACGCGCTGTTCGAAGTAATCGTTGATCGGGTCATTCCAGCGCACGAAGTTGCGCTCGGTCAGCTTGTACTCGCCGCGGGTGAAGCTGAGGCTGTAGTCCCAGTTGCCGGCCGTGCCGCGGCCGCCCAGCGTCACCTGGTAGGCCTTGTTGCGGTCGGTGTTCATGATGTCGCGGTAGCCGGCCCCGCCGATGTCTTCCGGGGCGAACACCCGCTGCAGGTTCATGTACTGGCCGCTGGCCTGGTCGTAGAAACGGCCCCAGCCGGAAGAGGTGCCCCACCAGGTGTAGCCGGAACCCGTCGCGTACTTGACCTCTTCCAGGCTGTACAGCGCATCGCCGAACAGCTGGAAATTGTCATTCACGTCGAAGGTGGCAGAGCTGTAGATCTGCGCGCTTTCCTTGCCGTTCTTGATGGTCTTGTAGCCGGTGCCATAGGTCGAGCCACATGCCTGGCCGGTGGGCCGGGTGCCGAGCACGGTGGTGCCATCGAACTGCCCGGCCACATTGGCGCACAGGTTCGGGTCCATCATGGCGTAGGCGTTGTTGGCAGCCGGCAGCAGCACCAGGAAATCGTTGGAGACGTACTGCGGGCTGTAACCGTCGGGATTGTTGACCTTGGTCAGATCGCGTTGGTAACCCCAGATCGGGCTGGTCTTTTCGTACTGCACGTTGACCAGCGCATGGAAGCGGTCATCGACGCCGTTGAACCCGCGTGCGCCGCTCAGTCGGAAGCTGTTGCCGCCGCCTTCGCTGTAGGCGCCGCCGCGGACGTTGAGGACGCCACCATCCATGCGTTCCTTGAGGATGATGTTGACCACGCCAGCAATCGCATCGGAACCATACAGTGAGGACTGGCCACCCGGCAGGATCTCGATGCGCTCGACGATGTCGATCGGAATGCCGCTGATGTTGTTGAACGTATCGCCGCCGTTGTACAGCGCCGGATACGAAAGCATCGGGCGGCCGTTGATGAGGTATTTGGTGTAGCCCGGGCTGAGGCCGAACATGCCGGCGGCTTCGGCACCCTGGGTGAACGAGGCCGAGGTCTGGCCGCCCTGCAGGCCGCCGGTGGACAGCGAGGACTGCTGCAGGACATCGGCAACGCTGGTGAAGCCGCGGGTCTGGATGTCCTCGGCGGTCACGGTCAGGACCGGCGTGTGGTTCTCGATCTCGGTCTGCGGAATCAGCGAACCTGTGACCGTCACACGGTCAAGCTGGGTCGGTGCATTGCCGCTTTGCGCCAGGGCCGTGCCGGAGGCGAGCAGTGTGCCGAGGAGGGCGAGTGTCAGTGGGTGGCGCGAGAGTGTGGAACGATGGCGAGACATGGAAAATCCCCGTAGTGAGCGATGTCTTGGCTACCGGCTTCCGTGTCGGCTTAACGATCTGTTCAGTTGCATTCCATTCAGTTGGACCGTAACACGCACTTAACGCAGGGAGCACGCCATCGTCATTTTGTCAATCGGGGTTTCACCTGAAAAATGGCGCCATATCAATGACTAACGCCAATTGTTTTGGAGTGTTTCAAAAGATGGCGATATAAAGGGCATTCTTTCGTAGTGCATTTGCTGCTTCTGCATCAGTGCTTTACCGAAGGCTTCCTGGAACCAAAAAAAAGGCCCCGCCGAAGCGGGGCCTGGTCCAGACACGAAGTCCGGAAAACGACGGGATCAGAAGTTGTACTTGACCTGGGCCGAGATCTGGCGGCCGTAGACGCTGTAGAAGCCGTCATTGAACGGGGTCGATTCGTTGCCCGGGTAGTTGTAGCGCTGGCCTTCCGGCAGCTTGTTGAACACGTTGTTGACCATCAGCGACAGGACCAGATCTTCCTGTGCCTGGTAGTTCATGCTCAGGTTGTACGTGGTGTACGAACCCCACTTGCCGGCCTTGGCGCCGGAGGAGTGGACGTAGCCGTAGCTGCGGCCGGTGTAGGCCAGGTAGTTCGGGGTGCTGCCGACGTAGTTGGCGTACACGGTGGTGGTGAACTTGGCGATGTTCCAGGCCACCGACAGATCGCCGCGGACCTTGGCGAAGTTGTCGTAGTACCACATGTTGTACGGATCGCTCAGCAGATCCAGTTTGGCGGCACCCGGCATCGGCTGCACTTCACGCTTCAGCATGTTGGTGTAGTTGCCTGAGAACATCAGCGAGCCGAAGCGGCCGATATCCTGCTGGTACTTGGCCGCCACGGTCACCGCTTCCAGGTTCTGGCTGGCAACGTTGAGCTTCGGCGTGTACACGCGGGTCAGGTTGCCACCGGCATCGCGGGACACCCAGTTGGTCACGTCACCGCAGCTGGCCGAGGTGTTGTTCGGCAGGCCATTGTGGCACTGGTACTCGGCCAGCAGCAGCTGGTCGCTGCTGAGGGTCTTGACCTCGTTCTTGATCTTCCAGTTGTAGTAGTCGGCCGACAGCGAGAAGTTGCTGACCGGGGCCCACACCACGCCTGCGCTCCAGACATCGGCGGTGATCGGCTTCAGGTCCGGGTTGCCGGACTTTTCGCTGTACACCGAGGTGTTCTTGTAGAACGAGCAGGCCTCGTCACGCAGGCCATAGCCCATCTGGCTGCAGCGGTAGTAGTCGTTCTGGCCGGACGCGTACGAACCGCTCATGCCCTGGAAGGCATCGGACAGGGTCGGCGCGCGGAAGGCGGTACCGTACTTGCCGCGCAGCAACAGGCTCTCGATCGGACGGAATTCCAGGCCGATGCTGTAGGTGGCCTTGTCGACGGTCTTGTCGGCGATCTTGAAGGCGTCATAGCGGCCCGACGCGCTGACGGTCAGCTTGTCGTGCAGCGGCATGCGCAGTTCGCTGGTGACCGCATAGTTGCTGCGGTGGCCGGCGCCGGCGACGGCGGTGGTGCCCCACACATTGCCATCAACGAACGCCTGGTCCGGCGAGTAGTCCCAACCTTCGCTGCCACCTTCCAGCACGACGGCCAGGCCGGCGTCACCGCCCGGCAGGCTGAACAGCGAGCCGTTGGTCACCTGCACGCGGCCCAGGTTCTGCCAGGTCTTGCTGCGATGGGTACCGTAGCCGGTGAAGCTGGCGAACTGGTCCGGAGTGATCGGCGAGTAGAAGGCCGCGTAGTCCGGGTTGTAGATGCCGAAGCCGCCAGCCGAGGTGCCCAGGCGCGGGCCCAGCACGGTCTGGCCGAAGAAATCTTCGATCTTGTCCTTCCAGCGCACGAAGCGGTTCTGGTCCAGGCGGTACTCACCACGGGTGAAGCTGGCGCTGTAGTCCCAGTCGCCGACCATGCCCTTGCCGCCCAGGGTGACCTGGTAGGCACGGCTTTCATCGGAGTTCATGATGTTGTTGTAGTGACCCGGGCCGATTTCTTCCGGAGCGAAGGCACGCTGCAGGTTCACGACCTTGCCGGAGCCCTGGTCGTAGAAGCCGCCCATCACCGACTTGGTGCCCCACCACAGGGCGCTGGAGCCGGAGGTGAACTCGGTCTTTTCCTTGCTGTACAGCACGTCGGCGAACAGCTGGAAGTTGTCGTTCACGTCGAAGGTCATCGACGAGTAGAACTGGCCGCTGTTCTTGCCGTTCTTCAGGGTCTTGTAGCCGGCGCTGTACACCGAACCGCAGGACTCGCCCGACGCGCGCTGGCCGACCACGGTGGTGCCGTCATACAGCCCAGCGACGTTGGCGCAACGGCTCGGGTCCATCATCAGCAGCTTGTTGTCAGCGTTGGTGATGACGGCGAAGTCGTTCGACGGAACCTGGGCGGTGTAGCCGACCGGGTTGTTCTGGCGGGTGATGTCGCGCTGGTAGCCCCAGATCGGGCTGCCGTTTTCGATCTGCACGTTGAACAGTGCATGGAAGCGGTCGTCGAAGGCGTTGATGCCCTTGGCGGCGCTGAAGCGGATGTTGCTGCCACCGCCTTCGGTGTAGGTGCCGCCACGGAGGGTCATGGTGCCGCCGTCCATGCGCTCCTTCAGGATGATGTTGACCACACCGGCGATCGCGTCCGAGCCGTACAGCGAGGACTGGCCGCCCGGCAGCACTTCGATGCGCTCGACGATGTCGATCGGAATGCCGCTGATGTTGTTGAAGGTTTCGCTGCCGTTGTACAGCGCCGGATACGAGAGCATCGGGCGGCCGTTGATCAGGTACTTGGTGTAGCCCGGGTTCAGGCCGAACATGCCGGCGGCTTCGGCGCCCTGGGTGAACGACCCCGAGGTCTGGCCACCCTGCAGGCCGCCGGTGGTCAGCGACGACTGCTGCAGCACTTCAGCAACACTGCTGAAGCCGCGGGTCTGGATGTCTTGGGCGGTGATGGACATCACCGGGGTCTGGGTTTCAACCTGGGTCTGCGGGATCAGCGAACCGGTGACGGTGATCTTGTCCAGGTTGGTCGCCTTGTCCTGGGCCATTGCCGGGGCGGCGGCCATCAGAGCGGAAATCAGGGCGACGGCGAGCGTGTTGCGACGTGCGGTGTTGCTTACGTAGTTCATGTAGTTCCATTGGAGAGCAAAAACAAAAACGGCACTGCGCATGCGCCATCGCGCGGGCTGGAAATGCCAGCTCCGCAGCCCAAAACAGTGCGGGTCGAACGTAACATGAACTTAACAATCTGTGCACGAATCTGTAGCAATCCTGAATTTCAGTCAGGTTACGTCCAGCTTGTATGATGCTCGGTTATTCCCCCTGACCCCGCCGGTGCTCGTTGTGAACAGTTCTCCCCGCCGTCCCCATGCAAGCCAGGTCCAGAAGGGACTCACGCCGCATGCCCGCATCCGCAACGTGATCGCGGTTGGTTCGGGCAAGGGTGGCGTCGGCAAGTCGACCACCGCGGTCAATCTGGCCGTGGCGCTGCAGCAGCTCGGCGCACGCGTGGGCGTGCTCGATGCGGACATCTACGGGCCGAGCGTGCCGGCCATGCTGGGCCTGTCCGGCCGCCCGGAAAGCCCCGACAACAAGAGCATCGAGCCGCTGCGCGCGTTCGGTGTGGACACCATGTCGATCGGCTACCTGATCGAAGAGGACACGCCGATGATCTGGCGTGGGCCGATGGCCACCTCGGCGATGACCCAGCTGTTCAACGACACCCTGTGGGATGACCTGGACTACCTGCTGATCGACCTGCCGCCGGGCACCGGTGACATCCAGCTGACCCTGACCCAGAAGATCCCGCTGGCCGGCGCGGTGATCGTCACCACGCCGCAGGACATCGCCACGCTGGACGCGAAGAAGGCGCTGAAGATGTTCGAGAAGGTCGAGGTGCCGGTGCTGGGCATCGTCGAGAACATGGCGGTGCATACCTGCAGCAGCTGCGGGCATGTCGAGCACCTGTTCGGCGAGGGCGGCGGCGAGCGCATGGCCGCGCAGTACGGCGTGCCGTTGCTGGGTTCACTGCCGCTGCAGATCGGCATCCGCGAGCAGGGCGATTCCGGTACCCCGATCACCGTGGCCCAGCCGGATTCGGTCCCGGCCCAGGCCTACCGCCATGCCGCGCAGCGCCTGATCGAGGAGGTGGCCAAGCGTCCGCGTGCCTCGATCCCGATCCTGTCGTCGCTGCTGTAAGTGCCGGGGCAGGGGCCGCCGGCGACGGCCGGCCCCCTGCTAGAATCCTCGCGCCCCCTCGTACCCCAGGACAAAGCATGAGCATCAAGAGTGACCGTTGGATCCGCCGCATGTCCGAGCAGCACGGCATGATCGAGCCGTTCGAGGCCGGGCAGGTCAAGCAGGCCAACGGCGAGCGCATCGTCAGCTACGGCACCTCCAGCTACGGCTACGACGTGCGCTGCTCGCGCGAGTTCAAGGTGTTCACCAACATCAACTCGACCATCGTCGATCCCAAGCACTTCGATCCGGGCAGCTTCGTGGATATCGTCGGCGATGAATGCATCATCCCGCCGAACAGCTTCGCGCTGGCGCGCACCGTGGAGTACTTCCGCATCCCGCGCGACACCCTGGTGGTGTGCCTGGGCAAGAGCACCTATGCGCGCTGCGGCATCATCGTCAACGTGACCCCGCTGGAACCGGAGTGGGAAGGCCACGTCACCCTGGAATTCAGCAACACCACGCCGCTGCCGGCACGCATCTACGCCAATGAAGGCGTGGCGCAGATGCTGTTCTTCCAGGCGGCCGCCGATGACATCTGCGAGACGTCGTACCGCGATCGTGGCGGCAAGTACCAGGGCCAGACCGGCGTGACCCTGCCGCGGACCTGACCGGCGCGCCATCGCATGACGAAAACGCCGGGCATGCCCGGCGTTTTCATGGGTGCGGCCACACGCTGCGCTCGCCGGGCGTGGCCCGGCAACAGCTTATTTCCCGCGACCGAACAGCATCGCGATGCCCACGCCCACCAGTGCCACCGGCCACCAGGTCAACAGCAGCTTGGACAGGTTCAGGTGCGTCCAGCCGAGGTTGCTGGCGAGCATGAACAGGCCGATCAGGATCAGCAGGACGGCGGCAACGAGGTTGAATCGCATCGGGTCGGCAAACGCTCAGGACTGGGCTGGATATCCTAGCCGTTCCTTCCAGTAGGCGACATGCTGGTCCAGCGCACCCGGCTCGTAGCGGTGCGCGGGGCCGCTGCCCCAGACCGGGCCCGGCCACGCGGGGTCGCCATCATGGCGGCCGATCACATGGAAATGCAGCTGGCGCACGATGTTGCCCAGCGCACCGATATTGATCTTCTCCACCCCGTCGGCACCCTTCAGGGCCTTGCAGGCGCGGTTGAGCTCGGTGCGCAGCTTGTCCTGCTGCTCGCCGTCCAGCTCGATCCACTCGGTCACCCCGGCCAGGCGCGGTACCAGCACCAGCCAGGGGAATCGTTCGTCGTTCATCAGCCGCACTTGCGACAACGGTCCTTCCGCCACCAGCACGCTATCGGTGGCCAGGCGTGAATCGAGTTCGAAATCGCTCATCCAAGATGCTCCGAGAAGAAGTCCAGGGTGCGTTGCAGCGCCAGGGTGGCGCTGTCTGGATCATACGCATGTCCGACCTCCCGGTTGAAGGCGTGGTCGGCCGGATAGACGAAGGTGGCCATCTGCGGCAGCTTCTCGCGATGGGCCTGCACCGCCTCCGGCGGGATGCTCTTGTCCTGGGCGCCGAAGTGGAAGATCACCGGGGCCTTGGGCGTCTCATCCAGGAACTGGACATTGCGCGCACCGTAGTAGCTGACAGAGGGCAGGCCCAGGCGCAGGGCCGACAGCATCGCCACCGTGCCGCCCCAGCAGTAGCCCACCGTGCCGACCTTGCCATGGGGTGCCAGCCGGGTGGCGGCCGCACGCACGACCTCCAGTGCCTTCTCCATGCCCAGTGCGGTCACCCGTTCCAGGCCCTGCTTCACGCCGTCGGCGTCGTAGGGCAGGGCATCCGGATCGGCTTCTGCACCGTCAACCAGGTCGAAGAACGACGGCGCCAGCACCGCGTAGCCTTCGGCCGCGAAGCGCTCGGCCACGCCGCGGATGTGCGGGTTGGCGCCGAAAATTTCCTGCACCACCACCAGCCCGCCACGCGGGGTGCCCTCCGGCAGGGCCTGCCAGGCCCGTACCGGGCCGTGATGCGTATCCAGGGTGATCCACTCGGCCATCGTTTCCATCTCGTTGCGGGGAACAGAACGGCATTGTCGGTGCTGCGTGGGTTAGCGCGGTGTCAGCGGCTGTGCGGGATCGGGCGGCTGGCCATTCAGAGCGCGGCCGCCAACCCCGGTATACTGGCGCCCTTTCAGGCCCCGGCCCCCAGGAACCCCTGCCACGACGGCAGGGGCCCAGGCCCCCAGAGTCCCGCGATTCCATGTCCCAGCTGAACCCCAAAGTCGGCTTCGTCAGCCTTGGCTGCCCGAAGGCCCTTGTCGATTCCGAACGCATCCTTACCCAGCTCCGCTCGGAAGGCTACGACATCGTGCCGTCCTACGATTCGGCCGACGTGGTGGTGGTCAACACCTGCGGCTTCATCGATTCGGCGGTGACCGAGTCGCTGGACGCCATCGGCGAGGCGATGAACCAGAACGGCAAGGTTATCGTCACCGGCTGCCTGGGCAAGCGCCCGGAGCAGATCCGCGAGGCCTACCCGAACGTGCTGGCGGTGTCCGGCCCGCAGGATTACCAGAGCGTGATGGAAGCGGTGCATGAGGCACTGCCGCCCAAGCACGATCCGTTCGTGGACCTGGTGCCCGACTACGGCATCAAGCTGACCCCGCGCCACTACGCCTACCTGAAGATTTCCGAAGGCTGCAACCACAAGTGCAGCTTCTGCATCATTCCGTCGATGCGCGGCAAGCTGGTCTCGCGCCCGGTGGATGAAGTGCTGCGTGAAGCCGAGCGCCTGGTGCGTGGTGGCGTGCGCGAGCTGCTGGTGGTTTCGCAGGACACCTCGGCCTACGGCGTGGACGTGAAGTACGCCGAGAAGATGTGGCGCGACAAGGCCTACCAGACCCGCCTGAAGGCGCTGTGCGAAGGCCTGTCCGAGCTGGATGCGTGGGTGCGCATGCACTACGTCTACCCGTACCCGCATGTGGACGAGGTGGTGCCGCTGATGGCCGAGAACCGCATCCTGCCGTACCTGGACATCCCGTTCCAGCACGCCAGCCCGCGCATCCTGCGCCTGATGAAGCGCCCCGGTGCGGTCGAAAAGACCCTCGAGCGCGTGCAGAACTGGCGCCGTATCGCCCCGGACATCACCGTGCGTTCCACCTTCATCGTTGGCTTCCCGGGCGAGACCGAGGCCGAGTTCGAAGAGCTGCTGTCGTTCCTCGACGAAGCGCAGCTGGACCGCGTGGGCGCGTTCGCCTATTCGCCGGTCGAGGGTGCCACCGCCAACGATCTGCCCGATGCCGTGCCGGAAGAAGTGAAGCAGGAGCGCCTGGCCCGCTTCATGGAAAAACAGGCGCAGATTTCAGCTGCGCGCCTGGAGGCCAAGATCGGCACCGTGCAGCAGTGCCTGGTCGACGCCATCGAAGGCGATATCGCCGTGGCCCGTTCCAAGGCCGATGCGCCGGAGATCGACGGCCTGGTGCACATCCAGAATGCCGACCAGGTGCCGCTGCGCGTGGGTGAGTTCGTCGACGTGGAAATCACCGAGAGCGACGAGCACGACCTGTACGGTGACGCGCTGCCGGCCGCTACCCGCCCGGCATTCGATCTCAAGATGCTGTGACCGCGGTGACGACCGCCGCCGGTGACGGCAGCGGTGTCCGCCGCTTCGTGCCGCCGCCGCGTGCGGCGGTCGATCCGCAGGTGTTCGCGCACCCGGTGTTTGCCGGATTGCGCGACGTCCATGACCTGCTGGCCAGCCCCCAGTGGCCGTCCATTGCAGCGCTCGAGGCACGCCTTACGCTGCCCGGCAAGCACCTGGTCGAGCAGGATTCCACGCTGCTGGCCGACGGCCTGCACTACGAAGCCCGCATCGCACAGGGGTGCATCGCCACCCGCGTCGACAACTGGCATGACCTGTTCAATGCACTGGTGTGGGCCCGTTACCCGCAGCTCAAGCAGGCGCTCAATGTGCAGCAGTGCAGGCATATCGCATCCATGCCGCCGGGCCAGCGCAATCGCGCGCAGGCCGCGCTGACCCAGTTCGACGAATCCGGCGTGATCGTGCGTGTGCGCGATGACTTGTTGATGCGCGCGTGGGATGGGCATGACTGGCATGCATTGTTCGAGCCAGCGCACTGGCTGAGCGGCGATATCGCCATCGCTGCGGTATTCGGGCACGCGCTGATGGAGCAGGCGCTGCTGCCGGAACGCCGTCTGGTGGGCAAGTGCGTGGTGGTGCGCGGCGAAGTCGATGATGCCTGCGTTGACGCAGTGACCGCGGCCATCGCCGAGGGCAGGGCAGTGACCGATCCCCTGCAGTTGCGTCCGCTGCCGTTGGCGGGAATCCCGGGCTGGCACCAGGGACAGGAGGCCGCCTTCTATGCAGATGCCGCGTACTTCCGCCCGCTGCGTGCCGGCCGCCAGTACCCGCCGCCGCTGGCACTGTTGCCGTTGTAGAGCCGAGCCCACGCTCGGCTGCGTTTGTCCATCAGCCGAGCATGGGCTCGGCTCTACAACGGCAATGCAGTCGAGCATGGCTCGACGCTACACAGGCTCGTATTCCACTCCGATCACCGCAAAGGTGAACTGGCCGCCGGGCAGTTCCACCGAAAATTCATCATCCAGCCGCTTCTTCAGCAGCGCACGCGCCAGTGGCGAATCGATGCTGATCCAACCCAGGCCTGCGTCGGTCTCATCGGGGCCGACAATGCGATAGCGGCTGGTGTCGCCACTGTCCACATTCTCCAGTTCCACCCACGCGCCGAAGAACACCGCCTGCGGATCGGTCGGGGTGGTGTCGACCACGCGCAGCGATTCCAGCCGCTTGGTCAGGTAGCGCACACGGCGGTCGATCTCGCCCAGCTGCTTCTTGCGATAGGTGTACTCGGCGTTTTCCGAACGGTCGCCTTCCGCGGCGGCTGCGGCCAGTGCCTTCACCACCTCGGGGCGGCGCACACGCCACAGGTCATCCAGTTCGGCCTTGAGCCGGGCGTGGCCGGAGGCGGTGATCAGGGCGGTACTCTTTTCTGCAGGGGGACGCCAACGCGACATGTGGTGCGACTTCTTTTCAGGGGAACGATGGGGTCAGATCCTTTCCGCAGGAAAGGGCGCCGACCCCGGGAGGGCAGGTCAGCGCTTGCCGCCGAAGATGCCGCCCAGCAGGCCGCGCACGATCTGGTTGCCCAGCTTGGTGCCGACGGTGCGCGTGGTCTGCTTGGCCATGGTCTCGATCATGCCCTGGCGCCGCTTGGTGCCGAAGATCGCATCCTTGATGGCCTGGCCGAAACCGCCTTCCTGCGCTTCGTCCTGCTCGCGGCTGCGGGCAGCCGGCGCCTGCGCCTGCTCGACTGTCTTCTGCGCGCGCTGGGCCAGCAGTTCGGCGGCCGATTCACGGTTGATCGCGGTGTCGTAGCGGCTGCCGACCGGGCTGCCGGCACGCACCTGGGCACGCTCGGCCTCGGTGATCGGCCCCATCCGGCAGCGCGGCGGCGCGATCATCGTCTGCTGCACCGGCATCGGCACACCCTTGTCCTGCAGCGTGGACACCAGCGCTTCGCCGGTACCGAGCTGGCTCAGTACCTTGGCCACGTCCAGCTTCGGGTTCGGCACGAAGGTCTCGGCGGCGGTTTTCACCGCCTTCTGGTCGCGCGGAGTGAACGCACGCAGCGCGTGCTGCACGCGGTTGCCGAGCTGGCCGAGGATGTTGCCCGGCACGTCGTCGGGGAACTGCGAGCAGAAATACACGCCCACGCCCTTGGAGCGGATCAGGCGCACCACCTGCTCGATGCGCTGCACCAGCGACGGCGGTGCGTCGTCGAACAGCAGGTGGGCCTCGTCGAAGATGAAGACCAGCTTCGGCTTGTCCAGGTCGCCCACCTCCGGCAGCTGCTCGAACAGCTCCGACAGCAGCCACAGCAGGAAGGTGGAATACAGCTTCGGCTTGAGCACCAGCTGGTCGGCGGCGAGGATGCCGATCACGCCGCGGCCGTCGTGATTGACCCGCATGATGTCGGCCAGCTCCAGCGCCGGCTCACCGAAGAAGTTCTCGCCGCCATCCTGCGCCAGGCGCAGCACCGACCGCTGGATCGCAGCGATGGACTGCGCGCTGACCAGGCCATACTCGGTGGAAATGTCCTTGCGCTCCTCGGCCACCAGGCCAAGCAGAGCGCGCAGGTCGTCCATGTCCAGCAGCAGCAGGCCACGGTCGTCGGCCAGCTTGAACACGATGTCGAGGACGCCGGACTGGGTGTCGTTCAACTCGAGGATGCGCGCCAGCAGGGTCGGGCCCATCTCGCTGACCGTGGTGCGCACCGGGTGACCCAGCTTGCCGTACAGGTCCCAGAAAATGGTCGGGCTGGCGGCCGGCGCGTAGTCGGCCACGCCGATCTCGGCGGCGCGCTTGAGCAGGTTCTCGGCGCCGGTGCCGGGCACGGCCAGGCCGGACACATCGCCCTTCACATCAGCCAGGAACACCGGCACGCCCAGCCGCGAGAAGCCCTCGGCCAGGGTCATCAGGGTCACGGTCTTGCCGGTGCCAGTGGCGCCGGCCACCAGACCGTGACGGTTGCCCAGTTTCGGCAGCAGGGTGACGGCCACATCGTCGGTGATGCCTTTGCCGAGCAGAATCGGATCCATGGTCCAGCCCTTGTGGTGAATAGCCCAATGTTAACCGCCGGCGGTGACGGTCCGAAGGTCGGCTTGCCCGGACCTTGGCGGCGCCGCTACTCTGCCTGCCTGTTTCGCACACAGTGCCATCAATGCCCGTTCCTGTCCTGATTTCCCGCGGTTGGCCGCTGCTGGCCCTGGCCGGCCTGGTTTCCCTGGCGCCCGACGCCCATGCGCAGCGGGTTTCGGCCCGGGACAAGGTGAAGGTGGATGCGCTGCAGCAGCGCATGACCGTCGCCGAGAAGCGCTACAGCGATGCGCTGCTGCTGGTCGCCAATGCCGACCCCAAGGGCAGCAACGAGGCCGACGCCGCGCTGGAAGACATGGAAGATGTCCTCAACGATTGCGTGAAGCAGAAGGGCTGCCAGATGGGCACCCTGCTGGCCAGCTACAAGCGCCTGCTCAAGCACGACGCCGATGCCGCTGCCAGCGACGACGTGGCCGACGAGGGCGGTGACCGCCTGGAAGCCGACCCCGACCATATCGGCCCACTTACCGCCGACGTGCCGGAGGCCGCGCGCGCCGCCGCGCTGCTCAACGACAAGCGGCACGCCTTCGACACCATGGTCGAGTACAACCCTGCCGTGCAGGCCGGCATCCGCCGTTGGCTGACCGACATGCGCCCGGCGCTGCTGACCAGCTACGAGAACTATCAGAACCTGCGTGCGGTGATGTGGCCGGAGTGGGAGAAGCGCGGCCTGCCCGAGGCGCTGCTGTTCGGCATCATGGCCAAGGAGTCCAACGGCCGCGTGCATGCATCCTCGCGTGCGGGCGCCGCCGGGCTGATGCAGTTCATGCCGGCCACCGGCCGCCGCTTCGGCCTCGGCCCGGACGGCACCGGCTTCGACACCCGCTTTGACGCGCGCAGCGCCGCCGAAGCCAGCGCCAGTTACCTCAACGAGCGCCTGCGCGAACTGAACAACAACGTGGAAATGTCGGTGGCCGCCTACAACGGTGGCGAAGGCCGCGCCGCACGCGTGTTCAAGCAGAGCGGTGGCCAGAGCTTCTGGACCGACAGCGTCTACAACCAGTTCCCCGGTGAAACCAAGGACTACGTGCCGATGGTGATCGCCGCGGCCTGGATCTTCCTGCACCCGCAGCAGTACGGCGTGGAGCTGCCGAAGATCAGCGCCCAGCCGGCCACGCTGCGCCTGGCCAAGTCCACCACCATCTACGAACTGACCATCTGCCTGGGCAGCCACGGCACCCGCGATGGCTACATGCGCGCGCTGCGCAACCTCAACCCACGCTATGAGGCCGATGGCTGGATTCCGGCTGGCACGCTGATCAACGCCACCACCCGCATCGCCGGCCTGTACCAGCGCAACTGTGTCAGTGGCCCGCGTGCCGATCTGGCCCGCACGCTGATCACCGCCGATCTGAACGCGGCGATCAAGCGCCCGACCGCGGCCAGCTACACCGGCAGCGTGGCCGTGGGGGGCGTGGTGCCGGTGGCCGACGCCGCGGCCTCCACCAGCGTGCCGACCACACCGGTTGCTCCAGTGGCTACGCCGCGCCCGGCGGCACGGCCGAAGCCGGTGCGCAGCCACAAGGTGGGCCGGGGTGAGACCCTGGGCGCCATTGCCGCGAAGTTCCAGTGCGACGCGCCGACCCTGGCTCGCGCCAACGGCCTGAAGGCCCCGGCCTACAGCCTGCGCCACGGCCAGACGCTGAAGCTGCAGGGCTGCGACAAGTAATCCCCCACGACCCCTGGAACCCACATGGATCTCGAAGACACCCGCAACCTGTTCGCCAATCTCCGCGAAAACACCGACTGGGACATCACCGGCCCGTTGCTGTGGGGGTACTTCTTCGTGCACTCCACTGCTGAGCCGTTGCAGGCACTGGCAGAGCACCTGCAGGCGCAGGGCTATACCTTCGTGGAACTGTTCGAGCAGGAGCCGGAAGAGGGCGACGCGCCGTTCCACGTGCTGCATGTGGAGCGCGTGGAAATCCACGACGAAGCCTCGCTGGACCGCCGCAACCAGGAGTTCGCGGCGCTGGCCGCGGAGAAGGGCGTGGAAGATTACGACGGCATGGACGTCGGCCCGGCCCCGGCCCTGCAGTAAGGCGTGTACCGGTAGTGCCGGCCGCTGGCCGGCATTCCGTTGTGGAAAAAGGGGACGGAGGGGATTAAGTCGTTTATGCATAAACGACTTAATCCCCTCCGTCCCCTTT
>NZ_JBSPUE010000010.1:0-159656 GCF_056861455.1 Stenotrophomonas sp. 22LJNL06-5-1
AACAGGTGATGGATCAGCTGGCGGCGGCGCTGGCGCGGCGCAAGCTGCGCTGGTAAGCACTACAGGTAGTGCCGGCCGCTGGCCGGCAATCACAGACATTCCCGAGGTTGCCGGCCAGCGGCCGGCACTACCGCGGGCGGAGCCGCGCATCCACGCATGGCGTGGATCCACTGTAGAGCCGAGCCGATGCTCGGCTTACCGCTGCGACGGGCCCCAATACCCCAGGTCCTTGCGGATCTGCAGATCACGCAGCCAGCTGCCGAACGGCTTGCGCCGCAGCGCGCCCATTTCACCGGACAGGAAATCCTCGGTGGCCGTGATCACGCGCTCGCTGGACAGGCCATCGCGGTACGGGTGGATCGCGTCGGCATAGCGCACGATCTCGGCCTGCAACGCCGCGTCCGGGTGCAGCGCGCGCTGCAGCATCGCCTGCAGCTGCGCAGGATCATCGAAGTCGATCATGTGCGGCTTGGGCACGCGGTTGCGGAAGGTCACCACCGGCTTGTGCTGGACAATGAACTCCGAAACGATCGACGAGGTGTCCGACACCAGCACATCGGCGGCACGCTGCGCGGCCATCACCTGTTCCGGCTCGATGAAGCGGGCATTGGCACCGGCCAGCGCGCGGTAGCGTTCGAACAGTTCCGGCGGGCACTTCGGGTGCAGGGTCAGCAGCCAGTAGTGGTCACCGGCGGCGATATCGGCGGCGATCTGCGCGTGCAGGTGCGGGGCCGCGCTCAACCGTTCAGTGAAGGTCGAACCGAACAGGATCACCGGGCGGTCGCCGGCGGGTGCGCGCAACGCGGAGCTCTCGCCGCCGTCATCGCGGAACAGCGGGTCCAGCTTCGGCCAGCCGGTCTCTGCCACCGCGAAATGGCCCTGCAGGGCAGCGATCTCGCGGAACGGCGCGGTGGTGGCCGGGCCCTGCGTGCAGTACAGGTCGAACATGCCGCGCACCCGGAAGTGGCCGCGCGCACTGTCCCGCTTCTCCACGTTGAAGCCATGGAACAGCTGCACCTTGGCCCCCGAAAGGAAGGTCGGCACCCAGTTGGCGGCGCTGAACACTGCCCGCGGGCGCATCGCCAGGGCCTGCTTCAGGCCGACGTTGGGCACCCCCGGCAGGCTGCTGCCGGCTGCGCCGTCCTCGAACCAGGCAGCGACTTCCTGCCCGGAGGCGTGCAAGGCCTGCGCCAACGGGGCGAGAATAGGCAGCGCATAGCGCTCCGTCGCAAACAACAGGTACCCGGCCATCATGTCCTCCACGACCGCTCCCATCGAACGGCCTCGCATCTCGGCGTGCATTATCGCGTTCAACGAGGCTGGGCGCATCGGCGACTGCCTGGCCTCGCTGGCCTTCTGCGATGAGATCGTGGTGGTGGATTCGTATTCCACCGATGCCACGGTGGCCATCGCCGAGGCCGCCGGCGCCCGCGTGCTGCAGCGCGCGTTCGAGGGTTTCCGCAGCCAGAAGGCGTTCTGCGTGGAGCAGGCCAGCCACGACTGGGTGCTGTGCCTGGATGCTGACGAGCGCATCAGCCCGGAGCTGCGCACGGCCATCGAACAGGCCCGTGACGGCGGCTTCAGCGGCCACGCCGGCTACCGCTTCGCCCGCCTGTCGGAGTACTTCGGCAAGTTCCTGCGCCATGGCAATGCCTACCCGGACCGGGTGATGCGCCTGTTCGACCGCCGCCAGGGCGGCTGGCGCGGCAAGCGCGAGATCCACGAGGCGGCCAGTGTCGACGGCAGTGTGGGCACCCTGCGCGGCGACCTGATCCATTACCCGTACCGGTCATTGCAGCAGCAGCTGGCCAAGACCGAGAAGTACGCGCGGATGATGGCCGAGCACGAGTTCGCACGCGGCAAGCGGGCCACGCTGGGCAAGCTGGTGCTGGCGCCGGCCTGGCGGTTCTGGCGCGGCTTCCTGTTCCGTGGCGGCTTCCGCGACGGCTGGCATGGCCTGGTCTACGCCTACGTCCGCGCCAACTACGTGCGGCAGAAGACCATCATGCTGTGGATGCTGGGCAATGGACAGGCGGTGGCCGACCCGGCGCCTTCCGCGGACCGGGCGTGACCACGCTGTGTCACACTGCGTGGGCGTTGCCTGAAGACCCCCCATGAAAATCCTGTACACCAACTTCCACTACGGCGACGGTGGCGGCCACACCACGTACATCGTCTCGCTGGCGCGTGCGCTGCACGGCCAGCACACGCTCCATGTCGCCGCGCCGGCCGACAGCCGTCTGCTGCGGACCATGGCCGATGAAGGCCTGGCCCGCACACTGCCGATTGCGTTCGGCAGCGGCCTGCCAACACTGCCCCGGCAGTTGGCCGAACAGCGCACGCTGCGCAGGCTGGTGCGCGATGAAGGCATTGACCTGATCCACGTCAACGGTGCACGCGACCACCGCTTCGTGATGCAGGGGCTGCTCGGCATGCGCCGCCCGCCGATCGTGCTGACCAAGCACAACAGCAAACCCACCAGCACCTTCGGCAATGCGCTGCGCGCACGCTGGGCCACCGATCGGCTGATCGCGGTCTCGGCCGACACCAAGCGCCTGCTGGAACAGGGCCCTTACCGTCGCTGCCCGATCGACGTGGTCCGCAACGGCGTGGACCTGGAGCGCTACTCGCCACAGCCGGACGGCACCGGCAGCGCGCTGCGCCAGCAATGGACGCAGGACCCACAGGCGCTGGTGCTGGTCAGCAATGCCGGCACCGACGATTACAAGGGCTGGATCGACCTGGCCCAGGCCATCGCGCGGCTGCCCGATGCGGTGCGTCCGCACGTGCACATGGCCGTGGCCGGCCACCTGCCCAGCGCACAGCAGAGCGAACAGGTGCAGGCGCTGGGCGAGGTGGCCGCGCAGGTGCACTTCACCGGCCTGCTGGCCGATACCCGCGTACTGATCGCCGCCGGCGATGCTGGCTTCGTGCTGTCCCATGACGTCGAGACGATCTCCTTCGCCTGCCGCGAGATGATGGCCAGCGCCAAGCCGATGCTGGTCAGCGATTACGCGGGCCTGCCGGAGAACATCGAACAAGGCGTCGATGGCTGGGTGGTTGCCACCCGCGACATCGACGCCATCGCCGCACAGGTGCAGGCGCTGTACGCACAGCGCGATGCGCTGCCGGAACATGGCCGGGCAGCACGCCGCCATGCACAGCGGGAGTTCGGCCTGCAGACATTCGCCGACGCCACGCTGGCCAGTTATCACGCCGCCCTGGCCAGCACCTGAGCCACGTTGCCCGAACGCTCAATCGGTAATGCCGGGCCCCTGCAGGCGGCGCTCGTGCTCGAGTTCCGCCGCCGACGGCCGGCAGGTGCCGGCGACCGCGTCGGCAGGCACCAGCCACCAGCGGCGACGATTGGAAATGCCCGCCATTTCGGCCTGCGCACGATCAATGCAGGCCTGCATCGCATCCTCGTTCACCAGCAGCCAGCGGTGCTGCGGAGCCAGCCGCTGCCAGCGCACGGCCGCCTGCAGCTGTTGATGCCAACGTGCTTCGAATCCAAAGGTGGCCACCGGGCGATCGGCCATCAGCAGGTTCTGCTCTTTCCATGCCACCAGTCCCAGCTCGGCCTGAGGACCGATGCGTGCGCTGACCTCACGCATCAGGCCACGGGCCGAGCTGGAATCGTTCAACACCGGATAACCGACCAGGCTGTACAGCACCCAGACCCCGGCCAGGGTAGAAACCAGGGCAACGTGCCGACGCCGGCGCCCGCACACCCACAGGCTCAACGCCGACCAGATCGCCATCGCCAGCGCCGCCCAGGCCAGCGCATCGGTGGCACCGGGAAGCAACCCGCGGCCATGGGTGAGGCGCACTTCGAAATCCGGATCACCCAGCAGCGCCAGCGCACCGACCAGGCCCAGCGCCAGTGCCAGCAACGCGGTGAATACGCCCAGCACGCGCTGTACATCGCGCCGCCTCAGCAGTCCCGGCAGCAACGGCGCCAACGCCAGGCAGAACATCGGCAATGCCGGCAGGATGTAGACATCGCGCTTGCCGTGCGGAATGGAGAAGAACAGCACGACCAGCAGCCACCAGGCCAACGGCAGCAGGTAGCGTGCATCGCGTCGGCGCAGCCGCCGGAACCAGGCCGGAAGCGCCCACGGCAGCAGCAGGAACGCGGGGATCCACATCGACGGCATGATCGCCAGGAAGTACCACCACGGCTGGTGATGGTCCCAGGACTGCGTGTAGCGCCGTGCGGTCTGCCGGAACAGGATGTCGTCCATGTAGGCGCGGTACGGCTCCGAGCCGGTGGCCAGGCCGGCCAGCAGCATCGGCGCCAGCCACAACGACACCGCCAGCAGGAAGGCCAGTGGTGCCAGCCAGAAGCGCAGGTCGCGCACGTGCAGGCCCACCCACGGCCAGTGCAGCACCGATGCGACCGCGGCCGGCGCGATCATCATCAGCGCCAGCACGCCTACGCCCTTGGTGATCACCCCGATGCCGGCGAAGAACCAGCCCAGCCACCACCAGCGCCAGGCCGGGCCCAGCAGCAGATGGCGCAGCAGGCCGTAGTTGGCCAGGGTGATGAACAGCACCACCAGCGGATCGATCTGCGCCTTCTTCGCCTGGAAGGTGAAGTGCAGCGCGAACAGCAGCGCCCAGCCCGCGTACAGCCCCACCTGCCGCGTCCACAGGCGGCGGCCGAGATCGACCACGCACCACAGCGTGCCCAGCGCGGCCAGCAGCGAGGGCAGCAGGAACGCCACCCGCCAGTGGCCGACCAGGCTGTACAGCGCGGCCTGCCACCACATCAGCATCGGCGGCTTGTCCGAATACAGTTCGGGGCCGCGATGCGGGAACAACCAGTAACCGCTGTCGACCATCTGCTTGGCCACCAGCGCGAAACGTGGCTCATCCGATGGCCACGGATCACGGAGGCCCAGGCCGGCCCCCAGCACCAGCAGGGCCATCACCACCAACAACCACGTCTGGCGCGACGCGTGGGTTTTCAGCATGGGACTCGAAACGGCAGCGGGGGTCAGGCTGCTTTTAACAGACGCGCGTAGAAGAAACCGTCAGCATCGTTTTCACCCGGCAGCCGCTGGCGTGCCACCCCTTCGCAATCCACGCCGAACGCGTCGCCCAGCGGCTGCGCCACGGCATCCGGATGCCACTTCAGGAACGCACGCACCTGATCGATGTTCTCGGCGCGCAGGATCGAGCAGGTGGCATACAGCAGCACGCCACCCGGGCGCAGCATCGACCAGCAGGCTTCCAGCAGGCGTGCCTGCACGCCGACCAGTGCATCGATGTCTTCAGCGCGACGGTGGAACATCACATCCGGCTGGCGGCGGATCACGCCGGTCGCCGAGCACGGCGCATCGAGCAGGATCGCGTCGAACGGCACGCCATCCCACCAGGCACCGGGATCACTGGCATCGGCAGCCAGGGTCTGCGCATGTTCACCCACGCCGGTGCGGGTGTAGGTATCGCGTGCACGGGCCAGACGGCGCGCGTCGATATCCAGCGCCAGCAGGCGCAGGCTGGGGTCGCGCTCAAGCAGGTGCGCCGACTTGCCGCCGGGGGCCGCGCAGGCGTCCAGCACGCGGGCACCGGCCAGCGGGGCCAGCGCATCGGCTGCACACTGCGCCGACAGGTCCTGCACCGAGATCGCGCCCTCGGCGAAGCCGGGCAGCTGATTCACGGCAACCGGAGAGGCCAGGCGCAACGCGTCGGCACTGAGCGGACTGGCTTCTGCGGCAATGCCGGCTTCGGCCAGCGCTGCCAGTGCCTTGTCACGGCCGCCCTGCTGGTGGTTGGCACGCAGCCACAGTGGCGCCGGTTGCAGGCTGGCGCTGAAGATCGCGTCGGCCTGTGCCGGCCAATCGCGTTCCACCGCATCGGCCAGCCATTCCGGGAAGGCATCGCGCGCCGGCTGTTCCGGGAAACCTTCGCGCTGCGCGCGGCGCAGGATCGCATTGACCAGGCCCGCCTGGCGCTCACGGCCCAGCGCGCGGGCGGCATCGACCGTGGCCGACAGTGCCGCGTGCGCCGGCAGCTCCAGCACGTCCAACTGCGCGAACCCGACCATCAGCAGCGTGCGCAGGTCGGCATCACGCGCCGACAGCGGCTTCTGCATCCACGACTGCAGCGCCGCGTCATAGGTGCTGCGACGGCGCAGGACAGCAAAACACAGGGCTTCCAGCAGCGCGCGGTCGCGGCTGTCGGCCAGCTTCGGCAGCGCCCAGGCCAGTTCGGCCTTCAGCGAACGGCCACGGGTGAACACCTGTGCCAGCACACGTGCGGCCAACATGCGCGTGGCCGCGCCCGGCGCCGCCTTGGCGACGGAGAAATCGTTCTGCTTCGACACCGCTTATGCTCCCACGCGCAGATCGCGGCGGGCGTTGAGGTAGTCGGCCGCAGTAATCGCCTTGCCACCTTCCCGCTGCAGCACACGCAGGCGCAGTGCGCCCTGGCCACAGGCGATGTCGATGCCATCGCGGCTGGCCGCCAGCACCGTGCCCGGTGCCTGGCCGTGGGCCTCATCCAGCGCCACCGCGCCATGGATGCGCACGCGCTCGCCTGCCAGCGTCGCCTCGGCGATCGGCCACGGATTGAAGGCGCGCACGGTACGCGCCAGCGCATCGGCGTCCTGCGCCCAGTCCAGACGCGCCTCGGCCTTGTCCAGCTTGTGCGCGTAGGTCACGCCCTGCTCCGGCTGCGGCCGCGCGATCGGCTTGATGCCGGCGCGCAGCAGGCCCAGGCCGTCGGACAGCACCTGTGCACCCAGCTCGGCCAGCTTGTCATGCAGCTGGCCGCCGGTATCGGTGGCCGCGATCGGCAGCTCCTGGTGCAGCAGCACCGGGCCGGTATCCAGGCCGGCCTCCATCTGCATCAGGCAGACGCCGGTCTTTGCATCGCCGGCCTGGATCGCACGCTGGATCGGCGCGGCACCGCGCCAGCGCGGCAGCAGCGAGGCATGCACGTTCCAGCAGCCGTGGGTCGGGATCGCCAGCACCGCCTTGGGCAGGATCAGGCCATAGGCCACCACCACCATCAGGTCCGGCTGCAGGTCGCGCAGCTGCTGCTGGGCAGCCTCGTCCTTCAACGACTCCGGCTGGTAGACCGGAATGCCACGAGCCACGGCCTCGAGCTTGACCGGCGACGGCGCCAGGCCACGGCCACGGCCGGCCGGACGATCAGGCTGGGTGTAGACGGCCACGACCTCATGGTGGCGCGCAGCCGCGCGCAGCGACGACACCGCAAATTCCGGCGTACCGGCAAAGACAATCCTCATGGCTACCCCACTTGCAGGATGGATTCGTGCAGGAAAGAAAACGGCGCCGTCGGCCGGCGCCGTACAGCCCGCGCGCGTCGCGCAGGCGCGGGCCACCCGAAGGGCGGCCCGGATTGGCGATCACGCCACGTGCTTGCGCTGCTTGGCCAGCTTCTTGCGCACCATCTCGCGCTTGAGCGGCGACAGGTAGTCGATGAACAGCTTGCCGTCCAGGTGATCCATCTCGTGCTGGATGCAGGTGGCCAGCACTTCGCCGGCTTCCAGCTGCTGTTCCTGGCCGTTGCGGTCCAGGTACTTCACGGTGATGGTATCGGCACGGGTCACGTCGGCGAAGATGCCCGGGACCGACAGGCAGCCTTCCTGGTACACCCGGCCCCCGTCCTTGGCGACGATTTCCGGGTTGATGAACACATGCGGTTCATTCTTTTCTTCGCTGACATCGATGACCATGAAGCGCTTGTGCACGTCCACCTGGGTGGCGGCCAGGCCGATGCCCGGGGCGTCGTACATGGTCAGGAACATGTTGTCGATCAGTTCCTGGAAGGCCGGCGTGGTGACTTCGGCAGCTTCGATCAACGCAGCCTTGGTACGCAGGCGCGGATCGGGGAACTCGAGAATGGGGAGAAGGGCCATGGCTGTTTCCGGATAGGGGGCCGGCACGCCGGCATACGTCGCAGATTCTAGCTCCAACGCTTGCCTTGCGCCCCGGTTTCTGGACTATAGTGCGCGGACCTGTTGGGGAATCAGGGCTTCACACCTATGTTGCTTCGTTTTCGTACGGTCGTCGCCGCGGCGATGCTGACCGTGGCTGCCTATGCTACCGCCGTGGAAGTGAATGGCGGGCACCCGGACACCTATGTGGTCCGAAAAGGGGATACGTTGTGGGATATCGCCGCACGTTTCCTGCAGAAGCCTTGGCTGTGGCCGGAGATCTGGCAGGCCAATCCGCAGATCGCCAATCCGCACCTGATCTATCCCGGTGACGTGCTCAGCCTGGCCTATCTGGACCGGGTGACCGTCGCTGCCACGCCCGGCCCGCGCCAGGAAGCCCCGATCGATGCCATTCCGCTGGCCCAGGTCGAGCCGTTCCTGAAGCAGCTGAGCGTGGTCGACAGCATCGAGCAGCTGCCCTACGTGGCCGGCCTGGAAGAAGAACGCCTGCGCGTCACCAGCGGCAGTGCGGTCTACGTGCGCCTGGCCGACGCCCAGCTGGGCCAGCGCTGGGCCGTGGTCCGCCCGACCGTGCGCTACGCCCAGCCCAAGCCGACCGAGGACCTGACCGCCAACGGCGACGTCACCCCGGGCAGCGGCAACCTGTGGCGGGCCTACAACGCCCCCAACCACCGCCGCGGCGTGCTCGGCTACGAGCTGGCCCAGGTCGCCACCGGCACCATCACCCGTGTCGCCGGCGGCAAGGTCGAGGCATCCACCCTGGTGCTGGACAAGAACGAAGGCGGCCGCGAGGTACGTGCCGGCGACCGCCTGGTCCCGGTCGAGGCCAAACCGTACGACCTGCAGTTCGTGCCCCATGTCCCGGCCGCCGGTGTCGAGGGCGTCGACGTGCGCGTGCTGGCCGTCACCGACATGTTCACTGCTGCTGGTCCGCGCGATGTGATCGCGATCTCGGCAGGCCGCGCGCAGGGCGTGGACAACGGCACCGTGTTCTCGCTGTGGCGCCCGGGCCGCCACGTGGCGCACCGCATGAAGTACCCGACCTCGTCGCGCATGGACGATTCGCTCAGCACCGGCGCCGGCCGCGTCTCGCTGCCGGACGAATACGCCGCGCACGCCATGGTGTTCCGTACCTTCGACAACGTCAGCTATGCGCTGGTGATGCAGGGCGTGAAGCCGGTGCGCGTGGGGTTCAACGCACTGCACCCGGACGCGAAGTAACCAGTCCCGGGTTGCCCGGCCACTGCAGGTAGTGCCGGCCGCTGGCCGGCAGGCACCTCCGGCAAAACCTGACAGCCACATGCGAAGGCGCCCTAGGGCGCCTTTGTTGTATGCGCTCGATAGTGGGGGGATGACCAACCAAGCTGACGAGGCGCTGCTGCGCCTGTTGATGGCAGGCGGTGCGCTGGCGCCCCGGTGGGCCCTGCTGCAGGCCGCGGGCAGCGTGGAAATCGCGATCGCGCAGGGCGCCGCGAACTGGCGCGCGCACGGCTGCACGCCAGAGCAGTGCGCCGCACTGGAACGCCCGGACGCCCGGGCCTGGGCCGTCGCACGGCGCTGGCTGGAAGACGACAACCGGCACCCGCTGGCCTTCACCGATCCGGCCTTCCCCCCGCCCCTGCTGGAGGTCCCCAACCCACCCCTGGCGCTGTTCATCGCCGGCGACCCCAGCCTGGCCTGGCGCCCGTCGGTGGCGCTGGTCGGCAGCCGCTCGCCAACGCCGGGCGGACGCGCGCTGGCCGCCCGCTTTGCCAGCTGCTTCGTCGAGGCCGGACTGGCGGTGACCAGTGGCCTGGCGGCGGGTATCGACGCCGCCGCCCACCAGGCCACGCTGGACGCCGGGGGCTGCACCGTGGCGGTGATCGGCACCGGCCCGGACCGGGCCTACCCGGACAGCCACGCCCGCCTGCAGGCCCGGATCGCCACCGAAGGCGCGGTGCTCAGCGAGTACCTGCCGGGCACGCCGGCGCGCCCCGGCCACTTTCCCGCCCGCAACCGGCTGGTGGCCGGGCTGGCATTGGCAACGGTGGTGGTCGAGGCCGCCCAGCGCTCCGGGGCCCTGATCACCGCACGCCTGGCTGCCGAGGCCGGCCGCGAGGTCTGCGCCCTGCCCGGTTCGGTGCTCAACCCACGCGCGGCAGGCTGCCATCGGCTGATCCGTGAGGGTGCCGCACTGGTCGAGCGCCCGGAGGAAGTCCTGGAGCTGCTGGCCCCTGCCCTTCGCCAGCAGCTGCCGGGCTTGCAATCACGGCTGGGCACCCCCACTGAACAGGCACCGCCGGTACTCCTGCCGGCGCGCTGGGCCGACGACCCTGACTACCAGTGCTTGTGGCGGGCCCTGGACCACAACCCAAGCAGTATGGATTCACTGATCACGCGCTGTGGATTGACGGCGCCCCAGGTGTCCTCCATGCTGCTGGCCATGGAACTGGCGGGAATCGTGGTGTGCGTACACGGCCGCTACTGTCGAACTCCCTAGTTTCTTCACCTCCACAGCGTCGCGCGACGCAGGCCGAGGGGCAATGAAAGAGAGCATCCTGGACGTACTGCTGTACCTGTTTGAACACTATTTCAGCGAAGATGCGGACCTGATCCGTGACCGCGATTCGCTCCAGAACGGCCTGATCCAGGCCGGTTTCAGCCCAACCGAGATCAACAAGGCATTCGACTGGCTCGATGCCCTGGCCGCGCAGCGGCCGAGCGTGGCCCAGGCACGGGTCGATGGCCCCGTGCGCGTCTACCACGGCCCCGAGCTGGACAAGCTGGACGTGGAATGCCGCGGCTTCCTGCTGTACCTGGAACAGCACGGCATCCTCGACGCCGACCAGCGCGAGCTGGTGCTGGACCGGGCGATGGCCCTGGACCAGGACGAACTGGACCTGGACGACCTGAAGTGGGTCGTACTGATGGTGCTGTTCAACCAGCCCGGCTCCGAGGCGGCGTATGCCTGGATGGAGACGCAGATGTTCATGGACGAGCCAGAACCCCTGCACTGACCGTACACTTGGGGGCATAGCGCATTCAGGAGCGTCCCCGTGAGCGAGTGGTTCCATGCAGAAGGCAACCGGCAGCAGGGTCCGCTGCCGGCGGAACAGTTGGTCGAGTTGTTCCGCAACAACCAGATCTCCCTGGACACCCTGGTCTGGCGCGACGGCCTGCCGCAGTGGCAGCCGTTGCGCACCGTGGTCGACGAACTCGGCCTGATCGTGCCGGCGCTGGACGCTGCGGCGCCCCCCGTGGAACCCGAGCCCGAACCGGAACCGGTGGCACCGCCTCCGCCACAGCCACCGGTACTGCCGCCGTCCACGCCCTACACCACCAGTGCATCGGCCACCGCCCTGCCGGCGCCGAAGAAGAAGCTGTCCGGCTGTGCGCTGACCGCCATCATCGGCGGCGGCCTGCTGCTGGTGCTGGTCCCGATCGTGGCCATCCTGGCTGCCATCGCGCTGCCGGCCTACAACGACTACACCGTGCGCGCCAAGGTCGCCGGCGCCGTGACCGCACTGCAGCCGTTGAAGGACCAGGTGCAGCATTTCGCCGATGACGAAGGCCGTTGCCCCGGTGCCAACGACGCCGGCTTCCCGGCCCCGGGTGACTTTGCCCACGCAGGGCTGTCGGCGGTGAACATCGGTCGCTTCAACAATGGCCACTGCGGCATCGAAGCCACCCTGGCGCTGCCCGGCAAAAGCCTCGATGGCGACCTGCTGTGGCTGGAATACGATCGCGACAGCGGCCGCTGGGAATGCAGTGGCGAAAGCAACGACAAGTACCTGCCGCCGACGTGCCGCGGCTGAGCCACGCGCACGCCAGCACCTCCAAGGATGATTCAACAGGGAACATGCAATGACTGAGTGGTACTACGCCGAAGGACAGCAACGCCAGGGCCCGCTGCCGGTCCAGGAGATCCGCCAGCGCTTCCAGCGCGGCCAGCTCAACCTGGACACCCTGGTCTGGCGCGAGGGCATGGCCCAGTGGGCTGCACTGCGCCAGGTGGTCGACGAGCTCGGCCTGCAGACGCTGGCCGATGCCAGCACGGCCACCAGCAGCGGCGGGTTCGACCTGCGCAGCGACTATGCCGCCATCGACAGCGGCACCGCGCCGCTGCCCGGCACCGGCGCGCTCAGCAGCTCGCCATACAGCGCTCCAGCCGCCGCCGGCAGCGGTGGCCACGCACAGCCGGTGGTTGGCGGTGAAGTGGTCTATGCAGGCTTCTGGAAGCGCGTGGCGGCCTACATGATCGACTACTTCGTGCTGGTCATCCCCGGCAGCATCATCGGTGCCATCCTCGGTGCGATCCTGGGCGCCAGCATGGGCGCGGTGGGTAGTGGTGAATCGGCCATCGAGATCGTGGCCCAGCTGGCCAGTGCCCTGATCAACCTCTGCATCGGCATGGCCTACTACACCTGGTTCCACGCCTCGCAGGGCGGCGCCACGCTGGGCAAGATGGCAGTCGGCATCAAGGTCGTGCGCGGCAACGGCGAGCGCCTGACCAAGGCCCGCGCATTTGGTCGTTACTGGGCCATGCTGCTGAGCAGCTTCACCCTCGGCATCGGTTTCCTGATGGCCGCCTTCACCGAGCGCAAGCAGGGCCTGCACGACATGATCTGCGACACCCTGGTGGTCGACCGCTGGGCCTACACCGACCAGCCGCAGCTGCAGCGCCGCGAGCTGGGCACGGTGACCGTGCTGGTGCTCGTGCTGACTGGCCTGCTGTCGCTGGCGGGCGTGGTCCTGCTGGTGTTCGCGGTCGGCGTCATCGCCAAGATGGCCTCATGAACGGCCATCCTCACGCCTGGCTGCTTGACATGGGCTGGCCGGGCGTGATTCCTCTAATAAGGTGAAACCTGAACGCCCGGCACATTACCGGGCGTTCAGTTTATGGATTTGCCCGTGGCCGCTTCACTAATGCGGCCGTTTGCTCCACCCTAGCGGCCCCTCTCCCCCGGTCCGCCCACAGACCTTTCCTGACATGCCCAAGCACCTGCTCATCGTCGAATCGCCGGCCAAGGCCAAGACGATCAACAAATACCTCGGCAAGGACTACACGGTCCTGGCCTCGTATGGGCACGTGCGCGACCTGATCCCGAAGGAAGGCGCGGTCGACCCGGACAACGGGTTCGCCATGCACTACGACGTGATCGACAAGAACGAAAAGCATGTCGATGCGATCGCCAAGGCCGCCAAGGGCGCCGACGACATCCTGCTGGCGACCGACCCGGATCGCGAGGGTGAAGCGATCAGCTGGCACATCGCCGAGATCCTGAAGGAGCGCGGGCTGGTCAAGGACAAGCCGATGCAGCGCGTGGTGTTCACCGAGATCACTCCGCGCGCCATCAAGGAAGCGATCAGCCAGCCGCGCGCGATCGCCAGCGACCTGGTCGATGCCCAGCAGGCGCGCCGCGCGCTGGATTACCTGGTCGGCTTCAACCTGTCGCCGGTGCTGTGGCGCAAGGTCCAGCGCGGCCTGTCCGCCGGCCGCGTGCAGAGCCCGGCACTGCGCATGATCGTCGAGCGCGAGGAAGAGATCGAAGCTTTCATCGCCCGCGAGTACTGGTCGATCGCCGCCGAGTGCGCGCACCCGTCGCAGCACTTCAACGCCAAGCTGATCAAGCTGGACGGGCAGAAGTTCGAGCAGTTCACCATCACCGACGGCGACACCGCCGAGGCCGCCCGCCTGCGCATCCAGCAGGCCGCGCAGGGCTCGCTGCATGTCACCGACGTGGCCAGCAAGGAGCGCAAGCGCCGCCCGGCACCGCCGTTCACCACCTCCACCCTGCAGCAGGAAGCTTCGCGCAAGCTCGGCTTCACCACCCGCAAGACCATGCAGGTGGCGCAGAAGCTGTACGAAGGCGTGGCCATCGGCGACGAAGGCACCGTCGGCCTGATCTCGTACATGCGTACCGACTCGGTGAACCTGTCGCAGGACGCGCTGGCCGAGATCCGCGACGTGATCGCCCGTGACTACGGCATCGCCTCGCTGCCGGACCAGCCGAACACCTACCAGACCAAGTCCAAGAACGCCCAGGAAGCGCACGAAGCGGTGCGCCCGACCTCGGCGCTGCGCACGCCTGCGCAGGTCTCGCGCTACCTGACCGATGACGAGCGCAAGCTGTACGAGCTGATCTGGAAGCGCGCGGTGGCCTGCCAGATGATTCCGGCCACGCTCAACACCGTCAGCGTCGACCTCTCGGCCGGCAGCGAGCACGTGTTCCGTGCCAGCGGCACCACCGTGGTGGTGCCCGGCTTCCTGGCCGTGTACGAAGAAGGCAAGGACAACAAGAGCGCCGAGGATGAGGACGAAGGCCGCAAGCTGCCGGCGATGAAGCCCGGCGACCGCGTGCCGCTGGAACGCATCCAGGCCGAACAGCATTTCACCCAGCCGCCGCCGCGCTACACCGAAGCAGCACTGGTGAAGGCGCTGGAAGAGTACGGCATCGGCCGTCCCTCGACCTACGCCTCGATCATCCAGACCCTGCTGTTCCGCAAGTACGTGGAAATGGAAGGCCGCAGCTTCCGCCCGTCCGACGTCGGCCGCGCGGTGTCCAAGTTCCTGTCCAGCCACTTCACCCGGTACGTGGACTACGACTTCACTGCCAAGCTCGAAGACGAGCTCGACGCCGTCTCGCGTGGCGAAGAAGAGTGGATCCCGCTGATGGCCCGCTTCTGGGAGCCGTTCAAGGAGCTGGTGGAAGACAAGAAGGAATCGGTCGACCGTGCCGAGGCCAGTGGCGCGCGCGAGCTCGGCACCGACCCGAAGACCGGCAAGCCGGTCAGCGTGCGCCTGGGCCGCTTCGGGCCCTACGCGGCCATCGGCAGCACCGCCGAGGACGCCGAGGAGAAGCCCAAGTTCGCCTCGCTGCGCCCCGGCCAGTCGATGCACACCATCTCCCTGGAAGACGCGCTGGAGCTGTTCCTGATGCCGCGCGCGCTGGGTGAGGACAACGGCGAGCCGGTCAGCGTCGGCATCGGCCGCTTCGGCCCGTTCGCCAAGCGCGGCAGCACCTATGCCTCGCTGAAGAAGGAAGACGACCCGTACACCATCGACCTGGCCCGCGCCGTGTTCCTGATCGAAGAGAAGGAAGAGATCGCGCGCAACCGGATCATCAAGGAGTTCGAGGGAAGCGACATCCAGGTGCTGAACGGCCGTTTCGGCCCGTACATCAGCGACGGCAAGATGAACGGCAAGATCCCCAAGGATCGCGAGCCGGCATCGCTGACCCTGGCCGAAGTGCAGCAGCTGATGGAAGAAACCGGCAAGCCGGTGCGCAAGGGCTTTGGCGCCAAGAAGGCCGCCGCGAAGAAAGCCCCGGCCAAGAAAGCTGCGGTGAAGAAGGAAGCCGCGCCGAAGAAGGCCGCTGCAAAGAAAGCGCCTGCCAAGAAGGCCCCGGCCAAGAAAGCAGTGAAGAAGGCGGCCGCAAAGAAGGCCCCGGCGAAGAAGGCCGCCGCAAAGAAGTAGATCCACGCCATGCGTGGATGCTCTGCCACGCCATGCGTGGATGAGGGTCAAGGTGTGCGGACCAACGGTCCGCACCTACCATCCGCACCCACCACCCCTTCTGCACGCAGCAGGGGGATAATGGAGGCCCACGCCGGGCCGGTCGCCACCATGAAAGAACTCACCCTGGACTCTGCTGTCGCCACGCTCCGCGCGGGCGGCGTGATCGCCTACCCGACCGAAGCGGTCTGGGGCCTGGGCTGTGATCCCTCGCACGAAGCGGCGGTGCACATGGTGCTGCGGCTGAAGCAGCGCCCGATCGAGAAAGGCATGATCCTGGTTGCGGCCGAGCTGGCACAGCTGGAAGGCTGGGTGCGCCTGCAGGCGCTGCCCGACGCCCGCCAGCGCGCGGTACTGGCCAGCTGGCCCGGCGCCAACACCTGGATCCTGCCCGCCGGCCCGCGCGCGCAGCGCTGGGTCACCGGCGAACACAGTGGTATCGCGGTGCGCATCAGCGCGCACCCGCTGGTGGCCGAAGTCTGCCGCGCCTGGGGCGGCCCGCTGGTCTCCACCAGCGCCAACCTGGCCGGCGAACCACCGGCACGCAGCCGCGAAGAGCTGGACCCGCGCCTGCTGCGCCTGCTCGACGGCATCCTCGATGGGCAGACCGGTGGCCTGGCCCAACCCACCCCGATCCGCGACGCGCTCAGCGGCAACGTGCTGCGCTCCTGAGCCGGCGATTGCGCTGCTGCGGACAATCGCGCACCCTGCCGCCATGACCCTGCTGCGCGCCACCCTCAGCCTGTGCCTGCTGCTGCCGTGGACGGCGCCCGCCGCCGAAGACGTGCGGGTGTACCGCTGCGTTGCCAGCAACGGGGCCGTTGCCCTGCAGGACACGCCCTGCAACAGCGGCCGCCAGCAGGTGCGCGACCTGCAGCGCCCGCGCGATCCCGCTCCGCGGGTGGTGCGCAGCGATGCCACGCCTCCCCCGCCCAGCGAAGCCCCGGTCATCCGCGAGCGCGAAGTCCGCCACGTCTACATCCAGCCGCCGCAGCCGATGTACGAATGCGTGAGCGAGGATGGCCGCCGCTATACCAGCGACAACAACGAAGGCAATCCGCGCTGGGTGCCGCTGTGGACCAGTGTCTGGCTGCCACACGGCCATCGTGGCCCGGCCTACCCCGGACCACGCCCGGCCATCGGCACGCCAGTCGGCGAAGGCGCGGGGTATCGGCGCCCCTCGATCGGTATGGACGTGCAGGTTCCGGCCGGCAGCGTGCTGGTCCGCGACAGCTGCCATGCGTTGCCGCCGCAGGAAGTCTGCGCGCGCCTGCGCGACCGTCGCTGGGAACTGGACCGGCGCTACAACAGCGCACTGCAGAGCGAACGCACCGCCATCAGCAACGAACAGCGCGGCATCGATGCGCGCCTGTCGCGCGATTGCGAACGCTGAGCGCGGCGCGCCGTCGCAGCCTGTACGCTGTGCGCATGAACCGAGTGATCTGGCTGCTTCTGGTGCTGCTGCCGGGAAGCGCATTGGCCGAAGAGGGCGTGATCTACCGCTGTACCTCCAGCAGCAGTGACGTCCCTACCCTGCAGCGCTCGCCGTGCCCCACCGGCAGCAAGCAGCAGGTGCTGCGCATACCCGACCCGGCCAACGCGCAGCCGGCTGCCGCTGCACCTGTGGCCGACGAACCCGCACCCGCCCCGGTCGAAACACCCGCGCCGGTGCCGGCCGGACCGGCCGTTGCCCCTGCGGCCCCAGCGAAACCACGACGCGCGGACGAAGGGCGCACGATCATGGAAGCAGGCATGGTCGAACACGAAGGAGACGACCAGATCCTCGACAGCGCGACGCTGCGCCGCGATGCCGGGGCTCGCGCCGCCACAGGTGACGGTCCACCGAAGCCGCCGCTTCCTCCGATCTTCCAGTGCACCGACAGCCAGGGCAGCGGCTACCTGTATGAGTACGAGGCCGCGCCGGGCCGCTGCGAGCTGATGACGGTACAGGGCCTTGGCGGAGTGACGCCGGTGAATGCCGCCAGCTGCGAAGTGGTGCGCGACCACTGCGAAGCGCTTCCCGAAGCGCAGCGCTGCGGTGGTTGGCAGCAGCGCTTCCGCGATGCCCGCGGCCGTGAGCGCTTTGCCGCGCCGGAGAACCGCGATACCGCGCGCGGAGAACGCGAGCGGCTGCAGGGCGTGCTGGAGGCCAGCAACTGCCCGGTGCCGGGGTGACAGCCACCCGGTAGTGCCGGCCGCTGGCCGGCAATCGCAGGATTTTCAGATGATTGCAGTTGCCGGCCAGCGGCCGGCACTACCCTCTGAAAGATCAGAACCCGTAGCGCAGGAACCCACCATCCACCGCGATGCACTCGCCGGTGACATAGCTGGCCGCCGGCAGGCACAGGAAGCCCACGGCCGCAGCCACTTCCTCCGGCTCGCCGATGCGGCGCATGGGCGTGCGGTTGATCACTTCCTCGTAGTAATCCGGGTCCGCCAACGGACCGGACGTGCGCCGCGTGCGGATGTACCACGGCGCCACCGCGTTGACCCGGATGCCATCCTCGGCCCACTCGACGGCCAGGTTGCGGGTCATCTGGTGCATCGCCGCCTTGGTCATGCCGTAGACCACACCGCTGCGCACGTGGGTCAGGCCGGACACGCTGCCGACATTGACGATCGACGACGACGCGTGGCGGGCCAGCAACGGATGTGCGTAGCGCGACAGCTCGAATGCCGAGAACAGGTTGGTCTCGAAGATCTTCCGCCATTCATCCTCGGAATACTCCGTGGCCGCCTTGGTGACGTTGCCGCCGGCGTTGTTGACCAGGATGTGCAGGCCATCGCTGTGGTCCTCCACCCAGTCCAGGATCTGGCGGCGGTCCTCGTCGTCGGAAACATCGGCGGCCAGCGCATGCACCTGCATCTGCGGATACACATCCAGCAGTTCGTCGCGCGCGGTCTCCAGCATGTCGATATCACGGCCGACGATCATCAGGTCGGCGCCGAGCCCCGCCAGTTCATGGGCGATGGCCAGGCCGATGCCGGCGCTGGCGCCGGTGATCAGGGCGGTCTGGCCGTCCAGGCGCCACCGTTGCTGGGTCATGTGCTCTCCGGGGCCGCGCCCGCTGTATTTCGATGCGGCAAGGATACGCGCTCACGGCCGCCCCCTGCCGAGGATGCGACACTGCCCGCACGCCCATCACGGAGTGCCGCCATGCGCATCCTGATCCTGTCCACGTCCCTGCTGGCCACCGTGCTGCTGTCCGCCTGCCAGCGCCCGCCCACGCCGAACCCGGAGAAGCCGCCGGAACCGCAGGCCATGGCCCGCGCGATCCAGCAGCCACTGGACCGCGCCAAGCGCGTGCAGAAAACCGTCGATGACGCCGCTGCGAGCGAGCGCAAGGCCGAGGCTGACGCCGCGCAGTAACCCCGCAAACGAAAACGCCCGGCCAAGGCCGGGCGCTTCCAGTAAATCCACGCCATTCATGCGTGGATGGCTTCCGGTCAGAACCCGCAGAAGCAGTACGCCAGCGCCTTCACCGGCGTGCCGTTGCCCTTCTCGCGGGCCGCGTTCTCGACAAAGCGCAGCTGCGTATCCACTTCCGGCATCGTGCGCGCCAGCACCATCCGCGCCATGCCCGAATCGGACAGCATCCAGGCACCGGCATGGCTGCCGGCGAAACCGCTGACGAACTGTGCGAACGGCGTTGCCGCCTTCTCGATGTAGCGCACGCGATAGGCATCGGCCTTGCCCAGCTTGGCGCGGCTGGCGGCATCGGCCACGGCATCCTTCAGGCCACCGAAGGCATCGACCAGGCCACGTTCCTTTGCCTGCGCACCGCTCCACACGCGGCCACGGGCCACTTCGTCGACGGCCTCGACCGGCTTCTTGCGGGCGTCGGCGACGCGACCGGTGAAGTCGGCGTAACCCTTGTTGATCACCGACTGGATGACCTGGCCCACGGCCGGCTCCATCGGGCGGGTGACATCGAACGCACCCGCGAAACGGGTGGTGCCGACACCATCGGTGTGCACGCCGATCTTGTCCAGCGCGCGGCTGAAGTTCGGCACCATGCCGAAGATGCCGATCGAACCGGTGATGGTCGACGGATCGGCATAGATGCGATCGGCATTCATGCTGATCCAGTAGCCACCGGAGGCGGCCAGGTCGCCCATCGACACCACCACCGGCTTGCCGGCGGCCTGCAGGGCCACCACTTCGCGGCGGATCTGCTCGGAGGCGAACACTTCACCACCCGGCGAATCCACGCGCAGCACCACGGCCTTCACGTTCTCGTCGTCACGCGCGGCACGCAGCAGCGCCGAGGTCGATTCGCCACCGATGCGGCCGGCCGGGAGATCACCGCCGCTGATTTCGCCGGCAGCCACCACCACCGCCACCTGCGGACGGTTATCGACCGGGTTGCGACGCGCATCGAGCTGGCCCAGGTAGGTGCCGAAGTCGACGTTGCGGAAACCACCGTCGGCATCGTCGTCGGCCACGCCGCGCTCGATCATCAGATCCTCGAATTCCTCGCGGGTCTTCAGTGACGTCACCAGCTTCTGCTGCAGGGCGAACTTGGCCAGGTCGCCACCGGCAGCGGCGATGCCTTCCGGCAGCGTGTCGATGCCGGCGGCCAGCTGTGCCGGGTCCAGGCGACGGGCCTTGGCGATGTCGCCCAGGTAGCGCTGCCACACGTCGTTCATCCAGAACAGGTCGGCTTCCTTGGAGGCCGGCGACGCAGCATCGAGCACATACGGCTCGGCCGCGGACTTGTACTCACCCACCTTGAACAGGTGCACGTCCACGCCCAGCTTGTCCTGCAGGCCGGTGCGGAAATACTGGCGGTAGCGGCCCAGGCCCTCGAGCACCACCGACCCCATCGGGTCCAGGTAGACCTCGTCGGCCTGTGCGGCCAGCAGGTACTGCGACTGGCCCATGCTCTCGCTGTAGGCCACCAGCTGCTTGCCGGACGCACGCAGGTCCTGCAGTGCCGCGGCCACTTCACGCAGCGAGGCAAAGCCCGACGGCTGCAGCTTGTCCAGCTCCAGCACCACGCGCTCGATCTTCTTGTCTTCCTTGGCCGACTCGATCACCCGCAGCAGATCGCGCAGCTGGATCTCTTCGGCACCGTTGTCGCCCACCGCCTTGGCCAGCGCACGGCTGACCGGATCAGCGCTGAACTGCTCGACCAGGCGGCCTTCCGGCGCAATCACCAGGGTGGTGCGGTCCTGCAGCGACTTGCTGGCACCGGCGCCCATGCCGGCGGCGATGACGAACATCACCAGCAGCAGGAACAGCAGGCCGAAGAACACCAGGTTGAGGATCAACCGGCGGGTGAAGTTCATGACGTCCCACAGCCCGATGAAGAAGCTGGCGACGGGGTTGCGACGCGCCGGGGGCAGCGGGGGCACGGGTTGATTCATGGAACGCTCCGGATGGCTTCTTGCCGTGGTGCCAGCATAGCCGGTGCCGCGTGATGCGGCATCGGACACAAGTCAGGGGATCGCCCGCCACGGGTCATCGCGGCGGGCGGGGCGGATCAGGACAGTACGGACTGGCCGATGCGCAGGCTGCTGCGGCGCAGGCGCCAGCCCATCAGGATGGCGGCGGCGGTCAGGCCGACGATCAGGCCGATCCACATGCCCTGCGGGCCCATGCCCAGGCCCAGGCCGAGCCCGGCGCCGAGCGGCATGCCCAGGCCCCAGTACGCGAACATGGCGATGAACATCGGCACGCGGGTGTCCTTCAGGCCACGCAGCGCGCCGGCCGACAGCACCTGGATGCCATCCGGGAACTGGAAGGTGGCCGCGTACAGCAGCAGGGTGGAGGCCAGGCCGGCCACCGCCAGGTCGTTGGTGTAGACACCGACGATGGCATCGTGGCCGAACAGCAGTACCGCCGCCGACAACGTCTGCGTACCCATGATGATCGCGTAGCCGGCCCAGGCCGCACGCCGTACACCGAAGCCATCGCCACGGCCGACCGCATGGCCGACGCGCACGGTGGTGGCCTCGGCCACGCCCATCGGGATCATGAAGCACAGCTGCGCAACGTTGATCGCGATCTGGTGCGCGGCCGCCTCATTGGCACCGAGGCGGCCGATCAGCAGCGCGGTGACGATGAACAGGCCGCCCTCCATCAGCACGGTAATGCCGATCGGCAGGCCGGTGCGCAGCAAATCCCAGATCGCAGACCAGCGCGGTCCTTCGAAGTGCGAGAACAGCTGCAGGTGGGCGAAGCGCTTGGTGAACCACAGGTAGGTGGCGAAGGCGATCGCCTGCAGCCACATCATCACCGCCGAGGCGATGCCCAGGCCCTCGGCACCCATTTCCGGGAAGCCCAGCTTGCCGTTGGCCAGCACGTAGCCCATCGGCGCCAGCACCAGCAGGCCACCGAAACCGAGCAGCATGGTCGGCAGCGTCCAGTGCATGCCCTCGCTCAGATAGCGCATGCAGAAGTACAGGGTCAGCGCTGGGCCGCCCCAACGCACCGCATGCAGGAACGCGGTCGCCCCCGGCACGATGTCCGGCGCGATGCCGAATGCCGGCAGCAGCGGCGGCACCACCGTGAGGAAGGTGAACATGATCAGGCCCAGGCCCAACGCCAGCCACAGTGCCTGGCGGAACAGCGGGCCGATCTCGCGCTCGCGGCCGGCGCCATGCAGCTGCGACACCGAGGCGGTGAGCGAGATCAGGGTGCCGATCGGAATCAGCATCGGCAGCCACAGCAGCGCCGTACCGATGGTCACCGCAGCCAGGGTCGCGGTGGCATGGTGGCCAGCAATGACGTTGTCGACGAAGGAGATCAGACCGGTGGAGACATGCCCGAGCACAAGCGGCAGGGCGAGCAGACCGGTGGCGCCGACTTCCTTGCTGAAGCGCGGCGTGGAGGTTGCAGTAGACATAAGGTGCTTGACGCGAACTGCGGTTGCGCGCGAAGGGCACAGGCACCGGGTTGCGGGCCGCCATCTTACGCGTGCAGCGCGCGCATTCCCATGACATGGCGTGAATGCTGGGTTCCGGCAGGCCCCGGCATCACCCGTTGCGATCGCGTTACCGGGAAAGACGCCCGCCTTGTGGAGTCGACTGTCAGTCGACTGCTCTTCATACAGGACCGCGAAAACCCCGCGCTGTGCGCGCAAGTCGACTAACAGTCGACTCTACCCCTGGACGCTGCGCCTTCGGGTTTACTGCCCCGCCTGGCGCTTGAGCCAGGTGTCGCGCTCGGCGGGCGGCACGGCGAGGAACGCGCTGCGTACCGTGTCGCGTTCCTGTGGTGGTGTGCGCTGCGCGACCAGGGTGAGCTGGGCCAGCTGCGCCGTGCTGAGCTGGCGCAGCACGGCCAGCGCGGCCTCGCGCTGTTCCGGCGGCACAAACCCGAACAGGCCGTGCAGCTTGGGGAACTCCAGGCCCAGCTGCGGACCCAGCCGCCAGCCTTCGCGGAACGCCTGGTCCTGCGCCTGGAACTGCTGGCGCAGGCGCTGCTGCTGGTCGGCCGGCAGCGCATTGAAGCGGGCAGCGGCCTGACGGATCCGCTCACGCTCGCCCTCCGGCAGGGCGCGCCAGGCCGCGTAGTCGGCGCGACGCTGGCGCTGCTGCTGGGCATCGAGCTGGGTGAACGCAGCGGGCGTCGTGCTTGTGGTGACCGGGGCCGGAGCCGGAGCCGCCGGTGAACTGCCCGGCACTGGCGGCGGCAGCGGCACGCTCAAGGTCTGCGGCGCGGCGGACAGCGACAACGGCAGGGCCAGCAGCAGGCTGGCGAACAGGGTCTTATTCATCGGCAGCAGCGGTTTCCAGCGTGGCGCTGGCCGGCTCGGGCCGGCTCGGCTTGGATTGCGATTCGTCCACCGGCAGTGGGCCACCGGCCGCCGTCCACGCATACAGATCGGCATCGGCCACCAGCGGATAGTCGCGGTCGGCCAGCATGGTGGCGTCGTCCGCCGCCTGCGCAGGGGTCGCGTCCGGCGCGGCATTGACCTTGCTCGGCGGCAGTGCTTCCACCGTGACGGGGCCCGCCTCACCGACCACGCCTTCCGGCAATGGGGCGTCGCTGCCGAACGAATGCCCCTGCCAGTAGCGCCAGCCCAGCGCGGCGGCCAGCAGTACCGCCACGGTCACCAGCAGGATCAACGGACCGCGCCAGCGCGGCTTGGCATTGGCGCGGCGGCGCTTGCCAGTGGCTGCGGCCCGCTCGTCGCGCTGCGGGGTGCGCCAGCTGGAGGTCGGGACTTCGCTGCTGGTCGTCGGTGCCGTCGGCTGTTGCAGCTGCTGCAGGCGTTTGGCGGGCAGGTCTCGGATGCGCAGCTGCACCTGTTCGGCCAGCTGACGCCAGGCCGATGCATCGGGCTGGCCGTGCGCGTCACGCGGGCAGGCATCGGCCAGCAGGTGCTGGTAGCCGGCTTCGTCCTGGTCGAGCACGCGCGTGGCGATACCTTCATCCAGGCTGCCGCCCACCCGCAGCAACAGCGCCAGGCGCGGCAACGGTCCCATCTCGCCCAACGCGGCCAGCGACGGTTCCCACTGGCCGCCCACCGGCTCACGCAGTGCCTGGCGCTGGCCCAGCAGGGTCCAGAAGCGGGTCGGCCACTGCGCCATCGGCAGGTCACTGGCGACCGCCGCAAACGCGCGCATCACCGCCACCAGGGTCTGCTCGGCACGGGCAGCATCGCCGCACTGCAGTTCAGCCACCACCAGGGCGCGGCGTTCAACGCCTCGCAGGAACGCCGACAGCGCGCCGGCCGCGGTCGAGGAAACAGGGGCGGGCACAGCCGTCATCGGTCACTCCAAAGGTCTGCCCGCATGATAGCGGCAGGCCATCGACGCCCGGCAGGACTTGCGCCCGCAGGCACTTCGTGCTGCAGGTTGTGCACAGCACCACGCTGCCTGCGCTGGAAACTGTGGCATCCAGCTGAATTCACTCTGTTTCAGCATTGTTTCACACTTAAATCATTGATTTTGATGATTTTTAAAGTATGGCGATTTTTTGACCAACCCGAGCATGAGGCCGTCGCCATCGGCCTCCTGCGCGCCCGCCGACCGGTAACGCACAGCGTTATCCACAGAACATGTGGATAAGACTGAATCTCCAATGGACACCGATATTTAGGTGACATTTATGATTCAACGGGCGCCGCCCCACCGCCTCCCACCCCGCCATTCGCGCGCGCATGGCCCGGTACACTGGCCCGATGCTTTCACCGATTCCGACCCTGCAGGTCGCCCTGCCCGTCCCCCTGCCCCGTCTGTTCGACTACCTGTCGCCGGAGGGCGATGGCCCCACGGTTGCGGTCGGTTGCCGCCTGAAGGTGCCGTTCGGTAACCGCGAGCTGGTCGGCGTGGTGGTGGGGCACGGCCAATCCGACGACGGCCAGGGCCTGCGCCAGGCGCTGGCCTGGTGCGACCCGCAGCCGCTGCTGCAGGGTGAGCTGTGGCAGAGCCTGCAGTGGCTGGCGCGCTACACCCATGCCCCTCTCGGCGAGGTGCTGAGCACCGCCCTGCCCGGCCCGCTGCGACATGGCGACGCCCTGCCTGACACCCATCACTGGGGCTGGCAGCTGACACCCGGAGGCCATGCCCAGCGCGGGACACTGCGCGCCGGCAGCCGCCCGCGGCAGTTGGCCGAACTGCTGGCCGAGGCCGTGGTGGATGAGGATGTACTGGGCGAACGCATGCAGGACTGGCGCACCGCCGCACGCAGTCTGGCCAAGCGTGATCTGGCCGAGCGCGTGGCGCTGACGGTGGCACCGCAACATGCGCAGCCACTGCCCGGTCCAACGCTCAACCCGGACCAGGCCGAGGCGGTGGCCGCGATCAACGCCGCCGAAGGCTTCCAGCCCTTCCTGCTGGATGGCGTGACCGGCAGCGGCAAGACCGAGGTCTATCTGCAGGCGATCATCCATTGCCTGGCGCAGGGGAAGCAGGCGCTGGTGCTGGTGCCGGAAATCGGCCTGACCCCGCAGACCCTGGCACGCTTCCGCGGCCGCCTTGGCATCGCCGTGCACGCGCTGCACTCCGGGCTGAACGACAACGAGCGCGCGCGTGTGTGGGCGGCGGCCTCACGTGGCGAAGCGCGGGTCATCGTCGGCACCCGCTCGGCGGTGTTCACACCATTGCCGCAAGCCGGCCTGCTGATCGTCGACGAGGAACACGACGGCAGCTACAAGCAGCAGGACGGCATCCGCTACCACGCGCGCGATTTCGCCCTGGTGCGTGCCAAGGCGCTCGGTATTCCGGTGCTGCTCGGCAGTGCCACCCCTTCGCTGGAAACGCTGCACAACGCCTACGCCGGGCGCTACACGCACCTGCGCCTGAAGCAGCGCGCCGGTGATGCACGGCCGCCACGCGTGCGCATCCTCGATGTGCGAAAGCGGCCGCTGCATGACGGTCTGTCGGCCGACGTACTGACCGGCATCGGCGAACATCTGCAGCGCGGCCAACAGGTACTGGTGTTCAAGAACCGCCGTGGCTACGCGCCGGTGCTGCTGTGCCACGACTGCGGCTGGACCGCGCCCTGCCAGCGCTGCGATGCGCCGATGACCGTGCACGGCGGCGGCCGTCGCCTGCAGTGCCATCACTGCGGCGCTCGGCAACCGGCGCCGCTGGCATGCCCGGCCTGCGGCAGCCTGGCGCTGCAACCCCAGGGCATCGGTACCGAACGCCTGGAAGAGCATCTCACCGCCGCCTTCGCCGACTTCCCGGTGGTGCGTATCGACCGCGGCACCACTTCACGCCGCGATGCACTGGAACAGCAACTGGCGAAACTGGGCGACCAGCCCGGCATCCTGGTCGGCACGCAGATCCTGGCCAAGGGCCACGACCTGCCGAAGCTGACCCTGGTGGTGGTGGTCGGCATTGACGAGGGCCTGTTCTCGGCTGACTTCCGTGCCAGCGAGAAACTGGCGCAGCAGTTGATCCAGGTGGCCGGCCGTGCGGGACGCGCGCGTGATCCTGGCGAAGTCTGGCTGCAGACCCATCACCCCGGGCACCCGTTGCTGGAAACCCTGGTGAGCGGCGGCTACCACCCGTTCGCGCAGGCCGAGTTGAACCAGCGCCAGGCCGCCGGATTCCCGCCGTTCGCGCATCTGGCGCTGATGCGCGCCGAAGCGCAGCAGGTGGAGCATGCCAACGCGTTCCTGCTGGCGGCGCGGCAACTGCTGGGCGACCAGAATGTGGTCGAAGCCTATGGGCCCATGCCGGCGCCGATGCCACGGCGTGCCGGCTACCAGCGCACCCAGCTGCTGCTGTCTGCGTTGCAGCGGCCGCCGCTGCATGGGGTGCTTTCGCAGCTGGTTCCGCAGCTGTATGCGCTGCCGGAAGCACGCAAGGTGCGCTGGTCGCTGGATGTGGATCCGACGGATCTGTATTGATCCGGTCGGTGCTGCGTAGAGTCGAGCTTGCTCGACTGCCTCATGCAGGAGCAGTCGAGCAAGCTCGACTCTACCAACGGCCCTGCCGCTTACGTCAGCGGCGACATCACGCCGCGCTGGTAGGCCGGCCGCTCGCGCAGGCGCGCGTACCAGTCGGCCAGGTGCGGCAGTTCCGGGCGCTGGATCGGCAGTTCGAACCAGGCATAGATCAGCGAGCCCAGCGGGATGTCACCCATCGCGAACGTCTCGCCCGACAGCCACGGCTGTCTGGCCAGCGTGGCATCGGCCATCGCCAGGTAGTCGCCGGCGCGCACGATGGCGGCATTGATCCGCGCTTCGTCGCGGTCGGCCGGGGCGGTGCGCATGATGCCCCAGATCAGGTCGGTGTAGATCGGTGCCATCCGCGAGGTACTCCAGTCCATCCACTTCTCGGCCTGGGCACGTTCCATCGGGTCTTCGGCGTACAGCGTGCCCAGCGCATAGCGCGCGCTCAGGTAACGCACGATGGCATTCGACTCCCACAGCGGCAGGCCGTGGTCTTCGATCACCGGCACCAGGCTGTTGGGATTCATCGCCTGGTACTCCGGCGTCTGCGTGCCGCCGTGGCTGCCACCGACTTCGATGGATTCATACGGCAGGCCGATCTCCTCGGCGCACCACAGCACCTTGCGGACGTTACTGGAATTGCGGCGGCCCCAGATCTTCAACATGCGGGTTTTTTCCTTGCTGGCAATGCGAGCGGCAACGATACGCCTGATCGGAGTGGGTGTGTGGGTGGTGGATGCGGGATCTGGCATCCGGGAATTGCCGGCCAGCGGCCGGCATTACCGGTTCTTTTTCGGCAGCGCGCGCACGTAGGACGATTTGCCATCCTTCTTCAGCTCGAACAGGCCGATCGCCGCCAGCAGATCGCTGAGTTTGCCGTAGCCATAGTTGCGCGGATCGAACGAGGCCTGATTGCCGATCTGGCTGCCGACCGGCCCGAGGTGCGACCAGCCATCCTCGCCCTCCGCCGAGGACACCGCGCGGCGCAGCATCTTCACCAGCCGGGTGTCACTGCGCATTTCCGCACCGCTCTTGCGTGGCCGGGCATCGTCGTTGGCAACAGGCTCGTTCGATGCCTGTTCGCTGGAAGCCTGTTCGGTATCCGGCACGCTGGCATGGGTCTGGCCCAGCGCTTCCAGGTAGGTGAACTTCGAGCACGCGTTGACGAACGGCTCCGGGGTTTTCTTCTCGCCGAAGCCATACACCTTCACGCCGTCAGTCAGCAGGCGCATCACCATCGGGGTGAAATCGGCATCGCTGGAGACGATGGCGAAGCCATCCAGATTACGCGCGTACAGCAGATCCATGGCGTCGATCACCATCGCCATGTCCGAGGCATTCTTGCCCTTGCTGTAGGCAAACTGCTGGATCGGGCGGATCGCATATTCGTGCAGTACCGCCTCCCAGCCCTTCAACCGCGGACTCTTCCAGTTGCCATAGGCACGGCGCACGTTCGCCACACCGTAGCGGGCGACTTCGGCCAGGACCTCGTCGATCTTCGAGGCCGGCGCATTGTCGGCGTCGATCAACAGGGCGATGCGCTTTTCCGGTTCGCTCATGGGCTCCTCACGGGCCGTTGCCTGAACCCGAGTATCGCCGATCCACGCGGGCGCTGACGTGACAGGGGGCCATCGTGCGAAGATGCCAGGCGCTTCCCCCAATGCCCCCACTGGAGTGAGTCGATGAGTCGCGAGCGCGTTCCCCACCTGGTTGTTGTCGGCGGCGGTTTTGCCGGTCTCTGGGCCACCCGTGCCCTGGCCCGCGAGCGCATACGCATCACCCTGGTCGACCGCCGCAATCATCACCTGTTCCAGCCGCTGCTGTACCAAGTGGCCACCGCCGGCCTGTCCGCCCCGGATATCGCCGCACCGCTGCGCCACATCCTCGGCCACCAGCGCAATGTGGAAGTCCGCCTCGGCGAAGTGGTGACCATCGACAAGCAGGCCCGGCAGATCCGCATGGCCGATGGCAGCACACTGGACTACGACAGCCTGCTGCTGGCCACCGGCGCCACCCACGCCTACTTCGGCAACGACCAGTGGGCCGATGATGCGCCCGGCCTGAAGACACTGGACGATGCGATCGCGCTGCGCCGCAAGCTGCTGCTGGCGTTCGAGCGCGCCGAGGCGGAACCGGACCCGGCGAAGAAGGCCGCGTGGCTGAGCTTCGCCGTGGTTGGCGGTGGACCTACCGGCGTCGAACTGGCCGGCACGCTGGCCGAGATCGCGCGCCACACCCTGCGCAATGAGTTCCGCCACATTGATCCAGCCAGCGCCAAGGTACGGCTGGTCGAGGCTGGTCCGCGCGTACTGTCCTCGTTCCCGGAAGTGCTTTCGCTGAAGGCGCGCCGGCAGCTGGAAAAACTGGGCGTGGAGGTACTGACCGGCACCCCGGTGAGCGACATCGACAGCCAGGGCTTCAAGCTCGGCGATCAGTTCGTACCGGCACGCACCGTGGTCTGGGCCGCCGGCGTGGCCGCTTCACCGCTGGCGCGCACGCTGGACGTGCCGCTGGACCGCGCCGGACGCGTGCAGGTGCAACCGGACCTGACCCTGCCTGGCCACCCGGAACTGTTCGTGGCCGGCGATCTGGCCGCGCTGAACCAGGCCAACGGCAAGCCGGTGCCCGGCGTGGCACCCGCCGCCAAACAGATGGGCAAGTACGTGGCCGAGGTGATCCGTGCACGCCTGCACGGCAAGCCCGAGCCCGGTCCGTTCAAGTACGCCGACTTCGGCAACCTGGCCACCATCGGCCGCATGGCTGCGATCGTGCACCTGGGCCGGCTGCAGCTGTCCGGCGTGCTGGCCTGGTGGTTCTGGCTGGCCGCGCACGTGTTCTTCCTGATCGGTTTCCGCAACCGCATCGTGGTGCTGCTGAACTGGGCCGTGGCGTACTGGAGCTACCAACGCAGCGCGCGCATCATCTTCGGTGATGATCAGGAAGACCGGCGGCCGAGGCGCTAGGGCCGCACGCATGTTCCTGTAGAGCCGAGCCATGCTCGGCTGCACTTTGCGCGGACTGCAGAAGCCGAGCATGGGCTCGGCTCTACGGCGCCTTCGGCTTCGGGTACCACAACGCGTTGACGATGACCCAGCGCTGGTCGAAGCGGCCCATGTGGAAGTAGTCGACGAACCACGGCGTTTCCAATCGCACCGAGGCGGCGTTGCCGGTCACGTCCAGCACCGTGCAGCGGCGGTCCCATTGATCCTTCGGGGTTTTCAGCGCGCCCTGCTTCGTCAGCGCGACCAGTTCTTCCTTCGACATGCGGCGCAGGCCCAGCCGCTCGTCGGGCGTATCGCCGAGCACCGCGCGCTTGGCCAGGTCCGGGTGCAGGGAGCGGGCGACGCGCTGTGGGTCGGCCTCCAGCTGGCCGTCGACGTAGTCGTGGCAGGTAGCTTCAATGGCCGCGAGGGTGGCCGGATCGGCGGCAGGGCTCGTTGCTGCGGAGAGAGCGAACAGCAGGGCGATCGTGGACATCCGGGTCTCCAGCGCTGAGGGCGCGGGGCGATCATGGCATGGCTGGAAGCGCCCATCCACGCATGGCGTGGATCTACAGAAGCGTCTCGGCAGGTGCCTGCAGCCAGGCCAGCTTGCGTTCGCGCGGCTGCTGCTTGAGTTGCCACTCGGCCCGTGACGCGGCGGCCCGGTCCGGGAATTCGCGCACGGCCAGCACGCGCAGCGGTGGCCGCGCCCGGGTGTAGCGCGCGCCCTTGCCGGCCTGGTGGGCAGCGAAACGCGCCTCCACATCGGTGCTGATGCCGGCGTAATAGCTGCCATCGCGGCATTCGAGCAGGTACAGGAACCAGGGGCGGAGGGACGGGGCCATGCCCGGATTATGCCGTGCTGCACTGCAGCGGATATACTGGCGCCCGAATGCAGGAGAGAGGCGCCGCGCTGGCGCCCGCCGAAGGCGCAGGCTCCCATGATCGCTCAGGCCGGTGGGCTGGAATCCCACCAACCATGCATTCGACTCGCCGAGCTGGAGAGAGGTCACCGGGCACGCCCGGGACGATCCGCCGAAGGGGCACGCGGCCTACGCCGCTGAACTCTCAGGCAAAAGGACAGCGGGAGCGGCACCGGTCATCGTCATCCCGTCATTGCGCAGGCAGTGGCGGTAGTCGCGCATGGCCGGCCCCACCGCGCCCGGAGCCTGCCCCATGCTGCTGTCCATCATCTACCTGATTGCCATTTCCGCTGAAGCCATGACCGGCGCGCTGTCCGCCGGCCGCCGCCGCATGGACCTGTTCGGGGTGGTCATGATCGCCTGCGTCACCGCACTCGGCGGCGGTTCACTGCGCGACATCCTGCTCGGCCACTATCCGCTGGGCTGGGTGAAGCATCCCGAATACCTGGGCTTCACCGTGTGTGCGGCGCTGATCGCCACCTGGGTGGCGCGTTGGATGCACCACTTCCGCCGCACCTTCCTGGTGCTCGATGGCCTGGGCCTGATCGCCTTCACCCTGATCGGCTGCTCGATCGCGCGCGAAGCCGGCCATGCGATGCCGATCGTGCTGATCGCCGGCATGCTGACCGGCGCGTTCGGCGGCGTGCTGCGCGACATCCTCTGCAACGAGGTGCCGCTGATCTTCCAGAAGGAGCTGTACGCGATCATCGCGCTGCTGACCGGCGCGGCCTATCTGTTGCTGCTGCACTGGGGCGTGGCCGACGCCACCGCGATCCTGTGCTGCCTCGGCGGCGGCTTCGCGCTGCGCCTGCTGGCGATCCACTACCGCTGGGAAATGCCGAAGTTCGTCTATCACGACGAAGTGCATTGATTGTTTGACGGTAGTGCCGGCCGCTGTCCGGCAACACGGCACATGCCCGCAGATTCCAGCAGGTTGCCAGCCAGCGGCCGGCACTACCGAATGCGTTGCATGACCATGGTCACGCGGCATTGGCCGGGCTGATTGGCTACCATTGTCACCCCGTTGCTGCCGCGACGGCATCCAGCCACGCCGCGCCCGCGGCCCCGCCAGACACTCCCTCCCCGCTGCCCGTGGTGCCGTGAACGCGCCGACGGGCCCGCATGTCCCTGCGCGCGCAGGGCGCAGGATGCCCCATGTCTGTCGCCGAAAATTCCCGTTCCCGCCGTGCCCGCCCGTTGTGGGTGGTGCTGGGCATCGCCCTCGTCGCCCTTCTGGCGTGGTGGCTGTGGCCCCGGGACGACGCCGGCAGCAGCGACGATGCGCCGGGCAAGACGGTGCCGGTACGCGTGGCGCGCGCCAGCGCCGAGCCGCTGGTGCTGCGCCTGAAGGCGGTCGGTACGGTCACCCCCCTGCACAGCGTGGTGGTACGCAGCCGCGTGGATGGCGAGCTGCTGCGCCTGCACTTCCAGGAAGGCCAACAGGTGAAAGCCGGCGACCTGCTGGCGCAGATCGACCCACGCCCGTATGAGGTGAAGCTGGCACAGGCTCAGGGGATCCAGCAGCAGAACCTGGCCGAGCTGGAGAACGCCGAACGCCAGCTGCAGCGCTACCGCGAACTGCAGAAGCAGAACTACGTGTCCGGGCAGGAACTGAGCGACCAGCAGAGCAAGGTGCGCCAGCTGCAGGGTCGCCGCCTCAGCGATCAGGCGTCTGTTGACGAAGCGCGCCTGCAGCTGCTGTACACCCGCATCACCGCACCGGTCAGTGGCCGCGTCGGGCTGCGTCGGCTGGACGTGGGCAACCTGGTGCGCGCCAGCGATGCCGAAGGCCTGGTGACGCTGGCGCAGACCGCGCCGATCAGCGTGCTGTTCACCGTGCCCGAACCCGAGCTGCCCGCGCTGCTTGATGCCGTGCAGGCGCAACCGGCATTGGCAGTGGAAACCTGGGACCGCGAAGAACGCCGGCAGCTGGCCCGCGGCTCGCTGTCCAGCGTCGACAACCGCATCGATACCACCACCGGCACGCTGAAGCTGCGCGCGCACTTCGAGAACGACGACCTGGCCCTGTTCCCCAACCAGTTCGTCAACGTACGCCTGCAGCTGGGCGAGCAGCCCGCGCTGCTGATTCCCGATGCCGCCGTGCAGTTCGGCAGCCAGGGCAACTACGTGCATGTCGTCGGCAAGGACAACAAGGCGCAGCGGCGCAATGTGGTGCTTGGGCCTGCCGATGACGGACGCGTGGCCGTGCGCTCGGGACTGGCTGCGGGCGACCAGGTGGTGATCGAAGGCATCGACGGACTGGAAGACGGCACCGCGGTGGAGATCATCACCGAGGAGGCCGTGACCAAGGCCGGCGCATGAACCTCTCGCGCGCCTTCATCCTGCGTCCGGTCGCTACCACGCTGCTGATGGTGGCGCTGCTGCTGTCGGGCGTGCTGGCCTACCGCCTGCTGCCGGTGGCAGCGCTGCCGCAGGTCGATTACCCGATCATCCAGATCACCACGTTGTACCCGGGCGCCAGCCCGGAGCTGACCACGCGCACCATCACCGCGCCGCTGGAGCGCCAGCTCGGGCAGATCCCCGGGCTGAAGCAGCTGTCGTCGACCAGTTCCGGCGGTGCGTCGGTGATCACCCTGCAGTTCGGCCTGGAGGTGTCGCTGGGCGTGGCCGAACAGGACGTGCAGGCCGCAATCAATGCGGCGGGCAGCTTCCTGCCCGGCGACCTGCCGGTGCCACCGGTCTACCGCAAGGTCAATCCGGCCGATACGCCGATCCTGACCCTGGCGGTGACCTCACAAGGCCTGTCGCTGCCGCAGGTGCACGATCTGGTGGATACGCGCATTGCCCAGCGCCTGGCACAGTTGCCCGGCGTCGGCCTGGTCAGCCTGGCCGGGGGCCAACGCCCGGCGGTGCGCATCCAGGTCAATCCGGCGGCACTGGCCGCCAACGGCCTGGGCATGGACCACATCCGCACCGCCATCGCCGCCGCCAACGTCAACCTGCCCAAGGGCAGCTTCGACGGCCCGATCCGCGCGGTGATGCTCGATGCCAATGACCAGATGCGCAGCGTGGATGAGTACCGTGCCCTGGTGCTGGCCTGGCGCGACGGCGCGCCGCTGCGGCTGGGCGACGTGGCCACCATCACCGATGGCGCCGAGAACCGCCAGCTGGCGGCGTGGAGCGGCACCACCCCGGCAGTGCTGGTGAACATCCAGCGCCAGCCCGGTGCAAACGTGATCGCCGTGGTCGAACAGGTGCGTACGCTGCTGCCGCAGCTGCAGGCCACGCTGCCGGCTGGTGTGCAGATGAACGTGTTGAGCGACCGCACCGAATCGATCCGCGCGTCGGTGCGCGGCGTGCAGAAGGAACTGGTGCTGGCCATCGGCCTGGTGGTGCTGGTCACCTGGGTGTTCCTGCGCAATCTGCCGGCCACGCTCATTCCCAGCGTCGCGGTACCGCTGTCGCTCATCGGCACCTTCGCGGTGATGCTGCTGGCCGGCTATTCGCTCAACAACCTCACGCTGATGGCGCTGACCATCGCCACCGGCTTCGTGGTGGACGATGCCATCGTGATGCTGGAAAACATCGCCCGCCATCTGGAGGAAGGCGAAAGCCCACGCGACGCAGCGCTGAAAGGCGCAGCCGAGATCGGCTTCACCCTGGTGTCGCTGACTGTTTCGCTGATCGCGGTGCTGATCCCACTGCTGTTCATGGCCGACCTGGTGGGCGCGCTGTTCCATGAGTTCGCGGTGACACTGGCGGTAGCCATCGGCATTTCGCTGCTGGTCTCGCTGACACTGACGCCGATGCTGTGCGCGCGGTTCCTGAAGCCGCACGCGAAGACCTCGCATGCGCCCGATGTGTTCGACCGCGTCATCGCCCTCTACGACCGACAACTGCGCTGGGTGCTGCAGCGCCAGCCGCTGATGCTGCTGGCCACCGTTGCCACGCTGGCACTCACCGTGGCGCTGTACTTCGCCGTGCCCAAGGGCTTCTTCCCGGTGCAGGATGCCGGCCTGGTGCAGGGCATCAGCGAAGCCCCGCAGGCCATCTCGTTCCAGGCCATGCGCGAGCGCCAGCAGGCGCTGGCCGCCGCCATCGAAGCGGACCCGGCGGTGGCCAGCGTGTCCTCGTACATCGGCGTGGACGGCAACAATGCCACGCTCAATACCGGCCGCCTGCTGATCGAGTTGAAACCGCATGGCGACCGCGATGGCGCAACCGAGGTGATGGCGCGCCTGCAACAGCGCGTGTCGAAGATCCCCGGCATCACCCTGTACCTGCAGCCGGTGCAGGAGCTGGGCATCGAAGACCGCATCAGCCGCACCCAGTACCAGTTCACGCTGACCACGCCGGATCTTGAAACACTGGAGCGCTGGACCCCGAAGCTGCTGCAGGTGCTGCGCCAGCAACCGGCACTGCGCGATGTCGCCAGCGATCTGCAGATGCAGGGGCGGCAGGCACGGGTGAACATCGACCGCGACGCCGCAGCGCGCCTGGGCGTGAGCGTGGAAGCGGTGGCCGATGCGCTGTACGACGCTTACGGGCAACGGCAGATCTCCACCATCTTCACCCAGGCCAGCCAGTACCGGGTGGTCCTGGAGGCCGATCCTTCACGGCAGCCCGGGCCGGAGGCGATCACGGGCCTGCGTGTGCGCAGCAGCAGCGGACAGACCGTGCCGCTGGGTGCGGTGGCGCGCGTGGATCTGGGCCCGACCGCCCTGCTGCGCAACCATGTCGGCCAGTTCCCGGCGGCCACGCTGTCATTCAATCTGGCCCCGGGCGCATCGCTGGGCGAAGCGGTGGAGGCTGTGCATGCCGCACGCGCACACGTGGATCTACCGCAGAGCATCGAGCTGCGCCTGCAGGGTGCCGCAGCGGCGTTCAGCAGTTCGCTGTCCTCCACACTGTGGCTGATCCTGGCGGCAGTGGTGGTGATGTACATCGTGCTGGGCGTGCTCTACGAGAGCTTCATCCATCCGGTCACCATCCTCTCCACCCTGCCTTCGGCAACGGTCGGCGCTCTGGCCGCGTTGTGGGTGAGCGGCCGCAGCCTGGACCTGATCGCAGTGATCGGCATCGTGCTGCTGATCGGCCTGGTGAAGAAGAACGCGATCATGATGATCGACTTTGCGCTGGACGCGCAGCGCACACGCGGCATGACGCCACGCGAAGCAATCCACCAGGCGGCACTGCTGCGCTTCCGGCCGATCCTGATGACCACGCTGGCCGCGCTGTTCGGCGCAGTGCCGCTGATGCTGGCCAGTGGTTCCGGTGCCGAACTGCGGCAACCGTTGGGCTGGGTGATGGTGGGCGGGCTGCTGGTGAGCCAGGTACTGACCCTGTTCACCACGCCGGTGATCTATCTGGCCTTCGATCGCCTGCAGCGTGGCCGCGCGGCCGTTACGGCGCCGTCGCCTGACGAGGCGCGCGCGTGACCCCTGTCGCGCGCCTGGCACAGGCCTGCGTGCAGCGCCCGGTGGCCACGATCCTGCTGGCCGTGGCACTGGTGTTGGCGGGCCTGCTGGCATTGCGGTTGTTGCCGGTGGCGCCGTTGCCGCAGGTCGATTACCCCGCCATTGAAGTCAGTGCCAGCCTGCCCGGCGCCTCGCCCGAATCGATGGCGGCCACCGTGGCCACGCCGCTGGAGCGTGCACTGGGCAGCCTGCCTGGCATCTCGCGCATAGACTCGGCCAGCACCCAGGGCCAGACCCAGATCGAACTGAAGTTCGTGCTCGGCCGCGACATCGATGAGGCAGCGCGTGAAGTGCAGGCCGCCATCAACCTTGCACGCGGGCAGCTGCCCAGTGGCATGCCCGGCATGCCGCAGTACCGCAAGGTCAATCCCTCACAGGCACCGATCCTGGCGTTGGCGCTGACCTCGGACACCTTGTCGCCCGGCCAGCTGTACGACCTGGCCTCCACCGTGCTGGCGCAGAAGCTGTCGCAGGTACCGGGCGTGGGTGAAGTGCAGGTGGGTGGCAGCGCGTTGCCGGCCGTGCGCGTATCGCTGGACCCGAATGCACTGAACCATGCAGGCCTGGCACTGGAAGACGTGGCCCAGGCCATCGCGCGTGCCAATGCGGTGCGCCCGCTGGGCGCGGTGGGGGACGCGCGCCAGCAGTGGCAGCTGGAAGCGCCGCTGCAGCTGCGCCAGGCCGCGCAGTACCGCGAACTGGCGTTGAAGGCCAGCGACGACCGCACGCTGCGGCTGGGCGATGTCGCCGCCGTTGCCGATGGCGTGGAAGACCGTTACGCCAGCGGCTTCCACAACGAACGCCCCGCCGTGCTGCTGATCGTCAGCCGCCAACCCGGTGCCAACATCATCGCCACCGTTGATGCCATCCAGGCGCAGCTGCCGCAGCTGCATGCACTGTTGCCCTCCAGCGTGGACATGCGCCTGGTGATGGACCGCTCGCCGGTGATCCGCGCCACCCTGCACGAAGCGGAGCTCACGCTGGTGCTGGCGATCGTGCTGGTGGTGCTGGTGGTGCTCGGCTTCCTCGGCCACTGGCGTGCAGCGCTGGTGCCCAGCGTGGCGATTCCGGTGGTGCTGTTCGGCACGCTCGCGCTGGTGGCGTTGATGGGCTTCTCGCTCAACACGCTCTCGCTGATGGCCCTGATCGTGGCCGCCGTGCTGGTGGTGGACGATGCCATCGTGGTGCTGGAGAACATCGCCCGCCATCGCGAACTGGGCGCCGATCGCTGGCAGGCCGCCGTGCGTGGCGCCTCGGAAGTGGGAGCAACGCTGCTGTCGATGAACCTGGCGCTGGCCGTGGTGTTCATCTCCATCCTGTTCCTGGACGACTTCGTCGAACGCCTGTTCCGCGAATTCTCGTTGACCCTGGTGGCGGCGATGGCGGTATCGGTGCTGGTCGCCCTGAGCCTGGTTCCGATGCTGTGTGCACGATTGTTCGTGGACGACGCACGGCAGCCCTCGGCCTGGCAGCGCGGCAGCAACGCACTGTTCGAGCGCCTGCGCGGGGTCTACCTGCGCACGCTGCAGGCCAGCCTGCGCCGGCTGCGCTGGCCGTTGCTGGCGTTCGTGGCCGTGATCGCCCTCAACGCCTGGCTGTTCCAGCAGGTACCCAAGGGCATCGTGCCCAAGCAGGACACCGCACAGCTGCGTGGCTTTGCCCGCGGCGACGACGGGCTCTCCTTCCAGGCCATGCAGCCGAAGATCGATGCCTACCGCGCGCTGCTGCTGTCCGACCCGGCCATCGAGGACATCATCGGCTACATCGGTGGCAGCAACGGGGTCAACAACGCCTTCATCATGATCAAGATGAAACCGCTGGCCGAGCGCAAGGTCTCCAGCCAGCAGGTGATCGACCGCCTGCGGGCGCAGCTGCCCAAGCTGCCCGGCGGCAATCTCTATCTGTGGGTGGACCAGGACATCCGCCTGGAAGGCGCCGGCAGCAGCGGCAAGTACGAGTTCCAGCTGCTGTCGGCCGATACTGCGCCCCTGCGCGAATGGGCACCGAAGGTGGCCGCCGCACTGCGTGGCCTGCCGGAGCTGGTGGACGTGGAAGCGCAGGGTGATGCCGGCATGCGCCAGGTGGTGCTGGATATCGACCGCGAGGCGGCCGCGCGCCACGGCGTGGACCTGCGTACCGTCGCCAGCATGCTCAACAACTCCTTCAGCCAGCGCCAGGTGGCCACGCTGTACGACAGCCTCAACCAGTACCGCGTGGTGATGGAGCTGGACCCGAAGCACACCCAGGACCCCGGCACGCTGTCGCGGCTGCAGGTGATCGATGGCAACGGCCAGCGCATTCCGCTGTCGAGCATCGCCAGCTGGCGCTATGGCATGGCACCGGACCGGGTGTATCACAGCGAACAGTTCGCCTCGATCTGGATCGAGTTCGCGCTGGCACCGGGCGTGGGGCTGGAACAGGCCACGCAGGCGATCGATGGTGCGATGTCGAAACTGATGCTGCCACGTTCGGTGCAGGGCAAGCTGTCCGGTGAGGCCGGAGGCCTGGATCAGCTGCGCGCGCGCCAGCTATGGCTGGTGCTGGGCGCCACGTTGGCGGTCTACCTGGTGCTGGGCATCCTCTACGAAAGCTTCCTGCAGCCGCTGGTGATCCTGTCCACCCTGCCCTCGGCCGGTGTCGGCGCGCTGCTGGCGTTGTGGCTGTTCGGCAACGAACTGAACCTGATCGCCCTGCTCGGCTTGTTCCTGCTGGTGGGCGTGGTGATGAAGAACACCATCCTGCTGGTGGACTTCGCGCTGGCCGGCGAGCGGCGCGGGTTGAGCGCGCAGGATTCAGTAATGGAAGCCGCGCGGTTGCGCCTGCGGCCGATCCTGATGACCTCGCTGGCGGCACTGCTTGGCACGCTGCCGCTGATGCTGGCCAACGGCGAAGGCTGGGAACTCCGGCAACCGCTGGGAATCGCCATTGTGGGCGGGTTGCTGGTCAGCCAGTGGCTGACGCTGTACACGACGCCTGCGATGTATCTGGCGTTGGCGAGGGTGCGCGCGAAAAAGGCCATGTAGCGTCGAGCCATGCTCGACTGCTCTTTGCAGGGAACCAACGCGCTTAGCGCGCAAGTCGAGCATGACTCGACGCTACACAAGAGCTGTATCCACGCATGGCGTGGATCTACTGCGGACATTGAGTAGAGTCGAGCTTGCTCGACTGCCGTTGGGGCACGTTCTTCCGCAGTCGAGCAAGCTCGACTCTACGTATCCAAGGCGGATCAACGCACTGCGCGGACTGGACCACTTGGCGTGCCGGGTGCGGCCCGACGGGCCCGCGACAGATGTGGCCTCCGACGGGTCGTAGCCGCCATTGCCAAAGCAGGTGGATCATCCACGCATGGCGTGGATCTACGTCTCACACCACCCCGGCGATGTACCTGGCGCTGTCGCTCATGCGCAGCGCCAGGCGCATCGCCGGTGCAGATGGGCCGGTCTCCAACTCCGACCGGCCCTGATCGCGGCCGCACCCCCGCAGGCGCTGGCCGCCATCCACACACGTGCCGCACTCAAGCGGCTTCGGACACCTTCACGTCGCGACGGGCGCGCACGGCCGCGGCCAATCGCTCCAGCACCGTCACGGTAGTGTCCCAGTCGATGCAGCCATCGGTGATGCTCTGCCCGTAGACCAACGGCTGGCCTTCCACCAGTTCCTGGCGGCCACCGACCAGATGGCTCTCGATCATCACGCCAACGATGCGCTGTTCGCCGTCTTCCAGCTGAACGGCGATGTCGTCGATCACCTTCGGCTGGTTCTCCGGGTTCTTCAGGCTGTTGGCATGGCTGGCGTCGATCATCAGGCGCGTCGGCAGCTTGGCCTTGGCCAGCACCTGGCAGGCCTCGGCAACACTGCCGGCGTCGTAGTTCGGCTGCTTGCCGCCGCGCAGGATCACATGACAATCCGGGTTGCCGGTGGTCGACACGATAGCGGTGCCGCCCTGCTTGGTCACCGACAGGAAGTGATGCGGATTGGACGCAGCACCCACCGCGTCAGCGGCGATCTTCACGTTGCCATCGGTGCCGTTCTTGAAGCCGACCGGGCACGACAGCCCCGAGGCCAGCTCGCGATGCACCTGGCTTTCGGTGGTGCGTGCACCGATCGCGCCCCATGCCACCAGGTCGGCGATGTACTGCGGCGAGATCACGTCAAGGAACTCGACACCGGCCGGCAGGCCGAGCTTGTTGATGTCGCGCAGCAGGCCACGGGCAATGCGCAGGCCCTTGTCGATCTTGAAGCTGCCATCCAGGTCCGGGTCGTTGATCAGGCCCTTCCAGCCCACCGTTGTGCGCGGCTTCTCGAAGTACACGCGCATGACGATTTCCAGCTCGCCGGCCAGCGCGTCGCGCAGCGGCTTCAGGCGCTGGGCGTACTCGATGGCGGCCTTCGGGTCGTGGATCGAGCACGGACCCACCACCACTGCCAGGCGGTCGTCACGGCCGTGCAGGATCTGGTGCAGGGCCGCGCGCGAGGCGCTGACGGTGTCGGAGGCTTCATCGTCACAGGGCAGCATCGCCAGCAGCTGGGCAGGCGGTGTCAGCGGTTCGATGGTGCGGATACGCAGGTCGTCGGTGTGCGGGGGCATTGCGGGAGATCTCCGGAACGTTGGGGGTCCCCAGCGTGGCGGCATGAAAAAAGCCGCCAGGTTCGCTGGCGGCTTTCGGGAATGCGTCTGAAGCTTTCTTCAGGGTGAGCGCAGTCCTTCCTCCGCCAGTGGCTTCGGAAAGTAATACCAGTAAAAGCTGGTGGGGGCTGCGTTCATGGGATCTATTGATAACACAGCTTTTGCGCAGTGCAAAATGTTTCATCCGCAACTGGGGACGCGGTTCAGCGAGATACGCGCAAGCCCGGCCTACGCGGCGGCAACCACGCAAAGTCGCTCATTTGCCATGCACTTCCACGTCCAGCAGCAGGCCCTCATGGATGTCGGCCCAGCGTTCCAGCACGCGGTCCAGCTCCTGCCGGGCCTCGTCCAGCTGCTCGGGGTTGAGCAGGGAACGCGCGGTGTAGAGGTCGGAAACCAACCGCCGCAGGGCCGATTCCTGGATGGCCACCGACGGCCCCTCCAGACCCGGCAACTGCAACGCCGGGCTGTCGCCAAGCGGGCCGAACAGCGTGACCTGGAGCGTGCTCTGCATGATCGACTTCCCTGCGGATGGACATGGGCAATGCCCTGTTTACCGCGTCTGGGTGACAGGCGCATGTGCCCCCCATGCCGAGGACCGGGATCCATCGGCACCAGCCGCCCCGCTACAAGGCGGCCAGGTCGGCCAGGTGCTGGGCCATGCTGTCCATCGCGCCTATCGCATGGGTGGTGGTGAAGTACTCATGCCAGCCGGTGGCGGCAATGCCGGCCACCAACGCATCGACCTCCGCGCGGCTTGCGCAGCGCCAGACCGCATAGAACTGCTCATCGCTGCCGTGCGGTACGCCCGTGGCGATGCGGCCCATCGCCAGCGGCGTAATACGGGCTGGATCGAACTGCTGCATGCCGGCGCCGATGCGGGCGAAGAAGGCATTCCGCTGCTCGGGCGGGAGCGTGGTCCAGGCGGGGGTGGCGGTGTAGAGCTCGATGAAGGTGTGCGACATGGTGGTTCTTCCTTGAGGTTGACGAGATTACGGAGTTGCCAGCCAGCGGCCGACACTACCGGAGCGAGCGCAATGCGCGTTTGCGGATGTAGGCGTTGGCGTCGCTGTGGCGCTCGTGCTGCCAACGCGTGCACAGCTGGCGCAGCCACTGCGGCTGGGTCTTGCCGGCATCATTGAGCCAGTTGCCGACCGAATCCTGCACATAGCGTTCCGGATCGTCAGCCAGTGCTTCCAGCAGCGCGGATGCATGTTCCGGGTGCTGCTTGAACAGCGCGATATGCGTGGCCCAGACACCGCGCGGACGCAGTGCTTCGCAGGCGAAGCGGCGCAGGTACGGAGATGTTTCCTGTGTCCACGGTTGCAGGTACTCAAGCGCCTGCATCGGTGCGGCAACGATGTCCGTGCGCAGCGCCAGCCACGCCCATTCGCGCACACCGAAGTGTGGATCATCGGCCAGCGTGCGCATGTGCTGCAGCTTCTCTGCCAACGTTGCGCGGGCATCGCTGCCGATCAGGTAGCAGGCCCAACCGCGCACGGTATCGGAGCCGTGATGCTGCCAGAGCGCAGGCGCGCCCTGCCCCGCCTCACGCAGCAGTTGCGCAGCCAGGGCCATGCGCAGCGTGATGCCCTTCCCTGAGGCATCCTGCATGCGTTGCATCGCTTCCGGCGCAAGCGCGGGCGCCACCACCCGCAGCAGCGCGGCGAAGTCCACTGCCAGGCATTCGGCCAGATGGGTGGCGGGGGCACGGCCGGTGTTGAGTGCATGCAGGCGTTGCGCCGCGATCGCCAGGCTCATGCTGCAGGCTCTCGTCCTGCATCGGTGTGCTGCCAGACCTTGTGCAGCAATCGCGACAGCTGCTGCTGTTCATCGCTGTCCAGACCATTGAACAGACCACCGATCCACTGCGTGTGCTGGTCGAACAGCGTTTCGGCCAAGCGCTTTCCCGGTCCGGTCAGTACGATCTGCAGGCGGCGGCCATCCTCGGCATCGCTGCGACGCTGCAGCAGTCCTTCGCGCTGCAGGCCATCGAGCAGGCCGCTGATGGTGGCGCGGGTCACGCCTGCGCACTCGGCCAGCACGTGGGGCGGCAACGTGCCGCCGGCCCCATGCAACAGGAACAGCACGATGAAGCGACCCTCACTGAGCCCGTGTGGTGCCAGCCGGGTAGCGCAGTCGCGATCGATCGACGAGGACAACGAGAGCAGCTGGAAGCACAAGCGCAGCGGCGCGATATTGGCATGGCCGCGTCGCTGCGCTTCTTCCAGAAGGGCGCGGTGCTTGGCTTCAATCATCTGACTTCTCTATATGATTAGGCAGCTAATCATATTGTCAATTAACTGAACCAAGCAAGCCGGATTTGAATTTCAGCCAGTGCTTCCCAGCAGCAGGCGTGCGATCAACCCACCGCCCTCACGGTGCAGCAGCTGCAGTTCGCCCGCGTGGCGCCTCGCCACATTGGCAGCCACGGCCAGTCCAAGTCCGGCGCCACCGGTGGCGCGGCTACGCGAGCTCTCGCTACGCTGGAACGGTTGCAGCAGGCGTGCGCGGTCGGCCTCGGCGATGCCCGGGCCGCGGTCCATCACATCCAGCTGCACTCTGTGGCCCTCCATGGCGACCCGCAGCTCCACGCCCCCGGCGTAGCGCTCGGCGTTATTGATGAGATTCTCGACCGCGCGCCGAAGCAGCAGCGCATCACCGTGCCACGGCAAGGTATCCGGCCCCTGGACGGAGATGCAGACACCACGCAGCAGTGCCGCCTGCACGCATTCCTCCAGCACGACCGCCAGATCCAGTGACCGCACCTGCAGCGGCTGCAGTTCACCGCGTGCGTAGTCCAGCACCTGCTCGATCATCGTGTCCATGCGTTCGATGTCCGCCACCATCCGCGCCGCCTGTGGCGCAGGTGCGAACTCGGCGCGCAGTCGCAGGCCGGTCAATGGCGTGCGCAGGTCATGTGCCACCGCAGCCAGCATGTGAGTCATGTCCTGTGCCTGTGCGCGCAGGCGCTCGCGACCGGCGGTGATTGCGGCAGCCAGCACCTGTACTTCGCGTGGGCCGTCATCCGGCAATGGTGTTTCAGCCTGCAGATCCACACGCGCGCTGGCTTCGGCCAACCGTCGCAACGGGCGCCCCAACCGGGTTGACGCCCATGCCGCCAACGGCGCCAGCAGCACGGCACCGCCCAGCAGGGCAAGCACCACCTGGCGGCGCCAGGCCGCCAGGTCACTGTGGTCACTGCCCACCACCCGCCAGCGGCCATCGGTCTGGCGCACACCCAGTTCGAACGGCGGCCATTGCATGGCGGTCAGCACTGCTGCCTGCGCCTTCAGTACGCCGGCCCGCGTCGTGGCATCCAGCACCGCGCCGCCTTCGATGATCTGCACATCGGGCGCCTTGCCTTGTCCACTCCATACCAGCCGAACATCCTCCACCGGCGAGCCCAGCTGCAGCGCCGCCAGCTGCGTAAGCCAGTCGCTGGTGCTACCCTGCGGCGGCGTTGCCTGCGTCGCCAGATGCAGGCCCAGCGACGCCGGCGCCTGTTCACCCCGCATTACCTGCGTGGCCTGGTCCAACCGCATCGGCGGCGGCGCGGGCCGAGGCATCCAGCCAACCACGGCCACACTGACCAGGGTCGCCAGCAGCAGGCTGGCCAGAGCCAGCATCGCGATCCAGCGCGCGGTCGACCATCGGGTGCTCACAACACGTGTACCTCGGCGTCGAAGCGATAGCCTTCACCGCGCGAGGTCTGCACCAGCGCTTCTGCACCGGGTGATGCCTGCCCCAGCTTGCGCCGAAGCCGGCTGATCGCGAGGTCAACAGCGCGGTCAACGCTGTCGCTGCCTTCGCCGCGACTCAACTGCAGCAGTTGCTCACGCCCCAGCACGCGCCGGGGACGTTCGGCCAGCGCCAGCAGCAGGTTGAATTCGCCTCGACTGAGCAGCAGCTCGTTTCCGTCCGGCGCGAGCAGGCGACGTTGTTCTGGTAGCAGCCGCCAACCCGCAAAGCGCAGCTCGCTGGTTATCTGCTCACGCAGCTTGTGCTGGCGACGCAGCAGTGCGCGCACACGTGCCAGCAACTCACGTGGATCAAACGGCTTGGCCAGGTAATCGTCTGCTCCCATCTCCAGACCGATCACCCGGTCCGGCGCACTTCCCATCGCCGACAGCATCAGGATTGGGATCGCCCGCGCCTGCAATCGGCGGCAGACCGAAAGCCCATCCTCGCCGGGCATCATCCAGTCAAGCACAATCAGGTCCGGACGTTCGACCTGCAGCAGCACATCCAGCGCCGCTGCGTCTGCAGCCACTCGCACCTGGTAGCCGTGCAGCAGCAGGCAGTCGGCGATGGCATCGCGGATGCTGGCGTCGTCATCGACAACGATGACATGGGCGGGGGTCCTCATGAAGGCAGTATCGCGCCGGTGTGTATCAGGACGGTATCAACACCGATGTTCCCGCGATACGTCCATACGCGCCAATGGCCTCCCACGATTACTTCGGAGACCTCCCTTGCGCCCGATCCTGTTCCTAATGCTGACCATCCCAGTGCCTGCGCTGGCGTCCGATGCCCCCCAGCACGTGCTGCCGATGTGGATGCAGAGCGGCCATCCAGCGGTGGCCGTCTCGCTGGACGGACGCGCCGAACCGCTGCGCTTCGTGGTCGACAGTGCCGCCGGCGCGACGCTGGTCGATGCACGCGTGGTGCGGCGCTACGCCCTGGAGGATGCGGATGCAGCAGTTTCACAGGCCCAGGGCGCAAGCGCGAAGTCCGCCCGGCTGCAGCGCATGCGCAGCACGTCCTGGCAGCTGGGCAGCTGGCAGCTGCGGGCCAGTGGCATGCAGGTCGACCTGTCTTCCCTGGCCAAGGATGATGATCCGGCCATCGACGGCTTGATCGGCAATGATCTGACCGGGCGCTGGGACAGCCGTTGGGATTTCGGCCGCCATCAGCTTGCGTTGTGGACGCCCGGGCAACTGAGCCTCGATGGACCCGGCTGCCAGTCCAATGCGCTGCCCGACCGGACCGAAGGCCTGCACCACTTCGGCTTCATCACGCTGTCGCTGGGCACGCCGGGCGTGGAAGCCATCGCCGTGGTCGACACCGGCGCCGCGCAGACCGTCCTCAATGCCGAAGCTGCTCGTGCCTTGGGGCTACGCACCGACGGCAGCGACGAACGGGTGCGGGTGCGTGAAAAGGGCACCGAAGGCCTGGGTGGCGGACAGCAGGCGACCTGGCTGTACACCCTGCCCGGCATGACCGGCAGCGGCTGGCAGCACCCGTCTATGGAGGTTCGCATCAGCGAACTGCCGGTGTTCAAGGCAATCGGCCTGGAGGCCCGGCCAGCGCTGATCCTCGGTGCCGATGCAATGCGCGGCGGCCAGGTGGACATCGGTGCCAGCGCGGACCGGATCTGCCTGCGCCGGCCAGCCAGTTGAGCACCTGCCGCCGCCTGCCCTTGCGCTACCAGTCCATCACCTGCGGCGCCGGCCCCGGATGCGACGGGAACAACGGCAGCACCTCTTCGGCCAGCTCCTGCAGCACGTCGCCGGCAGGACGTTCGGCGAACTGGATACCCAGTGCCGCGTGATTCACGCCGGCGTGTTGCCAGGCCTGCAGCAGCTCGATCAGGCCCTTGCGGCCGGTGCGCAGGGTATAGCCCCCTTGCAGCGGCGTGCGTGGATGATCCGGGTCATCCACCAGGTCGATCCACTCGTTGGTCATGTGCGGGCGGAAGCCCCCGTCCGGGATCAGCGCGCGCCAGGCACGGATCTTCGCGGCCAGCCGCTGCGGGCCGGCGGCGTCGTGGGTGGCCTCGGGATAGGTCAGCCAGCCATCGGCATGCTGGCCGATCCACTCCAGCGACTGGCGCGCACCGCCGGTGACAATCAGCGGAACACGGCCACTGACCGTGGGCGGCAGCAGCTGCACACCGTGCTCGGCCCCGGCATGCGTCATCCGCCCATCCGTGCCCGGCTGCAGCCAACGGCGCATCTCGTTCATTGCGGTGGCGAAACGCTCTCCGCGTGCCGCGTGCTCCAGTCCATAGGCCGGGAATTCCAGCGGTCGATCCCCGGACGCCACACCCATCACCAGTCGCCCACCGGACAGCTGATCGATCGATGCCGCCGCCTTGGCCAGATCGATCGGGTGGCGCAGGGGCAGTACCACGCTGCCGGTGGCCAGGGCCACGCGTTGCGTGCGCGCCGCCAGCCATGCAAGGTAGGTGAACGGGTCGAACAACTGGCCAGCATCACCGAACATCGGATCGAACAGCGGCACGTCGCGCACCCATACCGCGGCAAAGCCGTGGTGATCGATGTCCTCCACCCACCGCGCCTGACCCTGCAGCACGCTCATGTCGCCCTGGTAGAAACGCAACGGCAGGTAGATGCCCAGCGTCAGTGCATCGGCCCGGAACATGCGCTGGTAGCCGGGATGCGTGGCAAAGGCGGGCGCCGACGCGCCCGGCATCGCAATGGAATCCTTCATCTGCATGGCCTCCTTACGGACCGGTGGCCGGTTCGGGCAGCTGCACGCCGCGCTGCACCGCAGGGCGTGCGGCAACCCGCGCGTACCACGCATCCAGATGGCGATGCCGCGAGAAATCGATGTCGATGATGCGGGCGATATGCAGCCAGCCGAAATGGGCGATATCGGCGATCGAGTAGTGATCGCCAGCCAACCACTCACGTCCCTGCAGGCGCTGGTCGAGTACGGCGAACAGGTCGTCGCTCAGGCGTCGGTAGCGTTCGATCGCCGTAGCGTCCGGTGCTTGCGCGAAATGCTCGAAATGCACGCGCTGGCCGAGGATCGGGCCGACGCTGGCGGCATGGAACATCAGCCAGGTCAGTGTCTCCCAGCGTGCAGCCGGTTCGGAAGGCAGCAACGCATTGCCCTGTTCGGCCAGGTACATCAGGATCGCCGCCGATTCGAAGACAACGATGCCGCGCGCGCGATCCTCCAGCACGGGAATGCGCCCATGCGGATTGAGCTGCAGGAAATCGGGATGGCGGTGTTCGCCATCCACGATGCGCACGTGGTGCAGGCGATAGGGAAGACCCAGCTCTTCCAGTGCGATGGTGGCCTTGAAGCCATTGGGAGAACTGTCGGAGTACAGGTGCAGCGAAGGTTCGTTCATGGGGTTCCTGGACGGCAGGGAGCGACGGCACGCACCGGTCTTCAACGAAACTGGCCGGGCGATGCGGAAACGGGCGCTGCAGCAGCCGTGCAACCAGTCTAGGAAGCGCTGGCGCGGGAAGGAAACGATGTCTCCTGCATGGGAAGTTGAGCGCAGCTCAACGCGAGCGGCAGGCGCGCGACAGCCTGCGGCACGCTCGATATGCTGTCGCAGCGCGGCGGGTGCCGACGCGGCTACAGGAGGATGGACATGGGTGCGGTGCTGCCGCTGCTGGGCCTGCGGGCCTTCGTTGAAACCGGCCGCCATGGCAGCCTGACCGCTGCCGCCGAAGCGATGGGGGTCACGCCCGGTGCGATCAGCCAACAACTGCGCCAGCTGCAGGAACGGCTGGGTGTGAGCCTGTTCGACCGCACCCGGCATGGCGTGGTGCTCAGCGCCGCAGGCGCTCGCGTATACCCGGAACTGCTGCAGGCCTTCGAGCAGATCTCGCACAGCCTGCAGACCCTGGAGCGTTGGGAGACGCGACGCACGCTGCGCATCAGCGCGGCACCGAGCTTTGCCGCACAGTGGTTGGCACCGCGATTGGGCGGGTTCAGTGCGTTGCATCCGCAGGTGGACGTGCAGCTGGACTCGAGCCCGGCGCTGGTCGACCTGCGCCGCGAGGGGGTGGACATCGCCATCCGCCACGGCCTCGGCCGCTACCCGGGGCTGCACGCTGAGCACCTGATGGCACCGGTGCTGCTGCCGGTGGCCAGTCCAGCATTGTTGGCCGGCGCACCGACGGTCAGCTCGGTACAGGATTGCCTGCAGCTGCCCCTGTTGCAGGACGCCGACCGAAGCGACTGGCGGCTGTGGTTCCGGGCACTGGATCTGCCCGTCGATGAGCGACTGGAGCGTGGCCCTGCCTTCGATGACGACCTGTTGCTGATCCGCGCGGCGGTGGCCGGGCAAGGCATCGCCCTGGTACGCGACATCCACGCGGCCGAAGAGTTGGCCAATGGCCGGCTGCAGGTGGTGATCGACCAGCCCTGGCCACAGGCCTTCGCCTACTACGCAGTGACGCGCGCGGACGGCGAATCCAACGCTGCGATACCTGCGTTCATGGCCTGGCTGCATGCAGCACTGATGACGCCGCAGGAAGCAGGCGCACACGCCCAGCAGGACGCAGGATGAGCCGCCAGGAAAGCGATGCGATTGCCGAGGCCGCATATCGGCAGCGGCGCGAGGGTGGCAGGTAGATCCCAGGTTGGCAGCGGCATCCACGCATGGCGTGGATCTACTACTTCGATTCCAATCGGCCACAAAAAAACCCCGCCTTCCGGCGGGGTTTTTCATTGCGGGGTGAAAGCGGGGACTTAGAAGTCCATGCCGCCCATGCCACCCATGCCGCCCATGCCACCGGCGCCACCCATGGCCGGCTCGTCCTTCTTCGGAGCTTCGGCAACCATGGCTTCGGTGGTGATCATCAGGCCAGCGATCGAGGCCGCGTTCTGCAGCGCCGAACGGGTCACCTTGGTCGGGTCCAGGATGCCGAACTGCAGCATGTCGCCGAACTCGCCGGTGGCGGCGTTGTAGCCGAAGCTGCCGGTGCCTTCCTTGACCTTGTTGATGATGACCGACGGCTCTTCGCCGGCGTTGGCCACGATTTCGCGCAGCGGGGCTTCCATCGCGCGCAGGGCGATCTGGATGCCGTGGTTCTGGTCTTCGTTGGCACCCTTCAGGCCGGCCAGCGAGGTGACCGCACGGACCAGGGCAACGCCGCCGCCCGGGACCACGCCTTCTTCAACGGCTGCACGGGTAGCGTGCAGGGCGTCGTCGACGCGATCCTTCTTTTCCTTCATTTCGATTTCGGTCGAAGCGCCGACCTTGATCACGGCAACGCCGCCAGCCAGCTTGGCCACGCGTTCCTGCAGCTTCTCACGGTCGTAATCGGAGGAGGTGTCCTGGATCTGGGTCTTGATCTGCGCAACGCGCGAATCGACGGCAGCCTTGTCACCCACGCCATCGATGATGGTGGTGTTTTCCTTGGAAACCTGCACCTTCTTGGCGCGGCCCAGGTCCTTGATGGTGGCCTTTTCCAGCGACAGGCCAACTTCTTCGGAGATCACGGTGCCGCCGGTCAGCACGGCCATGTCTTCCAGCATCGCCTTGCGACGGTCGCCGAAGCCCGGAGCCTTGACGGCCACGACCTTGACGATGCCACGGATGGTGTTGACCACCAGGGTCGCCAGCGCTTCGCCTTCAACTTCTTCGGCAACGATCAGCAGCGGCTTGCCGGCCTTGGCGACGCCTTCCAGCACCGGCAGCAGGTCACGGACGTTGGAGATCTTCTTGTCGTGCAGCAGGATGAACGGGTCATCCAGGTCAGCGGTCTGCGACTGCTGGTTGTTGATGAAGTACGGGGACAGGTAGCCGCGGTCGAACTGCATGCCCTTGACCACGTCCAGCTCGTTGTCCAGGCCCGAGCCTTCTTCAACGGTGATCACGCCTTCCTTGCCGACTTCCTTCATCGCGTCGGCGATGATCTGGCCGATCGACTCGTCCGAGTTGGCCGAGATGGTACCGACCTGGGCAATCGCCTTGTCGTCGGCGGTCGGCTTGGAGATGGTCTTCAGCTCGGCAACGGCGGCCACGACGGCCTTGTCGATACCACGCTTCAGGTCCATCGGGTTCATGCCGGCGGCCACAGCCTTGGCACCTTCGCGGATCAGGGCCTGGGCCAGCACGGTGGCGGTGGTGGTGCCGTCGCCAGCGTCGTCGTTGGTGCGCGAAGCAACTTCCTTCACCATCTGCGCGCCCATGTTCTCGAACTTGTCAGCCAGTTCGATTTCCTTGGCGACGGAGACGCCGTCCTTGGTGATGGTCGGCGCGCCGAAGCTCTTTTCCAGCACGACGTTGCGGCCCTTCGGGCCCAGGGTGGCCTTGACGGCATTGGCGAGAACGTTGACGCCGCGCACCATGCGCGAACGGGCGTCTTCACCGAAACGAATATCCTTGGCAGCCATTGCAATTACCTCATTGGTAGCGCCGGACAATGCCCGGCGGCTGGGATTTGGGGATCAGGTTGAAACAGGTCGCGCCGAGGCTCAGCCGATGACGGCGAGCACGTCGTCTTCGCGCAGGACCTTGTACTCGACGCCTTCGCTCTTGTACGAGCTGCCGGCGTACTGGCCGTAGATGACCTTGTCGCCGACCTTCAGCGACGGAGCGCGCACGCTGCCGTTGTCCAGCGGCTTGCCCGGGCCGACGGCCACGACTTCACCCTTGGTGGACTTTTCCTTGGCCGAATCCGGAATGACGATGCCACCGGCGGAGATTTCGTCGGCTTCGATCGGCTTGACCACAACGCGGTCGTGCAGCGGCTTGATGCTCATGAGAGACCTCTTAAGTTATTGATTGGTCTGAAAAAGTCTGGCGATGTTAGCACTCACCCCAGGTGACTGCCAGCATCGCTCGCGAAAAAGCCCGATGAATCGGGAGCAGGACAGAGATGGAGCTGGCCCCGGACCTTTCAAGGCCGCTCCCGAAAAAAATTCGCGGCCCAGCGTGATGGGCATCAACGCCCCGCGTGAAGGGGTTCATATGGGTGCAACGCGGCACCGCCCTGTCCTCGGCCCTCGACATTTGGTGATCCGCGTCGCACTGTCAGATATCTGACGTTCATTTACGACAAAGTGTCACTGGATCGGCCTTAGGCTCGGCCGCGCATTCCCAATCACAAGGAGTTGTCGATGCGATTGCTGTCCCCGCTTGCCGCCGCCTGCCTGCTGGCCCTGGCCGCCGCGCCGGCCCAGGCCGAGGTCTTCATCAACGAACTGCACTACGACGACAGCACCGCCGCCGGTGACGTCGGCGAAGCCATCGAAGTGGTCGCTACCGCGGGTGAAGACCTGTCCGGCTACCGCCTCTACCTCTACAACGGCAGCAATCCTTCGGCCGCCACGGTCTACGCCAACAACCCGGTCCCGGCCGGCACCGCCGCCGGTTGCGGCAGCGCCACCCTGGCCGTGGTCAGCTACCCGACCAACGGCCTCCAGAACGGCCCGAACGACGGCATCGCCCTGGTCGATGCCAGCGGCAAGGTGGTCCAGTTCCTCAGCTACGAGGGCGCCATCACCGCCTCCGGTGGCCCTGCCGCCGGCATGACCAGCCAGAACATTCCGGTGGCCGAGACCAACAGCACGGCGCCGGGCACCTCGCTGCAGCTGACCGGCAGCGGCAGCCAGTACGCCCACTTCACCTGGGCCGAGTCGGCCAGGCAGACCTTCGGCAGCTGCAACAACGGCCAGACCTTCAGCGGTGGCGGCACCCCGGGCCCGAACACGCCGCCGTCGGTGTCCACCACCACCCCGGCACAGGGCAGCAGCACCTTCCCGGCCGCGGCCGATCTGGAAGTGGTGTTCAGCGAGACGGTGAACCTGGCCAGCGGTGCCTTCGCGCTGAGCTGCGGTACCTCCGGCAGCGTGCCGCTGACCTACCCGGCCAGCGGCCGCAGCGTGAAACTGTCCACCAACACCGCGCTGGTGGCTGGTGAAGCCTGCCGCTTCGACATCCGCGCCGCGCGCATCACCGACCTGCAGGGCGCACGCCCGGCCGCCGACAGCCGCATCGCCTTCACCGTGGCAACCACCGGCGGCAATCCGGACCCGGGCAACCCCGGCGTGCCGGCCGGTTACTACTCCAAGGTCAACACCAGCAGCCCCAGCCAGCTGCGCTGCTCGCTGCACGCCACCATCAAGGGCCACACCGCCTACCCGTACAGCGGCTCGGGCACCAGCACCTGGACCATCCTGGAGATCGCCGACGAGGATCCGAACAACAGCGGCAGGATCCTGGATGCGTACCGCAACCGCAGCTACGTCAAGGTGACCGACCGCGCCGGCAGCGGCGGCGGCCTGAAGTACAACCGCGAGCACACCTGGCCGAACTCGTTGGGCTTTGCCAGCACCACCGGCGACAAGGGCCTGCCGTACGCGCCGTACACCGACACCCACATGCTGTACCTGACCGACGCGCAGTGGAACGCCGACCGTGGCAACAAGCCGTTCGGCAAGTGCGACGCCAACTGCGGCGAGCGCGCCACCGAGGCCAACAACGGCCAGGGCGGCGGCAGCGGCGGTTACCCGGGCAACTCCAACTGGGTGCGCACGCCGGACGGCAACACCGGCACCTTCGAGGTATGGGGCAAGCGCAAGGGCGACATGGCGCGTGCGGTGCTGTACATGGCGATCCGCTATGAGGGCGGCAAGGATGCAGCCACCGGCCAGTCCGAGCCGGACCTGGAGCTGACCGACGACCGCAGCAAGATCGTCAAGACCAGCAGCTCGCCGGCCTACATGGGCCTGCTGTCGACCCTGATCGACTGGCACCTGTCCGATCCGCCGGATGATGCCGAGCGTGCGCGCAATGACGTGATCTACAGCTTCCAGGGCAACCGCAACCCGTTCATCGACCACCCCGAGTGGGCGACCCCTGGCCTGTTCACCTCGGCCAAGCCGGCCACCTGCCAGCTGGCCAACTGACCGCGCAACGCAGCGGTCCATCGCCGCCGCCGGGCCCTGACCCGGCGGCGGCCCTATACTCGACGGTCATGTCGACCGTCGATCCCGTCCTGCTGCTGTTGACCACCTGCCCGGACCGGGCCAGTGCCGAGCGCATCGCGCACGCGCTGGTCGGCGAGCGCCTGGCCGCGTGCGTCACCCGCCTCGATGGCGCGCAGTCGACGTACCGCTGGCAGGGCGAGGTGACCACCGACGCCGAGCTGCAGCTGCTGGTGAAAACCACCGCGAGTCGCGTCGATGACGCGATTGCCCGGATCGTCGAACTGCATCCGTATGAACTCCCGGAGTGCATCGCGGTCGAAACCCGGGCCGGCCTGCCGGCGTATCTGGACTGGATCCGGGCACAGACCCGGGAGGACACTGATTGAAGACTCTGTTTGCGCGTGGCGCCGCCTTGTGCGCCCTGATGTGGCTCTCGCTGCCCGCCTTCGCCCTGGATGAGAAGGACCTGCTGCCGGTGGACCAGGCGTTCGCGCTGACCGCCACCGCTCCCGAACGTGGCCAGGTGCAGCTGCAGTTCAAGATCGCGCCGGGCTATTACCTGTATCGCCACCGCACCAGCGTCAAGGCCGACCCGGCCTTCAATGCCGGCGCGCTGCAGATGCCCAAGGGCGACAAGCACCACGATGATTTCTTCGGCGAGGTCGAAACCTATCGCGAGCGCCTGCAGGCCACCCTGCCCGGCACGCCGACCGAGGCCGCCGGCACCATCAGCCTGGAAGTGCGTTACCAGGGCTGCGCCGATGCCGGTGTCTGCTACCCGCCGCAGAAGCGCGTGGTGCAGGTCACCCTGCCCGGTGCCGGTGCACAAGCCACCGCCCCGGCCCCGCGTGCCGGCGCCGCCAGCCCGTTCAACAACCCGCTGGCCGGTGCCGGCAACAGCGGCGGCCTGCGCCTGCCGGGTGCCGCCAGCAACAGCCAGGCGCTGCCGCTGCCGTCAGAACAGGCCTTCGGCTTCGATGCCATCGCCAGTGACGGCAACACCCTGCTGCTGCGCTTCAGCCCTGCGCCGGGTTACTACCTGTATCGCGACCGCACTTCGGTGAAGCTGGACGGCAGCACCGGGGTGCTGGCCGACAAGCTGCGCTGGCCTGCCGCGCAGTCGCATCGCGACGAACACTTCGGCGATGTCTCGGTCTACTTCAACCAGGTGGAAGTGCCGCTGCCGCTGCGCCGCTCCGTCGCCGATGCGGTCGACAGTACCCTGGTGGTGACCTTCCAGGGCTGCCAGACCGATGGCATCTGCTACCCGCCGATGACCCGCCGGGTGAAGCTGTCCATTCCGGCCGGCAAGATCAACGCCAGCACCGATCAGGCACCGCCGCGCAACGAGGTGATCAGCCCGCTGCCTGCAACCACCGCAGCCCCTCGCGAGTCGGCCAACGGCGCTCCGCTGCGTCTGCTGCCGACCGTGCCCAACGATGGTGCAGCGGCCCCGGCCACCGTCGGCAGTGAAGGCGCAGGCAATGAATTCGCCGCCGATGCACAGAGCGACAACGCACTGCGCACGCGACCGCCGGTGACCACGCCGAATCCGGACCGTTCGTTCGTATGGGTGCTGCTGCTGGCCCTGGCCGGAGGCCTGGTGCTCAACCTGATGCCCTGCGTGCTGCCGATCCTGTCGCTGAAGGTTCTGAGCCTGGCGCAGAGTGGCGAAAGCCCGCAGCGCGCACGCAGCCACGCGCTCTGGTACACGCTGGGCGTGCTGGTCGCATTCGCGGTGATCGGTGCGTTGATGGTGGGCCTGCGTGCGATCGGCAATGCCGTCGGCATCGGCTTCCAGCTGCAGCACCCGGGTGTGGTGGCGGCGCTGGCCTACATCATGTTCGCGGTGGGCCTGAGCCTGTCCGGCGTATTCACCCTCGGCGGTGGCATCGGCAACCTGGGCCAGTCGCTGGCCAGCCGCAGTGGCCCGGCCGGTGATTTCTTCACCGGTGCGCTGGCCTGCGTGGTCGGCAGTGCCTGCGTCGGCCCGTTCATGGGCGGCGCGATTGCCTACGCGTTCATTGCCCCGCCGCTGAAGGCGATGACCGTGTTCCTGTTCCTCGGCCTGGGCCTGGCGCTGCCGTTCCTGCTGATCGGCTTCGTGCCGGCACTGGCACGCCGCCTGCCCAAGCCGGGCCCGTGGATGGAAACGCTCAAGCACGTGCTGGCCTTCCCGATGTATGCCACCGTGCTGTGGCTGCTGTGGGTGCTGGGCAAGCAGCGCGGCGTGGACGGCATGGCGCTGGTGCTGGGCGGCCTGCTGCTGCTCGCCTTCGGCCTGTGGCTGTTTGAACGCAACCGCTGGACCGGCTCGCGCGCCGTCACCCTGCTTGGCGTGCTGCTGGCGATCGGCGCACTGGTTCCGGCCTGGGGCGTGACCCAGCTGGCAGCGCCGGCGCGTGCCGCGCAGGCGGCCACTGACAACGTGGTCGAATACTCGCCGCAACTGCTGGATCGCCTGCGTGCCGACAACCGCGTGGTGTTCGTGAACATGACCGCCGACTGGTGCGTGAGCTGCAAGGCCAACGAGCGCGCCGTGCTGTCGCGGCCGGAGTTCAAGGAACTGCTCAAGCGCACCAACGCGGTGTACATGCGCGGTGACTACACCAACGTCGATCCGCAGATCACCACGTTCCTGGAAGAGCACAAGGCTGTCGGCGTGCCGCTGTACGTGGTGTACGGCCCCGGCGCACCGCCGACCGTGCTGCCGACCCTGCTGACCCAGGCGGTGGTCGAGGAAGCGCTGCTGCGCACCGCACGATGAAGTGGCAACGGCCAGCGCTGCTGTGGACAGCGGTGCTGGCCGCCGGCCTCGGCCTGTGGGCCGGGCATCGATTGGCTCCTGCGCCGGTTGCGCCTGAGGCAACGCCAGCGGCACCTGCTGTGGCGGCTGCGGCACCCGTCCTGCAGGTCGGCGACAGCCTGCCCGCGCTGTCGCTGCCCGATCTTGAAGGCCGGCCGCTGGACCTGCGCCAGCACGCTGCCGGTCGCCCGCTGTTGATCAATGTCTGGGCCAGCTGGTGCGCGCCCTGCGTTGAAGAAATGCCCGAACTGGCACGCTTTGCCGCTGCACAGGGCGACCCAGGCGTGCAGGTGCTGGGCCTGGCGCTGGATACGCCGGAAGACGTGCGCGGTTTCCTGCAACGGGTACCGGTGGATTACCCGATCGTGATCGAGACCCCGGGGCCGCGCGATGCCAGCGTGCAGCTGGGCAATACACAGGGCCTGCTGCCCTACAGCGTGCTGTTCGATGCACAAGGGCGGCTGGTGAAGGCGAAGCTGGGGCCGTTCGCCCACGGCGAGATCGACAGCTGGGTGAAGTAAGGGTGTTTTTTTGCAGGGCTTGCAGCCCTGCACCCTGCTCAATGCAACGGCAACAGCCAAAGCCAAAGCCAAAGCTGGCATTCCGTGGGTTGGCGGGGCGGTGTCGGAGTGCGGGGACGCTGCAAGTACGTCCCTGTAAGCTTGGCAGCCGCTTGCTCGTGTGCGCTGTCCTGCGCACACGGCAAGACCGGGGTTGGGCGTCCTGCCCAACCCGCCCGAGGCATGCCTTGGGCCCATGCGGCTGACACCCCGCACTCCGACACCGCCCCACCTCTGATAGATCTTCGCGGCTGTTGGTAGGTGCCGACCGTTGGTCGGCACATCTGTCAGATATCGATATTCAGAACGGAATCAGACCCCGTGCCGACCAACGGTCGGCACCCACCAAAGCAGAACACCGTTCCGACAGATCGCAGGAAACTGTCGAAGGCGGGGTGGGTCCGGTTGCGGGGGTGTCCGCGGCATGGATGCCGCGGCCAAGGCTACAGGGACGTACTTGCGCCGTCCCCCGCAACCGGACTCACCTCGCCTCCCCACAGGAAACCCGCTGTTGCGTCGGCTGTTGCTTCTGAGGTTGCCGGCCAGCGGCCGGCACTACCGCGGGTGCCGGGCGCAGCCCGGCCGGCAACCCCTGCTTGACCGCAGCCGGGGCGCCACGGAGAATTCCGCGACTAATTCTCATTTGCTGTTGCGCAGGATGCGGGCGGCAGCCTTCCGGGCCCTCCTCCTTCGATGTTCAAGAACGTCCTGTTCCAACTGCACTGGCTGCTGGGCATCACCGCCGGTGCCGTACTGACCGTGATGGGCCTCAGCGGCGCCATGCTGTCCTTCGAGGACGAACTGCTGCGCGCGGCCAATCCCGGCTTCGCCGAGATCGCCGAGCACCATGCCGACGGCCAGCTTCCGCTTGAACTCAGCGAACTGGTGCCGCTGCTGCAGGCCGGCAGTGATCGCCCCCTGCAGCGCCTGCGCGTGGACGCCACCGGGCAACGGCCCTCGGTGGCACGCTTCGCCGGTGGCAAGGAACACTGGGTCTACTTCGATCCGTACAGCGGCGAGCGATTCAGCGCCCTGCGTGGGCAGGCGTTCTTCGATTTCGTCGAGGACCTGCATCGCCACCTCGCCGCCGGCGAGCGCGGCAAATGGATCACCGGCAGCTGCGCCATCGCGCTGCTGTTCTTCACCCTGTCCGGGCTCTATCTGCGCTGGCCGCGACGCTGGTGGCACTGGCGCAGCTGGCTGGCGGTGGAATGGAAACGCAGCGGCCGTGGCTTCCTGTGGAGCCTGCACTCGGTGGTCGGCACCTGGGTGCTGCTGATCTACCTGATGAGTGCACTGACCGGCCTGTGGTGGTCCTTCGACTGGTATCGCAGTGCCGCCAACACCCTGCTGGGCGTGGCACCGCCCGCCAAGCACAAGGTCGCCACCGGTGCCGCCCTGAACCTGGAGCGCATCGAAGCCACGCTGTATGCACTGCCCGGCGTGCGCACCGGCTACATCGACCTGCGCCTGCCGGAGAAGCCCGGGCAGGCACTGAATGTGCGCGTGATGGCCGGTGATCCGTCACAGCGCGGCGGCCAGCATGACCGCGCGCATGATCTGCTGCAGCTGGACCCGGGCACTGGTGCCACGCTCGATGCCCGACCCTACGCGCGCCAGGGCGCCGGCGCGCAGCTGGCCACCAGCGTGTTCGCGCTGCACTCGGGCAGCTACTTCGGCGTGCCCGGGCGTGTCGTGGTGATGCTCAGCAGTTTGGGCATGAGCCTGTTCTTCATCACCGGCTGGATGCTCTACCTGGACCGGCGCCGCAGCCAACGCGCCGCGCGTGGCCTGCGCCAGTCGCTGCCAGCAACGCCTGCCGATGGCGGTGGCACGCCGTGGCTGGTGGTGCATGCCAGCCAGAGCGGGCTGGGCGAACAACTCGCATGGCGCGCAGCCGCGCAGCTGCAGGCGTCCGGTCATGCGGTGCAGGTGCTGCCGCTGGCCCGCGTCGATGCCGCGCAGCTGGCACGCACCGCGCAGGTGCTGTTGGTACTGAGCACCTTCGGCGATGGCGAACCACCGGATGCGGCGCGAGGCACTGCACGACGGCTGATGGCACAGACACTCGACCTGTCAGGCCTGCAGTTTGGACTGCTGGCGCTGGGTGACCGACAGTACCCGCACTACTGCGGCTTCGGCCGCCAGGTTGATGGCTGGCTGCTCGGCAATGGCGCGCGCCCGTTGTTCGAGCGCATCGAAGTCGATGCCGCCTCGGTAGCGGCGCTGCGCCAATGGCAGCTGCAGCTGGGCGCGCTGACCGGCATCGTCACCGATGACAGCGTGCTGCCGGCGGCCACGCAGATGCATGAGTGGCGGCTGCTCGGCCGCGACCGGCTCAACCCGGGCAGCGTGGGTGGTGCCATCTGGCGCATCCGTCTTGCACCACCGGCCGATGTGCAGTGGCAGGCGGGCGACATCCTGCATATCGCGCCCCGGCACAACGCGCGGCACGCCAGCGCGGTGCTGAAGGCACAGGGGCTGGATCCGCTGCAGCCGCTGCTGGTGGACGGCCACCCACGCACCCTGCTGGCGCTGGCCAGTGAACGCGCGCTGCCCGAGGCCGACGCCGCGCTGGCGGTGCAGGATGCCTGCCTGTGGTTGTCCGGGTTGCCAACGCTGCCCGGGCGCGAATACTCCATCGCCTCCTCCACGAGTGATGAAGTGGTGGAACTGGTGGTGCGCCTGGTACATGACCCGTCGGGTCGTGCCGGGCTGGGATCGGGCTGGCTGTCGCTGCATGCGCCGGTTGGTGCCAGCATCGTGGCCCGCGTGCACCGCAACCCCGGTTTCCATCGCATTGGCGGTGCGCCGATGGTACTGATCGGCAATGGCACCGGCATCGCGGGCCTGCGCAGCCTGTTGCGCGAAGCCGCGCATGCAGGTGAGCACGGGCACTGGCTGCTGTTTGGCGAACGCCAGCGCGCGCACGACTTCCTGTTCGCCGATGAGATCGAAGCGTGGCAGGCCGATGGCCATCTCGCGCGGGTGGACCTGGCGTTCTCGCGCGATGGCGAAGGTGGTTACGTGCAGGATCACCTGCATGCAGCCGCAGACGCGCTGCGCGAATGGATGCAGCGTGGCGCGGTGATTCATGTCTGCGGCTCGCTGCAGGGCATGGCCGAAGGCGTGGACCAGGTGCTGCGCGCTGCGCTGGGCGATGAGGTTGTGGAAACGCTGCTGGAGAACGGGCGTTACCGGCGCGACGTGTATTGAGCCACAAGGGTAGTGCCGGCCGCTGGCCGGCATGATCAGGGGCGTGCCGGCCAGCGGCCGGCACTACCGGAGCAGGATCAGGCCGCAGCGCGCGCCTGTGGCATCGACTGCAGACGGAACGCGCCCACCGCTTCGGCCAGGGCATGCACCTGCGCCTGCATCTGCGCCGTAGAAGCACCAGCCTCTTCCACCAGACTGGCGTTGCGCTGGGTACTGGCTTCCATCTGCACGATGGTCTGGTTCACCTGGGCGATGCCGGCATGCTGGTCCTGCGACGCGCTGCGGATACCGGCCAGCAGATCCGCAAGCTGCTGCACGCTGCCGACAATCTCGCCCATCGTGGTGCCGGCCTGTTCGGCCTGCTGGTTGCCCTGGCCCACACGCGCCACCGAATCCTCGATCAAGCCCTTGATCTGCTTGGCCGCCTCCGCGCTGCGTTGTGCCAGCAGGCGCACTTCTGCGGCCACCACGGCGAAGCTGCGGCCCTGCTCACCCGCGCGCGCGGCTTCCACCGCAGCATTCAACGCGAGGATGTTGGTCTGGAAAGCGATGCCGTCGATCAGCTGGGTGATGTCGCCGATCCGCCGCGAGGCCTCGCTGATGCCATGCATGGTCGCGACCACCTGGCCAACGGCCTCGCCTCCGCGCTGGGCCACTGCTGCCGCGCCCTTGACCAGCACGTCGGCACGGCCCGCAGCATCGGCATTGCGTCCGACGGTGTCGGTCAGCTCGTGCATCGACGCTGCGGTCTCTTCCAGGTTGGCCGCCTGCTGCTCGGTGCGCTGTGACAAGTCATGATGACCGGCGACGATCTCGCCAACGCCGGTATCGAGGCTGGACGCCGCCTGCTGGATGCGGGTGACGATGCGGCCCAGTTGCGCGACGGTGGCGTTGGCATCATCGCGCATGCGCGCGAACACGCCCTGCAGTTCACCCTCCATGCGTACGCTGAGGTCGCCGCGGGCCAGCGCAGCCAGAAGCGCCTGCAGATCGCCGAGGTTGGTCTCGAAGGTGGCCAGCAAGCGGTTGATGCTGGTCGACAACGTACGCACAAAACCCTGCTTTCCCTCCAGCACGATGCGGCCGTGCAGGTCGCCATGTGCGGCGGCGTCGACCAGTGCTGCCACTTCGGTTTCCAGCAGCGTTTCCAGCGCGCGGCTGCGCCACTCCACTGCCACGCCGAGGAAATGCCCTTCGTCGGTGATGGCATTGGCGATCAACTGGTAGCGGACGCCGGCATGACCGATCTCGCGCTCCTCGCGCTGGCGCACGCCAGTCAGGCTGGCCAGTGCCGGATGCAGGCGTACCGCATCGCTCCCCACCAGATCTTCAAGCCGGAGTTCAAGCTGCTCCAGCAGCGCCGGATTGACGTACGCCACCAGGCCTTCGGCATCGATCACCATCAAGCCAGCCTGTGCGCTGTCCAATGCCTGGCGCACACGGGTGTTGCCGCGCGCCACGGCACGCTCGGTCTCGATGCGCGCGCGCAGGCGCTGCTGCATGTCGACCAGGCGCTGGGCCAGCTGGCCGATCTCATCGTTGGCGTTGTAGACGCGCAAGGTGGTGTCGAGGCGATCGTCGGCGATGTCGCTGGCGAAACGCAGGGTGTCCTGGATCGGCTGGCGCACCGCACGCAGCACCAGCACCAGGCTGGTGATCAGCACGCCGGCCACCAGCAGCAGGGTCAGTGCGAACAGCACGCTCATCGTGCGCGCACCGGCCTGCTGGCGCGCCTGCGCCTTGGCCAGCGCCGCCACCTGCGCCTGCTGGAAGGCAGCCAACGCCGGCGCTACGCCAGCAGCGGTATCCAGCAGCGACTGCGCTTCCACATCCAGGCCGACGCGGGCAGCGGTATACCCCAGCAATGCGGCCTGATATGCCTCCATCCCGGTGCGCAGGGTGTCCTGCACATCCGCAGGCAGGCCCGCCAGCGCGAGGTCGAACGGCAGCTTTTCCTCGCTGGCACGGTCGGCGTGGGTGGAATCACCGTCGAGCAGCAGCAGCGCCTCCTGCCTTCGCATCTTCTGCAGGGACAGCGCCAGCGCGGGCCGCTGCTGCACATCCACCTGCGCCTGCAGGGTGTCAGCGGCCTGCTGCAGCTGCGCGGCGAGGCCGGCATCACCACGGCCCATCTCGTCGACCCGTTCGAACAGGGCGGCCACACCTTGCGAGAACGCGTCGGCAGCCTCGGCCAGCGCCTGCAAGGCCTTGCGCCGGCCAGCATCCATCGGCGTCGCGCGCAGCGCCTGCAGATCGGTCTGCAACGCCTTCTGCGTGGCCAACAGCTGCGCGCGGTCGGCATCATCGAAACTGCGTGCATACTGGGTCTGCAGGCGACGCGCTTCGGCCACCCGCGTGGACAGACTGGCAGCCAGATCGCTGCCGCGCTGGTAACTGGCCTGGCTGCGCGCAGCCAGTGCGTTGGCATGGCCAGTCCAGGCGTAGACAGCAGCGATCGCCACCAGGCCCAGGCCGCAGATCCACAGTGTGGCCTTGAGCTTGTTGGCCACGCTGAGCCGATGTGGCTGCAGCCAGCGCAGCAGCCCGGGGGACGCCGAGTGCAACGCAGCAAGGCGCGTGCGCAGGGACCGGAGGTGGGGGACAACGGCCGACATGACAGACTCCAGGCGGAAGGACGCACCTGTATCGGCCGGATTCAGGACAACTTTAGCGCTTTCTTCGTCTGCGTCCCCCCATCGCTGGTGGACGCGGCCTTTGTACCGGGTGCAGGCGACCGGGGCATGACACTGCCGCCGTGCTTGACCTCAACCCCGGTTGGGGGAGCACAGTGGACGCCCCTCCCCCGCCCGGTGCCTCCATGACGACGCTCGATGTCCCCCGCTACCTGCAGCGCCTGCAGCTGGATGCGCCGCCACCGCGGACCCTGGCCGGCCTGACCCTGCTGCAGCAGCGCCACAACGCACTGCTGCCCTTCGAGACCCTCAGCTGCCTGCTGCGCGATGCGGTGCCGATCGACCTGGACAGCGTGCAACGCAAGCTGCTTGACGACCGCCGTGGCGGGTACTGCTTCGAACTCAATGGCGGATTGCTGGCGCTGCTGCAGGCATTGGGCTTTGACGCGCAGCCATTGAGCGCGCGCGTACTGCTGGCCGCCCAGGACGGCGAACTGACCGCGCGTACCCACCTGCTGCTACGCGTGCAGGTGGATGGCGATGACTGGCTGGTGGATGCCGGGTTCGGCAGCCTGACCCCGACCGTGCCGCTGCGCCTGCATGATCCGCAGCCGCAGGCCACGCCGCACGAACGCTATCTGCTGCAGCGCCTGCCCGGCGAGGGTGATTTCGTGCTGTCGGCCGAGTCCAACGATGGCTGGCGGGAGATGTATCGGTTCGACCTGCAGGCGCCGGCACCGATCGACAACGTGGTGGGCAACTGGTACGTGTGCACCCATCCCGATTCCAGTTTCCCCGGCCAGCTGCGCGCATCGCTGACCGGGCCGGACTGGCGCCGTACCATCGGCAGCGGCAACTACACCGAGTACCGCCCTGGCCAGGCACCGGACAAGCGCCCGCTGCATGATGTGGGTGATGTGCGTGAGGTGCTGCAACAGCGCTTCGGCATGCAGTTGCCGGACGATCCGCGACTGGACCCGGCCATCAATGACTGGCTGCAGCGCTCGCGCGCCGCGCTCTTGTAGAGCCGAGCCCATGCTCGGCTGAGCTGGAGCGGCTGGGCCAACAGCAGCCGAGCGTGGGCTCGGCTCTACAGAGCTGCGCGCGCCTGCAACGCAATCCGGTTGCCTTCGCTGTCGCGGATCTCGGCCACGCGCCAGTCACCCGCATCGGCGGGTCCGAAGCACAGCTCAGCTCCGGCTTGCAGTGCACGCTCCAGGCTCGCATCCAGGTCATCGACGCCGATGTAGATGCGCGCACCCTGCTCGGAGGGCCGGTAGTCCGCGCCGTGCACCAGCGCAATGCTGGCACCGGCGGCCTCATCGGAGAACGGCAGGTAGGCCATCCGGCAGTCGTGCAGCACGATAGGTTCGTCCACCGCGACCTGCAGCCACCGCTGGTAGAACGTGATGGCACGGTCCAGGTCACTGGCCGGGATTTCCACATGCAGGATCGGGTTCACTGGCACTCCTTGCTCGGTCCACTCAGATGATGCGCAGGGTAATCGCCTTGAGCACCGCACGGGTGCGATCGCGGGTGCCCAGCTTATCGAGTATGGCGGACACGTAGTTCTTCACCGTGCCTTCGGCCAGGAACAGGCTGCGTGCGATCTCCTTGTTGCTGTACCCCCCGGCCAACAGGCGCAGGATCGCCACCTCGCGTTCCCCGAAGGTATCGGTGGGCGGTGCTTCGTCGTGGAAGCGGTAACGGGCGCGCACCGGCTCGGTGCTGACCGGCAGCAGCAGGGTTTCACCAGCGGCGACGCGCTCGATCGCTTCGCGCAGGTCTGCGGGTGCCGCATCCTTGAGCAGGAAGCCCTGTGCGCCGGCCTCACTGGCACGCAGCAGCAGATCACTTTCATCAAAGGTGGTCAGCAGCAGCCATGGCGTGGCATCGCCGCGCGCGCGCAGCTGGCGCACTGCCTCGATGCCGTCCATCCCGGGCATGCGGATGTCACTGAGCACCACATCCACGCGCTGGGCGGCCAACGCGTCCAGCAGCATCTGGCCCTCCTCAGCCTCCACCACCACGTCCACGCCCAGCCCCTGCAGCAGCGCACGCAGGCCTGCACGCACCAGCGCCTGGTCATCGGCCAGCGCCACCCGGATCTTGGCCGCACTCATGCCGACAACCGCGCGGTCAGATGCATGCCGCCCTGCGCGGTTCGCGCCAACTCCAATCGCCCCTGTACGGCCGCCAGGCGCTCGCGCATGCCGGCGATGCCATTGCCCTCGCGGATGCGTTCGGCGCGCTGGCCGTCATCGCGGATATCGATAAGCAACTGGGAATCCTCTTCACTGATCATCAGCCACACGGTGTCTGCATTTCCGTGGCGGGCGGCGTTGGTCAGGGCCTCCTGCACCAGCCGCAGCACGGTCTCGGCCATCAACGGGTCTGCCACGCGCACCCCGTCGCCGATCTGCAGCTGCAGCTTCGGTCGTGGGAAGGGTGCGGCCAGCGCATGCAGTGCAGTGGCCAGATCGAGGCCGCGATCATCGCGCATCGATTGCACCACCTGGCGGATATCGGCCAGCAGTTCGCCAGACAGCTGTTCCGCCAGCACCAGCCCTTCGCGACCGGCCAGCGCAGGGTCAGCGGCCAGGGCGCGCAGATTGAGCCGCATCGCGGTGAGCTTGTGCCCGGCCACATCGTGCAGTTCGCGCGCCAGGCGCAGGCGCTCGGCATCGCGTGCGCTGTCGGCCAGCAGCGCGCGGGTGGCCAGCAGGTCGGCGTTGACCCGGGCCAGGTCATCGCGGGCCAGCGCCGTGCTGCGGGCATAGTGTGCAGTCAACGCGGCGAAGGCCTGGAAGCCGCCATAGAGCAGCACCACCAGCAGCGGCTGGCTGAAGCCGCTGTGGCGCAGCGCGGCATACACCGCCAGGTTGGCCAGCAGCGCAACGCCCAGCACGAAGCGCGGCGGCCAGTGCTCGGCCAGCTGTGCGACCAGCACCACCAGCAGCACCGGAGCGGTTCCAGTACGCGGCTGCAGCGCAACCAGCACTACCGCCAGCAACGCCTGCAACACCGCCGCGACGGCGCGCACGCGGGATGGCACCGACGCCCAGCCGTGCACCACGAACAGCAGCAGGAACACGGCAAGCAGCAGCAGGCTCAGCCCGGCACCGCTGCGCTGTACAGCGAACGACAGGCCCACCGCCAGCACGGTGACCAGGCCGGCAAGGCTGAGGGGACGCAACAGATGACGGAACAGGCTGGGCATGGCCAGATGCTGACCGCCGCGCACGCCGGCGGCAATGGGTCCGGCGCAGAAAGTGACTTCTGGCACGTCGAATCGATGACCACTGGCCCTGAACCCAGTGCAGCGCCCCACGCAGACTGGCTCCACACCGCCACACACACTTCCGGAGCCACTGCCATGATCCGTACCGCCCTGCTCAGCACCGCCCTGACTACCCTGGCCCTGGCCGGCAGTGCCCACGCCGCCGACCTAGCCGTGACCGTGCATGACGTCCGCGCGCAGACCGGCACCCTGCGCGTTGCGCTGGTCGACAGCGCTGCCGCCTGGGACGGCAAGGCCAGGCCCGTGCAGGCCCAGCAGGCGGCGCCCAGCGGCGACGGCGCCCACTTCACGTTCAAGGGCGTGCCGGCCGGCAGCTATGCCGTGCTGCTCACCCACGACGAGAACGACAACGGCAAGCTCGACACCAACCTGGTCGGCATGCCGGTGGAAGGCTACGGCTTCAGCAACAACCCGCAGGTGATGCGCAAGCCGACCTTCGACGAAGCACGCGTCGACGTGCCGGCCGCTGGCACCGCCATCGACATCACCCTGCGCTGATTCCGCATCCAGACCCGAGGCCACCATGGACCGTCGCCGCTTCCTTCGTACCCTGCTCAGCAGCAGTGCCTGCCTGGCCCTGGGCGCCACCGCGCTGCGCAGCGCTCCCGCCTTCGCCGGCGACCCGGCGCGGTTCGCGCAGGGCATGCAGGAACACCCATGGCTGCTCGGCTGGCGCAGCGTCGGCAGCGAAAGCCTCGGCCCGGCCACCGTGCAGTTGCACGGAAAGCTGCCGTCGGGCCTGGCCGGTACGCTGTACCGCAACGGCCCGGCGTGGACCGAGCGCGATGGCTTCCGCTACGACCACTGGTTCGACGGCGACGGCATGGTGCATGGCTGGCGCTTCAATGGTGATGGCAGCCTGACCCATCACGGGCGCATGGTCGCCACGCCGAAATTCACCCGTGAACAGAAGGCCGGCCGCTTCCAGTATCCGGCTGCCGGCACCAGCGTTCCCGGTGCGCTGGCGGTACGCAACAACGATGATGCCAACGTGGCCAACACCTCGGTGACGATGATCAATGGCCGCCTGTTCGCCCTGTGCGAATCCGGTTCGGCGTTCGAAGTGGACCCCGATTCGCTGCAGACGCTTGGCCCGGTCACCTGGCGTCCGGACCTGGCGGCGCTGCCGTTCTCGGCGCACCCGCTGCGCGACCGCGACGGCAGCCTCTGGAACTTCGGCTCGATCAGCCTGATGGGGGGCCATGGCCTGCTGGTCTGGCACATCGGTGCGGACGGCCAGCTGCGCAGCGCCAATGTGATCGAAACACCCGAGCATGGCTACCTGCATGCCTTCGCGTTGACCGACCAGCACCTGGTGTTCGTGATGATGCCGTTCGATTTCACCGGCACAGGTGGCAGCTTCTTCGAGCGCATGCAGTTCGCACCGCAGCGTCCTGTGCGCATCGCGGTGGTCGCCAAGGATGCGCCGGACAAGGCGCAATGGTTCGAGGCTCCATTCGCGGCGATCTACCACTTCGGCGACGCGTTCATCCGCGATGGCGGCATCGTGCTTCGCGCAGTACGGCATGACGACATCAAAGAAGCACGCTCGCCGATGAAGGAAGCGATGGCCGGTGACGGCGCACATGCGGCCAACAGTGGCGCCAGCCTGGTCGAGCTGCATCTGGACCTGCGTCGTGGACAGGCCCGCTGGGAGACCTTGGGCATCAGCGCGGTGGAGTTCCCATTGTTCGACCCGCGCTCGACGAACACACGTGGCGCACGGCTGTATGCGCCGACCATCGACGGCACGGCCACTGCGCCGTACTTCAACGCCGTGGCCGCGTTCGACATCGCGCACGGGCGCCGCCAGCTGTGGAACTACGGGGCGGACATCATGGCCGAAGAGCATGTGTTCGTACCGCGTCCGGGCAGCCGCAACGCCGATGACGGCTGGCTGATCGGCACCCTGCTCGACCCGGTGAACAAGCGCAGCGGCCTGGCCGTGCTGGATGCGCGCCATGTGGATGACGGCCCGCTGGCACAGGCCTGGCTGCCGTATGCGGTGCCACTGGGCTTCCACGGCACCTTTGCCGCGCGCGGCTGACTCCACGCCACGCGGACACCGTTGTTGGCATGCTGGGCCTCCCCTGCCCCGTGGAGTCCTGCATGTCCCTGGCCGACCATCGAAGTACGCTGGCACCGCACGGTTTCCTGCGCGTGGCGATCAACCTGGGCAACCCGGTGCTGGCACAGGGCGATGCGCGCTCACCGCGCGGCCCCTCGCTGGAACTGGCTACCGCATTGGCGCAACGGATGGGGGTGCAGGCACGCTTCACCTGCCACGAGGCCGCAGCCTCGGTGGTCGCCGCAGCAGGCGAAGACGGCTGGGATCTGGCCTTCCTGGCCATCGATCCGGCACGTACCGACCGCATCGCCTTCAGTGCCCCGTACGTAGAGATCGAAGGCACCTATCTGGTTCGCGAGGACAGCCCTGCGCAGCAGGTGGCCGACCTCGACCGCGAGGGGCTGCGCATCGCGGTGGGGCGTGGCGCGGCCTATGACCTGTTCCTGAGCCGTGAACTGCGCCACGCCATGATCGAGCGGGCAGAGACCTCGGCGGCGGCCATCACCCTGTTCGATCAGCAGCGTCTGGATGCCGCGGCCGGCGTGCGCCAGCCGCTGGTGGCCTGGGCGCAGACGCATCCCGGCCACCGCGTGCTGACCGACCGCTTCACCGCGATCCGGCAGGCGGTGGCGGCGCCTGCCTCACGCCCGGCCGACGCGCTGCAGGCGTTGTTTCACGCAGTGGAGGCGATCAAGGCAGGCCCGTTGCTGGAGGAAGCGTTCGCGCGTGCCAGGCAGGCGGTTACGCTGGTCCGGTGACTGTAGGGTCGAGCAGAAGCAGTCGAGCGTGGCTCGACGCTACAGAACGCGGGTACAGCTTACTGGAACAGGTACTTCAGGCCGATCTGCGCGCGGCGACCGTAGTACTCCACCTGCAGCGGACGCCGCGGGCTGCCCTGGTAGTACTTCAACGGCTCGTTGGTGAGGTTGCTCAGCTCTGCGAATACCGTCCAGCGATCGAAGGTATAGGATGCGCTGAAGTCGACCGAGGTGTTGGCACCGTACCAGGCGTCGGTGATGCTGCTGTCTCCGTGCGACTCAATGTAGGCCCCCTTGTGGTTGGTGGCCAGACGGGCAGCGAACGCGCCATCGTCGTAGTACACGGTGACGTTGTACAGGCGGTCGGCCTGCCCGGTGATCGGTACATTGCCGGTACGACCCGGAATGCGCATGCGCGAATCCATCAGGGTCAGATTGGCGTTGACGCCGAAGTTGCTCCACAGGCCGGGCAGGAAATCGAAGCGGCGCACGAAAGCGAGCTCGGCACCCCACAACTTGGCGTCGTCGCCATTCTCGGGCCGGTAGAAGGTGACGTTGGGGTTGCCGTTGAAGCTGCCGGTGCTACTGCTCTGGAACACCGGATTGCTGATGTTCTTGTAGAACACGCCGCCGGACAGCAGGCCCAGCGGACCGGCATACCACTCGGCCATCAGGTCCAGGTTGTCCGAATAGGTCGGGTCCAGGTTGGCGTTGCCGGAGGTGAAGGTGCCATCGGCTTCCATGAACGAGCCACCCGGGTTGATGTCGCCGAAGTTCGGCCGGGCAAAGCTGCGGGTCAGGCCCAGCCGCAGGTTGAGATCGCTGCGCGGCGAGAAGCGCACGTTGAGCTGCGGCAGCACCGAGGTATAGCGCTTGCGGCCCAGGTTGGGCAGCAGCGCGCTGCTGCCATCGGCATCACGCTCCAGCACCAGCCCGCGCACGTCGGTGGCGGTGCGCTCCAGACGTACGCCGCCGACCACGTCCCAGCGCTCGTCCGGCTTCCAGGTGGCCATCGCATAGGTCGCGTACTGCTTCTCGGCCACGTCGAAGTTGCGGCCCAGTGCTGCACCGTTGGCCACCAGCGCCGAATCGCCCGGTACCAGCACCAGATGCTGCTTGTTCTGCCGGTACCACTCGGCCAGGGCCTGCATCGGCACCACCTGCGAGAAATCGCGGGCGTAGTCATGGCCATTGCCGACGTCGTAACCACTGCGGCCCGGCTGGTCCATCAACGGGAAGTCGGCCAGGGTCGGCACCGGGCCGCCGGTGGCGGTGTTCCATGCATAGAACTCGTCGGAGAAGCGCGCACGGCGCTGCTTGTCACGGTACTTGGCCCCCACCCTCCAGGTCAGCGTGTCGCTGGCGTCGAAGGTGAAATCCAGCTGTGCGACGGCCTTGTCCTTCTCGTTGATCGCCACCCGGTACAGCTCGACCGCGCTCAGCGACATCTTCCGCGGGTCCATCGCGAAGCCCGGTGGCAGATGGGTTTCAGGCGTATCGGCGGCAACATTGCCGCCATCGAGGGTGTTGTACGAGTTGCGGCCCACACCACGATCCTGCAGGCCCAGGTAACCGACCTTGCCCTGGTTGAACTGGACCACGAAGTACGCGTTGTCGGCGCAGGTGGGAATGCAGCCGTAGCGGAAGTCGTTCTCGGCGGTGGCCAGTTTCCAGTCCACCTGGCCGCGACCGAAGGTGTGCTGGCCGCCGAATTCGAAGGTCTTGAACTCGGTGATCAGCTCGTTGTGGATGTTCTGCAGCTCGACGCGGTCCTTGTCGAAGCGGTAGCGGTGCTTGTAGTGCGTTTCATCGTCGCTCAGCTCGCCATACTGGCCACGCACGTACAGGCGGTGGCCATCGGCCGGAAGAAACTCCATGCCGCCGTTGACACCGCGGGTGGTGCGCTCACCGGTGTAGTCACGCAGTTCAAGCCGGTAGATGCCCAGGCCGTCGGAACTGCGGCGCGGCTCGAAGTTGTCGGTCGCCCACGGGCGCTTCCAGTAGGTACCGTTGACCAGGAAGCCGAAGCGGCCATCGGCACTGCGGTCACCGTACAGCACGTTGGCGCTGGTGCCGGTGTCGACGGCCTTGTCGTTGTAGTTGCCAGCCACACTGGCGGCGAAGGTGCGGCGCGTCGGTGCGGTGCGGGTGACGAAGTTGACCTGGCCACCGATGGCATCGCCCTCACGATCGGGCGTGAGCGTCTTGCTCACTTCGATACGCTCGATCAGCTCGGTCGGAAAGAAATCGAATGCCGTGGCACGGCTGGTGGTTTCCTCTTCGGCGGTCGGCAGACGGTCACCGTTGAGGGTGGTCGAATTCCACTGTGCCGGCAGGCCACGCACCGCGACGAAGCGGCCTTCGCCCTGGTCACGCTCGATCGACACGCCCGGCACCCGCTGCACCGCCTCGGCCGCGTTGTGGTCAGGCAGCTTGCCGATGCCGTCGGCGCTGACCACGTTCATCAGGTGGCTGGCTTCGCGCTGTGCATCCAGCGCCTGCTTCTCGCCACTGACGATGCTGCCGACCACGGTGACGGTATCCAGGTCGACGGCAGAGGTGGCAGGCACGGTATCGGTCGCGGCCGGAGTGGCGGCCTGGGCGGCCAGCGGGGCATGCAGCAGGGCGAGCAGGCCCAGGGTAAGCGGGTGGCGCGAAGGCAGTGTGGACATGGCGATGGCGGCGGCAAGGGAAAGTGGACCGCTCCGGCGGGAGCGGCGATGGCGGCCACTTTCGATCAGTGCGGTGAAGCGCAGGCGGCAGCGACTAGCCAGGTCGGGGCAGCTGTCTAGGTGTTCGCGCCGTGGCGGCTACTGGGCCAGCAAGCGACGGCCGGCCACCCAGACCTCGGCCACGTAGTCCGGCGTGGATCCACGCACCCGCAGCAGATCGGCGCGCAGGCCTTCGCCGATGCGACCGCGATCCTGCAGGCCCAGCGCCCGCGCCGGTGCATGGCTGACCGTGGCCACCGCACGTGGCAGGCTCCAGCCCAGCTGCGCGCACAGCACGCCCAGCGCCGGCAGCAGGCTGGCCGGCACATAGTCGGAGGACAGCACATCGAGGCAGCCGGCGCGGGCCAGTTCCAGCGCCGCCACGTTGCCGGAATGCGAGCCGCCCAGCACCAGGTTGGGTGCGCCGGCGACGATCGCCAGGCCGGTCGCGCGTGCGGCCGCAGCGGCCTCCAGCGTGGTCGGGAACTCGCAGATGCGCGCTCCACAGGCCACGGCTTCATCCACATCCGCAGCCACCGTGTCGTCGTGGCTGGCCAGGCACAGGCCGCGCCTGCGCACCCACTGCAGCACCTGTTGCAGGTGTGCAGGGCGATAGCGTGCCTGCTGCGCACGGCGTGCCTGCAGCAGGTCGTCCAGGTAACCGGTCTTCGTGTCGGTCGGCAAACCATAGTAGGCCGCATAGCGCTGCAGGTTGCGGAACTGGCGCTGCCCCGGCGTGTGATCGGTCAGCGACAGAAGGCGCACCGCCGGATCATCCAGCAGTGGCTCCAGCAATGGCAGCAACCCGGGATACGGCAGTTCGGCACGCAGGTGCAGGTAGTGGTCGCTGCGCAGGCCGCCAGCATGGCGCGCTTCGACCAGCGCTGCGTGCGCGGCCTGCAGGGTACGCACGCGCACGCTGTCGGCTTCCACGTCACCCACCGCCAACGCATCGCAGGCCGTCGTGATGCCTGCCGCGAGCAGCTGTGCATCGTGCGCCTGCACCGCCGCCCCAGCCGGAAATGCCACGCCAGGACGCGGCACCAGATGCTTCTCCAGATTGTCGGTGTGCAGCTCGACAAACCCCGGCATCAGCCAGTCGCCGCCACAGTCTTCGGCACCCGGCAGGCCCACCCGCCCCTGCCCCACGGCGCGGATGCCCGGCCCATCCAGCACTACATGGCCGTGCACGACCTCGTCGGCCAGCACCAGCTTCAGGTTGTCGAGAATGCGTTCGCCCATGGATTCCTTCGCCCGTGTCATGCCGCTGCAACCGCAACGCGTTGATATGCCTGCACGTGCAGTGCACCTGTCTAGTCCAGCAGCCGCAGATGGAGGTTTGATGACCATGACCGACCCGGCCCCGACGCCGCGCGATTCGGCGCTGCCGCTGTGGCAGCAGATCGAACAGGCGCTGCTGCGGCAGATCCGCGAGCGCCAGTTGGTGGAAGGCGACCAGCTGCCCTCGGCGCAGGTGCTGGCCAAGCGCTTCGCGGTCAACCGCCACACTGTGCGGCGCGCGATCGAGGCCTTGGAAGAACGTGGCTACGTGCGCACGGAAACCGGCCGCGGCAGCTTCGTGCAGGAGCATCCGTACCACTACCCGATCAGCCGCCGCACGCGCTTCGGCCGGGCCATGCATGACCTGAACGTGGAAAGCCACTACACCCTGCTCGATACCCGGGTGCAGGTGCCGAGCCGGCAGGTCGCGCGCGCACTTGGCCTGATCGCCGGCGAGCGTGTGCATCGGGTGGTGTATTCCAGCCAGGTGGAAGGCCGCACGGTGGACCACAGCGAAGCCTATTTCCCGGCTGCCCGCTTCCCGGGGCTGGGCGAGGTGTTCGCACGCATGCCGTCGGTCACCCGCACGCTGGCCGCCTTCGGGGTGACCGACTACCTGCGCCGGCATACCACGGTCATGGCACGCCTGCCCGATGCCGACATCGCGCGCGTGCTCGGGCAGTCGACGCGGCGGCCGGTGCTGTGCGTGCACTCGCTGAATGTCGATCCGCAAGGGCAACCGGTGCAGTTCGGCATCACCTGCTTCGCCGGAGACTGGGTGCAGCTGATGGTCAGCAGCGACCTCTAGGGAAAGCGCGGCGGGCGTTGCACCCGCCGCGTGCTGCGCCTCACGCTGCGCGGCGCAGCGCCGTGTAGCGGCCGTCCACCAGTTCTTCGGCCAGGCCGAAGCTCAGCGTCATGCCCAGGCCACCGCCGCCGATGGCATTGACGATGGTCACGCCCGGTGCCGGCTCGGCGACGAATTCGCTGCTGCCATCCAGCAGCTTGGGATAGATACCGTGCCAGGTCTGCGCAATGCGTGCGTCAGGTACCTGCATGAAACGGGCCAGGTAATCGAGCACCTTCTGGTTGATGGTGTGCTCGTCGAACGGGTCATGCGTATGCGCATAGGCATGCGAATCGCCAATGGTGATTTCACCCAGGCCATTCTGCGCGGCCATCACGTGGATGCCGAGCTCGATCAGATCGGCATGCTCGGCCTGGTAGCGCGCCTGCAACGGCGCGACATCGGCGGCCTCGCGGAATCCAGCGTAGTGCACCAGCGACAGGCCGCCACAGAGGGCAGCGCCCAGGCGGAACCCGGACGGCTGTGCGGCCAGCCGCAGCATCTGCAGCTTGCAGCGGGTCAGTGGCGCCGCCGCGTACAGCTCCGGATACAGCTGTTCGAACTCCGGACCGCTGCAGACGAACACTTGATCGGCCTCGAACAGGCGGCTGCCAGACCACGCCCGACCGCTCTCCACCGCCGTCACCGGAGTGCGCCAATGGAACTGCACACCGTGCTGCTCATGCAGCACGTCCGGCAGCACGCGGATCGCCTGGCGCGGATCGACCACCAGTTCGTCGGCATTGAACAGCGCGCCGCGCAGCTCGCGCGCGACCAGTGCCGGCGACTTCGCCAGTGCCGCATCCCGATCCAGCACGCGGCATGGGCGCAGCTGCGCATTGGCCGCCGCATACTGCTGCAGCACCGCCCATTCGTCGTCGGCATGGGCGACATGCAACGAGCCGCTGGGATCGTGCCAGAGGCCGGCCACGTCGATCAGCTCCTGCCAGATCTGCCGTGAGCGCAGCGCGCGCTCATACAGCGGGCCATTGGGCACGCCGATCGGCCAGACCATGCCGAAGTTGCGGATGGAGGCGCCGACAGCGCGTTCATGGCGCTCCAGCACGGTGACCTTGCAGCCACGTACGGCCAGCGCACGGGCCACGGCCAGGCCGACGATGCCGGCACCGACCACCAGGGCGGTTGTGTTCTTCATGGGGATGGACTCAGACGGAGGCGAGTGCCGGCATGCGAGCCAGGCGCAGCGCCTTGTGGTGGAAGTACAACAGGGACAACAGCAGGCAGGCACCGCCCAGCAGCGACAGATGGATGACCGCACTGGAGAAGAAACGCACCCAGGACAGCTGCAGGCCGGAGAACTCGTGGCCGAGCAGGACCAGCACACTGCCCAGATAGCCGAACGCATCGGCCAGGTACATCACGAAGCCGACATTGCCGGCGACCTTGAAGGTGGCGATCAGGCGTTCGAAGAACACGCAGTTGAACGGCACGTAGGCCAGGTACAGGCCGAAGCCCACCAGGCCCAGCCACGCCAGCGGATGCAGCATGCCTTCGCGGAACGCCAGCGTGCTCAGTCCTGCAGTGGCCAGGCCGATGAACATCAGCGCGTGCAACGCCATCAGGCCGTTGAGGTTGTTGCGGAACCAGGTCAGGCCGGCGGTCAGTGCCAGCACCGCGAACGCCACCGGCGTTTCGATGGCGGCAAACACGCCGGCGCTGCCACCGTAGCCCAGCTCGCGGAACAGCTCGGCTTCGAAGCTGTCGCGGAAATCGCGGACCACGGTCAGGCACACGTAACAGAGGATCATCAGCGCCAGCCCTGGCAGGAAGCGGCGCACGAAGGCACGACGCTGCGCACGGTCCATCGGCAGGCGCGGCGAGCGCTCGCGCAGGTCGGCGGCGTCCGGGGCGGGAATGCGTTCGAGCATGCGCACCGACACCAGCAGCAGCGGCAGGAACAGCAGTCCGCACAGGAATGGCATCCAGAACTCGCTCACGCCCTGCAGCAGCAGCCACTTGCCGACCGACTTCACCACGCCGGAGGCCATGATGAAGCTGGAGGCAAGGATCGCGCCCATCGCTTCGGTGGTCCGTCGCCCTTCCAGATAGCTGAACACCAAGCCCCAGACCATGCCCAGCGGCAGGCCGTTGAGGAACAGGAACGGGATGTTCCAGGGCGCCGGCACCAGCGCGAAGCCAAGCAGGGCCAGCCAGGAGATCCCGATCAGGCCCAGCAGCAGGCTGGCGCGGCGCTCGGTGCGCAGTTCACCGATCACCCGTACGCCGATGAACTTGCTGCACATGTAGCCCAGCACCTGCGCCACCACCAGCCACACTTTGTAGTCGGCGCCGAACAGGTGCTGGTTGTCGAACGAGGCGGCTGCAAACGGTTTGCGGAAGGCATACATGCACGCATAGGTGGACAGCGCGGCACTGCCGGCGAACACGGTCAGTGCCAGCGGATGCCCCTGCAGGCGCGCCCACAGCGATGCCCGGTTCATGCAGCGGCGACCGTGCCGGAACGTGCCAGGCCGAGCAGCGCCGGCAGGCGGTCGAGATGATCGATGATGTGGTCCGGCCCGTACGGCAGCAGTTCGGCACGGGTGAACGCGCCAGTGGTGACCGCCACGTTCAGGCCGACATCGGCATTGCGCCCTTCGTTGATGTCGACTTCGGTGTCCCCCACTTTCACCACCGTCGCAGCATCGTCAACGCCAGTGCGCTGCATCAGTGCCTGGATCATGTACGGCGCCGGGCGGCCCGCCGGCACCTCATCGCTGGCCACCAGCGCGTCGATGCGATCGTGCCAGCCGAGTCGTTCGATGATCACCTCGGCGATGTCGCGCGAGAAACCGGTATCCAGACCGATGCGGATGCCGTGCGTGCGCAGCGTGTCGAACAACGCCTCTGCACCCGGCAGCGGTGCGATGCCCGGCGCATGGCGATAGCACTCGAGCATGCGCGCCACGAAGTCGGTATGGATCGATGCCACGCGCGGGTCGTCCACCGCGGTCCCCAGCAGCCGCGCGATCGCCTGCGGTTTGGGGTAGCCCATCAACGGGCGCACGTCTTCCACCTCGATGGTGTGGCCGGCGGTGGCCATCGCCTCTGCGAAGGCACGGGCGACCAGGCCCGGGTCGGCAACGGTGGTTCCGGCGATATCAAGGACGGCAAGTCGGTAGCGCATGGCGGCAGGCAGCGTTGAGCGGAGGTGCCCAGCTTCGCTGCGGCCGGCCACGCCCTGATGACAGCGCCCGGACAGGCCGGTGCACCTGTCTAGCCGGTCGGTCCCTGCGCTGCCATGTGCCGCACGTGCTCGGCGGCCTGCGCATGCAGCCAGTCGCGGAAGGCGAGGAAGCCACGATGGCGGGCCGAGCGCTGCGGGTACACCAGCCAATGCGGCCAGTCGGTCTTCAGGCGCTGGCTGGACAGTGCGACCAGCTGGCCCGAATCCAGCAGCAGCCGCGCCCGCGTCACCCGCCCGAGGGCCACACCCACGCCATCCAGAGCCGCGCGATGGTGCGCCTCCGAATCATCCAGCACCGCCACGAAGCGCGACGGCGGGCTCTGCCCGCTCAACGCGAACCAGGCGCCCCATGCCCCGTCCGGATCACCCAGCAGCGGCCACCGGGTCAACGGCACACGGTCGACGCCTCCCATGCGTTCGATCAGCGCCGGGCTCGCCATCGGCACCAGCCACTCGTCGAACAGCGGCTCCACCACCAGGCCCGGCCATTGCCCGCTGCCCAGCCGCAGCGCGGCGTCGAACTGGCGCTGCCGCTCGAAATCAATCAGGCGTTCACTCGACTGCAGGTTGATTTCGATCTGTGGGTGCTCAGCCACGAAGTGCCCCAGGCGCGGCACCAGCCACGCCGACGCCATCGACGGCACCGCACTGATCGTCAGCACGTGCTCGGCGCGTGCGGCATAGGGCTGGAAGGCTTCGTTGATCGCATCCAGGTGCGGTCCCACCTGGTCGAGCAGGCGCTGCCCCTCAAGGGTGAGGGTGACACCACGCGGCTGGCGGATCAGCAGCGGCTGCCCGAGCCGTTCTTCCAGCTGCCGCATCTGATGACTGAGCGCGCTGACGGTCAGGTTCATCGACGCCGCCGCGCGCGACAGGTTGCCGAGCCGGGCAGCGGCCACGAAGCCTTGCAGGGCATGGAGCGGTGGGCGGGACATCAGGCTTGAATTCCTCTCAAGGCACGCTTGCGGAAATGTCGCTTTTTGCCCACCCATGCTGCCCGTATCGTGCAATCCACTCAAGTGGAGGCACGCTCATGAACATCTTCGGCGGCTTGTTGTTCCTGCAGGGCCACGTGGCCAGCGCCGAGCTGGCACGCCAACTGGCCAGCCCGTCCCCGGCGCCCAGCAGCCCCCCCGGTAGTGCCGGCCGCTGGCCGGCAACCTCGCCGACCGGGCATTCCACAACTGCCGGTCAACGGCCGGCGCGCCCCTAACGCTGCAGCGCTTCCTGCACCGCTGCAGCCACGTCGGTGTTGTCGATGTAACTGCCGTCGTTCCAGCGCACGTGCTGACGGTAGCCGGCATCAACGCCCCGCACGCGCTTGCCCAGCAGCTCCGCGCCGGCGCCCTTGGCCCACAGCGGTACCAGCGCGTTGGAATGGTTGCCGGTGGGACGGAAGCTCATCCCCGGCATGCGTCCACGGCCGTTGTTGCGCACCGGCGCGAAGGCAACGTTCTGTGCATCCGGGCCCATCGGCATGCTGTTGTCGTGGTCGGTGGTGACGATCAACAGGTTGCGCTCCCAGCCACCGTTGCGCTCGATCCAGTCGACCACCGCCGTCACCGCGTCATTGAACTCCACGGTCTCTTCGATCAACCGGCCATACTGCGGCTGATCGCTGCACTGGCCGTAATGCCATTCGGTGCCGCAGGCACTGGTATGCGCCGCCCAGTCGGTGGCGCCGCCTTCCACCATCAGGAACAGCCCCTTGGACGAGCGCTGCTGCAGGAACTGCAGCGCGCCGCGGGTCATGGTCGCCAGATCGGGCACGCTGTCGATCTTCCTCACTCCCGAAGGCGTGGCTGCATCCTTGCCCAGCACCTGCAGCTGGCGCGCCTGCTGCAGTGTGTTGGCCACGCGCGGCACGCCGATCAGCGGCCGGTCGGCCGGCAACCGTCCCTGCGCCAGCGCGGCGAACGCTTCCTTGCTGCGGATCAGGCGCCACGGCCCGGACGGATTGCCGCCGATGGTGCTGCCCGCTTCCAGCTGCTGCCAATCCTGCTGCGACACCCACTCCCATGGATTCGCACAGCCCTCTGCCTTGGCGGCGTCCATGCCTTCGTTGCAGGCGCGGCCGTCGACGCTGTAGCCCGGGCCTCCGGTGCCCATCACCAGGTCCAGGTGGCCCTGCGCCAGCATCTGGTGCGCAATGGCGTGATAGCTGTTGCGCGATTCGCTCTGCGCCGCGAATGCGGCGGGTGTGGCGTGCGCGAACGGTACCGAAGTCACCACACCGGTCGCCATGCCCAGGCGCTTGGCGCGCAGCGTATTGAACTCGACCGGCTGGCCATCGTTGTTGTAGTTGATGGCGTTGTTGTAGGTCTTGATGCCCGAGGACAACGCCGTACCGGCCGCAGCACTGTCGGTCGCGACCGCCGCCAGGTACTGGTAGCCGACGAACGGCAGATCCTGCGCCGGCACCGGCTCGCTGTCCCAGGCCTTGCCCGCGTCGTAGCCCAGGGTCTGTGCGTTGTCGCGGGTCGGCTGGCTGCTGGCGTTCAACGGGAAGGTGGTTACCGCCAGGCGCTGCGGGAAATCCGCATAGGGGGCACCTTCACGGCTGCCGTACTGCCAGTAGGCGGCGGCATCCCAGGTGCCCCAACCGGCACCGTCGTTGATCATCACGATCACATTGTGCGGACCGGCTCGGCCGGAGGAGACGGCCTCGGCGCGCAGGTTGGGCTGGCAGCCGCCAAGTGCGGCCAGCGCGAGCAGCAACGAAGAATGAAGCCAGCGGCGTGGAATGCGTGCAGTCATCGGATGTCCCGTCGGGCCATCAGCGGCCCACAATGACGATACGTTATATCGTTGCAATATTTCAGCTTCGTGCAGCCGCCGCACACTATCCTGCAGAGTCCCCACTGCCATCATCGTTTCCATGCCGTCTCCTGCTCCTGCGCGTGCAGCGCTGTCGTCCATCACCCTCGATGCGGCAACCTTCGCGGTGATTCATCAGCACAACGCGGACATCGCCAGGCAACCGGCCTCGCTGACCAAGCTGATGACCGCCTACGCGACTTACGAATGTGTCGAGGAGCGCGGGCGCTCGTGGGGCGACGAAGTCACCATCGCCGCCGCCGACGTGCATGCGGTCGCCGACGATGAAACACGCATGGGCCTGGTGCCCGGCGAAACGGTCACGCTCGCACGCCTGCTGGAAGGGTTGATGATCGTCTCCGGCAATGACGCGGCGCTGGCGGTCGCGCGCCACCTGGACGGATCGCAGCCTGCGTTCCTGGAGCGCATGAACCGGCACGCGCGCCAGCTCGGCCTGCGCAGCAGCTGGTTCGCCAGCGTCTCCGGCATCACCACGCCGCACCATGCGTCCAGCGCGCGCGACATGGCGGTGCTGGCCGCCTGCCTGCTGAACGATCATCCACAGATCCTGGCAGTCACCGCGCAGCGCGCGTTCGCGCACGGCAGCTTCAGCCGCAACAACCAGAACGCCCTGCTTGGCGATGACGGCGTGGATGGCTTGAAGACCGGCTACACCCGGGCCGCAGGCTTCTGCCTGGCCGCCACCGCATGCCGGGCGGTACACGGGCAGGACGAGCCGATACGCCTGATCACCGTGGTGTTGGGTTCTGAAAGCCGCGACGCACGCGATGCCCTAGTGCGCGATCAGCTGGCGGCAGGATTCGCCACGCTGGCCAGCAGTACTGCCGGGGCCTGACTCCCGAAGCGGCTCAACGACGCTTGACCGTCGCCACGATCAGCCGCTGCAGCTCGGCCTCGGCGTTGGTCTTGTCCAGCGCGCCGGCGGCCACACCCTCGGACAGGGTTTCAGCCGCACCAAGGATCGCCCAGCGTCCTGCCAGCGGCACCGAGCCATCGGTGGCGAACGGACCCAGCCAGGCGTCGCAGTTGTCGATGAAGTCCTGCTGGTAGCGCCGCCGCACCTCGTGCAGTTCCGGCGCGCCCACCAGCGCGGCGAGGATGCCCTGCACTTCACTGCCCTGGCTGAGGATGCAGTCGATGTAGCCGGAGGCGATGGCCGCCGCACGGTCGGCCAGCTGCGCCCGGGCTCGGCCGATACGCTCGTGGAAAACCACCGTCTGGCGCCCGTCATAGTCATCGTAGAGCGCGGCCAGCAGGCCGTTGCGGGTCACGAAGTGATCGTAGGCCACCGGCTTGGTCACGCCCGCCGCCTCGGCCAGCCGTCCCAGCGTCAACGCGTCGGTGCCTTCTTCGCCAACCAGCGCCCAGGCCACATCCAGCAACTGGCGGGCGCGTTGCTCGCGGGTCAATCGGCGGCGCGTGGGAGCGGCGTTGGCAGGCATCGGCGGAACACGGCGATCAGCGCATCGGAGTGCCTATTTTACGGCCGATCGCCAGCGCGGTCTGCAGATGCGTTCCGGCCGCACCGGTATCGGCATCCAGCAGCAGGTCGGACGTCAGCACGCGTGCGCCACAGTAGTCGAAGATGCCCATGTCGATCTGCGTCTTCATCGCCGCGTCGTAGCCGCGTCGTTCGACCATCGCTGCATCGGCACCGCCCAGCCCCACCAGATGCACGTTCAGGCGCTGCAGCTTCTTCACCAGCCTGCCCTGCGCATCCTGTGCGTAGGCCCATTCGTTGGTGAAGACACGGTCGATCCAGCCCTTCAGCAGTGCCGGGAACGACCACCAGTACAACGGGAACACCAGCACCAGCGTATCGGCGGCCTCCAGCCGTGCGTGCTCGGCGGCGATGTCGGCCGGTACCGCGCCAGTGCTGCGGAACAAGGCCTGGTCCTGGGCGTTGAAGCGGGGATCGAAGCCTTCGGCCATCAGATCGGCGTAGGCCACGGTGTTGCGGGCGTCGGCGGCAGTGATGGCATCGCCGATGCGATGCGCCATCGCATGGGTCAGCGAACCGGGTTCAGGGTGGGCGATGACAATGAGGCTGTGCATGGGGGTCTCCAGAAATCAATAGCTACCAATAGTAAGTAGTGATTATCGGGATACCAGCGCCATCGATGGGACGCTGTTTTCGCATCCACCGTATAGTGCGGCGGTGCCCTGTGAGACACCCGCCGATGCGCCGATACCTGCTTGTTCCCCTGTTGCTCCTGCTGCTGGCCGCGATGGCCCCGGCGGCGCTGGCCGGCGTACTCAGCGCCGACGAGTCGGCGGCCCTGCGCCAGGACGTGCAGGCGATGATGGGCGCATTCGCCCGCGGCGATGCCGAGCTGATCATCGCCCGCACCCATCCCAGCCTGAAGCGCCTGGCCGGGGGCGATGAGGCCTATGCGCGGATGACCCGCGACACCCTGAAAGAACTGCGCAAGGCCGGGGTCACCATCATCAGCGACGAGGCCGGTGTGCCGGGCCACACCTATGCAGCCGGTGATGAAGAAGTCTGCTTCGTGCCCCGCCAGTCGCTGCTGCGCGTGCGCGAGGCGCCGATGCGCAGCACCTCGTTCATGCTCGCCGTGCGCCGCGTCGGCACAACCCAATGGAGTTTCATTGACGGCGCTGCACTGCTGGACAACCCCGCGCTGCTGCGTCAACTGCTGCCGGCGCTGGAGCCTGGCGTGACGCTGCCCAAGGGTGGGATGGAAGCGCTGTAATCGCAGGCGCATCCATCCACGCATGGCGTGGATCTACTGCCGTCTGCTGGCCAGGGCCAGTGCCGGGGTTTCCGTCACCGGAACAAGGCGTTCAAGGCAGCCCCGGAAGCCGCCTGCTGCAGGCCATCGAAACGTCCATCCTGCACGATCGGCTGCGTCGCCTGCATCAACCCGCCCCATGCGGCACGGGCCAGTGCACCGCCCAGGCTGATCCGGCGTACGCCGAGTGCAGCAATGTCCTGCAGGCTCAGCGGTGTCGGTCCACCGACCAGCAGGTTCACCGGCTTCGCCCCTGCAGCGGCAACCACCGCGCTGATCTGCTCGCGCGTGCTGATGCCAGGTGCATACAGCACGTCTGCACCGGCCTCTGCGTAGGCACGCAGGCGCTGCAGGGTGTCCTGCAGATCCGGCACGCCAACGAAGAAATTCTCGGCTCGCCCGACCAGCAGCACATCACCGCCAGCGCGGTCGATGGCCGCACGTGCCGCACGCAGTCGCTCGACCGCCTGGTCGATGGGTCGCAGCGGTGCATCGGCCACGCCGCTGGCGTCCTCGATCGACAAGGCCGCGATGCCGGTATCGAGTGCCGCAGCCACCGCCTCCTCCACCGCCTGTGGCGTAGCGCCGAAGCCATCACCGAAATCGGCGTTCAACGGCAACGAGGTCGCCGCCGCCATCAGGCGCAGATGCTCCAGCGTGGCCTGCAGCGATACCGCGCCGTCCGGCCGCCCCTCACTCCAGGCGCAGCCGGCACTGGTCGTGGCCAGGGCCTGGAAGCCCTGCCGTTGCAGGTAGCGCGCACTGCCCACGTCCCACGGGTTGGGCAGCACGAAGCATCCTGCTGCATGCAGCTGGCGGAAGGTCGCGCGCTTGCGCTGGAGGTCGGCATCGGGCGAGGTCATGGCAGGGCTCCGGGGCGGCAGACCTGCACCCTAGCCCGCCGTGCGGTCGCGCTCAACGACGACGAGGCGAACCTGCATGAGGTGATGCCCCCTGCTTATTGGACGCTGTGGATGCGGGTACCCGAGCGTGCTTGCCTGCCCACACAATGCCGCCACGGAGCCCTTCATGCACCCGGACCCACAGCCCCTCACCGACACCGGCGACGATGACGCCCACTGGGCCGACCTGCTCTCGCCCGCACGGCGCCGCCTGATCGCTTCGGCAGGTCTGGCCGCTGGCGGCCTGGCCAGTGCATCGACCTCCACCGCAGCACCGCGCGGCAACGGCGCGGTGAACACCACCGAGCCTGGCCGCCCCGGCTTCCGCGCCATCGTTCCGCCGGCGCCCGAGGGCAGTAGCCCCTGGGGCCGGGCCACGGCCAGCGAACCGACCCCGCGCCCGGCCAGCGTGCGCCCCGGCGAGGCCACGCTGCCCGCGATCCCACGCGCCTACACCGACATCAAGAGCTATCACGCGCACATCTACTTCGACGAGGACAGCTTCGAGAAGGCTGCGCTGCTGCGACGCTGGGCGGCCGAGCGCTTCCCGGTGGAGCTGGGCAACTGGAACCTGGAGCCGCGCGGGCCGCACGTCACCCCGTCGTTCTATTTCGGCTTCACCAACGACCTGCTGCCGGTGCTGGTGCCCTGGCTGCAGCTCAACAGCCTGGGCCTGACCATCCTGATCCACCCCAATACCGGTGATGGCCGCGCCGACCACCTGTATTACGCGTTGTGGGTGAACCGCGCGCAGCCGGTGAACGCCTACAACTGGCCGGCACCGAAGCCGGGGGAACGGGAGCCGCTGGAGGAGGTGTTCCCGAACGTGGTTCCGACGGTGCCGCTGGAGACGTGAGCGGGTGCGTGGCGGGGGCGGTGGGTGGCGTGCAGCGCAGCGTGGGCTGCCCCTCGGTGGGTGCGTAGCTTGCTGCGCACCGAACTTCCTTCATCCACGCATGGCGTGGATCTACCGCATCACCGCCCATGGCAGCATCAGCCCTGCCCATGCCTGCCGACATCGTCGGCCTACGTGCATGCATCCCCCGCCTGCACGTCGTTCAGCGCGCCTTGATCCAGCGCCCGCCGTACGGCCGCAAGCCCTCCGGGGAATTTCAAACATACGATTGAAACGCTGCAAACTTCGCCGAACTGGACAGCATCCGCCGGTTCCGCCAGACTGCCGCCCTTTCCCGTCTTCCGGATCCCATGGCGAAGCTGCTGGTCCTGCACGGCCCCAACCTCAACCTGCTCGGCACCCGCGAGCCGGAGGTCTACGGCCACACCACGCTGGCCGACATCGACCAGGCGCTGGCCACCCAGGCCTCGGCCGCCGGGCACGCGGTGGAGAGCCTGCAGTCCAATGCCGAGCACGTGCTGGTGGACCGCGTGCAGGCCGCGCGCGACGACGGAACCGCTTTCATCCTGATCAACCCCGCCGCCTTCACCCACACCTCGGTGGCCCTGCGCGATGCGCTGGCGGCGGTGGCGGTGCCGTTCATCGAGATCCACCTGTCCAATCCGCATACCCGCGAACCGTTCCGCCAGCACAGCTACTTCAGTGACAAGGCCGTGGGCGTGGTCTGCGGCTTCGGCGCCGACAGCTACCGCTACGCGATGGACGCGGCGCTGCTGCGCGTGCAGGCGGCCCGCGCGTGAACGTGCTGCCGCGCGTGCTTGCCGGCGTTCTGGCGTGGGCCGGTCTCTGCGGCGCGGCCACGGCGTTCGACCTCAAGGACGAAGGCATCGACTGCGCGCGTCCGACCACCACGATGGAGAGCGACCTGTGCGCCTCGGACGTGGCCGCAGCCGCTGATGTCGAACTCAACGCGGTGTATGCACAAGCCCGGCGCCAGCTGCGCACACCCGCCAACGGCGGCGGCTGCAGCTACTGCGGCGATGCCGAGCAGCAGCTGGTCCTGGCCCAGCGTGCCTGGATACAGCTGCGCGACCATGACTGCAACGCGGTCTATGCCCTCAATTCCGATGGCACAGCGCGCAACGGCGCACAGATGCGCTGCCTGATCACCCTCGCGCGCGACCGTACGCGGCAGCTGCGCGAGTTCTACGAACTGCTTTGACCCGAGCGCGATGCGCTTCCCACCACACTGACATCAAGAGCAAAGAGGCCACCATGGATCTCCGCAAAATCAAGAAGCTGATCGACCTGCTGGAAGAGTCGAACCTGGCTGAAATCGAAATCAAGGAAGGCGAAGAGTCGGTGCGCCTGTCGCGCGCCCCGGTGGCCGGCTATGCCGCCCCGGTCGCCGCCCCGGTGTACGCCGCTCCGGCCGCTCCGGCGCCGCAGGCGATGCCGATGCAGTCGCCGACCGAAGCTTCCACCGGCGGCACCGCCAAGCCGGGCCCGGCACTGCCGGAAGGCCACGTGCTGCGCTCGCCGATGGTCGGCACCTTCTACGCGTCGTCCGCCCCGGACAAGCCGGCCTTCGTCAGCGTTGGCCAGCAGGTCAAGGAAGGCGAGACCCTGGCCATCATCGAAGCAATGAAGATGTTCAACCCGATCGAAGCCGACAAGTCCGGCACCATCGTCGCCATCCTCGGCGAGAACGGCCAGCCGGTCGAATTCGACCAGCCGCTGTTCGTGATCGGCTGAGGGGCACGCCATGCTCGACAAAGTCGTCATCGCCAACCGAGGGGAAATCGCGCTGCGCATCCTGCGCGCGTGCCACACCCTCGGCATCCGCACGGTGGCCGTACACTCCACGGTCGACCGCAACCTCAAGCACGTGGCCATGGCCGACGAGTCGGTCTGCATCGGTCCGGCGCCGTCGCCGCAGAGCTACCTCAACATCCCGGCACTGATCGCTGCGGCGGAAGTCACCGACGCCCAGGCCATCCACCCGGGCTACGGCTTCCTGTCGGAGAACGCAGACTTCGCCGAGCGCGTGGAAGAGTCCGGCTTCATCTTCATCGGCCCCAAGGCCGACACCATCCGCATGATGGGTGACAAGGTCGAAGCCATCCGCGCGATGAAGTCCGCCGGCGTGCCGTGCGTGCCCGGCTCGGGCGGCCCGCTGGGCGAGGACATCGTCGCCAACACCAAGATCGCCCGTGAGATCGGTTACCCGGTCATCATCAAGGCGGCCGGTGGCGGCGGTGGCCGCGGCATGCGCGTGGTGCATGCCGAAGCCTCGCTGAAGACCTCGATCGAAACCACCAAGAGCGAGGCCAAGGCCGCGTTCGGCAATGGCGAGGTCTACATGGAGAAGTTCCTGGAGAATCCGCGCCACGTGGAGATCCAGGTGCTGGCCGACGGCCAGGGCAACGCCATCCACCTCGGCGAACGCGACTGCTCGATGCAGCGCCGCCATCAGAAGGTGGTGGAAGAAGCACCGGCACCGGGCATCAGCGCAGAGCAGCGCGAGCAGATCGGCAAGGTCTGCACCGAAGCCTGCGTGCGCATCGGCTACCGTGGCGCCGGCACGTTCGAGTTCCTGTACGAGGACGGCCGCTTCTACTTCATCGAGATGAACACCCGCATCCAGGTGGAACATCCGGTCACCGAAATGGTCACCGGCATCGACCTGGTGGCCGAGCAGCTGAAGATCGCCGCCGGCCAGAAGCTGTCGATCAAGCAGAGTGACGTGGTGCTGACCGGCCATGCCATCGAATGCCGCATCAACGCCGAAGACGCGGAAACCTTCGTGCCGAGCCCGGGCACCATCACCGGCTTCCATCCGCCGGGCGGCCCCGGCGTGCGCGTGGACACCCACATCTACAGTGGCTACCGCGTGCCGTCGAACTACGACTCGATGATCGGCAAGCTGATCGTGCACGGCCCGGACCGCGAAACCGCCATTGCCCGCATGCGCGTGGCACTGAGCGAAATGGTGGTCGATGGCATCAAGACCAACGTCGCCCTGCAGCAGCGGATCATGCGCGACAAGGGCTTCCAGGCCGGTGGCCAGAACATCCACTACCTGGAAAAGCGCTTGGCCGAACGCAAGAACAAGCCGATCGCGCTGACCTGATCGGCGCCAGGTGCTGGACATGAAAAGGGCGGGGATATCCCCGCCCTTTTCTGTTGCTGCAGGGCCGAGCCCATGCCCGGCTTGCCGGAAAGCCCAGCCGAGCGCGGGCTCGGCTCTACAGCAGGCGCATCAGCGCTTGACGGCCGCTTCGGCCGGAATCTGCGAGTTCGCCAGCGGACGCACGCCATTGGGCGAGGTCGGGTCGACGATCACCATGGTCTCGGTCGAACCATCCGGCCACACCACCTGGAAGGTGCTGCCCGCCGGCAGCGACGCGAACGGCATGCCGCTCTGCGCGCGATAGACCGCGGCCACCTGGCTGGCACCGGCACGGCGCACGTCTTCCTGCGCCTTCACCGTGGTCAGTTCCACCTTCGACAGATGCCGGTAGCGATCTTCATAGGTATCGATCATCAACAGGCCAACCGCGCCGGCCGAGTAGGCCACGAACAGGGCCACCCAGAACCAGAACTTGGCCCCGTGCAGGAATCGGCGGTAGTTCATTGCTCGTTCCTCTTTCCAACCAATCGCTTGATCCATTCCTTCATCTTCCCAGCGCCCTGCCGCGATACCGCAGCGTCATACACGAAATCCCGGAAATCCTGCGTACCATCCTGCGAACAGATCCCTCCGTTCGCACAAAAACTGTTGACCAGCACACTGTCTGCCCCACACGGTAGACCGAGTTCGCAGGCCGCAAGCCGCCATGCGAGTTCACTGAGCTGCTCGCCCGCCACCAGGCCGTTGAGCGCGCGGTCACCCGAGGCGCGCACGCCCATGCCCGGTGCAATCGCCATGAAGGCCTCCGGGTCACGCGAGGTGCGCACCCGTTCAACCAGGTCACGGCGGTACTCAGGGCTGTCCTGCAGCGGTTCGCCCTCGGCGAACAACGCAGCCTCAGCAGCCAGATTGCCTTGTGCGGCCGCCTTGCGACGTTCGGACAGCACCAAGGCCGTGCCCAGCTTGTCGCCCGGCACGAAACCACCACAACGCTGCGCGACGCGTTCGCGCGCCTGCACCATCGCCGGTGCGGCGGTCAGGCCCAGCCCGGCCAGCACGTTGTTGTCCAGGCGGTAGCCGCCCGGATCGACCGCGTACTGCGCGCAATAGTCATAGACACGGCTGAGCATCCAGCGCGCCTCGTGGTTGCCTTCGTCCGCCTGCGCACGCAACCGCTGTGCATAGGCATACAGGTCGGTGGCGTCTTCGATATCGGCGCGGAGATCCAGCGGCAGCCCGGACGGCAATGCATTGCCACGCTCGAAGGGTGCCAGGCGGCGCGCGAGCGCCTCCGGCATCACCGGCAGCGGCGCCGCACTGTCAGTGGCTGCCACCCCACCTGCCAGATCCGCCGACGCCAGCGAAGGGGTCGCAGCATGGCCGCTGGCCCGATAACCGGCCACGCCCAGCACGGCCACGGCCGGCAGTACGAGCAACCAGGTTTTCAGGGTCGGAGCGAAGGCCATCGGCGGCGGTGAGCGATGCGGCGCACAGGAAAGCACGAAGTTTAGCAAGGCCCGGCGGGCCTGTCTGAACGGGCTTCGTTCATCTCGGAGCAGCATCTCAGGCAATACGGAGACGCCCCGATGGTCTAGCATGGCCCCCTTTCCCGCGATTGCCCCCACCGCCATGCCGTTCCTGGAACTGACCCTGCGCTGCACCGAAGCCACCCAGCCCCGCTATGAAAATGCGCTGGAGGACGTTGGTGCACTGGCCGTGACCCTGCTCGATGCCGAGGCCGATACCAGCAACGAACAGGCCATTCTCGAACCGGGCGTGGGCGAGACCCCCCTGTGGGACACACTGGTGTTGAGCGCACTGTTCCCCGCCGACAGCAACGCGCTGTTGCTGCTGGCCGCACTGGAATCCTTCGATCCGGAGCTGGACTGGAGCAGCGGCAGCTTCCGCGCGGTCGAGGATGAAGACTGGGAACGCGCCTGGATCGACCAGTTCCAGCCGATGGATTTCGGCAGCCGTACCTGGATCGTGCCGTGGAACCATGAACTGCCCGATGCCGCACAGGCCGCCGATGCCGCCGTGGTGCGGCTGGACCCGGGCCTGGCGTTCGGTTCGGGCACCCACCCGACCACCGCACTGTGCCTGCGCTGGCTGGACCAGTTGGCGGTCGATGGCCTGCTGCAGGGCCAGCGCGTGCTCGACTTCGGTTGCGGCTCGGGCATCCTCGCACTGGCCGCGCTGAAGCTGGGCGCCGCTGAAGCCATCGGCGTGGACAACGATCCGCAGGCGCTGGTCGCCACCGCCGACAATGCCGAGCGCAACGGCGAACAGGCCCGCATGCATGTGTACCTGCCGCAGGACGAACCGGTCGCGACCTATCCGATCGTGGTCGCCAACATCCTCGCCTCGGCGCTGGATGCGCTGGCCGAACTGCTGGCCGCGCGCGTCGCGGCCGGTGGCCGCATCGCCCTGTCCGGCATCCTGCATGGCCAGGAAGGCGAACTGCTGCAGCGCTATGCAGCATGGTTCGACGATCTTCAGGCCACCCAGGATGGCGACTGGATGCGCATCACCGGCGTGCGCCGCGCCTGATCGTGGTTGAATGACCGCTGGATCCGAGCCCGCGCCCTGAGCATGTCCGAGCCGAACCCACCGCGCCGTCCCCTGGCCACCTTCCTGCGCACGACGCCGGAAGGTGAGCCCGCGCCTGCGACCGATGCGCGCACGCAGGACGAAGCCGGGCACACAACGCCTGTGGAGCAGATGCCCGTCGAGCCCATCGACCTGGCACGACCACCGGCGACAGAGATGCGACACGACGATGACGTTGTCATCGTTGATGAAGCAGCAGCCGTCGAGCCTGCGCCGCTCGCGGTGCAGGCGACGGCGGTCGCCAGTGATGCTCCCAGCTTCCTCGGCAGCGCACGCGCGCGCACGCTGCCAGCACCCCGCTGGCACTGGCTGCTGGTCGCCGGGCTGGCATTGCTGCTGCTACTGCAGAGCGTGCTGGCCGACCGCGCGCGGCTGGCCGCCGACGCCGGCAACCGCGCATGGCTGGGCACGCTGTGCGGCGTGCTGCGCTGCAGCCTGCCTACCTGGCACGAACCCACGGCGTTCACCATGACCAGCCGCGAGATCCGCCCCCTGCCAGGCCAGGCCGGCGTGCTGCAGGTGCAGGCCAGCATCCGCAACGATGCGCGCTGGGCACAGGCGTGGCCGGACCTGCGGCTGTCATTGTCCGATGCCGATGGCCGGGTGATCGGCAGCGGTGTGTTCACGCCCGCGCAGTACCTGGGTGAGAACCCCGGCGCAGCCCTGCTGGAACCGGGCCAGAGCGCGCGCGTCGCGTTCCGGGTACAGGAGCCCGCAGCGTCCACCGTCGCATTCACCTTCGACTTCCTCTGACCGGGGTGAGGCGACCAGCCGTGGCAGGCCGGGCACGCTCGCGCTAGACTGGCCGCCACCACCTCGTCCGGCCGCGCGCTCCGCGCGCACGGGCCAACCGAATCGGGAACCCCCTTGAACGCTGTCCTTTCTCGTCCTGACAACAGTCGTGGCGCTCCCCGGCCACCGCTGCGTGAACACGTCGCCCAGTCCGTGCGCCGCTACCTGCGTGACCTTGATGGCTGCGATGCGGACGATGTCTACGAGATCGTGCTGCGCGAGATGGAAATCCCGCTGTTCGTGGAAGTGCTCAACCACTGCGAAGGCAACCAGAGCCGCGCCGCGGCGATGCTGGGCATCCACCGCGCCACCCTGCGCAAGAAGCTGAAGGAATACGGCATCAGCGCGTAAGCGCGCACCTGGGTAGTGCCGGCCGCTGGCCGGCAACCCCATGAACAATGGCAGGATGTTGCAGTTGCCGGCCAGCGGCCGGCACTACCGGTAGATCCACGCCATGCGTGGATGGAAGCCGGCAGAATCAACCGCCGCCGCCCGCCTTCCAGTAATACCGCACCACGTGGAAGAACACCGGCGCGGCGAAGCACACCGAATCCAGCCGGTCGAGCATGCCACCATGGCCCTCGATCATGTGGCCCCAATCCTTGATGCCACGATCACGCTTGATCGCCGACATCACCAGGCCACCCCAGAACCCCATCAGGTTGATCAGCAACGACAGGCCGAACGCCTGCATCGGCGTGAACGGGGTGATCCACCACAGCGCCGCGCCCAGCGCGCTGGCACTCAGCACGCCGCCCACGAAGCCCTCCACCGTCTTCGACGGCGACAGCTTCGGCGCGATCAGGTGCTTGCCCAGCAGCTTGCCCCAGATGTACTGCAGCACGTCCGAGGACTGCACCACGATCACCAGGAAGGCGAACAGCAGCACGTTGCGCGAGGGGTCATGTCCGGGCACATGCAGGTTCAGCAGCAGCGGCACATGCGAGATGCAGAACACGCAGATCATCAGCCCCCACTGCACCTTCGCCGTGCGCTCCAGGTAGTGCGTGGTGTCACCGCCGATGGTCGACAGGATCGGCAGGAACAGGAACGCATAGACCGGAATCAACAGCGTGTACATGCCGTACCAGTCGATCCACACCAGGTAGTACTGCCACGGCAGGACGATGTAGAACGCGGCCAGCAGCGCGTAGTAATCGCCCGAGCGGGTCGGCGCCAGGGTGATGAACTCGCGCAGCGCGAACAAGGAGATGATCGCGAACAGCACGATCACCCCGGCACGGCCGAAGAACAGCGCCAGCCCGACCACGATCGCCATCACCCACCAGGCACGGATGCGTGACACCAGATTGGCGATGACCGCACTGGGCTGCCCGCGCTGGCGCCAGCGCAGGGTCTCGGCCACCAGCGTGGCCAGCACCAGCACCGCGCCGACACCGGCAAACAGCAGGCCGGTCTGCTGGCCGACACTCTGCGTTGCCAGATCGCCAGATACATCCAGCACGAAACTCATGCGCGACCTCCATTCGGCGCCAGGTCCAGCAGCGCCTGCCGGCTGCGGGCCAGGAAGGCCGCCTTGTCCTCGTCGGCCTGCAGCCGCAGCGGCGTACCGAAGGTGGCCGTGCACAGCAGCGGCAGCGGCAGGAACCGGCCCTTCGGCATCACCCGCTTCAGGTTGTCGATCCATACCGGCACGAATTCCAGCTCCGGCCGTTGCCGTGCCAGGTGATAGATGCCGCTCTTGAACGGCAGCAGCGGCTCATCGCCCACGTTGCGGGTACCTTCCGGAAACAGGATCAGCGAGCAGTCTTCGTCCACCGCGTCACGCAGGGCCTGCAGCGGATCCTGCTGGCGATGGCCAGCCTCGCGCTCGACCAGCACGCCGTTGAACACGGCGTCGATCAGGTAGCGACGCAGGCCATCACGCTGCCAGTATTCGGCCGCGGCCACCGGGCGCACCTGGCGCCGCAGTGCCGGTGGCATCGACGACCAGATCAGCACGAAGTCACCATGGCTGGCGTGGTTGCCGTAGTACACGCGGCGCTCGCTGGACGGCGCGCAACCGATCCACAGCGCGCGTGCGCCGGTCACCACATGGATCGCGCCACTGCAGGCGCGGGCAATCAGTTCGGCAAACATCGGTCCCTCCGGTTCACGTCTGCGGCCACAACACGGCCAGCACCAGCAGTGCGAACTGCACTGCGGTCAGCAGGTACTGGCGCAGCAGCAGGCGACGCATGCCGGACCAGCGCGCATCCCAGCCACGCAGTGGCGCATCGGGCGACGCGCGGCGCAGGCCACTGTCGTGCAGCAGCTGATCGATGCGGCGCGCGGCGGCTTCGCCATCCAGGCCTTCATCGCGCAGCAGCTGCAGCAGGCTGGCATCCAGCCCCACCCGCCACGCGTGATAGGCCTGTGCGATGCCCGCAGCAACACTGAGCAGCAACAGGCCGGCAGCGATCATCGCCAGCCCCGGCTCGATGCCGAGCAGCAGCAGCGCCACCAGCAACAGGCCCAGCGACAGCAGCGCCGGCCAACGTCCCTGGCGCAGCAGCACCTGCAGGGTCGCCAGATCGGGAACCATGCTCATGCGCGCGCTCCGGCCGCAGCAGTGATGGCATGCAGATGCGCCGCGCCCAGCACGATGCCGGGGCGTGCAGCCCGCACGATCGCCACTGCCGCGTTCACATCGGCCGCACGGCCACTGCGCAGCAGCCAGGTGGCGACGCTGGCGGCGCTGCGCGAATAGCCCAGCGCACAGCACACCAGCAACGGCCCGCGCGCATGCAGCCGCTCGATGGCCTCGGCCGCCTCGCGCAGCTGTTCCGGTGCAGGGACCACCAGGTCCAGCATCGGCACGCTGGCATACGCGGCGCCCGGCGCGCGGCAGGACAGCTCGGCACAGGCATCGACCACGCCCACCAGGGGTGCCGGCAATGCCTCAGAGGGAATGCGCCCCAGCCACACGCCATCCATCACCGGCACCGGCTGCGGCGCACGCCGCGTCCACAACCGCGAATTTATCCAGGCGGCGCCCAGGTACGGCGCCAGCAGCCAGCGCGCGGCCATGGTCAGGCGACCATCGGCGCGTTTCTGGAACACCGCCGCACCCAGCCCGGCATATGCCAGCGCCACCAGCAGCAACGACACCACCGGCCACAGCAGCCACAACGCTGCGCCACGCAGAAGCACCACCGGCACCAGCAATACAGCAGCCCCCAGCAGGTACAGCGCTGCCAATCGCCAACGCTTGGCATCACGCGCGGTGTGCCACGCCCGCAACGGTGGCGTGCCCTGCTCCGGCCACAGCCAGACGCACAGCCAACCGGCCAGCAGGCCGGTCGGGATATCGATGAAATGATGCTGGAACGTGGTCAGCACCGAGACGCCGATCAGCAGCGCCCACACATGCAGTACCCCGCGCCACACCCCGTGCAGATACTGCGCGAACTTCACCCACAACACGATCAGCAGCACGATGTGCAGCGACGGTGCCTGGTTGAACGGCTTGTCGAAGCCCAGCAGCACATCGAACAACCAACCGAACACGCCGCCGATCTCCGGCCGTTCGAAGCTGAAGCGCAGCGGCCACAGCAGGAAGCAGGTGACCGCGATGACCTGCGCACTGAACAGCCGCAACGCGTGCCGGTCCAGCTCCAGCCGTTGCCGGCACAGGAAGAACGAGACCGCGTAGAACAGGTCGATCGACCAGTACGGCACGATCGTCCACGGCACGAACGGAATGCGTGCCTCCCATGCGAACGCCATCACCGGCAGCGTGGCATGGCGGCCGGCCATCCAGTTGGCAAAGCCATAGCTGGCGAAGAAGAACGGGCCCAGCAGGGCCAGCCACAGCAGGGCGCGCCGCCAGGGGCGCCCTTCCGCGGCCAGCGGGGTTGCAGCGAGCGTCGCCATCACGCGGTCCGGCGAGCCAGCGACACGGTGAAGATGCCGAAGTCATCGATGCGCTGCGCCACCTTCTCGAACCCGGCCAGGCGCACCAGCTCATCCATCTCCTGCTGGGTACGGCGGCGCATCACCCACGCGGCGCCGCCACGATGGCTGGTCAACGCGCGGGCGATGAATTCCAGCTGCGGATGCCAGGGTTGGCCGGTGTAGGCCAGGTAGCCGCCCACCGGCACGGTCGCGGCGATACCCTGCAGCGAGCGCAGCACCGCATCATTGTCGGGGAACAGTTCGTACAGGCCCGATACCACCGCCAGCGTCGGCGCTGGATCGACCTTGGCCAGCTGTACCGGGTCGAACGCATCACCCTGCTCGAAGCGCGCGATGTCGGTCGCCCCGAGGTGCTCGATCAAGGCCTGGCCCTGGGTCACGTTCAGATCGCTGAAGTCGCGCAGCACGATACGGTCGGCGCGCTGCTCGCCCTGGCCCAGGGCTTCCAGCACATAGCGGCCATGGCCAGCGGCCACGTCCAGCACGCGCACCGGCGTGCCCTGCCCGCGCAGGCGCTGGGCGGCATCGCGCAGCAGTTCCTGCAGGTGCTGGCCGCGCACACGGATGCCGCGCCAGCCGATTGCATCCAGATAGTTGCGGTCGACCATGCGGCCCAGCGGGCCCTTGCCACGCGCTTGGTCGCGATAGATGTAGTCGAGCGTGCTGCCGGAATCGAAACCGGTCTGCAGGCCCAGTGCGATGCCTTCGGACAACGTGCCACCAAATCGCAGGCCACCGCGCACCACGCGCCAGCGCAGGTCAGCCAGGCTGTTGCGCTCCGGTGGCCACGCCAGGATTTCCGATTCTTCGAAGGTCGGCCCATGGCGGTGCGCATCGCGCCGTGACAGCTCACGCAGCGGCTCGGCGAAACGTGCCTGGATGAAACTGCGGATGCGCGCAAGCGCCGGCGCCCGATCACGTTCGCCCAGCGTGTCATGGAAGAAGCCCGGCAGATGCACGCGCTCCTTGATCGGGCTGGACAGGCGCTCGTAGAAGCGATCCTGCGGGGCACGGTGGACGACGAAGTCCGAGCCGGACACCAGCAGCTGCACCGGCACGCTGATCGCCTGCGCATCGGCGACGATGCGGTCGGCCGCTTCGTACAGGCCCAGCAACACGCGCACCGAAATCGGCCGGGTGATCAGCGGATCGGTGCGGTAGCTTTCCACCCGCTCCGGATCGTGGGTCAGCCACTGCGGCTTGACGTAGCTGTTGACGAAGAAATTGCCGCGCAGCTTCTGCATCAATGCCAGGCCCGGGCGCGCGAACGGTACGTACAGCTTCACCTTGAACGCCGGCGAAGCCATCACCAGCGCGCGCAGGCGCGGCGCGTAGTCGTGCACCCAGGTCGCGGCGACCACCGCCCCCACGCTCTGCGCGATCACCACGATGTCCTCCACCGCGATGCCATGCTCGGCGCCGATGTGGGCAATGAAGCTGTCCAGGTCGCGCACCAGCGCCGGGAAGCCCGGTGCATCGCCACGTGCGCCCGGCGAACGGCCATTGCCGCGCGCATCCCAGGCGAAGAAGGCGGTGTCCGGCAGGTCCAGCTCATCGACCAGATGGGTGACCCGGCCGGAGTGCTCGTGGCCGCGGTGCAGCAGCACGATGGCCCGGGTGGCCGGGGTGGCGGTGGTGCCCGCCCAGTACCGGTAGAACAGCGGTACCTGGTCGAAGCTGTGGAATTCCCGTTCCTGCGCCTGACGCATGCAATCTCCTGATTGTCTTTTTGTATCTGCTTGATTAATTCGGCGAAACCGCCGCTTCCCGCAGTCCGCGACGGACGCGGTTGATCATCGTCAGCACGCACAGCACCGCCATGGCCGCGGCCACGCCAGTGACCGTCATCGCGCCAACCCACTCAAACGCCAGCAGCAGGCCCAGCGCACCGATCACGAAGGCGCGATCGCTCTTGCCCATCGGGCCGTCATAGCGGCGGCTGGCAGCGACCATCAGCCCCAGCACGCCGGCGTACTCGCTCAGCGCCGCTGTCCAGGCCAACAGCCACAGTGCTTCCGGGCGTACGCCCGGCACACTGATCAGGCTCAGGTACAGCGCCGCGTCGGCGATCACATCGCACAACTCGTTCAGATAGGCGCCCAGCCGCGACTGCTGGCCGAACTCGCGGGCCAGCATGCCGTCCACGGCGTTGAGCGCCATGCGCAGCAGCATCCACAGTGGCAGCAGCAGGTACAGCAGGGGCTGGGCCGGCGCGCAGCACCAGACGGCGGCGGCCACCAGCAACGAGACCACGGCGGCGGCCACGGTCACCGTATTGGCGGTGATCCCCATGCGGTACAGGCCGCGTACGGCCGGACGCAACAGGTCCTGGAAACGTCCTTTCAATGCATAGATCGACATGATCCGTACCCGCTGATCCTTGGCAGTGCGGGCACAGCCTACCCCATCGTTGGCAGATTCCGGCAACCCTGCTCTGGTCCGCAGGCCAGCCCCCGGATCGGGCCGGATCGGTGTGCCCGACCCGGCCTTACGCCGATTGCCACGGCAAATTACCCCTTCCAGCGCCCGCCACCGGCCCCCACCGCCTACAATATCGGCCCCGCTCCGCTGCCGATTCTGTCCCATGACTGCTGATCTGTTGCCCGTCCGCCGGGCCCTCCTCTCCGTTTCCGACAAGACCGGCCTGGTCGAGCTGGCCACTGCGCTGGCGGCACGCGGCGTGGAGCTGCTGTCCACCGGCGGTACCGCCAAGGCGATCCGCGATGCGGGCCTGGCCGTGAAGGACGTGGCCGAGGTCACCGGTTTCCCGGAAATGATGGACGGCCGGGTCAAGACCCTGCACCCGATGGTGCACGGCGGCCTGCTGGGCCGTTCGGGCCTGGATGATGCGGTCATGGCCGAGCACGGCATCGGCGCCATCGACCTGCTGGTGCTGAATCTGTACCCGTTCGAATCGGTCACCGCCAAGGCCGACTGCACTCTGGCCGACGCGGTCGAGAACATCGACATCGGCGGCCCGGCCATGCTGCGTTCGGCGGCCAAGAACTTCGCCCGCGTGGCAGTGGCCACCGACCCGTCGCAGTACGCCGAACTGCTGGCCTCGCTGGAGGCCAACAACGGCCAGCTGACGGCCGCCACCCGCTTTGCGTTCTCGGTGGCCGCGTTCAACCGCGTCGCCCAGTACGACGCCGCGATCAGCAACTACCTGTCGGCGGTCACCGCCACCGACGCCGCGGTGCCGGTGCGTGCCGAGTACCCGGCGCAGATGAACTCCACCTTCGTGAAGGTGATGGACCTGCGCTACGGCGAGAACCCACACCAGAGCGGCGCCTTCTACCGCGACCTGTACCCGGTGCCGGGCACGCTGGCCACCTTCCAGCAGCTGCAGGGCAAGGAACTGAGCTACAACAACCTGGCCGATGCCGATGCGGCGTGGGAATGCGTGCGCCAGTTCGACGCGCCGGCCTGCGTCATCGTCAAGCACGCCAATCCGTGCGGCGTGGCCGTCGGTGCCGGCAACGGCGATGCCTACGAGCTGGCCTACGCCACTGACCCGACCAGCGCCTTCGGCGGCATCATCGCCTTCAACAAGCCGCTGGACGCCGCTACCGCGAAAGTCATCCTCGACCGCCAGTTCGTGGAAGTGCTGATCGCCCCGGACTACGAGCCGGCCGCGCTGGAATACGCGCAGAAGAAGGCCAACGTGCGCGTGCTGCGCATCCCGCATGGCGATGGCCTGAACAACTTCGACAGCAAGCGCGTGGGCTCGGGCCTGCTGCTGCAGTCTTCGGACAACCGCGGCATGACCCGCGATGAGCTGAAGGTGGTGAGCAAGCTGGCACCGACCGACAAGCAGTTCACCGACCTGCTGTTCGCCTGGAAGGTGGCCAAGTTCGTGAAGTCCAACGCGATCGTCTATGCCAAGGACAACCGCACGATTGGCGTGGGCGCCGGCCAGATGAGCCGCGTCTACTCCGCGCGCATCGCCGGCATCAAGGCGGCCGACGCGAACCTGGTGGTGGATGGTTCGGTGATGGCCTCCGATGCGTTCTTCCCGTTCCGCGATGGCATCGATGCCGCAGCGGCCGCCGGCATCAAGGCGGTCATCCAGCCGGGCGGCTCGATGCGCGATGCCGAAGTGATCGCCGCCGCCGACGAACATGGCCTGGCCATGGTGTTCACCGGCGTGCGCCACTTCCGTCATTGATCCTGGAGCGACACGGATGTCCACAGTTTCGATGAAATCGCTGGCCGCCCTCGCCCTCGTGGGCGCGGCCGCGCTGGCGGGCTGCAAGCCTGCTGCCGAGCCCGGCGTGGCGCCGAAGGTGGATGCGCCTGCGGCGGTCCCCGCCGCACCGGAACAGCATGTCAGCCGCACCGCGCGGCTGCAGGCCTTCCTGGCTGAGCGCTACGGCAGCAACGCCACGCTCTCCGGTGAATGGCGCGGCAGCTGGACCCAGGACGACGACACCCATCCGGTGGACTGGCAGGTCTGTGCGGAGCAACCGGTGGTGAACGGTGACAGCTGGCAACAGCTGCTGGCCGTGTGCGGTGCGCTGGTCGATGGCGCGCACATCGACCCGGGAACCATCGAGTTCTTCGTGCTGCGCCCGAAGGACGATGGCTTCGAAGTGACCAGCGAACTGACCGGCGAGCGCTTCGGCAGCGGCGGCCAGCCCGGTACCGCCAGCATCATCCGCGCCGGCAGCGACTTCTATGGTTTCCGCGTCGAGGACGGCTGGTTCGGGCAGGGTTTCTCGCTGCTCTCGCAGTCGCTGATCCTGCCGGGCCCGAACGGCCTGGTTGCCAGCGGCAGCGTGCGCAGCCATATCGACAATGACGCCCAGTACGAGTGCGACACGGTCGACGCCAGTACCGACCCCGACACGGCCACTGACTGCCGCACCCGCCGCTTCAGCATCGATTTCGCCCTGCGTTTCGACGACAGCGACCGCAGCGCGCGCGTCTGGCCGCTGCTGATCGACGAAACCGGAGCCACCTGTGGTGGCAAGCAGGTCCGGCAGGAACACCGCTTCACCCTGGACCCGAAGACCTGGGCTTATTCCTTCCCCGAATCGCTGCGACGCGAAGGCTGCGAGTGAGGCATATCGACCAGCATGAATAGCTCCCTCGGCGAACTGATCCTCTACCGCACCGACGACGGCCGGACGGAGGTCCACCTGCGCGCTGCGGAGGGGACAGTGTGGATGACCCAGGGCGAGATGGCCGAACTGTTTGATACGACCAAACAGAACATCAGCCTGCATGTGCGGAGAATCCTGGAGGAAGGCGAGCTTGCCGCCGATTCAGTTGTCAAGTTTGACTTGACTACTGCTGCCGATGGCAAGCGATACAGGACGCAGCTTTATCGACTTGAACTGATCCTGGCAGTCGGATTCCGGGTGCGGTCACCACGCGGTCGCCAGTTCCGACGCTGGGCAGGCTCAACACTGGCCGAGTACCTGCTCAAGGGCTTCCTGCTCAACGATGAAAGGCTGAAGGATGCCGAGCGCGCTGACTACTTCAAGGAACTGCTGAGTCGCATCCGCGATATCCGCAGCTCCGAAAAGCGCTTCTACCAGACGCTGCGCGACCTGTTCAAAGCTACCAGCAGCGACTATGACGGTACGGCACAGACGGCCAAAGCGTTCTTCGCCACGATCCAGAACAAGCTTGTCTACGCTGTCACCGGCCGCACCGCCGCGCAGTTGATCGTCGATCGTGCCGATCCGGACTCGGCGACCCTTGGCCTGACCCACTGGAGTGGTGACCGCATCAGGAAGTCCGATGCCTTGGTCTCCAAGAACTATCTGGCGCAACCAGAGCTGGAACAACTCAACCGCTTGGTAACTATGTTCCTGGACTTCGCCGAAGACCGCGCCGAGCGTCGCGTCGAGATGCGGATGTCGGACTTGCTCAGACGGATCGGTTCCTGGACTTCAATGAGCGCGCGATTCTGGAGGGCGCAGGGCAGGTCTCGCACCAACAGATGGCGACAGTCATTGCCGAGCGCTACCGCCAGTTCGACGAACAGCGCCGCAGTGGCGACCGGATCGTGTCCGAGCAGGAAGTAGATGAGGATCTCCGCCAGCTCGAAGCAGAAGCAAAAGCGCTCATCGCTGCAGCGCCGAAGCGCGAGGATTGAGCAGTACCCCTCCCCCACCACCGTTTTCCTTCCTGATTCCCAGTTCGGATACTTCCCAAATGAAGAAGATTCTTGTCATCGGCTCTGGCGGCCGCGAACACGCCCTGGCATGGAAGCTGGCCCAGTCCTCCCGTGTCACCGAAGTGATCGTGGCGCCCGGCAACGCCGGCACCGCCAGCGAAGACAAGTGCCGCAACGTGGCGGTCAAGGTCACCGATATCGACGGCCTGCTGGCGCTGGCACAGGCCGAAGGCGTGGCGCTGACCGTGGTCGGCCCGGAAGTACCGCTGGTGGCCGGCGTGGTCGACCGCTTCCGCGCCGCCGGCCTGCGCATCTTCGGGCCGACCGCCGCCGCCGCGCAGCTGGAAGGCAGCAAGGCCTACGCCAAGGACTTCCTGGCCCGCCACAACATCCCCACCGCGTTCTACGCCGTGCACACCGACGTGGACGCCGCCCTGGCCTACATCCGCGAGAAGGGCGCCCCGATCGTGGTCAAGGCCGATGGCCTGGCCGCTGGCAAGGGCGTGATCGTGGCGATGACCCAGGCCGAAGCCGAAGACGCCGTGCGTGACATGCTCTCGGGCAACGCATTCGGCGATGCCGGCGCCCGCGTGGTGATCGAAGAGTTCCTCGATGGTGAGGAAGCCAGCTTCATTTCGATGGTGGACGGCGTGCATGCGCTGCCGATGGCCACCTCGCAGGACCACAAGCGCGTCGGCGACGGCGACACCGGCCCGAACACCGGTGGCATGGGCGCCTACTCGCCCGCGCCGGTGGTGACGCCGGAGGTGCACGCACGCGTGATGCGCGAGGTGGTGAACCCGACCGTGCAGGGCATGATCGCCGACGGCATCCCGTTCACCGGCTTCCTCTACGCCGGCCTGATGATCGATGCCAGCGGCGCACCGAAGGTGATCGAATTCAACGTGCGTTTCGGCGACCCGGAAACCCAGCCGGTGATGCTGCGCCTGCAGTCGGACCTGGTGGAGCTGGTGGAAGCCGCCATCGACGGCCGCCTGGACCAGGTAGAAGCGCAGTGGGATGCGCGCCCGTCGCTGGGCGTGGTGCTGGCCGCCAAGCCGTACCCGGAAACGCCGATCACCGGCGACGTGATTTCCGGCCTGGACGCCGTGCCGGCCAGTGCCAAGGTGTTCCATGCCGGTACGGCATTGGATGCACAGGGCCAGGTGCTCAGTGCCGGCGGCCGCGTGCTGTGTGTGGCTGCGCTGGGTGACAGCGTGCGCGACGCGCAGGCGAACGCCTATGCCGGCGTGGCCAAGGTGACCTGGGCCAACGAATTCCACCGCAACGACATTGGCTGGCGCGCGATCGCACGCGAGGGGTGAATGTGGATCAGGCATCCACGCGTGGCGTGGATGAATCTCACCAACGAGGGAGGCCCGGCAATGCCGGGCCTTTGCTCTAGAGAACGGCGTCCAGGCCCTTACGGTCGATCAGGTTCAAAAGCTTCAGCGACGGCCCGCTCGGCTTCTTCTCGCCCTGTTCCCAGCTACGGACCGTCGAAACGCTGGTGTTGAGCACACCTGCGAACACCGGCTGGCTAAGTTCCAACGACGTGCGAAGTGCACGGATCTGGGCGCTGCTGTATTCGGGCACAGGCTCCAGACAAAGCGCCTCGTACATGCTCATGCGCCGCTTGTCGATGAAGCCGCTGGCGTAAAGGCTCGCCGCGCCTTCATGCACCGCATCGAGGATCGCACTCTTTGCACGTCTATGTTCAACCGTCTTTGTCATGGCAAATCTCCTGCAGTTCTCCGCAGATAACTGCCCTGTCCAACTGTGCAGGGCTCATTCTCAAGAACTCAGACGCATACAGCTGAAGGGCATCCCGTTCCGCACTACTGATGGTCGCGCGCGCGTTCTTCTCGTAGCAGAAGAGAAAGAACCAGTAGCGCCCCACCTTAGTTGCGACAATAACGCGGGCACTACCGCGCTTTCCGCGGCCCGGCAGCGCAACTCGCTTTTTGAGAAGGCCGCCCCCTATATCTGCATCAATCAGTCCTTGACGCATTTCCACCACCGCGCGGCACAAGGCTCTATCGGTCAGTGAAGAACGTCGTGTACTGCGGTTGAAGCTTCGAGTGCGGAAGACACGTGACATGATCATACCGTGCCACCGAGTGGTACGGCGTGAAAATCAGCGACCAGCGCATGCTCCGGTCGGCGCAGCTGCCGCCCTGGCGTCAGGATTGATCCACGCCACGTGTGGATGCGCTCCAAAAACAAAAAGACCCGGCATCACTGCCGGGCCTTTCTTCATTCCAACGCCTTCCTGCTTATGCGGTGAAACGAGTACCACCGCACCGACATCGGCTGGCGCGCGATCGCACGCGAAGCGTGAATGCAGATCAGGCATCCACGCGTGGCGTGGATCTACTGGCCGAACGGAACGACCCGGCACAGCCGGGTCGTTGTCACCGGATGCGAAATGCGGCGTGCAGCGTTACGGCGTCACTGATATCGCCGTCTTCAAGGCAGACCACCGACGCGCTGTCCAGCGCGTCCTGCAGGCGTGCATGCAGATACAGGGAGCCGGTCTGGATCTGCAACCACAGCGAACAGTCACCTTCGTACGTCAGCCCCACATCGTAGTCCGTGCCGTTATGCAGCGCTGGATCCTTCAACCAGAGATCCGGCCCCTGACGCCCTACGCAGCTGGCGTCCTCAGCCAGTACGTCCATGACGCGCTTCGCTGCTGAGGTGTGATCGAACACCAGTCTGTACTCGTAACTCACCGTGGACTCCTTGTACGGGCTGCGCCGCTGACAGGCCACCGCCTTTGACGTCCGACCGCAGTGTGCAGCAGAGCGGGGGCATCCGCGCAGACAAGAAAGGCCCGGCATCACCGCCGGGCCTTTCTTCATTCCTACGCCTTCCCGCCTTACGCGGTGAACAGCGCCTTCATCTTCTTCAGCGCGTTCGCCTCGACCTGGCGGATGCGCTCGGCGGACACGCCGTATTCGTCAGCCAGCTCCTGCAGCGTCACCTTGCTGTCGGCATCCAGCCAGCGGCGACGGATGATGTCGCGCGAGCGGGCATCCAGCTCGGCCAGGCCTTCGCGCAGCAGCTGCATCTGGTTGTCTTCGCTGTCGGTCCGACCGCAGTGTGCAGCAGAGCGGGGGCATCCGCGCAGACAAGAAAGGCCCGGCATCACCGCCGGGCCTTTCTTCATTCCTACGCCTTCCCGCCTTACGCGGTGAACAGCGCCTTCATCTTCTTCAGCGCGTTCGCCTCGACCTGGCGGATGCGCTCGGCGGACACGCCGTATTCGTCAGCCAGCTCCTGCAGCGTCACCTTGCTGTCGGCATCCAGCCAGCGGCGACGGATGATGTCGCGCGAGCGGGCATCCAGCTCGGCCAGGCCTTCGCGCAGCAGCTGCATCTGGTTGTCTTCGCTGTCGGCACGCTCGTAGGCCATCGACGGGTCTTCGTCGTTGGCGACCAGGAACGCAGCCGGCGACGGCGGCGCGTGTTCGTTGTCCTCGTCGGTCGGCGCATCGAAACCGATATCGCGACCGGACAGGCGCGACTCCATTTCCATGACCTCGCGCTCGGACACGTTCAGGTCCTTGGCCACCGCGCTGACTTCAGCCGCGTTCATCCAGCCCAGGCGCGTCTTCGACTTGCGCAGGTTGAAGAACAGCTTGCGCTGCGCCTTGGTGGTGGCGACCTTCACGATGCGCCAGTTCTTCAGGATGAACTCGTGCATTTCGGCACGGATCCAGTGCACGGCAAAGGAGACCAGGCGCACGCCCATGTCCGGGTCGAAGCGCTTGACCGCTTTCATCAGGCCGATGTTGCCTTCCTGGATCAGGTCGCCCAGGGCAAGGCCGTAGCCGTTGTAGCCGCGGGCCACATGCACCACGAAGCGCAGGTGCGAATGCACCAGCTCGCGGGCAGCGTCCAGATCGTTGCCGTCGCGGAAGCGACGGGCCAGGTCCTGTTCGTCATCGACCGACAGCACCGGGATCTGGTGCACGGCACCGATGTAGGCGTCCAGCGAACCGAGCGCACTGGGAATCGGGAGATTGTTTGCCACAAGGGCAGTAGAGGTGTTCTGGCTCATAGGCACCCATCTTAGCAGTCCGGGATTTGGACTGCTAAAGGAGGAAAAAGTTCCAGCATCCTATTGATGCAACACTGGTCCCAAACAGAGTCCTACCGTAGCGCGATTTGATGACAGTGGCGAGCGCGCTTTTCGGGATTCACAATCCCTTGGAATTCAAGCAATTAACTACCGGAAACCGGCCGATTCCGGTCAAGCGGAGCTGAACGGGCCGTTCTGGAGGCCCATTCAGGGTCAGCAACGTTGCCAGGCGTTCAGCCCGGGCCGGGCGGCCCGCTCAGAGCGCCGAACGCGGCGGCAGCGACCAGTCGATCGGGGCCTGGCCGCGGCGCTGCAGGTACTCATTGGCCATCGAGAAATGCTGGCAGCCGAGGAAGCCACGATGGGCCGACAGCGGCGACGGATGCGGCGACTTCAGCACACGATGGCGGCGGGTGTCGATGACCTTGCCCTTCTTCTGTGCGTACGCGCCCCAGAGCATGAACACCAGGCCGTCGCGTTCGCGGTTGAGCACATCCACCACGTGGTCGGTGAAGCCTTCCCAGCCACGCCCCTGATGGGCACCGGCCTGGCCCTCTTCCACCGTCAGCACGGCATTGAGCAGCAGCACGCCGCGCTGCGCCCACGGGATCAGGCAGCCGTGGTCCGGACGCGGGACACCGAGATCGCTCTCGATCTCCTTGTAGATGTTCAGCAGCGACGGCGGCACCGGCACACCGGGCGCCACCGAGAAACTCAGGCCATGCGCCTGGCCGCGGCCGTGGTACGGGTCCTGGCCGAGGATGACCACCTTCACCTGCTCGAACGGCGTAGCGTCGAACGCGGCGAAGATCTGCGGGCCCGGCGGGAACACCGCCGCACCGCTGGCCTTGCGTTGGCGCAGGAAGCTGGACAGCTCGCGCATCTGCGGCTGCAACAGGTAATCGCCGACATGCTGCTTCCAGCTCGGTTCCAGCTGGATCGTCGGGGTGCCGGCTACTTCATCCATCATCGAATCAGGGGTCCATCGTTCAATCGGGCCAGGCGCAGCTGGAACAGCACCTTGGTGACCAGCAGCCGTTCTTCGATCGGCTTGAGCACCAGGTCGTTGGCACCGGACTGCAGCAGCCCGGTCTGGTTGTGCGGGTTGCCATCGCCGGTCATCACCAGCACCGGCAGGCGACGCTTGCCGTAACCGAAGTCCACGCGCACGCGCTGCACCACATCGCGGCCGCTCAGTTCACCCTTCAGGGTGACGTCGGTCAGCACCAGGTCGATGCGGTGGCGGCTGCGGCCCAGCGACTCGGCAGTGAGCAGGGTGAACGCCTCTTCGGCGCTGACCACGTGCAGCACGTTCAACTGCTGGCGTTCCAGCATGCGCTTGGTGGCCTCGGCCACCACGCGGCTGTCCTCGATGTAGAGGATGGTGGCGCCGGGAATGGTCTGCGGCTGCACGTAGCCACGGATGAAGGTCGCCAGTGCTTCATGGCCGAGCGATTTGTCGAAATAGTCGGTGACGTACTCGGTGAAGCGGCGCTGCTCCAGGTGCTGCTGGGCATCGCCGGAGACCACGATCACCGGCACATAGGCCTGGCCGGCGGCTTCGCGGACCATCCGCGCCAGTGCCAGGCCGTCGCCATCACGCAGGGTCAGCGAGGTGGTCACCAGATCCACCGGGCCCTGCGCCAGCGCCAGCTGCGCATCCTCGATGCTGTCGCAGCCGATCACCTCCACGCCCGGCAGGTCGCGCTGCAGGACATCGGCGATCAGCTTGCGGACCAGCTTCGACCCATCGACCACCATCACCCGCGTCGCGGGCCCTTCAAGGTGCTTCAGCGCTTGCGGTTGCATGCCGGTCTCAGGTGTCGGTCGGGCGGGTCTGGCGGAGGAAGTGGCCGGTCACCAGCCACGCGCCCAGCCAGCCCAGCAGCAGCGTGCCGAGCAGGACCAGGCTGCCATGCAGAAGGTCCAGGCCGTGCAGCACGAACGGGCTGCCGTAGCTGCGCGAGAGTTCGGCCAGCGGCACGCGCAGGGCGGCGCCGGCCGCAGCAATCAGGGCCAGCGCCACCGCGCCGGCACCCAGGCCATACCACGCGCCCAGGTACAGGAACGGACGGCGGATGAAGCCATCACTGGCGCCGAGCAGCTGCAGCACGCCGATCTCTTCACGACGCGCCTGGATGTCCAGGCGCACCGTGTTGCCGACCACCAGCGCGGCGCCGACGCCGAGCAGTACCGACAGCACCTGCACCAGCCGTGCGCCGAACGCCAGCCAGGCATCCAGGCGCTGGCGCCACAGTGCGTCGTGCTGCACCAGATCGGCCTCGGGCAGGCTTTCCAGCGCGCGCGCCAGGCGTGCGTCGTCCTTGCCCTGGCCCGGGGTGATCACCAGCAGCGACGGCAGCGGGTTGTCATTGAGTGCATCGATCGCCTCGCCGAGGCCGGCATCGCGCAGTTCCTGCAGGCCCTGTTCGGGCGTGCGCACGTTCACTTCGGCCACGTCGTCGCGGTCGCGCAGCTGGCCGGCCAGGCGCAGCGCACCGGGACCATCGACGTTGCCCTTCAGGAACACATTGATGTCACGCGACTGCTGCACGCTGCCGGCGAACTGCTTGAGGTTGTCCAGCGCGATCGACAGGCCCAGCGGCAGGGCCAGCGCTAGCGCCATGACCATCACCGTCAGCAGGGTCGCCCACGGCTTGCGGCAGGCGCGGCCGAGGCTGAACACCACGCTGTGCACGTGGTGCTGGAACCAGACGCCCACACGCGAGGGGGCGGCGGCTTCGCTGTTTTCGTTCTTCGCCATCGATTACTCCGCCAGGTCCTGCGGCGAGATGTCATCCACCAGCCGGCCGTGGTCAAGGATCAGCACGCGCTTGCGCATGCGGCGCAGCAGCGGCAGGTCGTGGCTGACCACCAGCACGCTGGTGCCGCGCGCAGGCAGCTCGGCGAACAGGGCCATGATCTCCGCCGCCAGGGTCGGGTCGAGGTTGCCGGTCGGCTCATCGGCCACCAGCAGCTTGGGCTCACCGACGATGGCGCGGGCGATGCCAACGCGCTGCTGCTCACCGGCCGACAGCTGCGAGGGCAGTGCCTTCTCGCGATGGCCCAGGCCCATCCGCTCGAGCACCGAGCGCACGCGCTTGTTGATGTCGCCACGGCGGGTGCCGCGCAGGATCAGCGGCAGCGCCACGTTCTCGGCGATGGAGCGGTCCATCAGCAGGCGGTGGTCCTGGTAGACCGCACCCACCGCGCGACGGTGGCGGGGCACGTCGCCGCCACGCACCTTCAGCAGGTTGCGCTCGTCGAACACCACCGCGCCGCGGCTGGGCCGCTCGTCCAGGTGAATCAACTTGAGCAGGGTGCTTTTGCCCGCACCGGAGTGGCCGGTGACGAACAGCATCTCGCCCGGCGCGACCTCGAAGCTGACATCGGTCAGTGCCTCGTGGCCACCGGCGTACTGTTTGCTGACATTGTCGAAGCGCAGGACACTCATGCCCCGATTATGCAGGACCGGCGCGACGTCGTGGAGACGGTGGGTGCCGACCGTTGGTCGGCACTCCCTTAAAGCCACCCGACCAACGGTCGGGTGCTACCCGCTGATCGGCACGCCGATCAGTTGCCCGACAGCATCCGGCGGATCTTGCGGCCGATGCGGGTCAGGAACGAATCGCCGGTATCAGCAGCCGTGCGCACCGGCTTGGCCACCACCTGCACCGGGGTGACCGGGCTGGCGCCATTGCCGGCGGCGTTCTGCACGCCCTCGGCACCTTCGACCGGACGGCCGTGGCGACGACGACGGCGCTTGCGCGGCTTGTGCTCGCCGTCCACCGCAGCTTCCGGTGCGCCTTCGGCGCGCGGGGGGCGCGGCGGACGCGGGGCCTGGGCAGCGGCGCCTTCGGCACCGGCGGCCGGGGCGGCAGCGCCCTGCTCGCCTTCCACGCGCGGCTTGCGCGGGCCACGCGAACGGCGCTCGCCGCTGCGCTCACCGTCGCGACCACCACGACCGCCACCGCCTGAACGGCCGCCACTACGGCCACCGCCGCGACGCTCTTCCTCGGCGGCGCGGGCTTCGCGCGCTTCGCGGAAGATCTGGCCGACGCTTTCGTTGTCCTCGCCTTCCTCGCCTGCAGCCGGGGCCGGGCGTTCCGGGCGCGGCAGCGGGGTCAACAGTTCCTTGGTGACCGGCTCGGACGGAATCTTCTGCTCGATGTAGGCCTCGATGTCCGGCAGGCCCATGGCATAGCGTTCGCAGGCGAAGCTGATCGCATCACCCTCTTCGCCCAGGCGCGCGGTGCGGCCGATGCGGTGCACGTAGTCTTCGGCGTCGAACGGCAGGTCGTAGTTGTAGACGTACTTGATGCCGTCGATGTGCAGGCCGCGCGCGGCCACGTCGGTGGCCACCAGGATTTCCAGCTGGCCCTTCTGGAAGCGGTTGAGCAGGCTCTCGCGCTTCTTCTGCGGCACGTCGCCGGACAGCACGCCGACGCGGTAGCCGGCCTTTTCCAGCGAACGGGCAACGCGTTCGACGAACACCTTGGTGTTGACGAAAACCATGGTGCGCGCGCCTTCGCTGCGCGACAGCAGGCCCAGCAGCAGCGGAATCTTCTCGTCGTCGGCCGGGAAGTAGATGCGCTGGCGCACGCGCGCGGCGGTGATGGTCTCGGCTTCAACCACCAGCTTCTGCGGTTCGTTCATGTGCTCGTAGGCCAGCTCCAGCACGCGGTGGCTGAGGGTGGCACTGAACAGCAGGGTCTGGCGGGTGGTGCGCTCGGGCATGCGGCGCAGCAGGAAGCGGATGTCCTTGATGAAGCCCAGGTCGAACATGCGGTCGGCTTCGTCCAGCACGCAGATCTCGCAGGCGTGCAGCGACACCACCTTGTGCTGCTTCACGTAGTCGATCAGGCGGCCCGGGGTGGCGATGATCACGTCCACGCCCTGCTGCAGCAGTTCGCGCTGCTTGTCGTAATCCACGCCGCCGTAGACCAGCGCGAAACGCAGGCCCAGGTCGGAACCGAACTTCACTGCATCCTTGTGGATCTGGATGGCCAGTTCGCGGGTCGGGGCGAGGATCAGCGCGCGCGGATCTTCCGGCTTGCGGTCAGCCAGGGCCGGACGCGTCAGCAGGCGGTTCACGACAGCGACCAGGAAGGCCAGGGTCTTGCCGGTGCCGGTCTGGGCCTGGCCGGCAACATCACCACCGGGCAGCGCGACCGGCAGGGTCAGCGCCTGGATCGGGGTGCAGCGGGTGAATCCGGCTCCTTCAAGGCCGGCCTGCAGGGCCGGATGCAGCTCGAAGGAGGAGAAGGTCAAATCGGTCAGCGGTTTGTCGCTCATGAGTCCGTCTTGGTATGGCCGCCGGCCCGTGGGGCGGCTGGCACTTCATCGTCTAGGGGCACCGTCGCAAACTGCGGCCCCTGCGGCGGGTTGGCAGGCTGGGACCACCCGGTCCGCGCGCCGCACAATGCCCCAGTTTAACGCACTCGGGCCAGCAAACCGGAATGACCCGTCTCATAAAGTCAAGAGACGGCGCCCTTCACCCAGCCACACCGGACTTGAACGGCCCTGCCAGGGCCGCTGGTGTCGCCCGCTGCCAGCCCCATGTACAGGAAGACAGTGAAATCCGACACATACCAGGCATCGAAGCGATCACGATACGCTGGGTTCCAGCCGGCGCCTGTCCCCGCCCTGCGATAGGGGTACACTGCCGGCCGTGAGCGTCCAGGCATCCCGCCGAACGCACCGCGGCAGTGCGCCGCGAGGCAACGACGAGGGTCGCGCCACCGGGCATGGCCCAGTTCACCCACCTCCGGCATGGCCGGGTGCAATCCAAGACGAGAAACCAAGATGAGCGACAAGGTTGTACATGTCGGCGACGCCGACTTTGATAGCGCAGTGCTGAATTCCAAGGAACCGGTGCTGGTCGATTTCTGGGCCGAGTGGTGTGGTCCGTGCAAGATGATCGCCCCGGCGCTGGACGAGCTGGCCGATGCCTACCAGGGCCGCGCCAAGATCGCCAAGGTCAATGTCGACCACAACCGTGCGCTGGCCGCCAAGTACCACGTGCGTTCGATTCCGTACCTGGTCGTGTTCAAGGACGGCGAGAAGGTCGGCGAGCAGATCGGTGCGGTGGGCAAGGCCCAGCTGGCCGGCCTGCTGGACAAGGCCCTGGCCTGATCCTGCTGTTCTCCGGCAGCCGCCGACCGCGGCTGCCGGCGGGCGCCCCGCGCCCATGATGAATGCTGTTCCCGGCGACCCTTGCGTGGCGCCGCAGGCCGATGATAGTGTCGGCATATCCGGCCGCGTTCGCGTGCCGCACCCTCTGGACGCAGTTTCTTCCAGACCCATTCCCAACGTTCGCCGCCCCAGCCGGGCGCTCGCACCTTCAAGCGAGGAATAACGCTCTTGTCCGATAACACTTCCGAAACCGGCAGCGCCGATGCGCCCGCCGAAAAGCGCGTGCGCAAGCCCCGCGTGAGCAAGGCCGCCGCTCCGGCAGCCGCCGAAACCAGCGCCGCTCCGGCGCAGCCGACCCTGCCGCTGGCCGCCGCGCCCGAGGCACCGGCTGCTGCCCCCGCGCCGAGCGCGCCCGCCGCCGAGGCCCCTGCCAGCAGTGGCGGTGGCGAAGGCGGTGAGGGTCGCGAATCCGGCCAGCCGCGCCAGCAGAACCACCAGGGGGGCGGCCAGAACCAGGGCCAGAACCCGTACAACCAGAACGGCCAGCAGGGCCAGGGGCAAGGTCAGGGCAACCGCCGCGACCGCTTCCGCAACCGCCGCGACCGTGACCGCAACAACCGCTTCCGCGACGATGGCCTGCCCAACGACGGCGGCGAGCAGCAGCCGTTCGTGCCGCGCCCGCATGCCAACGTGCCCGAGGGCTTCCCGGTCTACTCGCTGAGCGACCTCAAGCGCATGCCGGCACAGAAGCTGCTGGAAATCGCCGAGCAGCTGCAGATCTCCGAAGGCGTGGCCCGCGCCCGCAAGCAGGACGTGATCTTCGCCCTGCTGAAGGTGCTGACCCGCCACGGTGACGGCGTCGCCGCCGACGGTGTGCTGGAAATCCTGCCGGACGGCTTCGGCTTCCTACGCGCGGCCGAAGCCAGCTACCTGGCCGGCCCGGACGACACCTACATCTCGCCCAGCCAGATCCGCCGCTTCAACCTGCGCACCGGCGACCACATCTCCGGCCGCATCCGCTTCCCGAAGGACGGCGAGCGCTACTTCGCGCTGAACATCGTCGACACCATCAACGGTGAGCCGATCGAAGCGTCGAAGAACAAGGTGCTGTTCGAGAACCTGACCGCCCTGTTCCCGCGCCGCCGCTTCACCCTGGAGCGTGGCAACGGTTCGTCGGAAGACATCACCGGCCGCATCCTCGACCTGATGGCCCCGCAGGGCAAGGGCCAGCGCTCGCTCATCGTGTCGCAGCCGAAGGCCGGCAAGACCATGATGATGCAGCAGGTCGCTACTGCCATCACCACCAACCACCCGGACGTGCACCTGATCGTGCTGCTGATCGACGAGCGCCCGGAAGAAGTGACCGAAATGCAGCGCACCGTGCGCGGCGAGGTCATCAGCTCGACCTTCGACGAGCCGGCCGCACGCCACGTGCAGGTGGCCGAAATGGTCATCGAGCGCGCCAAGCGCCTGGTCGAGCACAAGAAGGACGTGGTGATCCTGCTCGACTCGATCACCCGCCTGGCCCGCGCCTACAACAACGTGGTGCCGAGCTCGGGTAAGGTGCTGACCGGTGGTGTGGACGCCAACGCCCTGCACCGCCCGAAGCGCTTCTTCGGTGCCGCGCGCAACGTGGAAGAAGGCGGCAGCCTGACCATCATCGCCACCGCGCTGGTCGATACTGGCTCGAAGATGGACGAGGTGATCTACGAAGAGTTCAAGGGCACCGGCAACAGCGAAGTGCACCTGAGCCGTCGCATCGCTGAGAAGCGCGTATTCCCGGCCATCGACATCAATCGTTCCGGCACCCGCCGCGAAGACCTGCTGATCGAACCGGAACTGCTGCAGAAGATCTGGATCCTGCGCAAGCTGCTGCATCCGATGGATGAAATGGCCGCGATGGAATTCCTGCTGGACAAGATGAAGAACACCAAGTCCAACGACGAGTTCTTCGGTTCGATGAAGCGCTGATCCACGGCATTGCATCGAAAAGAACCTGCCGCTCGCTGCGGCAGGTTTTTTTTTGCCTGCAGGGCGACGCACTTCACTTCGCCGCCGCCCGCTTTTGGCGATAATCCGCGCGATACCCTGCCCGGCCCCTGTGGGCCCTGCCACCGATTCCCGCTGTCGCCCCTTCCGGAGAACCGGTCGGGTCCAGCCTCCTGCCGGATCCGTCGACGCATGCGAACGCTGTCTCCCCGCCTCAACCTGGGCAAGCTGATCCTCGCCCTGGCACTGCTCAGCGCCATCATCGCCCTGGCCAACACCCTGCTGGCCAGCTACCGGGTGCAGCGCGACCAGCTGGTCGGCAACACCCTGGAAGCCAACCGCGTCTATGCCACCAAACTGGCCGAGACCACCCAGAACTTCCTGCTGGCCGCGCAGCAGCAGCTGGCCTATGCCGCGACCCGCCTGGGCGAGGACGACCTCGATCCGAAGCAGGCCCAGGATGAAGCCAGCCGCCTGCAGCTGCAGTCCAGCAGCTTCAACTCCTCGCTGGTGGTGGACGCCGACGGCCTGGTGATCGCCACCTCGCCGCAGACCCTGCAGCTGCAGGGTGAGGTGCTGCACAGTGTCGGCAACAACGCGGCACTGGCGGCGCGCCAGCCGATGATCAGCGATCCCTACCAGTCGGCCACCGGCAAGCTGCTGGTGTCGCTGTCGCACCCGATCTTCGACCGCCAGGGCCGCTATCGCGGCTATGTAAGCGGCACCCTGTACCTGCGCCAGCGCAGCGCACTGCACACGCTGCTGGGCAAGCACTACTACCGCGACGGTTCCTATCTGTACGTGGTGGACCGCAATGGCCGCCTGCTGTACCACGCCGATGGCAAGCGGGTGGGTGACTACGTGGTCGGCAACCCGGCGGTGAAGGCCGTGGTGCGCGGAGAGCGTGGCGCACAGCAGGTACGCAACAACCGCGGCGTGTCGATGCTGGCCGGCTATGCGCCGGTGGCGGCCACCGGCTGGGGCATCATCGCCCAGCGCCCGACCGAGGCCACCCTGCAGCCGCTGTCACGGCTGATGACCGCGGTGATCTGGAATGCGATTCCGCTCGGCCTGCTGTCGCTGCTGGTCACATGGTGGTTCGCGCGCCGCATTTCGATGCCGCTGTGGCAGCTGGCGCGCAATGTGCAGGGCGGCGAGGACACCGGCAATGCGATCAACCATGTCAGCGGCATTCGCGCCTGGTACTTCGAGGTCGCCCAGCTCAAGCAGGCGGTGCTGCACAGCTTCAATGCCCTGCAGGATCGTATCGGCACGCTCAACCGTGCCAGCCGTACCGACCCGCTGACCGGCCTGCTCAACCGCCGCGGGCTGCAGCAGGCGCTGGATGCGCTGCAGGTACAGGGCATTCCGTTCGCGATCCTGGCGCTGGACATCGATCGCTTCAAGTCGATCAACGACAGTTACGGGCATGACGTCGGCGACAACGCCATCGTCCACATCGCCGACCAGATGCGCCGCTACTCGCGCGACAGCGACATCCTCTGCCGCGCCGGCGGCGAGGAATTCCTGCTGCTGTTGCCGGGCATCAGTACTGAATCGGCCCGCCAGGCCGGTGAACGCCTGCGCCAGCACATCGCCGACCATCCGTTCGAACCGGTCGGCGCCATCACCGTATCGCTGGGCGTGGCCCACTTCCCCAGCTTCCATGTCGACGCCGAGCAGGCCTTGCGGCTGGCCGACAAGGCGCTGTACATGGCCAAGGAACAGGGCCGCAACCGGGTGGTGGTCTACCCTTACGCCGACTGACGCGGAACCGGGCTGCCCGGCTCCGCAGCGGGTCTCAGCCCTGCGCCAGCGGGGTCAGCAGGCGCAGGCCGCGCTTGGCGCCGTCCACCATGTAGACACCGCCTTCCGGCAGCAGATCGCTGCCGGCCTGCTCGACCGGGTCCGCCTCGCGCCACGGCACGGCCTGCCGCGGCCCCGGAATGAAAGCGCGCCAGCGGCCATAGCGTTCCGCCTCTGCATTGGGATCATTGTTCAGGGCGAAGTTCACCGGGATGCGAACCGTCCAGCTGTCCCGGGTGCTGTCCTCGCCGGTGGTCGGCGGCTTGAAGGTCCACGTGCGGGCGGTGCTGACGCTGGCTCTGGCCAGGATGTCGCGCATCTTGGCCAGGGTCCGCTCGGATGCGACCACGGCCATGTTCACCTGCTCGGCGGCCACGTCGGCCACTGTTCCGTCACGGGCCACCTTGACCAACAGCAGCACCTCACCCTGGCCACCGTTACGGTAGGCCGCTTCCGGGTAGCGCGGCGGCGTCATGTGCAGCTGGGTCACCGAATCAGTGGCCTTCGGATCGTACTCGCTGAAGTCGACACTGGTCATGCTGATTTCGTAACCGCCATCGGCCGCAGCCTTGCCGCGCAGGCGAACGCGCAAAGGGGCCCGCGTGGCCACCGCCTGGCCATCGCGCAGCGTGGGCTCGAAGCGCCAGCCACCGATGGTGCCTTCCACGAAGGAGGCGATGCTCGGGGCCACCATGGCCTTCTGGTCCAGCACCAGCGAACCGACCGCGCCCTCCGGCGTGACCTCGATATGGCCGGACAGCACCATGCTCATTTCCGCAGTCGCACGTACGGCACGTGCGGTCTGCGCAGTGGCGTCGCCTGCAAGCAGGGGGGCGCCGGCACCTACGGCCAGCGCCAGGGCGAGAAACAGTGGGGAACGCATCATTGCCGGATCCTTGGTGATGAACGGCGAGCCTATCTCAGTCCCGGCCGCGATGACAGCCGGTTCACGCCAACCGGTGTGCGCCCGCGTAGGGCGGCGTGTCCGGATAATCACCACGGGCGAAGCGTTCCTGCAGGCCCTGCCACCAGTCCGGGTCGAACAGGTGCCGGTAGTGCTCGCGCACGGCTGCCAGCTCCGCAGCCGGCAGGCCCATGAACGGGCCGAAGCGCTCGGGAAACACATCGCGCGGGCCGACATGGAACCATGGCTCGTCGGCCATTGCTTCCTCCGGCGTACGTGGCTGCGGCCAGGCGCGGAACACGCAGTCGCTGACCAGGCACAGCTCGTCATAGTCATAGAACACGGCCCTGCCGTGACGCGATACGCCGAAGTTCTTCGGCAGCATGTCACCGGGGAAGATGTTGTTGCGCGCCATGTCGGTGATCGCCTGGGCGTAGTCGAGCACCGCCGCGCGCACCGCCTCCCCGGACTGCTCGCGCAGGTACAGGTTCAAAGGACGGAAACGACGCTGCACATAGCACAGTGCGACTTCGACCTCGTCGCCATCGACACGTACGCTCTGCGCGCACTGCTGCAGCAGCTCTTCCAGCAAGGCCGGCGCGAAGCGCTCGCGCGGAAAACGCAGATGACGATAGGGCTGCGCATCGAGCAGGCGGCCGACACGATCGAGATTGAACACCAGCGCGTACTTCTCTTCCACCTGCTGCCGCGACATTGCCTTGGGCCAGGCGAAACGGTCACGGATCAGCTTGAACACCAACGGATAACTGGGCAGCGTGAACACCGCCATGACCATGCCCGGCGTGCCTTCGGCGCGCACCAGGCGTTCCTGCGGGTGCTCGTTGAAGTGGCGGAAGAAGGTGCGGTAGCGCTCGGTCTTGCCCTGTTTGGCGCGACCCAGCACCGTGTAGATCTCATCGATGGGCTTGCCTGGCAGCAGGCTGCGCAGGAACACCACGGCGTCGCCCACCGTGCCCAGATCGGCCTGGAAGTAGCTGCGCGACACGCCGAACAGATGGGCGACATCACGGCGCCGGGTCAGCACCGCATCGGCACGCAGGCCGCGCTCATCGTTGACCAGGGCAATCACGCATGGCGAGAAGCGATGCTCGCCGAACACGCGGCCGACCAGGTAGGCGCGGCGCTCACGGTAGAACACGGTGTCGAGCAGTTCGATGCTGCGTACCGGCGTGTCACCCCAATGGGCGAGGTCGTCCTGCAGGCGCACGGCGATGGCCGCCGCGCAGCGCAGCTGGTGCGCGTACGGAATGTCGAAGCGATAGTCGGCCAACACGCGTTGCAGGGCCTCCACCGGCCGCGTCGGCGAGACGGCATAAGTATGCCGCGCGACCGGATGGGTGATTGCATCGGAGGGCTCGACGTCGAAAGCAATGAATTCCAGCGCCGGGTCCACGCCGCGGGTAGCGAACAGGCGCCGCGACAGCGTGTTGTAGAAGGTCTTGTACAGCTCGGCATCGATCAGGCCCTGCAGCAGCGCGCTGTAGCGGGCGTGCACCTGCAACCACAGCGCGCGCTCGCCGATCGCGTCACCGGCGAGGCGACGCAACGCATCCATCTGCTCGGCGATGCACAGGTCGTACAGGGCGATGCGCTCGACCGCATCCTGTCGCGCGCCTGCCCAGTCGCGCTGCTCGAAGCGCTGCCGCGCCCGCGCGGTGATCGCCGCGAAGCGGGCATGGTACTGCTCGAAACCATCGCGGATGGCACCGGCGATACGCGGCGCCAGCTCGGCAGCGATGTCAGGCTTGGACATGCATGGCTCACCCGGGAGGACCGGCTTCACCATACGCTGGCGTGTGCGATGCCGTCGAGCGCGAAGGTAGTGCCGGCCGCTGGCCGGCAGCACCTGGACCGTCGATGGATTGATGCAGATGCCGGCCAGCGGCCGGCCTACCGGCTCAGATCGCCAGTTCGGCCTCCACGTCCTGTACCTTGCGCCGCGCCAGCGCCAGGTTGGATTTGGTCCGGTCCAGCACGATGTAGAAGAAGAGGCCCTTCTTCTTCGCCACCGGGCGCATGATGTGGTACGCCTTGCCCAGCGAGATCAGGATGTCCTCGATGCTGTCGTTGAGGTTCAGCGACGCGGCGGTCTTCATCTTGGCGCGGATCACTTCGGTGTTGCCGGCGGCGGCCACTTCCATGTCCATGCCGGCACCGGCTTCGCCCAGCAGCATGCCGCTTTCGTAGTCGACCAGCGCCACTGCCTGCGCGCCGTCGATGCCCATCAGTGCGTTCAACGATTCATTCAATCCAGCCACGTCGCACCCCTTGTCGATGTTGGTTCGAGCCCCTCGTTCCCCTGCGGCCGGGCTCACGATCCGCCGAGTTCGGCCAGGATCGCCTGGCCACATTCCCTGCTCTGCCACAGCACCTGGCCGATCACGCTGCGCTGGTCGCAGGCCGCCATCAGCAGCAGCGGTGCGCGCGCCTCGGCCTGGATCGCCAGCATCAGCACCTTGCCGCCTGCGGCCTCCAGCATCAGCGTCTGCAGATCCCCAAGCACCAGTTCGCGCCCGACCGCTGCGGCCAGCGCCAGCATCGCGCTGGTCATCGCTGCCAGCCGTTCGCCGCGCCCTTCGGCCCCGGCACTGACCAGGGCAAAGCCGTCGACACTGGCCAGCACCACCGTGCGCACGCCTTCCACCCGCTGTTGCAGGTCCTGCAGCAAGGGCTGCAGGCGCTCACGCTGGCCGGCATCGGGCAGCACCGCCATCTGCCCGTCAGCCATGCGCCGCCACCAGTGCGTGCGCTTCCATTTCGCTCATCAGTACATCCATCAGCAACAGTCCCTGTTCGCGGTCACGGGCATCCACCGCCAGCAGCGGCAGTGGTTGGTCATCGAGGTGGGCACGTGCGGCCCAGTCATCCAGTGCGGCCTGTGGTGCCAGGTCCAGATGGGTGACCGCCACCACCAGCGCCAATGACGATGCGAACGGCCGCAGCACCTGCAGGTAGTCCTGCAGTTCGGTGGCCAACCCGGCACGGCGCGCGTCCAGCAGCAGCACCGCGCCACGTGCGCCCTGCAGCAGGATCGGCCACAGGAAATCAAAGCGTTGCTGGCCGGGCGTTCCGTAGAGCCGCAGGCGTTCGCCGTTGGGCAGGTCGATGTCTGCGTAGTCCAGCGCGACGGTGGTGGAGGCCTTGTCGGCACCGAGGCGATCACTGTTGGCCACATCGGTGTCGATCACCGCGCCGGCCGCGATGCTGCGCACCAGGGTCGACTTGCCGCTGCCCATACCACCGAGCACCACCACCTTGTGCTCACGCATTGCGCTCGCTCCCGCGCAGGTGGCGCCACAGGCGGGCAAGCAGGCCGGTGTCGGTGCCGCTGCCGCGTAGCGCCGTCATCGGTGCCGCCGGGGCGCTCTGCAACTGCGCGTAACCGCAAAGATAGGCTGCATGGATGAAATCGCGCACCGCCGCAGCCGGCAACTCGAGCAGCATCGCGCATTCTTCAACCGTGCACGCGCGCTTGAGCAGCAGCGAGCACAGGCGGAAGCCATCGTGGTCGTGGCCCAGCACACGGAAGTCCGGCCAGCGCAGCAGCTTCACCGAGGCGCCACGCAGGCGTTCGTCCAGTGCCTGCCAATGGCGGCTGCGTTGCGCCCATTGCCACAGCAGCGGCCGCAGTGGCTGGCGTGGCCGCTCGCCGGCCAGCGCCTGCAGGCGTGCGGGTGACAGCGCATCCAGTTGCAGGCGTTCGAAGGCATCGGCCAGGCGCTCCACCAGCGCACTCGCGGGTTCCTGCAGCAGCACGGCCTGATCATGCTCAAGGTCCATCAGCAGGACGGGTTCACCCGCATCACTCAGCAGTGCCTGCCCCTGGCGCAGGGGCAGCCGCTCGCGCAGCAGGCGGGTGATGGCATGTGCACCATCGGCCAGGCGGATCGGTGCAGGTGCATGCATGGCCAGGGGCTCCGGTATCAACTGCATGCGGCGCAGCGCGCGGCCGATGGCACCATCGTCGAGCACGTCCTGGTGCCCGTCGCCGTCACGCAGCTGGCCGCCCAGGTCTTCGATCCAGCACTGCAGTCGCGGACGCTGCTGGCGCATGCGCTGGGCCGCGTTGCGCAGCGCCGGCGTATCGCGGATGACCAGCAGATCGCAATCGTCCAGGTCCTGGCTGCGGCGGATCTGGCCGTCCGGCAGGGCCGATGCCACGCGCAGCCGCTGCAGCAGGGCCTGCTCGCCCTGGATGTCGGTTCCCACTACCAGCACGCGTGCCATCCGTGTTCCCCGTGCGGCCACCTCCCCGGTGGCCTCGCGTCGCCAAGGCTAGGGCATCGCCAGCGGCGGCCGTCGTGATCGACTGCTCAGATCGAAGGCAGTTGCAGACGGTGTCCGATCGGTTCTGCGACGGCCATCGCGGGCAAGTTTCATGCCCCTTTGACGGCATTCCGACAGCCGACGGATGTCACGGTTTCATCGCCTGGGGTCAGATCCCTTTTGCATGGCAAAAGGGATCTGACCCCAGAGCCAAAAAAGAAACCCGCGCCGAAGCGCGGGTTCCAGTGTCACGACCGAACGGCGATGGATCAGCCGCGCAGCTGCTCCAGCGCGGCGTTGAAGGTCGCGCTCGGGCGCATCGCCTTGCTGGCCTTGGCCACGTCCGGGCGGTAGTAGCCACCGATGTCCACGGCCTTGCCCTGCACCGCGATCAGCTCTTCGACGATCTTCTGCTCGTTGTCGGTCAGCGCCTTGGCCAGCGGGGCGAAGCGCGCCTTCAGTGCGGCGTCTTCGTCCTGCGCGGCCAGGGCCTGGGCCCAGTACAGCGCGATGTAGAAGTGGCTGCCACGGTTGTCGATGCCACCCAGCTTGCGCGACGGCGACTTGTCGTTGTCCAGGAACTGGCCGTTGGCTTCGTCCAGCGCCTTGGCCAGCACGCGGGCGGCAGCGTTGTCGTAGCGGTTGCCGAGGTGTTCCAGCGACGCGGCCAGGGCCAGGAACTCACCCAGCGAATCCCAGCGCAGGTAGTCCTCTTCAACGAACTGCTGCACGTGCTTCGGGGCCGAACCACCGGCACCGGTCTCGAACAGGCCACCACCGGCCATCAGCGGCACGATCGACAGCATCTTGGCGCTGGTGCCCAGCTCCATGATCGGGAACAGGTCGGTCAGGTAGTCGCGCAGCACGTTGCCGGTCACCGAAATGGTGTCCTCGCCCTTGCGGATGCGGTCCAGCGAGAACGCGGTGGCTTCCACCGGCGGCAGGATGCGGATGTCCAGGCCGTTGGTGTCGTGGTCCTTCAGGTACTGCTCGACCTTGGCGATGACCTGCGCGTCGTGGGCGCGGGCGGCATCCAGCCAGAACACGGCCGGGGTGCTGCTCAGACGCGCGCGTTCGACGGCCAGCTTCACCCAGTCCTGGATCGGCGCGTCCTTGGTCTGGCACATGCGCCAGATGTCACCGGCTTCCACGGTGTGTTCGAACACCACGGTGCCCGCGTCGTCGGTGACCTTGACCACGCCATCGGCAGCGATCTGGAAGGTCTTGTCGTGCGAGCCGTACTCTTCGGCCTTCTGCGCCATCAGGCCGACGTTCGGCACCGAGCCCATGGTGGCCGGATTGAACGCACCGTGCGCCTTGCAGTCGTCGATGACGGCCTGGTACACGCCGGCGTAGCAGCGGTCCGGAATGACGGCCTTGGTGTCCTGCAGCTTGCCTTCGGCATTCCACATCTTGCCGGAGTCGCGGATCATCGCCGGCATCGAGGCGTCGACGATCACGTCGCTCGGCACGTGCAGGTTGGTGATGCCCTTGTCCGAGTTGACCATGGCCACGCCTGGACGCTGTGCGTACTCGGCAGCCAGGTCGGCTTCGATCGCAGCGCGGGTGGCTTCGGGCAGCGACGGCAGGCGCGCAGCCAGGTCACCGATGCCGTTGTTGGCATCGAAACCGGCCTGCTTCAGCACGTCGGCATGCTTGGCCAGCACGTCCTTGTAGAACTCGTTGACCGCCACGCCGAACATGATCGGGTCGGAGACCTTCATCATGGTCGCCTTCAGATGCAGCGAGAACAGCACGCCCTGGGCCTTGGCATCGGCAATCTGCTCAGCGATGAACGCGGCCAGCGCCTTGCGGCTCATGACGGCGGCATCGACGATCTCGCCGGCCTTGACCGCGGTCTTTTCCTTCAGCACGACGGTGCTGCCGTCCTTGCCGTGGAAGGTGATCTTCAGCGCACCGGCGTTGGCCAGGGTGGCCGACTTCTCGCTGCCGTAGAAATCACCGGCGGCCATGTGCGCGACGTGCGACTTCGAATCCGACGCCCAGGCGCCCATGCGGTGCGGGTGCTTGCGCGCGTAGTTCTTCACCGACAGCGGCGCGCGGCGGTCCGAATTGCCTTCGCGCAGCACCGGGTTCACCGCACTGCCCTTGACCTTGTCGTAGCGCGCCTTGTAGTCGCGCTGCTGGTCGTCGGCCGGGGTTTCCGGGTAATCCGGCAGCGGATAGCCCTGATCCTGCAGTTCCTTGATGGCCGCCTTCAGCTGCGGCACCGAGGCGGAGATGTTCGGCAGCTTGATGATGTTGGCGTCCGGCGTGGTCGCCAGCTGGCCCAGCTCGGCCAGGTCGTCGCTGACCTTCTGCGCGTCGCTGAGCAGTTCCGGGAACAGCGACAGGATGCGGCCGGACAGCGAGATGTCACGGGTTTCCACCACGATGCCTGCGGTGGCGGTGTAGGCGCCGACGATCGGCAGCAGCGACTGGGTGGCCAGGAACGGGGCTTCGTCGGTCAGCGTGTAGAGGATCTTGGACATGGGGGACTTGGACTCTGTAGCAGTGCTCAGGGGAAGGCCGGCGCCAGCGCCGGGCCACGTGCAACCGTGTCGCGCGCGGGGCCGGGCCCCACGCTTTCCCCCGTCGCCGTCAGGGTGGGCGCGCGGCGGGGAAACCCCTGCATTGTCGCGTTTTCAGCCGCGCGGGGCAAAGCCGCGCCATACGCGGCGGTACTGCATGCCGGCAACGCTGTGATCCATCCACGCACGGCGTGGGTGAAGCGCGGCCCGCGCTGTCAGTAGATCCACGCCATGCGTGGATGGGGCCAGCCGCCGCCCAATAAAAAAGGACGCAGCCTCGCGGCTGCGTCCATCGTGAGCCCTGCCGGGAGAGAGTCGGCAGGACTTACTTGACCTCGAACTCCTGCGGCGTTCCGGCCGCCTTGCCATCGACGGTGACCTCGGCGCGGTACTTGCCGGCCGGCCAGCCCTTTGCATTCTTGAAGGTGACGTTGGTGGTTTCCGCACCACTGGTGTTCAGGGTGGCGTTCTGCTCGCCGGCCACCTGGCCGTCCTGGTAGGTCAGCTTCGCGCCAACGGTGACGTTGTTGGCGGCACCGTCGGTCTTGACCGAGACGATGACGTCATCCTTCGGTGCGAACAATGCCGTCGTCGCAACCGACTTGTCGGCGGCTGCGGTCTTGCCGACGGTGACCGCCGAGACGCTGACTGCAGCGGCTTCGGCCATCGGCGGCGGTGCGCCGGTCATCGGTGCAGGTGCTGCCGGTTCGGCCGGAGCGGTCGCTGCGGGAGCGGCGTTGCTGTCGGTCGATTCTTCTTTCTTCTTGCAACCGACCAAGGCAACGCTGCCCAGCAGGGCGGCGATCAGGGCGGTCTGGAGCGGGGTGGTCTTGATCATTCGGGGTTCCTCCCAGGGATTGTCGGACGGCGTTCTGCCGGCTTACTTCGGCGGCAGCTTCAGGGTCTGGCCCGGGAAGATCTTGTCCGGGTCATCAAGCACATCGCGGTTGGCTTCGAAGATCTTCTTCCAGGCATTGGCGTCGCCCAGATGCTGCTTGGCGATCTTCGACAGCGAGTCACCCTTCTGCACGGTGTAGGTGCCGCCGCTGACGACGTCTGCGGTGCTGTCCACCGAAGCGCTGACGCCAGAGAAGTCTGCCTTCGGCACCTGCTCGGCGGTACTGTCGACACTGCCACTGACGCCGGAGAAATCGGCTTTCTTCTCGGTACTCATCCACAACTCCCGTCTGCATGACTACGTGATTCGCACGGTGCCATGGAGGTTGTTAAATGGGGATGGTGCAGATGTGAAGCCGGCCCCGGGCGCGGCTGAACAATCGGGAGAGACGGTGCCCGATAGTGCCGGCCGCTGGCCGGCTTGCCCTGGCCCTGGATGCGGGTTCCCTGCGGTTGCCGGCCAGCGGCCGGCACTACCCGTAACCGCCTGCGGCGGTTACTGCCGCAGTTCGCGGTAGGTCGCAGCCGGAGCCGCGATGCCGGGGCTGGCACGCCAGGGATTGATGTCCAGGCCACCACGGCGGGTATAGCGGGCCTCCACTTCCAGCCATTGCGGCTGGCAGCGCGCAGACACCTCGCTGAAGATCCGCTCAACGCACTGTTCGTGGAACTCGGCATGCTCGCGGTAGCTGACCAGGTAGCGCAGCAGGCCGGCACGGTCGATTTTCGGCCCGCGGTAACGCAGGCTGACCGTGGCCCAGTCCGGCTGGCCGGTGACCGGGCAGTTGGACTTCAGCAGCGATGAGACCAGGGTCTCCTCCACCACCTCGCCCGCATCGGCGGCGAGGAAGTCCGCCTGCGGCGGGCCGTAGCAGTCGATCTCCACGTCCAGCCCGTCGATGGACTCACCGAGCGGCGTCTCGCGCAGGCCCGGCAGGCCGAACTCGACCTGGACCGGCGCACCGGCGCAGGCCGACAGGTCGGCCACCAGACGCTCGCGCAGTGCCTCGGCGCTGTCGATGCGGGTGCTGTTGAGGGAGTTGAGGTACAGCTTGAACGACTTCGATTCGATCAGCCGCGGCGAGGTGCACGGCACCTGCACGGTGGCGACGGCGACCTGCGGCTTGCCACGCGGGTCGAGCCAGCTCAGCTCGAAGGCGTGCCAGCGGTCGTGGCCTACGAACGGCAGCGCGGCATCGTCGAGGCCGATCTCGGCGCGCGCGCCGCTGCGGGGGATGGGAAACAGCAGGCCGGGATCGTACTGCGACGGGTAACTGACCTCGCGACCGAGGCTGGAATCCTGTGGGGTGTTCATGGGGGCATTGTATCGCGGGCGGGGCGGGCCTTCGGCCGGGCTGGCCAACGGCGGAGCCCCTCCGTGGTGGTTCAGGGCAGGATCTCGGGGTCGGCCGGGAGGGTGGGTTGGCTGGGGGCCGCTGCAAGTACGTCCATGTAAGCTCGGTCGCCGCATCCATGCGGCTCACGCCCCCAGCCAACCCACCCTCCCGGCCATGGACAATTTCCCGCGCCACCACGGGAAAGATCAGAAAAATCAGAATCAAAAGCAGATGCTTCAGACATTCATGTCGCCTGCCGTGTCGACCAAGGTCGACACCCACCAGAAGCAGAGTGTCGTTCCGACAGCCGCGGGAAACTGTCGAAGGCGGGGTGGGTCCGGTTGAGGGGGTGTCCGCGGCATGGATGCCGCGGCCAAGCCCCCAGGGATGGGTTTACGGCGTCCCCCTCAACCGGACCCACCCCGCCATCCCACGGAATGCCCGCTTTTGACGTTGACGTTGCCGTTGATCCAAGCGGGTGCAGGGCGCAGCCCTGCCGGAAACCCTCATCCCGCCGGAGTGCCGGCACCGTGCAGGTAATCCAGGCTCACCTGCAGCAGCGCGCGCAGTCCCACGTCCAGCGCCTTCTCATCCAACAGGAACTTCGGCGAATGGTTCGCCGGCGCCGTCGCCGGGTCGATGCCCACGCTGGTGGAGCCGACGAAGAAGAACATCCCCGGCACTTCCTTCGCGTACAGCGAGAAATCCTCCGCACCCATCTGCAGCGGCGGCTCGTACACGTTGTCCTTGCCTACCACCGCCTGCAGGCTCGGCAGCATCTTCGCGGTCAATGCCGGGTCGTTCACCGTGGCCGGATTGCCGTCGGCCTCGTAGATCTCGGTCACCGCTTTCGCACCATGCGCGGCGGCGGTGTGCTCGGCCACGTTGCGCAGGTCGGCAAAGATCTGCTGGCGCATGCCTTCATCGAAGGTGCGGATGGTGCCGACCATCTCCACTTCATCGGGAATGATGTTGTAGCGGATGCCGCCGTTGATCGCGCCGAAGGTCAGCACCGCCGGCTGCTTGGACAGGTTGGCACGGCGGCTGACGATGGTCTGCGCGGTTCCCACCAGATCGGCGGTGGCGACGATCGGGTCAATGCCGTTCCACGGTGCAGAACCGTGCGTCTGGCGACCGGTCACCTTGATCCCGAACCGATCCGAAGCCGCCATCAACGGGCCGCCACGCACGGCAATCTGCCCGGCCTGCACGCTGGAGAACACATGCAGGCCAAACACGGCTTCCGGCTTGAAGTCGGCGAACAGGCCTTCCTTCAACATGAGTGCGGCGCCACCCTCCTCCGGTGGCGGCGCGCCTTCCTCGGCCGGCTGGAAGATCAGCATCACCTGGCCCGGCAGGTCCTTCTTCATCGCGACCAACGCTTCGGCCACGCCCAGCAGGGTGGCGGTGTGCGCGTCATGGCCGCAGGCATGCATCACGCCCACGGTCTGGCCGCGGTACTGGTCGGTGGCCTTGGAGGCGAACGGCAGGCCGGTCTGCTCGGTCACCGGCAGCGCGTCCATGTCGGCGCGCAGGGCGATCTTCGGGCCGGGCTTGCCGCCTTCGATGATCGCCACCACGCCGTGGTGGGCGATGCCGGTCTTCGGCTTCAGGCCCATCGCACGCAGGCGCTTGGCGACCTCGGCCGAGGTTCGCACCTCGCGGTTGGACAGTTCCGGGTGCTGATGGAAGTCACGGCGCCATTCGACCACCTTGGCCTGCAGGCGCTGGGCGGCGGCGGTCACTTCGGGGCGTTGCCCGTCCTGGGCATGGGCAAGGGCCGGCAGGGCCAGCAGCAGGGCGGACAGCAACAGCGAACGGCGCATCGCGATCTCCACGGCAGGGGGTTCCAGCTGAATGTAGGGCAACGCCGCCGCCACGGGAACCTCCGCGGCCAGATCCGGTCATAGCGCCCGTCCCATCCGTCATGCAGGAAACGTGATGTGGCGCAGGTATGCTTTGCGCATTGCCAACCGGGGCCGCGCCCCGTCCAGCCCTCTTGGAGTCCTTGAATGTCACGTGTTTGGAAGATCGTGCTGCTGGTCGTGGCGGTACTGGTGCTGGCCGTGGTCGGCCTGCGCGTACTCGGCGGGGGCAAGGACAAGGCCGGTGGCGCGGCAACAGCGGCGCGCCAGGGCGGTGAAGACCCGGATGCCGGCCCGGTGCCGGTAACTGTGGTGGATGCGGCGCGCCAGGACGTGCCGGTCTATGCCAGCGCGCTGGGTACGGTGACGGCAATGAACACCGTCACCGTCAGCCCGCAGGTCGGCGGACAGCTGATGAGCCTGAACTTCCGCGAAGGCCAGGAAGTGAAGAAGGGCGATGTGCTGGCGGTGATCGACCCGCGCACCGCCCAGGCCAGCTATGACCAGGCGGTGGCATCCAAGCGCCAGAACGAGGCGCTGCTGGCCACCGCGCGTTCCAACTACCAGCGCTCGAACGCGCCGGAGTACCGCCAGTTCGTCGCCAAGACCGATCTGGATACACAACGAAACCAAGTGGCACAGTACGAAAGCGCCGTGGCCGCCAACGAGGCCAGCATGCGCTCGGCGCAGGTGCAGCTGCAGTACACCAAGGTCACCGCGCCGATCACCGGCATCGCCGGCATCCGTGCGGTCGACGCCGGCAATGTGGTCAACGCCGGCACCGCGCTGGTCACCCTGACCCAGATCCATCCGATCCACGTGCTGTTCAACCTGCCCGAGCGCCAGCTCGGCGATGTGCGCCAGGCGCAGGCCGCCGGTGCGGTACCCGTCGCGGCGCTGGACCGCGCCGATTCGCACGTGCTGTCCGGCGACGGCAAGCTCGACGTGGTCGACAACCTGATCAGTGCCGACAGCGGCACGTTCAAGGCGCGCGCGATCTTCGACAACACCGACAACGGCCTGTGGCCGGGCCAGTTCGTCAACGTGCGCATGCAGCTGCGCACGATCACCGGCGGCGTGGTCATTCCGACCCAGGCCGTACTGCGTGGGCCGGATGGCGAGTACGTCTATGTCGTGCAGGGCGACAACACGGTGAAGATGCAGACCGTGCGCAGCGGCGTGGAAGTGGGCGACAGCCAGGTGCAGATCGCCGAAGGCCTGAAGGGCGGCGAGCGGGTGGTCAGTGAAGGCCAGTTCCGCCTGAAGCCGGGCAGCAAGGTCACCGCGCTGAAGCCGGGCGAGACCCCGGTCGCACCGACCGAGGCCGAACTGAAGGCCGCCGAGCAGAAGAACGGCGGCGGTGGCCGTCGCGGTGGTGGCCCGCGCTGAGCGCAGGCCACTGACCTTCCCGCGCCGGCAAGCCTGCCGGCGCTGCCATTGAAGTGCCAGCAAGGATCAGTCCGTGGGCTTTTCGACGATCTTCATCCGCCGCCCCATCGCCACCTCGCTGTTGATGGCGGGCCTGTTGCTGCTGGGCATCCTCGGTTACCGCAAGCTGCCGGTTTCGGCGCTGCCGGAAATCGATGCGCCCAGCCTGGTGGTCACCACCCAGTACCCCGGCGCCAACGCCACCACCATGGCCTCGCTGGTCACCACGCCGCTGGAGCGCCAGTTCGGGCAGATCTCCGGGCTGGAGCTGATGACGTCCGACTCGTCGGCCGGGTTGTCCACGATCATCCTGCAGTTCTCGATGGACCGGAACATCGACATCGCCGCGCAGGACGTACAGGCGGCGATACGCCAGGCCACCCTGCCCTCGTCGCTGCCCTACCAGCCGGTCTACAACCGGGTGAATCCGGCCGACGCGGCCATCGTCACCCTGAAACTGACCTCTGACACGCGCCCGCTGCGCGACGTCAACAACTACGCCGACTCGATCCTGGCCCAGCGCCTGTCGCAGGTGCAGGGCGTGGGCCTGGTCTCGATCGCCGGCAACGTGCGCCCGGCCGTGCGCATCCAGGTCAATCCGGCACAGCTTTCGAACATGGGCCTGACCCTGGAGCAGCTGCGCAGCGCGCTGACCCAGGCCAACGTCAACGCGCCGAAGGGTTCGCTGAACGGCAAGACCCAGTCCTACAGCATCGGGACCAACGACCAGCTCACCAGTGCCGCCGAGTACCGCGACACCATCATCAGCTACAAGAACGGCCGCCCGGTGCGGCTGTCCGACGTGGCCGAGGTGGTTGATGGCGTGGAGAACGACCAGCTGGCCGCCTGGGCCGATGGCAAGCCGGCGGTGCTGCTGGAAGTGCGCCGCCAGCCGGGCGCCAACATCGTGCAGACCGTCGAGCGCATCCGCGCGATCCTGCCGCAGCTGCAGGGCGTGCTGCCAGCCGACGTGCACCTGGAGATCTTCAACGACCGTACCGAGACCATCCGCGCCTCGGTGCATGAGGTGCAGTTCACCCTGATCCTGACCATCGGCCTGGTGGTAGCGGTGATCTTCGTGTTCCTGCGCCGCCTGTGGGCCACGATCATTCCCTCGGTGGCCGTGCCGTTGTCGCTTGCAGGCACCTTCGCGGTGATGGCCTTCACCGGCATGTCGCTGGACAACCTGTCGCTGATGGCGCTGGTGGTGGCCACCGGTTTCGTGGTCGACGATGCGATCGTGATGATCGAGAACATCGTGCGCTACATCGAACAGGGCAAGAGTGGCAAGGAAGCGGCCGAGATCGGTGCACGCCAGATCGGCTTTACCGTGCTGTCGCTGACCGTTTCACTGGTGGCGGTGTTCCTGCCGCTGCTGCTGATGCCCGGCGTCACCGGCCGCCTGTTCCACGAGTTCGCGTGGGTGCTGAGCATCGCCGTTGTGCTGTCGATGCTGATCTCGCTGACGCTCACCCCGATGATGTGCGCCTACCTGCTCAAGCCCGACGCCCTGCCCGAGGGCGAGGACGCGCATGAGCGCGCGGCAGCGGCAGGCAAGCAGAATCTGTGGACGCGCACCGTCGGCCTGTACGAGCACAGCCTGGACTGGGTGCTGGGCCACCAGCGCCTGACCCTGGCCGTGGCCGGCGGCGCACTGGTGCTGACCGTGCTGTTGTACGTGCTGATTCCCAAGGGCCTGCTGCCCGAACAGGACACCGGCCTGATCACCGGCGTGGTCCAGGCCGACCAGAACATCGCCTTCCCGCAGATGGAGCAGCGCACCCGGCAGGTCGCTGAGGCACTCCGCCAGGATCCGGATGTGACCGGCGTATCGGCCTTCATTGGCGCGGGCAGCATGAACCCCACGCTCAACCAGGGCCAGCTGTCGATCGTGCTGAAGGAGCGCGGCGAGCGCGATGGCCTGGATGAGATCCTGCCGCGCCTGCAGAAGGCGGTGGCCGGTATTCCGGGCGTGGCGCTGTACCTGAAGCCGGTACAGGACGTGACCCTGGACACCCGCGTGGCTGCCACCGAGTACCAGTACTCGCTGTCGGACGTGGATTCGGCGACGGTGGCGACCCAGGCCACGCGCCTGACCGAAGCGCTGCGCAAGCGCCCGGAACTGGCCGACGTCGACAACAACCTGTCCAACCAGGGCCGCGCGCTTGAACTGAACATCGACCGCGACAAGGCCAGCGTGCTGGGCGTGCCGATGCAGACCATCGACGACACGCTCTACGATGCGTTCGGCCAGCGCCAGATCTCGACCATCTTCACCGAACTCAACCAGTATCGGGTTGTGCTGGAAGTGGCGCCGGAGTTCCGCACCAGCACCGCGCTGATGGAACAGCTGGCCGTGGCCTCCAACGGTGCAGGCGCCCTCACCGGCACCAATGCCACCAGCTTCGGCCAGGTCACCTCGTCCAACTCGTCCACCGCCACCGGCATCGGCGCGCAGAACACCGGCATCACCGTCGGCGCCGGCAGCATCATTCCGCTGTCGGCACTGGCCGAAGGCAAGGTCAGCAGTGCGCCGCTGGTGGTCAGCCACCAGCAGCAGCTGCCGGCGGTGACGGTCTCGTTCAACGTGGCGCCGGGCTATTCGCTGTCCGAAGCCGTGCGTGCGATCCAGGAGACCAAGGACAGCCTGGACATGCCGGCGCACCTGCATGCCGAATTCATCGGCAAGGCCGCCGAATTCACCGGCAGCCAGACCGATGTGGTGTGGCTGCTGCTGGCCTCGCTGGTGGTGATCTACATCGTGCTGGGCGTGCTCTACGAGAGCTACATCCACCCGATCACGATCATCTCCACGCTGCCGCCGGCCGGTGTCGGCGCGCTGCTGGCGCTGATGCTGTGCGGGCTGAGCCTGTCGGTGGACGGCATCGTCGGCATCGTGCTGCTGATCGGCATCGTCAAGAAGAACGGCATCATGATGGTGGACTTCGCGATCGAGGCGCGCCGCGCCGGTGCCAATGCGCATGAAGCGATCCGCCGGGCCTGCCTGCTGCGCTTCCGCCCGATCATGATGACCACCGCCGCAGCCATGCTCGGCGCGCTGCCGCTGGCACTGGGCACCGGCATCGGTTCGGAACTGCGCCGCCCGCTGGGCATCGCCATCGTCGGTGGCCTGCTGCTGTCGCAGCTGGTGACCCTGTACACCACGCCGGTGATCTACCTGTACATGGAGCGCTTCTCCGAATGGCTTGCCCGCCGCCGCGAGCAGCGCGCACTGCGCGACGGTTCGCTGCAGGAGCCACAGGCATGATCCACGCCCCGCTGCCGCGGGGGGCCGCACGGTGAACCTGTCCGGCCCCTTCATCCGCCGCCCGATCGGCACCGCGCTGCTGGCCATCGGCCTGTTCATGGTCGGTCTGATCTGCTACCTGCGCCTGGGCGTGTCGGCACTGCCGAACATCGAGATCCCGGTGATCTTCGTGCACGCCAGCCAGTCCGGTGCAGATGCGGCAACCATGGCCTCCACGGTCACCGCGCCGCTGGAACGCCACCTCGGCCAGCTGCCGGGCATCGACCGCATGCGCTCGTCGAGCTCGGAAGGCAGCTCGCTGGTGTTCATGATCTTCCAGAGTGGCCGCAACATCGATTCGGCCGCGCTGGACGTACAGACCGCGATCAACTCGGCGCAGGCCGACCTGCCCTCGGGCATGGGTTCGCCGATGTACCAGAAGGCGAACCCGAACGACGACCCGGTGATCGCCATCGCGCTGACCTCGCAGACGCAGTCGGCCGATGAGCTGTACAACGTCGCCGACTCGCTGCTGGCGCAGCGCATCCGGCAGATTAGCGGCGTCGCCTCGGTCGACATCGCCGGTGCTTCGACGCCGGCGGTACGCGTGGACGTCAACCTGCGCCTGATGAACGCACTCGGCCTGACCGCCGACGACCTGCGCAACGCCGTGCGTGCGGCCAATGTGACCTCGCCCACCGGCTTCCTCAGCGATGGCAACACCACCACCGCGATCATCGCCAACGATTCGGTCGCCCGCGCCGCCGACTTCGCCGACCTGGTGGTCAAGACCCAGGGCGATGGCCGGGTAATCCGCCTGAAGGACATCGCCAACGTCTACGACGGCCAGCAGGACGCCTACCAGGCAGCCTGGTTCGATCGCAAGCCGGCGGTGGTGATGTACGTGTTCACCCGCGCCGGCGCCAACATCGTGGAGACCGTGGACCGGGTCAAGGCGCAGATCCCCGCGCTGCGCGACTACCTGCAGCCGGGCACCACGATGACGCCGTACTTCGACCGTACGCCAACCATCCGCTCGTCGCTGCATGAAGTGCAGATCACCCTGCTGATCAGCCTGGCGATGGTGGTGCTGACCATGGCGCTGTTCCTGCGCCGTCTGGCACCCACGTTGATCGCCGCCGTGACCGTGCCGCTATCGCTGGCCGGTGCCGCGCTGGTGATGTACGTGATGGGCTTCACCCTGAACAACCTGAGCCTGCTGGCGCTGGTGATTGCGATCGGCTTCGTGGTCGACGATGCGATCGTGGTGATCGAAAACATCATGCGCCACCTCGACGAAGGCATGCCGCGGATGCAGGCGGCGCTGACCGGCGCGCGCGAGATCGGCTTCACCATCGTCTCGATCACCGCCTCGCTGGTGGCGGTGTTCATTCCGCTGCTGTTCGCCAGCGGCATGATGGGCGCGTTCTTCCGCGAGTTCACCGTCACCCTGGTGGCAGCGATCGTGGTCTCGATGATCGTCTCGCTGACGTTGACCCCGGCGCTGTGCAGCCGCTTCCTCAGTGCGCACGACCACAGCGCACCGCCGTCGCGTTTCGGCCGCTGGCTGGACGCAGGCCATGAGCGCATGTTGCGCATCTACACCGTGTTCCTCGATTTCTCGCTGCGCCACGCGCTGCTGCTGTCGCTGACGCCGCTGCTGCTGATCGGTGCCACCGTCTTCCTGTTCGGTGCAGTGAAGAAGGGCGCGTTCCCGCCGCAGGACACCGGCCTGATCTGGGGCCGCGCCAACTCCAGCGCCACGGTCTCCTTCGAGGACATGGTCAGCCGCCAGCGCCGCATCACCGACATGCTGATGGCCGACCCGGCGGTGAAGACGGTGGGCGTGCGCCTGGGCAGCGGCCGCCAGGGCTCCAGCGCACAGTTCAACGTCGAGCTGAAGTCGCGCAAGGAAGGCCGCCGCGAAACCACCGCCCATGCCCTGGCGCGACTGAGCGCCAAGGCCGACCGCTACCCCGACCTGCAGCTGCGCCTGCGCGCGATCCAGGATCTGCCCAGCAACGATGGCGGTGGCTCCAGCCAGGGCGCGCAGTACCGCATCTCGCTGCAGGGCAATGACCTGGCGTCACTGCAGGAATGGCTGCCCAAGCTGCAGGCGGAGCTGAAGAAGAACCCGAAGCTGCGCGACGTCGGCACCGACGTGGACAATGCCGGGCTGCGCCAGAACATCGAGATCGACCGTGCCAAGGCGGCCCGCCTGGGCGTTTCGGTCGGCGCCATCGACGGCGCGCTGTACGGCGCGTTCGGCCAGCGCCAGATCTCCACCATCTATTCGGACATCAACCAGTACAGCGTGGTGGTCAACGCCCTGCCTTCGCAGACCGCTACGCCGGCGGCGCTGGACGAGGTGCATGTGCGTGCGCGCAACGGTGACATGGTGCCGCTCACGGCGGTGGCCAGGCAGGTGCCGGGGCTGGCGCCTTCGCAGATCACCCATGAAAACCAGTACACGACGATGGACCTCAGCTACAACCTGGCGCCGAACGTGAGCATGGGCGAGGCCAAGGCGATCATCGACGCGACCGTGGCCGGCATGCGCATGCCCGGCGACATCCGTCTGGCTGATGACGCCGGCTTCGGGTTCAACTCCGACCCCAGCGACATGCTGATCCTGGTGTTTGCTGCGATCCTGACCGTGTACCTGGTGCTGGGCATGCTCTACGAGAGCCTGATCCACCCGGTCACCATCCTGTCCACGCTGCCGGCGGCGGGCGTGGGTGCGCTGCTGGCGTTGTTCGGCACCAACACCGAGTTGTCGGTGATCTCGATGATCGCGCTGGTGCTGTTGATCGGCATCGTCAAGAAGAACGCGATCATGATGATCGACTTCGCGCTGGTGGCGCAGCGCGAACATGGGCTGGCACCGCGCGAGGCGGCACGTGAGGCCAGCATCGTGCGCTTCCGCCCGATCATGATGACCACCATGGTGGCGATCCTGGCGGCGGTTCCGTTGGCGATCGGCCTGGGCGAAGGGTCCGAGCTGCGTCGTCCGCTGGGCATCGCGATGATCGGCGGCCTGCTGTTCTCGCAGAGCCTGACCCTGCTCAGCACGCCGGCACTGTACGTGATCTTCTCCTGCCTGGCCGAGCGCTGGCGGGCACGTCGCGCGCGCAAGCGCGAAGCGAAGCTGCTCAAGCGCGCGCAGCGGGCGTAGAACGGCCCATCCACGCATGGCGTGGATCTACGGGGGTAGAGCCGGCCGCTGGCCGGCTTTCTCCGTACAGCGAATCTGCCGGCCAGCGGCCGGCACTACCGTGGGCACGAATGGTGGGTGCGGACCGTGCGAATGGTGGGTGCGGACCGTTGGTCCGCACACCTCTAGGTTTGACGTGCCGTAACGAAAAGAGAACAATTCTCATCCAGCCATGGTCCTGCGCCCCTTCGCGGCGCCCCGCTGCCATCTCCGGCCAGCCTGTGTGATCCCAGCCACTGCCCCTTCCCCCCACCCGTGGGCGGATGGCCTGTGGCCGTCCGTCGAGGACCACCATCGATGCTGCCTTCCCGTCTCCCCCGCCTGGCCCTGCTGGCCGTCGCCCTGTCCGCCGCCTGCGCTGCCCATGCCGAAGCGCCGGCCGTCAGCCGTAACGCCACCGATCTGGATGCGGTGAAGGTCACCGCCGAACGCACCCATACCAACGCCGGCGCACTGGGCGACCGCGCCCTGCGCGACACGCCGTTCGCGATCACCGCCGTTGGCCGCGAGCAGATCGAGCAACGCCAGGTGGTATCGCTGGGCGAAGCCTTCCTGCTCGATCCCTCGGTCACCACCCAGGTCAGCGCCTATGCCAGTGGCTGGAGCTCCCCCATCCGCAACCGCGGTCTGGAGCTGAACTACGACAGCTACCGGGTCAATGGCCTGCAGGTCTCTTCCTGGGGCACCGAATGGCCGCTGGAAGTGATGGAACAAGTCGATCTGCTGAAAGGCCCGGGCGGGTTCCTGTACGGGTTCGGTGCACCCGGCGGCATCGTCAACTACATCACCAAGAAGCCGACGGACACACCCACCTTCTCCGCCCAGCTGGGCTGGCGCGAACAGGGCATCGTCAGCGGCGGCATCGACGTTGGCGGCCGCTTCGGCAACGAGCAGATGTTCGGCTACCGCTTCAATGCGTTCCAGGAAAAGGGCGAGACCTTCAATGGTGGGCACGTCGACCGCAAGGTAGGCGCACTGTCGCTGGATGCGCGCCTGAGCGATGTACTGACCTGGACCTTCGACGGTGTGTTCCAGTCGCGCGACCTGCGCGAAGAATCGCCGCAGTACTACTTCCGTGGCCTGACGTCGTTGCCGCGACCGATTGCCGGGGATACCGACAACAGCGTACCCGGCACCTACTACGACACCCGATCCAGCCTGCTGTCGACCGGCTTGAACTGGCAGATCAACAGCGACTGGAAAGCCAGCCTGAGTTACGGCGTCACCACCTCGTGGAATGACGTCAACAAGATCTTCGCCTACATCGACAATCCCAACGGCGACTACGACGTCAACGTCTACGAACTGGGCGGCAAGAGCGAGTGGAAGCTGGCGCAGGCGATGCTGCAGGGCAACTTCCGCACCGGCCCCCTGCAGCATCAGGTGGTGGCGGGCATCAGCCACCAGACCGGGCTGGGCTGGGACCGCCCCTACGAATGGAATCTGATCGGCCGCGCCAACCTGTACCAGCGCCACGCCATCCGCCATGACGCCGTTGGTTCACGGGTGATGACCCGCGGCGACGAGACCGTGCAGCAGGCGGTGTTCGCAAGCGATACCGTCGATCTCGGCAGCGGCTGGTCGGTACTGGCGGGCTGGCGCTACAACGACTTTGAGACCAAGGGCCGCTACCACACCTACCCGGTGACACCGACCTACGCGGTGATGTTCAAGCCCAGCGAGGCGGTCACCCTCTACGCCAGCTACATCGAATCGCTGGAAGCGGGCAGCCGCGTGGGCAACAGCTACGTCAACGCGGGCGACGTGCTGGACCCGACCATCAGCAAGCAGTACGAGATCGGCGCAAAGGTCGAGGCGGCACGCTGGAATGCGAACCTGGCGGCGTTCCGGCTGGAGCGTGGCGCCAACATTGATGAACTCACGCCTGCCGGCAAGCGCCTGGTACAGGACGGCATCACGCTGTACGAAGGCATCGAAGCCAGTGCCGACCTGCACCTCACCGATGCACTGAGCATCGGCGGTGGCATCACCTGGCTGGACCCGACCTACGACAAGCTGTCCCCGACCAGCGCCGCACAGGAAGGCAACCGTACCGCCGGTGCTGCACGCTGGAGCGGGGTACTGCATGCCACCTACCAGCTGCCCTGGGTGGATGGGCTGGAGACCTACGCCGCCGTGCGCTACTACGGCGATGTCTGGTATGACGCCGACAACACCCTGAAGCTGCCCGACTACACGCTGGTCAATGCAGGCATCGGCTATCGCCTGCTCGCCTCCGGCCACCCGGTGACCGTGCGCGCCAGCGTCGAGAACCTGGCCAACCGGAAGTACTGGTCCAACGCCGGCGCCGGCCTGCCGCGCACGTTCGCGGTGAGCGTGCGGTTCGACATGTAAGGCCCGGCAAACCGGTAGTGCCGGCCGCCGGCCGGCTCCCCGCACCTTCGTCCGGGCGCATGAGAGCCGGCCAGCGGCCGGCACTACCGGGTATTTCTGCGCGGGCTGTCCCCTTCACCCCGCACCCGCAATAATGGTGGAAGACCCTTCCACCGAGCCTGCATGTCCGCCCGCGAATCCCGCCTCAGCCGCCTGTGGGCCCACGAAAAGGCCAGTTACGGCCTGCGTGTGTTCATCGCCCTGACCGCAGCGCTTGCCGTGTGCTGGCAGCTGGATGCGCTCACCGCCCTGCCCGGCGTGTTCCTCGGCATCATCGCCAGCGCCATCGCCGAGACCGATGACAACTGGTGGGGCCGGACCAAGGCGGTATTGCTGTCGCTGCTGTGCTTCTGCCTCGCCGCCGCCTCGGTGATCTGGCTGTTTCCATGGCCATGGGTCTTCATCGGTGCGCTGGCGCTGTCCACGTTCGGGCTGACCCTGCTGGGTGCGCTCGGCGAGCGCTACGCGTCGATCGCCCAGGCCACGGTAACGCTGGCGATCTACACCATGATCGGGCTGGAGCAGCATGGCGCCAGCGACCTGCACAGCGCGCTGGACGCAGTCAGCCACCTGCTGGCCGGTGCGGTCTGGTACGGCCTGTTGTCGATCCTGTGGACCGCGCTGTTCGCCAACCGCCCGGTACGCGAACGCGTGGCGCGCCTGTACGTTGAACTGGGCCGCTACCTGCAGTTGAAGGCAACACTGTTCGAACCGGTACGCGAGGCCGACCTGCAACGCCGCCAACTCGACCTGGCCGAGCAGAACCGGCGCGTCGTCGGTGCGTTGAACGAGGCCAAGACCGCGATCCTCGCCCGCTTCGGCCGTTCCGGGCGGCCGGGCGTGAACTCCGGCCTGTACCTGCGCCTCTATTACATGGCACAGGATTTCCACGAGCGTGCCAGCTCCTCGCACTACCCGTACGGTGCGCTGGTCGATGCTTTCTTCCACAGCGATGTGCTGTACCGCTGCCAGCGCCTGCTCGACCTGCAGGGCCAGGCCTGCGCGCGGCTGGGCGAGGCGATCCGCCTGCGCCGTCCGTTCGTGTATGGCGAAAGCAACCAGCAGGCCGGACGCGACCTGGCCGATGCGCTGGCCTACCTGCGCGATCAGCAGCGGCCGCAGTGGCAGCGACTGCTCGGCTCGCTCGATCTGCTGGTGCACAACCTGCGCAGCATCGAGCGCCGCCTGCTGGATGCGGAGCGCTCCGAAGCCAGCCTGGACAACGTCGATACGCGCCTGCGCGACAGCAACCCGCACACCCTTCGCGAGATGGGCGTGCGCGTGCGTCAGCAGCTCACGCCCGGCTCGGTCCTGTTCCGCCACGGCCTGCGCATGGCATTGGCGCTGATCGTCGGTTTCGCGGCAATCCGCCTGTTCAATGCCCAGAACGGCTCATGGGTGCTGCTGACCATCGTGTTCGTGTGCCGCCCCAACTTCGGTGCCACCCGCCAGCGCCTGGCGCAACGCATCGTCGGCACCGTGGCCGGCCTGGTACTGACCTGGGCGCTGCTGCAGCTGTTCCCGCAGCTGCACGTGCAACTGCTCATCGCGCTGCTGTCGGCGCTGTTGTTCTTCTTCACCCGCACCGACCGCTACCTGGTGGCATCGGCGGCGATCACGGTGATGGCCCTGACCTGCTTCAACCTGATCGGCGATGGCTTCGTGCTGATCGTGCCGCGCATGGTCGATACGCTGCTGGGCTGCGCGATCGCCGCCGCCGCTGCGTTCCTGATCCTGCCCGACTGGCAGGGCCGCCAGCTGCACCTCGTGCTGGCGCGCGTGCTGGACACCGCCGCGCGCTACCTGGATTCGGTGCTGGGCCAGTACCGCAGTGGCATGCGCGATGACCTGGCCTACCGCATCGCCCGCCGCGACATGCACAACGCCGATGCCGCGCTGTCCACCGCGCTGTCGAACATGCTGCGCGAGCCGGGCCACGTGCGCCGCAACCTGGATGCCGGTTTCCATTTCCTGGCGTTGTCCAACATGCTGCTCGGCCATCTTTCGGCGCTGGGTGCGCACCGCGACCAGGTGGACAGTTACGCCGGCGATCCGCTGGCGCTGGCCGCCGGTGAGCGCGTACGCAAGGCGCTGCAGCAGCTGGCCTCGGCCCTGACCGCACGGCAGCCGGTCAGTGAGGACGACAACGACGCCGACCGCGCGGTGGCGGCCGAGCTGGAGCAGATTGACGAGGCAATGCCGCCGAAGCTGCAGCTGATCCGCACGCAGATGGCGCTGGTGCTGCGGATGCTGCCGAAGGTGCGGGCGGCGGCGAATGAGGCGGTGCGCACGCTCACCTGACAGGCCGGCGCCGGGCATCGCCTGGCGCGACCCGCAGTCCATCCACGCGTGGCGTGGATCTACTGCACCGTGTGCAACCGTGTGTTGCGCCTGGCGATGCGCCCCGGTCACGTTCCCGCGCGGATACTGGGTGCCCCCCTGCTCCCGGACTCCCCATGAAGATCGAACTCGCCGGCCGTACCGCGCTGGTCACCGCCTCCACCGCCGGCATCGGCCTGGCGATCGCCCAGGGCCTGGCCACCGCGGGTGCGCGGGTCATTCTCAACGGCCGCAGCACCGACAGCGTCGAACGCGCCCGCCAGCGCCTGCTCGCCGCCGTTCCGGGTGCCGACGTGCTCGGCGTGGCCGCCGACCTCTCCGATGCGGCCGGCGTTGACACGCTGCTGGCGGGCCTGCCCAAGGTCGACATCCTGGTCAACAACGCCGGCATTTTCGGCCCCGAGGACTTCTTCGAGACCGAAGACGCAACCTGGGAGCGCTACTGGCAGACCAATGTGATGTCCGGCGTGCGCCTGTCACGGGCACTGCTGCCGGCGATGGTCGATGCCGGCTGGGGTCGCGTGCTGTTCATCTCCTCCGAATCGGCACGCAACATTCCGGCCGACATGATCCATTACGGTGTCAGCAAGACCGCGCAGCTGTCGCTGTCGCGCGGCCTGGCCAAGCGTGTGGCCGGCAGCGGCGTCACCGTCAACGCAGTGCTGCCCGGCCCGACCCTGTCCGATGGCTTCGCGGCAATGTTCGAAGATGAACGCCAGCGCAGCGGCAAGCCACTGGAGCAGATCGGCCGCGAGTTCGTGATGGCACACCGGCCGTCTTCGGTGATCCAGCGCACCGCCACGGTCGAGGAAGTAGCCAACATGGTGGTGTACCTGGCCTCGCCGCAGGCCTCCGCCACCTCCGGTGCGGCACTGCGCGTGGATGGCGGCGTGGTCGACGATATCGTCTGAGATCTTTCAAAGTGTGCGGACCAACGGTCCGCACCCACAGGTCCGCACCCACAGCGGATAGGCAGGAATGCTAGGCTGCGCCGGTCAAGGAGGCTCCATGTCCGGTCACAACCAGTTCGCCCTGCTGCGCCAGCGCCGTTTCCTGCCGTTCTTCGTCGTCCAGGCGCTCGGAGCGTTCAACGACAACGTGTACCGGCAGGCGATCATCAGCATGTTGCTGTTCATGGCCGTGCCGGAGGAAGAACTGGGGCTGTATGCCACGCTGGCACCTGCCATCTTCATCCTGCCGTACTTCCTGTTCTCGGCACTGGCCGGGCAGATCGCCGACAAACTGGAAAAATCGCGACTGATCGTGATCACCACCACCATGGAGATCGTGATCATGTCGCTGGCGGCCACCGGCTTCCTCACCCAGAGCCTGCCGGTGCTGCTGGTCGCCCTGTTCTGTACCGGCATGCAGTCAACCCTGTTCGGCCCGGTGAAGTACTCGGTGCTGCCCTCGGTGCTCAAGCCCGAAGAGCTGACCGGCGGCAACGGTCTGGTTGAAATGGGCACCTCGATGTCGATCCTCTCCGGCATGATCGTCGGCGGCCTGGTGTTCACCGTGGCCGGCAGCCACGGCACGGTGGTGGCCGCCTGCGCGATCATCGGCCTGGCGATCTGCGGCAACATCGCCGCGCGCCTGATTCCCAAGGTCGATGCCGGCGACCCTAGCCTGAAGATCAACTGGAACCCGCTGCCGGAGTCACTGGCGGTGCTGCGCATGGCGCGCCAGCAGAAGGCGGTGCGCAATTCAATCCTGGGCGTGTCCTGGTTCTGGTTCGTCGGCACCGTGCTGACCTCGCAGCTGCCGGCCTATGCCGTGACCAACCTCGGCGGTGAGCCGACTCTGTACATCTTTGCGCTGGCCCTGTTCTCGGTCGGCACCGGCATCGGCTCGCTGCTGTGCGAGAAGCTGTCGGCACGGACGGTGGAAATCGGCCTGGTGCCGTTGGGCGCGTTCGGCATGACCGCGTTCCTGCTCGACCTGTACTTCGCCCGCAGTGGCGAAGCGACGGTGCACGGGCTGACCATCGGAACGTTCCTGCAGCAGCCGGGCAGCATCCGCATCGTCATCGACCTGATCGGCATCGGCCTGTTCACCGGCATCTTCGTGGTGCCGCTGTTCGCGCTGATCCAGAGCCGCACGCCGAAGGCGCAGATGTCGCGCGTGTTCGCCGCGCTGAACATCCAGAATTCCGGCTTCATCGTCGGCGCAGCCATGCTGTCGCTGGCCGCGCACAAGCTGCTGCACTGGACCATTCCGCAGCAGTTCCTGGCGCTGGCCATCGCCAATGCCCTGGTGGCGATCTACATCTTCACCATCGTCCCCGAATTCCTGATGCGCTTCCTCAGCTGGCTGATGGTGCGCACCCTGTACCGCCTGCGCCCGCACGGCATCGAAGCGAACGTTCCCGACGAGGGCGCCGCGCTGCTGGTCTGCAACCATGTCAGCTACATGGACGCACTGATCCTGTCGGCGACGATTCCGCGCCCGGTGCGCTTCGTCATGTACTACAAGATCTTCAACATCCCGGTGATGCGCTGGATCTTCCGTACCGCCAAGGCGATCCCGATCGCCGGTGCGCGCGAAGACCCGGCGTTGATGCAGCGCGCGTTCGACGAGATCGACGCCGCGCTGGCCGAAGGCGAGCTGGTCTGCATCTTCCCGGAAGGCGCGCTGACCAAGGATGGTGCGATGGCACCGTTCAAGTCCGGTGTCGAGAAGATCCTCGAACGGCGGCCGGTGCCGGTGGTGCCGATGGCGCTGCGCGGCATGTGGTCCAGCATGTGGAGCCGCCGCGACAGCCGCCTTGGCCGCATGCGCGTGCCGCGCCGTTTCCGTGCCACCGTCGAGGTGGTGGCGGCACCGGCCGTGGATGGCCACACCACCAGCGCCCCGGTGTTGGAGGCCCAGGTGCGGGCCCTGCGCGGCGATCACGCCTGACGCAACCGGCCCGCCAGGCGGGCCCGGCAACCTCCCCCGCATACGTCACCGTCCAGTGGCGTACGCGGCATGTCGTGAATGTAAACGCATACATGCAACGTCGGTTGCGGTAGATTACGCACCCACAGGGGGGAGGTCCGGCCGGTACATCACGGCTGGCCACCAAGGAATGGAGTCTTGCTTTGAATCAACCGCCACCGCTCAGCCGTCCGGTCTACATCCCCAACCATCTGGTCTGGGCGATCCTGACGACGCTGTTCTGCTGCCTGCCGTTGGGCGTGGTGTCGATCGTCTATGCCTCCCAGGTCGATGGCCGCCGCGCGGCCGGCGATCTTCCGGGGGCCTACAGTGCGTCGCGCAAGGCGGGCTGGTGGGCGGTGGCTTCGGCCGTGGCCCTGCCGGTCCTGTTGCTGTTGTGGTTCGGGCTGTTCGGCGGCTTGGCCGTACTGGGCGCTCTTTCCGACCAATGATTCACCACCACCACCCATCAAGGAGCTTGAACCCATGAATACCGCTACTCCGCAGGTCCCGAACAACCTGGTCTGGGCAATCCTGTCCACCCTGTTCTGCTGCCTGCCGGCCGGCATCGTGTCGATCGTCTACGCCGCCCAGGTCAACGGCAAGCTGGCCGCTGGCGACATCGCCGGCGCCCAGGACTCCGCCGCCAAGGCCAAGAAGTGGGCCATGTGGTCGGCCATTGCCTGGGTCGTCGTTGTCGTGCTGTACGTGCTGTTCTTCGTTGTGCTCGGCGGCATGGGCGCGATGAGCAACGGCAGCTACTGATACGCCTGGACGGATCCGGCGCCTGCGCCGGATCCGTTGTTGCATGTCCGCGCTTCCCGCTCGTTCCCGACTCGCCCGCTGGGCACCGCTACTGGTTTCCGCCGGCCTGGCCGTGGGTGCCACTGTGGTCCTGCGCAACGTCAATCCGTATGTCGCCGGCAATCCACTGCCGAGCTGCCCGCTGTACGCCCTGACCGGCCTGTACTGCCCGGGCTGTGGCAGCACGCGCTGCCTGTATTCCCTGGTCCACTTCGACCTGCCCGGTGCGATGGCGATGAACCCGCTGCTGGTCATCAGCCTGCCGTTCCTGTTGCTGATGCTGCTGAACATCGCCGGCATCCGCCCCCGTGTGCTCGACCCGCTGATGCGGGTGCTGGCCAATCCCGTGTTCTGGCTCTGGGTGCTGCCCGGGTATGCGCTGCTGCGCAACCTGCCGTGGGCACCGTTCACTGCACTGGCACCGATCTAGGTTTCCAGCCAACGGCGCAGCCCCTCGTGGTGGGCGGCGTTTGAAGGCAGAAGCCTTGGGGTTGGCCGGACGGGTGGGCTGCGCAGGGGGCGCTGCAAGTACGTCCATGTAAGCTCGGTCGCCGCATCCATGCGGCTCACGCCCCTGCGCAGCCCACCCGCCCGGCCACGGACAGTTTCCGTGCGCGTCCACCACGGAAAAGAAAGAGAAGATCAAAAGCGGAAGCGGATCGCTTCGCTCTGCATCCACGCATGGCGTGGATCTACCGTGTCGACCAAGGTCGACACCCACCGGCAGTCGCAGTTGACCCACCGTCACCGGGAAACTGTCGGGGGTGGGGCGGTGTGGGGCCGCAGGACCGTTGGCGCCATGGATGGCGCCATCGAGCCCCCAGGGACGGGTTTACGGCGTGTCCTGCAGCCCCACACCGCCCCGCCCAACCCTCAGCAACCCAGAGCCGCTTTGGCTTTGGCTTTGGCTTTGGCTTTGGCCTCTGCAGGTGCAGCGCTGCAAGCCCTGCCAGAACACCTACGTCACCCAGCCTGCAATCACCAGCAGGGCGAGGATCGCCAGCCACAGCAGCAGCATCCGCCACACCAGGCTCATCGCATCACGCAGGTCCGGCAGCCGCTGCCACACCGGCAACAATCCCGCCTCGGTGTAATCGTGCGCATCCTCGCGCAGTTCGGCGTTGACGCTGGCGCGCGCCACCGCGCCGAGGAACCCGATGTTGCCGGCCAGGCGCTCGCCATGGGCCTGGCGCCAGGCCTTCCACGCCGTATCGAAGTTGCCCACCAGCGCCATCGAGAACGCCATCAGCTGCGCCACCGGCCACTCGATCCAGCCCAGCAGGCGCTGCGCCAGCGCCAGCGGCTCCACCGGCACGCGTGCGCGCATCGGGCTTTCCGCCATCAGCGCCAACAGCCGGTAACCGAGCGCACCGGCCGGGCCCAGCAACAGGAACCAGAACAGCACCGCGAACCAGCGCCGCAAGGCGTTGAGCACGGTTGCCTCGACCAGTGACGGAATGTCCTCGCGCAGGCTGCCACCGGCCGCCTGCAGATTGCGCACCGCGGCCTGGCGCGTCGCCGCGTCATCGGCATCGATGATGGCCTCGATATCGCGGTCCAGATCGCGCGGGCCCCAGCACCACGCCACCACCGCCACGCCCAGCAGCAGCGACGGCAGGCCGAACAGCACCCCGCGCAACAGCCACGCCAGCAGCGCCATCAGCAACAGCGGCGGCAACAGTGCCAAGGCAACGCCGGCCGGTCCCTGCCAGGCCTTGCCCCCCCGCGCATCCAGCCAGCCCAGCCAACGCCGGAAGCCGTCGAAACGGCGCAGCGAGGCGGCAGCGGCCGGGGCAACATGGCCCAGGGCCAGTGCCACCAGCACGGCGGCCAGAGTGGTGAACATGGCAGGTCTCCCTACGAAACAGAACGCTCGGCGCCGCTACCTTACCTGTCGCAGCGGCGCCCTCAGCGGTGAACCGGACTGTAACCCGGGCCGTGTTCAGGTGGCGGCAATACAGCTGCCACGACCGGACCGGCAGCGGATCGGGTTCAGCCCTTCTGCTGGCGGTACCAGTGTTCGATCAGGCCGCGCGAAATCGAGATCGGCGGCGACAGGCGGATGCCCTGGCCATCGTCCTCCACATCGCGTGCCAGTGCCGCGCCCACCTCGTCGGCACTGAACCAGCGCGCGTCTTCCAGCTCACCGTCCACGGTCGGCAGGTCATCCTGCGCCTGTGCTCGGAAACCGATCATCAGCGCGCCCGGGAACGGCCACGGCTGCGAACCGAGGTACTGGCAGGCGGTCACCCGTACCTTGCTCTCCTCGTGCACTTCACGCACCACGGTCTGCTCGAAGGTCTCGCCGGGTTCGACGAAGCCGGCCAGGACCGAGTAACGCCGCGGCGCCCAGTTCGACTGCCGGCCCAGCAGCAGCCGGCCCTGGTTTTCCACGGCGACGATCACGGCGGGATCGACACGCGGGTAGTGCTCGGTGGAGCACTGCGCGCAACGACCGACGAAGCCGCCACGGGCAAACGCCACGGCGCCGCCGCACACGCCACAGAAGCGGGTGCGCGAGTGCCAGTAGGACATGCCGCGGGCATAGCTGAAGGCGGTCGCATCGGCCATCGGCCACAGCAGAGCGGCCTGGCGCAGGTCGAGGCGGCGCGGTGCGCTGACGGTGATATTGGCGGCTTCGACCGAGAACCAGGCCTGTTCGCCACGCAGGCCGAGGAAGATCGCGGCCCCCGGGCCACCCCCGATGTCGGCGCCGGTCAGCGCCAGCGGCTGGTCGTCATCGCCGGTGAAGGCGCTGCCGTCCTGATCGAGCACGAGAATGCGCGCGCCCGGCCACAGGCGCGCCAGTGCATCGGCATCGTCGCGCAGGGCATCGGCGCGCTCCAGCGGTTCGCCAACGAAGGCGAAACCGGAAAGCGGCGAAGAAGTATTGGGCATCCGGCAAGCGTGCCGCCAATCGATGCGGGTGGCAAGCCGCGGGCTTTGCCGAAGCCGTCTGTGGGTGTGGAGCTTGCTCCACACACCTTGTCGCGCGGGACGCAGGCCCCGCGCCCCGCCTACATGCTGAAACTGCTGCCGCAGCCGCAGGTGGTCTTCGCGTTCGGGTTGCGGATCACGAACTGGGCACCGGTCAGGCTCTCGGTGTAGTCCACCTCGGCGCCCATCAGGTACTGCAGGCTCAGCGGGTCGACCAGCAGGGTCACCCCGCTGGTCTGTACCGCCAGGTCGTCCTCGGCACGGTTCTCGTCGAACTCGAACCCGTACTGGAAGCCCGAACAGCCACCGCCTTCGATGTACACGCGCAGGGCCAGGTCGGGGTTGCCCTCTTCCTGGATCAGGCATTTGACCTTGGAGGCCGCCGACTCGGTGAAGTTCAGCGGGCGCTCCAGCGACTGGTAATCGGGCGCGGCAACCGGGGTGGCGCCGGGCAGGGAGACTAGCGTGCTCATGGTGTCAGCATGGGGGTGCCGACGATGGCTTTCAAGCCATCGCCTCGGCCAGCTTGCGGCGTGCGGCGGTGTCACCCTTGCCGCCATTGGCCTCATCACCTTCCGGGGCCGGCAGGGCGGCCATCGGGGCGCTGGCATGGATCAGGCGACCGTTCAGCTGGGCACCCGCATTCATCTCCACCACCTGGTAGTGGACGTTGCCGTTGACCCGCGCGCTCGGGGTCAGTTCGACCTTCTCGGTGGCGTGCACGTCGCCATCCAGGCGGCCGCTGATGACCACCACCTGGGCACGGATCTCGCCCTCAATCACGCCATGCTCGGCAACCGTCAGGGTCGCGCCACTGGCGCCTTCGGCGGCGATCACCTTGCCATGGATGCGGCCTTCGACATACAGGCCCCCACTGAATTCCACATCACCGCGGATCACCACCTGGTTGCCGATCAGGGCATCCACCACCAGCTGGCCTTCACGGTTGGATTTGCTGCTTCCGAACATCTGCCTACTCCCCTTTTGCGGCCGGCGCACCGGCCTGTTTCCAGTCGAATACCTGGGTGGTACCCCCCGTACCACTCCCCAATGTCACCCGCACGCGTTGCGGGGTGAAGTCAGCCGGCAGCATCACGCTGCCGGTGAGCTGCTGGAAGTACCGGAACGAGTAATCCTGTCCCGGTACCTTGCTGCGCTGGTGCAGATCATCCCAGCTGATCGTGGCCAGCTTGCCGTTCTTGACGCCTTCCACGGTGAAGCGCATCTGCCCCTGGCTGATGGCACCACGGTTGAGGTTCTGGGTCAGCACGGCGGTGTACTGCCAGGTACCGGCCGCTTCCGGGCTGAACTCGATCGAATGGGTGTTCAGGCCCTTGCGCTGGCTGGTCGAACCCACCAGGCGCTCATAGAAGGCAACGTCGGCACGCAGGCCGGCGATTTCCTCATCGCGCTCGGCCAGCGAGGACTGCACCTCGGTGTTGGCGGCGCGGCTGATACGGTCGGAGGCTTCCAGCGTGGCCTGCTTCTGGCGCAGTTCGGTCAGCTGCACCTGCAACGTCTCGGCGCGCTTCTCGGCAGCCTGCAGGCGCTGGCCCTGTGCATCGCGCGGCGTGGCCATCCAGCAGCCACCCAGCACGGCCAGCATCAGGCTGAGCAGCCAGATGCCGCCGATCACCAGCAGGCGGCGACGGTCGGCCGGCGGTTGCGGCGCGCCGGGCAGGCGGACCTGCACGCGCATGGGAGGACGGTTGGTCATGGGTGGATTCCGGGGCATCGCGAGGGCGACACCGGTACGGCCCCTGTGGCAAACGACGGGCTAGTGTATGACAGGACGGGTGGGTTTCCTGCGCAGTGGCGAGCCACGGTCTGTGGCGTTCAGGCATGCCATCGTCGATAGTGTGGTCCCCTGCACAGTTCCGTCGCCGGAGCATCGCCATGACCGAAGCCCACCTGTTCGTGATCGGCATCCTGCTGGCCTGGCTGGCCGGCATCCGCGTCTACCTCACCGTGTTCGGTGTCGGCCTGGCCGGCCTGCTCGGCTGGGTCGACCTGCCACCGGCCCTGCAGGCCACTGAATCGTGGTGGGTGCTGGGCACCTCGGCGGCGCTGGCGGTGACCGAATTCTTCGCCGACAAGATTCCCGGCGTCGACTCGGCGTGGGATCTGGTGCAGACCCTGGCACGCGTACCCGCAGGTGCCTTCCTTGCCGCCGCCACGCTGTCGCCGGATGGGCAGCTGGGCACCGGCGCACTTGCTGCCGGTGCAGGTGTCGCGCTGGCCAGCCACGGCCTGAAGGCCGGCACCCGCGCCCTGCTCAACACCTCGCCCGAGCCTGCCAGCAACTGGGTGGCCTCCGCCGCCGAGGACACCGTGGTGGTCGGTGGCCTGGCCCTGGCCCTGGCACACCCATGGATCGCGCTGATCGTGGTGCTGGCCTGCAGCCTGGCGGGCGCGCTGCTGGTGTGGCTGGTCTGGCGCACCCTGTGGAAGGGCGTGCGCTGGCTGGCACGCAGTGCGTCGCCCGACAGTCCACGCCAGCCCGGCACCGGTTGATCGCCGGGCTTGTCGCATAATGGACGCGAACACCAGGAGCACCGATGGCCGCAAACGAATCCCCCGCGGGCGCCCGCCCGGGACGCGCTGAAACCCCTCCGGCCGATCATTGGCAACGCTGGACCGCTGAACCGGCGAGCGCCGTCGCCGCAGCACCGGCGGCGGTTGCGCCGCTGGCCGCCTCCGACGCGCCCGCATCGATCGGCAGCGCACCGCCGCCGTTGCCGGGCCCGGCCATGCTGGCCGAGGCTGGCAACAACGACCAGGCGCCGCCGCCCTCCGATTCGCCCTACCGCGTGCTGATCGTCGAGGATGACCGCGCACAGGCCCTGTTCGCACAGAGCGTGCTGCATGGCGCCGGCATGCAGGCCATCGTGCACAGCGATGCCGACGGTGCGCTGCAGGCGATCAAGGAGCATCGCCCCGACCTGATCCTGATGGACCTGCACCTGCCCGGCCTGGACGGCATGCGCCTGACCGCGCTGATCCGCCAGCAGCCTGGCCTGCAGTTGCTGCCGATCGTATTCCTGAGCGGCGATCCGGACCCGGAGCGCCAGTTCGAAGTGCTCGACAGCGGCGCCGACGACTACCTGAGCAAGCCGATCCGCCCACGCCACCTGATCGCCGCCGTGGCCAACCGCATCCGTCGCGCACGTGCGCAGGCCGCAACCCTGCCCGGTGCGGCCGGCGCACCGGCCACCAGCAATCCGGAAACCGGCCTGCCGACGCGTCACCACGTGCTGCAGCAGCTCAATGCCACCCTCGCCCATCGCGACCGGGGCGGCGTATTCTTCATTGAAGTAGCCAGCGCGCTGGGCCTGCGCGAACGCTATGGCTACGCCGCCTTCGAGCGCCTGATGGTGCAGGCCGGGCAGCGCCTGGCCGAGGCCGGCCATCCACACCTGCTGGCACGCCTGAACGACAACAGCTTCCTCCTGCTGGCCCGCAATACCGATGAAGACAGCCTGGAAAGCATCGCCGCGACCCTGCGTGAGCAGCTCTCGGCGCGCGCCTTCGTGATCCGCGACGATGAATCGGTGCACCTGCGCGGCGTGGTGGGTTACGCGCCGCTGTCGCCGGGCTTCGACGATGCCAACGCTGCACTGGAAGCAGTCGAGCGCACCACCCTGCAGGCACGCCTGCTCAGCGCCGGCGTAGCGGGCCATGTGCACCGCCAGGCGGTCACCGAACAGGAACACCTGGCACTGCTGGAAGGCCAGCTGGAGCTGGCCTATCAGCCGATCGTCGCCGTCGCCGGTGGCAACACCGCGCAGTACCAGCTGCTGCTGCGCCTGCGCCAGGCCGATGGCACGGTGCTGGCGGCCGGCCAGGTGATTCCGGCCGCCGAAGCGGCAGGCCGCATCGCCGACCTCGACCAGCAGGTGATGGACCATGCGCTGGGCCTGCTGGACCTGTACCGTCACGCCACACAGCCGCTGAACCTGTTCGTCTCGCAGTCGCTGCGCACCCTGCAGCGCGATGCCTTTGGCGACTGGCTGCTGGAATCGCTGCAGCAGCGTGACCTGCCCGGCAGTGCGCTGGTGATCGACGTACGCCTGCCCGACGCGCTGATCCACACCGTGCCGCTGCAGCAGTTCTGCCAGCGCATGGCCGGCGCCGGCGTGCGCTTCTGCCTCAGCCAGTTCGAGCCCAGTGGCGAAGCCGATGCACTGCTGACCCAGCTGCCGCTGTCGTTCGTGCGCATGGCCGCGCGCTTCTCCAGCAGCCATTCCAACCCGGCCACGCGCGAGGAACTGCGCAAGGCGATCGAACAGGCGCATGCGGCCGGGCTGCAGATCATCGGCCAGCAGATCGAGGACCCGCAGGCCGCGGCAGCGATGTGGGTCGGCGGCGTCGATTACATCCAGGGCAACATGGTGCAGTCGGCCGGCAGCGATCTGAACTTCGACTTCCACAACGCGGTGCTCTGACGTGCCGCTGTGGGGCGTGCTGCTGGTTGCCCTTGCCGCGGCCGCCATGGCGCTGTTGTTGGGCCTGCGCCTGCGCACGCGCAGCCGCGCATTGGCCCAGCTGCAGCGCGAGCACAGCGCGCTGGCCGCCGACCGCGACCAGCTGCGCCACACCACCGAACGCCAGGGCCAGCTGGAACAGCAGCTGCTGCAGGCCAAGCAGGCCGCCGAAGCGGCCGTGCTGGCCAAGGGCGAGTTCCTGGCCACGATGAGCCACGAGATCCGCACGCCGCTCAACGGCATCCTGCCGATGCTGGAGCTGATCGCGCGCGGCCCGCTGGGCGAGGACCAGCGGCAGATGCTGGCCACCGCTTCGGCCAGTTCACAGCAGCTGCTGCGCATCGTCGACGACATCCTCGACTACTCCCGGCTGGAGGCACAGGCGCTGGAACTGGAGATCACCAGCTTCAACCTGCGCGACCTGCTCGATGGCGTGGTGCAGCTGATGCAGCGCGCCGCCGACGCCAAGGGCCTGTCCCTGACCCTGCAGCTTGACCCATCGGTGCGCCTGCCGGTGCGCGGCGACCCGGTACGCCTGCGCCAGGTGCTGAGCAATCTTCTGGCCAATGCGATCAAGTTCACCGCCCGCGGCCAGGTGCAGCTGCGCGTGCAGCGGCTGGGCGAAGGCGCGGCCCAGCACCAGCTGCGCTTCGAGATCATCGACACCGGCATCGGCATCGATGAGGCACTGCAGGCACGCCTGTTCCAGTCCTTCAGCCAGGCCGATGCCTCGACCACGCGCATCTACGGTGGCACCGGCCTGGGCCTGGCCATCTGCAAGCGCATCATCGACCTGATGCACGGGCATATCGGCGTGCAGTCCACGCCCGGCCAGGGCGCAACGTTCTGGTTCGAGATCCCGCTGCTGAAGGTACCCGGCGACCTGCCTGCAATGGCGCGCGCGCCCGCAGCGCTGCTGTTGTTCAGCGCCGATGCAACGCTGCAGGCACGCATCGAGCGCATCGCCGCCCACCATGGGCTGCTGGTACAGATGCTGAGCCAGCTGGACGTTGTGGTCGAACGCCTGCGCGCGATGCCACGGCCAGGGCAACCGGCACCAGCGTGGCTGCTGGTCGATTCCCGCACGCGCCGCAACGGCGAGGTCACGCTGCAGCAGGCACTGGCCGAGCGCGGCGACGATGATGCACTGCAGGTGCTGTGGCTGCAGGAAGACGCGCCTGCGCAACGCGCGCGCCAACGCCAGCTGCCCCCGCATTTCGATGATGCAGCCCTGCATGCTCTGCTGGCGGCGCCTGCCACGCCTGCCCGCCCTACCGCCCTGCTGGCCAATGCCGAAGATGGATTGCCCGCACCTGCGCTACCGCCACTGCACCTGCGCGTGCTGCTGGTGGAAGACAACACGGTCAACCGGATGGTGGCCGAGCATCTGCTGCGCGTGTTCCAATGCGAGGTGTGCAACGCCGCCGATGGCGAGCAGGCGCTGGCCGCCCTTCGCGAAGGCGGCATGGACGTGGTGCTGATGGATTGCCAGATGCCGGTGCTGGACGGCTACGCCGCCACGCGCCACTGGCGTGCGGAGGAAACGGAAAGCGGGCGCACGCGGCTGCCGATCATCGCGATGACGGCCAACGCCATGGCCGGTGACCGCGAGCGCTGCCTGCAGGCCGGCATGGACGACTACCTGTCCAAGCCGATCGCACGTGCCACGCTGCATGCGCTGTTGCAGCGCTGGGGGCAGCGATCACGCGATGTCGTAGCGTCGCGCTTGCTCGACGGCGATGCATCCGGGGCCAGTCGAATCCCGCCAACCGAGCATGGCCCGGCTCTACAAGAGACGAAAAGCCAAGCGGTGACGCAACCGGTGCTGGACCGTGATGTGCTGGACGAACTGCACGCGGTGATCGGCGAAACCGCCCTCCAGATCGTCTCGGTGTTCCTGGAGGATGCACCGGCGATGGTGCAGCAGCTGCAGCAGGCCGCGCAGAGCGGCGACGAACCTCGCCTGCAGGCGGTCGCGCACAGCCTGAAATCATCAAGCGCGAACGTGGGGGCCTTGTCGCTGTCGGCAATCGCGCAGCGGATCGAGCACGAAGCCCGGAGTGGCAGCCTGCAGCGCCCCGCGGTGGCGGTGGCGCTGCTGGTGGCCGAATTCGCCCGTGCGCGCGTGGCGCTGACGGGCTACCTGGCACAGCATCGGTAGCGTCGGGCTTGCTCGACCATCGCCATGCTGGTCACAGTCGAGCACGCTCGACCCTACGTCACTCTTCCAGCTTGCTGAGCAGGTACTTCGGCTCGCCGATGCGCTCGATCAGGTCGAGCTGGGTTTCCAGCCAGTCGATGTGTTCTTCTTCCGAGTCGAGGATCTTCACGAACAGCTGGCGGCTGACGTAGTCACCGACCGAATCGGAATAGGCCACGGCCTCGCGCAGGGTCACCACGCCGTCGCGTTCCAGCGACAGGTCGCACTGCAGGATCTCGGTCGGATTCTCGCCGATGCGCAGCTTGCCCAGCGCCTGGAAGTTCGGCAGGCCTTCGAGGAACAGGATGCGGTCGGCGAGCATATCGGCATGCTTCATCTCGTCGATCGATTCCTTGTACTCGTGTTCGGCCAGCTCCTTGATGCCCCAGTTCTTCAGCATCTTGGCGTGCAGGAAGTACTGGTTGATCGCGGTCAGCTCGTTGTAGAGGACCTTGTTGAGGAATTCGATGACCTTGGTGTCGCCCTTCATGGGGGTGCTCCTGCACGCTGAAAACGCAGGCACTTTAACGCCTTGCGTGCGGCCGTGAAGGAACGCGAATCGTGCGCATTGGCCTGTGCGGCCACGCGTGAAGGATGCGAAAGTGCGGCGTCAACGCGCCGCGAAAGAGACGATCAGGCGACCTGGGCCAGACCGAGGACCGGCAGCGGCAGATCGTGGGTGGCACGCGCCTTGGCCAGCAGATCGCCGGCCATGTCCAGGCAGGAACCGCAGGTCGCGCCACAACCGGTACGCATGGTCAGTTCGGCCACCGTGCTGACGCCATTGCTGGCGGCTTCGCGGATCTGGTGGTCGGTGACTCCGTTGCAGATGCAGACGTACACAGGCGTGAACCGGGCTGACAGGCCAAGAGTGGCCTGTTGGCTATTCCAATGGAAACGAGAATGGTTGTCAATCAAAGACCTGAACCATTCTCGATACGGTTCAGAGTGCGGTGGAATACAGCAGGGGCAGCGCCCATCGCCATCCAGGGCAGGGCGGCCGGTCGGACAGCCAAGGCCTGCTGTGAACACCCGGCGGGGGCGCGTTGTGACGGATCGACCCGCAGCCTGCGCGGCGTCCCCGTCAAACCGCCCCCGGCTCACCCTTGGCCTTGCGCGGCCAGTAGCCACCGCGCTTGGGCGTGCGCTTGCGGGGTCTGTCGTGGCCGGCCGCGTGACCCGGCATCCAGGCCTCTGCAGCGCTCTTGGGCATGGCGGTGACGCCCTGCCCGGCCACCCCGCGCGCCAACGGCGCCAGATGTCGCAGAGCGCGCGCATAGACGCCACGCTTGAACATCACCACGTGCTCCACCGGGTACCAGAAGTCCACCCAGCGCCAGTGGTCGAACTCGGGCGAATCGGTATGGTCCAGCTGCACATGCGATTCGTCGCCGGTCAGGCGCAGCAGGAACCAGACCTGCTTCTGGCCGATGCAGACCTGCCGTTCATTGCGGCGGATGGCCCGCGCCGGCAGCTTGTAGCGCAGCCAGCCGGGCGTTGCCCCGAGCACTTCCACGTGCTCAGGCAGCAGGCCGGTCTCTTCCTGCAGTTCACGATACATGGCCTCGACAGGCGTCTCGTCGGTATTCATGCCACCCTGCGGGAACTGCCAGCCGTCCCGGCGCACACGTCGTGCCCAGAACACCTGGCCGTCCTGCCGCATCAGCACAATGCCGACGTTCGGTCGATAGCCGTCCGGATCGATCACGATGCGGACTCCTAAAAAATCTACTGGTCGGGACTATCCCATGCCGCCTGTCGGCCCACAAGCACGATACAAAAGTGTTGACAGGGGCGATACACATCCGCAGAATAGCGGGCTCACCAAGGCTATGTAGCTCAGCCGGTTAGAGCACAGCACTCATAATGCTGGGGTCGGTGGTTCGAGTCCACCCATAGCCACCACACTGAAAATCAAGTTGTTTTTCAGTGTGAAAAGTGAGAAAATAGTTACACGTTTTGCCCCGTCGCCAAGCGGTAAGGCACCTGACTCTGACTCAGGCATTCGGTGGTTCGAATCCATCCGGGGCAGCCAAACAAAAAAGAAAAAAGCCTGATCGAAAGATCAGGCTTTTTTCTTTTTTGTTTGGTCACGCATCCCACCTTATCCCCGCGCCTGTCGGCGCGCCCCCTTGAACAACAAGGGGGCTCTTCCCCAGAGAGAACCCCGGGGTCGGATCCTTTTCCGCAGGGAAAGGCTCTGACCCCACCCTGCTGACATGCGACGCCCCGGGTAGTGCCGGCCGCTGGCCGGCAACCAGGAAATCCACGACCCCAGAACGACAAAAGCCCGGCCGAAGCCGGGCTTTTGCTTTTCCATCCAGCGGGCTCCCGAAGGAGCCCAACCAGGCGCGGTAAATCAGCGCTTGGAGAACTGGGTGGCGCGGCGGGCCTTGTGCAGACCGACCTTCTTACGCTCGACTTCACGGGCGTCACGGGTCATGAAGCCAGCCTTGCGCAGCTCGGACTTCAGGGTTTCGTCGTACTCGACCAGAGCACGGGCGATGCCCAGACGGATCGCACCGGCCTGGCCGGTGGTGCCGCCGCCAGCGGCGGTGACCAGGATGTCGAAGCTTTCGGTGTTCTTGGTCAGCTCGAGCGGCTGGCGCACGATCATGCGCGCAGTCTCACGACCGAAGAACTCGTCCAGCGGACGGCCGTTGACGGTGATGTTGCCCGAACCCTTGCGCAGGAACACGCGAGCGGTGGAGGACTTGCGGCGGCCAGTGCCGTAGTTTTGAGTGATAGCCATGATTAGATATCCAGAACCTGCGGCTGCTGTGCGGCGTGCGGATGCTCAGTGCCGGCGTAGACCTTGAGCTTGCGGTACATCTGGCGACCCAGCGGGCCCTTCGGCAGCATGCCCTTCACGGCGATCTCGATCACGCGCTCCGGGTGGCGCTCCAGCGCCTGTGCCAGGGATTCGGTCTTCAGGTTGCCGATGTAACCGGTGAAACGGTGATACATCTTGTCCTGCAGCTTCTTGCCGGTGACGGCAATCTTTTCTGCATTGATGACGACCAGGTAGTCGCCGGTATCAACGTGCGGGGTGTAGACCGGCTTGTGCTTGCCGCGCAGACGGCGGGCCAGCTCGGTGGCGAGACGGCCCAGGGTCTTGCCCTCGGCGTCGACGAGGTACCAGTCGCGCTGGACGGTCTCGTTCTTGGCAGTGAAAGTGCTCATGAAGAACTCTAGGTTAGGTCGGGCTCATTGCGGCGAAAGGCTCACCGGAACTCTGCCACGCGTTGTGAAAAGGTGAAGCGTAAGAGGCGGGATTGTACGCAGGTCAGCCCCCCGTTGCAAGCCGGCCCCTGACCGGGTTGGCAGGGGGACGGGGCCGGGCGAGAATCGCGGGGTCTTCCGCCCCACCGTGTACCGCCATGACCGTGCTCCGCCAGATCACCCCGCTGGACCACCTGCTGACCGAGGCGCAGCGCGCCCTGGACACGGTGTTCGGCAACCCGCCGGCGGCCCGCCCCTACCCGGCTGCGGACACCGACGAGCCGGGCATGGACAGTACCGAACGCCGCCACGCGGCCGGCCTGATGCGGATCAACCATGTTGGCGAGGTGTGCGCGCAGGGCCTGTACTTCGGCCAGGCCGCCGTGGCCCGCGACCCGGCCACGCGTGAACACCTGCTGGAAGCGGCCCAGGAAGAAACCGACCACCTGGCCTGGTGCGCCACCCGCCTGGGCGAGCTGGACAGCCGTCCGAGCCTGTTCAATCCGCTGTGGTATGCCGGCAGCTACACCATCGGCACCCTGGCCGGGCTGCGGGGCGATGGCTGGAACCTGGGCTTCGTGGTCGAGACCGAGCGCCAGGTGGAGGCGCACCTGGACGAGCACCTGGTCGACCTGCCGGCCGGCGACCTGCGCAGCCGCGCGGTCATCCAGGTGATGAAGGAAGACGAGGCCCGCCATGCGGAGCACGCCGAGCAGGCCGGCGCACGCCGCCTGCCGTTCCCGATCCCGGGCGCGATGGCACTGGCCTCCAAGGTGATGAAGACCATCGCCTACCGCCTTTGAAGGGTCGCCCGCACCAACGGTGCGGGCCCACCAGGAGGTGCGGTGGGGTCCGACGGTGGGGCCCGACCGTTGGTCGGGCCACCAATCAGTTCGGCGAGACCAGCTTCAGGCCGATCACACCGGCCACGATCAGGCCCACGCAGGCCAGGCGGGCCGGCGATGCGCTGTCGTTGAACAGGTAGATGCCCAGCACCGCCACGCCCATGGCGCCGATACCGGTCCAGATCGCGTAGGCCGTGCCGACCGGGATGCTCTTCATCGCCTGGCTCATCAGGTACAGGCTGATCAGCGCGGAAACGACCGTGGCAGCGGTGGGAAGGGGTTTGCTGAAGCCTTCGGAGTACTTCATTCCGAGGGCAAAACCGATCTCGAACAGGCCGGCCAGCAGCAGGTAGATCCAGGGCATGGGTGGGGGCTCCTTACCTTTTTTGAGAAAAACGAAACGGCCCGGTGTTTTCACACCGGGCCGTGAGTCGGTACATCACCGTGGAACCATATCGCCTGCGCGATGCCAGTTCCGTGGGGCGGGTCGTCCCGCCAGGGTGGCGATGCCTGCGGGCATCGCACACGGGGCTTACTCGGACAGGTTGCGGCCGTGGAACAGCTCTTCGATCTCGCGCTTGAGCAGCGCTTCGATCTTCATGCGTTCCTTGAACGACAGGTTCTTCGCCTTTTCCTCGAACAGGTACTGGTCCAGGTCGAAGTCCTTCAGGTGCATCTTCGTGTGGAAGATGTTTTCCTGGTAGACGTTGACGTCGAACATCTCGTAACGCGACTTGATGTTCTTGGCCAGGAAGTTCTGGATCGAGTTGATCTTGTGATCGATGTAGTGCTTCTTGCCCTTCACATCGCGGGTGAAGCCACGGACGCGGTAGTCCATGATCACGATGTCCGACTCGAGGCTTTCGATCAGGTAGTTCAACGCCTTCAACGGCGAAATGACGCCGCAGGTGGCCACGTCGATGTCGGCGCGGAAGGTGGCGATACCTTCCTGCGGGTGCGTTTCCGGATAGGTGTGCACGGTGATGTGCGACTTGTCCATGTGCGCGACCACGGCGTCGGAGATCAGCTCCTTGCCGGCCTGCTTCTTGTCGATCACTGGTTCTTCGGAGATCAGGATGGTCACCGAGGCACCCTGCGGGTCGTAGTCCTGGCGGGCCACGTTCAGGATGTTGGCGCCGATGATCTCGGCGACATCGGTCAAGATTTGAGTCAGCCTGTCGGCGTTGTACTCTTCATCGATGTATTCAATGTAACGCTGACGCTCCTCTTCGGTGCGCGCGTAACACACGTCATAGATGTTGAAGCTCAGCGCCTTGGTGAGGTTGTTGAAACCCTGCAGCCTCAGGCGAGGCAACGGCTTGACCACGGCGGTCGATTCCTGTGTAAGAAGGGAAAGGGGGAATTATGGGGCAAACTGTCCCCGGGGGGAACGTGAAGATCGCTCACATCTGGCACACTGTTTGCCCTTAACAATTGCGCTGGTTAAGCTCCGCTATCGACCCCGTGAATCCGTTCATGCGCAGAGGGAGCGCTCCTATCGTGTCAACCGTGCGCCTAGCTAGCAGTCCACTGGCCCTGGATATCGCCACAATCGATCGTTTCCTGGCGCACAGCCACAGGCGGCGATACCCCACCCGTACCGACGTCTTCCGCCCCGGAGACCCGGCGGGAACCCTGTATTACGTCATCAGCGGCTCGGTCTCGATCATGGCCGAGGAAGATGACGATCGCGAGCTGGTGCTGGGCTACTTCGGTGCCGGCGAGTTCGTCGGCGAGATGGGCCTGTTCGTTGAATCGGACCGCCGCGAGGTGATCCTGAGGACCCGTACCGCCTGCGAGCTGGCCGAAATCAGCTACGAGCGCCTGCACCAGCTGTTCCTCGGCCCGCTGTCGGCCGATGCCCCGCGCCTGCTGTACGCGCTGGGCCAGCAGATCTCCAAGCGCCTGCTCGACACCAGCCGCAAGGCCAGCCGCCTGGCATTCCTGGACGTTACCGACCGGATCGTGCGCACCCTGCACGACCTGGCGCAGGAGCCGGAGGCCATGAGCCATCCGCAGGGCAGCCAGCTGCGCGTCTCGCGCCAGGAGCTGGCACGCCTGGTGGGTTGCTCGCGCGAAATGGCTGGCCGCGTGCTGAAGAAGCTGCAGACCGACGGCCTGCTGCATGCCCGCGGCAAGACCGTGGTGCTGTACGGCACCCGTTGATCGTTGAGCACCCGGTGGGTGCGGACCTTGGTCCGCACTCCTTCGCGCGCTAGGCTCGGTGCATGGAACTGAGCAGCGAATTCTGGTGGTTCATCCTCATCGGCCTCGGCGCACAGCTGGTGGACGGCGCGTTGGGCATGGCCTTCGGCCTGGTGTCCTCGTCGGTGATGCTGAGCATGGGCCTGCCCCCGGCGCAGGTCAGCGCCAGCATCCACACCGCTGAAGTGTTCACCACCGGTGCCTCGGGCGTGTCGCACCTGGCAGCCGGAAATGTCGATAAACGCCTGTTCCTGCGTCTGGCCCTGCCCGGTGCGGTGGGCGGCGCAGTGGGCGCCTATGTGCTCACGCAGATCCCGGGCGACATCATCCGCCCCCTCATCTACCTGTACCTGCTGGTGCTGGCGATCATCATCCTGGCCCGCGCCGCGGGGCGCTGGATGCCCAAGGGCGAGATCCGCCGGGTGCCGGTGCTGGGCTTCTTTGCCGGCCTGCTCGACGCCAGCGGCGGCGGCGGCTGGGGCCCGGTGGCCACCTCCACCCTGCTCGCCCGTGGCGGCCAGGCCCGCACCACCATCGGAACGGTCAACGCGGCCGAGTTCATCGTCACCCTGACCATCTCGGCCACGTTCCTGCTGTCGATGGGCGTGCAGCACCTGCAGATCGTCGCCGGCCTGCTGATCGGCGGCATGATGGCCGCGCCGGTGGCGGCGATCCTGGTCAAGCGGGTGAAGGAGCGCTGGGTGCTGGTGGCCGTTGGCGTGCTGGTGCTGGGGATCAGCCTGTTCCAGATCGGCCACGCGGTATACGGGCACCTGTACCGCTGAGCGTTTGCCGAGCATGGCCCGGCACTACCGGGTCGCAGCCCGGCACTCCGTCATCCCATCCCCGGCGGATTCCGCGCGTTA
>NZ_JBSPUE010000011.1:0-111320 GCF_056861455.1 Stenotrophomonas sp. 22LJNL06-5-1
GTAGAGCGCAACCTTGCCAAGGTTGAGGTCGCGAGTTCGAGTCTCGTTTCCCGCTCCAGATTCAAGAAAAACGCTCCCGCAAGGGGGCGTTTTTCGTTTGTCACACCGGTTGCACCACTGCCGCGCTAGCGTGGCTTGCCGGGCAGGGCGCTGCACCAGGTCCGGGCATCCTGCCGGTCGAAACCGGGGCAGCGGTTGTCCTGCGGAATGTAGACGTAGGGAACGTCATCTTCGTAGGTGAAGTGGTAGTAGTAGGTGCGATCCTTTCCGTACAACCAGTAGTTCGACGAGCCCTGGTTGATGGCATACGGCTCGAAGGTGAGGATCGAGGATTCACCGGGGATGAAGTTGCTGCGTTCCATCCGTAACTGCAGGGCGTTCGAGACCAGTGGGGTGGTCAGGACGAGCGCGATCACACCGACAGTCGCTGTCGTGATCGAGCCAATCAAGAGCCAGCGGCGGGGGCGTTTCACGGTCGGGCAGCGTCGAAGCAAGGCAATGCCGCAATGTGCAATACGCCGCAAAGGTCGTCCAGTGTTCCGTGCCGGGAACGCATTGAAAGCGTAGTGAAAGGCTGGGTCAGCGTTGCCTGAACCGCACGCGTGCTGTGACCTTTTTCGGACGATTTCTCCATGTTCGCTCCACAATCGCACGGTAGCCTTCATGCTCCTTCTACACGTTGGCGGGCTGGTGGTCAGGCGTATCACTTCAGTGGCAGTGCCCAGGACCGGGCGCGGACTCTCCCTGCATGCAGTGCTGCGCCCCGGTGCGTTGTTGGCAAGCCTGGCCCTGGCCGGTTGCATGTCGGTGCCGGTGCCAGACCTGCCTGACCGCACGCCCAGCACCTGGACCCAGGTGCCGCAGGGGCAGGGCGTAGCGGTGGATGCCAGGCAGTGGTGGAAAGTGCTGTCCGACCCGGCGCTGGACGGGTTGGTCGATCAGGCCATCGCTGGCAACTTCGACCTGCAGCAGGCGACTCTTCGCCTGCAGGCCGTTCGGATCGTCGCCGGCACCTCAGATTCGCGTTTCCTGCCGGAAATCTCGGCCAGCGCCAAGCAGGTGCAGGACGCCGCCGCCGTCGATACCTACTTCCATGCCGGCATCGAAGCGATCTGGGACCTGGGCCTGTTCGGCGCCGCCGAGAGCGCGCAGCTGAGCGCGCAGGCCTCGGCCGGCAATGCCGAGGCGCTGCGCAATGCCGCGCAGGTCGCGGTGATTGCCGACGTGGTGCGCAGCTATCTGGACCTGACCGTGGCGCAGGCCCAGCAGGATCTGCTGGCCCGGCAGCAGACCGTGGATGACCGTGGCGAACAGTTGGCCCTGGTCCGCCAGCGCCTGCGCCTGGATGAGCCGGGTGAGCTGGATCGCCTGCGTGCACGCCAGGCCGCCACCCGCGCCGCCATCGCACAGGCGCGGGAAAACGCCGACAACGCGGCCCGCGCGCTGGCATTGCTGCTTGGTCGTGACGGTCCGGATCCGGCCTGGCGCGCCTATCGCACGCCGCCGAAGCTGGGCACGTTCTCGCTGCAGCAGGTGCCCGCCGATCTGCTGCGCCACCGTCCGCAGATCCTGCTGGCCGAATCGGAGGTGATGCAGGCTGCGGCCAGCAAGGGCTCCGCGCGCGCCGCGATGTATCCGCGGGTCAGCCTTGGCGGCTCCATCCTGTATGCCTACAACCTTACCCAGAACGCCCGCTCCAATTCCGACTCCAGTCCATCGATCGGCCCGTACGTCGATATTCCACTGTGGGATTGGGGCCAACGCCGTGCGCGTTTCCATGCCGATGAGAAGCAACTGGACGCCGCATTGCTCGGGTATCGCAAGGCCGTGCTGGAAGGCGTGAGCGAAGTGGAAGGCGCGCTCGGCAGCCTGGCACGCCAGGACAGCAGCATCCAGTCGCTGCGTGTGGCCAATGATGCCGCCGGCCAGCAGGTCAAGCGCCAGGCGCGGCAGGTGCAGCTGGGCCTGTCCAGCGAGTTCGATGGACTGGACACGCAGCGCGCCGCGCTCGCCTCGCAGGCTGATCTGATTGGTGCGCAGGGCGCACGCGTGCTCGCGTTTGCTTCGCTGTACCGCGCACTTGGTGGTGCACCGCTGCCGGCTGAGGGTGAGGGCGAACAGCAATGATCGCGCTGGCCCGAAAGACCCTGGCCTATGAGTGGCGCCGGTTCCTGCCGGTGGTGCTGGCGATGTGCTTCGCCGGCGTGCTGCTGATCGTGCAGGCGGCGCTGGTGCTGGGCATCTTCGGTACCGCCGCGATCTACGTGAAGGCATCTTCGGCCGACATCTGGGCCGGTTTCCCTGGCACCCAGAGCGTCAACTACGGACACGCTATCAGCGCGGATGTCGAAAGCCATCTGCGCATGGACCCGGATGTCACCCGCGTCGAACCCTACGAATGGGTCGATGGCGAATGGCGTTCCAGCGCGCAGGGCACTGGCAACGTGTCGGTGTACGTGTCCGGCATTTCCACCCGCGACGACGCGATGATGTTCGCGCGCATCCTGCCCGTCGACCTGCGCGCACAACTGCGTGAGCCGGGTGCGGTGATCGTCGACAGCGCCGATCTGGATACGCTGGGTGTGGACCTGCAGAACAACCGTGCCTGGATCAATGGCAAGGCGGTGCGCGTGGTCGCTGCACAACCGGGCCTGCGTGGCCTTGGTGGTGTCAACGTACTGGCTTCGCTGGATACCGCGCGTGCCATCGCCGGCACCGACCCACACGAGGGCAGTACCTATTTCGTGGCGGGCCTGCGCTCGCCGGACCTGGCCGATCGCGTGCGTGACCGTTTGTCCGCGTCGATGGGCCGGGCCACGCCGGTCGAGTTCTGGACCGCGCCGGAGTTCGCCAGCCGCTCGCAGCAGTATTGGCTGTTCGATACCGGCGCAGGTATCGCGGTGTTGTTCATGGCGGTCATCGTCTGCTTCGTCGGCGCGGTGATCACTAACCAGTCGTTCGCGTCGGTGGTGGCCGGCTCAGTGCGCGAGTACGCCACGCTCAATGCACTCGGTGCAGGCCGCTATGCGCTGGCACGGGTGGTGTTCGAGCAGGCATTGCTGATCGGCGGTGTCGGCATGTTGCTGGCGGCGGCGTTCAGTACCGTGGTGCTGTTGATCGCGCAGACCCAGCGCGTTCCGGTGCAGCTGACACCGATGGTGATCCTCGGCTGCGTGGCGCTGGTTGCGGTGATGGCCATGCTCTCCAGCATCATGGCGGTGCGCAGTGTCGTCCGCTCCGATCCATCGTTGCTGCTGCGTTGAGGACCGGCTGATGACTTCTACACGCGCCGTCGCCCCGACCCTGCAGGCCGACGCACTGGAAAAAGGTTTCATGTCCGGCGATGTGCAGGTGCCGGTGCTGCGCGGCCTGTCGCTGGACATCTATCCCGGTGAACTGACTCTGGTATCGGGCCCGTCCGGCTGTGGCAAGAGCACGCTGTTGTCGTTGCTGTCCGGCCTGTCCGCGCCCGATGGCGGTCGCGTGCACGCACTCGGCCAGGACGTGGGACACATGACCCGCAGCGAGGTGGAGCGCTTCCGCCTGCACCATGTCGGCTTCGTGTTCCAGGGCTTCAACCTGTTCCCGGCGCTGACCGCGCTGGAGCAGGTACAGCTGCCGCTGGGCTACCGCGGCATGAGCAATCGCGAAAGCGAGCCGCTGGCCCGCAAGGCGCTGGAAGAAGTGGGCCTCAGCCATCGCAGCCACATGCGACCGGCGCAGCTGTCCGGCGGTGAGAAGCAGCGTGTAGCCGTTGCCCGCGCCTTCGCCAAGTCGCCGACGCTGATCTTCGCCGACGAACCCACCAGCGCGCTGGACGCCGAGAACGGCCAGCGCGTGATCGACATCCTGCATCGCTACGCACGCGCGCGTGGCGCCACCGTGCTGTGCGTGAGCCACGATCCGCGCCTGATCCGGCATGCCGATCGGGTGATCGCCATGGAAGACGGCCTGGTCCGTGATGACCGCCGCCAGAACGAAACTGTAGAGTCCGCCCCATGACCAAGACGTCGCACCTGCTTCCCCTCAGCCTGGCCCTGTCCGCGGCACTGCTGCTCGGCGCCTGTTCCAAGGAGGCACCCGCGCCTGCACAGCCGCCTTCGGGCAAGGCCGGTGCAACCGCCGCTGGCAAGGTTGCGGTCGCGCGCGGCATCATCGATGTCGAGGGCGGGCTGATCGCGTTGGCGCCGCCGGTGGATGGCTCGATCACTGCCGCGCCGGTGAAGGAGGGCGCCACGGTGAAGAAGGGGCAGCTGCTGCTGTCGCTGGACGGCGCTCTGCTGCAGCAGGAGGTGGCGATGGCCACCGCCGATCTGGCCCTGGCCAATGATCGCCTGAAGGGCAGCCAGGCGCAGCTGCGCGAACTGGAGCGCAACGCCACCCGCCTGTCCACGGGGGCCAGCGAGGGCGTGTCGTCCAACCAGCAGGCCGATGCAGCCAAGCAGCAGCTGGCCGGTGTACGCGCCGATGTCGACGTGGCCGGTGCGCAGGTCGACATGGCCCAGCACAAGTTGGAAAACGCCAGGCTGAAACTGCAGCAGATGTCGCTGAGTGCACCGGAAGCCGGCACCGTGGTCGGCCAGGTGCCGGGCCTTGGCGCATTCGTGCAGGCCGGCAAGCCGGCGATCTCGCTGCTACCGGCGCGTCCGCTGCAGGTGCGTGCAGAACTGAGCGCCGCCTATGCCGATGCCGTGCAGGTCGGCATGAAGGCTACCGTCGTGCCGGATAGCGATGGCGCCGAAAACACCGGCACGCTGCCTGCTGCGCGCGTGGTGCGCATCAGCCCGGTGTTCGCGCAGGCACGCCTGCCTGAAGACGCAGGGCGCGGCGTGGCCAAGGTGGTGGAGTGCGTGCTGGAGTTCGATGGCGAGGCCAAGGCGCGCTTCGGCCAGCATGTGCGGGTGGAGTTTCGGAAGTAGGCCTAGCGTTGCAGCGGGGCCGCCTCCGCACGCCCGCGGCGCCTGAGCGCCCGCCATGCGCTCACCGCCGATAGCACGCACAGCGCCAGCAGCAGTCCCACGTCCAGCAGCAGCAACCACAGCAGATGCATGCCGTGCACCGGCGGCTGGTGCATGGCCGACAGCATCCACGGCACCGACCATGCCAGCAGCAGGGCGAAGGCAATCAGCAGGCGCAGCCACAGCCGCTTCAGTTTCCACGGCCGCACGATCAAGGCGGCCACGACCAGTTCAACCGTGCCCAGCAACGCGAACACGATGACGGTGCTGGTCGGGTAGGGCAGCTCGGCGCCTTCCAGGCGGTGCAGCAACCAGTAGTCCGGGGTGAAGCCGGCATTGACCAGTGCGGCGATCAGCGCCAGCCAGGTCAGCGCGACCAGCAACCAGAACAGGCGGACGTAGCGTCTAGGCATCGGCGGTGTCCGTGGTGGCAGGCAGGCGGTTGTGTGATGCATACCATGCGGATGTGACGATCGCGGCCAGTGCCAGCAGGCCGGGCCCGAGGGTGAAGTACAGCAGGCGCAGCGGGTGGTTGTGCATCAGCGTCCAGCTGGCGAACGCCAAGGGGATCGCCAGCACCAACAGCTTGGCGAACAGCGGCCGCAACACCGCGATCAGCGGCTGCGCGCAGAGGAACATCCAGAACAGATAGAACTGGGCGATGCCCAGCCCGATGTCGCGATGGGACGCGAAGCCGAAGTTGTCGCGATACCAGTTCATCCCCAGCGGAATCAGTGCCCAGTACAGCAGCGCTACCAGCAGATGCAGCGCCAAGGCGATCAACAGGGGCTTGCCGCGAAGGAGCATGGGCGCACGGGGCTGGGCGGGGCAGCGTACCCCAGTGCGGACGCCCGTGACCGCATGATGTGAAGACTGTTGACGGCGTGAAGGAATTTGGACACAATAGCGCTCCTTCGACGCAGGTCGAACGGAATCTGCGGGAATAGCTCAGTTGGTAGAGCGCAACCTTGCCAAGGTTGAGGTCGCGAGTTCGAGTCTCGTTTCCCGCTCCAGATTCTACAGGGCCCCGGTAGGGGCCTTGTTTGTCTCCCGCCACGGCAAGGCGGGGCACGTTGGGCCACAAGGCTTTACGCGCAGTCAGAAAGGTGAAATCGCTGGTGTGTGTTCCGGGTTTCCGGTACCATGGCGGCTTATGCGGGAATAGCTCAGTTGGTAGAGCGCAACCTTGCCAAGGTTGAGGTCGCGAGTTCGAGTCTCGTTTCCCGCTCCATGTTCCGACAGGCCCCATCATGGGGTTTTGTCTTGTCAGGGCTCCGTTCCTGGCGTGCAGTACGTTGGCCTCATGGCAGAGTGGCTATGCACCGGATTGCAAATCCGTTTACAGCGGTTCGATTCCGCTTGAGGCCTCCAATTGAAAAGCCCTGACTCCGGTCAGGGCTTTTTTGTATTTGATGGATGCCGACTCTGCCAGCTTGGGCGACGGGTCAGGAGCTGGAGCCCGGGTCGAAAGGTCCCGAGGTGCAATGCCATGGGCAGAGTCGAGGGCTGGCAGTACGAAAAGACAGGGCAGCAGTCCCTGCCGCCCTGAAATACGTGAAAGTGAGGTGTTGCACAGGCCCCACGAGAGAGAGAGCATGTGGACGTTCGTGCGCCAGTCGCCGGACTGAACCTGTCAGCCCGTTGGAAAGTCGGCATGGCGGTGGATCAACTTCCACTCGTCGTCGACGTTGCGGAAGACCTCGGTCACTCTGATGGTCATCTTGGTTGTGGCATCACGGCCGGCCAGTTTGACGGCTGCAATCTGGTGTCCTGTCCAGAAGGCGAGATCACCCTCGGCCTGGTGCAGGACATCGATTCGGCTTGTCCCCCCTGGTTGGAACAGCGTCGAATCGCGCGCATATCGTGCTGCAACGTCCTCGGCGCCGGAGATGCTGTCTCCGCTGGGGCTGTGAAATGTGGCTTGCCCGTCTTTGCTCAGAAGAGCGTCCAACGGGGCCGCATCGCCGTTGCAGAACGCGGACGCTGCGCAGGCACGTCGGGAAAGGAATGAAGCAAAGCTTGCTGCTGTCATTGGTGGACTTCCTGTTGCTGTCATTGGGAATCTGACGGCTACGCTGCGGAACGGAAGGCGCTGCGTCCGTGGCTGACATGCAGGGCCAGAACAGCAACGCGCTCGCCAAGATGGCGCGCCGTAGCCAGATCAGATTCCGGTGGCGCGGTTTCCGCCGTTTCATCGACATTGGACTGCGCCGCAGCGCCCAGCCAGAATCCGAGGCGATTGAGGTCATTCGGAGAGCCACTCGCTGAGTTGTTCGAGGCGGGCAAAGCCATGTTGACCCAGTGCATGCCGTGCTGTGCAGCGAAAACAGCCAGCTGGATCAACGTTCCGAGTTTGTCGCCCGCATGCGCGCCGGAGTTGGTGAAACCCGCGGCGATCTTGTTCTGCCACGCGGCGCCTTTGGACATCACCTCGGGTGAGGTCACTTCCTGAAATGCCTTGAAGGCAGCTGAGACGTTGCCCATATAGGTGGGCGTGCCGAAGATGATCCCGTCCACCAGGGCCAGATCATCCCAGTGACGTTGTGCTTCTTCGACGGTGTACAGAACGGCTTCGGCGCCTGGCACCTGCTCCACTCCCTCTCGCACGGCCTTGGCCTGCCGTGCTGTGTGGCCATAGGTGCTGTGGTAGACAACGGCTATTCGAACGCTGGACATCTTGAACTCCAAGGAAAATGAACCCCTTGCGTTTCTGCAAGGCGCACGGGACCGATGAGGCTTCGAGTGGAAGCCTCAGCAGGAAAGATTCAGAACGGCTTGAAATCAGCTGGCGAAAGCGCCTGCGACAATTTCAAGGCGATAGAGGAAGCGACGCCACGCCTCGCCCATACGTGTGTAACTGAGCGCAGACGTGGAGGGGAAACCGGACTGCTCCATGAGCAGACGTGTCCCGTTGCCTTCAGGCAGGAGTGTCCAGGTCACCGTGGTCTTCAGGCCGCTTGTGGACTCCGACCCATCTCCCCAGTGATACACCAGCAGCCGGGGAGGCTCTACCGCGACGACCTGGCAATGGGTTACTCCCGACCACCCTGGCAGGGGCGTTGCGCGCAACGTGAAACGGCGACCGACTTCGGGAACGAAGTCGTTGGCCATCAGCCACTCTTCGATAAGCCAGGACTGAGTCAACGCGCGCCATACCTTTTCCGGGGGATGGGGTAGCGTCCGTTCGAAGACCAGGCTATGTACATCCGGCGACGTGTTCATGAGTCCATCCTGTCCAGCAGGCTGGACAGGGCATCGAGACGTCCGTTCCAGAAGTCGCTGTACACCTTGAGCCAGTCCACCAGAGGAGAAAGCCCGCCAGGTGCAATCTGGTAATAGGTTTCGCGCCCGTCTTTGCGGCCCTCGACGAGCCCTGCCTGCTTGAGCACGGCCAGATGCTTGGAGACGGCGGGCTGGGAAATGCCCGCGAACTCGGTGAGGTTGCCCACCGTCTGTTCTCCCTCCCGGGCCAGGCGCTGGAAGATTCCGCGCCGTGTGGATTCCCCGAGTGCGCTGAACAGCGCATGGGTTGTGTCATGTTCCATCGCCCGCTCTCATCTCGATACATAGCCGGTTGGTTATGCGTTAATTTATAACCATGGAGTTATGAGTCGTCAATAGGCGGTTGCAGCGTCCGAGTAAAACAAGTCCGACCGTTCAGCCTGAACCCGGCCGTACAGGGTTGGCGTTCACCGCTCAAGGAGGGTGCTGAGATTGCTCAGGGCGCTTCAATCCGGTTCTCCGTGACCTGGACCGGCATCCAACGATGGCTACAGCCGGGCCAGCGCCTGCACCGTGGCTTGCGTCAGCGGCTGGGGCAGGGCATCCAGTGCGAACCAGCCCAGCCCGGTCTGCACACCCGGCTCCTGGATGGAAGCCTGGGCACCCGCAGGTGCCCGTGCCTCGAAGATCGGCGCGACCCAGTGCTGCGCAAGCGCCGGCTCGAAATGATCGGCCACGCACAGCAGGCGCAGCAGCTGCACTTCCAAGGCGGTCTCCTCGCAGACTTCGCGGACCACAGCAGCCTCCACCGTTTCCATCCAGTCGACTTTGCCGCCGGGCAGGCCCCAATGCCCGCGCTCCGGATCGCGTCCGCGCTGGATCAGCAGGATGCGGCCGTCGGCATCACGGACGACGGCGCCGCATCCAACGCGGGGAATCTGCAGTTCAGTCATGGCGGAGAATGAAGAAGGGGTTGTCTTCATTCTTGCATGCACACCGCATCAGGCGAACCCGCGCTAGGCTGGGCACCTGTGCATCAGCAACCTCACGGGTGTATCGCATGCTTATCCGGCAACTCAGCGCTGACGACGCTGACATTCTCTGGCAAGCACGGTTGCAGGCGCTTCGCGAGTCGCCCGCTGCGTTCCTGTCCACTCTGGCCGAGGCGCAGAATGACTCGGCGGACGTGATGCGCGCCCAGCTTGCTGATTCTGGTACGCGCTACTTCGGCACGTTCGTTGACGGCATGCTGGTGGGTTTCCTGCGTTACGTGCGCCCGGTGCGGATGGCGCGACGGCATACGGCGGAAGTGCACAGTGTCCACGTGGGTGCTGGCCATCGTGGCCAGGGCATCGCCCGTCAGCTTCTTCTTGCAGCGTTCGCGGCTGCGCGCGCGGAAGGCATTGAATCGCTCACCCTCACTGTGCTGGCGGACAATACTGCTGCACGCGCGCTGTATGAATCGCTGGGCTTCAGCATATTTGGCACGGAGCCGCGGGCAGTCAAACGCGCGGGCAGCTACACGGATATCGTCTCGTACTCGATCACTCTGCACTGACAGTGAAACGTTGCCGCGGGCGCGGTCATGTTTTCGTGGCACGATGGGCTGGACACATGTCTATTCAACGAAGACTGGGCAATGCACGTTCAGGTATACCGCTGGCAAAGCGTAACGTCGGATCACCGTCAGCAGGCGGTGGATCTGCTCCGCCAGGCATTCCCGGACATGCAGGGCGACGGCTACGCCATTCCGGCGCCGGTCGCTCTGGTTCTGGCGATGGAAGGCGATCACGTGGTCGCTCACCTTGCACTGTACGAACGCAGCGTATTGCTGGACGGCGAGCCGGAACGCATAGGCTTGATCGGCGGCGTGGTGGTACGTGCTGACGTTCGCAGGAAGGGTGTCGCGTCACGCTTGATCGAAGCTGCGCATGCTGAACTGCGCCAGCGCGGGATCCATTTCGCGGTGTTGTTCGCCCTGGATCATCGGCACTACGCCTCGGCCGGATATGCACCGATGCAGAACGAGACCTGCTTCATCGAAGACGGTCACGCGCGCCGTTTCGTCTATCGAGGCGGCATGGTGGCCGCGCTGGGAGAGCGCCGCTGGACCACCGCCGTGCTCGATCTGCAGGGCGAAACGGTCTAGATCGCTAGGCAGAAGCGCCCATAGGGGTGTCCGCGCGGAAGTTGCGCCCGACCGGTTCGCTCACGCCCAGGTAGTGGCGGAACAGGTAGATCAGCGGCTTCCAGCGGGCGACATCGATGTGCTGGGTACCAGCCACGGTGATCGCTTCGTGCGCATGCACGCAACGGATCCGTCCTTCGACGATCACGAAGCCCTGGCCGTCATCCTCGCCGGGCGGGTGCATCGCCATCACGCTGACTTCCACCTGCAGCGGGCACTCGGCAATCGCCACCGGCGCGACGTGGGTCGAGTCGATCGCACTGAAGCCTCCCAGTGTGAACTTGTCGCGGACGTGCTCGTAGCCCATCGCCTGTTTGGCAGTGGGCACCGGGTCGCGGCCTGTCACCCGCGCGATCGCCTCGACCTGTGCGGCCTGCGCGCAGGACGGGAAGTTCAGTACGCACTCGTTGCGCAACTGCAGGTTGCGATAGCCCTGACCCTGCACGCCGAGGCCCAGCACCACCCGGTTGCCCAAGGCCCAGAACGAAGACAGCGGACTGATGTTGCTGCTGCCATCGTCGTTCAGCGTGGTCATCAGCAGCACCGGTGTGCCCGGGTACAGGACCGAAGGGGTGATGCGGCGGCGGAGGGGCGGGGTGGTTTTCACGGCAGGCCTTGCGCTATCGGGGCGGCCACTGTGCCTGGGCAGCGGGTGCCGACGCTTCGGCCTGCATCGAACTGTCGGCCCGCAGCGGCGTGCCACAATGCGGGCATGGTCCACTCCCCTGGTTCCCTTGTCAGTGTCGGTGCCCTGGTCGGTGACCAGGCGCGCGCGGCCATGCTGTTGCAGCTGATGGATGGGCGTGCCTATACCGCGATGGAGCTGGCCCGCGTGGCCGGGGTGACACCGCAGACGGCGAGCACGCATCTGCGCAGGCTGGTCGAGGGCGATCTGCTGGTCGCCGTCGCGCAGGGGCGCCACCGCTACCACCGGCTCGCCTCGCACGAAGTTGCCGACATGCTGGAGGGCATCCTGCGCGTTGCCGACCGCACGCCGTCCTGCACCGCTTCCGCATCGCGCAGCATGCCGGCGTTGCGCCAGGCGCGTTCCTGCTATCGGCATCTGGCCGGCGTGCACGCGGTGGCGATCACTGATCATCTGTTGCACGCGGAGTATGTGCGCATGCAGGCGGCACATTGGGAGGTGACCGATGCCGGTGCGGTGTTCCTGCGGCAGATCGGGCAACCGTTGGCCGACCTGCTGCAGCAGCCGAGGGCGGCCAAGCCTGCGCGGCACTGCCGGGGCTGCCTGGACTGTACCGAGCGACGACCGCACCTGGCCGGTATGGTCGGCGAAGCGATGCTGGACAGCTTCCTGCACAACGATTGGCTGCGAAGGGTGGAGAACCGGCGAGAGCTGCGGATCACGCCGGCAGGGCAGGCGGCTTTTGCGCGCCTGTTTTCGATCCACGGCTTCGGCGGCTGACAGGCGCGACATTCGGTACCAGCTGGCGCGCGCTGACAATCTGCGATTCCTCGTGGCGCAGGCCCACCTTCAGTTCCAGAGCGGCCGGCGCGTTCATACCCGCCCGATCCGCATGTTGATCGGCCAGCGGATCGCACGAGGCTGTTGCGGATCGCCCCAGTGCGCGGCCAGTTCGTCTGCGTAGTCCTGCAGCAGTGTCTGTTGGCCGGCTTCGCGAGCACGCCGCACTGCCGACCAGGTGCTGAAGTAGCCCAGCGTCCCGGCCAGGTTCCAGTCGCGCTCGATCGCCAATGCGGGGTAGGCGAACTCCTCGAACGGGAACGCCAGGTCGGCATAGCCGCTGTCGACCAGCTGACGCTCAGCCGGCCAGTAGTGGCCCATGTCGGTACCGTAGAAGCGGGCAAAGCGCGGTTGCAGGTCGGCCTCCAGCTGCGGTGTGCCGTAGCTGACCAGCGCCAGCACGGCACCGGGCGCGGCAACGCGGCGCACTTCGGCGTAGAACGCGGGCAGATCGAACCAATGCGCGGCCTGGGCGACGGCAATCAGGTCGGCACTGGCATCGGCCAATGGCAGCTGTTCGGCCGAGGCCTGCTGGTAGCTGACACCTGCGGCGGGCGCAGCGTTGGCAATCTGGTCGGCGCTCGGGTCCATGCCCAGTACGGCATCGAAGTGCGGGGCGAGCAGGCGGGTGAGCTGGCCGTTGCCACACCCCACATCGATCGCCAGTGCGCGCGCGCTGCACGAGGACGCGAGGAAGTCCGCCAATGCAGCGGGATAGTCGGGGCGGTGCGCGGCGTAGTTGCGGCCGCCCTGGTCGAACCAGTTCTGTGGGCTCATCGATGTAGTCCTCGTACTTCGGTCAGGCGTTGTGCGAAGCCGCGCTGTTCCAGCGCGCGTGCGGTAGCTTCGAGGGCATCGAGCAGCGGATGGCCGATCTCGGCTTCCAGCGTGCCGATGGCTTCGAAGATCAGTGACCAGTGCGGTTCCAGGCGGCGCAGCAGATCCTCGCCCTCGGCAGTGAGGACCAATGCGCTCTTGCGCGCGTCTTCGGCCATCGGCTGCCGCCGTAGCAGGCCCTGCTCGATCATCAGGCCCACGGTCTGGCTGATCGCGCCCTGGGTGAGTCGGCTGGCGTCGGTGATTTCGCCCACGGTGCGCGCGCCGCCAGCGAGGGCGCGCATCACCGGGGTATAGCGTGCGCGGTAGTTCAGGCCCATGTCCCGGTAGACCTGTTCGGCTCCCTGGTCCACGAGTTCGGCGGTGTAGCGGAGCAGTTCGCCCAGTCCGGCAGTGTGTCTCATGGCCGCCAATATGCATTAGGGCTAATGGAGTTTCAAGGGTCAGTCTCAGCCACCTGCGACATGGCAAGGCGCTATGGTCGAGTTCCAAGTCTTAGGGAGCTGCAATGGCGAGCAAGGACATGAACGATCGCGGCACGCTGGCGGTACGCCAGCAATGAGCAAATCTTCTGTGGAAGTACGTTGGCTGACGTTCCGGCTGATGAACGGCCAGTCGATCGGACCGGATCGGCTGAAGGATGGATGGGTGATTGCTTCGGAGACCCGCCACTGCGGGGTGCGCCGCGAGTCCATCGAAGGTGCGGGCGTGGTTTACGCGCTGTATGCACCGGCCAACCTGGCCTCGCCGCGGCGCGCGGAGATGCGCATGCGCGAATTCCTGATGAGCTCTGGTTACACCTTCACCATGGGCACGCTGGGCGGCTGACGCCGCCCGTTGGGGTTACGGGCGCACGGTCAGTGCCTGGCCGAGCGTGCCGATCGGGCCGCGTGCATCGTGCAGCACCGTGCTGGTCAGGCCAAGGCACTGGCGGCCGAACGATACCGATGTGTCGAAGCCCAGCCACTCGCCTTCGGGCATGCCGAACAGGTGCGCGGTCAGATCGAGGTTGGGGAAGGCGACCTCCTTCGGATCGGCGCGCACGGCCATGCCATTGGACAGGTCGAACAGGGTGGCGGCACGGGCCAGTGGACTGACCGGCTCGCCGTCCAGCAGCGCGTGCTTCGCGCGCGCCCAGTAGGTGGCACGGCCGGGCCCCTGGTCGTGCCGGCGGATCTCCACGCTCTTGATGAAACCACCTGGCCACACCGTACCTGGATCCCACGCGGGCATTGATTCCGGTGGTGCGATGGCTGCGATCGGCGTGCCGGCCATGGCCTGCGTATCGTTCGGGTGCATCAGCCATGCACGCACGCGCAGCGCCGGGCGATCGTCATGGCGCAGCGTGGCTTCGACCAGTTCGATGGTGCGACCGCCGCGCAGCACCTGCACGTCGGCCTCCATCGCTTCGATCGGGATGGTGCCGAGGATGTCGTAGGACAGGCGCGCGATCAGGAAGCCGTGGCCGCGTGCCGCAGCGTCGCGTTCCAGGTGGTGCGCCAGCAGCCCGATCGCCGGTGCGATGTGCTGCTCGCGGATGTTCCAGGCGCCGCCCGTGTGTTCGGTCGGCAGGTAGCGGGTGTCGCTCAGTCGTTCGAAGAAGGCCATCGTATGCGTTGCTTCAGCAGGGAGGGGAGGCGGCAGGATCTCCACCGGTCTCTGCATCGTAAGCGTTTGGCGGCGTGGCCGGCTGAGCCGGCTCCCGCAGGAGCCGGCCGGATGCCGGTCAGGAGGACTGGCAATCCATTTCGCGGCACATCTTGTACTGGGCCAGGCATTCTGCGGGTGTCTTGGCCAGTGGGCCTGAGGTTCCACGCAGACAATATTCGTACTGCTGACTGCAGAATTCACAGGGGCCTGCGGCGAAGGCCAGCCCGGTCACGGCCATGCCAAGGAACATCACGGTCTTCAAGGTCGTCTTGATCATCACGTCAGTCCTTTGTGTGCCCGTCAGTGGGCCCGGCCACCATAGCAGTCCTTATGGCACGCCCCTGATGCGCTGCGACGCGTTGAGCTCAACGCTGGATTGCTTTCAAGGCGTCGACAACCTGTGCTTCAGAGAAGCCACAATGCCCTTCGCCCACTGGCGGCAGCACGCGCGGCACTGGCCGCGCGCCGGCTCGTGCAGCCATCTGCGGATACACCGCCTGCATGTGCGGCACGATGGTCGGGTCGTTGTGATTGAACTGGATCACCAGCGGTCGCTTCAGCGCGCCGGTCATTGCCAGCGTGTCGCGGACATGCGCCTGTGCCGCAGGCACGGCATCGATGCGCTGCACGCCGGCATTGAACGCGGCGTCGTCACCGAATCCGCTGTAGACCACGCCGATGTTGCCGACCGGCATGCCGCCGCTCCGTGTAGCCAGTTCGTGCAGGACCAGCGCGTGCAGGCTGATCGTGGCGGCCAGTGCATCAGCGGAGACCTGCAGCCGCCGCGCCAGCACTGCGGCGTGCGACGGTTCGTGCTGCAGTGCATTGGCAATGCCCTGGTACAACTCGCCCTGCGGCAGCGCCGCCGCTTCGCGCGATACCAGGCCGGTAGGCGGCAGCCCATCGGCCTTGGGGAAGAAATAGTCGAATGCGACCAGCGTGGTCAGCAGATCGGTCGCGATCTGTTCGCCACTGAGATTGGCGCCGCACAGCGACACGCCACCGGCGTAGTGCTGCGGGAAACGCTCGAGGCTGCCGATGGTCACGGCACCGCCCATCGAGAATCCCAGCATCCAGGTGTGGCGGACATGCTTGAGTTCACCCACTGCCTGCTGGCGCAGGCGTTCCGTATCTGTGATCGCATCGGCCACCGCCCAGCCCTGGCTGGCGTAGGCGCTCTGCGCGACGGCGTAACCTGCTGCAAGCAGTGGTGCGGTGCTGTCATTGACTGCCATGGGTACGGTGCGCGGCACGCCGACCGGTTCATAGCCATGGGCCAGCATTACAAGATCGCCATTCCAGTTCGCTGGTACATCCAGCCGCCACGGTGCATCCCGCAGCTCGCCGCTGAGCGTGCGTGCCGCCGTCGGCGGTGCCGCCAGCAGGACCGTCGATGGCAACAGCAGGCCGAGGGCGAGGGCACATCGAAGCAAGGGGCGCATCGGGGTCGTTCCATGCAGGAATGGCGCCGAGCATAGATGCCAGCGAAACGTTGCGCGCGCTGCACTGCCGCAGGGGATTGTGGGTCGACCGTGCTGCGCTCTACGCTGGCCGCATGGTCCTGCACGTCACCGCGTCGATTATCCGGATTCCCCAGGGGAAGGCGGGATAGCGCGCGGTCGTCACGGCCAAGCAACCCGCCCGGGCAGGCGGGCTGCACATGGCGCTCTCCCGGGCACTGGAATCCACCGAGGAGAACGCAGATGCAACCTCTTTCATCGACCGACGAAGCCCCGACCCTGCACCTGCTGTGCGGCAAGATCGGTGCAGGCAAATCGACCCTGTCGCAGCAACTGGCGGCGAAGCCGCGCCACGTCCTGATCAGCGAAGACGCATGGCTGGCCACGCTGCATCCGGGCGACATCCACTCCATCTCCGATTACCTGCAGCGTGCAGCCACGCTGCGAAGTGTGCTGACCGATCATCTGCGTGCATTGTTGCGCGTGGGCGTCTCGGTGGTGCTCGATTTCCCCTTCAACACGCCGGCCGCGCGGGCATGGGCGCGCGAGGTGTTCGAGCCAGTGGGTGCTGCGCACCGGCTGCATTTTCTCGACGTTGCCGACGAGGTCTGCAAGGCGCGGCTGCGCGCGCGCAATGCACTCGGCGAGCATCCGTTCCAGGCCAGCGACGAGGCCTTCGAACAGATCACCTGCCACTTCGTTGCACCTGCCGTGGAAGAGGGCTTCGTGGTGATGCGCTACACCGAGGCAGGCCCCGCATAGCGCGGTCGGTTCAGTCGACGAAGCCCGGCTTGCCCTCGGTAGCGGTCTGCACCAGCGTCCTGCGGAAGGTCTCGACCAGAGGGCGCAGGTTGATGCGGTGCCAGGCCGCCCACAGCGGTGTGCGGTAGCTGAACCACGGCAGCTCGCGCAGCACCACGCCTTCTGGTGCCTGGTGGTCCAGGCTGTGCTGGATGGTGGTCAGGCCCAGCCCAGCGGCGACCAACCCAAGCGCGGCCAGTGGTTCGGTTGCCTCCATGGCGATGGTCGGGGTGAAACCGGCCTTCGCGCAGGCGGCGATGAAGGTGTCATGGCGCAGCGCGCTTTCCTTGTGCATCACGCCGATCCACTGCTGGCTGGCGAGATCTTCGGGCGTGATGGTCTCTGCGTTGGCCAGTGGGTGGCCGGCCGGCAGGGCCAGCAGCATCGGGTCGTTCAGCACCTGCGTGGCCTCCAGGTCCGGATCGTCGAACGCGGGTGGTTCGCAGACCAGGGCGATGTCCAGGCTGCGTTGCCGCAGGCCTTCCAGTTGCACGTCCGACTGCTGGTTGTACAGCGCGATGTGTACGGCAGGACGGTCGCCGCGCAGTTCGCGCAGGGCGGTGGGCAATACGCCGGAGTGCATCGCGTATTCCAGATAGCCGATGCACAGGCCGCCTTCATCGCCGCGGCCGAGCCGGCGCGCCAGCGATTCCAGCCTGTTGGCGTGGGTCAGCAGGGCGCGCGCCTCGGCCAGGAAGGTGCGGCCATCGGCGGTCAGCCGGATGCGCTGCTGCGAGCGTTCGAACAGCTGCAGTTCCAGCCGTTCCTCCAGCTGGGCGATCTGTCGGCTGAGCGGGGATTGGGAGATGTGAAGGCGTTCGGCGGCGCGGCCGACGTGTTCATCTTCGGCGACGGCCACGAAATAGCGCAGTTGGCGGAGATCGAGCATAAGACCATTCGGGACTCAAGATGGATAAATTATGTCTTGGACAGTCTGATTGGGCAAACCTAGCCTATGCCTCAACCTCAACAACCTCCTCAAGGGGAACCCCATGAGCATCAACACTCTGCTGGCTGGCAAGACCCTCGGCTTCGGTACCGCGCCGCTGGGCAACATGTTCCGTGACATCCCGGAAGCCGAGGCCCAGGCCACGGTGGACGCGGCCTGGGAACAGGGCACCCGCTACTTCGATACCGCCCCGTTCTACGGAGCCGGCCTGGCCGAGATCCGGCTCGGCGACGCGCTGGCCAAGCGCAACCGTGACGATTTCGTGCTCAGCACCAAGGTTGGCCGCCTGATCCTGGACGAAGTGGAAGACACCAGCGCCCGCGACCTTGGCGAGAAGGGCGGCCTGTTCGTCGCCGGTCGCCCCAACAAGCTGGTCAATGACTACTCGGCCGATGCCACCCTGCGCTCGATCGATGACAGCCTCAAGCGTCTGAAGACCGATCGCCTGGATATCGTCTGGGTGCACGACATCGCCCAGGACTTCTACGGCGATGAGTGGCTGTCGTACTTCGAGACCGCACGCCGCGGCGCCTTCAAGGTCCTGACCCGCCTGCGCGAGGAAGGCGTGATCAAGGCCTGGGGCCTGGGCGTCAACCGTGTCGAGCCGATCGAGCTGACCCTGGACCTGGACGAAGCCCGTCCAGACGGCTTCCTGCTGGCGGGCCGCTACTCGCTGCTCGACCATGAGCGTGCGCTACAGCGGGTGATGCCGAAGGCGGCCGAGCGCAACACCGGCATCGTGGTCGGCGGTCCGTACAGCTCCGGCGTGCTGGCCGGTGGCAGCCACTTCGAGTACCAGAAGGCGTCGCCGGAGATCCTGGCCAAGGTCGAGCGCATCAAGGCCATCGCGGCCGAGTACGGCATCAGCATCAAGGCGGCTGCCCTGCAGTTCTCGCTGGCCAACCCGGCGGTGGCTGCGGTGATCCCGGGCGCCAGCCGTCCCGAACGCATCGCCGAGGACTACGCCGCACTGAAGGAAATCATCCCGGCCGGGTTCTGGCAGGAGCTGCGTGCCCAGGGCCTGGTCGCTGCCAACGCCCCGCTGCCGATCGACAACATCTGAGTCCCAAGGAGACCTTCCCATGGCAACTGCATCCGTATCCATCACCGTGCCGACCCCGGCTGACCAGGTCTGGAACCTCATCGGCGGCTTCGATTCGCTGCCCGACTGGCTTCCGTACATTCCCCAGAGCACGCTCAGCCAAGGTGGTCGCGTGCGCCATCTGGCCAATCCCGATGGCGATGCCATCGTCGAGCGCCTGGAAGCCTTCGATCAGGCCGATCGCAGCTACACCTACTCGATCCTGCAGGCCCCGTTCCCGGTCACCGGCTACCGCTCCACCCTGCGTGTGGTCGAGCAGGGCGGCGGTTCGCGGATTGACTGGTCCGGTGAGTTCACTCCGGTGGGCGTCAGCAACGAAGAAGCGTCCGCGCTGTTCGAGGGCATCTATCGCGATGGCCTGAAGGCACTGGAAACCACGCTGGCCGGGTGAATGCCCGTGTGGCGTTGATCGCATGCAGACGCCCCGGCCGGCCCGGGGCGTCTGCGTGTCAGGGTGCGGGCGTCGGTCCACCGCAGGCGACGCGATGCATGGGAAAGTCCATTGCCTGCTTCGGATTGTCCTGCGCGATCTCGATGCGCGCATGCGCGCGCTGGTCGTCGAGGCGCCGATAGTGGATACGCTGTGGGAAGTCGTTGGCGGGATTCTCGAACACGGCTTCATTGCCATCGACCCGGGTGGCGTTGAAGTCTGTGGCGTTCTGGCCAGAGGGCAGGGCGGTCAGTACCAGGCGGCCGTCGTCATGCTGGCGCAGCTGCATGAACTCGAAGCCCACGGTGCGGCCGTCACGCAGGCTGCGGCTGCTGCCGAACAGGGTGTTTCCAGCCAGGCTGGACCATTGCTCGCCGGCTCCGGCCGGCTGGCCATCAAGCTGCCAGCAACCGGCCAGCCAGGCCAGGTGCTCGATCTTCGAGGGTGAGGCGGACGAGGCGTGCGGGGCCGCGAGCAGCAGCGGCAACAGGGCCAGGGCGATGCGGAGTGACATCGGTGCCTCCATGCGCGGGAATGTGCGGCCTGTATAGCGCCCGCGGGATCACGCGGCCAGTGCCGTCCTTTCCAGTATTGATTCCGATACGATCTGTCGCATTGAGCCCGCCTCGTTTGACCCGGAGTCCTGTCATGGTCGACCGTCTCGCCATTCTGCTTGAACGTTTTGCGGTCACCGCCTCGGTATTCCATGCCGGCGCGCTGTGCGGCATCAACACGCTGGACGGCGAGGACGAGGCAGGTCAGTTGCACCTGGTGCGGCGCGGGCCGCTGCAGGTCAGCCACGGGCAACAGACCGTGCAGGTCGAAGTGCCGAGCCTGCTGCTGTATCCGCGGCCGATGCCGCATCGCTTCAGTACCGACCCGCAGCAGGGCGCCGACATGGCCTGCGCCAACCTGTATTTCGAGGGCGGCCGGCTCAATCCGATCAGCGCCGCGCTGCCTGATTTCATCTGCCTGCCGCTGGCCGATCTGTATGGCGGCAACGCGGCGCTGGAACTGCTGTTCGAAGAGGCCTTCGAGCAGCGCTGCGGGCGGGCGGCGATGGTCAACCGGCTGTTCGAGGTAGTGATGATCCAGGTGCTGCGCCAGCTGATGGAAGGCGGCGAGATGCGCGGCGGCCTGTTCGCCGGGCTGGGTCATCCGCGGCTGCGGCTGGCGCTGGTGGCAATGCATGAAGCGCCCGCACAGTCCTGGACCCTGGAAGACCTGGCCGAGGTTGCCGGGATGTCACGCAGCGTGTTCGCCGCCAGCTTCCGCGAGGCGATGGGCACCACGCCGGGCCAGTACCTGCAGGGGTGGCGGGTCGGGCTCGCACAGCAGGCGCTGCGACAGGGGCGGCCACTGAAGCGGATCGCCGATGATGTGGGCTATGGCAGCGAGGCGGCGCTGTCACGGGCGTTCAAGGCGCACACCGGGCAGTCGCCACGGGAATGGCGTGGACAGGCCCGCGCCAACGCGGCCTGAGCGTCAGCCCAGCACCAGCCGGGCCAGCTTCATGCCACCGAACAGACCGGCCAGGCCCAGCGCCACCGAGCCACCGGCATACAGTGCCGCCAGCCCATGCTGGCCACGCTGCAGCAGCAGGCCGATCTCCAGCGCATAGGTGGAAAATGTGGTGTAGCCGCCGAGGATGCCGGTGGCCAGCAGCAGGCGCAGCTGCGGCGAGGCGCCATTGCGCATGGCGAAGACCTCGACCACAACGCCCATCAGCAGCGCACCGCTGATGTTGATCAGGAAGGTCGACCAGGGCCAGGGACTGCCGACCGCCACCCGCGCGCCGATCAGGTTGCAGGCGTGGCGCAGGCAGGCGCCGATGCCGCCGCCGACGAAGACCAGGAAATAATTGTTCAATGCTTGCATGGCGTGCCTCGAATGCGGGTTCGCAGGGTCAATGGCGAACGCCGAGGGCAGGCACGACCTGCCGTCTACGAACACCGGGTTCGTCCTGGCAGGAGCCATCAGCCTTCTCAGGCGGTTATCGGGGGAGCCCCATCCCCATCGCGGTCCATGCTACCAGCGGCGGTGCATTCACGTCATCGAGGTCGTCAGCACGCGGGCCACCTTGCTGCGGCTGAAGCCATCCATCAGCAGTTCGAACGCGAGCAGATCCAGCGCCGCATGACGGCGATGGTCGATCTCCAGGCCGTTCTCGGCCACCAGATGGCTGACCAGCTCGTAGGCGTCCTGCCAGACATCCAGATGGGCCTGGCTGGGGATGTAGGCGCTGCCAGGTTCGCCGACGCCAAGCCCGCTCACTCCGTACAGAAGTTCGCGCGCGTCCATCTTGGCCGCATCGGCGATACGGAACAGCTGTTCGGCCTTCACATGCGAAGCGCTCACATGGTCGTTGAGCCAGTTGCTGATGGTTGCCGTCGTTGATTTGGCGGCGCGGGCCAGAGCGGCCGGGCGTGGGTGCCCGGCTTTCTTCATGGCGATAGCGAGTCGTTGGCCGAGAGTATTCATCTATGCAAGCCAGCTTAACGCGTGGAATGCGAAGAAGCCTTGTCACAAGAATAAGGTTGGTTAACAGAGGGACCGACCGTGACCGAATTCTGGAGCAAACGGCAGGTGCGCACCCGGCTGGGATTCCGCACCGACGCCGAACTGGCCCGCTTCTTTGGCATCAGCCGTTCCGCAGTGTCGCAATGGCCTAGGGACTTTCCGATTCCGGCCCTGCGGCAGTACATCCTGCATCAGCGCTATCCGAACCTGTTCCCCACGACAGAAGCGTCGGCGGGCGAATCCATCTGACTTGCGCCGCCATTTGTCGCATCTAGCACGCTAAGCGGATTTTGCTAAGTATGCTTGGCAAAATAGGCAAAATCGATCGATCTGAAGGTCGCAATCGGTGTCATCTACTGGAGGAGTCGGTCCAGGGTTCCCGCGACCTGTCGGCTTCACCCCATCCGGGGGACCCATGTCCCCGTATGTAGTTTCGTGAACGATTAATAATTTCAATCACGAAAGTCGCTGCATGTAATTGACCTGTCGTGAAATCTATGACTAATTGGCATCAACCGGGCGTGAAGCCTGGGAGTCTTTCAGTAGCACGCAAGTGAGTCGGTAGACCGTCAACAATGCAGAACAAGTCCAACGGAGGTCGTATGGAATACGGCATGCATGGCTTGGCTGAACGGGTACGCCGCGAACTGGAAGCCAGTTACCACAAACACGGATGCGGTCCGGCGTTCTGGGATACCTACCAGCAGGTGCTGGACCGCCTGGTCCCGCAGGGGACCGAGCGTACCGAAGTCACCAACGAAATGGCGCTGATCATCGAGCAGTTGGGCATCGTGCGACGTGCGCAGCTGGTTCCGCCGCACGCCAGCGGGCCGCGTTGATTCAAAGCAGGCGCCAGGCGCCGCAGGCAAGCAGCGCCAGCAACAAGGACAGCAGGGCCAGGGTCCGGGGTCGCCACAGGCGCTTCGGTTGTCCGGCCATCGCCTGCGGACTGCAGTAACGCACCAGCCCCGGACCGAAACCGGCCCGGTGCTGCTGTAGTGCGCAGGCCTCCAGGCAGGCGCCGCAGGCCAGGCAATCGGCCTGCGGCCCCTGGCGGATGTCCAGCTGCATCGGGCAGGCACTGACACAAGCAGAGCAGTCGGTACAGTCACCGAGGCGATCGGCGCTGAAGGTCGGCATCGGTCCGGCCAGCAGCGGATGCGCTGCGCGGAACACGTAGTCCTGCGCAGTTGTTGGATCGAGCAGGCCACGACCGCGACCGAGCACGCCGCCCAGGCCGGATGGGCGCGGTCCGCGTGGCTCGCCGCGGCGCGCGTCGTACAGCATGCGTGGTGTATGTGGATCGGTCAGCAGCGGCTGCATGCGTGCGAACGGGCACAGCGAACGGCAGACCTGTTCGCGCAGGAAGCCGGCGTTCCCCCAGGTGGCGGCCGCATAGAACAGCACCCAGAACGTTTCCCAACCGCTCCAGCCAGCGTTTGGCGCAGCGGCCAGTAATCCGGTGATCGGGCTGAACAGGCCGACGAAGGTAATGCCGGTCCACACGGACAGCAGTCCCCATGCCAGCTGGGTGCCCGGGCGTACAGCCGAGGCGGGAAGCACTCGGGACGCGGCACGGGCGATCCCGTCGAAGGCGCGCCTCCACAGCGTCTGCGGGCAGGCGTGGCCGCACCACACTCGGCCGGCGAGATGGGTAAGCAGCGCCAGGCCCACCGCAAGCACCGCCAACAGGCCGATCAGCACGCCGACGTCGTTGGGCCACAACGTCCAGCCGAACAGGTCGAAGCGCCGGGCATTGATGTCCAGAAGCAATGCCTGACGTCCGTCCCAGCGCAACCACGGCAGCGCGTAGAACAGGGCCAGCAGGACAGCGTTGAGTGTGCCGCGCCAATGCCGCGGGCGCGTTGTTGTGCAGGGTGTGCTCATCCCAGCGGCAGCTCGTCGTCGTCATCGCTCGGCACCGGCCGCTGCAGGTACCAGGTGACCGCGCTGGACAGTGCCGTCACCGACCAGAACATGAAGAATCCCGCCGTATAACCCAGTTCGCGGCTGATGGCCGTGCCCGGGAAACTGATGGCCTGCAGGCGCAACGGATCGACGAAGGCGAAGAACACCACGCTGGCCACGCCGGCGGCGATGAAGCTGGGCCAGAGGATGGCGCCCCACTGCTGGATCAGCCGCTGGCGGCGGTTGGGAGAAGGTCTGTTCATGCTGTCCCGGATCGAAAAGTGGGCGGCGCGTATACTTCGCCAAGGCTGGCGCAGCATCCGCAGGGCATGCTTCCTGCAAGCGTGCCAGCCTAGGTGCAGCGGACTGCGCCGACATTGATCTGGATCAACGGCGCTGCCGCCTGGGTGCGGCACACTGCCGGCACGCTTTGGGTACCCCGATGAACGCAATACCGCCGCCTGTCCTCCCCGTCGCCTCGCCCGAGTTGTGCACCGAGCAGGAAGTGACCCGCCTGGTTCACGATTTCTATGCCCGCGTGCGCGAGGAAGATCGGCTGGGACCGGTGTTCGGGGCGCACGTCCACGATTGGCCCGAGCACCTGGCGCAACTGGTCGACTTCTGGTCGGCGATGCTGCGCGGCACCCGCCGGTTCAAGGGCTCGCCGATGTCCAAGCACATGGCCATCGAGCTGGACAAGGATCTGTTCGACCGCTGGCTGGTGCTGTTCCGGATCACCACCGCCGAATGCAACAACCCGCCGATGCAGGAGCTGGCCAACGACGTGGCCGCGCGCATCGGTGACACCTTCTGGAAGCGCTACCAGATGCTGCGCTGGCCGCAGGTCGGCCTGCCGGTGCTGGGGATCCCCGGCAAGGATTGATCTGGGTCAAGGCGGCGCAGGCCGCCCGGCGCGATGCTGGCGGCATGGACACGTTCTCTCCCGCCGCCGGTGGCCTGGCCTGGACCTTCGACCCCGACCTTCTGCGCCGGCACGACCGGCCGGGCCCGCGCTACACCTCGTACCCGACCGCGCCGCATTTCCATGATGGCTTCGACGCGCCGGCGCTGCGCCAGGCGATCGCCGACAGCAACCAGCTGGCCCGCGCGCTGTCGCTGTACGTGCATGTGCCGTTCTGCTCCAGCCCCTGCTTCTACTGCGGCTGCAACCGGGTGATCACCCGCGACCGCGGCCGTGGCCACAGCTACGTCTCGCGCGTGCTGGCCGAGGCCGACCTGCTGGCGCCGCAGTTCGATGACGGCCGCGAGGTAATCCAGCTGCACCTGGGCGGCGGTACGCCGAACTTCCTCGACGCCGAGGCGATGACCACGCTGGTGGAAGGGTTGCGCCGACGCTTCGATTTCAGTGATTCGCCGCAGCGCGATTTCTCGATCGAACTCGATCCGCGTTTCATCGACACCCGCGACGTCGCCATGCTGGCGCGGCTGGGCTTCAATCGGGCCAGCCTGGGCGTGCAGGATTTCGACCCGCAGGTGCAGGAGTCGATCAACCGCATACAGGGCGTGCAGCAGACGCTGGACATCCTGCGCGCCTGCCGCGACAGCGGCATGCGTTCGGTCAACGTCGACCTGATCTATGGCCTGCCGGGACAGAGCCTGGAAGGATTCGGCCGCACCCTTGAACTGGTGCTGGCGCTGCGCCCGGATCGCCTGGCGGTGTATGGCTACGCGCATCTGCCGCATCTGTTCCGCGCGCAGAAGCAGATCGACGAAAGCCGTTTGCCTTCGACGGAAGACAAGCTGGCATTGCTGGGCCTGGCGGTGGAGAAGCTCTCTGCCGCGGGCTACCAGTACATCGGCATGGATCACTTCGCACTGCCGGAAGAGGATCTGTCGCGCGCACAGCGCGCCGGCCAGCTGCATCGCAACTTCATGGGCTATACCACCCACGCCGATACCGATCTGCTCGGCCTGGGCGTGAGTGCGATCAGCCACATCGGTGCCACCTACAGCCAGAATCCGCGCGACCTGCCGTCGTGGGAGGATGCGGTGGACCAGGGCCAGCTGCCGGTCTGGCGCGGCGTGGCGTTGAGTGCCGACGACCAGCTGCGTGCGGAACTGATCCAGCAGCTGATGTGCCAGGGCGAGGTGGATGGCGTGCTGCTGGGGCAGCGTCACGGTGTGGATTTCGAGCAGTACTTCGCCGAGGACCTGCGTTCGGTACAGCGGCTGCAGGAAGATGGCCTGGCCGAATACCGCGATGGCGTGGTGCGTGCCAGCGAACCCGGGCGACCGTTGCTGCGGTTGCTGGCGATGTGCTTCGACCCGTATCTGCGTGCCGCACACGAGCAGCCGCGCTACTCGCGGGCGATCTGAAGCTGGCTTGTGCTGCGTGCGTGTGGTGCCCGGAGCCGGAATCGAACCGGCATGGGGTTGCCCCCGGCGGATTTTAAGTCCGATGCGTCTACCAGTTTCGCCATCCGGGCCTGCAGCGCGGCGCCGATTGTAGCCCACCTGCGGTACTGCGACCGGATTGCATCTCGGCGGCGGCGTGCTTAACTGTCGATCGCATTCATGTCATAGTCCCTGCCATCGTTCCCAGGGGGGGAGCCACCTGATGTCGCTGCACGCGATTGCCTATGCCAGTGAAGCCCGCGCCGATCTGCAGACAACCGATCTTGACCGCCTGCTGGCCGACGCCACGGCATTCAATCGTGTAGCCGGTGTCACCGGTGTCCTGATGTTCGACGGAGCACGTTTCCTTCAGTATCTGGAAGGCCCGGAGGACGGCATCGATTCGGTGTTCCAGCGCATCCTCAACGCGCGCAGCCACGGGCAGCTGAAAGTGCTGTGCCGTGCACCCGTGGTGCAGCGCGCATTTCCACGCTGGTCGATGGGCACGCGGCGGATCGAGCCGGAGCTGCTGGCGCAGATTGTCGATGCCGCGTGGCCCGGCTTCCTGCTTGGCAGCGGTGGATTCGAGCGCCTGCTGCAGGCCTGGACCGGCGCCGACGGTGAACTGGAACCGGCCGCGGTGGCGTTGGGGTCCTGAGCCCGCCTTGGCGGCAGGGCGCCGGGGCCGGTAGGCTGTAGCCTTTCTGGCGCAGGTTTTCCGGAGTGGTACAGCAGATGAGTGTGTTGGCCGAAGCCATGGCAGCGTATGTGCGATCGCATCCGTTGCACGGGATGTGCCGATGAGTGCGCCGGTTGCGGCGGCCAGCGCACCCCGGTTTGCGGTGATCGGCCTGGGCTACGTCGGTCTGCCGTTGGCGGTGGCGTTTGGCCGGCAGTGGCCGACGTTGGGCTTCGATATCGATGCCGGTCGCATCGCCGAGCTGCGCAGCGGCCAGGATCACACGCTGGAAATGGAAGCCGACGAGCTGGCCAGTGCGCAGCTGCTGCAGTACGGCAGCGATCCTGCACTGCTCGATGCCTGCAATGTCTACATCGTCACCGTGCCGACCCCGATCGATGCTTACGAGCAGCCCGACCTGGAGCCCCTGCGTTCGGCGACACGGCTGATTGCCAGTCATCTTCGCGCCGGCGATCTGGTGGTCTACGAGTCCACGGTGTACCCCGGCACCACCGAGGAAGTGTGCGTGCCGCTGCTGGAACAGGGTTCGGGCCTGCGCTTCAACGAAGACTTCTATTGCGGCTACAGCCCGGAACGGGTCAGTCCCGGCGACCGCCAGCGGCGCCTGGCCGACATCCGCAAGATCACGTCCGGCTCGACACCGGAAGTCGCTGCGGTAATCGATGGTCTCTACCAGCGCATCATCGCTGCCGGTACGTTCCCGGCACCGTCGATGCGCGTGGCCGAAGCAGCCAAGGTGGTAGAGAACATCCAGCGCGACGTCAACATCGCGTTGGTCAACGAGCTGGCCCTGATCTTCGACAGGCTCGGCATCGATACCCAGGACGTACTGGACGCCGCTGGCAGCAAGTGGAATTTCCTGCCGTTCCGGCCAGGGTTGGTTGGCGGTCACTGCATCGGTGTCGATCCGTACTATCTGCTGCACAAGTCCGAGAGCGTGGGCTACCACCCGGACCTGATCCACACCGCACGACAGGTCAACAACCGCGTCGGCGAGCACGTGGCGACGCGGGTGCTGGAGATGCTGGCCGAGCGTGGCCGTGCGCCGGCGGACGCACGCATCCTGGTGCTGGGCGTGACCTTCAAGGAGGATTGCCCGGACCTGCGCAACAGTCGCGCGCTGGAACTGGCACAACGGCTGCGCGATGCTGGTGCACAGGTGGAGGTCAGCGACCCGTGGGTCGGCCCGGCGGCATTGACCGGCGAGGGCCTGGATTGGCTGGCCGAGCCCGGGGCGGGGCGTTATGACGCGGTGGTGCTGGCGGTGGCCCACGCCCGTTTCAAGGCGATGGATGAATCCGCAATCCGGGGGCTGCTGGCGCCGGGTGGCCTGGTCTACGACGTGAAATCGGCCTGGCCGCGCAACGTGGTTGACGATCGCTTGTAAGCCCGGGCAGCGAGCGGCGCGGTAGACTCGGGGGCAGTTGCAACCGAGGAAAGCCATGCACCGGTATATCGTCTACCTGCTCGCCATCCTGATGTTCCCGATATGCCTGTGGATGGCCACGATCTGGCCGGCCTGGTATTGGGGCGTCGGCCTGACTGCTGCGATGGTGGCGCTGGGGACCTGGGACCTGCTGCAGAAGCGCAGCACGCTGCGCCGCAACTATCCGGTGATGGCGCACTTCCGCTACGGGCTGGAATCGATCGGCCCGGAGATCCGCCAGTACTTCGTGCAGAGTGACCTGGAAGACGTGCCGTTCTCGCGCCAGCAGCGGGCACTGATCTACCAGCGCGCCAAGAACGAGATGGACACAGTGCCGTTCGGCACCCTGCGCAGCACCTACGCGGTGGACTACGAGTGGATCAACCATTCGCTGGCGCCGACCGCCATCGCCAAGCATGATTTCCGCGTGTTGATCGGCCCGAACTGTGCCAAGCCCTATTCGGCCAGCGTGTTCAACATCTCGGCGATGAGCTTCGGTTCACTGTCGGCCAATGCCATCCGCGCGCTGAACGAAGGCGCACGCCGAGGGGGCTTCTACCACGACACTGGCGAGGGTTCGATCTCGCCCTACCACCGTGAGATGGGCGGTGATCTGGTATGGGAGATCGGCTCGGGCTACTTCGGTTGCCGTGACGAGAAGGGCGGTTTCAGCGAGGAGCGCTTCGTTGCCAATGCCACCCATGATCAGGTCAAGATGATCGAGATCAAGCTGTCGCAGGGCGCCAAGCCCGGCCACGGTGGCGTGCTGCCGGCGCCGAAGGTGACCGCCGAAATCTCGGTGACGCGTGGCGTGCCGATGGGGGTGGACTGCGTGTCGCCGTCGCGTCACTCGGCGTTCTCGACGCCGGTCGAGCTGCTGCAGTTCGTCGCCCGCCTGCGCGAGCTGTCCGGTGGCAAGCCGGTCGGTTTCAAGCTGGCGATCGGCCACCCATGGGAGTGGTTCGGCATTGCCAAGGCGATGCAGGAAACCGGGTTGCTGCCGGATTTCATCGTAGTCGACGGCGCCGAGGGCGGCACCGGTGCGGCACCGGCCGAGTTCGTCGACCATGTCGGCGTGCCGATGCACGAGGCGCTGCTGCTGGTGCACAACACCCTGGTCGGCCTCGACCTGCGCGATCGCATCCGCATCGGTGCGGCCGGCAAGATCACCAGCGCGTTCGACATCGCGCGGACCATCGCGCTGGGTGCCGACTGGTGCAATGCCGGCCGAGGCTTCATGTTCGCGCTGGGCTGCATCCAGTCGCTGAGCTGCCACACCGACAAGTGCCCGACCGGCATCGCAACCCAGGATCCTGCGCGCTGGAAGCATCTGGATGCACCGGACAAGGCCACCCGTGTGTACAGCTACCACGAGCACACGCTGCATGCCTTGAAGGAACTGCTGTGTGCCGCGGGCCTGAACGATCCGGCTGAACTGGGGCCGGAGCACATCCTGCGCCGTGTTTCGCCGGTGGAAATCCGTTCGCTGGCCTCGCTGTACCGCTACCTGGAACCGGGCGAGCTGCTGCACAAGGTGCCCGACCATGCGGTGTTCCATGCGTTCTGGGCAGATGCACGCAGTGACTCGTTCCAGCCGCCGCCGAAGATCCAGGCACTGCGCGCCAGCAAGTCGCGATAACCGTTGTTGTAGAGTCGAGCCATGCTCGACTGCCTTTCGATCAGGCATCGCGACGTCGGAACGAAGAACAGTCGAGCATGGCTCGACGCTACAAGGAGGCATCATGCAGTTCAGGATCGGCACCATGGATGACGTGGCCACGCTGTGGGCACTGCGCACGCGTTGCGTTCGCGAGACCTGCAGCAGCCACTATCCGGTGGAGGTCATCGCACCGTGGTCGGCTTCTCCGCCGCCGTCGCAGTACGCACGGCTGCTGGGGCAGGGCGGCTGCGTGGTGGCCGAGGACGGGCAGGGTGTCCTGCTCGGCTTCGGCGTGTTCGATGCCGATGCCAATGAAGTCGATGCGTTGTTCGTCGATCCGGATCGTGGCGGCAAGGGCATCGGCCAGGCACTGATGCAGCGTCTGCTGGCGATGGCCGATCCTGAGCGTGAGGTGGTGCTGTCGGCCTCGCTAAACGCCGTGCCGTTCTATCAACGGCAGGGGTTCATCAGCGTGCGCGAAGAGGCCTACCCGCATCCCAGCGGCGTGGCGCTGGCTTCGGTGAGCATGCGCAGGCCATGGTGATGTAGCGTCGAGCGTGCTCGACGGCTTTTGTAGAGTCGAGCCACGCTCGACTCTACAAGGCAGGCGTCACCGCTCCGCCAGCCACCCGATCACGCCGTTCGCAGCACGCAGGCCACTGGCGTAGCACGCGGTCAACAGGTAGCCACCCGTCGGTGCCTCCCAGTCCAGCATCTCGCCGGCACAGAACACGCCGGGCACTGCCCGCAGCATCAGGCCATCATCCAGCGCATCCAGGCGCACGCCACCGGCGGTGCTGATCACCTCGGCCATCGGCCGGGGACGCTGCAGGCACAGCGGCAGGCGCTTGAGCGTAGCCGCCACGGCAGGCAGGTCGTTGCCCGCTTCTTTACCCAGGATCTCGAACACCAGTGCGGCTTTCACTGCGTCCAGGCCGGCCTGGCGGCGCAGGTGCTCGCCGAAGCTGCGGCCCTTGCGCGGGCGTGACAGATCGGCCAGCAGGCGCGCCTCGTCGCGGCCCGGCACCAGGTCCAGCCACAGCATCGCGTGGCCATCGCGGTTGATGGTCTCGCGCAGGTCCGCCGCCAACGCATAGATCAGGCTGCCTTCGATGCCGTACTCGCTGGCCACGCATTCGCCCTGCAGCGACTGTGGCTGTCCGGCCAGGTCGATCCAGTGCGCGACCACCGGCTTCAACGGCGCACCGGCATTGCGCTGGGCGAAGAACGCGGTCCAGTCCACGTCGAAACCGCAGTTGGCCGACTGCAGCGGTGCGATGTCCACGCCACGGGCCTGCAGTGGCGTGACCCAGGCGCCGTCGCTGCCCAGCTGCGGCCAGCTGCCGCCGCCCATGGCCAGCAGAGTGGCATCGGCATGTACTTCAACGGTGCCGGCTTCGGTTTCAAATCGCAGCGCGCCGTCGTCACTCCATCCGATCCAGCGGTGGTTGGCGTGCAGGCGCACCCCCTGTTCTTTCAGGCGGCGCACCCAGCTGCGCAGCAAGGGCGCTGCCTTGCGGTCGACCGGAAACACACGGCCGGAGCTGCCGACGTAGGTTTCCACGCCGAAGCCAGCGGCCCAGTCACGCAGTGCCTGCGCGTCGAAGCCATCCAGCCAGCGACCGACCGTTTCGGCCTGCTCGCGGTAGCGGCTGTCGAACAGCGGGCGCGGATCGGAATGGGTGAGGTTGAGCCCGCCCTTGCCAGCGATCAGGAACTTTCGGCCGGGCGAACCCTTGGCCTCGTACAGGTCAACGTCCAGCCCAGCGGCGCGCAGGCGTTCGGCGGCGAACAGGCCGGCCGGGCCACCGCCGATGACGGCGACCCGATGGGGCGTTGTGGTATTACGGTTTGACATCGAGCAGCTCGACATCGAACACCAGCGACGAGCCGGCCGGAATCGGGCCAACCCGGCGGTCGCCGTAGCCATAGTCCGGCGGGATCATCAGCGTGCGCTTGCCGCCGACCTTCATGCCGGCCACGCCCTCATCCCAGCCGCGGATGACCTGGCCGGCGCCGAGCGCGAAGGTGAACGGTTCGCCACGGCTGACCGAGCTGTCGAAGGTCTTGCCGTGCTTGGTTTCGGTGCGGTTGTCGTAGATCCAGCCGGTGTAGTGCACGGTGACCTTGTTGCCGGCAACGGCTTCGGCGCCGGTGCCTGGGACGGTATCGATGCGCTCGAAGGTGGTCAGGGTGCCACCCGGCGGCGGGCCGGACGGTTCGGTAGAGCAGCCAACGGCGGCGAGGGACAGCAGCAGGGGAAGCAGCAGGCGGCGCATCGGGCGTCTCCGGAAGGGCGCAGGGCGAGGGCGGCAAGGGTAGCGCATCGGCGCCGGGTATCATGGGGGCATGGCAAAACTCCTGCTCAATCTGCGCAATGTCGGTGACGACGAGTATGCCGATGTCTGCACGCTGCTCGACCAGCATGGCATCGCCTGGTATCGCACCGAACCCAGCCCCTGGGGCATTTCCAACGGCGGCCTGTGGCTGCGTGAGGACACCGATCATCTGCGTGCGAAGGCGCTGATGGCGGAGTACCAGGCCGAACGCGGGCCGCGCATCCGTGCCGAGCGCGAGCAGGCGTTGCGCGAGGGCACGGCGGAGACCTTCGGCAGCCTGTTCCGGCGCCGACCGGGGTATGTGGTGCTGGTGCTGCTGGCGATGGCCGGTGCGGCGGCGCTGGTATTGCTGCCGTTCGTGCTGTTGCGGGGATAAGGGGGTTCGGCCGGGTTGCACCCGGCACCCGCGGTAGTGCCGGCCGCTGGCCGGCAACAGCAACAGCAACAGCAACAGCAACAGCAGGCATTCCGTGGGATGGCGTGGCGGTGTGGGTTTGCGGGGCCGCCGTGAACCCGTCCCTGGGGGCTTGGTCGCCGCATCCATGCGGCTCACACCCCGCAAATCCACACCGCCCCGCCTTCGACAGTTTCACGCGATCTGCTGGCGCTGGGGGCGGATCCCTCCGATGCGCAGAGGGCTCTGACCGCTGAATCTGCAGATCTTCAGTAGATCCACGCCATGCGTGGATGAACGTGAAAATCTGACCCTGGGGCGGTCTGGCGCTAAAATGCCAGGATGATCGCCAATACTGCTGCCTACCATTTCGCCGTCATCGACGCTCCCCAGGCCCTGTGCGACCAGCTGCTGGCGCGCGCCGAGGCTGCGCAGCTGCGCGGCACGATCCTGGTGGCGGGCGAGGGGCTGAACCTGTTCCTGGCGGGTGCACCGGAGGCGGTCGAGGGTTTCTACGTGGCACTGCGTTCTGACGCGCGCTTTGCCGATGTGCGTGTCAAGACCAGTCTGAGCGAGCATCAGCCGTTCGCGCGGCTGAAGGCCAAGGTGAAGGACGAGATCATCAGCTTCCGCCGTGACGACGGCCAGCCGCTGGACTATCCACGCGCACCGGCGATCGATCCGGCCACGGTGCAGCGCTGGTTGCGGCAGGGGCATGACGACGCCGGCAAGCCGGTGGTGATGCTCGATACCCGCAACCTGCAGGAAGTGGAGTACGGCACCTTCAAGGATGCGCTGGTGCTGCCCATCCACAAGTTCACCGACCTGCCCGAGGCGCTGGCGCCGCACCGCGAAGCGCTGAAGGACAGCACCGTGGTCAGTTTCTGCACCGGCGGCATCCGCTGCGAGAAGGCCGCCCTGTGGATGGTCAATGACGGCATGGACAATGTGCTGCAGCTCGATGGCGGCATCCTCGGCTACTTCGAGGAGGTGGGCGGCGAAGGCTACGAAGGCCGCTGCTTCGTGTTCGATGAGCGCGTGGCACTGGATGCCGAGCTGAAGCCGATGGTTGACCAGCCGCTGGCCGAGCCGCGCCCCAGCGCGTTCTGATGCTTCCCCGGTAGAGCCGGCCGCTGGCCGGCTGCCAGCGCACGTTGCCTGCCGGCCAGCGGCCGGCACTACCGGATCAAGCCCGGCCAGCCCTGAACCCGCCCCACGGGAATCAGCATCCCGCCACCGACACTGGCCGCCGCGCCCGGCCGACCCCATGCATGGGGGATCCTGTGACGGAAAAACGCCTGATGATCCCGTTGTCGATCCTTGACCTGGCCCCGGTCTGCGAGGGCAGTGACACCACCGCTGCCTTCGCCAACATGCTGGAACTTGCCCAGCACGCCGATGCGCTGGGCTACCGCCGCTACTGGCTGGCCGAACACCACAACATGCCTGGCATCGCCAGCGCGGCCACCGCCGTGTTGATCGGCCACGTGGCGGGTGGCACAAAGCGCATCCGCGTCGGTGCCGGCGGCATCATGCTGCCCAACCATGCCCCGCTGCAGGTGGCCGAGCAGTTCGGCACGCTGGCCTCGCTGTATCCGGACCGCATCGACCTCGGCCTGGGTCGTGCGCCGGGCACCGATCAGCCGACCGCGCGTGCACTGCGCCGCTATTTCGACAGCGCCGACCAGTTCCCGCAGGACGTGCGCGAGCTGCTGCACTACTTCGAGCCGGTACAGCCCGGGCAGGCGGTGCAGGCGGTTCCGGGTGGTGGCCTGCGGGTGCCGACCTGGATCCTCGGTTCCAGCCTGTTCGGCGCGCGCATGGCCGCCTCGATGGGCCTGCCGTATGCATTCGCCTCGCACTTCGCGCCCGACGTGATGGACGAAGCGCTGGCGGTGTATCGCCGCGAGTTCCGCCCCTCGGCCACGCTGAAGCAGCCGCACGCGATGCTGGCCCTGAACGTCGTCGCCAGCGACAGCGAGGCCGAATCGCGGCGCCTGTTCACCAGCCAGCAGCAGAGTTTCGTGAACCTGCGTCGCGGCCGCCCGGGCAAGATTCCGGCACCCATCGACGACATCGAGTCCTTCTGGGAGCCGCATGAAAAACTGGGCGTGGAGCGGGCGCTGGCCTGCACCGTCCTCGGCGATCCGCAGCAGGTGGCCGATGGCATCGCCGCTTTCGTTGAACGGCACAAGCCCGACGAGCTGATGCTCACCGCCAACCTGTATGACCATCGCGCGCGCCTGCGCTCGTTCGAACTGGCGATGCAGGCCTGGCACGCCCGCCACGCGGGCTGAACAATTGCGTCACGGCCCATTGCGGCCGAACCGCGTCTGATGGGGGCTCATATCGAAGGAGCCCCCTCATGGCCGACACCCGCGCCGAACACATTGCCCAGCTGGCAGATCTGATCAAGGACGTGGAGGTGGCGATGTTCACCACCACCGGCGTCGACAGGAGGCTCTACAGCCGGCCGCTGGCCACCCAGCAGGTCACTTTCGACGGTGACCTGTGGTTCGTCATCACTGCCGACAGCCCGAAGGTGGCCGAGATCGCGCTCGATCCGCGCGTCAACGTGGCCTATGCCTCGCCATCGAAGAATACCTATGTGTCTGTGGCGGGACGCGCGCGGGTTGTCGATGATCGCGCGAAGATCGAGGCGCTGTGGTCGCCGGCGATGAAGCTGTTCTTCCCAGGCGGCAAGGACGACCCGAACCTGCGCCTGATCCAAGTGCGCGCCGACTCGGCCGAGTACTGGGATGGGCCGGGCACGCTGCTGGGCACGGCGCTGAGTTTCGTGCTGTCGGCGGTGCAGGACGAACCGGCGGCGTTGGCCGACAACGGGTTCATCGATCTGCGCTGAGAGCTTCATCCACGCATGGCGTGGATCTACTGATTCCAGGCACGCGTGTTTCCCAGTAGATCCACGCCATGCGTGGATGGGGCGACCCCGGTGGATTCCGGCTCAGAACCAGCGCTGGAACAACTCCACCATATAGCCCACCAGCTGCCCCGAACTGAAACCGAAGAACGCGATCGCCGCCAGCGCCGCGATCCAGTTGAACAGCATCAGCGCGCCATCGCGTTCCAGCAGCGCCAGCGAGAACAGCAGCAGCTGGAAGCCGAACAGGAAGTTGGTGAAGGGAATCGGCAGCGACAGCAGCAGGCCCAGCAACACCAGCAGCAGGCCGCTGAAGGCGTGCGCCGGCAGCGGTGTCAGCAGCTGCGGCAGGCGCGGCTTGAGCATCTTGTCCAGGCGCCGAAGCGGGCGGTCGATGCGGTCCAGGAAACGGTGCATGGTGCTGCGCTTTGGCCCGCGGCGGGCGATGAAGCCGGGCAGCCAGGGGCGGCGCAGGCAGCACAGCATCTGCAGGCCGATCAGGATCACCAGTGGACCGCTGACTGCACCGCCCATGCCCGGGATCGGGATGAACGACGGCAGGATCGCCACGAACAGGAACACGCCGAATGCGCCCTGCTGCAGGTTGCACAGGATCTGGCCGAGCGGCATGTGCTCGGTGGGATCGCCGGAGGCGAACATCTCCAGCAGGGTGCGGATGCCCTCGTTACGGTAGGCCGGGCGCTGCTGGCCCGGACCCTGGCCGGCCTCAGGCGGTGAGCTCATCGGCCTGCTCGTCGGACAGCGTGCGCAGCAGCAGCTTGTCCACCCGCGCACCGTCCAGGTCGACCACCTCGAAGCGCCAGCCGGCCCAGTCGAAGTATTCGCCGGCGTGCGGAATGCGGCCGAAGTAGTGGATGCACATGCCGGCCAGCGTGTAGTAGTCGCCATCCTCGGCATCGGGCAGGTCGTTGCTGCCGATCAGCTCGCGCAGGTCCTCGATCGGCAGCGAGCCGTCCACCAGCAGCGAGCCGTCCTCGCGGGTCACCACCAGCGCATCCTCGTCGGCGTTCTCCACCGCCTGCAGGCGGCCGACCACGGCGCCCATCAGGTCGCTGATGGTCACCAGGCCTTGGATCTCGCCGTATTCGTCCACCACCAGCGCCATCGACTGCTGTTCCTCGCGGAAGATCTCCAGCAGCTTCATCGCGTGGGTCGATTCGGAAACGTACAGCGGCTCGCGCAGGGTCTGGAACAACGCGTTGTCGCCGCGCGCCATGCGCGTGGCCAGCGATTTCAGTTCCAGCACGCCGACCACGTCCATGTCGTTGTCGCGGTACACCGGGTATCGGGAGAACTCGTGCTCGGCCATGATTTCCAGATTGCGCTCCAGCCCGCCCTGGGTATCCAGCCAGGCGATGCGGTTGCGCGGCGTCATCAGGCTGTCGGCGGTGCGGTCGCCCAGGCGCATGACGCGGTTCATCATGTCGCGCTCGTGGGCGTCGATCACGCCGGCCTCGTGGCTTTCGGCCACCAGCATGCGGATCTCTTCTTCCGTCACCGAGGCGACTTCATCCTTGCCCAGGCCGAACAGGCGCAGCACCAGCTGGGTGGTCTTGGACAGCAGCCAGACGAAGGGCAGCGCCAGCTTGGCCAGCCAGCTCATCGGCATCGCGACCAGGCCGGCGATGGCCTCCGAGCGGGTCAGCGCCAGGCGCTTGGGTACCAGTTCACCGAAGATCAGCGTGATGAAGGTGATCAGGCTGACCGCCAGCGCGGTGCCGATGTTGCCGGCATAGGCAAAGCCCGGCATCAGGCCCTGGATCCAGCCGCCGAAGGCCTCGCCCAGCGCCTCACCGCCGAGGTAGCCGGTCAGCACGCCGATCACGGTGATGCCGATCTGCACGGTGGACAGGAAGCTCTCCGGCTTCTCCGACAGCTCCAGCGCCTTGGCGGCCCGCTTGGAGGTGGCGGCCATCTGCTTGAGGCGGCTCTTGCGCGAGGTCATGACCGACATCTCGGACATGGCGAAGAAGCCGTTCAGCAGAACAAGCGCGAAGACAATCAGGATCATTTCAAACACGGGCGTCGTCCCCGGTTGGTGGCAGGGAGGGCGGGTGCTGGCGATGGCGGCTGGCGCTCAGGAACAGGGTCCGGCGCGGCGCTGGGGGATAAGGGTCGTCGTCCATAAGGTGCGCCCGAAGGCGCGCTGGCATCTTAGCAAAGGGGCGTGGCAGGGTGGCAACCGCCTGTTCAGGTTGAGGGTTCCAGAGCCCCGAAAGGGGGCGGGGATACCCGTGATGGTCATCTAGCCGTCATAATTCCGTCTGGTGCCGTCCTTCCCGCGACGGCTGACAGGTTTCTCAATGTTCTCTCTGCAGACCATTTTCGGTTCCGGCAAACAGTTCTACACCCTGCTCGATGAGGCTGCTGTCGCGGCTTCCGACGCCGCCAAGGCGCTGCATTCCATGCTGCGCGAGGCCGACCGCCAGCCCGCGCTGGACGCCTTCAAGCTGGCCCGCCTGCGCGAACGCGCGGCCTCGGACAAGATCAGCCAGGCGCTGGTGGACAGCTTCATGACCCCGATCGAGCGCGAAGACATCGAAGCGCTGGGCTCGGCGCTGTACAAGATTCCCAAGCAGATCGAGAAGTTCGCCGATCGCTATTCGCTGGCCACGACCCACCTGGAGCACATCGACTTCGCGCCGCGCGCGGCGATGCTGGAACAGGCTGCCGGCGTGGTGGTGGAGATGGTGGCCGACCTGCGCCACATGAACCTGGACCGGATGACCGCGCTCAACGAGAAGCTGCGCTCGCTGGAGAACGAGGCCGACCGCCTGATGCTGGAGCTGTACCGCGACATCTACTCCGGTCGCCTGGACAACCTGCAGATGTTCCTGCTGAAGGAATTCTTCGAGATCCTGGAAAAGGCCATCGACCGTTGCCGCGAGGCCGGCGTGGTGGCGTACCAGATCGTGTTGAAGAACAGCTGACGGACGCCGCCGCATGTTGACCCTTGTCCTGGTGGTGATCCTGGCCGCACTCGTCTTCGAGTTCATCAACGGATTCCACGACACCGCCAACTCCATTGCCACCGTGGTGGCGACCAAGGTGCTCTCGCCCGGCTGGGCGGTGATGCTGGCCGCCTTCATGAACCTCATCGGTGCACTGACCGGTACCGCGGTGGCGCTGACCATCGCGTCGGGCCTGCTCAACACCAACGTGGTCGACGTCACCCCGCAGGTGATCCTGTGCGCCTTGCTGGGCGGCATCATCTGGAACCTGATCACCTGGTGGAAGGGCCTGCCGTCCTCGTCCTCGCACGCCCTGATCGGTGGCCTCTGCGGCGCCGGCTTGGCCGCGGCCCACAACAACTGGGACGCTCTGATCTGGTCTGAACGCCTGGGCAGCTGGGCGCAGAACAAGGGCCTGCTGTGGAAGGTGTTCGTGCCGATGATCACCTCGCCGATCGCCGGCTTCCTGCTTGGCATCGTAGTGATGGTGCTGCTGTGGGGCCTGATCGCCGGCCTGGCCAAGATCGGTGGTGCCATCGGCCGCCTGGCCCGCCCGCGCATCGTCAACGCGTTCTTCGGCAAGGCCCAGATCGCCTCGGCGGCCTACATGGGCTTCGCCCACGGCCACAACGACGCGCAGAAGACCATGGGCATCATCGCCATGACACTGATCGGTGCCGAAGCTACCGGCGCACTGAACGACCTGCCGTCCTGGCTGGCCTTCATGCACCCGGACGCGCATGCCGGTGACGGCATCGCGATGTGGATCGTGCTGACCTGTGCGGTGGTGATGGCTGCCGGTACCGCTTCGGGCGGCTGGAAGATCATCAAGACCCTGGGCCACAAGATGGTCAAGCTGCACCCGATCCACGGCTTCGCCGCGGAGACCAGCTCGGCCACCATCCTGACCCTGGCCGCCCACTTCGGCATGCCGGTCTCGACCACGCACAGCATCTCCACCGCGATCATGGGCGTCGGCTTCGCCAAGAACCCGCGCTCGCTGAAGTTCGGCGTGATCGAACGCATCGTCTGGGCCTGGATCCTGACCATCCCGGCAGCCGGCGGCTGTGCGTACCTGATCCTGAAGCTGTTCGAGTTGTTCGGCTGGACCTGATCGTCGCGCCAAGGTGCACACGAAGAAGCCCGCCGGATACCGGCGGGCTTTTTTCATGGGCAGAGAATTCTTCCGGACACATCGTGTCGACCAAGGTCGACACCTACCAGAGCAGAAACAGGGATCCGATCCCGTGCCGACCAACGGTCGGCACCCACCAACAGCAGCAGGAACCTGTCAGCGGCGGGGTGGGGTGGGGTTGCAGGACCGTTGGCGCCATGGATGGCGCCATCGAGCCCCCAGGGATGGGTTTACGGCGTGTCCTGCAATCCCACCCCACCTCGCCAGCCCACGGAAACCCGGCTTTTGATGTTGCCGTTGCAGTCGCCGTTGATCCGGCGGGTGCCGGGCCGCCAGGCCCGGCCGAACCCCTCAATTACGTTGGAAGAGCGCCTGCACATCCTTACGGAACGCCGCCTGGCTGTCCGCCCGGCTGTAGAACATGTGCCCGCCCGGATAGCTGCGCACCTGCACCCGATCCGGGTTGCTGCCCATCGCCGGCATCTGGTCCACCGTCAGGATCGACCCCATGAACGGGCACGACAGGTCATTCCAGCCATGCACGATCAGCACCTGCAGATGCGGATCGATCGCCACCGCCTGCCGCAGCTGGGTCACCGCCCCCTGGCGCAGCTCGCCACCGCGGTCCCACAGCCGGTTCACGTCGTAGTTCAGCGCCTGGTAGCGCGCATCGACCTTCCAGCCCACCACGCGCGTCACGAAGTCGACCATCGCCGTGGTGGTCGGCGCAATGATGCTGTCCAACAGCGGATCATTGGCGCGTTGCTCCGGATCATTCGGGAACGGATCGAACGCGGTCACGTTCGAGTCGTAGCGGCTGCCCAGCGTGCCCTTGTCGCGGAACACCTCACGCAGATAGGCCTGGGTCTCCAGGCGGCCACCGGCGCGGCGCACGAACTGCGGGTCCAGCCCGGTCAGCGCGGTCACCCGGCGCAGCATCGCCTCGGTCGCCTGCGGATCGCTGCGGCCCTTCATCAGCGCGGTGGCGTAGTCGCCACGGGTGTATTCCACCACCTCGCGCATCGCCGCATCGGTCAGCTTGCCCTGGCGCTCCAGGTGCGCGGCGGCGATTGACGGCAGTGTCTGCATCCAGGCCATCGGCGAGACATCGACGTTGTCTTCCAGGGTCGGGCTCAGGTAGGGCGAGACCAGCACCAGGCCGTTCATCGCCACGCCCAGCCGTGTCTGCAGGAAGTGGGTGATGCGCGGGCCACGGTAGCCGCCGTAGCTTTCGCCGGTCAGGTACTTGCGTGCGCCCATGCGCTGGTTGCGCAGCAGCCAGTCGTAGATCGAGCGCGACAGGTACTCGATGTCGGCGCTGGGGTTGTACAACTGCTTCTTCGCCTCGTCATCGCCGATGCGCGCGCGGCTGAAGCCGGTGCCGACCGGGTCGATGAACACCAGGTCGGTGAAGTCCAGCCAGGTGCCCGGGTTGTCGTGCAGGGTGGCGGGTGCCGAGGCGCTGTCACCCTCCGAACCAAAGGTGACCACCTTGGGCCCGATCGCGCCCATGTTGAGATAGACCGACGATGCACCCGGGCCGCCGTTGAGCGCGAAGGTCACCGGCCGGTCCTTGCCCGGCATCGTATAGGCGGTGAACACCACATCGGCGATCACCTTGCCCTTGGCATCGCGCACCGGCAGGGTGCCGACGGTGGCGGTGTAGTCCAGGGTGCGGCCGGCCAGGCGCATGCTCTGGCGGGCCGACGCATCGGCGGGCAGCGCAGGCGCCTCGGTCTTGTCGTCTTTCGGGTCGGGCTTGGCCTCGGCGTCAGGCGCGGCCAGCACGCTGGCAGGGGCGATGAGCAGGCCGACGCAGAGCGCGGCAGTATGCAGCAGGGACTTCATGGCACCGGATTGGCAGCGGAAGGGGGTTTCGATGCTAGGCCGGTGGCGGGCAGGCCGTATGTGTCCAAAGGCATGGCCGCGCGTCGAGGCCGCCACTGGCCAGATTGGGTCAAGCGGGCAGGGGTGTGCGCACGTCGTCGTCAGCCAGCAGGCCGTATACCGCCGAATCGGACAGTTCGCCCTGGATGCGCCAGCGCTGCCGCAGCACGCCCTCCAGGTGGAAGCCCAGCCGTTCAAGCACGTGTGCCGAGGGCCGGTTGCGCGGGTCGACTTCAGCTTCCACGCGATGCAGGCGCAGGGTCTGGAACAGGTAGTCCAGCAGGTGCTGCAGCGCTTCGTGCATGTAGCCCTGGCCCTGCCTGTCGGGGGCCAGCAGATAGCCGATCTCGGCGCGAGCGGCATCGCGGTCCAGGGCGAACACCACGCAGATGCCCAGCAACGGGCCGTCCAGCGTTTCGCGCACGGCCAGCTTGAGCTGGGTGCCGGTGGCCTGTGCGGCCAGGTCATCGTCGATCTGCGCGCGCGCCTCGGCCGGTCGCGTCCACGCCGGGTGGTTCCAGAACCGCATCACGTCCGGATCGGACTGGATCGCGAACAGGGCGGCCGCATCGTCGCGGCGGATCGGGCTCAGGACCAGGCGCGCGCTGTGCAGCGGCAGGCCCGGGAACAGCAGCGAGTGGCTGGCCAATACGATGGTCCACGCGGATGGACGCGCATTATGGCGCCGCCGGGTTTGCCGATGGGGGCGTAATGCCAAGGGCGCATGAACCGGTAGTGCCGGCCGCTGGCCGGCAGTTCTGCCTGGATCACGCGGATGTCGAGGTTGCCGGCCAGCGGCCGGCACTACCGGGCAACCGGGCAACCGGGTCAGAGCCGTTTCCCGGCAGGAAACGGATCCGACCCCCGCGCCGGTATCAGACTTCCAGCGAAGCCAGATCGCCCTTCGACTCCAGCCAGCCCTTGCGGTCGGAGGCGCGCTTCTTGGCCAGCAGCATGTCCATCAGCGAGCGGGTCTGCTCGCCATCGTCCACGGTCAACTGCACCAGGCGGCGCGTATCGGGGTGAATGGTCGACTCGCGCAGCTGTGGCGGATTCATCTCGCCCAGGCCCTTGAAGCGGGTGACGTTGATCGCGCCCTTGATCTTCTCGCGTTCGATCTTGTCCAGCATCGAGCGCTTTTCTTCCTCGTCCAGGGCGTAGAACACCTGCTTGCCCACATCAATGCGGAACAGCGGTGGCATCGCCACGAATACGTGGCCGGCATCGACCAGCGCCGGGAAGTGCTTCAGGAACAACGCGGTGAGCAGGGTGGCGATGTGCAGGCCGTCCGAGTCCGCGTCGGCCAGGATGATGACCTTGCCATAGCGCAGGCCGGCAATGTCGTCCTTGCCCGGGTCGCAGCCGATGGCCACGGCCAGGTTGTGCACTTCTTCCGACGCCAGCACGCTGTTGGAGGACACTTCCCAGGTGTTGAGGATCTTGCCGCGCAGCGGCAGGATCGCCTGGAAGTCCTTGTCACGCGCCTGCTTGGCGCTGCCGCCTGCCGAGTCACCCTCCACCAGGAACAGCTCGGTGCGCGACAGGTCCTGGCTGATGCAGTCGGCCAGCTTGCCGGGCAGGGCCGGACCCTGGGTGACCTTCTTGCGGACGACCAGCTTTTCGGTCTTCAGGCGCGCACTGGCGCGCTCGATGGCGATCTGCGCGATCTTCTCGCCCAGTTCCACGTTCTGGTTCAGTAGCAGGCTGAACGCATCGTGGGCGGCGCCTTCGATGAAGCCGGCCGCTTGGCGCGAGGACAGGCGTTCCTTGGTCTGGCCGCTGAACTGCGGGTCGGTCATCTTCAGCGACAGCACGAACGACACGCGGTCCCACACGTCTTCCGGGGCCAGCTTGACGCCACGCGGCAGCAGGTTGCGGAAGTCGCAGAACTCGCGCAGCGCCTCGGTCAGGCCGGTACGCAGGCCGTTGACGTGGGTGCCGTGCTGGGCAGTGGGGATCAGGTTGACGTAGCTTTCCTGCACCAGCTCGCCTTCCGGCAGCCAGGCCACGGCCCAGTCAACAATCTCGGTGTCCTTCTTCAGGTTGCCGACGAACAGCTCGGCCGGCAGCATCTCGCGATCGCCCAGCTCCAGCTTCAGGTAATCGCGCAGGCCGTCTTCGTAGTACCAGGTATCGACTTCACCGGTGGCTTCGTCGGTCAGCTTCACGGTCAGGCCCGGGCACAGCACGGCCTTGGCGCGCAGCAGGTGCTTGAGCGCGCGCACCGCGAACTTGGGCGTGTCGAAGTACTTCGGGTCGGGCCAGAAGCGCACGCGGGTGCCGGTATTCTTCTTGCCGACGCTGCCGACCACTTCCAGCGGGGTGGCGCGGTCGCCGTTGCGGAAGGTGATGCGGTGTTCGGCACCTTCGCGCTTGATGTGCACTTCCACCAGGGTCGACAGCGCGTTGACCACGCTGACGCCGACGCCGTGCAGGCCGCCGGAGAAGGTGTAGTTGTTGTTGCTGAACTTGCCGCCGGCATGCAGGCGGGTCAGGATCAGCTCGACGCCCGGGATCTTCTCTTCCGGATGGATGTCCACCGGCATGCCACGGCCGTCATCGCTGACCTCCACGCTGCCGTCCTTGTACAGGGTGATCTCGATCGAGCGGGCGTGGCCGGCGAGGGCCTCGTCCACCGAGTTGTCGATCACTTCCTGCGCCAGGTGGTTCGGGCGCGCGGTGTCGGTATACATGCCGGGACGGCGCTTGACCGGGTCAAGGCCGGACAGGACTTCAATATCGGCGGCGTTATAACGGGCGTTCATCTGTCTTCGAAAGCTTGGAGCGACGGGCAAGTGTGGGGTCTGGCACGGGATTTTGCACGCCTGCGGTTCAGTCTCGGCGACGCAGAGGGGGTAAAATGGCAGCCGCTGGAGTCTGAACGCCGGCGACCCCTGTTGGGTCGAAACATCCAAGCCATACCGCGAGGAGGACCTCATGAAGAAGTTGCTGACCATTGCGATCCTGGCCGCTGCCGCTGTTGCAGTGCCGCTGGTGGTGGCGCAGAACGCCGGCCAGCCGGCCCCGCAGCAGGGTGACCAGGCCGACAAGGCGCAGGCCGAGGCCGATGCCAAGGCCAAGCGTCGGGCCCAGGCCAATGCCGAAATGAAGGCGCAGGGCCAGCCGGCCCCGCAGCAGGAAGAAGAGGAAGAAGCGCGTAAGAAGCGCTGATCCCGCAACCTGCCAGGCGCCCTTGCGACAAGGGTTGCGCTCCGGAACGCCCCGCTTTGCGGGGCGTTTCTTTTTAGTGACGTGCCATCTGCCTCTTGGGTTGGCGGCCATCAATCTGTAAACTATGGCTTTCCGGGAGTAAGTGCGTGTCCACCATTTGCGAATGGGCTGGAGCGGCCAAGCGTGGCTTCCAGCATGGCGGGTCGCAGGTGACGGTCGATTTGACCGGCACGGCCGCCCCGACCTCGCACGGTGGTCCCCGTCCGGCGCCTGCCGCCGCACGGATCCGCGCCTCCCTCGCTGCCACAGCGAACCGGAAAACCCCCTCTGAGCACCATGCCCGCCCTCCGGGTGCGCGTGGTGCTGCCGTTTTCCATTTCCAGACAGGATGCTTGCAGCCATGACTCCCTTGATTTTCGTAACCGGCGGCGTGGTGTCCTCGCTCGGCAAAGGCATTGCCGCCGCGTCGCTGGCCGCCATTCTTGAAGCCCGTGGCCTGAAGGTCACGATGATGAAGCTCGACCCGTACATCAACGTCGACCCGGGCACCATGAGCCCGTTCCAGCACGGTGAGGTCTACGTCACCGACGACGGCGCCGAGACCGACCTCGACCTCGGCCACTACGAGCGCTTCGTGCGCACCCGCCTGAGCCGCAAGAACTCGGTCACCACCGGCCGCATCTACGAGAACGTGATCCGCAAGGAGCGCCGCGGCGACTACCTGGGCGCGACCGTGCAGGTCATTCCGCACATCACCGACGAGATCCGCCGCTGCATTGACGAAGCCACCGAAGGCTACGACGTGGCCCTGGTCGAGATCGGCGGTACCGTCGGCGACATCGAGTCGCTGCCGTTCCTGGAAGCGATCCGCCAGGTGCGCACCGAGCGTGGCCCGGAGAAGGCGCTGTTCATGCACCTCACCCTGGTGCCGTACATCGGCGCCGCCGGTGAGCTGAAGACCAAGCCGACCCAGCACTCGGTGAAGGAACTGCGCTCGATCGGCATCCAGCCGGACGTGCTGCTGTGCCGTTCGGAACAGGCGGTGCCGGATTCGGAGCGCCGCAAGATCGCCCAGTTCACCAACGTCTCCGAGCGCGCCGTGATCAGCGTGCCGGACGTGGACGTGCTGTACCGCATTCCGTCGGGCCTGCACGCGCAGGGCCTGGACGAGATCGTGGTCAACCAGCTGAAGCTGGCCGACAAGGTCGGTCCGGTCGATCTGTCGATGTGGGAGGACGCGGTCGATGCGACCCTGCATCCGCTGGACGAAGTGACCATCGCCGTGGTCGGCAAGTACGTCGATCACCAGGATGCCTACAAGTCGGTCGGCGAAGCACTGAAGCACGGCGGCCTGCGCCAGCGCACCAAGGTCAACCTGAAGTGGCTGGAAGCACAGGACCTGGAAGGCACCGACATGGCCGCACTGGCCGATGTCGACGGCATCCTGGTGCCGGGTGGCTTCGGTGACCGTGGTTTCGAGGGCAAGGTGCTGACCTCGAAGTTCGCCCGCGAGCAGCACGTGCCGTACTTCGGCATCTGCTACGGCATGCAGGCGGCCGTCGTCGATTACGCCCGCAACGTGGTCGGCCTGGAGGGTGCCAACAGCACCGAGAACGACCGCCAGTCGCCGAACCCGGTGATCGGCCTGATCACCGAGTGGCGCACGGCAACCGGCGACGTCGAAAAGCGTGATGACAAGAGCGACCTCGGTGGCACCATGCGCCTGGGCCTGCAGGAGCAGCGCCTGAAGCCGGGCACGCTGGCCCGCGAGCTGTACGGCAAGGACGTGGTCGCCGAGCGTCATCGCCACCGCTATGAGTTCAACAACCGCTACCGCACCCAGCTGGAAGATGCAGGTCTGGTGATCGCCGGCAAGTCGATGGACGACACCCTGGTGGAAGTGGTCGAACTGCCGCGCGATGCCCACCCGTGGTTCCTGGCCTGCCAGGCGCACCCGGAATTCCTGTCCACGCCGCGTGACGGCCATCCGCTGTTCATCGGTTTCATCCGTGCCGCACGCGAGCGCAAGGCCGGCGGCAAGCTGCTGCAGGAAGCCCGCGCCTGACTTGTGATGGGGGCCGTCGGCCCCCATCTTGCACGCTTCAACCCCCAGCGTACCGGCCCGGCCGGTGCCGCGGACAACAAGGAAACGCCATGAAACTGTGTGGATTCGAGGTCGGGCTGGACCAGCCCCTGTTCCTGATCGCCGGCCCCTGCGTGATCGAGTCGATGCAGCTGCAGCTCGATACCGCCGGCAAGTTGAAGGAAGTCACCGACAAGCTCGGCGTCAACTTCATCTTCAAGTCCAGCTTCGACAAGGCCAACCGCACTTCGGGCACCGCGTTCCGTGGTCCGGGCATGGAAGAGGGCCTGAAGGTCCTGGCCGAGGTCAAGAAGCAGATCGGCGTGCCGGTGCTGACCGACGTCCATGAGTACACCCCGATGGACGAAGTGGCGTCGGTGGTGGATGTGCTGCAGACCCCGGCGTTCCTGGTCCGCCAGACCGATTTCATCCGCAAGGTGTGCTCGGCCGGCAAGCCGGTCAACATCAAGAAGGGCCAGTTCCTGGCGCCGTGGGACATGAAGCCGGTCGTGGAGAAGGCCAAGGCCACCGGCAACGAGCAGATCATGGTCTGCGAGCGTGGTGCCAGCTTCGGCTACAACAACCTGGTCAGCGACATGCGTTCGCTGGCGGTGATGCGCGATACCGGTTGCCCGGTGGTGTTCGACGCCACCCATTCGGTGCAGTTGCCGGGCGGGCAGGGCACCAGTTCCGGTGGCCAGCGTGAGCACGTGCCGGTGCTGGCCCGTGCCGCCGTGGCGGTAGGCATCTCCGGCCTGTTCGCCGAGACCCATCCGGACCCGTCCAAGGCCCTGTCCGATGGCCCCAATGCATGGCCGCTGGACCAGATGGAAGCGCTGCTCGAGACCCTGATGGAACTCGATGCGGTGACCAAGAAGCACGGCTTCTCGCGCTTCGCGTGAGTCGTGACCCGTGGCTGGCGCTGGAAACCCAGCGTCACCGCCGGCATTGGAAACAGTGGCCGTGGGGCCTGATCGCACTGGGCCTGGCCGTGCTGTTCACCGTGGGCATGTTCGGCCTGGCGCTGATCGGCGCCGCGTCCGTGCGGCCACCCGGTGATGGCAGCAGCGCACTCGATCTGCGGGCGTACTTCGTTGCGCTGCTGGTGGCAGAGCTGCTCGGTGCGGTGGGATGCGTCGCTGCCGCTGTGCTGGCCTGGCGGCTGAATCGCGGCAAGGTCACGGCTGGGCTGGCGATCATCCTGCTCTCGCTGTGGCTGGGCGCCCTGTTCTACGGATTGCTTTGATGAATACGACCACATCGGCGCGTGGCTGGCCCTGGGGCCTGATCGCCCTGGGGCTGTCCGTGTTGACCTGGATCGCCCTGGTGGTGGGCGTGCTGGCCTTCACGTCCGGTTTCCGGCCGCCGGGGGACGGGAACAACGGCGTGCAGGCCACGCAGTGGTGGTTGCTGGGCGCGCTGGTCACGATGGTGCTGTCCTTCCTGGGCAGCCCGGTGGCGATGGTACTGGCCTGGCGACGGCGGCGTGGCCCCATCCTGGCGGCGATTGCTGGTGCATTGCTGGTGATGCTGGTGTCGATGGTCCTGATCGTGATCGGGTCCAGCTGGGGCTGAAGCCGCCACGCCATTTGGCAAGTGGCGGGCAGCCGGGGATAATCACGCGGCATTCGTTTTGTCGCCCCCTCTCCAGACAGGTAACCGGCCCGACCATGAGTACGATCCGCAGCATCCACGCCCGTGAAATCCTCGACAGCCGTGGCAATCCCACGCTGGAAGCCGAAGTCATCCTGGAGGACGGTTCGTTCGGTCGCGCCGCGGTTCCCTCCGGCGCCTCGACCGGCACCAAGGAAGCGGTCGAGCTGCGTGACGGCGACAAGACCCGTTACCTGGGCAAGGGCGTGCGCAAGGCCGTCGACAACGTCAACACCACGATTGCCGCCGCGCTGAAGGGCTTTGAGGCCACCGACCAAGCCGGCCTCGACCGTCGCCTGATCGACCTCGACGGCACCGAGAACAAGGGCCGCCTTGGCGCCAACGCGCTGCTGGGTGTTTCGATGGCCGCCGCGCACGCCGCTGCCGCATCGAACAAGCAGGCGCTGTGGCAGTACCTGGCCGCCAAGACCGGCGTGACCCCGTCGCTGCCGGTGCCGATGATGAACATCATCAACGGCGGCGCGCACGCCGACAACAACGTCGACTTCCAGGAGTTCATGGTGCTGCCGGTCGGCTTCACCTCGTTCTCGGAAGCGCTGCGTGCCGGTACCGAAATCTTCCATTCGCTGAAGTCGGTGCTGAAGGGCCACGGCCTGAGCACGGCGGTCGGCGACGAAGGCGGCTTCGCACCGGACTTCCGCAGCAACGTCGAAGCGCTCGACACCATCCTTGAAGCGATCGGCAAGGCCGGCTACACCGCAGGTGAAGACGTGCTGCTGGGCCTGGACGTGGCGTCCAGCGAATTCTTCGAGAACGGCAAGTACAACCTGGTCGGCGAGAACAAGCGCCTGACCTCCGAGCAGTTCGTCGACTTCCTCGCCGACTGGGCCGCGCAGTACCCGATCATCACGATCGAAGACGGCCTGGCCGAGAACGACTGGGCCGGCTGGAAGCTGCTGACCGACCGCATCGGCAAGAAGGTGCAGCTGGTCGGTGACGACCTGTTCGTGACCAACCCGAAGATCTTCCAGGAAGGCATCGACTCGGGCACCGCCAACGCGATCCTGATCAAGGTCAACCAGATCGGCACGCTCAGCGAGACCCTGGAAGCCATCGCGATGGCTGACCGCGCCGGTTATGCCGCCGTCGTCTCGCACCGTTCGGGCGAAACCGAAGACACCACCATCGCCGACATCTCGGTGGCCACCACCGCCACCCAGATCAAGACCGGCTCGCTGTGCCGCAGCGATCGCGTGGCCAAGTACAACCAGCTGCTGCGCATCGAGGAAGCCCTCGGCGCCGGCGCGCGTTACGCCGGTCGTGACGCGTTCGTTTCGCTGAAGCGCTGAGCCGATGCGCGACTGGCGCTGGATGCTGCTGGTGCTGGCCCTGCTGCTGGGCTGGCTGCAGTACCGCTTCTGGTTCGGTCCGGGCAATTCGGGTGAAGTGATGATGCTCGAAGCCCAGGTCGCCAACCAGGAGCGGGACAACGAGGGTCTGCAGCAGCGCAACGACGCGCTCGCTGCCGAAGTGAAGGACCTCAAGGAAGGCCAGTCCGCCATCGAGGAACGCGCACGCAGCGAGCTGGGCATGATCAAGCCCGGCGAGAAGTTCTACCGCGTGGTCGAGGATGCGCCGGTCCACCCGGCGCAGCCTGCTGCGGGCGTCACCGCCCAGGCCGGCGAACACCCGGCGGACGTGCCATGAGCGCGGCGATCTGGGTGGTGGTTCCGGCCGCCGGCCGTGGTGCCCGCTTCGGTGCGCCGCTGCCCAAGCAGTACCTGCAGGCGGGCGGGCAGATCCTGCTCGCCCATACCCTGGACGCCCTGCTGGCGCACCCGGCCGTGGCCGGTGCGATGGTGGTGATCGGCCAGGACGACGCCGACTGGCCGGGCTGGAGTGAGTGGTCCGGCAAGCCGGTGCTGACCTGCATCGGGGGTGCCACCCGTGCCGCCTCGGTGCTGGCTGGGCTGCAGGCGTTGCCGGACTCGGTGCGCGCTGATGAATTCGTGCTGGTCCACGATGCCGCGCGACCCAACCTGTCCCTGGCCGATCTTGGCCGCCTGCTTGAAGTCGGTCGTGCCGATCCGGTCGGGGCGATCCTGGCTGCACCGGTGCGCGACACCCTCAAGCGTGCGGGCGACGACGGTGGCATTGATGGCACCGAGCCGCGTGAGCGCCTGTGGCGTGCACTGACACCACAGCTGTTCCGCCGCCACCAGCTCAGCCGCGCGCTGTCCGACGCCGCTGCCGCCGGTGTTGAAGTCACCGACGAGGCCATGGCCATGGAGCGCCAGGGCCAGCGCCCGCTGCTGGTGGAAGGCAGCGAGGACAACTTCAAGGTCACCACCCCGGCCGATCTGGACCGGTTCGAATTCGTACTTTCCCGCCGCGCCGGCTGACCGTCCGCGCGGCCCTGTAGCAAGGGTTGCATCCATGAGCACCGCACCGTTCCCGCCCGTCCGCATCGGCCAGGGCTACGACGTCCATGCCTTCGGTGAAGGCGATCACATCATGCTCGGCGGCGTGAACGTGCCGCACAGCTGCGGCGTGCTCGCGCACAGCGATGGCGACGTGATCCTGCACGCCCTGTGCGATGCGATGCTTGGCGCGCTGGCGCTGGGTGACATCGGCCAGCATTTCCCGCCGAGTGACGACCGCTGGAAGGGCGCCGACAGCAGCGATTTCGTGCGCCACTGCGACAGCCTGCTGCGTGAGCGCGGCTGGCGCGTCGGCAACACCGACATCACCGTGATCTGCGAGCGGCCGAAGGTTGGCCCGCATGCGCTGGCAATGCGTGAGCGCATCGGCGGCCTGCTGCAGTTGCCGCTGGATGCGGTCAGCGTCAAGGCCACCACCTCGGAAAAGCTGGGCTTCACCGGCCGCGGTGAAGGCATCGCCGCACAGGCGGTCGTGTTGCTGGTGGCGGCATGATTCCGCTGCCGTTGGCATTTGGTGCACCGTTGTTGACGGCGCGCATCCGCACCACGCCGGACGATTTCCAGGTCGACGAGCTGCCGGCGTTCGAGGCCACCGGCGAAGGCGAGCACCTGCTGCTGCACATCCGCAAGCGCGGTGCCAATACCGTGCATGTGGCCAAGGTGCTGGCCAAGTGGGCGGGCCTGCCGGAAATGGCGGTGAGCTACGCCGGCATGAAGGATCGCCATGCGGTCACCACCCAGCGTTTCAGCGTGCACCTGCCCAAGCGCGTCGCGCCGGATCTGGCCGAACTGGCCAGTGACGAGATCGAAGTGCTCGAAGCCACCTGGCACAACCGCAAGCTGCAGCGTGGCGCACTGGCCGGCAACCGTTTCAAGCTGGTGCTGCGCGAGGTGCAGGGCGATGCTGCAGCGATCAGCGAACGCCTGCAGCAGATTGCCGAGCGCGGCCTGCCGAACTGGTTCGGCGAGCAGCGCTTTGGGCGCGACGGCGGCAATGTGCCGGCGGCACTGGCGATGTTCGGTGGCCGCCGCATGCGCAAGGATCAGCGTTCGCTGCTGCTGTCAGCTGCTCGTTCGGCGCTGTTCAACCGCGTGCTGGCTGCGCGTGTGGAGCAGGGCAACTGGGATCAGCCGCTGGGGGGCGAAGTGTGGATGCTCGATGGCAGCCGCAGCGTGTTCGGACCCGAGCCGTACACCGACGTGCTGGCCAAGCGCCTGGCGCGTTTCGACATCCATCCCAGCGCGCCGCTGTGGGGCGAAGGCGAGCTGCGCAGCGCCGATGCGGCACGCGAGCTGGAGCTGGCCGCGCTGGACGACGAAGAGTCGAAGGCACTGCGGACCGGCCTGGAAGACGCACGCCTGAAGCAGGAGCGCCGCGCGCTGCGCCTGCGCCCGGCGCTGCTGCAGCACCAATGGTTGGCCGATGACGTGCTGGAGCTGTCCTTCGCGCTGCCGCCGGGCTGCTACGCGACCGCCGTGCTGCACGAGCTCGGCCCGGTCGAAGACGCCTCGCAGGCCTGACAGAAAAAGGGGACGGAGGGAATTAAGTCGTTTGTGCCACAAACGACTTAATTCCCTCCGTCCCCTTTTTCATCTACGCGCCAGCAGCACCAGCATCGCGCCGGTGCCGCCTTGCCCGGTCGGCGCCGAATGGAACGCCAGCACGTCGTTGCGCAGCCGCAGCAGGCGATCGACCAGGTTCTTCAGCACCGGTGCACCGCCATCGGACTGCAGGCCCTTGCCATGGATGATGCGCACGCAGCCATAGTCGTGTGCATGCGCTTCCAGCAGGAACTGGCGCAGCAGCGTCTCCGCCTGCGACGCAGTGGCGCCGTGCAGGTCCAGCTCGTCCTGCACCGAGTACTGGCCACGCTTGAGGCGCTGGAACAGGCGTGGTGGCAGGTTGTCGCGGCGATAGCTGGCCACGTCGCCGGCTTCCAGTGGCGTGCTGTCGCGCAGCAGCCGGGCGAACTCGCCGGCGGCTTCGGCCTCGTCACGTTCGGCCATGCGCGCGCGCGGCTTCGGCCGGGGCGCAGCCGGTGCCGGCTCGGCATCCTTGCGCAGCGGCGTCACTTCGCCGATGGCCGCACGGAACAATGCGGCCGGATCTTCGTCTTCAGGGTGCGACATGCGCACAGGGTAAACCGCCGGCGCAGGTCTGCCTATGACGGTTCGATGTCGGCCGTGACCGCCGGCAGGGTAGGACCGGCGGCTCGCATGCGGCACAATAGACGATGCCCTTGCAGGGTCGACGGCTTCCGCAGGGGAGTACGACGGTCCCGCCCACACTGCACGGTGATGGAATCGAATTCTTGGAAAATCAAGCGGTTAAATCGAAGATGCGAATCCTGGTCAGTAACGACGATGGCGTCGACGCCGCAGGCATCCGGATGCTTGCTTCGGTGCTGCGTGAGGCCGGACACGAAGTCACGGTGGTCGCGCCCGACCGCGATCGCTCAGGCGCCAGCAACTCGCTGACCCTGGACCTGCCGATCCGCCTCAAGCGCATCGACCATTACACCGTCTCGGTGGCCGGTACCCCGACCGACTGCGTGCACCTGGCGCTGACCGGGCTGCTCGAGTTCGAACCCGACATTGTCGTGTCCGGCATCAACAACGCCGCCAACCTCGGCGATGACGTGATCTATTCCGGCACCGTCTCGGCGGCGATGGAAGGTCGCTTCCTCGGCCTGCCGGCGGTGGCGGTCTCGCTGGTCACCCGCAACCACGATCCGAAACATTTCGAGACCGCCGCGCGCGCTGCGGTGGAAATCGTCGCCCGGCTCAAGGCCGATCCGTTGCCGGCTGACACCATCCTCAACGTCAACGTGCCTGACCTGCCGTGGAGCGAGGTCAAGGGCTTCGAGGTCACCCGCCTCGGCAACCGCCATCGCGCCGAAGGCTGCATCGCGCAGAAGGATCCGCGCGGCAACGAGGTGTACTGGATCGGCCCGGCCGGTCGTGAGCAGGACTCCGGCCCCGGCACCGACTTCCACGCGGTGCGCACCGGGCATATCTCGATCACCCCGATCCAGGTGGACCTGACCCGCTACCAGGCACTGGAGAAAGTGGCCAGCTGGGTCGGCGGCCTCAGTGCCGCGCTGGACCAGCCGGCATGAGCCCACGCCTGCGCCTGCAACCGGAAGCCGTCGGTATCGGCATGACCTCGCAGCGCGTGCGTGACCGCCTGGTCGACCGCCTGCGCGAAGCCGGCATCGTCGACGAGCCGACCTTGAACGCGATCCGGGTGGTGCCGCGCCATCTGTTCATCGACGAGGCACTGGCCTCGCGCGCGTATGAAGACACCGCGCTGCCGATCGGCCACGGCCAGACCATCTCGCAGCCCTGGGTGGTCGCGCGGATGACCGAGGCAGTGCTCCAGGTCGCGCCGAAGCGGGTGCTGGAAGTCGGTACCGGTTCCGGTTACCAGGCCGCCATCCTCGGTGCGCTGGGCCTGGAGGTCTACACCGTGGAGCGCATTGGTGATCTGCTGCGCCAGGCCCGCAAGCGCTTCCGTGCGCTGGGCATGAACATCCGCACCAAGCATGACGACGGCCGCGTCGGCTGGGCCGAGCACGGTCCGTTTGATGCCATCGTGGTAACTGCGGCGGCGCCGGCACTGGTCGACGCCCTGATCGAGCAGCTGGCCGAGGGCGGCCGCCTGGTGGCGCCGGTCGGTGGCCCCGGGGCGCAGTCGCTGGTACAGCTGGACCGCAAGGCCGACGGCAGCATCGAACAACACGTGCTGGCGCCGGTCACGTTCGTGCCGCTGCTGTCTGGCATGCTCGACTAATCCACGGAGCAGGGTTGCATGAAGATTTTCGGGCCGCTGTACGAGCGGGCGATGAAGTGGGCGGCGCACGAACGCGCGCCGACCTACCTGACGGTGTTGAGCTTCTTCGAGGCGATCATCTTCCCGGTGATGCCGGAGGTGATGCTGGCGCCGATGTGCGTGGCCCAGCCCAAGCGCGGCTGGTGGTTCGCCACCCTCAGCCTGGCCGGCTCGATGGTCGGCGCGCTGGTTGGCTATGCACTGGGTCATTACGCCTTCGAGGCGATCAAGCCGCTGTTCGAAGCGCTGGGCATGCTGCCGGCCATCGAGCAGGGCATCACCACCGTGCAGGCGAAGATGGCCGAGTCGCCATGGGCGGTGTTCACCTTCCTGGTGCTGGGCGGCTTCATGCCCATCCCGATGAAGGTCTTCACGTGGGCATCGGGTATCGTCGGCGTACCGATGCCGCAATACCTGTTGAGCATGCTGATCGGTCGCGGCAAGCGCGTGTTCGTGCTGGCTGCGGTCATCCGTATCGGTGGTGCGCGTGCTGAAGCGGCACTGCGTCGCTGGATTGAACCGCTGGGCTGGATCGCCACCGCGTTGGTGGTGGTGCTGATCGCCTGGCTTGTATGGAGGTCGAAGTTCGCATGAGTCATGATCGTCTGAGCAAGGGAGTGCGCATCGGCGCGCTGGCGTTGCTGGTTTCCACCCTGGCCGCCTGCGGCACCGCCACTGTGGTTCGTCCTGGTGGTGGCAGCACCGGTGGTGGCGTGACCACGCCGAAGACCTCGGTGCCCAAGCCCGGGCAGACCGTGGTGGTGCGCAAGGGCGACACCATCTATGCGCTGGCCCGCATCCATGACATCACCCCGGCCGACCTGATTGCCTGGAACAGCCTGGACAACCCCTCGACCATCCATCCGGGACAGGTGATCCGGCTGTATCCGGCCGGTGCCAGCGGCGGCCGCGCGCCCACCACGGTAGTCACTCCGCCGCGTTCCGGTGGCAGCAGTGGCGGCAGCACCACACCGGCCCCGGCGCCGGTCGGTCCGGTAAAGAGCAACATCGCCTGGCGCTGGCCGGCTGACGGCGCCATCGTTGGCCGCTACGTGGCCGGTGACGCGACCAAGCAGGGCGTGGACATCGCCGGCACCAGCGGCCAGGCGGTCAAGGCCACCGCCAATGGCGTGGTGGTGTATTCCGGTGCCGGTCTGGTCGGCTACGGTGAGCTGATCATCATCAAGCACAGCGACCAGTGGCTGTCGGCCTATGGCCACAACCGCAAGCGCCTGGTGAATGAAGGGCAGAGCGTGAAGGCCGGTGAGCAGATCGCCGAAATGGGCCGTACCGGTGCGAACCGCGACATGGTCCACTTCGAGATTCGCTACAACGGCAAGCCGGTCGACCCGCAGCAGTATCTGCCGGCACGCTGATTGCGTGTGATCGAGTAGGTAGCGCCGGGCCAGGCCCGGCGTGCTTCACCTGTGGAGCCGGGCCATGCTCGGCTGCTCTCGCCGGTAAACGACGACGCCCGAGCATGGGCTCGGGCGCTACAGGCTACGTGAGATCCAGAGGAGCGCCGGACCATGCCCGGCGACTCGACCTCAGCCTTCCAGAATGAAAGCAGCCGCGACCTTGCGGCCTTCGCCCGCCAGGATGTTGAAGGTGCGTGCGGCGGCCGGATTGTTCATCACTTCCAGGCCGATGCCGCGCGACAGGCAGGCGGCCATCACCACCGCCGGCGGGAACACCTGGCGGTCACCGGTGCCGAGCACGATCAGCGCCGGGTTCAGCGCCAGGATCGGCTCCAGGTCAGCCAGCTGCAGTGCAGTGGCGCTCACCACCGGCCATTGCGTGACCAGCTGGTCCGGGGTCAGGAAGAAACTGCTGCCCAGCACCTGGTCATTCACCTTGGCCGAGCGGCCATCGGCGGCACGCAGGCTGTAGGCGTAATCCGGCGGTTCGTGGTTCAGCTGCATGGCAGTAGGGCGATCAGCCGCGCGGCAGCACGATCTGGCGCTGTTCCTTGCTCGGGCGATACAGCACGGCGACGTGGCCGATGCGCTGCACCAGCGCGCTTTCGGTGGCTTCGACGATCTCGCCGATCATCACGTCACGGGCGTCGCGGTCTTCGGCGGCGACCTTCACCTTGACCAGCTCGTGGCGCTCCAGCACTTCGTTCAGCTCAGCGATGAAGGCCGGGGTCACACCCTTGCCGCCGGTCTGCAGCAGGGCCTTCAGGTCGTGGGCTTGGCCGCGCAGGAAACGGGTCTGGGAGGCGGTCAGGGCGATGGACATGCAGGAAAACACGGTTGAATGGGGCGATCAGGGTATCATGAGGACCCCATCAGCCCCTATTTTCAATGGCTACCCGCAGCAAAAGCAGCCAGCGCTGGCTCAAGGAACACTTCTCCGACCCCTTCGTGAAGAAGGCCCAGGCCGAAGGCATGCGCTCGCGCGCCGCCTACAAGCTCGAAGAGCTGCTGGAACGTGACCGGTTGCTGAAGCCGCACATGGTGGTGGTCGACCTTGGCGCGGCCCCGGGTGGCTGGTCTCAGCAGGTGCGGAGACAGATCGGCGACACCGGCCGCGTGCTGGCCCTGGACATCCTGGACATGCCGCCACTGGCCGGCGTGGAGTTCCTTCATGGTGACTTCAGGGAAGAAGCCGTTCTATCGCAGTTTGAAGCCATGCTCGGGGATCAGCCGGTAGACCTTGTGCTGTCGGACATGGCCCCCAATAAGAGTGGTGTAGGCGCGGTCGACCAGCCGCGGATGATGCACCTGGCGGAGCTGGCCCTGGATTTTGCCGACAATCACCTGAAGACCGGTGGGGCGTTCCTGATCAAGCTGTTCCAGGGCGAAGGCTTTGACGACTACGTGCGCGACATGCGCCGCCGGTACGACAAGGTCTCCATCCGCAAGCCGGAAGCGTCGCGCAAGCGCTCTCCCGAGGTGTATGCCTTGGGTCAGGGAAAACGCGCCCACATGAAGTAAGCTCGCAACGTACGCAAGTTCGACCCCAACGCAACGCCAGCACTGAGAGGAACACCGGAGCCAATGAGGATGAACGACTTGACCAAGAACCTCCTGCTATGGGTGGTCGTCGCCGTCGTGCTGATGGTGGTCTTCCAGAGCTTCTCGCCGAAGTCCTCCGGGGCCGGCGCGCAGGGCGCGTCGTACTCGCAGTTCCTGGACCAGGTGGACAGCGGCAACGTGCAGAAGGTCGCCTTTGGCGGCGACATGCGCGGCGGCACCAGCCAGCTGACCTACACCACCCGCGGTGGGCAGTCGTCCACCATCACCGCGCCGTTCGATCGTGACCTGATCAACGTGCTGCGTACCAAGAACGTGGAGATCGTGCAGGAGGAGCCGTCCAGCGGCATTTCCCTCGGCGCGATCCTGATGAATTTCCTGCCGGTCATCCTGATCATCGGCTTCTGGTTGTTCATCATGCGCCAGATGCAGGGCGGTGGCGGCGGTGCCAAGGGCGCGATGTCCTTCGGCAAGTCGCGCGCCAAGCTGCAGGGCGAAGACCAGATCAAGGTCACCTTCGCCGACGTCGCCGGCTGCGACGAGGCCAAGGAAGAAGTGGGCGAACTGGTCGACTTCCTGCGCGACCCGTCCAAGTTCACCAAGCTGGGCGGCAAGATTCCGCGCGGCGTGCTGATGGTGGGCCCGCCGGGTACCGGCAAGACGCTGCTGGCCAAGGCCATCGCCGGCGAAGCCAAGGTGCCGTTCTTCTCGATCTCCGGTTCGGACTTCGTTGAAATGTTCGTCGGCGTCGGCGCCAGCCGCGTGCGTGACATGTTCGAGCAGGCCAAGAAGCACGCGCCGTGCATCATCTTCATCGACGAAATCGACGCCGTCGGCCGCCACCGTGGCGCCGGCCTGGGCGGCGGTCACGACGAGCGCGAGCAGACCCTGAACCAGCTGCTGGTCGAGATGGACGGTTTTGAAGGCGGCGAGGGCGTGATCGTGATCGCCGCGACCAACCGTCCGGACGTGCTGGACCCGGCGCTGCTGCGTCCGGGCCGTTTCGACCGCCAGGTCGTGGTCGGCCTGCCGGACGTGAAGGGCCGCGAGCACATCCTGAAGGTCCACATGCGCAAGCTGCCGCTGGCCGACGACGTCGAGCCGATGGTGATCGCGCGCGGTACCCCGGGCTTCTCCGGTGCGGATCTGGCCAACCTCTGCAACGAGGCGGCCCTGTTCGCCGCGCGTGGCAACGAGAAGGAAGTCCGCATGGACCACTTCGACCGTGCCCGCGACAAGATCCTGATGGGTGCCGAGCGCCGCTCGATGGCCATGAGCGAGGAGGAGAAGACCCTCACCGCCTACCACGAAGCCGGTCACGCCATCGTCGGCCGCCTGGTGCCCGAGCACGACCCGGTCTACAAGGTCACCATCATTCCGCGCGGCCGTGCGCTGGGTGTGACCATGTACCTGCCGGAAGGCGACAAGTACTCGATGAACCGCGTGGCGATCAAGTCGCAGCTGTGCTCGCTGTACGGTGGCCGCGTGGCCGAGGAGCTGATCTTCGGTGCCGACAAGGTCACCACGGGCGCCTCCAACGACATCGAACGTGCCACCAAGATGGCCCGCAACATGGTCACCAAGTGGGGCCTGTCCGACCAGCTCGGCCCGATCGCCTATGGCGAGGAGGACGACGAGGTGTTCCTGGGCCGTTCGGTCACCCAGCACAAGAGCGTGTCCAACGACACCGCGCGCCGCATCGACGAGGAAGTGCGCAACATCCTCGACGAGGCTTACGCACGCACCACCGAGCTGATGACGGCCAACCTGGACAAGCTGCACGCGATGTCCCAGCTGCTGCTGCAGTACGAGACCATCGACGCGCCGCAGATCGACGCCATCATGGAAGGCCGCGATCCGCCGCCGCCGGCCGGCTGGAACAAGTCGAACAAGGATGGTGGCAACGACAAGGGCGGCGACGCCCGTCCGCTGCCGCCGATCGCGGGCCCGGCCGAATCGCACTGACGGCCCGCTGCACGTGACACCAGACGAGGCCGGGGCAACCCGGCTTCGTCGTTTCCGGGCCACTGGCCCATCCCGAAGAACCGATCTGACGCTGGAGCCTGCATGTCCGCCCCGAAGCCCGAACCGATTTCCCACACCGTCGAAATGGTCATCGCCACCGTGGTCGGCGTGGGTGTGGGCCTGGGGGCCGACAACCTGCTGCTGGGCTGCGTGGTGGGTATCGGGGTTGGCATCGTGCTGAGCATCGCCAAGACCCTGTACGTGGACCGAAAGCGCCGCCGCCGTTGAGGGGGTGTCGGCAGGGCTGCGCCCTGCACCCGTGGTAGTGCCGGCCGCTGGCCGGCAACCTCAGCAGCAACCTCAGCAGCAACAGCAACAGCAACAGCAACAGCGGGCGTTCCTTAGGGTGGCGGGGCGGTGTGGGCAGGCAGGACACGCCGTAAACCCATCCCTGGGGGCTCGATGGCGCCATCCATGGCGCCAACGGTCCTGCCTGCCCACACCGCCCCACCTCTGACAGATTTCTGCTGCTGTTGGTGGGTGTCGACCCTGGTCGACACGTAGATCCACGCCATGCGTGGATCAATCTCCATCGAATTCGAATATCTCGATATCCGTGAGATCTGAGCCGAGCATGGCTCGGCTCTACAGAAAACAAGGCCCGACAGATCGCGGAAATCTGTCGAAGGCGGGGTGGGTCCGGTTGCGGGGGCGTGAGCCGCATGGATGCGGCGACCGAGCTTACATGGACGTACTTGCAGCGGCCCCCGCAACCGGACCCACCCCGCCATTCTTCAGTAAACCCGCTGCTGCTCCGGCTGTTGCTGTCGCTCTGGCCTCTGCGGGTGCAGGGCGCCGCCCTGCCGAACTAAACTACCCGCCGTTGTCCCTGCAGGATTGCCCATGTTCGATACCTCGCCCCAGCTCGATTGCGCCGGCCGCATCCTGCGCCTCGACCGTGCCCGGGTCATGGGCATCGTCAACGTCACCCCGGATTCGTTCTCCGATGGCGGCGCGCACGACACCACCGAGGCCGCAGTCGCCCATGGCCTGAGGCTGGTCGAGGAGGGCGCGGACCTGCTCGATATCGGCGGCGAATCCACCCGCCCGGGTGCTGCGCCGGTATCGGTGGAGGAGGAGCTGCGCCGGGTGATTCCGGTGATCGAGCAGCTGGCCGCCCGTACCCAGGTGCCGATCAGCATCGATACCTTCAAGCCGGAGGTGATGCGCGCGGCCGTGGCCGCTGGCGCCGGCATGATCAACGACATCTTCGGCCTGCGTCAGGAGGGGGCGCTGGACGCCGCCGCTGCAACCGGCGTGCCGGTGGTGCTGATGCACATGCAGGGCGAACCGGGCCACATGCAGGCCGATCCACACTACGACGATGTGGTCGCCGAGGTGCACGGCTTCCTGGTGCAGCGCCTGTTCGCTGCCGAGATGGCGGGCATTGCGAAGAAGAACCTGCTGATCGATCTCGGTTTCGGCTTCGGCAAGACCACCGCCCACAACATGACCCTGCTGGCCCGCTCGGAGCGCTTCCTGGAGCTGGGCGTGCCGATGCTGGCTGGCCTGTCGCGCAAACGCAGCCTGGGCGAACTGACCGGGCGCGACACGCCGTCTGAACGCGTGGCGGCGTCCGTGGCCGCGCATCTGATCGCGGTGCAGCGCGGTGCGCGCATCGTGCGCGTGCATGACGTGGCGGCCACCGTGGATGCGCTGAAGATCTTGCAGGCAGTGGAAGCCGTGCCGACGCCGCGTGCCGACGCCACGCCGACGATCCGCTGGCCGGACGAAGACTGATGGGCATTGACCGGCGGCCACTGGCGATCGCCGTGATGGGGCCGACCGCCAGTGGCAAGACCGCCACCGCGATCGCCCTGGCACAGCAGCTGGATGGCGAAATCGTCAGCGTCGATTCGGCGCTGGTATACCGCCACCTGGATATCGGTTCGGCCAAGCCCGATGCGGCCGAACGTGCGCAGGCGCCGCACCATCTGCTGGACCTGCGCGATCCCTGGCAGACCTACTCGGCGGCCGAATTCGCCGCCGATGCCGGCCGGGTCGTGGCCGACATCGTGGCGCGCGGCAAGACGCCGATCCTGGCCGGCGGTACCGGGTTGTACTTCCGGGCGCTGCTGCAGGGCCTGTCGCCGATGCCGGAGGCCGATCCGGCGACGCGCGAAGCGCTCAGCGCCGAGGCAGCCGAGTGTGGCTGGGCGGCACTGCACGCAGAGCTGGCCAAGGTCGATCCAGCCGCGGCGGCACGCATCCATGCCACCGACCCGCAACGTATCCAGCGGGCGCTGGAGGTCTATCGCCTGACCGGCACGCCCATCACTGAATGGCAGCGCCGGCCGGGTCTGGCGCCGTTGCCGGTGCGCACCCTCAAGCTGATCCTGGCGCCGCATGATCGCGCGGTGCTGCACCAGCGTATCGAGGCGCGCTTCGATGCCATGCTGGCGCAGGGCTTTCTCGACGAAGTGCGGGCGTTGCGCGCGATGCCGGAAATGGCCGCCGTGGAGGCGCCACTGGACCTGCCGGCAGTGCGCGCGGTCGGCTATCGCCAGGCCTGGGAGTACCTGGACGGGGAGGGCGATGCCGCCCGTTTCCGAGACAAGGCGATCTTCGCCACCCGGCAGCTGGCCAAGCGTCAGCTGACCTGGCTGCGCGGCGAACTTGATGCGCGCTGGTTCGACCCCCATATCGACCACGAGCGCCTTGCCGGCGCGGTGTCGACCTTCGTCGCACGCTGAACCCCCGCCAGCCGTGTAACATCATCGGTCGGCGGGCGGCTCGGGGGCCGTGGCGACCGTCGGCAACCCAATAAGAACAATAATCAGGAGTGTGCAATGTCCAAGGGGCAATCGCTGCAGGATCCTTTCTTGAACGCACTGCGGCGCGAGCGCGTGCCGGTTTCGGTGTACCTGGTCAACGGCATCAAGCTGCAGGGCACGATCGAGTCGTTCGACCAGTTCGTGGTCCTGCTGCGCAATACGGTCAGTCAGATGGTCTACAAGCACGCCATTTCCACGGTCGTTCCGGCACGCAACGTGAAGGTCGGCCCGGGCGGTGGTTACGTGCAGTCGGGTGAAGGTGGTCAGGCAGGTGATGAAGCAGACGAGTAATACCGGAGCGGTGAATGTTTGACCGCTCGAAAAAGGGCGAACACGCCCTGTTGATCCAGCCCCATTTCGGCAAGCTGGAAGACGATGTGCTGGAAGAATTCGGTGATCTGGCCCGCTCGGCTGGGGCCAGCATCGCCGCGACGATCACAGCGCGCCTGGACCGTCCGAATCCGTCGACCCTGATCGGCAGCGGCAAGCTGGACGAGATCAAGGCTGCGGCCGACGCCAGCGGTGCCGACCTGATCCTGGTCAACCATGCGTTGAGCCCGGGCCAGGAACGCAACCTGGAACGCTTCCTCGAGCGCCGGGTGATCGACCGTACCGGCCTCATCCTGGACATCTTTGCCCAGCGTGCGCACAGCCACGAAGGCAAGCTGCAGGTCGAGCTGGCGCAGCTGCGTCACCTGGCCACACGGCTGGTGCGCGGCTGGACCCACCTGGAGCGCCAGCGTGGTGGTTCGATCGGCCTGCGCGGCCCGGGTGAAACCCAGCTGGAAACCGACCGACGCCTGCTGCAGAAGCGGGTCGAGCAGCTGCAGAAGCGCCTGGAAAAGGTCGAGGTGCAGCGCACCCAGATGCGCCGTGCGCGTGTGCGCAGCGAGCTGCCGCGCGTGGCCCTGGTGGGCTACACCAACGCCGGCAAGTCGACCCTGTTCAACGCCATGACCGGCGCGGAGGCCTATGCCGCCGACCAGCTGTTCGCAACGCTGGATCCGACCGTGCGCCGCATCGCGGTCCCGGGTGGCAACGTGGTGCTGGCCGATACCGTCGGCTTCGTCCGTGACCTGCCGCATGACCTGGTTGCCGCGTTCCGCTCGACCCTGTCCGAGGCGCGCGAGGCTGACTTCCTGCTGCACGTGGTCGACGCTGCCGATCCGCACCGCGAGGAGCGCATCGCCCAGGTCGACGAAGTGCTGACCGCGGTCGGTGCCGGCGATCTGCCGCAGCTGCTGGTTTTCAACAAGATCGACCGCATCGAGGGTGCCGACGTCCGCCACGATGGCCAGGACGGTATCCCGGACGAGTCGCGTCGCGAGCGGGTGTGGATTTCCGCGCGTGACGGGCAGGGCCTGGAGCTGCTGCAGGCGGTGCTGGGCAAGCGCCTGGGCCTGCAGCATGTCACCGGCGAACTGCGACTGCCGCCGGATGCCGGCCGCCTGCGTGCGCGCCTGCACCAGCTGGAAGTGATCCGCAGCGAGCAGGCCGATGAAGATGGCTGGCTGCTGCAGGTCGACCTGCCGATCGCCGAAGCCGAAAAGCTGGCCGCCAGTGCCGACGGCGCGCCGATCCGGGCGCTGCTGCCGGAGAAACTGCCGGAGTGGTGAGCTAGCGGCCGATGCCTGGTAGCGCCGGCCGCTGGCCGGCAACGCAGCCGCGCCGGAGGGGCGCGACATCCGGCTGTCATCTGCGGTACAACGTGCAGGTTCTTCACCCCACCGTCATGCCGATGTCCATTCCCACCGACGCTGAACTCAATGCCCAGTCCGCCGCGCTCGGGCAGCGCCTGCAGCAGGCCTCGCTGCAGCTGGTGACCGCTGAAAGCTGCAGTGGCGGCTGGATCGCCAAGTGCATGACCGACATCGCCGGTTCCTCGGCGTTCTTCGACTGCGGCATGGTGGTCTACAGCTACGAAGCCAAGCAGCGCCTGCTGGGCGTGCGTGCGCAGACGCTGGAGCAGTTCGGCGCGGTCAGCCGCGAAACCGTGCTGGAAATGGTGTCCGGTGCGCTGGTCAATTCCGGCGCCGGCATCGCCGTCGCGGTAACCGGCATCGCCGGCCCCGGTGGCGGCAGCCCGGACAAGCCGGTCGGCAGTGTCTGGATCGGCTGGAAGCGCCGTGGCGGCTATGCCCGCGCCGAACTCTTCCAGTTCGACGGCGACCGCGAAGCCATCCGTCGGCAAACCGTGGCGGCGGCATTGCGCGGTATCGACGCCCAGCTGTGACATGCTGCTCCGGTAATCGTCCGGAGCACGCATGATGTGGGAAACGCTGGGCACGGTCCGTGACCTGGGCCGACTGCAGGAAATCGCCGTCGTCCTGATCCGCTATGGCTTCGGCGATGTGGTACGGCGCATCGGCCTGGCCAGCACGCTGGAGCGGGCAGGGCGCCTGCTGCACTGGAACGAGGAGCGGCAGGAGCTGCTGCGGATGACCGCACCGGTGCGTGTGCGCAGCGCGATGCAGGATCTCGGCCCGACCTTCGTCAAGCTCGGCCAGGTGCTGGCGACGCGTGTCGACCTGTTGCCGCCGGAATGGATCGCCGAGCTCTCTGAGCTGCAGAACGCGGTGCCGGCGCTGCCATATGCGGATATCCGCGAGCAGCTCGAAGCCGACCTTGGTGCATCACCTGCAGAGGTGTTCGCCTTCCTCGATGAAACCCCGATGGCTGCCGCCTCGCTGGCGCAGGCCCATCGTGCGCGCCTGCATGATGGTCGCGAGGTGGTGCTGAAGGTGCGGCGCCCCGGTATCCGCGATGTGGTCGAAGCCGACCTGCGTCTGCTGGCCCGCCTGGCCGAGATCGTTGAAGCGCGACTGCCGGACCTGCGTCGCTACCGCCCGGCCGAAGTCGTGCAACAGTTCACCGTGTCGCTGCGCCGCGAGCTGGATTTCGCCGCCGAATGCCGCAATGCCGAGCGCATCGCGCGCAACTTCAACGGTCGTGACGACATCCTGATTCCCCGCGTGCACTGGCAGTGGACCTGCGAAAGCCTGAACGTGCAGGACTTCGTCGACGGCATTCCCGGGCGTGATCTGGCCGGCGTCGATGCGGCAGGACTGGACCGGCGCGAACTGGCACGGCGCGGTGCGGACATCGTGCTGAAGATGGTGCTGGAGGACGGCAGCTTCCACGCCGATCCGCACCCGGGCAACATCATCTATCTACGTGATGGCCGCATCGGCGTGATTGATTTCGGCATGGTCGGTGCCTTGTCGGAAGTCCGGCGTTTCCAGGTGGCGCAGCTGCTGCACGGGCTGGTCGAGCAGGATCCGCAGGGCGTGGCCGACGTGCTGCTGGACTGGGCGGGTGGCGTGGAAGTGGACGAGAACCGGCTGCAGCACGACATCAGCCAGTTCGTCGACCAGTACCGTGGCGTGCCGCTGAAGGACCTGCGCATCGGCCTGATGCTGGGCGACATCACCCAGCTGCTGCGCAGCTACAGCCTGACCCTGCCGGCCGATCTGGCGCTGATGATCAAGGCCTTCCTGACCCTGGAAGGGATGGGGCGGCAGCTGGACCCGGATTTCGACATGGCCAGTGCCGCGCGCCCGTTCCTGGAACGGGTGGTGCTGCAGCGCTATGCGCCCAGGGCGCTGCTCAAGCGCGGCCGGCGCAGCCTGCTGGGCCTGGTCGACTTCGCCGGTGAGCTGCCCCGCGATCTGCGCAAGCTGGTCCAGGCCGCGCGCCGTGGGAGGCTGCAGCTGAAGGTGGAAACCAGCGCGCTGCAGGGCTTCGGCGAGCAGGTCAACCGCGCCGCGAACCGGCTGGTGATGGGCATCGTCACTGCTGCGCTGATCATCGGTTCGTCAATCGTGATGCACAGCGTCGGCGGCGTCTCCAGCCGCTGGCTGCTGGCGTTGGGGGTGTGCGGCTTCATCGGCGCCGGCTTCTGCGGCGTGTGGATCCTGTTCTCGATATGGAGAAGCGGTAAACACACATGAGTGTGTTTACCGCGGAATCGCGCAGCGATTCCTGTAGAGCCGACCGCTGGTCGGCTGCTTTCGCCTTTGCATTCGCCTTTGCCGCCCGGCCATTCGCCCGACTGCCGAGCCTGGCTCGGCACTACAGATGTTGCCGTGTCGCCCCCGGCACTTGCAGTCCCGCACGTTAGTAGTAATACTACTAACCATGGACCTGACCGACACCCAGCAGGCGATCCTGCAGTTGATCGCCGAGCGTATCGAGAGCGAAGGCGCACCGCCGTCGCAGACTGAAATCGCACGTGCGTTCGGCTTCAAGGGCGTGCGCGCGGCCCAGTACCACCTGGAAGCCCTGGAGCAGGCCGGTGCGATCCGTCGCATCCCGGGCCAGGCCCGCGGCATCCGCCTGGTGCAGGCACCGCCAGTGGAAAAGCTGGCCGAGCCAGGCCTGCCCGACAGCGTGCTGCGCCTGCCGGTGCTCGGCCGGGTTGCGGCCGGCCTGCCGATCGGCGCCGATATCGGCTCGGACGATTTCGTGGTGCTGGACCGGGTGTTCTTCTCGCCAGCGCCGGACTACCTGTTGAAGGTGCAGGGCGATTCGATGATCGACGAGGGCATCTTCGACGGTGACCTGATCGGCGTGCACCGCACCCGCGACGCCCATTCCGGGCAGATCGTGGTGGCCCGCATCGATGACGAGATCACCGTCAAGCTGCTGAAGATCGCCAAGGACCGCATTCGCCTGCTGCCGCGCAATCCCGATTACAAGCCGATCGAGGTGCTGCCGGATCAGGACTTCGCGATCGAAGGCCTCTATTGCGGCCTGCTGCGGCCCAACCGTTGACCCGTTCCATAGCGCATTACCCCGCGGTCTTTTGTGGCGATTCTCTGGTTCCACTGAGGTTGGTACGGATGTCCGATAATTCTTTTCAGAGCGCCGGGCAGAATCTCAGCCTGTGCGATACGTCCGACTTAAAGTGAACCCATGGCAAAGAAGACCCCCAAAGACAGCACCTCCCACGACACGAACTCTGCAAGGACCAATCCGATGGACGAGAACAAGAAGCGCGCCCTCGCTGCAGCTCTGGGCCAGATCGAAAAGCAGTTCGGCAAGGGCTCGGTGATGCGCATGGGCGACCGCGTGGTCGAGCCCGTCGAAGCCATCCCGACCGGTTCGCTGATGCTCGACATCGCGCTGGGCATTGGTGGTCTGCCGAAGGGCCGTGTCGTTGAAATCTACGGGCCGGAATCCTCGGGCAAGACCACGCTGACCCTGCAGGCCATCGCCGAATGCCAGAAGCTGGGCGGCACCGCAGCCTTCATCGACGCCGAGCACGCGCTGGACCCGATCTACGCCGCCAAGCTGGGCGTGAACGTGGACGACCTGCTGCTGTCGCAGCCGGATACCGGTGAGCAGGCGCTGGAAATCGCCGACATGCTGGTCCGTTCGGGTTCGGTCGACATCCTGGTGATCGACTCGGTCGCCGCGCTGACCCCGAAGGCTGAAATCGAAGGCGAGATGGGCGACCAGCTGCCGGGCCTGCAGGCCCGCCTGATGAGCCAGGCGCTGCGCAAGCTGACCGGCAACATCAAGCGCTCCAACACCCTGGTGGTCTTCATCAACCAGCTGCGCATGAAGATCGGTGTGATGATGCCGGGCCAGAGCCCGGAAACCACCACCGGAGGCAACGCGCTGAAGTTCTACGCCTCGGTCCGCCTGGATATCCGTCGTATCGGCGCGATCAAGAAGGGCGACGAGATCATCGGCAACCAGACCAAGATCAAGGTCGTCAAGAACAAGCTGGCGCCTCCGTTCAAGCAGGTCATCACCGAGATCCTGTACGGCGAAGGCATCAGCCGCGAGGGCGAGCTGATCGACATGGGTGTGGATGCCAAGCTGGTCGAGAAGGCCGGCGCCTGGTACAGCTACGGCGAAGAACGCATCGGCCAGGGCAAGGACAACGCCCGCGGTTACCTGCGCGACAACCCGACGGTTGCTGCGAAGCTCGAAGCCGAACTGCGCGAGAAGTTCCAGCCGACCGAAGCCACCCGTGAGGAAGGCGACGACGAAGGCGACGACGAGTAAGGCTTGCTGTGGGGCAGGGCGGCGCCGTCAGTGACGTCGCCCTGTCCCGCAGGTTCGAATCGCCCAGGGATGGGCTGGGCGCCACGGATGGCGCCACCCTTGGAGCACCGATGTCCGACGCCGACGACATTCCCACCGGCCGCAAACGCCGGTCGCGCGAGCAGACGCCCGTGCAACGAGCGCTGGGCCTGCTGGTCCGCCGCGAGCACTCGCGCAAGGAACTCACCCGCAAGCTGACCGCACGTGGCATCGAAGACGAGGCTGCGCAGGCGGCTGTCGCCAAGCTGACCGAGGCCGGCTGGCAGGACGACACCCGTTTTGCCGAGAATCTGGTGCGGATGCGCGCCAACACCGGCTATGGGCCGATCCATGTCCGCGCCGAGCTGGGGACCCACGGCCTGGACAGCGCCGCGATTGCCGCGGCGATGGACAGCTACGAAGGCGACTGGCAGGAAAACGCCCGTGATCTGGTCCGCAGGCGCTTTGGCGAGGCCGGCCCGCAGGACCTGACGCAGCGGCGCAAGGCCGCCGATTTACTGGCCCGACGCGGCTTCGACGGCGACAGCATCCGCCGTGCGACCCGCTACGACCCGGATGACTGAGACTGGCGGCGCCGGGCCTGATACCCTTTAGGTTTTCGGCGGTCCCTCGCGACCCTGGCCAACGCGGCCGGTGGTCCGGGCCCGCCGGCCCGCAGACTGCCAGCCCCCAATGAACGCATCCGCCAAATTTACGACTTCCCAGATCCGCAGCGACTTCCTTGAATTCTTCAAGGGCAAAGGCCACACCATCGTGCCGTCGGCGCCGCTGGTGCCGGGCAATGATCCGACCCTGCTGTTCACCAACTCCGGCATGGTGCAGTTCAAGGACGTGTTCCTTGGCGCGGAAAAGCGCAGCTACGTGCGCGCGGCCGACGTGCAACGCTGCCTGCGCGCGGGCGGCAAGCACAACGACCTCGACCAGGTCGGCTACACCGCGCGCCACCACACCTTCTTCGAAATGTTGGGCAACTGGTCGTTCGGCGACTACTTCAAGAAGGACGCGATCGCCTGGGCCTGGGAACTGCTGACCCAGGTCTGGAAGCTGCCGCCCGAGCGCCTGCTGGTCACCGTCTACCAGACCGACGACGAAGCCTACGAACTGTGGCGCGACATGGTCGGCATTCCGGAAGCGCGCATCGTGCGCATCGGCGACAACAAGGGCGCACCGTTCGCCTCGGACAACTTCTGGCAGATGGCCGACACCGGGCCGTGTGGTCCGTGCACGGAAATCTTCTACGACCACGGTGACCATATCGCCGGCGGCCCCCCGGGTTCCCCGGATGAAGACGGCGACCGCTTCATCGAAATCTGGAACCTGGTGTTCATGCAGTTCGACCGCCAGCCGGACGGCACCCTGGTGCCGCTGCCGGCGCCGTGCGTGGATACCGGCATGGGCCTGGAGCGCCTGGCGGCGATCCTGCAGCACGTGCACACCAACTACGAGATCGACCTGTTCCAGGCGCTGATCCGCAAGGCGTCGGAGCTGACCGGCACCGCTGACCTGGAAAACAAGTCGCTGCGCGTGATCGCCGACCACATCCGTGCCTGCTCGTTCCTGATCGTCGACGGCGTGCTGCCGTCCAACGAAGGCCGCGGTTACGTGCTGCGCCGTATCATCCGCCGAGCCCTGCGCCATGGCTGGATGCTGGGCGTGCGCCAGCCGTTCTTCAGCAAGCTGGTGCCGACCCTGGTCGAGCAGATGGGCGAGGCCTATCCGGAACTGCCGGCTGCGGTGGACACCGTCACCCGTGCGCTGCAGGCCGAGGAAGAGCGTTTCGCCGAAACCCTCGATGCCGGCATGAAGATCTTCGAGGACGTGGCCGGCAAGGCCAGCAATGGCGTGATCCCGGGCGTTGACGCGTTCCGCCTGTACGACACCTATGGCTTCCCGCTCGACCTGACCCAGGACATCGCCCGCGAGCGCGACCTGACGGTCGACATTGCCGGCTTCGATGCCGCGATGGAGCAGCAGCGTGAGACCGCGCGTGCGGCGGGCAAGTTCGGTGGTGGCGTGACGCTGCCGGCCGAGCTGGTGGCGACCCTCAGCCCGACCCGGTTCCTCGGCTACGACCGCCTGCAGGCTGACGGCCTGACCGTGCTGGCCCTGCTCAAGGACGGTCGTCCGGTGCAGTCGGCCGATGCCGGTGACGCAGTCATCGTCATCACCAACCAGACCCCGTTCTACGCCGAGTCCGGCGGCCAGGTCGGCGACACCGGCGTGCTCACCGGCAACGGCGTGCGCCTGGTGGTGGACGACACGCAGAAGTTCGCCGGCCAGTTCCATGGCCACGTCGGCACCCTGTCCGAAGGCGGCCTGAAGGTTGGCGACGTGCTGTCCGGCCAGGTCGATGGCGAGCGCCGTGGCGCCACCATCCTCAACCACTCCGCCACCCACCTGCTGCATGCCGCCCTGCGCGAAGTGCTGGGCACCCATGTGCAGCAGAAGGGCTCGCTGGTCGCTCCGGACCGCCTGCGTTTCGACTTCTCGCACTTCCAGCCGATCAGCGCGGAAGAGCTGGCCGTGATCGAACGCAAGGTCAATCAGCAGGTGCGCGCCAACAACGCCGCCGAAGTGCACAACATGGGCATGCAGGAAGCGCTGGACTTCGGCGCGATGGCCCTGTTCGGCGAGAAGTACGGCGAGCACGTGCGCGTGCTGAAGATGGGTGACTACTCCACCGAGCTGTGCGGCGGTACCCACGTCAACCGTACCGGCGACATCGGCCTGTTCAAGATCACCTCCGAGGGCGGTGTCTCCGCCGGCGTGCGCCGTATCGAAGCGGTCACCGGCCAGGGCGCCCTGGACTACGTGGACGCCGAAGAGGCCCGCCTGGCCGAGGCCGCTGAACTGCTCGGCGGCAGCGCCGCCGACGTGGTCGAGAAGATCCGTGCCCTTGGCCAGCGCCAGAAACAGCTGGAGCGCGAGCTGGAGGCCGTGAAGGCAAAGGTTGCCGCGGGTGCTACCGCCGACCTGTCCGGCCAGGCTGTCGAAGTCGCTGGCGTGAAGGTGCTGGCTGCCCGTCTGGAGGGCTTCGACGCCAAGGCCCTGCGTGACGCCATGGACCGCCTGAAGCAGCAGCTGGGCGACGCGGTGATCGTGCTGGCCGGTGCCCAGGACGGAAAGGCGGCCCTGGTCGCGGGTGTGAACGGCAGCGCAATGGGCAAGGTCAAGGCCGGGGAACTGTTGTCCCATATCGCCGGTCAGATCGGGGGCAAGGGCGGCGGACGCCCGGACCTCGCCCAGGGTGGTGGCGAGGACGGGCCCGCCCTTGCCACTGCGCTGGCTGCAGTCGTCGAATGGGTCAGCCCCCGCCTGTGATGAACCTGGCCGTCCCCCTCCTTGTAGGAGCGGGACGGCTGACGGTACCATTGCGAATCTTTTCCCTTTGTCGTGGTAGCGCTTCTTGACGGAGCGTCAAGCCGGTGGGGGATACCCTTCCACACGGTTCCATGGAGACTTACAAAAATGTTGATCCTGACTCGCCGCGTCGGCGAAACCCTGATGATCGGAGACTCGGTGAGCGTCACCGTGCTTGGCGTCAAGGGTAACCAGGTGCGTATCGGCATCACCGCGCCGAAGGACGTCGCTGTGCATCGCGAAGAGATCTATCAGCGCATCCAGCGCGGTGACGAAGCCGGTGGCACCGGTAGCGAAAATTCTGCCGAATAACGCTTTACCTTCGCACTCGATTAACGTTATGATTCACGCCCCGCTGAGGTGCAACGCACCAGACGCGGAGAAAACCCCGGAGTGATGCCCGAGTGGCCGAAGGGGCTCCCCTGCTAAGGGAGTATAGGGTCAAAAGCTCTATCGAGGGTTCGAATCCCTCTCACTCCGCCAGATACAAAGAAGCGCCTGCAGATCCTCGATCTGCAGGCGTTTTTCTTTATGGTGACACTTATTGCCGGTGCGCCATCCACTGATCAGCGATCAATGGATGGCGCTTCGGACGCCCCCGGCTCAGAGCCTTACCGTCACACCCACCTGGAACCCACGCCCCGGCAACGGCGCGATGTACTTCAGCGGCGAGTTGTGCGGGCGTGCTTCTTCATTGAGCAGATTGCTGCCGTTGACGAACACCTCCATGCCGGCGATGTAGCTGTTGCGCACCGGCAGTTCGCGGCTGACCTGCAGGTCGACCAGGTTGAACGCATCCAGTGGCACTTCCTCGCTGACATTGCGGCCGAGGTACTTCTGCGTGTCGTAGTAGGTGCTGGACAGCTGCGCCTTCCAGCCCTCGCGTTGCCACTGCAGGTTGGCGCCGTAGCGGTTGGTCGGCATGTTCGGCAGATACTCGCCGTCATTGTGGGCACGCAACGAATCGGGGTGATCGGCCTTGTTCTTCACCAGGTCGGCGAAGGCGGACACGTTCAACGTGCCGTAGCGGCCCAGATCCAATGCCTGCGAGGCATCGATCTCGAAGCCCTTCACCGTGGTGTCGGTCTGCTTCCAGTACTTCAGCGGCAGGCGGTTGGCGGTCTGCACCCCCGAGTAACCCAGGTATAGATAGTTCTCGTACTTCATCCGGTACGCGGTGGCCGACAGTTCGAAACCACCGAGGTGGAACAGGCCGGTCAGTTCCAGGTTCTTCGCGCGTTCCGGCTCGAGGTTCTGGTTGCCTTCTTCCTGGGTCATCACCGAATAGTGAGCATTGCTCGCATACAGCTCGTTGATCTCCGGTGCGCGCTGCGAGGACGAGTAGCGCACCTTGGTGGCGAACAACGGACCGAGCTCGACATACGAACCCAGGCTGTAGCTGTTGAGCCGGTAGTCGCGGTCCTGCAGTTTCGTGTTGGCGGCATTGCGTGCGGTCTTGAAGCGGCTTGGTTGCAGGTCATGGTCAACGCGCTCGTGGCGCACGCCAGCGTCGAAACTGGCCCAGCCGAAGTCCAGCGTCTCCTTCAGGAACACCGCCTTGCCGCGGGTGTCGACGTCAGGCAGGTACCGCAGCGAGCCGCTGCCGGTGACATCACGCGACTGGTGGCTGAAACCGAGCAGGCCGCTGAGCGGACCGACGCGCTGATGGCTGAGCAGCAGCTCGGCCTGGGTGCTCTCGAAATCGTAGTCGTTGGCCCGGGTAGCGCCCAGCCGCTCGCCCGAGGTGTTGTCCAGCTTCGAAACACGCAGTTCCGCGCGCTCGAACCACGGCAGCGGATCGCGCAGCAGGGCTTCCAGTGCGTAGCGTTCCTGCTTGATCACCACCCCCACCGGCAGCCCGTTGGCGTAGTTGGAACCGAACGACAGGTTCTGCATCGAGAACCCCGGTACGCCGTATTCGCTGTCCTTGGCATCGATGCTGACACCTACGTAACCACGGTCGAAGAACAGGGTCGACCCGAACGCTACCTGCGAATTGCGCGCGTAGCTGTTGCCCAGCCGGTGGTGATAGTCGGGGGTCACGTCATTGTTGATCTGCTTCTGAACATATGACGGCGTGCCGGCGACATAGGCCGGGTTGACCGGGTTGATATAGGTGCGGCGCTGCCAGACCGAGGTCGGATTGTTGGTGTAGAACGAGAAGTCACCATCGGCCCAGTCGGGGTTCTCGGTCATGAACTGGTCGATGTAGGGCTGCGAGGCCTTGTTGTAGATCTGCTGGACGCGCGCCTCCTTCTGGCAGCTGTCGGCCAGCGCCGAGTTGACGCCGCCGGTGGGCGGGAACAGCCCGGTGTTGCAGACACTGGCCTTGCTGTTGCCGGGGATGTCGTAGTGCGAGATACGCTGGCGCGAGACCTGCAGGTTGGTCGAGAGGTTGCGCTGGTTGTTGAAGTTCATGCGGAAGCCCTGCGCGTCGGCGGCATTGAAGCCCTTGCGCAGGACCAGTTCCATCGACTGGTCCTTGTCTTCCATGCTGCGCGAGATCAGACCCGAATCGATCTCCACGCTGCCGCCGATCGCATTGCCGCCGTAGCGCACGGTGTCGGAAGACTTGTTGACGGTGACACTGCGTACGAACAGCGGATCGAACGGGATGTTGATGTCGCCGCTGATCGCGTTCATTCCGAGGATGGACTGGCCGTCCTGCAGGATCTGCACGCGGTTGCCGCTGAGGCTGCGGATGACCGGAGCGCCCGCGTTCGGCCCGAAGGCGCTGCTCTGCACGCCGGAGACGTGTTCGAGCAGGCCGCCGAGGGTGCGGTTCTGCGCCTGTGGGTTGTCGACGGTGACCCGGCTGTCGATGCGCGAGGGCTGGGAGGCCTGAACCTGGAGGGTGGGGAGGGTGGGTTCGTCCGCGGCCTGGGCGGTGTGGACGGCGAACAGAATGGCAGCAGCAAGCAGGTGGCGACGCATGGCACGATCCGTGAAAACAATGTGAAATGTTATAACGTAACTATTTGTATCGACAAGGGTGGAATGGGCCTTGTGGCAGGGCTGGATATGAGAATGGTTCTCATATGAAAATGCAGGACGATCCCGCCTGGCCTCATCATGCTCAACCTCACCCTTGCCGACCTCGATCGCCTGGGCCGCAGCAGCGGCTTCCGCTATCGCCTGCCTGCGTCGGCCGCCGATCTGTCCGGTGAACAGTGCGTGGTGCAGGGCAGGGTGGAGCAGCGTCGCCTACGCCCGGGCATGACCCTGGCGCTGTCGGACGTGATCGCCCATCAGCCGTTCGAGGCAACCTCGGAGTCGCCGCCGGCCTTCTCGGCGATCGTGATGCTGGAGGGACGCGCAGGGGCGCGGTTGGCCGGGCAGACGGTGATCGGCATGAACCCAGGTGCCGGCGCGATGGTGTTGGCCGAGGCAGTACCGATGACCGCGATTCATCCCGCAGGGCAGCGGATGCGCAGCCTGAATGTCTCGTTGGAGGCACCCGACGGAATTGACGACCCGATGATCAGCGAGCTGCTGTCCACCGCGCACCGCACCGGCCACCCGCGGTTGCGTGGTTGGCAGGTCCCCGGGCACCTTGAGCACGCCGCCGACCAGCTGCTGTCGGGCACCTGGCAGGGCGCGATGCATGCACTGCTGTGCGAGGGTATCGGCCTGCAGATGCTGGCTCTGGCGCTGGGCGCACCTGCGCGGGAGGCATCGCTGGACCTGCGTGTTTCAGCACGTGACCGCCGCATGCTGCAGCGGGTGATGGATTGCCTGCAGGCGGCTCCAGCCGCCGACCATTGCCTGGAGGATCTGGCGCGCCTGGCCTGCATGAGCCCAAGCAGCCTGCGCCTGAAGTTCCAGCAGGTGTATCAGTGCTCGGTGTTCGGCTGGTTGCGCGAGCATCGCCTGCAACTGGCCTGCGAGCAGCTGCGGCAGGGCTGCAGCGTGCAGCAGGCCGCGCATTTCGTCGGCTACCGGCACGCCACGAATTTCGCCACCGCGTTCCGTGCGCGCTACGGCATCGCGCCCAGCCAGCTGCGCTGACCCCGGATCAGCGTCGGCAGCGCGCATACATCTGCTGCGTTCGGGCATACGTGTGCTCACGCTCAAATGACAATAATTCTCATCCAGCCTTTCCCTCCTGCTGGATCTCCCATGCCCGCCTGTATCCGCCCGCGCGCCCTGGCAACCGCCATCGGCACGACCCTGGCGTTGTTCAATACTGCCCACGGCGCCGAGCGCGCCCCCGCCGCGAACACCTCGCAGTTGCCCACCGTGCAGGTCACGGCCGACCTCGATGGCAGCACCGAAACCTCGCGTTCCTACACCACCGATTCCATGGGCACGGCGACGGGGCTGTCGCTGACCTCGCGGCAGACGCCGCAGTCGGTCAGCGTCATCACCCGCCAGCAGATCGAGGACCGTGGCCTGCTCAGCACCGCAGATGCGCTGGCCACCGCTCCGGGCATTTCGGTCACGCGCAGTGATGCCAACCGGTACTCATTCTCGGCACGCGGCTTCGATATCGACAACTACCAGTTCGATGGCGTGGTGATGCCGGTGCTGTCGCCATGGAACTTCGGCGAGAACAATCTGGACATGGTGGTGTACGACCGGATCGAGATCGTGCGCGGTGCCAATGGCCTGATGACCGGTGCCGGCAACCCGTCGGCTGCGGTGAACTATGTGCGCAAGCGCCCGCTGCGTGATTTTGCTGCCAGTGGCGGCATCAGCCTCGGCAGCTGGGACGCACGCCGCGCCTGGGTGGATGTGTCCAGCCCGCTGAGCCGGGAAGGGCGTGTGCGTGGTCGTGTGGTCGCCGCGCAGGCAGAGGGCGACAGCTATACCGCTGGCCTGGACAGCACCGCGAAGACGCTCTACGGCGTGGTCAGCGTGGACCTGGGCGAGGACACCGGGTTGATCGCCGGTATCTCTTACCAGGCCAACGACAATCGTGGCTTCGGCAGTGGATTCGCGCTGTTCAACGCCGACGGCACGCGTACCCGCTTCGACCGCTCGGTATCGGCCACCGCGCCGTGGGCACGGATGACGACCGACACCCGCAACGGCTTCTTCGATTTCAACCATCGCTTCGGCAACGACTGGCAGGCGCGCGTGTCCTACAGCCGCTCGCATACCGACATGGAGATGAAGCATCTCTACCGGGGCGGCTATCCCGATCCGGTGACCGGCGCCATGCCTACAGGCAACAGCTTCACCCGCTACGACGGTCCGGTGCGCCGCGAAGCGGTCAGTGTCAGCTTGACCGGTCCCTTCCAGCTGTTCGGCCGCCAGCACACGGCGTCCGTCGGCTGGTCGCGCTCACGCGACGAGATCGCACTGGGGCAGTACCGCGCGCTGGCGCCTCTGCCGCCGTTGGCCAGCTACCTGGACTGGCACGGGCCCGGTACGCCGGAGCCGGTGTGGGCCAGCAGCAAGAGCCAGGCCGATGATCTGGACAACCGGCAGGGCGGTGCCTATGCGGTGGTGCGGCTGTCGCTGGCGGATCCGCTGCATGTGATCGTCGGTGGCCGCCTGAGCAACTGGGAGACCGACCAGGTCTACTTCGGCAGCAAGCGCAAGTACCGCTACCGCAACGAGTTCGTGCCGTATGCCGGTGTGGTCTGGGACCTCAACGGCTACAGCAGCGTCTACGCCAGCTACACCGGTATCTTCAAGCCGCAGAACAACCGCAATGAGTCCGGGCAGATCCTCGACCCGGTCAGCGGCCGCAGCTATGAGCTGGGCCTCAAGGGCAGCTGGCTGCAGGAACGCTTGAACGCGTCGGCGGCGCTGTTCCGCACCCAGCAGGACAACCTCGCCGAGGCCACCGGTGGCCTGGTCGAAGGCAGCACGCAGGCGGCCTACCGCGCGGTGAAGGGCGCAACCGTGGACGGCCTGGAACTGGAACTGGCCGGCGAACCACTGCCGGGCTGGAGCCTGGGCACCAGCTTCACCACCTTCATCGCGCAGGACGCACAGGGCCGTGCGATCAACACTGCCAAGCCGCGCAGCCTGTTCAAGCTGTTCACCACCTGGCGGCTGCCGGGTACCTGGGACCGGCTGACGATTGGCGGTGGCGTGGACTGGCAGAACCGCATGTACCAGACCGCCACCGCGCCCGGAAATCGCCGGGTGCCGGTGCAGCAGCCCAGCTACGCACTGGTGAACCTGATGGCGCGCTACCAGTTCAGTTCCAATGTGTCGGCGGCGGTCAACATCAACAACCTGTTTGACCGCCACTACTACTCGCAGATCGGCTTCTACAACCAGGGCTGGTACGGGGCACCGCGAAACGTGATGTTCACGCTGAAGGTTGGCTATTGAGGATGCCGTCGCGCGGGTCAGGGATCCAGCGGATCCATCGGGTCGATGCGCAGCGATTCGGGAGCCGGCACAAACGGGATCGCGTAGGGCGAAACGCGTGAACCGACCTTTCCCGGAACGTAACCCAGTTCATGGCGGTTGCGCTCGCTGAAGGCGCTGCTGGCGACCGAGTCGATATGCGATGGACTGCTGACCACCAGTGCCGGTTGCCGCGGCGGTGCCTGCAGGGCCGCCAGCAACCGGGCTGCATTGCGCAGGTTGGTGGTGGTGTGGCGGGCATACGGCTCGATGATGATCGCATCTGCGGGAATGCCGAAGCGTGCCATCAGCGCTTCGCGCATCTGCACCGCTTCGACGCTGCGGGTGCCGCGCGGATGTATCGCACCACCGGAGACGATGAGGAAGGGCGCATCACCCGCCGCGTAGCGCTGCGCGGCCATCTTCAGGCGCAGCTTGCTGCCGGCGCTGAGCGGGGTGGTCAGTTCCTCCGGTCCCTGGCCAAGCACGATGATCGCGGTGTACGGATGCGCATTCCAATCGAGCTGCCGCGCACGCGCAAACGGCGCGGCGTTCATCCCCGCGCTGATGGGCTCGAAACGGATCGCATCGAGGCGGTCATTGGCATCGAGCAGGCCTACCGCCACCGCGATGCTGCGATCGAAGGCGGTGTAGGCCGCGCTGGCGTCCACCTCGCTCATCTGCATGGCAATGGCGACGTCGCCGGCCAGTCGCGTGCTGCCCGCTGTGCCGACCGGGCCGTCGATGGCGTCGTAGCGGGGCGGCTGGCCCTGGCCATAGACGGAGAGAATGTTGTTGAGGCCCGCCAGCTCCCGTTCGATGGCCTCGGCGTGCGCGGGAGCCGCGGCGGTCAGCAGGCCTGCCTGCGCGGGCGTCCAGCGTGCGGACGCGAGCGTGCAGGTGGCAGTCCGGCAGCGGGCCAGCTGCTGCGTGCGTTCGGCCAGGAGGGTACGCGCATCACCGGGCAGCGTATCGGGCTTCAACTGCATGAGGGTCGGGAACAAGCGTGCGGCAAGCGCGGCGCTGTCGCGGTCGTCGGCCGCCGCCGCAAGCGGCAGCGCTGCCGTGGCAAGCAGGGCAAGGGACAAGGTAAGTCGTCGATGCATCACCAGCTCCTGCTGACCATCAGGCGGACATTGCGGCCGAACAGCGGCCGTCCATAGATTGCCTCGGCCGAACCCTGTCCGGCCAGGGCATCGGTGCGGGTGTTGCCTTCGGTGAGTCCCTTTTCATTGGTCAGGTTGTCGCCTACCAACTGTGCGCCCCAGTTGCCGCGCTTCCATGAAACGCCCAGGCCGAGGGTCTGGTAGGCAGGCAGCGCTGTCTGGTTGAACAGATCAACATAGGATTTGCCGACCACGTCATAACGCAGCCAGGTCTCGAACTGGTCCTGGCCATGTTGGAAGCTGAAGGTCGGGCGGAGGTTGCCGTAGAGCTTGGGCTCGCGAACGATCTGCTTGCCGTTGACGGCGGCCGGATCGGCGCCGGAATCGTTCTGCAGGCTGTCGTACTGCGGATCGCTGACCGTGATCGAGCCGGCAATGCTGAACCAGTCCAGCGGCCGGAACAGCCCATCCAGTTCGATGCCCTTGGAGACGGCGGTACCGATGAACGGCACCGACTGGTCATTGCGGCCGGTGGTCGGGTTGAAGGCCACGAACGAGGCGTTGAGCGGATCGAACTTCGTGTAGAACGCCGTCAGGTACAGGTAGGACCGGCCGAATCCGGCCTTCAGGCCAAGCTCGTACTGGTCCAGCTGGGTCTGCACGATGGTGGGATCGATCGAGCGTGCCACCGACGAGTTGGGAACGATCTCCATGTGCGAGACGCGGGCGTAAGCACCCACCGAAGGGGTGAAATCGAAGTTCGCACCCACGGTCCAATTGGTCGCGGACGGATCCAGGCGATGGTTCTGGACCACGCCGGTGAACCGGCGCGTGGTGTTGTCGGCCAGTGTGTTGCGGTCGCCGAGGTCGACCTGGGCGGTCTGCTCTGCGTAGCCTTCATAGCGATAGCGTTCATGGCGGATACCAGCGTCGAGCTTGAAGCGGTCCGTCAGTGCCCACGTGTCATTGGCATACACCGCGAACATGCGGGCATCGACCTTGCCGCGATTCAAGGTGGTGGTGTAACGCAGCGTGCCCTTGTCGGTCACATAGCCCAGCGCGGTGCCATCGTTGCCGTAGGCCACCAGATCCAGCAGACGCGGCTTGCCGCGCATCTCCATCAGCATGTCCTGGTACAGGCTGAAGGCCGTGGTGCCGAAGAAGGCGGTGTACGCACCGATGTTCAGATCGTGGCTGCCCCAGGCCGTTTCAAACAACCGCGTCGCACTGAAATCGGCCTGGCCGGAGTAGAAGTCCGAATCTGCGGCACGGTACTGGGCCGAGATCACCAGACCGGAGTCGGCATAGGGATCGTAGGCACTCGTTCCGTTGCTGCCGGCCAGGGCGTAGCCCATCCGCGCGACGCCGGCACCGAAGGCGGAACGGGCCGCGCCCAGATAGCCGTTGGCGAAGGTGCGTGCGTCGACCGGGTTGGTGGTCGAGTACAGTGCGTCGAAGGTGTTGCGACCCTTGGTGTAGCCGGTTTTCAGCGAGATCGTCCAGTCGCTGGCGGTATTCTCGTACTGGAAGCCGATGTTGCCGAAGCGCATGTGACGGCCATCGGCCAGGTCGCGGTTCATGCCCTGCAGGACGCCGCCGCCATCGAGGTACTTCAGGTTCACGCTGCGCAGCGACGGCGAGTTCAGCGTACCGTCGAAGTAGTCGATGTACGGGTCCAGCGGAACGCTGGGATTACGCGGATCGGCGACCGGGATCGGCAGGTAGAACGTATTGTGGTCATCGACGAAGGTACCGCTGACCTTGAACCAGCTGGTGTCGTCGAAGTAGTGCTTGATGTTGCCCCTGATCTGCCCGCCCTTGTCGTTCGGGAAGCCGTTGTCGCGGTAGCCATCGTGCTGGCGCAGGAACCCACCGACGGCATAGAAGGTGTCCTTGCCGAGGGCGCCGGACTGGTACATCTCGCCGCGGTACAGCCCGGTGTCACCGACGGTCAGCTGGGCCTTGCCGTGGGTCTCTTCGGAGCCCTCGGCCAGGATGTTGTTGACGATGGCGCCGCCACTGCTCGCATAGATCGGCGCTGGGCCACCACGTACGATCTCCACCCGCTGGTTCATCACGTCGAACCGGTTCATGCCGTCGCCGGAGTTGAAGAAGTGACCATCCAGCTCCTGGTAGAGCGGCAGGCCGTCCTGCTGGAAGGCGATGAAGCCACGATCGGTGGGAATGCCGCGCAGCCGGGTGATGTTCTGCACTTCGCCACCGGTGGCCTCGACATGGATACCGGGCACTGAGCCGAGCAGGTCGGCATAGCTTTTCGGTGCGAGCTTCTGCACGTCTTCGCGGCTGAGTGAATTGACCGCGAAGGACGCATCAAAGCGACGCTGGGTGCGTGCCGCACCGGTGACCACCACCGCATCCAGCGTTGCGGCGTCGGTGCTGTCCTTGTTCGGGATGGGGGCATCCTGCGCAGAAGCGTTGCCATGCAGGGATATCAAGGCCAGGGAGATGCCCAGGACCAGGGGGCTGTTGTTCATCGGAGGGCGGCCATGCAGGGAAGGGGGACCGCTGCACGGTAGGTCCGGGCGATGACGGAATTGTTTACTTCGGCGGAAATAAACAATTAAACGCTGGCATCGGCGCCCAGCTGGTGGATCGGCAGCAGCGCTGCGCCCACCGATACTGCGGATCCTCCCAGCCGAGACACATGCACCTGCGGCAGGCGCAGGCTGTCCAGCGCACTGCTCCAGCGTGCAGGCTGCTTCAGGTGTTGCCCCAACGCTTCCAGTACCTGGCGGGGCAGTGAACCGGACAGGATCACGGCGCCCGGATCGAGCCAGGCGACGCCGGTATTGGCCGCTGCGCCCAGCTGGTTGCCCGCGCGTTCGGCCCAGGCGCTGATGATGCCGGCATGGGTGTCCAGGCAGGCCTCCAGCTCGAACAGCGAAGGAATTCCGGCGCCGGCCACGCGCAACGTGGCCAGCAGGTCGATGCCCGAAGGGCGCGGTGCGTCCATGCGGAACAGGCGACCGATGTCGCCGGCATTGCCGAATTCACCGCGCATCACATCACGCCGATGGATCACGCCGCCGCCCACGCCGTGGCCGACATACAGCAGCAGCGCCGAAGCGCAGTCGCGGATCAGCCCGCTGTCGTAGTACTCCGCCAGCGCCGCCAGGGTTGCATCGTTCTCCACCCAGACCGGAAAGCCAAAGTAGTCTTCGAAGAACTGGTCGTTGTCGATATCGCGCCAGCCATGCAGCCAGTCCACCGCGTGCCGACGTGCCGGACCGGTTTTGACCACGGGCCCCGGAACGGCCACACCCAGGCCCAGAAAACGCGCGCGCATCAGTCCGGTGCGGCTGGTGAGGCTGCGCAGGCGCTGGTCCACGCAATGGACGAAATCGTGGGGATCTGCGCTGTCGAACGCGGTGGCATCACGGGCGATGACCTGGCCGGCGAAATCCACCAGCGCGATCTCCAGCCAACCGGGATGCACCGTGGCACCGGCGGCATAGCCGCCCCGACCGGACAGCGCCAGTGGCACCGAGGGACGGCCGCGTTGGCCATCGCACAGTTGTCCTTGTTCCTCGATCACTTCCAGCATCAGCAGCTCACGCGCCAGGCGGGTCAACGCGCCGTTGTGCATGCCCAGCTGGTGGGCGATGGTGATGCGGGGAACCGCGCCCATCGTGCGCAACAGCCAGATGATGCGCTTGTGGTCCGCATCCAGCGCGATCAGCGGCTTGCGGCGCAGCCGCGATGTCGGGACCAGACTCACGGGCGCAGGCCCTCGGTGCGTGCTGCCGGGATGGGCCAGGCCAATGCGGCCAGCGAAAGCAGGCTGCCGATGGCGACCAGCGAGACCAGGGTGGCCGCGGTGCCCGGATCGCCCGCCTGTATACCGGGCAGCACTTCGCCCAGCAGCAACGAAGAGGCCGCGATGGATAGCTTCATGGTTCCGGTGAGCAGTGCAAAACAGCTGAGGTCATCGTCGCGTCCGCTATGGATGGCATGGCGACGGGCGATCAGCGCGGTGCGTCGCCACAGTACCAGGCCGACGCTGGCCACTGCCGTCCCGTGGATGGCGGCACATGCAATCGCTATGGGGGTGGAGGGGATGGCCAGGTACACGCCAACGGTGGCGACGGCCAGCACCGACATCAGCGCGAGCATCCCGGTCTCGCTGTGCAGCGTTGAACGCAGGCGCAGGCAGAGCCAGGGGGCAACCACCATGCCCGCCACCATCGCGAAGGTCAGTGCTGCCCCGTGTTCGGCGAAGGGGAAAAGACGCCCGGCCAGGCCAACCAGCGTCGTCTCCGCCGCTGCGGCCAGCAGAACAGGCAGCAGCGCCGGCAGGGGCAGGGCAACAGCAGCGGACGTCCTGGTTGCGGAGGGTCGTGGGGGCGTTGCCACGCAGGCCAGGGGAAGCGCAGCGGCCGCGATCAGCACGCCGATGATCATGCAGATCAGCAACGCGTCGCCACTACCCTGGGACGCAGGCGCACCGACCACGCCGAACAGCGCCGCGGCAATGCACAGCTTGGAAATGGGTACCACCACGGCGCGCGTGGAGACATAGCGCATGGCCTCGTCCTCGTCACGGGGCAGCAACGAAGTCAACGCGTTCTGCGCCACGTCGTAGACCGCATAGCAGCTACGGAACAGCAACGATGCGACCAGTAATGGCAGAAAGGCAGGTTCGGCCGCGTTGCCCGGGCTGAACAACAGGCAGGCGCTGGCGGCCGTGCCGAGCCCGCCGATGAGCTGCAGGCGCAGGGCCAGGCGCTGCTGGTTGCGCAGGCGGCTGAATACGGCGGCCAGCAGCAGATCGAGCAGGCTGCTGTAGGCCAGTGAAATGGCCAGCAGCTGGCCGGTGTGGGCCGCCGGCAGCCCCAGCCGGGCGTGCAGGTAGTAGCCCAGCACCAGATCCACGAACGACCAGACCAGGGTGCGGGCAAAGTGGCCGGCGGCATAGAGGTGCCGTGGCGAGGGCTGCGCGTTCAACGCCGTGTATTGGGGGGAAGAGCCGGAGATGCTGGATCGTTCTACTACCCCTGTGTGACATCGTCCTGACATGACGGGTGGTCAGGCATTCAGCGAGTGGCTTGCACCCCCTGCCGCAGGCGTGCAGCATTCGCCCTGCTGCCCCCACCACGCGTTACGCAGCGCTTTCTTCACTGGAACGGAGCAACGTATGAAACTGTTGTCCGCTGTGTTGTTGTCTGCGCTTTCGCTCTCCGCCGTTCCGGCGCTGGCAGTGGAAGCTTCGCCCTCACCGCTGCTGGGGCGCTGGTCGCTGGATATCGCCACGTCTGCGCTTCCCGAAGCGCAGCGCCCGAAGCACGTGGTGCTGGAGTTCAAGGACGCCGGTGCGGGGCGTTGGAGTTCACACGTGGACATCGTCCTGCACGACGGCAAGACCATGAAGTCCGACGGCACGCTGGCGCTGGACGGTACGCCGGGGGCCTTGTCCGGCACCTATGGCGCAGACAAGGCCAATTTGAAACTGCCGGCGCCAAACACCCTGGTGATGCAGCTGGTGGACCACGGTACGCCGGCCTCCACCCGCATCTATACCGTGGCGGCCGACCGTACGACGATGACCGAGACCAAGGCGTTCTACGGTCACGACGGTACGCCGATCCTGCAGACCAACCTGTTCAAGCGGATACCGTAGCGGCGCCGCCTGCGCCATGCCCACGGGAAGGGAATCCGCGGGCATGGCACCGGCAGCCTTACACCGCGGCCGGGTCGCGCTTGCCGGTGTCGATGCCGTACTTGTCGATGGCCTCCTGCATCCGCGCGCGCTCGATGCGGCCTTCGTCGGCCAGCGACTTCAGGGCTGCCAGCACGATGAAGTGGCGATCCACTTCGAAGAACGTGCGCAGCGACTCACGCGTGTCGGAACGGCCGAAGCCATCGGTGCCGAGTGCGGTGAAGCGACGGTCGTTGATGAAGGGACGGATCTGGTCGCCGACGATCTTCATGTAGTCGGTGGCCACCACCACCGGACCTTCATGGCCCTGCAGGCACTGCTGCACGTAGGGTACGCGCGGTTCCTCGGCCGGGTGCAGCAGATTCCAGCGTTCGGCGGCCAGGCCGTCGCGGCGCAGTTCGGTCAGGCTGGTGGCGCTCCACACATCGCTGGCGACGCCGAAGTCCTGCTGCAGCAGTTCTGCCGCGGCTTCCACTTCGCGCAGGATCGAGCCGCTGCCCATCAGCTGCACGCGTGGCTGCGAGGCAGCATCGGCGGCTGCTGGATGCAGCAGATACAGACCCTTCAGGATGCCCGCTTCCACGCCCTCTGGCAGTGCCGGCTGCGGGTAGTTTTCGTTGAGCACGGTGATGTAGTAGTAGATGTCTTCCTGGTCGACATACATGCGGCGCAGGCCGTCATGGATGATCACCGCCAGCTCGTAGTTGTAGGTCGGGTCGTAGGACACGCAGCTCGGAATCACCGACGACAGCACGTGGCTGTGGCCATCATCGTGCTGCAGGCCTTCGCCCATCAGCGTGGTGCGGCCCGACGTGGCACCGAGCAGGAAGCCGCGGGTACGCGCATCGGCAGCGGCCCAGGCCAGGTCACCGACGCGCTGCAGGCCGAACATCGAATAGAAGATGTAGAACGGAATCGTCGCCAGGCCGTGGTTGCTGTAGGCGGTGCCGGCGGCGATCCATGAACAGATCGCACCGGATTCGTTGATGCCTTCCTGCAGGATCTGGCCGTCCTTGGCTTCCTTGTAATAGCTCAGCTGGCCGGCATCCTGCGGGGTGTACAGCTGGCCCAGGTAGGAGTGGATGCCGATCTGGCGGAACAGGCCTTCCATGCCGAAGGTGCGCGATTCATCGGGCACGATCGGAATCACCAGCTTGCCCAGTTCCGGGTCTTTCAGCAGGCTGGTGAGGATGCGCACGAAGCCCATGGTGGTGGACTGGCCGCGATCGCCACTGCCCTGCAGCTGGGTGTTGAAGATGGACAGCGGCGGCAGCGGCAGCGGATCGACCTTGGCCAGGCGCGCCGGCAGCTGCCCACCCTGGATGCGGCGGCGTTCGGCGAAGTAGGCGGCCTCGGCGCTGCCCGGTTCCGGGCGCAGATAGGGCATTTCCTCCAGCTGGTCGTCGCTGACCGGCAGGTTGAAGCGGTCGCGGAAGGCGCGCACCGCATCGGCGCTCATCTTTTTCAGCTGGTGGTTGATGTTCTGGCCTTCGCCGGCTTCGCCCATGCCGAAACCCTTGACCGTCTTGGCCAGGATCACCGTCGGCCGGCCGCTGGTGTTCACCGCCTGCTGGTAGGCGGCATACACCTTCTGCGGATCATGGCCACCACGTGCCAGCGCCCAGATGTCGTCGTCGCTCATGTGCGCGACCAGCTCCAGCAGCTCCGGGTAGCGGCCGAAGAAATGCTCGCGCACGTAGGCGCCGCTCTGCGACTTGAAGGTCTGGTAGTCGCCGTCCACGCATTCCATCATGCGCTGGCGCAGCAGGCCGCTGTGGTCGCGGGCCAGCAGGTCGTCCCAGCCACTGCCCCAGATCAGCTTGATCACGTTCCAGCCGGCCGCGCGGAAGGTGCCTTCCAGTTCCTGGATGACCTTGGCGTTGCCGCGCACCGGACCGTCCAGGCGCTGCAGGTTGCAGTTGACCACGAACACGATGTTGTCCAGCCGCTCGCGGCCGGCCAGGGAAATTGCCGCCAGCGATTCGGGCTGGTCCATTTCGCCATCACCGAGGAAGGCCCAGACCTTGCGGCCCTGGTGTTCTTTCAGGCCGCGGTATTCCAGGTAACGCATGTAGCGCGCCTGGTAGGCGGCCGTCAGCGGGCCCAGCCCCATCGACACGGTGGGGAACTGCCAGAACTCCGGCATCAGGCGCGGGTGCGGATACGAGGACAGGCCTTCGCGGCCGGCTTCGCGGCGGAAGTTGTCCATCCGTGCCGGATCGATGCGGCCTTCCACGTATGCGCGGCCGTAGATGCCCGGCGCCGAATGGCCCTGGATGTAGATCATGTCGCCGTCGAAGGTGTCGGTGCGGCCACGGAAGAAGTGATCGAAGCCGACGTCGTACATCACCGCTGCCGACTGGTAGGTGGCAATGTGGCCGCCGACGTTGGAATGCTTGCCGGCACGCAGCACCATCACCATCGCGTTCCAGCGGATCATCGCGTTCAGGCGGCGCTCGATGGCCAGGTCACCCGGGTAGGCCGGCTGGCGCTCGGGCGGGATGGTGTTGACGTAGGCGGTCCAGGCACGGGTATGCAGGTCGCCGTGCTGCTGGGCGTCCAGATCGCTCAGCTGGTCGATCAGGTAGTGCGCGCGTGGCCGGCCGCCGGCCTGCATCACCGCCTCCAGCGATTCACGCCACTCCTGGGTTTCCAGTGGATCGGTATCGAAGGGAATGAGGGCTTGGTTCATGGCTGTCTCCAGAGGGCGCCGGTCGGACTTCTGCCTGGGCGACAACACCGGCAGGGCGCACAGCACTGGAGCGGGGTCGCAACGGCGGGGGCCGTGACGCGAAGGGCGACCGTGGCGGCCACCGAGAAGACAAGCGTAGGCCTGCCCCCCACGCTTCGGTAGGCGGGCGGGGCTTGGGTCTCTGGCAAGCAAGGGTTGGTGCCGCGCGCCGTATCATGGGCCGATGCGCTGGGCGCGGCCGCTGATCAGGCCGGGGACAGCCCAGGCAGGAACACCGGGATGATCGCCACGCCGACGCCCAGCAGGCACCAGGCGACGATGGGCAACCAGCGCGCCAGGCGTTGGGCGGGTTCCGGTGCACGACGGCCGCCGATCCACAGCAGCAGCGTGAGCACACCTAGCGCATGGGCGAGGACGACGATCACCGGATGCACATGGATGACCCGGCTGGGCGGCCACATCTGCTGCTGATAGGCGGTGGTGTGGGCGACCAGCAGCAGGAACAGCAGGCTGCTGAGGGTGTTGATGGCGGTGCGTGCGTTGATGGGAGCACTCCTTGTGCGGGCTGCCGGGACATTGCAGGGGCCGCATTCTAGCGGCTGCCTGCCGGTCGTTGAAACGCCACTGTCATCGATGGCGGTCACCCTGCGGGGCTTTCCAGCCTCGGGGTGGTTGGCCGGCCGTGAACAGCGTGAGGATCTGGGAGAAGAGCTACGCGTTGCGGCGTCGGCTGCTGCGCGGCTTCTTCCTGCGCCGCGGTTCGGCCAGCGAGGATGCCGAAGACCTGGCGCAGGAGGTCTACCTTCGCCTGCTGCGCAGCACCGGCGAGGATGCCGATGCGGTCGAGAACCCGGAAGCCTACCTGTTCACCGTGGCGGCCAACCTGGCGCGCGAGCATGCGCGCGCGCGGTCGTCGCTGCCGCCGCTGGAAGACGTCGACCTGCTGGCCGAAGTGCTGAAAAGCGAAGAAGACATCGAAGGTGAATTCGAGCGTGCGCAGCGCTGGAATGATATCCGCAGCACCATCGCACGACTGCCGGCGACCACGCGGCGGGTGATGGAGCTGCACTACCGCGACGGGCTGGACTGCCCGGGAATCAGCCAGCAGCTGCAGGTGTCGGTGCACATGGTGCGCAAGCATATCGGCAAGGGTCTGGAGGCCTGCAGGAAGGCGCTGGGCGCCAGGGAGCTCACATGAACCGGAATTCATTGCCCGTGGCCGACGACACGATCGCCTGCGAGGCCATGGACTGGTTCCTGCGCAATCGCGAGGGGGCGTTGGATGAGGCCGGGCGCCTCGCGTTCCTGGACTGGATGAAGCGCTCGCCGGAGCATGTGCGCGCCTACATGCGCGCCCTCGCGTTGCACCGGCAGGTCGGTGAGGCGCTGCAATCGCCGTTGGCTGACGAGGCGGCGGTTCCACCGCGGCAGGTCGCTGCCAAGGTGGTGCCGCTGTTCGGTAGCGTGCACGCGCCGCCGCGCACTGTGCCGCGTCGCGGTCGTGCGCGCCGGTGGGTGGCGGCTGCCGCAGCCTGTATCGCCCTGCTCGGCGTGGGCCTGGTTCCGCAGGTGGCGCCAACCGAGCAGCTTTACAGTGCCGGACAGGGTGAACTTCGCGACCTGGTGCTGCCCGACCAGACCCAGGTGCGGCTGAACGCGGACAGCCGCCTGCGGGTACGCATGGGCTGGTTCAGCCGCAAGGTGGAGCTGCTGCAGGGTGAGGCCACCTTCGACATCGCCCGCGACCGCCGTCCGTTCGAGGTGCAGGTGAACGGCCTGGAGATCCGAGACATCGGCACGGTGTTCGATGTATCGCGACGGCTGCAGAGCACGCGCATCGGCGTGGTCTCCGGCGAGGTGGAGGTATGGAGCCAGGGTGCGGACGCCCGGCGTCTTGCGCTGCTGGGCGAAGGCCGGGTGGTGCAGGTCGACGCGCGCAGCCATGTGGTCGAGTCACTGGATGTACCGTTGTCGATGCTGCTGGATTGGCAGCAGCGCAAGGTGTCCTTCCTGGATGAGCGGCTGGACGAGGTGGCCGCTGCCTTCAACCGGCACAACCAGGTGCAGGTGCGCGTGCTGGACGAAGGCGCGGCATCGGCACGGTTGTCGGGCAGTCTCGATGCGCATCGCATCGGTGCGCTGCAGGCCTTCCTCGAACGCGACCCGCGTTTCGTGGTGAGGCGCGAAGGCGACACCGTGCGGGTTGGCAGTCGCTGAGGCCGGCGTGGCCGTGGACTGTCAGAAAAAATTCATCGAATCCGCGTTCTCCACTTCGGTGGATGCGGGCTCTTACTTGGGAGAAGCCGCTGCCGAGCGACGCAGCGGCGCCTGCTGCCTTCTCTCTTCCAAGGACCCGTGATGCGCAACACGCTCTACCTGTCGATCATCCTCGCCCTGTCTCCCTGCAGTGTGCCACTGGCCTTCGCCGCCACTGCCGATGGCCTTGAGGCCCGCGTTTCGGCGCCGATCGCGGCGCAGCCGTTGGCGCGTGCGCTGGAGCAGTTGTCGCGGAGTTCCGGCGTGCAGTTCCTGTATTCGGGCAGTGGAGACGTGCACATGGCCGGCGCGGTGCCGCGCGGTGCCACCGTCAAGCAGGCGCTGGACGCGCTGCTGGCAGGGACCGGCCTGGGCTACACCGTGGTCGATGGCAACGTCATCGCCATCGATCCGGCGCCTGCACGCAACGAACCGAAGCCGGCCGCGCCGAAGCCGCGTGAGGCCGAGGCGGTGGTGGCGCCGACCCTGGGCACGGTGAATGTGATTGCCGCGCACGAGGTGATCGATCAGAAGAAGACCTCACCGGTGATCAAGGATTCGGTGGTCTACGACGAGATGGACAGCTATGGCGACGAGACCCTGGCCGAGAGCCTGATGGCCGCTCCAGGCCTGAGTGCGGTGGAGGATGCCGGCGAGCCACGTTACGTGACCGTGCGCGGCGTGCAGGCCAACCTCAACTACACCACCATCGATGGCATCGCGATTGCCAGCGTGGGTGGCAGTGGCTCCGGCGAGCGCATGAACAACCTGCAGCTGATTCCCAGCGACATCGGCACCCGCACCGACATCTACAAGAGCTTCAGTGCGGAGCAGGCACCGGATGCGATCGGCGGCGTGATCGACATCATCAGCCGCAGTGCCTTCGACCGGTCCGGCAAGTACGTGTTTGCCGATGTGGCAGGCATCTATTCCACCGCCGAGACCAACGTCGAGCGCAGCGCAGGCGGCAACCACGAGACCCTGGGCCACTTCGGCAAGAGCGCCAAGATGGTGTTCTCCAACCAGTTCGGCGCCGACCAGGAGTTCGGCATCGTTGCGGTAGCACGCTATGAGCAGCGTTCGCGCAACAGCGTCAAGCGCTGGGTGGAGTCGAACTACTACTACAACGACGCCGGCAAATACCTCACCGACGGTACCACGGGTCCGGACGAGGCCAAGGGCTGGAACGGGCTGCGTGCGCCTGGCAACTTCAGCACCGGCACCTATACCAACTTCATCACCAACTTCGGTGGCTCCGCCAAGCTTGAGTGGAAGCCCTCGGATGATCCGTTCTACGCATCGCTGCTGCTGTACTCGTACCGGTTCTACGAGAACTCGACGATGAACAAGACTGATCTGTACGGCAACGCCAAGTTTCCGATCCGCAACCAGACCGATGACAGCGGCACGACCCAGATCAACAGCATCTACATCAAGAACCGCCACGACCGCTGGGACCGCAGCAACCGTGGCGCCATCGCCAGCTTCAACTGGGACATGGGCGACCGTTCGCGGCTGACCCTGCGTGGCGGCCATACCGAAGAGACCTTCCACAACAACCAGGTCTACTGGGGCGTGCGCGCCTACCCAAGCAATCTGTTCGTCGACTACGAGAACGACAGCCACGGGTTCCCCAACGCGGTGGCGGTTTCCGATTCCAGTCTGCTGACCAGCTCGGCGTTCAAGCTCAACCCCGCGCAGGCCTATGTCTCGCCGCGCGATGCCAAGGAGAGCATCGACAACCTGCGCGCCGACTTCAGCTACAACATCGACGCCGATGCGCGCGGCTTCGGCCTGGCCGCCGGTGCCGAGTACCGCCACCTGAAGATCTGGCAGGACATCGACTTCGACTACTACAAGAGCAGCGCCACGCTCAACGATTACCTGTACCCGGGTTCGACGCTGCTGGGCAGCGTGCCGGGCTTCCCGCTGATCGACAACCGCAAGTGGAACGAGGAGCTGGCGCCGACGCTGGGCAGCAACAACAAGGCCTATCCGAATGCCAACTTCACCAGTGACTACAAGTACGTGGAGGACATCACCAATGCCTATGTATCCGCGCACTACGCCTGGGACCGGCTGCTGCTGATCGGCGGCCTGCGCTACGACCACACCCGCTTCGATGCCTACAGCCCGTTCAGCGATGATGGCGGCACTACCTATACCTCCGCCTTCCGCAATACGAGTGGTGGCTACAACAACCTGCTGCCTTCGTTGAATGCGACGTTCAAGCTGAGCGAGGACCAGCGCCTGCGCTTCTCCGCCAGCCGCACGCTGGGCCGGCCGACGCCGAGCAACATCGCCCAGGCCACCAGCACCAGCTGTGGCGATGACGAGGAGGGCAGGGGCTTCTGCACCATCAAGCAGGGCAATGCCGACCTGCAGCCACGCCGTTCCACCAACATCGACCTGGCGTGGGACCTGTATTTCAACGGCAACAACGGCCTGGTCTCGGTGGCGCTGTTCGACAAGGTGATCAAGGACGACATCTACACCCTGACCACCTTCGAGAACGTGGGTGATACCCGCTACCGGGTGACCCAGCCGATGAACACCGATGAGTCCAAGCTGCGCGGTGTCGAGTTCGCGATGGCCAACCGCAACCTGCAGTGGGGCCGCCAGCGTTTCGACATGTACTTCAACGCCACGCGGCTGGAAGGCCAGACCAACTACCGCATCAGTGATGGCACCGAGCGCCGCCTGGACCGGCTGCTGTACCAGCCGGACTGGTCGCTCAACGGTTCGGTGATCTGGCGCATGCCGTGGAAGAGCGCGCAGCTGCGCCTGTCCGGCACCTACCGCAGCCGGATGCTGGTCGACTTCGGCGATACCCAGTGGCTGGATTCGTACTACGACCCGTACATGACCTTCAACATGGGCTTCAGCCACAAGGTCAGCAAGCACGTGACGCTGAAGTACGAAGCCAAGAACCTGTTCAACACCCAGCCGACCTACAGCACGGGCCCGAACGGGCGCTTCCGTACCGAGATCGACGACTACGGCCGCTTCTTCTACTTCCACATCATCTACAACTGAGGGCACAGCCGTGGATACGATCAATCGCAGGCGATTCCTGGGCCTGGCCGGTCTCTCTGCCGCCGGTGCCTGGATGGGCATGGCGGACGCGTTGGCCGCGCCGACCGATGCCACTACGCTGAACCCGCGCAACCTGCTGGCCAAGCCGCGCTTTGCCAGCACACCCTTCACCCTGGGCGTGGCCTCGGGCGATCCCTCGGCCGATGGCATGGTGCTGTGGACGCGCCTGGCGACCGAACCGCTGGTGTTCGGCGGTGGCATGCCGGCCCGGCCGATGCTGGTCGAATGGCAGCTGGCCGCGGACGAGGGCATGCGCAAGGTGGTACGCCAGGGTTCGGCGATGGCGCATCCCGAACTCGGCCACGCCGTGCACGTGGAGCTGGACGGGTTGGCGCCCGGACGGCCCTACTGGTACCGCTTCACCGTAGGCGGGCACGCCAGTGCGGTCGGTTGCACCCGCACGCTGCCCGCAGCCACGGCCGCAGTGGATCGCGTGCGTTTTGCGGTGGCAGGTTGCCAGCACTACGAAGAAGGCCACTACACCGCGTGGCAGCGCATCGCCGAGGAACCGCTCGATTTCGTCTTCCACTATGGCGATTACATCTACGAAGGCGAAAGCCAGCCGGGCCTGCGGAAGATGAACGGCCAGCCGTTCACCAACCTGCGCAACCACGTCGGCCCGCAGATCTACACGCTGGATGATTACCGCCGCCGCTATGCCCAGTACAAGAGCGATGCCGACCTGCAGGCTGCGCATGCGGCGGCACCGTGGTTCGTCACCTTTGACGACCATGAAGTGGACAACAACTGGGCCGGCGCCGAAGACCAGGACGATACGCCCAGCGAAGTGTTCCTGCTGCGACGCGCGCAGGCGTTCCAGGCCTACTACGAGAACATGCCGCTGCGCCGCTCGGCATTCCCGCGCGATGGCCACATGCAGATGTACCGGCGCGCACGCTACGGCACGCTGATGGACCTGCACCTGCTGGACACCCGCCAATACCGCAGCAAGCAGGTGAACATGGCGCTGCGTGAGGAGGTGGAATCGCCGGAGCGCAGCATTGTGGGGGCGAAGCAGGAGCGCTGGCTGTTCGACGGCCTGGCCGATGCCGCACCGCGCTGGCATACCATCGCCCACCAGGTAGCGCTGGGCAACTACATGCGCGAGAAGGACGGCGTGGTGCAGTCGTCCGACGACCAGTGGTCGGGCTATCTGGACAGCCGCCGGCGCCTGCTTGACCACATCCAGAAGGTGGGCTTCGGCAACGTGGTGACCGCCTGCGGCGACGCGCATCGCCACTATGCCAGCGATCTGGTGCAGGACCACCGTGACTCGGGTGTGGTCTCCAGCGAGTTCCTCGCCACGTCGATCACTTCCGGCGCCGATGGCCAGGGTGTGGACGCGTATGCCAGGAACCAGCTTGCGCACAGCCCCTATCTGAAGGCGACCACTGACAAGCGTGGCTACGTGCTGTGCGATGTCACCCCCGATGCGTGGATTGGCGACATGAAGACGCTGGATACCGTGATGCAGCCGAATGGCGCGGTGCAGAGCTGGAAGCGCTATGCGGTGGAGCACGGCCGGCCGGGGCTGCAGGAGGCCTGATCAGCCCAGCCCCCTTGTGGAGTCGAGCATGGCTCGACTCTACAGCGGCCGGGTTGCTCAATCGTGCTCGAACTGCAATGGCTCGCTGCCCATCGCCGGGTCACTGGTGCCAGGGCGCCCATCCTCGGCGCGGCCGGCCAGGCGCAGGGTACTGTCGCCTGCACCGATGTGCAGGTCGTACCAGCCTGCGGTGGGCGTTGCGTCCCACGCCAACGTGGTCTCCGCGCGTGCCGGGAGCGCCAGCGTCTGCTCCGGCATGTGCCCCGCATAGGCGCCAGCCTGCACACGCACCTGCTGTGCGCTGTCATCCAGGTTGCGCAGGTGCAGCCGCAGTTGGCCACCTGCGCGATCAATTGAAGCCTGCAGGGCAGGATCCTTGGCCGCCCCCTGGAAGTGGCGGTGGAAGCCGTTCGGGCCCAGCAACCACAGGTCATAGCGGCCCTGGGTATCCAGTGGCCAGCGCTCGCGCAGCGGCATGCCCGGCAGCAGCGTGTAGCGGCGTGGCACCGCATCCAGCCGCAGCCGGTCGTAGACATGCAGCACCGCCGCTGCACCTTCGCAGGCCAGCGCCAGATCCACGCCCGAGGCGTCCACCGCAGCGATCGACGCCTGCGGCCGATAGGGCAGGGCACGCGCCGGGCGCGCGCCGCTTTCCTGTCTCGCCGGCTTCAGTCCTTCGGGCAGCGCGGGCACGGTGCGCCCCGGCAAAGCAGCGGCGCGTGCGGCCACTGCGCTGACGTCGGGCAGGCCGCGAACGAATGGACGGGTATCGCGCTGGGCGAAGTCGAAGGCGTTGCTCAGGTCACCGCAGACCGCGCGGCGCCACGGCGAGATGTCCGGTGCCGCCACACCGAAGCGTCGTTCGATCAGCCGTATCACCGAGGTGTGGTCGTACACCTGCGAATCGACCCAGCCACCGCGGCTCCACGGCGAGATCACGTACAGCGGCACGCGCGGACCCAGCCCATACGGGCGGCCGCGCAGCTCGGCGGCATCGTACTTCTCGTCTCCCGGTGCCGGATGGCGGTGGTACTCGCCCTCGGTGCTGACCGAAGACGCACCCGCCCAGCCAGTGCCCACCGGTGAAGGAGGAGCCGGCGGTGGCATGTGGTCGAAGAAGCCGTCGTTCTCGTCGAACATCAGCAACAGCGCGGTGCGGCTCCAGACTTCCGGATCGGCAGTCAGCGCATCCAGCACGCGCGCGGTATAGGCCGCGCCCTGGGCCGGGCTCGACGGGCCGGGATGCTCACTGCCGGCTGCGTCAGCGATGATGAAACTGACCTGCGGCAGGCGCCCATCGATCACGTCCTGGCGCAGCTGCGCCAGGCCACGCGTGCTGACGCCGCGTGCGCGCAGTTGCGGATCATGCCCGGGTGCAGCGCTGTACGCCCGACGGAATGCCTCGAAACCGGCCAGCGGGTTGTCGGTGAAGTTGTCGGCCATGTCCTGGTAGATCTGCCAGGACACGCCGGCCTTCTGCAGGCGCTCGACATGGCTGATCCAGCGGTACGACGCCGGATGCCCGCCATGTTCGGGGAAGTTGTCATGCGAGTTGGCGATCACCGGGCCACCAGCACGCGCGTGTGCATCATTGTGGCCGGTCCACAGGAACACCCGGTTCGGGTTGGTGCCTGCCTGCATCGCGCAGTGGTAGGCGTCGCATAGGGTGAAGGCATCGGCCAGCGCGAACTGGAAGGGCAGGTCGCTGCGCTGGAAGTAACCCATCGAGTGGTTCTGCTTGGCCTTCGGCCAGTGCCCCATGCGCCCGTGGTCCCAGGCACGCTGGGCGTCCGGCCAGGTATGCGGCGTGCCTTCCACCCGCATGTAGCCAAAGTGCGCGGCGGTATCCAGTGGGAACGGTGCGATCGCCCGCGTGCCACTGGCATCGGGCTGCAGCCACAGGCTGCGCGCGCGGCCACCGGCCTGCAGCGCGGGGGCTGGGGCCACGAAGCGGTCGCCGAAACCACGTACCCCGGGCAGCGTTCCGAAGTAGTGGTCGAACGAGCGGTTTTCCTGCATGAACACCACGATGTGCTGCAGGTCTTCGAGGCTGCGCGTCTGCGCGGCGGGGGCGATCGCTGCGGCCCGGGCGATGCTGGGCAGCAGCGGGGAAAGGCCGGCGGCAACGCCGGCCTGCAACAACCGGCGTCGGCCGATATCGGTCACGGGCTCACTCACAGGTCCACACGGAAGGAGATGCCGACGGTGCGCGGGGCGCCGATGAAGGCGTTGTCGCGGCCGTCCACCCCTGCAAGATACCGCTTGTCGGTGAGGTTGCTCACCACCAGGTTGGCGCCCATGCCCTTCAGGCGCGGCGACAGCCCCTGCAGGTCGAAGCCGATGTTGGCGTTGAACACGGTGGCCGAGGGCAGCTTGTTGACATTGGCGGCGTCGAGGTAGCGGGTGCCCAGGTAGCGGCCGGATAGGCCGAAGTTCCAGTTCTCGCCCTGCCAGTCGGCCGACAGCACCAGGGTCTGTTCGGGCTGGCCGATCACCTTGGCGCCATCGACGATGCCCAGCTGGGTATCGCGCGCGGCATCGCCACTGCCCAGGTACTTGGAACGGTTGTAGGTATAGGCGGCGTTGAGGCGCCAGCCGTTGTCCCAGCCATAGCCAAACGCGGCTTCCAGGCCGTTGCTTTCCACGCCACCGAAGTTCTCGTAGACACCATCGGTCTCGCCCAGGTAGTCGATGCCGCTGACGAAACCGGCCGGCAGGTAGACGATACGGTTGTCGAACTTGATGTTGTACAGGGTCACCGAGGCGGTCAGCGGCCAGCGGCTGATGCGCATGCCCACTTCGATGTTGTCGGCGGTCTCCGGTTCGACATTGCGGAAGCGCTGCGGATCGGTCTCGCCAAGTACGCCGGAGGGAATGGCGGCGAAGTTCTGCGAGAAGCCCGCGAACAGCTCCATGCCTTCCACGCCCGGCGCCCAGGTGAAGCCGGTGGAGAGCAGCGGATCGGACTTGGAATCGGACGTCACGTGTTCGCTGGCGCCGATCACGCGGCGACGCGACTGGTCGACGAAGAACTGCTTCACGCCCAGGCGTGCACTGAACGGTCCGAAGCGGGCCACGTCCTCGACGTAGTACATCTGCTCGTCAACCTTGTACTTGTCCTCGAACTGCACCCAGTACGGCTGATGATCGAAGGCGATGTCCTGGCCGACGTTGAGCAGGCGGTGCCAGTCGCGGCGCGCCGAACGGTCCAGCTTCTCCACCCACAGGCCGCCGCGGATGGTGTTGTCGATCGCACCGAAGGTCTGGCGCCATTCGACGTCGGCGGTCACGCCCATGCGGTCGTTGTCGTAGTGGGTGTGGCGGTAGGACTGCGCGCCCAGCACGTTGCCCGCGTAGCAGTTCGGATCATATTCGGCGGTGAAGCCCAGGCGCGGGGTGCAGCTGGCCAGGCGCTGCGCGGCGCTGCCATCGGGATTGACGAAGAAGATCTGGCCACGGTTGCTGCCGCCGTACACGGTCTTGCCACCGAGATATTCCGATTCGGGGCGGCCCGCACCCTCATCGCTGACCTGCGCCAGGTAGGGGGGCAGCCAGTCGCCACGGCCTTCCATGCGGTGCCCGTAGGCGGCCACCGAGGCCTTGAACCCGTTGCCGCCGTCGAAGGCCGCACGCAGGTAACCGAAGGTATTCTCGCGCAGCGCACGCGAGCCGGAACGGTAGTTCTGGTCCAGATACGGAATGCCGGTGAGGGTGCCGACCAGGTTGTCGCGATCCGGATTGGTGGCAAAGCCCTTCGGTGAGACGCTGGTGTATTCCGGCTCGTCGGCGTCGTTGTAGGACAGGTAGCCGGTCAGGGTCCAGCGATCCAGTTCGGTGATGAACTTGCCGGCGATGTGGTCGTTGCTGGTCTTGCCGCTGCCATCGATCCAGTCGTGCACGCGTGCGGAAGAAGCGCTGACCCAGGCGCGGGTGTGGCCGCCGAGCAGGCCGGTGTCGTAGCGCACGTAGTACTTGCGTGCCTCGTTGTCACCGGCGCCGACCACGAAACGCAGGCGGCTGTCCTGCAGCGGATCGCTGGTGAGGAAGTTCAGGGTGCCGCCGAGGGCCTCGTTCGAGCGCGAGGAGATATCAGCGGTGCCCTGACTGACTTCCACCGTTTCCAGATCCAGGGTGTCGATGTAGCGGTTGGCCAGCGAGCCACCGCCGTAACCTGAGCCGCCATTGGGCAGACCGTCGATGGTGGTACCGATCTGCTGGGTATCGCGGTTGGTGACGAACCCGCGCATGCTGATCTGCGTGCCCCACACCGAGGAGCCGGTGGCATCGGCCTCGCTGACCACCACGCCCGGCACTTCGTTGAGCGCGTCGTTGACGCTGCTCATCACCGTCTGCCGATTCAGCGTTTCCGCGCGCACCGAAGTCTTCGCGTAGCTGGTGGCCTGGCCAATCACCTGTACCTGGTCGAGGGTACGTGCATCGCTGCTGCGCGCTTGGCCCGTATCGCCCTGCGGTGCTTCTGCGAGGGCGTCCAGGGCGGGGGCGATCAGCAGAGCCAGCAGCGAGACACGGGGAAAACGCGCAATCGTTCGCATCGAAACCGGACCTTCAGAGGGAGGAAACCCCGGAGTGTCGGCAGCGGCAATGACATCGGCATGACGTGCCGGCGCAGGAACGATGGCACTGTGGGGGCGGTCACGGCCTTCGGGTATGCTCGGCGCTTCAATGGACCTGAGGTGGTGGCGATGCAGAAGCGATCGACGATCTGGCTGGGTGGTGCAGCCCTGGTGCTGCTGGCAGGATGCAACCGGACGCCCTCGGATGGAGGAGTGGCACCGCCTGCGCCAGCCACGGCAGACGAGGCCGCAGCAGCGGCCGCCGCCCCAGCCGGTTCAACAGCCGCCGCCGATGGCGCCGCACTCACCGACCGTGAGGGCAAGGCTGTGCCGCTGGTGCCCTTCGACCCAGCCAGCGTGCCGCTGAGCGACGCCCCGCTGGGCGAATTGCCGTTCTTCAGCCTGCCGCAGGGCTATGCGCCGCAGAACGCTCCGCATCCGCGCGCGTGGGCGCGCTTCCCGTTCCGCATGGGTGACGGTGTGCATTGGGTGGAGGGCCCGAGCTGGTCGGCACGCATCGTGACCGACAGCGAAGCGGCACCCGACAAGGCGTTTTCCGCGCTGGAAGTGCAGCGCAACTTCGACGGTGTGATCACCGCCGCCGGTGGCCGCAAGATCTTTGAAGGCACGCTGCTGCGCGACATCTACTACGGCCCGCAACTGGAAGGCGAGATCGGTGGTGGCTTCATCGATGCGGTGAACGGTGAACAGGACGCGCCCACCACGGTCTACGTGCTGCGCCAGGCCAACCGCACCGTGTGGGTGCAGCTGGCAGTGGACAGCAATGGCGCTGGACTGGCGGTCGTGGATGAAGTGCCGTTCAAAGCCACCGCGCAGTGGTCGGACAGCTTCCCGCACCTGTCCCTGCCGGCCGGTTATCGTGACCGGAACAAGCCCGAGCAGCGTGATTTCGATGCCTTCCCGTTCTGGACCGGCGATCAGTTCGAACAGGTTGAGGGCCGCACCTTCGCTGCCGATTTCGACAAGGGCGAGCACGAGTACTCGATGCAGGAAGTCCGTCGCAATCTTGAGGCGATGATGGCCCAGGTCAACGGCACCAAGGTGTTCGAGGGGCGCATTCCGCACGAGGCGGCCGAGGGCGTGCCGAAGCAGGTGCAGTCGTCCTACGGCAACGCGGCCAGCTACAGCTGGGACAACTACGACACCGTGGTCTACCGCGTCGATCTGGCTGATGGTCGCCAGGTGTGGGTGCATGCGCGCCTGGAATATCTCAGCGCAGGCTGGGTCGTGGCCGAGCGCAAGGGCTTTACCCAGACCGCGGCGCTGCTGCCGGCCGATGCGTTGAAGAAAAAGCTGGACAGCGACGGCCGCGTGGCGATCCAGGTCAACTTCGCCACCGACAAGGCGCAGATCCTGCCGACGTCCGAACCACAGCTGGCGCAGGTGCTGGACCTGCTGCGTGCCGACCCGTCGCTGAAACTGTCGATCGAAGGCCACACCGACAACAGCGGTGCGGCGGCACGCAACCGCAGCCTGTCGGAGGATCGCGCGGCCTCGGTGGTGGCCGCGCTCACCGCAAAGGGCATCGCCGCCGACCGCCTGCAGGCGGCCGGCTTCGGCGCCGACAAGCCGGTGGCCGACAACGGCAGCGAAGAAGGCAAGTCGCGCAACCGGCGGGTCGAGCTGGTCAAGCGCTGACCCACGGGGTGCTCAGTACCGCGCGTCCTTGGGTTTCGGGTCGCGCGGCCAGTCCTTGGCCTTGTTGGCGAAGTCCGGCCGGGGCTGGTTGATGAAGTAGCTGGCGATGTCCACCGCATCCTGGTCGGGCATCACCTGCTGCCCCAGTGGCGGCTCGCGGGTCACCGCCGGTGGCATGTTGTGCTTGACGAAGCCGGCGGCCTTGTACAGGCGCGCCATGCCGGCGCCGATGTTGAAGCTGTGGTCGCCCCATAGCGGCGGGAAGGCGATGTCACCGCTGGCGTCGCGCCGGCCTTCGCCGTTGTCGCCATGGCAGGCGGCGCACTGCACGGCGTACAGCGCCTGGCCGCGGATCGGGTCCGGGGTCAGCGTGCTGTCGATGGGGCCCTCGCTGGGGGCGGCCACCTTTGCACCGTCCGGCACAGGACTGCTCAGCCACGCCATGTAGTCGAGCATGGCGCGCATCTGCGGCGAGTCCTTCGGCAGAGGCTTGCCGTTCATCGAACGCTGCAGGCAGCCGTTGATGCGCTCGGTCAGCCCGATCACCTTGCCCGGGCGCGGCATGTAACGCGGATAGGCGCCGCCGCCGGTATTGAAGTAGTGGTTGCCGAACGGTCGCTTGCCCTCGGCCATGTGGCACGAATTGCAGTTCAGATCGTTGCCGACGTTGTCCGGAAGCAGGCGCGCGGTCTCGTTGAGGATGCGGCGGCCGAGCATCACCGATTCGGCATTGCCGAGCCCGGCGATTTCTTCGGCGCTGGGCGCATGGTAGTGGCCGACCACCTTGCCCTGCGCATCGAGGATATCGATCGTGCTGGCCACGGCGGCATCCAGGTCCGGGTACAGATGACGGTAGGCGAGGGTACCGGCGCCGGCCAGCACCACGAGGGTGATCGCACTGCCGATCAGCAGGCGGGAACGCGTGCGCGAACGCTTCATTGTGCGGCCTCCTGCGGAACGTAGTGCACCGGCTTGTCGCGCACCACCCGGCGCATGCGCGCCACGTCGACCTCGCTCACCGCGCTGGCCTGGTTGCCCCAGCTGCTGCGGATGAAGGTCAGGATCTGTGCCAGTTGCGCGTTCGGCAGCTGCTCGAAGCCCGGCATGGTGAAGGCCATGCGGTCATGCGGGGTATGCGGCGTGCGGCCGCCGATCAGGGTCACCTGCACCAGCGAACTGGGATCGTCAGCGAACACGATCGAGTTGCCGGCCAGGGCCGGATAGACGCGCGGCATGCCGCGCCCGTCGGCACGGTGGCAGGCCTGGCAGTGCTCGGCATAGGCCAGCGAACCGGCCACGCGGTAGTCACCGCTGCGCAGTGCGGCGGTGGTGGTGTCGGTACCGGGCGACCACTGCGCACTGCGGCCCTCACGCGCCGGCAGCTGTTTCAGGTAGCGGGCCATGGCCAGCAGATCGGTGTCGGACAGGTACTGCGTGCTGTGCTCGACCACGTCGGCCATGCCACCGAAGGCTGCCGATCGATCGGTGCGGCCGGTGCGCAGGAAGTCGACGATCTCGTCCTCGCTCCAGCTGGCCAGGCCGGTCGATTCATTGCGCAGGTTCTTCGCATACCAGCCTTCCAGCACCGAGCCGGACAGGAACTGGCGGCTGCCATCATCGGCCATCGCCTTTTCCTGGAACGCCAACCCGCGTGGCGTGTGGCAGGCGCCGCAGTGGGCCAGGCCTTCCACCAGTTCGGCGCCGCGCTGTTGGCTGGCATCCAGCGACGGATCCGGGTTGAACGTGCGTGGGCGTGCGAACAGCAGCTGCCACCAGGCCAGTGGCCAGCGCATGTTGGCCGGCCACGGGATCGTGCTGTCGGCGTTGTCCTGCTTCACCGGCTGCACCGAGCCCATGAAGTAGGCGTACAGCGCCTTGATTTCGGCGTCGCTGGCGATCACGTACGAGGCGTACGGCATTGCCGGATACAACGGCTGCCCATCGTGACGGATGCCGCGACGTACCGCGCGTTCAAAGTCGGCGTAGTCGTAGGCGCCAATGCCGGTGTCCGGATCGGGCGTGATGTTGGTCGAGTAGATCGTGCCCATCGGCGTCTGCATGCCGAGGCCACCGGCGAACGGCTTGCCGCCAGGTGCGGTGTGGCAGGCCGCGCAGTCGGCCGCGCGCGACAGGTACTGTCCCTGCGTGATCAGCGTCGGATCGTGGATGTCGACCTGCGCCGTCTGTCGCGGTGCGAACCAGTAGGGCGTGGTGCGGGCGATGCCGTAGGCGGCGGCCAGCGTGGCGGCCAAGGCAATGGCGAGCTTGAACGAGGTGCGCATGGCGGCACTGTGGACAAACACGCCGGCGTATTCATTGATCCGGATCAATGACTGAACGGATACAGCTTGTACACCAAGCTGAATCGTTCCTGCGTTGTCATCAAGCCGTCATCCACGCGCGATAGATGGCCCACGCGCGCGTCGCTAACCTGCCACGCTGTCGCACCTTTTCCCCGATTGCCCATGAAGCGCCTGCTGCTGTTGTTGCTGGCGTGCGCCGGCCTGTGGCTGGCTGCATGCTCGTCCTCGATCAATGCCTCGTCCACCTCGCTCGCCGATCGGCTGATCGCGCCGGGTGGCGTATCGACCCTGCTCGATCGTCCGCGCATTGCCGCGGCCATTGCCGAACTGCCCAATCGCCACGGCTTCGCGCCGGGCCGCGATGGCGTGCCGATCTTCTGGCGTGTGTTCGATCCTGGCGATTACGGCGCGCGCTACCACTACCTGCCGCAGCGCCACGAGAACGGCCTGCCGCTGGATACAGGCCTGAGCCTGGCAGTACCGCAGCCGTTCCGCGCGCAGGCACCGCGCGGCACCGTGGTGCTGCTGCACGGCTGGATGATGAATGGTGATTCGATGCTGCCATGGTCGTTGCAGTTGGCCGAATCCGGCTACCGCGTGGTCACGCTCGACCTGCGCAACCATGGACAGTCCGGTACTGGGCCGTCGGGCTATGGCACCTATGAATCCGACGATGTGGTGGATGTAATCGGCGAGCTGCGCGCACGTGGTGAAGTGACCGGCCCGCTGTACCTGTTCGGCGTGTCCTATGGTGCCGCCACAGCGGTATTCACCGCCGACAAGCTCGGCGACCAGGTGGAAGGCGTGGTGGCGATGGAATCGTTCGCCAATGCCGGTGTAGCGATCCGCACGATGATCCCGCACCTGATGGGACTGCAGCCGGAGGGCCTGAAGGCGCAGGCGGTGGCGTCGTACGCGCGCTGGCGCTACGGCGGCCAGGACATCAACCAGGTGATCGCCGCCGCCAGCCGCCGCATCGACGTCGATCTGGACCGCGTGGATGTAGCGCGCGCGCTGGCCGATACCCGCGCCTGCGTGCTGCTGCTGCACGGGCAGGGCGACCAGCACATTCCGGTCAGCCAAGGCCGCGAACTGGCCCAGGCCAACCCGCGCGCGCACTACATCGAAATGCGCGGCGAGGACCACATCACCCTGCCGCTGCGGCTGGACCTGCTGGCCGGAGTGGTCGACGACTGGATGGCGCGCGACGAGCACCATCCGCAAAGCGCCTGCCCGGCACCGCAACTGCCGGCCCAGGCCGAGTGGCTGACGCGCAGCTGAGAAAAGGGGACGGAGGGGATTAAGTCGTTTCTAGCCCAGATGTGTGGGAAACGACTTAATCCCCTCCGTCCCCTTTTTCTGTCAGGCCACTCGTCGTGCCAGCGAGCGCGCGGATGCGGCTACGCCCAGCAGCAATGCGGCCACGCACAGGAAGGCGAAGCCGAGGCTGGTGCCGTGTGCCAGCGCACCGATCGCTGCCGGGCCGGCGAGGATGCCGGCGTAACCCAGCGTAGTCACTGCGGTGATGGCGATGCTCTCCGGCATCACCCGCTGCTGGCCGGCCATCGAGAACAGTGCCGGCACGATATTGGCGCAGCCCAGCCCAACCAGCACATAGCCCGCCAGCGCCACCGGGAACGACGGTACCAGCGTGGCCAAGGTGAAACCGGCTGCGGCGGTGATGCCGCCGAAGACCAGGGTGCGGGTTCGGCCGAGGCGCTCGACGATGCCGTCGCCGAACAGGCGCATCGCGGTCATCGCCAGGGTGAACAGCGCGAAGCCGGCGCCGGCCTGATCACGCGGCACCTGCCGCACTTCGGCCAGGAACACCGCGCTCCAGTCCAGCATCGAGCCCTCGGCGAGGAACACCACGAAGGCCAGCACGCCGATGAACAGCACCACGCCGTGCGGCAGCGCCAGCAGTGGGCCTTCATGCAGGATCCGTTGCGGTCGCCAGTGCGGCGCCGACAGCACCGCGACCAGCAGCAGTGCCGCCACAGAAACCAGCGCGGCCAGCCACAGCGGTGTACCCAGGATCAGCAGGCCGGTCATGCAGCCGGCGCCGACGAAGCCACCGATGCTGTAGAAGGCGTGGAAGCCGGACATCATCGCGCGCCCGGCGTCGCGCTCGACCGCGACCGCCTGCATGTTCATCGCACAGTCCAGCGCACCGACGCCGGCGCCGAACACGAACAGCGCCGCACCCAGTGCCACCGGCGAGGGCGCCAGCACCAGCAAGGGCAGGGCGCACAGCATCATCGCGCAGGTGATCACCATCACCCGGCGGCAGCCCAGCCGCCCGGTCAGTGCACCTGCCAACGGCATCGCCAGCAGCGAGCCGAGCCCAAGGCACAGCAGCACGGCGCCGAGGCTGGCGTCGGACAGCCCGGCCTTGGCCTTGGCGTAGGGCACCATCGGCGCCCATGCGGCGGTGGCGAATCCGGGAATGAAGAAGGCGGCGCGGGTGGCGTGCTGCTGGGCACGTGGGGATGAAGGCGTCATGCGCGATGCGAAGCTCCAGGGGATGATCATGAAAACGTTTTCAAGCCAGCTCGGCAAGTGCCATGCGTGACATCGGGCGACGCATACGATTGCAGTGACCCGATCGCGTCACTGGCGATTAACGTCGCCCACGGACAGTGGCTGCACGGTCGGCATCCCGCCGGCCGCTGCCGGAGACCCGTACATGAGCACGACACCGACCATCCTCCTCGTCCATGGATTCTGGGGCGGGGCCGCACACTGGGCCAAGGTGATCCTGGAACTGCATCGCAACGGCCATGACCGTGTGCAGGCGGTGGAACTACCGCTCACGTCGCTGGCCGACGATGCAGGCCGCACCCAGAAAATGATCCGGCAGATCGACGGGCCGGTGCTGCTGGTCGGCCACTCCTATGGAGGCGCGGTAATCAGCCAGGCCGGTAACGAGCCCAACGTGAAGGGCCTGGTCTACATCGCCGCGTTCGCCCCTGATGCCGGCGAGAGCCCAGGTGGCATCACCCAGCAGCACCTGCCGGAGGCGGCGCCGAACCTGGCACCGGACAGCGATGGCTACCTGTGGCTGCGTGCGGACAAGTTCCATGAGAGCTTCTGCCAGGATCTGAGCGAGGACGAGGGCCGGGTGATGGCGGTGACCCAGAAGGCGCCGCTGGCCAGCACCTTCGGTGATGCGGTCAGCGACCCGGCATGGAAGCACGCGCCGAGCTGGTACCAGCTGTCCCGCCACGACCGCATGATCGCGCCGGAAAACCAGAAGGCCATGGCCGCAAGGATGCAGCCCAAGCGCCTGCTGGAGCTGGATGCCAGCCATGCCTCGCTGGCTTCGCAGCCGAAGGAAGTGACCGCGCTGATCCTGGAGGCCTGCGCCGCCATCGGCGGCTGATCCCGCGCCAGCACACCGCACGACAGCTGCGGCGCAGGGGAGTACACTCCTGCGCCGCGGCCATCCGGCCGCGTCCCTCTCTTCCCTCCAGCCGCCGCCAGAGGATCCCACCCTATCGTGGAGGTCCCGCCGTGCTGTCTGTGCCTGTTGTCCATACTCCGTCCCCCCTGCCGCGTCGCCGCGCGTTGCCGCAGGCGCTGGCCCGGGGCCTGCTGATCGCTGCTCTGGGCAGCAGCGGTATTGCTGCTGCGCAATCCAGTACGGATCCAGCCAAGGATTCCCAGGCGCCTGCATCGCAGACCCTGCAGACCGTGCAGGTCACGGCCAACCTGCTCGGCACCATCACCGAGGGCAGCGGCGCCTACACGCCCGGCACCATCGCCACCGCCACCCGCCTGGTGCTGACGCCACGGCAGACCCCGCAGACCATCAGCGTGATCACCCGCGCACAGATGGATGACTTCGGCCTGCACGGCATCGACGACGTGATGCGGGTGACCCCCGGCATCAGCATCGTCACCTACGACAGCGAACGCACCGAGTACTACGCGCGTGGCTTCGCCGTGCAGAACTTCCAGTACGACGGCATTCCGATGTCGCGCAATTCGGCATACTCCGCCGGCAACACGCTCAGCGACACCGCCATCTACGACCGCATCGAAGTGCTCAAGGGCGCGACCGGCCTGCTGACCGGCATGGGCGATCCGGGTGCGACCATCAACCTGGTGCGCAAGAAGCCGGGCAAGGACTTCGCCGGCAGTGCCTCACTGGGTGTCGGCCGCTGGGACGACTACCGCGCCGAGCTTGATGTGGGTGGCCCGCTGACTGCCGATGGCCGCGTGCGTGGCCGTGCCGTGGGTGCCTGGGAAGACAAGCGCTCCAACCTGGACAACTACCAGCGCACCAGCAAGGTCGGTTATGCCGTGGTGGAAGCCGATCTGGGCGAACGCACGCTGCTGTCGGTCGGTGGCGACGTGATGGACAGCGACCCGAAGGGTTCGACGTGGGGCGGCATTCCGCTGCTGGACAGCGCTGGCAACTTCAACCGCATGCCGCGCTCGTTCAACAATGGTGCGCAATGGGCCGGCTGGCGGCAGTACGTGCGTACCGGTTTCGCCACGTTGGAGCACACGTTCGCCAACGACTGGATTGCCAAGCTGCAGCTCAACCACCAGGTCAACGGCTATGACGCCGCACTGGCCGGTGCCGCCGCTGGCAATCCCGATCCGTTGACCGGCGAGGGCGTCAGCCTGTGGCTCGGCAAGTACGTCGGCAAGACCGTCAGCAATGCCGCCGACTTCTATGTGAGCGGGCATTTCGGCCTGTTCGGCCGCGAGCATGAGCTGGTGGTCGGTGGCAGTGCTTCGCGCAAGCGCTGGACCAATACCGGCTATGGCCCGCAGGCGGGGTTCCCGGATACCGTGCCGGACTACAGAACCTGGAATGGTGACATTGCCGAGCCGCAGTGGCAGCGCACCTATGACAACAATGAAGTGACCCGCGAGAATGGGCTGTACGTGGTTGGCCGCTTCGACGTGGCCGATCCGTTGAAGCTGATCGTCGGCAGCCGCCTGGCCAGTTACCGCTCGCCGGACACGCGCGAGACCGGCGTTTATGTGCCCTATGCCGGCGTGGTCTACGACCTCGGCGAGCATTACTCGGTGTATGCCAGCTACAGCACCATCTTCAAGCCGCAGGGCGAGCGTGACGAGCAGGGCAAGGCACTGGATCCACTGGAGGGCCGCAGCTACGAGGTTGGCCTGAAGGCTGAGTTCTTCGATGGACGCCTCAATGCCAGTGCGGCGCTGTTCCAGCTTGATCAGGACAACTTCGCCCAGCCCACCGGCGGCAAGACACCTAATGGCCAGGATGCCTACCGCGCCTTGATGGGCGTGCGCACCAAGGGTTACGAGCTTGAAATGTCGGGTCAGCTGGCCGAGGGCTGGCAGGTGCAGGGTGGGTTCTCCCACAAGATCGCCCGCCAGGCGGGCACCAAGGTGACCACGCTGGAACCGGAGAACCAGTTCAGCCTGCACACCAGCTACCGCCTGCGTGGTGCCTGGCAGGGGCTGACGCTGGGTGGTGGCGCACGCTGGCAGGATTCGACCTTCGGCGAGATCACCAACCCGGCCACGCGGGCCAAGGTGGTGCATCGCACGCAGCCGTACTGGTTGCTCGATGCGATGGCGCGCTACCAGTTCAACGATCGCCTGTCGGCCACGGTCAACGTCAACAACCTGCTCGACAAGCGTTACTACACGATCTTCAACTGGTACAGCACCTACACCTGGGGTGAGCCGCGCAATGTACGGCTCACCTTGAACTACAAGTTCTGACGCGGGTCTTGTAGAGCCGAGCCCACGCTCGGCTGGCTGTCAAACCGCAGCAGAGCATGGGCTTGGCTCTACACATACGCCCGCGATGCTCTACAGCATCGCGGGCGTTGTGGTTACAGCGGCAGGTCGAACACCAGCACTTCGGCGTCGTTGCCGTTTTCCAGGGTCAGCTGCGCTTCGTCGCTGACCTGCAGCGCATCGCCGGCTTCCAGGGTGATGCCGTTGACCTGCAGTTGGCCGCGGGCCACCTGCACATAGGCGCCACGACCGTTGCCGAGCGCATGGTGCAGCTTCTGGCCGCCGTCGAGGATGGTGGCGAAGATGCGGGCATCCTGATGGATGCGCAGCGAACCGTCGGCACCGTCCGGCGAAGCGATCAGGCGCAGCTGGCCGCGCTTGGTCTCCGGTGCGAAGTGGGTCTCCTCGTACGACGGCGCGATGTTCTCGGTGTCCGGGAAGATCCAGATCTGCAGGAAGTGCACGGTCTCGTCGGCGGAGTGATTGAACTCGCTGTGGGTGACGCCGCTGCCGGCGCTCATGCGCTGCACGTCGCCGTAGCGCAGCACCGAACCGGTGCCCATCGAGTCCTTGTGCTCCAGCGCACCGCCCAGCACGTAGGAAATGATTTCCATGTTGCTGTGGCCGTGGGTGCCGAAGCCCTGGCCGCCGATCACCTTGTCTTCGTTGATCACCCGCAGCGGGCCGAAGCTGACGTAGCGCGGGTCGTAGTAGTTGGCGAAGGAGAAGGTGTGGCGCGAGGACAGCCAGCCATGCTCGGCCAGGCCACGGGTAGCGCTCTTGCGGATCTGCAGCATGATGGAATCTCCTTGTTCGATGGTTTCGATGGGGCGGGGTGGGCCGGTAGCCGCTGTGTTTCCCCGTTGGAGAGAAGTATCCGCTTGCGCCCGGGGTTTGAAAAACGGATAGTTTTGACAGCCATCATCGAAAAATTCGAATGCTCAAGCTCAGCCTCGATGCCCTGCAGATCCTGGATGCCATCGACCGCCGCGGGTCGTTTGCCGGCGCCGGCAAGGCCCTGCACAAAGTGCCCTCGACCATCTCCTACACCGTGGCCAAGCTGGAGGAGGACCTGGGCGTTCAGCTGTTCGACCGGGTCGGCCCGCGCGCCGAGCCGACCGAGGCTGGCCGCGCGCTGCTGGACGAAGGGCGGCACCTGCTGCGCGCCGCCCGCGAGCTGGAGCTGCGGGTGCGCCGGGTGGCGTCGGGCTGGGAGACCGAACTGACCCTGGCGGTGGACTCGGTGTTCCCGACCTGGTTGCTCGGCCCGGACATCGCTGCGTTTCGTGAGGCCGAGGCGCCGACCCGGCTGCGGCTGATCGGCGAGGCCTTGTCCGGCACCTGGGAAGCCCTGCTGGACCGGCGTGCCGATCTGCTGGTCGGCGCGCCGGGTGAGGGCCCCAGTGGCGGTGGCTATGTGGTCGAGCCGTTGGGCACGGTGGAGTTCGTGTTCGCGGTCGCGCCCGATCATCCGTTGGCCGCAGTGCCAGGCGTGCTCGGTCGCGAGCAGCTGGTCGAGCACTGCGCGATCGCGGTCTCCGATTCGGCGCGACGGCTGCTGCCGCGCACGGTCGGCCTGTTGATGGGGCAGGAGATGCTGACGGTGCCGGATATGGCCAGCAAGCTGAAACTGCAATGCGAAGGCGTGGGCTTCGGCTTCCTGCCCGAGCCGTGCGCGCGCGCTGCGGTGGCGCGCGGCCAACTGGTGATCCGCGAGGTGGAGGAGCACAAGCCGGAAGAGACCTTCTGGCTGGCCTGGCGCACCGGTGAGGATGGTGCGGCATTGCGCTGGTGGCGCGAACGCCTGCGCAGGCCGGAGCTGCTGTCGCAGTGGTGGCAGGCAATGGCCAGGGGGTAGGGCTTTGGCAGGGCTGCGCCCTGCACCCGCTACGATCCAGAGCAACAGCAACAGCAACAGCAGAAGCTGGTTTCCTGAGGGATGGCGGGGTGGGTCCGGTTGCGGGGGCCGCTGCAAGTACGTCCATGTAAGCTCGGTCGCCGCATCCATGCGGCTCACGCCCCCGCAACCGGACCCACCTCGCCTTCGACAGTTTTCCGCGATCTGTCGGAACGGCGTACTGCTCTGGTAGGTGTCGACCTTGGTCGACACGGTAGATCCACGCCATGCGTGGATGCTCTTCGATCAATTGTCGAAATGTTCGAACTCGATGGAGATTCATCCACGCATGGCGTGGATCCATCAGATCGCGGAAATCTGTCAGAGGTGGGGCGGTGTCGGAGTGCGGGGTGTCAGCCGCATGGATGCGGCTGCCAAGCCTACAGGGACGTACTTGCGGCGTCCCCGCACTCCGACACCGCCCCGCCAAACCACGGAATGCCAGCTTTTGCCGTTGCCTTGCCTTGCCTTGGCTTGAAGCATCTGCAGGTGCAGGGCGCAACCCTGCCGGAAAACACGCATAAAAAAACAGCAGGCCGAGGCCTGCTGTTTCGGTGTAATGGTGCGCCCGGAGAGATTCGAACTCCCGACCGCCTGGTTCGTAGCCAGGTACTCTATCCAACTGAGCTACGGGCGCGCGGTACACAATCAACTTACTGCTTAATTTTACTGCATTTTCAGCGGCGGATGCTGAAAACCTGTCGAGTGGTGCGCCCGGAGAGATTCGAACTCCCGACCGCCTGGTTCGTAGCCAGGTACTCTATCCAACTGAGCTACGGGCGCCAATTACATAAACTTGTTGTGCTGACTGTGTATGGTGCGCCCGGAGAGATTCGAACTCCCGACCGCCTGGTTCGTAGCCAGGTACTCTATCCAA
>NZ_JBSPUE010000012.1:0-98514 GCF_056861455.1 Stenotrophomonas sp. 22LJNL06-5-1
ACACCAGCTGCGTCGGCCGTAGACTGCGCGGCCTTGGCAGCCTGATCGACCGTGTTGAGCTGGCCGACATTCACTGCATCGGTCGCTTTCACACCGGTCGCGACGTTGGCAATCTGGCTGCTTGCCTGCCCGTCATGGGCGGCATCGTAGGCGCCCAGGTCTTCGTTCCAGCGGAGGCTGTCACGCGCCAGGCCATCGACGCGATCATTGACCGTGCCGATGTTCTGATCCAATGCGCCCAGTGCATCACCAACGTTGCCGTGCTGGGTCACCTCGCCAATGCTGCCATCGGCATTGATGGCGGCCACACCATAAGACGGCGCGGACACGCTGCCGTCGGCATTCACATTGGCACCGCCGCCCAGGGCATTGGCCACGGACTGGCCCGCGTCCTTGATCCGGCCGGCGACGGTTTCCTGCGGGCCGATACCCGCCAGCTGCGTATTGGCCGCACCGGCTGCCGCCTTCGCCTCGTTGGCAGTGACCTGCGCCGCGTCCGCCGCACGCTGGGCGTTGCCGGCATCGGTAGCCGCCGCCGCGGCAGCACTCGCCGCCGAATCGGCGGTTGCCTGTGCCCGGTTTGCCGCAGACGCCGCCCCATCCGCCGTGCGCTGTGCACCATCTGCCGCGACACCAGCTGCGTCGGCCGTAGACTGCGCGGCCTTGGCAGCCTGATCGACCGTGTTGAGCTGGTCGACGTTCACTGCATCGGTCGCTTTCACACCGGCCGCGACATTGGCGATCTGGCTGCTTGCCTGCCCATCATGGGCGGCATCGTAGGCGCCCAGGTCTTCGTTCCAGCGAAAGCTGTCGCGCGCCAGGCCGTCGACGCGGTCATTGACCGTGCCGATGTTCTGATCCAATGCGTTCAGCGTGTCGCCAACGTTGCCGTGCTGGGTCACCTCGCCGGTGCTGCCATCGGCATTGATGGCAGCCACTCCATAGGATGGCGCAGACACGGTGCCGTCGGCGTTGGCGCTGGCGCCGCCGCCCAGGGCATTGGCCACGGACTGGCCCGCGTCCTTGATCCGGCCGGCGACGGTTTCCTGCGGGCCGATACCCGCCAGCTGTGTGCTGGCCGCACCGGCTACCGCTCTGGCTTCATTGGCGGTGACCTGCGCGGCGTCCGCCGCGCGCTGGGCAGTGGACGCCGCCGTGGTTGCACCGTCAGCCGTGCGCTGCGCATTGCCAGCATCCGCAGCCGCCGCCGCAGCAGCATTCACCGCCGAATCAGCGGTTGCCTGTGCCTGGTTGGCTGCAGACGCCGCCCCGTCGGCCGTGCGCTGTGCACCATCTGCCGCGACACCGGCTGCGTCGGCCGTAGACTGCGCGGCCTGGGCCGCCGACTGCGCCACCTTGGCAGCCTGATCGACCGTGTTGAGCTGGCCGACATTGACTGCATCGGTCGTCTTCACGCCGGCCGCGACATTGGCGATCTGGCTGCTTGCCTGCCCATCATGGGCGGCATCGTAGGCGCCCAGGTCTTCGTTCCAGCGGAGGCTGTCACGCGCCAGGCCATCGACGCGATCATTGACCGTGCCGATGTTCTGATCCAATGCGCCCAGTGCATCACCAACGTTGCCGTGCTGGGTCACCTCGCCAATGCTGCCATCGGCATTGATGGCGGCCACACCATAAGACGGCGCGGACACGCTGCCGTCGGCATTCACATTGGCACCGCCGCCCAGGGCATTGGCCACGGACTGGCCCGCGTCCTTGATCCGGCCGGCGACGGTTTCCTGCGGGCCGATACCCGCCAACTGCGCACTGACCGAACCGGCTGTTGCCTTGGCCTCGTCGGCGGTGACCTGCGCGGCATCTGCCGCGCGCTGGGCAGTGGACGCCGCCGACCCTGCGTCAAGCGCGGTGCGCTCCACCTCCCGCAACTGACCCACGTTCACGGCGTCCTGCGTGCCGGTTCCTGCAGCAACATTGACGATTCGATTGGCTCCGGGGGTAGCGCCTTTCTGGGCAGAGTACGTACCTTCCGTCTCATGCCAGAGCAGTGCATTGTCGAGCAGCACGCCTAGTGCGCCGTTTATCTTGACCATCTCCCCATCCAACGCGTCAATGGCGCCGAGCAGCGAGGTCGGTTGCGCCACCGGGACGGTGACGTCACCGGATTGTTGACCGAGGCTCTTGAGCGTCAGCTGCGGCAGAGAAAGCCTGCCATTACCATCCACTTGCGTATCTGGACCGATTGCCGCCGCCACCGTTGCGCCGTCAATGCCCTTGGGCAGTTTGTTCAGGCGATCCTCCAGCTCGGCGCCCTTGGCAGCCAGCGCGACGTCCTTTTGACCCAACTTATTGATTTCCTGATACGCGGCAAACAGCTGCGAGCCATTGACGGCGTCGTAGCTGGTCGCATCAAGCACGCCCGGAGCGACATTGATGAGCTGTCGCGACACAGCTGCGCTACCAACGCTGACGACGCCATTCACATTGGCTTCTGCAAGGCCCGGGGGCAGGAAGTTGTAGCGTGTGCCATTGAGGTCCGTCGGCGAAACAACGCGATGCGGAGCAGTCCGCGCAGCCGTACCGAGCGCAACGCCGTTGAAGTGTTCGGCCACCGCCCCGACGCCGATCGCGACCGCGTCGGCGGCGTTACCCCGTGAATCCTTGCCGATGGCAACTGCATTGCTCATCTCGGCACTGACCAGTGCGCCGCTTCCCATTGCCAGCGAATCCAGTCCATTCGCCTGAGCACTCGCACCGATCGCCACGGCTCGGTTGGCAGTGTTGCCGGTTCTCGCGCCATACCCGACCGCCGTGGACTGCTCGGCCCGTGCGATCGTGTCACGACCAATTGCGGTGGTGCTGTGCCCGTTTGCTTGAGCAAAACGTCCGACTGCGGTGGCGGAATGAGCTTGGGCAGTGGCGCTTCGGCCCACTGCGGTCGAGCGCGCGCCTAGCGCTTTCGTGCCAATCCCCAAAGCCAGTGCCTCCGTGTGCTCGGCGGCCGAGTTGTTGCCAATCGCCAAGGCGTTGCCGACAGAGCCGGTTTCCGCGTCCACCTTCTGAGTGGAGTCCGCTTTGGCAGCTTCACCAATTGCCCAATCGGTAGCGTTCGCTGCCGTAGAATTCCAACCAAATGCAAGGTTTTTGACGTCGATCCTGGCAAGACCAGTTGGGTTCAGGCTGACTTTTCCATTGACCCATAGATCCCCACCCAGGCCGAGTGATGTTGCTCCCACGCCTTCCACTGTAGACGGACGATAGAACAGCACTCCGTTGGGTGAATTCGGAATGGCACTGCATTTGGGATCCTTGTCCTTGAAATTGATGTTGTTGTTCAGCTGCTCCGCCTGGGTCCGCGTGATGGGATCCCATCCCGGTTCGTTGATGCTCACGCATTCGCCATCGGAACCCGAATTGATATGGATGCCATTACCTGCCAGCACCTCGATCGGCAGCCCCATCAGTGCGGCGAGCACCGCAGCGCCGAGCAGGCTTCGGTTGATCGGCCCTGTGGAAAGCGTGACACCACGGCTGGTACCCGAACCATGGCGCGATGCCAGCTCGGACGCTACAACCAGCCTGCCCAGCGCCTTGCTCCAGACTTTGCTGAAAATTCTGTTCATGTTATGGACCCTTATCTATCGAAACGTTGACCGGGCACGCGCGGCCTGGCGAAATCGGGACGCGCACCCGCCCAGCCGCGCCGCTCGGCGCGGCATCGGGACAGGAACGCTTCAAGAGGATCGGACTGGAGCCTTGGCGGACCGTCCGGGTGCAGCCGGGATCAGTCCGGCGGCGGAACCGGACAATCCTGCCCGCCGAGCAACAACAGTCGCCCGCTGGGGCGAGAAGACATTGCTTTCATCTGTCAGTCCGTGTGAATGAGACAAAAGGCACATATCAAGTGCCATGGAGCGAAATGCTAGGAACCGCAGGCCAGCGCGACATCTAGGGCCCGCTCATTCGTTCTCATTCCATCTCATTCGAAATTTTTCCCAGACTTTTCAATGTGTTGCTAGCGAATCGGGCAGCACAAAGAACATCAGGAAGCGGCGCCTCGCCGCTGCTGCCGCCATTCACTGCGGGCCCGGCTGCGCTCTACATGAGCGCGCAGCGCCGCACCCAGGGGACTGTTCACCCCGAGTCCATCACAAACGTCGGCCCAGTAGCCCAACTCCGCCCAGCGGACATAGCGGACATAGATCGGACGCCACGGCCCGGCCTCTTCGGGGATGCTGGCCCAGGGGGCATTTCCCCTTGCAACCCAAAGTACGGCCTCGATGAATTGCCGATAGGCATCATCCCGGCGGTGGACGCGTGCGCGCAGCGGGAGGGCCAGGTGACGTTTGACCTCGCTCCATTGCAGTTCGCTCATGCGGCTGCTGGCAAGCGGATGTGGCTTCATGGTTATGGACAGGTAGGAAGGGCCGCGGCGACCCCATGGTCGACGGCGCGCGTGCACGCTGCACGCTGCACGGCGCGTCACCCTAGGTGAAGATCGCGGCAAGGCTCAATTACGCCCGTCTCATTCATTCTCAATTTCGCCGGTGCGCCGGTCTGTACACCGGCACAGGTCAGCCGGCCATGCCCGATCTGCACGAACAGCAGGTCCGGAAGGCTTGAATCGAGCCTTGGCCTCGCCGTTGCGAGCGGACGCTCCAGTTGAACAGGACGCGGTACTTCCCCTATGTTGCAGCCCAACAGGGCATTGGATCGCCCTGCTTCCAGCGCAGCCGGACGTCGGGTAGCTCACCGCCGTGCTGGCCGCGCCCATTCGCGCCACAACCGCCATGGGATTGGATCCCATGATTGTGAGAACCCTTGAAGCACACCGCACTGATCGCCCTTACCCTCGGCCTGCTCGCGCCGCTGGCCGCCCATGCCGCGCAGGATCTCCCAACGCTCTACCAGGCCTTTGAAGAGGCCGGCAATTCGACGTTGAGCATGGACCAACTCAACCAGACGGTGACATTCACTGCCGTGGCACTGAGCGTTTCCAGCAACCTGGCGGGCGAGCCGCTGATCGAGGCCGGTGACGACCAGGACAATGTCCTGGCCCGGCTGACCACCGACGACGAACAGCAGGCCGCCAAGCTCGGCGCACTGGAAGAAGGTGCCGTGTTCACCGCCAGCTGCACGCTGCAGTTCAGCTCCGGCTCGGACTACCTGTCCTTCGGCGATTGCAGCCTGAAGTAACGACGAAGCCGGCGAAACGCCGGCTTCTCTTCTTTGCCGCTGCGGAGTCGAGCCATGCTCGACTCATGCAAGGTCACGGCCCCGTAGGCACCGGACCATAAATGTTCTCCTGCGGCGTGCCCGGCAGCAGCGCGAAGATCAGGATCACGATGCCCCCACCCGGCACCAATGCCAGCAGGTACAGCCAGCCCGACTGGTTGCAGTCATGCAGGCGGCGCACGGTCACGGCGATCAGTGGCACGATCGTGGCCAGCCACATCACACACAGCAGCACCACCATGCCGATCAGGATGCCAGCCAGTGCATCGGCACTGTTGCGCAGGAGGATCGCCAGCACACCGGCCAGCAGTGTCACCGCGGTTGCGACCAGGAACAGGAACAGCTGGTACATCCAGTATTCGCGGCGGTTGGCGCGACCCTCGAACTGGGCATAGCGCTTCAACGGCAGAATCATTTCCTGCACAGCATCGATCCTTGAAAATGTGGCCGCGCAGTGTGCCAAATGCAGGCGCGCAGGACAATGTGGCGACGAACCATGCTCGAATGCCTTACCGGGGGCCTCTTCAAGCGATCCTTTTGTTCCTCACGGGGCATTTGCGTCAACGCCATTTGACCAGCTCAGCAACATCACTACGCTAGGTAAATGAAGAGCATCTTTATCGCGTTACTCCTGACGTCCACACCGCCCTCAGCAGAACCCGGACACATAGAGCCCGGCTACATAATGGGCAGCCTCAAGGCAAACCCGTCTCCGATGCCTGCCGCGCTCAAAGCAATGGATGCGAAATGGGAAATGGACTACAAAACGCTGCGCCGTTTCCTGTTAAAGGCTGGATGGGTCGCCACGCCACGCGAGTATTCTCACCCTACCGTCTACGGATTTCCCGAGGTCAATTGTGGCCAAGGTTGGCAGGCGGTCTGCTCGTCCGGCTTTCACAAAGGCAAGCAGGAAGTCTTTCTCTGGCTTCATCCAACAGGCACCAACCTGATCCTAATCGGCGCAGATTGACGTATCCGCCACATGCACGGGTCAGCGACCCTTCGCGGCCCTTGCCGCCTCACGCTCCGCGCGCAGCCGATCCAGCTTTTCCTTCAGCTTGATTTCCAGCCCGCGCGGCACCGGGTTGTAATACACCCGCTCACCCATCGCATCCGGGAAACCGGTCTGGTCCAGCGCGATGCCGCCTTCTGCATCATGGTCGTACTGGTACTCGGCGCCGTAGCCGAGTTCCTTCATCAGCTTGGTCGGCGCATTGCGCAGGTGCAGCGGCACCTCTTCGGTACCGCTCTCGCGCACGTCGGCCTTGGCCTGGTTGAAGGCCGCATAGCCTGCATTCGACTTGGCGGTGCTGGCCAGATACAGCACCAGCTGAGCGAACGCGAGTTCGCCTTCCGGGCTGCCCAGCCGCTCGTAGATATCCCAGGCTTCCAGCGCCATGCTCTGCGCGCGCGGATCGGCCAGGCCGATATCCTCGATGGCCATGCGGGTCAGCCGGCGCGCCAAATACGACGGATCGCAACCGCCATCCAGCATGCGGGTCAGCCAGTACAGCGCGGCATCCGGGTTGGAACTGCGTACCGACTTGTGCAGCGCCGAGATCTGGTCGTAGAACTGTTCGCCGCCCTTGTCGAAGCGACGGGTACGGTCGGCCAGCACCTGGGTCAGGGTCTGCGGGGTGATGCGACCACCCTCCCCGCCCGCCAATTCGGCGGCGATCTCCAACAGGGTCAGCGCACGGCGCACGTCACCATCGGCGGCGGTGGCGATTTCCAGCAGCAGTTCGGGAGCGACCTCGATGCCCTCCTCGCCCAGGCCGCGCTCGCGATCACCCAGCGCACGCTCCAGCGCCTCGACGATGTCGGTCGGCGAAACGCCTTCCAGCACATGCACGCGGCAACGTGACAGCAGCGCCGAGTTCAGTTCGAAGGACGGGTTTTCGGTGGTGGCACCGACGAACAGGATGGTGCCACGCTCGATGTGTGGCAGGAACGCATCCTGCTGCGCCTTGTTGAAGCGGTGCACCTCATCCACGAACAGCACGGTGCGCCGGCCTTCGGCGAAGCGCTGCGCGGCTTCGGCCAGCACCTGGCGCACCTCCGGCAGGCCGGACAGCACGGCCGAGATGGCACGGAATTCGGCGTCGGAATATTCGGCCAGCAGCAGCGCCAGCGTGGTCTTGCCGCAGCCCGGCGGCCCCCACAGGATCATCGAGTGCACACGACCGGATTCGACCGCGCGGCGCAGTGCGCTGTCGGGCGCCAGCAGGCGCTTCTGCCCGACCATTTCGTCGAGGGTGCGGGGGCGCATGCGCTCGGCCAGCGGGCGCATGTGTTCCCGATCAACGCTGAGCAGATCGGGGCCGGGGAATGAAGTGGAGCGATGTCTTGGCACGCGGTCATTGTACCGCGACGCCCAACGGTATCGCCGGACGAGCTCTGGTAGTGCCGGCCGCTGGCCGGCAGCCCCGCAATGTGTCGGAAATGAGCCGGAGCCGGCGCCACCCATACATCGGTAAGCCACTGATTCACATAGAGCGTTCTTTCCCGGGGTCCGTGCATCCACATCAGTAACCGAGAATTTGAAACTCAACCCTTCAGGACCCACACATGCGCGATCCTGATTCCAATGCTCTGGAGTTCGTTGCCGGCTGCGCTGTCAATGCGGACATCTACTATCTGGCTGCAGCTCTCGGCCCCGGGCATGAATACTACGACCCGGATCCCGGCCCACCCAGCCGGATGTTCGTCTTTGGCCGTGTACCCCAGGAAGGATGGTTCCATCATGACCTGCTGGACTTCCAGGTCATGTCCACACTATTCATCCCACCAGAAGACAGCGGTGGCACACAGCGCTTACTCGCGCTGGACTATTGGGGACAGCTGGAATGCTACGGCCGCGCTGGCGCCACGATTGAGCGCGTGAATGCGGATACGGGCGGCCTCACCCGCATTCGGCAGCTGGGTGAAGATCTATTCTGCTGCGGTGTGCACGGAATGATCTATCACCGCAACGAAGCTGGGTGGACTCAACTTCCCACACACTTCCCCGCACCCGAGCGCAGGAGTCTCGAGGACGATCTTGATTCGATGGACTTCGAAACGTGGCTTTTGTATTGCGGCCACATATATGAACTTGACGCCGCTGCCCCACTACCCACTGACCCGACGAAGCGTGAGGCCGAGCTGCGCCGGGAGTTCGACGAAACGCGCGGCCAGATTGCTGAGGGCCGCAAAGACCCTGAGTACAGGGAGTGGCTCGCCAGTGTTGACGTGCCCAGTGTGAACGACCTCTGCGGAACCGGTCCAGCAGACCTCTACGCAATCGGCTCTGATGGCCTGATTGCGCACTGGAATGGCTTGAACTGGACGCTGCCCGAACAAGTCACCACTGCGGAGCTGTTTCACGCCTGCAGAACCGACCAAGGTCGCCTCGTCTTTGTCGGCAAGGAAGGCACCATCATTACGGGCGACATTTCCACTGGATTCGAGCACCTACGCCACGACGCAAGCGAGGACATCAACTTCAATTCGGCCTGCCAACATGGGCAACAGATCTTCATCGGCACTGAATATGGAGGCCTGTACGTCTATAGCCTCGAAACCGGCGTAGTTGAACCCCTGCTGGAAGGCATCCCCGACGAGCTGAGAGAAGCGACGATCGTCGACATCAGTTCCGTGGATGGCGTGCTGTGGGTGCTGACACCCTGGGACCTGACGCGATTTGATGGCACCGAGTGGCAGGTGATCGTTCATCCGGACAACGGATGAACCAACCGAAAGCGTGCCAACCAAGGTTGGCACCTACCAGAGCGGGCCAGGTTGGATCGCGGTAGCGCCGGGCCCTGCCCGGCAGATCAGGCCGCAGGGTTCGGTAGTGCCGGCCGCTGGCCGGCAGATCAAGAGAGTGTCAACCAAAGTTGACCTCCACCAAGGCGGTGCCGGTTGACACCCACCAGAGCAGGTAGCGCCGGGCCATGCCCGGCGACCCGTATCAATTACCGATGACGTCGGTGCCCTTCGGCGGGGTGAAGCTGAAGGTGCCGGCGGCAAAGCCCGGGTTGCGCTTCCAGCCACTGAAGGTGATCACGGTACGCTGGCCGACGGCATCCGTGATTTCCATCTTCGCCAGGCCCTGGGCATTGAAGCCCAGCGCGGCGTACTGGAAGCTGGCTTCGGTATCGCGCTTCGGCGACAGCGACAGCCACTGCAGGCCATCCCGCTGGGCGGCTTCTTCGCTGAGGTCGTACTGCTGCTCCAGCAGCGCCGGGTTGATCAGCGCGGTCAGCGGGCTGTTCTGCTCTTCCTTGCCCTGCTCGCGCACAGTGGCCTGTTCCAGGTCCGGCTCGTACATCCAGACCTTCTTGCCGTCGGCCACGATCAGCTGTTCGTGCGGGCGCACGTATTCCCAGCGGAACAGGCGCGGCGCCGACAGCGCCACACGGCCGCTGGTCGATTCCTTCACCTTGCCGCGGCTGTCGAACACCTGCTGGTTGAACTGACCATCCAGGCCCTTCAGGCCACTGGTGAAGGTCTTCAGGTCATCGCGGGCGCCAGCCCAGGCGCTGCCGGCGGCGGCGCAGGCCACGGCCAGGGTGGTGGTGGCAAGGAAACGGCGGAAGCGGAAGTTCATGCGGGAATCCTGTGGGCGCGGGCGCCAGGAAAGGTGGTTGCCAGTGTGCCCGGGGAAAGATGAATGGGCGATCAGGGCGACATTATGCCGCCCCGAACGTCCATCGGCGATTCAGCCGCCGGATGCCGGCAGCTTGCCGTACAGCACCTGGCCACGGAAGCCGCGCCGCACTTCGCGATACAGCGCGCGGAACGCCGGATAGTCCTGCGGCTGGCACAACGCCTCTGGCCCACGCACCGCGTTCTGCTGCAAGCGGTGGTGCACGATCACGTCCTGGCCCTCGCGACTCCAGTCGACCCGGTACTCACCCGCGGCGTTGCTGAAACGCTGGCTGGCCGGGATGGCGATGATCGGTGCATTGGCCGGGAACTGCAGGCGATAGGTTTCCTCGCGCAGGCTGGCATTGCAGTAGAACGGCGTCTCGTTGGCCGGCGCCGAGGCGGTGGCGTACAGGCCGCGCACCGATTCGCCACCCGGCGGGTCCGGCACGGCCATGCCGCCGGCCACGCTGAAGTCGGCGTAGTCCTCGGCCTGGAACGCCATGCGATAGCCGAACGGCCGGGTCAGGTCGACCGGCACGCCCTGGATCTGCAGCTGCCCTCGCCCGTCGAAACCGGAGGCGGCCATGATCTGCTCTTCAGCGCGCGCACGGTTCTGCGCGTTGAGCTGGGAGAACTGGGCGCGCATGCCGATCTCGGCGTTCTCGCCCAGCTTCGGAATCGTCTCGCCGCGCAGGTTGCCATTGGCGTCGAAGGTGAAACGCACCTCCATCGAAGTGGCATTGCGCTCCGGCGTGTTGGCCGGGGTGCGTGCCAGCGTGGCGTCGCGGGTACGCATCACCGGCGCACCCAGATCACCTTCCGGCAGCTGCCCGAAGCGGGCCCACGCGGTGGTTGAATCCAGGTACAGATCGAATTCGGGGATGTAGGTGATGGCGTGGTTGAAGCGGCCCAGCACCGGAATCTTCGGCAGCGTGGGGCCACCGCCGGCACCGATCAGCACCGGCGAGCTGGCGATGCCCTTGGCTGCCAGCAGCGCCTCGAGGATCGTCACGTGGTCCTTGCAGTCACCATAGTGGTTGTCGAGGATGCTCTGCGCGCTGTTCGGCTCAAGGCCGCCGTTGCCCAGGTACACCGCCACATAGCGGATGTTCTGCGCCACCCAGCGGTACAGCGCATCGGCCTGCTCGCGGCGGTCGCTGATGCCGGCGGTGACCTGGTCGGCCAGCGCCTGCAGTTCCGGCGTGACCTGCGCGGCCGGGCCGGCCTTGAGCTGGTAGGCGCGACCCATCTGCGACCAGTCACGATAGGTGCTCGCCATGATGTTCGGGCCAAACTCCCAGCCCGCCGCCGACCAGTTCTGTGCTGGCATGGCTTCGCGCCGCTGGTAGCGCCAGCGCCACTGTGCCTGTCCGTTCTTCACCGTCGGCCGGTCGCTGCCCTGCACGCCGCGACTGTCGACGAACATCGGCAGATTGGCCGGCGCACTCAGGGTGACCTCGGCGTCCTCGTACTCGGTGAAGACGTTGAAGGTTTCCCACAGGCCGAAGTAACCCGGGAAGTACGGCGTAGCCTGCGTGCGGCGCACCTGGTAGTACAGGCGCGTGCCCGGGGCCAGGTTCGGGAACACGATCACCCGCACCTTGCGGTCGGCATACATCGCCGCCGAGGCGCTGGAGTAGCTCTCCTGGGTGTAGATGCGGTCGGCCGGCACGTCGCGGCGCTGGCCATCGGCGGTGATGGTGTAGGCGCCAAGCACCTCCAGCGTCTCCATCTTCTCGCTGTAGCTCAGCCGCACCTGGCTGAACTGCTCGACGGAGGCCTTGGTCTTGAGCAGGACTTCGTAGGTTTCGGTCTGCACATTGCCCGCATCCGGCCGCACCTGGTAGTCGGCGCGGTAACGGACAATGCTGAAATTATTGCTGGCTTCGGTATCGCCGCTGGTGGAAGGCGGCGCCGTGGCGGGCGCGGAGGTGGCGGTGTCTGCCAGTGCCGGGCCGGCAGCCATCAGGGCTGCCAGCGCCAGTGCCAGCGCGCTTGGTACGGGGTGAAGCATGCGTCGGTTCCTTGGACGTCGTGGGGGATACGTCGGGTCTTACTTCGGCGGCGGCGGTGCCAGCACCGTCCGGTCGCCGTTGTGCTCGGGCGGACTGACCACGCCGGCCGCTTCCATGGCCTCGATCAGTCGCGCTGCACGGTTGTAGCCGATCTTCAGCCGGCGCTGCACGCCGGAAATCGATGCACGGCGGGTCTCGGTGACCACCCGCATCGCTTCGTCATACAAGGGGTCGGACTCATCGCCGGCAGAGCTGTTCTCGGGCAGGCCGGTGGCACCGACGACCACGCCGTCGCCCATCGTCTGCACTTCGTCCAGCACGCCGTCGACATAGTCGGCCGGGCCCATCGCCTTGAGGTGCTCGACCACGCGATGCACTTCCTCGTCGGAGACGAAGGCGCCGTGCACGCGCTCGGGCATGGCGGTGCCCGGCGGCAGGTACAGCATGTCGCCGTGGCCCAGCAGGGTTTCCGCGCCCGACTGGTCGAGGATGGTGCGCGAGTCGATCTTGGAGCTGACCTGGAAGGCGATGCGGGTCGGGATGTTGGCCTTGATCAGGCCGGTGATCACGTCCACCGACGGGCGCTGCGTGGCCAGGATCAGGTGGATGCCGGCCGCACGCGCCTTCTGTGCCAGGCGCGCGATCAGCTCTTCCACCTTCTTGCCGACGATCATCATCATGTCGGCGAATTCGTCGATGAAGATGACGATGAACGGCAGCGTCTCCAGCGGGCGCGGTGCCTCGCCCAGCTCCGGGTTCGGCTTGAACAGCGGGTCCATCAGCGGCTGGCCGGCGTCCTGGGCTTCCTTCACCTTCTTGTTGAAGCCGGCCAGGTTGCGCACGCCCACCGCGCTCATCAGCTTGTAACGGCGCTCCATCTCGGCCACGCACCAGCGCAGGCCGTTGGCGGCCTCCTTCATGTCGGTGACCACCGGCGCCAGCAGGTGCGGGATGCCCTGGTAGACACTCAGTTCGAGCATCTTCGGGTCGATCATCAGCATCCGCAGGTCTTTCGGCGAGGCCTTGAACAGCAGGCTCAGCACCATCGCGTTGACCGCCACCGACTTGCCCGAACCGGTGGTACCGGCCACCAGCAGGTGCGGCATGCGCGCCAGATCGGCCACGGTCGAGCGCCCGGCGATGTCCTTGCCCAGCGCCAGGGTCAGCACGCTGGCCGACTTGTCGTATTCCTTCGAGCGCAGCAGCTCGGACAGGTAGATCATCTCACGGGTGACGTTGGGGATTTCCAGGCCGATCACCGACTTGCCCGGAATCACATCCACCACGCGCACCGACTTCACCGACAGGCCGCGCGCGATGTCCTTGTCCAGCGAACTGATCTGGCTGACCTTGATACCCGGCGCGGGCTCGATCTCGAAGCGGGTGATGACCGGGCCCGGGTTGGCGCCGACCACCTGGGCATCGATGCGGAAGTCCTTCAGCTTGAACTCGATCTGCCGCGACAGTGCGTCCAGGGTTTCCTTGTCGTAGCCCACCGGCTGCGGCTTGGGATCGTCCAGCAGGGCGAGCGGCGGCAGGTCCGAACCGTCGCCGTTGACGCCACGGAACATCGGAATCTGCGTGTCGCGCTTGGCCCGGTCACTCTTCTCGATCACCGGTTCCGGGCGCGGCTCGATCTTCACCGGCTCGCGCTTGGCGCGCACCTCGGCATCGGCCTTGCGCACTTCCTGGCGCTCCTCGCGCATCACCCGGGTCTGCTGCCACTCGGTGACTTCTTCCTTCTTGCGCGCCAGCAACGGCGCCAGCGACATCACGCCGCGGCCGATCTTCTCCATCACCGTGAACCAGGACAGCCCGGTGGCCAGGGTGATCGAGGCCAGCAGCAGCACCAGCACGAACAGGTTCGCTCCCAGCGCGCCGAAGCCCACCGTGAGCGAATTGCCCACCAGCTTGCCGAGGATGCCGCCGGCACTGGAGACATCGCCACTGAACAGCCGCACATGCAGGAAGCCGGTGCCGGCGATCAGGAAGCCGACCAGGCCAACCAGGCGCAGCGCCGGGTCCAGGTCGTTCTCGCCCTTGCTCTCGCGCTTGAGGCCGAACATGGCGATCCACGCCAGCGCGCCCAGCACCACCGGCAGCAGGAAGGCGATGTAGCCGAACAGCTGCAGCAGCACGTCGGCGATCCAGGCGCCGGCGCGGCCACCGAGGTTGTGCACCGGCGCGACCACGCTGCCGGTATGCGACCAGCCCGGGTCCGTCGCTGAATAGGTGAAAAGACTGGCCGCCAGGTACAGCAGGGCCGGCGCGATGGCGATCAGACCCAGATCGCGCCAGAGACGCTGGCGGCGTGGATTGTCGGTCGTCGCCGCCGCGGCCGTGCGACGTGACGCCTTGCTGTCGTCGGACTTGGAGCGTTCGGGGACCTGCTTCGCCACCTTAGACCATACCTTTGGAATGCGCTGTTAGTGATTGATAATAAATGAGACGGCGTCAGTTTTCAGTTATGCGACATCCGACAGGGCATTCAGAGCGCCGGAACCACCGCTGGATGACGGCGTTCTGTTCATCGGCTTGAATCGCCCTGCCCCAGCCGCCACTCTATGACCAGCCACGGATGCTGCGCAAATATCGCCAGCGCCTTGTCCCATCTACCTTTTCGCGAGTTTACATGAGCACCAGCCTGCCCTCCCGCCACCAGCGCCTCGTCATCCTCGGTTCCGGCCCGGCCGGTTGGACCGCCGCCGTCTACGCCGCCCGCGCCAACCTGAAGCCGGTCGTCATCACCGGCCTGCAGCAGGGCGGCCAGCTGATGACCACCACCGAGGTGGACAACTGGCCGGGTGACGCCCACGGCCTGATGGGCCCGGACCTGATGGCGCGCATGCAGGCCCATGCCGAGCGCTTCGAGACCGAGGTCATCTTCGACCACATCCACACCGCCGACCTGTCGCAGCGCCCGTTCAAGCTGATCGGCGACAGCCACGAGTACACCTGCGATGCGCTGATCATTTCCACCGGCGCCACCGCCAAGTACCTGGGCATCCCGACCGAAGACGAGTTCAAGGGCCGCGGCGTGTCCGCCTGTGCCACCTGTGACGGCTTCTTCTACCGCGACCAGGACGTGGTCGTGGTCGGTGGCGGCAACACCGCCGTGGAAGAGGCCCTGTACCTGTCCAACATCGCCCGCAAGGTCTACCTGGTCCACCGCCGCGACACGCTGAAGGCGGAGAAGATCATGCAGGACAAGCTGTTCAAGAAGGTGGCCGAAGGCAAGATCGAGACCGTCTGGCACCACCAGGTGGAGGAAGTGCTGGGCAATGACGCTGGCGTGACCGGCGTGCGCGTGAAGTCCACCCTGGACGGCAGCACCCGCGACATCGACGCCCACGGCTTCTTCGTGGCCATCGGCCACCACCCGAACACCACCCTGTTCGACGGCCAGCTGGCGATGAACAACGGCTACCTGGAAATCCGTTCGGGCCTGGGCGGCAATGCCACCCAGACCTCGGTGGAAGGCGTGTTCGCCGCCGGCGACGTGGCCGACCAGCACTACCGCCAGGCGATCACTTCGGCCGGCTTCGGCTGCATGGCCGCACTGGACGCCGAGCGCTACCTGGACGCGCAGGGCAAGGCCAGCTGAGAGGCTGACCCGCTCCTGTAGCGTCGAGCCACGCTCGACTCCGGATGAAAGGCCGACGCCAGTGCGTCGGCCTTTCCGTTTCATCTGCCCTATCCTTCCCTCATGCCCTCCCCCCGCTTCCTCGACTCCCTGCAGTCCATTGCCGCAACCGACTGGGACGCCCTGCACGACGGCCGCAACCCCTTCGTCAGTCATGCCTTCCTTTCCGGGCTTGAACAGCACGGTTGCCTGCGCGAGGACTGGGGCTGGCAGCCCCGGCATTTCACGCTGTGGGAGGGCGGCACTCTGGTCGGCGCCATTCCGGGCTACCTGAAGACCAATTCGCACGGCGAGTTCGTGTTCGACCATGCCTGGGCCAACGCGTATGCCCGTCATGGCCGCGACTACTACCCGAAGTGGCTGGGTGCGGTGCCGTACTCGCCGGTCACCGGCCCGCGGTTGCTGGCCCGTCACGATTCAGAGCGCGCCGCATTGCTGTCGGCATTGCGCGAGGCGCTGCCGGCACTGGACGTGTCCTCGGCCCATATCAACTTCCACACCGCAGTGGACGAGGCGCTGTTCGGCGATGACTGGCTGCTGCGCGAAGACGTGCAGTTCCAGTGGCAGAACCCGGGTGACTGGGCGACGTTCGACCAGTTCCTCGGCGCGATGGACCACAAGCACCGCAAGAACATCCGCCAGGAACGCGCCAAGGTCACCCGCCAGGGCATCACCTTCCGCGTGGTACATGGCGACGAGGCCAGCCGCGCCGACCTGCAGGCGATGTACCGCTTCTATCTGCAGACCTTCCTCGAATACGGCAACGCCCCGGCGCTGACCGAGGCCTTCCTGCGCCATCTGGCTATTTCATTGGGCCGCGGGCTGGTGCTGTTCCTGGCCGAACAGGACGGCGAGCCGATTGCCGGCGCGCTGTGCCTGCGCGGTGGCGACACGCTGTACGGCCGCTACTGGGGCGGCGCCACCCTGCCCGGCCTGCATTTCGAGGCCTGCTATTACCAGGGCATCGAATACTGCCTGCGCGAAGGGCTGGCCCGTTTCGAACCCGGCGCACAGGGCGAGCACAAGCTGGCGCGGGGCTTCCTGCCGACGCTGGTGCGCAGCCGGCACTGGGTGGCAGATACGGAGTTCGCCGAGGCGCTGGGGGACTGGTGCAGACAGGAGCGACGCGATGTGCGGCGTTATCAGCAGGAGCTGCAGGGGCATGGGCCGTTCCGCGTAGAGACTCCAGGCGACAATGCCCGCCCGTAACTCAAAGTTGCCGCGCGCCTAAATGATTTTAATGTGGGGCCAGATGGCGCTATCGATGTCGATGAACTCCACACCCTTGAGCCTCTGACCCGCAGCCTGCCGGAACTCCTCAGAGCAAATCAATGTATGACTGCTCCCCGACATGCCCTTGAATCGAAAAATGGGCTCGACAAAGCCCTCTCTGACGACAAGCGTCTTCACCCGATGGATGTTGCCGTACGTCCTGTCACGAACCAGAAGTGACTCAGGCGCCGCAACGTCAAGAACGTCAAGTTCCTTGAAGATCACCGCGTTATAGCTGAACTGCACCAAGTCGACACCGCGCTTCGACCGCACTGTAAGAGGTGACTGATCGACGAATCCTGCACCTGCGTTGCGACTGATCTCCATAAACCGATCACTCGCAAAGTACGCACCTTGACTGGCGCTACAGATGTCAAACCTCCACCGAGGATCCCAGTTCACCGCGATCATTTCAGGCTGAAAGACTGGAGCGTATTCCCCCTCTCTTCTCCTATGCCATAAGGGCCGTTTGCAGCGCTCATTGTCGGCATAGTAGTGATCGCAGAGGTGCGGGTGCCCCTTGTCAACGATAAAGGCTTCCACAAGCCCGGGACAGCCCGGCTCCTTGAGCCGGGACATCACAAAGAATTTCATCAAATAATCTGGGGATTGGATGTGATCCCCAGACTGACGAGCTCATCTCAGCTCTTCAATAGGATTTTTTGCATATCTTTCAGCGACACAGATGACCAAGCCAGCACAACGCGACCCGTAGCCGGGGCCGATTTACCAGCGGACCTGCGCGGCTTCCTGCCCACGCTCGTGCTCAGCCAACACTGGGCGGCCTATGTAGATTTCACTCGTAGCATCGAGCCTGCTCGACTCAATCAGCTGTACTGGCTGTAGTTCTGCCAGCCACCCACATGGTTCGGCGGTTGCCGGAACCGACCCGGAAGCTCGACCAGATCGATCCCCGCCTCCATCAGGGTGGTCGACATTTCAGGACATGCCCGAGGATCGAATACCTGCGATTCAAGGGCGACGGGAAGGCGCTGCGAATCGTGGCGGAAATACAGGGGATCTCCGCGGCACCAACCGGACTCGCCAGGATGAGCAGTGCCGAGAGGGCAGCAGGATCACGCTCATCCAGCATCGCAACCAAGGCTCCATCTGAGCCTCCCGGCATTCGGGCCAATTCAAGCAGCTCTTGCATGACGACAACACAGGTCATGGCGGTCAGCTCAGGGCATGTAAGCCAAGAGGGTGACTGGCGATGCATCCCTCGGGAATGCAACAAATCTCAAAAAACAAGGAAACCTTCCGACCACCGGGACCGTCAGGTGCACTGCCAGAAATGTCCGCTCACCCGGCACTTCGCGCACCAGAATGTGTAGAGCATGCCGCCACTGCCCCATAGCAGCGTGCCTCCATCGGTGGTCGGCAGCGTCGAATCCAGCTGCATCACGAAGGGCATCTCCTCACCGCAATCGATGCACGCCGGATACCAGGCACTCTGCACCCAGCTGGGCGCGCCGCCCACGCGCGACAGGTTCTGCCGATGGTTGGACTGGCCCCAGTCCTGTTGTTGCCAGCGCGCACTGTCCATGGCGGCCAGACCCACCTCGGCCTGCATCAGATCACCGCTGTCGGTCGGCGTGGCCGGCACCTCCCGATGCTGGCTGGGGTGGCAGCTGGGCAGGCCGGCGGCATCGTGGCGATAGAAGCGCACGGGCGGGTCTTCCCAGCCGCAGCAGTCCAGGCACAGGCCCAGCGTGATCTCACCCGCCGCGCCCGGCTGCAGCGCGCCAGCATCGGTCCGCAGCAGGCGCTGCAGCGGTGCATGGCAGCTGCCACACAGCGTTTCCAGCGGTCCTCCCATCTGCCCGGCGTGATGCACCTGCCCACCACTCCAGGTCGGGTGCAGCCGCCAGATGCGCTTGCGCCAGCTCGGTTCGTCCGCCTTCTGCGCGCGATGCTGTTCGCGGCCAAAGCGGATGTGCAGCGACCGCTCCCCATGCAGGCGGCGCGGCAGCGGCCCATCGGCGACGCCAGCCCAATGCGCCCAGACCTCAGCATCCAGCGCGCCCCAGTCAGCGAGGTAGCCGCGGGCAACGGCATAGTTCTCGGGCTGCGCCGCGAGCAGCAGCGCCCTGGCCCGCGCCATCTCGCGATCGTCATCGGCCTCAGCCAGAATCTGCGCCCACTGCGCGGCAATGGCGGAAGGCAGGCCCCGCCATATCTGCGAAGCCAGCTGCAGCTCATCCTCAATGGCGATCGCCAGCAAGGCCTCCCAGTCGTCCTGCAGCACCTGCGGCGCCTGGTAGCTGGTGAATTCGATCACGCTGGCCAGCAGCTCGCCGCGCTCGCCATCACGATAGCGCCGCCAGGCCTCGGCACAGACCGGCGCAACCGCTTCGTCGGGCAGCAGATCCAGCGCCATGTCGAGAAAGGCCGAGCTGGGCGAACGCCGGGCGAGGGCCAGCAGCATCAGCGCACCGAGCTGGACCGGCTGCTCAGTCGCCAGCGCCAGCAGCATGCTCTGGCTGTCGTTACGCGTGCGCGGGGTGTCGTGCACATCGAGGATGGCGGTGATCGCGTCACTCATGTGTGGGCTCCTTGCCGTTGGACGCTGATGGTGCCAGACATCAGCGATCGCCACGACGAATACAATGAGGACATGACCCGCCAGCTGCCCTGGCGCCTGGCCGATGCGCCGGACGCTCCCTTCCCTCCCGCCGAGACCGCACTGCGCCAGCCCGACGGCCTGCTCGCGGTGGGCGGCGACCTGCATCCGGTGCGACTGCTCAACGCCTATGCCGGCGGCATCTTCCCGTGGTTCAGCGAGGGCGAGCCCATCCTGTGGTGGTCGCCAGACCCGCGCATGGTGTTCCGCACCGAGGGCGTGCATCTGTCCAGCCGCTTCCGCCGCCAGTTGCGCAGCAGCACGTGGGAGATCACCGCCGACACAGCCTTCAGTCGCGTGATGCGTGCCTGCGCTGCAGCACCGCGGCCGGGCCAGGACGGTACGTGGATCAGCCCGGCGATGGTCGAGGCTTACAGCCAGCTGCACGATCTCGGCTTCGCCCATTCCTTCGAGGTCTGGGATCGGCAGACGCTGGTCGGCGGCATCTACGGCGTCGCGATCGGCGCCATGTTCTTCGGCGAGAGCATGTTCAGTGGCGCCAGCGGCGGCTCAAAGATCGCCCTGGCCGCCCTGGCATCCACCCTGCGTGGTTGGGGCTGGGAACTGATCGATGCCCAGGTGGAGAATCCGCACCTGCTGCGGATGGGCGCCGAACACCTGCCGCGCGCGGACTTTCTGGAGCACGTCCGCCTGGCCGTACACCGTGACGGCCGTGAAGGCCCCTGGACCCAGGCGGTTGGACGCTTGCCAGCACGGCGTTTGGCCGGGGGTTAACACAAACTTTGCAAGCCGGGCCCATCACGCGTAAAATACCGCGCCTTAGGCCCAGCGTGGCCGTTTTCTGAACCGCACAGGACTACATGTCGAAAGACGATTCCATCGAGTTCGAGGGCACCGTCAGCGAGACGCTGCCGAACACCACTTTCCGCGTTCGTCTGGAAAATGGGCACGAAATCATCGCCCACATCTCCGGCCGCATGCGCAAGAACTACATCCGCATCCTCACCGGTGACCGGGTCAAGGTTGAAATGACCCCGTACGACCTGACCAAGGGTCGTATCACCTACCGCATGAAGTAAGCGGTCGGCGCACTGCGCCACTCCGACAGGGCCGGCCTCGCTGCTGGCCCTTTGTCGTGCGCGGAAGAAAGTACCCGACACCGAGGTCGTTCGATTTTTTCGTCCTTGTCTGAAATCCAGCATCGCGCCGGGACTCTAGACTCAACGCGTTCTTCACAGAAGGCGTTGCGCGCATGACCTACCTGATCGTCCTGGACCCCCAGTCCGTCACCAGCCGCTGCTACGCCAGCAAGGGTCCGGATGGCACCTGGTTCGGCCAGCCCTGCCTGGTCTGCACCAGCATGGACGCATCGCACCCGCTGTACCTGGCCGTGCAGCGCGAGATCGCACATGCGGGAGGCACCCTGAAGCAGCGCCTGCATATTCCACATGAGGCAGTCGCATTCGTCATCGAGGATGGCGGCGACCAGGGGCGCCAGCAAGGATTCCGCTCAATCGCCGCCTGACGCGCCAAAGGTCATCGTGACCGATCTCACCGTGACGTCGGTCAGCCCTGCTTGCGGCAGATTCGCATTTGCAGCAGCGGCGGCATCTTGGGATCCGATCCAGTCCGGATCGCCACCCCCTGCCCCGCCATGAATCTGTCTTCCCTGCTCATCCCCCTGGCTTTGTCGGCCATCATCCTGGTGGCGCCGGCCGCCCATGCCGCCGACACCCCGCCGGCGCAGTGCGTACCACTGACCGGCGAACAGCAGATCGTTCGCGCCGGCGCCGACAAGAACATCCTGCTTCGCTCCGGCGAAGATCACTATGTCGTGCATTTCCGCAACAGCTGCCCTTCTGCCGTGCTGGCCACCCGCCTCGGCTTCAAGACCGACGGCAAGGAGGCTGACGAGCTGTGCAGCGAGGGCCGAAGCGCTCTGGACACCGGCCGCGGCAGCTGCGAAGTAGCGCGCATCGAGCCAATCGATGCCGAGCGGTTCAAGCGTGAAGCACGCCGCCGCAGCCGCTGACCCCATGGATGGCAAGGGCGGCCGAAGCCGCCCTTGTCATTCCCAGTCTTTCACGCCAAGCCTGTGGCGTCAGCTCATTCCACCGTGACCGGCAGCAGCCGCTCCGGCTCGGCCTGGGTCTCGACCACCAGCTCGTCGTCGCGGACATCGATGCTGACCTTGCCACCGTTGACCAGCTTGCCGAACAGCAGCTCGTCGGCCAGCGGACGCTTGATCTTGTCCTGGATCACGCGGGCCATCGGGCGGGCACCCATCAGCGGGTCGAAACCGTGGTGGGCCAGCCAGTCGCGCGCGGTCGGGGTGGCCGACAGGCTGACGTGCTTGTCCTGCAGCAGCATCTCCAGCTCGATCAGGAACTTGTCGACCACGCGCAGGATGTGCTCGAAGCCCAGCGCCTGGAACTGCACCACCGCGTCGAGACGATTGCGGAATTCCGGGGTGAAGCTGCGGCGGATGGTCTCCATCGCATCGGTGGCATGGTCCTGCTTGGTGAAGCCGATCGAACGCCGCGTGGCCTGCGCCGCACCGGCATTGGTGGTCATCACCAGCACCACGTTCTTGAAGTTGGCTTCACGGCCGTTGGTATCGGTCAGCACGCCGCGGTCCATCACCTGCAACAGGATGTTGAAGATATCCGGGTGCGCCTTCTCGATCTCGTCCAGCAGCAGCACGCAGTGCGGCGTCTTGACGATCTTCTCGGTCAACAGGCCGCCCTGGTCGAAGCCGACGTAACCCGGAGGGGCGCCGATCAGGCGGCTGATCGAATGCGGCTCCATGTACTCGGACATGTCGAAGCGGACCAGTTCGATGCCCAGCTGCAGCGCCAGCTGCTTGGTCACCTCGGTCTTGCCGACACCGGTCGGGCCGGCGAACAGGAAGTTGCCGATCGGCTTTTCCGGGTTGCCCAGGCCCGAGCGGGCCAGCTTGATCGCCGAGGACAGCGTCTCGATGGCCGGGTCCTGGCCAAAGATCACCATCTTCAGGTTGCGCTCCAGATGCTGCAGCACATCCTTGTCGGTGGCGCTGACCTGCTTGGTCGGGATGCGCGCCATCTTGGCCACGATCGCCTCCACTTCCTCGACGTCGATCAGCTCCTTGCGCTGGCCTTCCGGCAGCAGGCGCTGGCGGGCGCCAGCCTCGTCGATCACGTCGATGGCCTTGTCCGGCAGCAGGCGGTCGCCGATGTGCTTCACCGACAGGTCCACTGCAGCCTGCAGCGCCTCGTCGGAATAGGTGACGCCGTGGTGCAGCTCGTACTTGGACTTCAGGCCCTGCAGGATCTCATAGGTCTCGCCGACGGTCGGCTCGACGATGTCGATCTTCTGGAAGCGGCGGGCCAGCGCCCGGTCCTTCTCGAAGATGCCACGGTATTCCTGGAAGGTGGTCGAGCCGATGCAGCGCAGCTCGCCGGAGGCCAGCGCCGGCTTGATCAGGTTGGACGCATCCATGGTGCCGCCCGACGCCGACCCGGCACCGATGATGGTGTGGATCTCGTCGATGAACAGCACCGCGTTGGGCACCTTCTTCAGCGCGGTCAGCACGCTCTTCAGGCGCTTCTCGAAGTCGCCGCGATACTTGGTGCCAGCCACCAGCGCGCCCAGGTCGAGCGAATAGATCACCGCGTCGGCCAGCACCTCAGGCACCGAGCCTTCGACAATGCGGCGGGCCAGACCTTCGGCAATCGCCGTCTTGCCCACGCCAGCCTCGCCCACGTACAGCGGGTTGTTCTTGCGGCGGCGGCACAGGACCTGGATGGTGCGCTCGATCTCGTCGGCACGACCGACCAGCGGGTCGATGCGACCGGCCCGGGCCTGTTCGTTGAGGTTGCTGGCGAACTCGGTCAGGGCATCACCCTTCGGCTCGCCCTCCCCGCCTTCGATGCGGCCTTCGCCCTCGGAGGAGGAGGACGGCTGCTCGCCTTCCTCGCCCAGCTTGGCGATGCCATGGGACAGGTAATTGACCACGTCCAGCCGGGTGACATCCTGCTGGTTGAGGTAATAGACGGCGTGGGAGTCCTTTTCGCCGAAGATGGCGACCAGCACATTGGCGCCGGTGACCTCCTTCTTGCCCGAGGACTGCACGTGGTACACGGCCCGCTGCAGCACGCGCTGGAAGCCCAGGGTCGGCTGGGTATCGCGGCCGTCATCTTCGGCCAGGCGGGACACGGAGGCCTCGATGGCCTGTTCCAGCTCCTGGCGCAGGCGTTCGGCGTCGGCGCCACAGGCCTTCAGTACGGCCTGGGCGGACGGGTTGTCGAGCAGTGCCAACAGCAGGTGTTCGACCGTCATGAACTCATGCCGGGCCTCACGGGCGCGCTTGTAGCACTGGCCGATGGTGTGTTCGAGGTCTTTGCTGAACATGGATTACTCCGGCGGCAGATGGGGACAATATGCGGCCTGACTACGCGATTTCCATCACCCTAGCGGATTGCTGCGTTCAGATGGCGTTAGCAGTACAGATCGCTTGATCTTCATTCACTCCAGGACAGCCCACCCAGCATGAGCGAACCCTACCTGAGCCGCTGGCGATTGCGGCGTGATGGCGCGGCCATCGAAACGCCCCATGCCCAGCTCTGGCCGGTGCTGACCGCCGCCGGCGAACCGGCCATGCTGAAGATCAGCAGCGAAACCGAAGAGCAGAACAGCCATCGCCTGCTGCGCTGGTGGGAGGGCGATGGCGCTGCCCGCCTGCTGGCCCACGAGGGGCCGGCAATCCTGATCGAACGTGCCGGCGGCGACTCGCTGCGGCAACGTTCGATCGAGGGCGACGATGACGCCTGCACCACGATCCTGTGCCAGGTCCTGCAGCGGCTGCACCGGCCGCGGAGCGCGCCGCCAACGGAACTGGTCTGCCTCCGTAGATGGTTCGCCGACCTGCTGCAGCCAAGGGCCGCGCTGCCGCCACTGCTGGAACAGTGCAGATCACTGGCGGTGGCCCTGCTGGAAGAGGAACAGGAAATCCGGCCGCTGCACGGCGACCTGCATCACGACAATGTGCTGGACTTCGGCGCGCGCGGCTGGCTGGCGATCGACCCGAAGCGGCTGCTGGGCGATCGCGCCTTCGATTACACGACGATGTTCAGCAACCCGGACCTCTGTGGCCCGGGCATCCACGTTGCCACACGGCCCGAACGGTTTGCCGCCCGGCTGGAACAGGTCAGCGCCTTGGCCGGGCTGGAACGCGCGCGCCTGCTGCGCTGGATCGCAGCCAGCGCGGGGCTGTCAGCGGTGTGGTTCCGGGATGATGGCGACCCCGCCGAGGTCGACGAGGCGGTGGCGCGGATGGCGCTCGAGGCGTTGGCGGAGGGGTGACCCAGCTGTAGAGCCGAGCATGGGCTCGGCTCTACAGGCTTCTGCCTTGGTAGGTGCCCACCTTGGTGGGCACGCCGTGTCCGGAGTCGATGTACCCGGACGACGATCGGCAGCCGGTCAGGCCTTTTCCATCGTGCACAGCAGCGGGTGCTGGTTCATCCGCGAATACTCGTTGACCTGGGCAACCTTGGTCTCGGCCACTTCGCGGGTGAACACCCCGCACACGCCGCGGCCGCGGGTATGGACGTGCAGCATCACCTGCGTGGCCTTGTCCAGGTCCATGCTGAAGAACTGCTGGAGCACGTCCACCACGAAATCCATCGGGGTGTAGTCGTCGTTGAGCAGCATCACCTGGTAGAACGGCGGCGGCGCCACTTCCGGGCGCGCGGGCTCCACGGCAACGCCGTGCTCGTGATGGGAATCGGGGGAAGACTCATGGGGCATCTGCCCATTATAGAGGCACGGGCAAGCCTGCGTCGGCCCGCCGCAGATTGGACGGCACGCACGCCCACCGTCACAATTGCATCCTCTCCCAACACTGTTTCACAGGATCTTCATGAAAAGGACCCTTCTCCCCGCCCTGCTGATCGCCCTGGCCGCCGCCGGCTCCGCCGCCGCTGCGCCGGAGGGCGACAAGGCCGTGGCCCGCCACCTGGACAAGCTGGGCTACACCTACGAGGTCGACGAGGACGGCGACTACCGCATGGTGTTCGACGTCGAGGGTGACCGCACCCAGATGGTCTACGTGCGTTCGTCGGTGGAAGATTTCGGCACCCACAATATCCGCGAGATCTGGTCGCCGGCCTACAACGCCAAGACCAAGCAGTTCCCGGTGGCCGTGGCCAACCGCCTGCTGGAAGATTCGCAGGACGCCAAGATGGGCGGCTGGGTGAAGCAGGACACCACCGCTATGTTCGTGGTCAAGATCGACGCCGATGCCACCGCCGACCAGCTCAGCGACGCCATCGATGCGGCCATCCGCACCGCCGACGCGATGGAGCTGGAACTGACCAAGAAGGACGAGTTCTGAGTTGAACGCTACGCCGGACCCGCGCTGGGCACCGCACGCCACCGTCGCCACCGTGGTGGTCGACGGCGGCCGCGTGTTGCTGGTTGAAGAGACCATCGACGGCCACCAGGTGCTGAACCAGCCGGCCGGCCACCTCGAGCCGGGCGAAAGCCTGGCCGAGGCAGCCCTGCGCGAGACCCGCGAGGAAACCGGCTGGACCGTGCAGCTGACCCATTTCATCGGCTGCTACCAGTGGACTGCCGGCGACGGCACCACCTTCCTGCGCTTCTGCTATGCGGCGCGCCCGGTCTCGCACGACCCGGCGCAGCCGCTGGACACCGGCATCGACCGCGCGCTGTGGCTGACCCCGGCCGAACTGCAGGCCGCCGGCGAGCGCCAGCGCAGCCCACTGGTCTGGCAGGTGGTGGCCGATTACCTGGGTGGCCAGCGCCATCCGCTTTCGCTGGTCCGGGAGGTCGCATGAGCACTCCGCGCGTGATGGTGGGCGTCTCCGGTGGTGTCGATTCCTCGGTCGCCGCCTGGCGGCTGGTACAGCAGGGCGAGGCCGTAGCCGGCCTGTTCATGCAGAACTGGGCCGACGACGGCAGTGGTGACTGCCGCGCCGAGGACGACCGCCGCGATGCGGTGGCCGTCTGCGGCCTGCTCGGCATCCCGTTCCACTTCAGGGACTTCTCCAGCGAATACTGGCAGGGCGTGTTCGAGCACTTCCTGGCCGAGTACGCGGCCGGGCGCACCCCGAACCCGGACGTGTTGTGCAACCGCGAAGTGAAGTTCAAGCACTTCCTGGATGCGGCCCGCGAGCTGGGCGCCGAACGCATCGCCACTGGCCATTACGCGCGGGTGACCCAGCGCGGCCACCAGTGGCTGCTGCTGCGTGGTGCCGACCGTTCCAAGGACCAGAGCTACTTCCTGCACCAGCTGGGCCAGGAGCAGCTGGCGGCCACCCTGTTCCCGATCGGCGACCTGGAAAAGACCGACCTGCGCCGGATCGCGCGTGACGTCAGCCTGCCGACCCACGCCAAGAAGGACTCCACCGGCATCTGCTTCATTGGTGAGCGCGACTTCCGTGAATTCCTCGGCCGCTACCTGCCGGCCAAGCCCGGCCAGATCCTGGACCCGGCCGACGGCAGCGTGATCGCCGAACATCCGGGCGTGTTCTATTTCACCCTGGGCCAGCGCGAGGGCCTGAACATCGGCGGCGTGCGGGGGCGTCCGGCCGCGCCGTGGTACGTGGTTGGCAAGGATGTGGCCAGCAACGTGCTGTACGTGGACCAGGACCGCGACAGCAAGTGGATGCTGTCCGAGCGCCTGCGTTCGGAAACCGCGCACTGGATCGCCGGTTCGCCACCGGCACGGCGCTTTGAATGCACCGCCCAGACCCGCTACCGCCAACCCGACGAGCCGTGTACGGTCGAGGTGCTGGACGATGGCAGCGTGCTGGTCACCTTCGCGCGCCCGCAGCGCGCCGTTACCCCCGGTCAATCACTGGTGCTGTATGACGGTGACGTGTGCCTGGGTGGCGCGGTGATCGCCGCCACCGATGCGCCGCTGGAACAGAGCCTGCGCACCACCCCTTCCCCTTTTGAGGTAATCGCTGCATGAGTTTCACTGTCGACGACCGCGTCCTGGCCCTGGCCGGCATTGCCCAGGCCCTGCAGCAGGTACGCCGCATCGCCGATACCGGCCATTCCGACGCCGCCGCCGTGCGCACCGCCGTGGACAGCGTGTTCCGCGTCGATGCCTCCTCGCCGCAGGAGGTGTTCGGTGACCGCCATGCACTGAAGGCCGGGCTGCGCCTGCTGCACAACTACTTCCGCAGCCAGGGCCAGGACCCGATCCTGCCCAAGCTGGCCCTGTCGGTGCTGCAGCTGGAGCGCCGCTTCGTTCAGGATGGCGCCACCGTGAACAAGGTCGCCTCCGGCATCGAGCGCGCCCAGCGCCAGGCCGTCGAACTGGGCGACAGCGGCCATCCGGATGTGCTGGCCAACCTGGGAGGCCTTTACGCCGATACCATCAGCCACCTGAAGCCGAGGGTGATGGTGCAGGGCAACCCGCATTACCTGGGCCAGGCCGGCGTGGTGGCCGAGATCCGCGCCCTGCTGCTGGCCGCGGTGCGCTCGGCAGTGCTGTGGCGCCAGCTGGGCGGCAGCTACTGGGACTTCCTGTTTGGCCGCAAGGCGATGATCGAAGCCGTGGACCGGCAGCTGGCCTGAGCCCCATGGGGTCAGAGCCCTTTTCCATGGAAAGGGCTCTGACCCCGAAGCCGCCAAGGCGTCGGAAAACCGGCGCATTCAGAATGCACTTCGAGGCATATCGACGTTAAAGAGAAAGGGGGTACGGCCGATACATCCTCCGTGCACCTCCCGAGAACGTCCATGTACTCACGCATTTTCATCCGTCTGGCCGCCCCCCTGACTCTGACCCTGCTGCTCCCCTTCGCCATCGGTTTCGAATGGCCGGCCGCCCTGCGCTGGGCGATCCTGACCACGATGACGCTGAGCTGGCTTGGCTTTGCGTGGTGGACCACCCGCGCCCAGGCGCACCGTTCCCCGGAACACGCCCGCGTCCTGCGTGAGCAGGACCAGTTGCTGACCGAACTGCGCAACTTCGTCGGCAACGAAATCGACGGTTCGCGTGGCGAAGTGGAACGCGCCCGTGACCTGATCCGCCAGGCGGTCTCCAGCCTGGGCGGCAGCTTCGATGCCATGAACCGCAAGTCGCGCCAGCAGAGCCAGGCCCTGTCGCGCATCGTCGACCGCGCCGGCGATGAAGGCAATGCCGGCCTCGACGTTGCCCGTTTCGCCCAGCACGCCAGCCACCGCATGGAACAGCTGGTGGAAGCACTGGAACAGGTGAGCGGCCAGAGCAGCACCACCGTGCAGCACATCGACCAGATGGCGCAGCACCTGGATGGCATCTTCGCGCTGCTGGAAGACGTCAAGTCGATCGCCGACCAGACCAACCTGCTGGCCCTGAACGCTGCAATCGAAGCGGCGCGCGCCGGTGAAGCCGGTCGCGGCTTCGCGGTGGTCGCCGACGAAGTGCGCAACCTGTCCGAGCGTTCGACCACCTTCAACGAGCAGATCCGCAAGCTGGCGCACAGCTCCAAGGACGCCATCGCCAAGGTGCGCGAGACGGTCTCGCACATGGCCTCGCGTGACATGGACCGCTCCCGCGAAGCCCGCCAGGAAGCGGCGGCGATGCTCGACAACGTGGCCCAGATCAATGCCTCGCTGGGCGACGGCATGCGCGAAGTCTCCGACTGCGCCCGTTCGATCGATGGCAGCGTGGCCGAAGCCGTGCGCGCCCTGCAGTTCGAAGACATCGCGACCCAGGCCCTGGGCGGCGTGCACACCCACCTGGACCGCCTGACCGCGATCAACCGTGAAGCGGTGGCCCTGCAGGAACTGCTGCACCGCAATGGCGGCGTGTTCGACGAAGAGATCGCCACCGCCCTGCAGCGCACCGGCAGCCGCCTGCGCGAACTGCGCAGCGAATGGGAGCGCCCGCCGCACAAGCCGGTTGCCCAGCAGAGCATGGGCGCCGGCACCGTCGAGCTGTTCTGATCCTGATGTCCGCTGCCATCGCCGGCAGCCCGCAAGGCCCCGGTTCGTCCGGGGCCTTTGCCTGTGACCCGCCGTTGGATGCATCCTGTACGCGCACCATGACCCTGATCCGCGCCCTGCCCTCCCTCACCGACACCGAGCGCCCGCGCAACGCGAGCGTGCGTGAGCAGCTGCAGCAGCTGGAAGAGGTCGCCCGCGAAGAGATCCGCGAACTGCAGCAGCTGGCGGATGCGCGCCCTGCCCCGTCACGGGCGGACGAGGCGCTGCTGGGACTGGCGTGGGACCTCGGGCTGGATGGCGAAGCGCTGAGGTAGATCCACGCCATGCGTGGATGGCGTTCACCGCCACCCGGTCCAGACCCATGGCATGATCCGCCCACGCCCCTTACGGCTGGACACGGAGTGTCGTCGCATGAGTACCACGTTCATGACCTGGCTGGGATTTGCTGCGATGGTGCTCATCGCGGTCACCTTTACCTGGCGTCCCGCCTACGCCACCTTGCGGCCGCCCCGGCATCGACCTGTCGCGTTCCTGTTCGGCAGCCTGCTCTTCATGCTGATGGCCTTTCTATGCGCCTGGATGGCGGCAACTGCGATCAACACCGGGCATGTCCATCTAAGCCACCACCGCGCCGGCACCATTGATGCATGGCGGGACATCGAGCCGGTGATGTATTGGCTGATCATCGTGGCGGCGTACGTGTTCGGACTGATGATCGCCAGCTATTCCATTGCGGGCATCGCATTGATGAATCGGTAGATCCACGCCGTGCGTGGATGGCTTTCATCCGCCGGTGTGACGCCTGGCCCTCGCCGCAACATCCGCGCATGGCGCGGATCTACCGGGGTGGCGAAATCGTTGTGGCATGATGCCCCGGACCCGTTCATGGAAGACCGATGGCCATCGCCCTGATCGCAGCGCTGTTGATCGAGACCGTCCTTCTGATGGCGTGGGTGGCCGGCTATTTCAGCTGGGGCATCACCCTGTTCAATGAGCGCATCGCGGCGTCACCGGCCATGCAGGCCCGGCTCTCGCTGGGCAGCCTGGAACGCGACCTGCCACAGGACAAATGGCTGCAACTGGCCTTCCATGCGCTGCCCGACGGCAGCATGGCGTTCCGCGAGAGCTTCGCGCCGAGCTTCGGCCTGCGCTACTTCCCGGTGATGCGCGGTCGTATCGTACTCAACGCGCGACGGCACGAAGTGCGGGTGATCGGCCTGTGCAGCTGGTTCGTGGCAACCCTGACGCTGCTGCTGTTGCCGCTGGTGGCGATGCGCCCGATGGCGGCGCCGATGCTGATGGTGCTGCCGCTGTTCCTGGCCAGCTATCTGATCCAGAAGCGGCGCTATGCGGCCATCGTAGAAGCGCTGCGCATGCAGCTGAAAGCAGAATTTCCAAGGTAGATCCACGCCATGCGTGGATAATCGAGAGGCACAGGCATCCGTGCCGACCAACGGTCGGCACCCACCAGAATCGGCGCCGTCAGTAGATCCACGCCATGCGTGGATGGTCGCGCGTGCAGGCATTCGTGCCGGCCAACGGCCGGCACCCACCAGAATCGGCGCCGTCAGTAGATCCGTGCCACGCGTGGATGGACACAGCAGCCAAGGTCAGTTCCAACCAGTGCAGCTGATCACCGCACCAGCACTGCTTCGCCGCTGGCGTCGGTGCGCATCGGCGTCGGGTGCTGCTGGCGCAGCCACTGCGCCAGGTCACGCGGGCTGAGCGGGCGCGAGTACAGGTAACCCTGGATCTCGTCGCAGCCCTGCCGGCGCAACATGTCTTCTTCCTGGTGCGTTTCCACGCCCTCAGCCACCACCTTCATGCCCAGCGCGTGGCCCAGGTGCACGATGGCCTGGGTTACTTCGGCCGTGCCCGAATCATGCAGCATGCCCTGCACGAAACTGCGGTCGATCTTCAGCCGCCCCACCGGGAAGCGGTTGAGATAATTGAGGTTGGAGAAGCCGGTACCGAAGTCATCCACCGCCAGCGGCACGCCGTGCCGTTCCAGCACATCGAAGCAATGGCGCAGGATGTCGGTGTCACGGATCAGCGCCGACTCGGTCAGCTCCAGCTCCAGCCGCTGCGGCGGCCAGCCGTGGGCATGGCAGATCTCGATCACGCGTTCGGCGAAGCCGCGGTCGCGCAGCTGCACTGCCGACACATTGACCGCGATGCGGTCGAAACGCAGCCCAGCACGGTCCCAGGCAATCGCCTGGCGGCAGGCTTCGTTCAGCACCCAGTCGCCGATGCGCACGATCTCGCCGCACTTTTCGGCAATCGGAATGAACTCGGCCGGGCTGCAATAGCCGATGCCGGGCCGGTGCCAGCGCAGCAATGCCTCGATCGCCGGTGGCTCGCCATGATGCGCGTCCAGCAGCGGCTGATAGGCCAGGCTGAATTCTTCGCGTTCGATGGCCCCGTGCAGGGCATGTTCAAGCTCCAGCTTGCGCTGGATACGGGCCAGCGCGTCCTGGCTGTAGTACTGGTAGGTGTTACGCCCCGCTTCCTTGGCCGCATACATCGCGGCATCGGCCGCGCGTAGCAGCGAATCAAAATCGGTCTGAGCCTCACCGAGCATGGCGATGCCGACGCTGGCACCGACCTTCAGCGTGGTCTCACCCCGGCGCAGCGGCTCGGCCAGCGAGGCGATCAGCTTGCGCGCCACGTGGCCGGCGTCTTCCGGCTCGGCCAGGTCGCGCAGCACCACGATGAACTCGTCGCCACTGAAGCGGCCAAACAGATCGTTGTTGCGCAGGTTCTGGTGCAGGCGCGTGGCCGCGGCCTTCAGCAGCGCATCACCGGTGGCATGGCCAAAGCTGTCGTTGATGGTCTTGAAGCCATCCAGATCGATGAACAGCATCGCCAGCGAGGTGCCACGGTCGCGCGCTTCCTCGATGGCCTCTGCCGTCTGTTCGCCGAGCAGCACGCGGTTGGGCAGGCCGGTGAGCAGATCGTAGTGGGCCAGCAGCTCGATGCGCTCGTTGGCCTCGCGCTCGCGGGTGATGTCACGGAACAGCACCACGAAGCGCGGTGGCAGTCCGTCACGGCGATCCAGCTCGATCAGCACCTGCACCCACACGCGCAGGCCTGACTGGCGGTAGAAGCACAGGTCCAGCTGTTCGGGCAGTCCGCCGCCGGCAATCCGGACCAATGCGGCGTCGAAGGCATTGCGCGAATCCTCGGTGTACAGCGCCAGCGCCTGATCGAGGGTGATCGGCTCCTTGCGCAGGCCGTGAATGCGGTAGCACTCCTCGGTCCACTGCATGTGCCGGGTCTGCACCTCGATCTCGCAGCCGCCGATGCGGCCCAGCGCGGAAACACGGTTGAGCAGTTCGGTGCGCCAGCGGATCAGTGCATCGGTCTGGTGCTGCTCGGTGATGTTCTGCACCTGGCCGAGCAGGCGCTTGGGCTGGCCATCCATGTCCAGCAGCGGCTGCATCCATAGCCGCAGATGCTGCGACGGTTCGTTGCCCCGGGTCAGCTCCAGTTCGATGTTGGCGGCCCGGCCATCGCGCCACAGGCGCCGCCATGCCGCGCGCAACGCACCACGCGAGCGCGGATGCAGCTGCTTCAGCCAGCGTCGCTGACCGGGCGCGCTGCCCTGCTCCAGCGCCAGCATCGAGCGCAGCTCCGGCGACCACCAGAAATGACCACTGTTGGGGTCGAACGACCAGCTGCCCATGCTGGCGATGCGCTGGGCCTCGCTCAGGTGCAGCTGCTGTTCCTGAAGCAGCCCTTCCAGCTGCTTCTGCTGTTCGATATCGGTATGCGTGCCGACCATGCGCAGCGGCTGGCCGTCGGCGGTGCGCGCGACCACGCGCCCGCGGTCCAGTACCCAACGCCACTGGCCATCGGCCTGGCGGAAACGGAACTGTGCGCTGTACTGCTCGCTCAAGCCACGCAGATGCTCGTCCAGTGCAACCCGCACCTGGGCGATGTCCTCGCTGTGCACGCGGGCCAGAATTTCTGTGGCGGTTTCGTCGCCCAGCGCCGGGGTGCGCACCACACGGTCGCTGGGAATGTCCCAGTCCCAGAGGCTGTGGCCGGCACTGTCCAGCGCCAGCTCCCAGCGCCCGCCGCCGCCGAGCGGCACCGGCTCGGGAATGCTCAGCGTGAAGGCCAGCAGATTGCCGGCGCCATCGTGCACGGCACGCAGGTGGCCGTCGTAGTGCCCGTGCGGGCCACCGGGCAGCGTGCAGGCCACGATGCCGCCATCGGCGGCCATCAGGCGCAGATCTTCCAGCATCGGCGCATACGCAGCCACGGTAGCCGGCAGGCCATGCTCGCGCGCAGCCGGATTAGCCGCCAGCGGGCGGCCCGTGCGGTCGACGATGACCAGCGCCGACGCAAGCGGGTGCTGCAGCAGGCTGGCGATGATCCCTTGGTCCACGCGATCTTGCTCCGGATGACACGCCCGTCAGCGGGGCACGCAGTGGTTAACGGCGCCTGCGGCGGATAATTGAGTGGTCTGGGCGCACCTGCGCGGTAAGATGGCCGGCGCCCCTTTCTTCCGCCCTGTCCATGCCCGCAGAACCGACCGGCAACGCCCCAGTTCCCGACCCGCGGATGGCGCAGGCGCTGAGCCGCGACCGGCGCCGGGTGGTGCTGAGCTACCTGGCGATGGCGCTGGCCTGGATGATCTCCACCGACAGCGCGGTGCAGGCACTGGTGCCCGACCCGCAGCAGGCGGCCCTGTGGCAGGGCCTGAAGGGCTCGTTCTTCGCCCTCGCCAGTGCCGGCCTGCTGTATCTGCTGCTGCGCCCGCTGGCCGAGCACGTGCTGCACACCCATGCACGCCAGCAGGCCTCGGAGCTGCGCCTGCGGCAGATGTTCGAAGGCAACCCCGGCCCGATCCTGGTCTATGACCTCGATACGCTGGCGATCCTCGACGCCAATCCGGCGGCCTGTACGGCCTTCGGCTGGGACCGTGACGAACTGCTGGAGCAGACAATCGACTCGCTGTGGCCGCCAGGCCAGGACCTGGCGCTGCAGACCAAGCTGGAAGCGATCCGCGAGGCACCGGAGGAACTGTGCATCCTGCGTACCCAGCTGCAGCTGCGTGACGGCTCACTGCGGCAGATGGAGCTGCGCTCCAACGCCATCAGCTATGACGGCCACAATGCCCGCTTGCTGATTGCCATCGACCGCACCGCCGAAGACCTGGCCCAGCTGCGACGCGACCAGGCGCTGGCGCGGGTGGAGGAAGCCCACGAGCTGGCGCGCATCGGCGCCTGGGAGCTGGACCCCTCCACGGGACTTGGCCGCTACTCGAATCAGGTTTATCGCCTGCTCGGTCGCCGCCCGCCCGAGGCACGGCGCTGGCATCGCTTCGACGAACTGCTGGTGCCGGCCGACCCGGCCACCGCCACCCAGACCGAACAGCTGCTGGCCGAGCTCTGCTCTGGCGATCCCGTGCAGGTGGACGTGCTGTTGCCGTTGCTGTCGATGGACGGCCGTGCATTGATGGTGCATCTGCGTGCTGCCAGCGGCATTGACGAGGCCGGTCGCAACCGCGTGTTGGGCACCCTGCAGGACGTGACCGAGCGCGAGCAGTCACGTCGCCTGCTGCGCGAGCGCGAGGAGCAGTTCCGCGAGCTGGTACGGGTACTGCCCGATGGCGTGGTGATCCTCTCCGACGAACACGTGCTGTACGCCAACGCCTGGGCCGCCAGCCTGTTCGGTTATGGCAGCCACACCCTGCTGGGCGAGCCGCTGTCGGCGCTGGTGGACAGCGCCGATCTGGCCCGCGTGCGCAGCCAGCTGCGTGCCGGCCAGCCCCATCTGGGGCCCGGTCACAGCAGCGTGGTGGCGATGCAGCGCGCTGATGGCCGCAGCTTTCATGCCGGCCTGGCGGTGGGCGAAGTGCGTTATGGCGGACGCGACTGCAAGCTGCTGATCGTGCGTGACCTGAGCGATTCCGAGCGCACCCGCAGTGCGTTGGAAACCAGCAACCGTGAACTGCAGGCGATGGCTGGCCGCCTGTTCTCGCTGCAGGAGGACGAACGCCGCGCGATCTCACGCGACCTGCACGACGATATCGGCCAGGCGATCACGGCGATCAAACTGTCTGCCTATGCCGCGCAGGACGAGGACGATCCGCAGCGCCGCAGCGAGGACCTGGCGCAGATCGTCAGCCTGGCCGATACCACGGTGGCCAAGCTGCGCGACATCTCTACCCTGCTGCGCCCGCCGCAGCTCGACGCGCTGGGCCTGGAAGCAGCCCTGAGCTGGCAGGCACGGGTGCTGTTCCGTTCGTCACCGGTGGAACTGCTTGCCGAGATCGAGCCCCTCCCGCACCGTCCCGACAACAGCATCGAACAGGCCTGCTTCCGTATCGCCCAGGAAAGCCTGACCAACGTGCTGCGCCATGCCCGCGCCAGCCAGGTGCAATTGCAGCTGCGCGATGTCGGCCAGCGCGGCCTGCACCTGCAGATCCGCGACGACGGCGAGGGTTTCGATCCTGACGGTCCGCGCGGGCTGGGCCTGATCGTGATGCGTGAGCGTGCGCAGAGCGTCGGTGGCCATGTGCGGATCGAATCCGCGCACGGCGAAGGCACCCTGATCGACGTTCACCTCCCCTACCAGGCGGCCAGCATGGCCGCCGTTGAGTCACCGGACTACTGAGCCTATGTGGAATCCCAACCAGCCCCCGGTCAGCATCGATGATGCGCCTGATCGCCTTGGCGCCGGCAACCCCGAGCTGCAGGCGATGGTCGCCGAGGCGGCCTCCGGCGGCACCGCGCTGATGCTGATGCATGTCGACATCGACCACTTCGCCTCGGTCAACGAAAACATGAGCGCCGAGGTGGGTGACCAGGCCCTGGTGCTGGTGGCGCAGCGGTTGCAGTCCTACCTGCGTGGTCGCGGCAAACTCTGGCGCCATGGCAGCGATGAGTTCCTGATCGCGGTGCCACGCACCGCCGACGTGCCGCTGCCGGAGGACTTTGCCGAGGAGATCCGGCAGCAGATGGAGCTGCCGCTGTCGGTGCTGCCGTACACATTGTTCATGACCGGCAAGCTGGGCGTGAGCCTGTGCCCGGACCATGCCAGCAGCACCTCGCGCCTGCTCGATCATGCCGAGGATGCGCTGTACCAGGCGGCCCGCGAAGGCGGCAACGCGGTGCGCATCCACGCCGTGGACACGCCGCCGAGCGCGCACAGCGAAAGCATCATCGCCCGCCAGATCGTGGACGCCATTCCCAACGGCGAACTGAAACTGCGCTACCAACCACTGGTCAGCGCCCGCGACGGCCACGTGGTCGGCATGGAAGCGCTGCTGCGCTGGCAATCTCCGACGCTGGGCATGCTGGTGCCGGAACGCTTCATGCGCACCGCCGAGCGGCTGGGCATCATCGTGCAGATCGGCACCTGGGTGCTGGAAGGCGCACTGAAGCAGGCCCGCCTGTGGCGCGACCAGGGCTTCGACGACTTCACCATCGCCGTGAACGTCTCCACCCTGCAGCTGCTGCGGCCGAACTTCTTCGCTGAAGTCATGGGCCTGATCCAGGCTGCGGGCGTACCGGCGCAGATGCTGACGCTGGAGATCAACGAAAGCGCGCTGACCAACAATGTCAACTTCGTGCACGAGACGCTGGCCAACCTGCGCAACGAAGGCATCAGCCTGAGCCTGGACAATTTCGGCACCGGCGATTCCAGCCTCAGCGCGCTGGTGCGCTACCCGGTGGACAAGCTGAAGATCGACCGCAGCTTCATCAAGAGCGCGCCGGCCGGCAACCGTGAGGCGGCCATCGCCCGCGCGATCATCGCCATGGGCCACCAGCTGGGCATGACCGTGATCGCCAACGGTGTGGAATCGCAGGCACAGCTGGGCTTTCTGCGTCGCAACGATTGCGATGTATTCCAGGGCTACCTGTTCGGCGAACCGATGTCGGCCGATGCCGCCGGCATGACCCTGCGCCGCCGCTACCTGCGCCCGGAAGCCTTCGCCGAGACCCGTCCCGACCGCACGCTGCTATTGCTGGACGACGAGGAGAACGTGCTGCGCTCGCTGGTGCGCCTGTTCCGCCGCGACGGCTACCGCATTCTGGCGGCCGGCAACGTGCGCGATGCGTTCGATCTGCTGGCGATCAACGATGTGCAGGTGATCCTGTCCGACCAGCGCATGAGCGACATGAGCGGCACCGAGTTCCTGGGCCGGGTGAAGATGCTGTACCCGGACACGATCCGGCTGGTGCTGTCCGGTTACACCGATCTGAACACCGTGACCGACGCGATCAACCGCGGCGCGATCTATCGCTTCCTGACCAAGCCGTGGAACGACGATGAGCTGCGCAAGCACATCCACCAGGCGTTCCGCACCTATGAGGAGCAGCGCCGCAGCAACGCCGGTCCGGCGCCGGTGGAAAGCGGAGATGGCGGTGAGGATCGCCCGTTGCGGTGATGATCCCCTCTGGTAGAGCCGGCCGCTGGCCGACTGCTCTGGATATCGGCTTCAATGAGGTTGCCGGCCAGCGGCCGGCACTACCAGAAGCGGTCAGCGCGGCTGCTTCACCGGCAGCACCACGCGGAAGCGCGAGCCCACGCCCGGAGTGCTGTCCAGGTCGATGCGGCCGTGGTGCTTGTTGATGATGCTGTAGGAGATCGACAGGCCCAGGCCGGTGCCGCTGCCCACCGGCTTGGTGGTGAAGAACGGATCGAAGATGCGCTGGCGCAGTTCAGGTGAGATGCCACCGCCGGTGTCTTCAAATTCGACCCACACGTGATCGCCATCAACGCCGGTGCGCACCGTGATCGTGCCGCGCTCGGCGATGGCATGGCCGGCGTTGAGCAGCAGGTTCATGTAGACCTGGTTCAGTTCCGACGGCAGGCATTCGACCAACGGCAACTGACCGAACTCCCGCACCAGGGTGACCTTGTACTTCAGCTCGTTCCAGATGATGTTGATGGTCGATTCCAGGCCTGCATGCAGGTCGACCAGCTTCCACGACTCGTCGCGGCCGGAATACGAGAAGTCCTTCAGATCACGCACGATGCGCGTCACCCGCTCGATGCCTTCGCGCGACTCGGCCATCAGCTGCGGCAGGTCGCGGCTGATGAAATCGATGTCCAGGCGGTCACGGATATCGTCGATTTCCGGGATCAGCGCCTTCGGGTCCGGCGCCCGCAATGCGCGCTCGTAGGCTTCGATCACGGTGAAAAGGCTGCGCAGGTACTCCTGCAGGCTGCCCAGGTTGGAGTGCACGTAGCCGATCGGATTGTTGATCTCGTGCGCGACGCCGGCAGCAAGCTGGCCGATCGAAGCCATCTTCTCCGACTGCAGCAGTTTTTCCTGGGTACCGTTCAGGCGCAGGTAGGCCTGCCGCAGCTCCGCATGTCGCTGCTGCAGTTCGCGCTCGTAGTCTTCCTGTCCTTCGATATGGCGGAACAATGCCAGGAAGTGGCCCTGGCCCACCGGGCCGTGGTGATACAGATGGGCGATGACCACGCCCTCGCCCAGCGGCAGGCTGCCGTTCCAGTGACCATGCTGGCGCGCCTGTTCCAGCGCATCGGGCGGCAGCAGTTCACGCAGGCGCTGCGGCGGTGGCAGACCGCCGCCCTCACCACTGGCCAGCAGGTTCTGCGCAGCCGGGTTGGCCAGGGCAACCTGCCCGTCGTCGGTGAACAGCAGCAGCCCTTCGCGCAGGCGCTCAAGCAGGGCCTGCAGCACCGGCTGTGGCGGAAGGGGGGCGGTAACCAGGGCGTTGGCAGCGGACACGGCGACTCGGGGCATTCGAACAGGCGCCCAATATACGCGGTCGTGCTGCGGGCTTCAGCCCGCTTGTTGGGGTTGTGCGACCGCCGTCGCGTCAAGCGACGGCGAGTGGGCGGCGCGCAGTGACGGTGTGCGCCTGGCCCTTGGCATCGTAGGCCGAGGCATCTTCGGTGCGGCCGAGCTGACGCAGTGCCCAGTTGACCTCGCGGCGGCGGCGCGACAGCAGTACGCCATTGGCGCGGTTGCGCTCGGCCAGTTCCTGCAGCTGCTCACCCTCGCCCACCGGCGGCGCGCCTTCCAGCGCACGCAGCGCCTCCAGCTTGGCGCCGGTGGCCCGGATCAGGGCATGCACGTCGTGCTCGACCAGGGCCTGGCGTTCAACGTCCAGGGCCTGGGCAAGACGCTGCAGCGGCTCGCTCATCGCCGCAGTCATCCGTGCAGCTGCTGGTCCAGCTCGAGCATGCGCGATGCGATCGCGTCCGGATTGATCTTGTAGGTGCCGTTCTGCAGTGACTCGCGCACCGCGGCCACGCGCTGGGCGTCGATTGCCGGGGCGGTGGTCAGCTCACGCTCGATGGCCTGCAGATTGGTGGCCTCGCCGGTCAGGCGCAGGCTGTCGGCCGCTTCGACCGGGCGCGCCGCCGCATCGGTGCTGACGCCGGGCTTGTTGGCCGGGGTCGTCACGCTGCGCAGTGCCTGGGGGACCTGCAGGTTGCCGTCGATTTTCTGGCTCATGGGGTGTCCTGGAGTTGCCGTTCACAAGGGATAACGGCCGCAGGGCCGTGATCTTTAGGGATATTTTGCGGTAAATCAACGCGCCACGATTACGTCACCGGCGGCATCGACCGTGCCCTGCACGATCCGCCGCGAGGACAGGTTCTCTACCGAGACCCGTTCGTTTTCACCGGCATCGCCCATTGCACGGCCTGCAATACGGACCTCGACCGAGCCGCGACGCGAGACCAGGGCCACATTGTCTCCTCGCTTGATGAGACGCTGCACCACCAGGTCATTGTTCGACAGCAGGGCGCCGGCCTGCAACGGACGGCGGGCGATGCGGCCGATCGCTGCATTGGGATCGGCCAGCACCGCACCGGCTATCCGGGCGGCATCACGCTGGGCAGTGGTGATATCGGCGGCGGTGAGGGTTTCTCCAGTACCGATTCCGCGGTTGAGCACCAGCACGGTCTGGTTGCGCCGTACCTTTACCGGCACGAACAGGCGCCAGCCACCGGCGTCGGGGCAGCTGACCTCAACCGTGGTGTTGGCAGTGGGCTGCACCTGCAGTGCCCCACCACACTTCGGCAGGCGCAGCGCATCGGCCACCTGGGCCTCGCCCTCGCTGCCGGCCGGCAGCGTCGACAACGCCGCGGTGCGGATGCTGGCCACCGGCTGCCAGTCGGAGGCGGCGGCCCATGGCGAGGCCAGCGCCAGCGCAATGGCGAATAGAGATGTGACCCGGCGCATGGCGCCTCCTGTCGAAGGGATCTGGCCCTGGTGCGTGCAAGGGGTGTGCCAGAGGGGCTTGTGTAGAGTCGAGCTTGCTCGACTGCTTTCATGGCCAGTCGAGCAAGCTCGACTCTACAGAGGCAGGGTCGAGCATGGCGCGACGCCATAAAGGCGGTGCAGAGCACCCGTGTGGCAGACCCCCCTCAAGTTCGGCGCCCACCCCGCCGATACAGCAGCCATGTCCCATGACCTGCTCAACCGGATCGACCAGCGGACCCGACTGGCCGGCCACAATCGCCTGGCGCTGCTGCTGTTCCGTCTCGGCGGACGTCAGCTTTTTGGCGTCAATGTCTTCAAGGTGCAGGAAGTCCTGCGGCGCCCGGAGCTGTTCCAGGTGCCCGGGCTGCCCAGCCAGTTCTCCGGCGTGGCCGACGTGCGCGGCCGCTCGGTGCCGGTGCTGGACCTGGGCCTGGCCATCGGCCACCCCGAGCGTGAGCCCGATGCGGACACCTCGCCCGGCTACCTGGTCGTCACCGAATTCAACCGTTCGATCCAGGGTTTCCTGGTCAGTGGCGTGGAGCGCATCGTCAACATCGCAGTGGAAGACATCCACCCGCCGCCGGAACTGGGCGCCGAATCGAGCTACCTGACCGCGGTGACCCGCTTCCAGGGTGAGCTGATCCAGGTGATCGACGTGGAAAGCGTACTGGCCGACATCGCCCAGGTCCGCGGCGAAGCGGTGCTGGACCCGGCGATGGCAATGCCGGCCGACGGCCCGCAGCTGCAGGTGCTGGTGGTGGACGACTCGCGCGTGGCCCGCCAGCAGATCCGCAGCGTGCTGGACCAGCTGGGGGTGGGCGCCACCCTGCTTTCCGATGGCAAGCAGGCGCTGGACCACCTGCTGCAGATCCACGCCTCGGGCGAGAACCCGGCCGAGCGCTACGCCATGGTCATCTCGGACATCGAAATGCCGGCGATGGACGGCTATACGCTGACGACGGAAATCCGGCGCCATCCGGGCCTGGCTGGCCTCTACGTGCTGCTGCATACCTCGCTGTCGGGCGTATTCAACAATGCGATGGTCGAGCGCGTCGGCGCCAACGCCTTCGTCGCCAAGTACTCGCCGCACGAGCTGGCCGACTTCGTGCTGGACCGCCTGCGCAAGGTCGCGATGGCGGCCTGAGGCCACTGATCCGGTAGTACCGGCCGCTGGCCGGCGACCGCAGATCTAGCGGGGAGCCGGCCAGCGGCCGGCACTACCCTCTCGAATTTGGCACACCCCTTGCAGCTTCCCGGGCAACGTTCCCGTGGGAGTGCACCGTGCGCAACCTGATTACCGACTACCTGGGCGTCCACGCCCAGGCCATGCCGTTGCGCGAACAGCGGATGAAGCTGATCGCCAGCAATCTCGGCAATGCCGACACTCCCGGCTACAAGGCCCAGGACCTGGACTTCGATGCCGCCCTGCGCCATGCCCAGGGGCAGGATGCCAACGGCCTGATGACCACCACCAACGAGCAGCACTACGAGATCAGTAGTGGCCTGAATCCGTTCCAGATCGCGCGCGACGGCGTGCAGCCCAGCCTGGACGGCAACACCGTTGATCCCGATGCCGAGCGTGCCGCCTATGGCCGCGCGGCACTCGAATACCGCGCCTCGCTCAGCTTCGTCGAGAGCAAGGTGCGTTCCATGCTGACCGCGATCACGGGGCAATAAGCCATGAGCAACCTGCCGATCTTCGATATCGCCGGCTCCGCGCTGCAGGCGCAGTCGGTGCGCATGAGCACCATCGCCTCCAATCTCTCCAACGCCGACACCGTCGCCGGTTCCGCCGACGCCGTGTACAAGCCGCTGGAGCCGATCTTCCAGGCCGTGACCAGCAAGAACGATCCGAACATCACCTCGGTGAAGGTCAAGGAGATCACCCAGAGCGAGGCCGCGCCGATCAAGCGCTACGAGCCGGGCCACCCGCTGGCCGATGGCGACGGCTACATCTACCAGCCCGACGTCGATCCGGTGGCGCAGATGGTCAATCTCATCTCGACCTCGCGCAATTACCAGGCCGGCGTGGAGATGCTGACCACCGCCAAGGAGCTGGCCCTGGCCACCCTGACCATGGGCCGCTGAGGCCCGCAGTACCGGATACCGCCATGACCACCGCCGTCAACAACCAGACCAACCAGGACGTCTACGCCGCACTCGGCCTGAACGCCCCCAACAGCAACGCTACGAAGAAGAAGAACACGCTGGACCAGGCCGACTTCCTGCGCCTGATGACCGAGCAGCTGCAGCACCAGGATCCGCTGAAGCCGATGGACAACACGCAGATGGTCGCGCAGATGGCGCAGATGTCCACCGTGCAGGGCATCACCGATCTGAACAAGACGGTGAAGGGTTTCCAGGAATCGATGGCCAGCGACCAGGTGCTGCGCGGTGCGGCACTGGTCGGCCACCAGGTGCTGGTGCCGTCGGAAAAGCTGGTGCTGGAGAAGGAAGGCAGCGTCGAAGGCACGGTGGCCGCGCCCTCGGCCGGCATCATCACCGTCGACGTCACCGATGCCAACGGCACCAAGGTCACTTCACTGAGCGTTGAAGCCAAGGCCGCCGGCGAAACCGCCTTCAAGTGGGACGGCAAGGACGCCAATGGCAAGCGCATGGAACCGGGAAAGTACTCCATCGTCGCCAACCACGTCGACACCGCCGGCAAGAGCACCAAGCTGTCCACCTACGTACAGGCACCGGTGGAGAGCGTGACCGTCGGTTCCGACGGCCTGTACCTGAACCTCAAGGGCCTGGGCACGGCCCCGATCGACTACGTGCTCCGCGTCAGCTGAGCCGCACACCCCGTATCTACCAGGAGCATCCCATGGGCTTCAATGTCTCGCTGTCCGGCATCAACGCCGCCAATTCCGACCTGAGCGTCACCGCCAACAACGTCGCCAACGTCAACACCACCGGCTTCAAGGAATCGCGCGCCGAATTCGCCGACCTGTTCTCGGCTACCGGCTACGGTCTGTCGAAGAACGCCGTGGGTTCGGGCGTCCGTGTCTCCAACGTTGCCCAGCAGTTCAAGCAGGGCCACAACGAACAGACCGGCCGCAGCCTGGACATGGCCATTTCCGGTGAAGGCTTCTTCACCATGAACATGAACGGTACCCGCGTGTACTCGCGCGCCGGCAATTTCCAGACCGATCCGTCCGGCTATGTGGTCAACCCGCAGGGTGCACGCCTGCAGGTGTTCGCGCCGAACGCCGACGGCACCAATTTCGATGCCGGCCGCATGGTCGACCTGCAGCTGTTGACCACCGACAGCCCGCCGAAGCAGACCAGCGAAGTGAAGGTCGGCTTCACCCTGCCGGCCAATGCCAAGCAGCCGACGGTCACCACGTTCGATCCAACCGACTCCAACAGCTACAACCACTCCAGCGGTGGCATCACCGTGTACGACTCGCTGGGTGTCAGCCACATCCAGGTCTCGTACTTCGTGAAGGGCGCCAACCCGAACGAGTGGACCGTGCGCAACTACGTGGACGGCCAGCCGGCCGGCGCGCCGACCCCGGTCACCTTCGACAACAGCGGCAAGCTCACTGCGCCGGCCAACGGCAAGGTCAGCCTCGGCACCTTCACCCCGACCACCGGTGCGGGCGTGCTGAACATGACGCTGGACGTGAGCGGCTCGACCCAGTACGGCGAAAAGTTCGCGCTGCGCAACACCCAGCAGGATGGCTATGCCGCCGGCAAGCTCAATGAGATCACCGTGTCGGAAACCGGCGTGGTCTACGCGCGCTACTCCAATGGCGCCGACAAGCCGCTGGGCCAGGTCGCGCTGACCACGTTCAACAATCCGCAGGGCCTGGAATCGAAGGGCAACAACCTGTGGGTGGATACCTTCAGCTCGGGCACCCCGCGCACCGGCATGCCGGACACCTCCAACCTCGGCAAGATCCAGGCCGGGTCGCTGGAAGCATCCACTGTCGACCTCACCGAGCAGCTGGTCAACATGATCACCGCGCAGCGCAACTTCCAGGCCAACGCGCAGATGATCACCACCCAGGACCAGATCACCCAGACCGTCATCAACATCCGTTGATGAGCTGCTGACCCCGTCACGGAACTCCCCGCATGGATAAAGCCCTTTACGTGGCGATGACCGGTGCCCGCGCCTCCCTGCAGGCGCAGGGAACGCTCAGCCACAACCTCGCCAACTCGGACACCCCTGGCTTCAAGGAAGCGCTGGCCAACACCGAAGCCTTCCCGATCAAGGGCCCGGGCTTTGCCTCGCGGGTGGATGCGCTGCATGTCGACGCCGGATTCAATCGCACGCCCGGCTCGCAGCACATCACCGGCAAGCCGCTGGACCTGTCCCTGCAGACCGGCACCTGGCTGGCCGTGCAGTCCAGTGACGGCAGCGAGGCGTACACGCGCGGCGCGGCGCTGTCGGTGACGCCGAACGGCCAGCTGGTGACCTCCAGCGGCCGTCCGGTACTGGATGACAACAACAACCCGATCGCCATTCCGCCCTACCAGGCGATGGAAATCGGTGCCGACGGCACGCTCTCGATCATCCCGCAGGGCGAAGGTCCGCAGACCATGGCGCAGATCGGTCGCATCAAAGTGGTGCAGGCGCCGGATGAACGCCTGGAGCGTGGCCTGGATGGCCTGTTCCGCAACACCGACCCACTGCAGCCGTTCGCGCCGGCACAGGGCACGGCCGTGCACAGCGGCCAGCTGGAAGGCAGCAACGTAGACGCCGCTGGCGCGCTGGTGCAGATGATCCAGCTGCAGCGCCAGTACGAAATGCAGGTGCAGGTGATCAAGCACGGCGACGAGAACGCGCGCAGCGCCAACAGCATGCTGCGCCTGGGCAGCTGACGGAATTCCGGCGCCGGCTGATGCCGGCGCTGGCACACCGCTTGCACACCCGCATACAAGGGCCGCACCACGCGGCCGGCTTCACCAGACAGGACATCGAAGATGAACCAGGCATTGTGGATCGCGAAAACCGGACTGGATGCGCAGCAGATGCGCATGTCGGTGGTTTCCAACAACCTCGCCAACACCAACACCACCGGCTTCAAGCAGGACCGTGCCAGTTTTGAAGACCTGTTGTACCAGCAGGTGCGCCAGCCCGGCGGCTCCTCGTCGGCGCAGACGCAGCTGCCGACCGGCCTGCAGCTCGGAACCGGCGTGCGCGTGGTCGCCACCGCCAAGAATTTTGAACAGGGTGGCCAGCAGCAGACCGGCCGCGCCCTGGACGTGATGGTCAATGGCCGCGGCTTCTTCGAGGTTCAGATGCCTGATGGCAGCTCGGCCTACACCCGTGATGGCTCGTTCAAGATCAACCAGGACAGCGAGCTGGTCACCAACAGCGGCTACCCCGTGCAGCCGGGCATCCAGATTCCCGAAGGCGCGCAGTCGGTCACCATCGGTACCGACGGCACCATCAGCGTGAAGATGGCCGACGGTGCAGCGTCGGTGGAAGTGGGTGCACTGACCCTGACCGACTTCGTCAATCCAGCCGGCCTGCAGGCCCGCGGCGAGAACCTGTTCCTGGAGACCACCGCTTCTGGTCCGGCACAGAACGGCAATCCCGGCCTCAACGGCCTCGGCACTGTGGTGCAGGGCGCGCTGGAAGGCAGCAACGTCAACGTGGTGGAAGAGCTGGTGTCGATGATCGAAACCCAGCGCGCCTACGAGATGAACGCCAAGGCGATCTCCACCACCGATTCGATGCTCGGCTATCTCAACAACAAGCTCTGACCGGCCAAACCGGGAAACTGCCATGTCGCCCATTTCCAACTTCGCCCGCACTACCCTCGCCTGCGCCGTGGCCGCCCTGCTCGGTGGCTGCGTGATCGCGGGCGACGTGCGCCCCTACCCGACGATGGCACCGATCCAGCCGATCATGCCGCCGCAGGCCCAGCCGACCGCCGGTGCCATCTACGCCGCCGGCCCGACCCTGCAGCTGTATTCGGACCGCCGCGCACGCGATGTTGGCGACCTGCTGACCATCACCCTGCTGGAAAACACCACCGCACAGACCAGTGCCAACACGGCCACCAACAAGGAATCGAACCTGAGCCTGGGCACGCCGTCCATTCTCGGCGCTCCGGTCACCCTGGGCGGCAAGGACATTCTGAGTGCTACGGCCAAGGGCGCGCGTGACTTCACCGGCAAGGGCAACAGCGCGCAGAGCAACCGCCTGCAGGGCAGCGTCACGGTCACCGTGGTGCAGCGCCTGCCCAACGGCAACCTGGTGGTGCAAGGGCAGAAGAACCTGCGGCTGAACCAGGGCGATGAGCTGGTGCAGGTGCAGGGCATCGTCCGCCCGGGCGACATCAGCCAGGACAACACCATTCCGTCCAGCCGCGTGGCCGAAGCCCGCATCGTCTACGGCGGCCGCGGCCCGGTTGCGCAATCCAACGCGATGGGCTGGCTGAGCCGCTTCTTCAATTCCGGCCTGACGCCGTTCTGAGTATGGCCATGAAAGCTCTCTTCTCTTCAACGTGGCAGCGACGCATGGCGTCGCTCTACGGATCATTCTTCCTTCTGCTGGCAATGGCTGCGCCTGCCAGCGCCGAGCGCATCAAGGACCTGGCCCAGGTCGGCGGCGTGCGTGGCAATGCGCTGGTGGGTTACGGCCTGGTGGTCGGCCTGGACGGCAGCGGCGACCGCACCAGCCAGGCACCCTTCACCGTACAGAGCCTGAAGAACCTGCTCGGCGAGCTGGGCGTCAACGTACCGCCGAACGTCAACCCGCAGCTGAAGAACGTGGCCGCCGTGGCGATCCACGCCGAACTGCCACCGTTCGCCAAGCCCGGCCAGCCGATCGACATCACCGTGTCCTCGATCGGCAACGCGGTGTCGCTGCGCGGCGGTTCGCTGCTGATGGCACCGCTGCGCGGTGCCGACGGCCAGATCTACGCCATCGCCCAAGGCAACCTGATCGTGGGTGGCTTCGGTGCGCAGGGCAAGGACGGTTCCCGAGTCTCGGTGAACGTGCCCAGCGTCGGCCGCATTCCCAACGGTGCCACCGTTGAGCGCGCCCTGCCCGATCCGCTGGCCAACGGCGGCGACATCACCCTGAACCTGCACAACAACGACTTCACCACGGTCTCGCGCATGGTCGCCGCGCTCAACAACGCCTTCGGCGAAGGTGCGGCGCGTGCGGTCGACGGCGTGACCGTAGCGGTTACCGCGCCGACCGATCCGGGCGCACGCATCGGCCTGCTGGCGCGCATCGAGAACCTGGAACTGACCCCCGGCAGCGCCCCTGCCAAGGTGGTGGTCAATTCGCGTACCGGCACTGTGGTCATCGGCCAGCAGGTGCGCGTGGGGCCGGCTGCGATCTCGCATGGTTCGCTGACCGTGACCATCCAGGAAAACACCAACGTCAGCCAGCCCAATGCGCTGTCCGGCGGCCGCACCGTGGCCAGCCCGCAGTCGACCATCACCGCCACCAACGACGGCAGCCGCATGTTCAAGTTCAGCGGCGGCACCACCCTGGACGAGATCGTGCACGCGGTGAACGCGGTAGGCGCGGCACCGGGCGATCTCATCGCGATCCTGGAAGCCCTGAAGCAGGCCGGCGCATTGAGTGCCGAGCTCGAGGTGATCTGATATGCGCATCAATCCCGCATTCGATCTGCACCCGGCGCAACAGAACGATCCGGCCAAGATCGACAAGGTCGCGCGCCAGCTGGAAGGCCAGTTCGCGCAGATGCTGGTCAAGAGCATGCGTGACGCCAGTTTCGGCGACTCGCTGTTCCCCGGCGAAAACAAGATGTTCCGCGAGATGTACGACCAGAAGATTGCCGAGGCGATGACCCGCGGCAAGGGCCTGGGCCTGTCGGGCATCATCAGCCGGCAGCTGTCCGGCCAGGCCGCCGAGGGTCCGGCGCTGGATACCCGTGTGGACCCGGCCAAGGCCAGCCGTGCCTACCAGCTCAATGCACCGGCCAAACCGGCACCGTCGCTGCCGCTGGAAGACGGCAGCCAGGCCGTGCGCCTGCTGCAGCAGATGGCCGCCGGTGCGCAGCAGGGGGCACAGGCGGCTGTCGCGCCGATGGAGCAGGCCCTGGACCTGATCGCCGGCCGTGAGAGCAGCAGCATGCACCGCTCGCTGGGCACCGAAGATCCGTACATCGGCAGCCTGCAGGGCGAGGACTGGGCCGCCAGCAGCGACCAGTGGGCGGCCACCGCCAGCAACCGCGGCACCGCGATCAGCCCGGCCGATGCGATGGCCACCCGCACCGCCGTCGCCCAGCTGGGCGAACACACCCCGGAAGGCTTCGTCGCCAGTATCTGGCAGCACGCGCAGAGTGCAGCCAAGGAACTGGGCGTGGATGCCCGCGCCCTGGTCGCCCAGGCGGCGCTGGAAACCGGCTGGGGCAAGCGCCACATCAAGCATGCCGACGGCAGCACTTCGCACAACCTGTTCGGCATCAAGGCCAATGGCTGGAACGGCCAGCGTGCCGTGGCCGGCACCCATGAATACGTCGATGGCGTGCGCCGCAACGAGACCGCCAGCTTCCGCGCCTACAGTTCGCCGGCCGAGAGCTTCGCCGACTACGTGCGCCTGCTGAAGACCAGCCCGCGTTACCAGCAGGCCCTGCAGGCCGGCACCGACGTGCAGGGCTTCGCCCGCGGCCTGCAGCGCGCCGGCTATGCCACCGATCCGCGCTATGCGGCCAAGATCGCCGCGATCGCCGGCGGACCGACCATCGAGCGCGCCGTCAGCGCCGTCGCCGATGCCGGCTCGCGCCTTGGCCAGACCTTCGCCAGCACCGCAACCGCGGCGCTGGGTATCACTCGTCGTTGAGGAACCCCATGTCCAGCGTACTTTCCACCGGTACCGGTGCCCTGCTTGCCTTCCAGCGTGCGTTGGCGACCACCAGCCACAACGTGGCCAACCTCAATACCCCGGGCTACAGCCGGCAGAAGGTCAACTTCGCCACCGCTGATCCGCAGAACTACGGCTACGGCACGGTCGGCAACGGCACCCGCATCACCGACATCCGCCGCACCGCCGACCAGCTGGCGATCTCACGCCTGCTCGACAGCAGCGGCGAGCTGGCACGCCTGAAGCAGCTTTCCAGCATGGCCGACCGCGTCAACGCGCTGGTCTCCGATCCTGCGACCAACGTCTCCGGCGTCTGGTCCAACTTCTTCGATTCGGTCAGCGGCCTGTCCTCCAATGCCTCCGGCACGGCCGACCGCCAGAACATGCTCGATGGCGGCAAGGCTCTGGCCAACCGCTTCGTGCAGCTCAACACCCATCTGAACAACCTCAACAGCGAGGTCAACAACGGCCTGCTGGCCGGTGCCACCGAGATCAACCGGCTGGCGCAGGAAATCGCGCAGATCAACGGCGCCATCGGCACCAACATCGCCACGGCCGCACCCGACCTGCTCGATCGTCGTGACCAGCTGATCACCCAGCTGATCGGCTACACCGGCGGCACGGCGGTGATCCAGGACGGCGGCATCATGAATGTCTACACCGCCGGCGGCAACGCCCTGGTGGTAGGCACCACGGCGACCAAGGTCACCACCGTGGCCGACCCGTACCAGCCCGAACGCCTGCAGCTGGCCCTGGAAACCCAGGGCAACACGATCCGGCTCGATCCGAAGGCCGTCGGTGGCCAGATCGGTGGCCTGATGGAGTTCCGCGACACCGTGCTGACCCCGGCCCAGGCCGAACTGGGCAAGCTGGCCGTGGGCCTGGCCGAGACCTTCAACCAGGCCCACCACCAGGGTGTTGACCTGTACGGCAATATGGGCGGCGACTTCTTCAACATCGGCAACCCGCGCGTCACCGCCAACAACAGCAATACCGGCACTGCCAGCCTCAGCGCGACCTATGGCGACCTGGGCAAGCTGGACGCGCAGAACGTAGTGCTGCAGTTCGATGGCACCAACTGGAAGGCCAGCCGGGCCGACACCGGCGCCAGCGTGCCGCTGACCGGTTCCGGCACCGCTGCCGACCCGTTGATGATCAACGGCGTCAAGCTGGTGGTCGGCGGCACGCCATCGGCCAATGACCGCTTCCTGCTGCAGCCCACCGCAGGCGTGGCCGGCAGCATGGAGATGGCCATCACCGATCCGTCGCGCATTGCCGCTGCGGCTGCGGTCAAAGGCGCGGCCGCGACTGCCAACACCGGTACCGGCAAACTGAGCGGCGTGACCGTGACCGATGCGAGCAACGCCAACCTGCGCAACCCGGCGGCCATCGTGTTCACCTCGGCCACCACCTATACCATCGATGGTGGCCCACCGCAGACCTACACCCCCGGCCAGACCATCAGCGCCAACGGCTGGAGCTTCGTGCTGGACGGTGCGCCGAAGGTCGGCGATACCTTCAACATCACCCCGACGCCGGCCGGCTCCTCGGACAACAGCAATGCCGCCAAGCTGGCCAAGGTCGAGAGCGCCAAGGCGTTCAACGCCGGCACGGTGACGCTGAACGGCGCGCTGGGCGGCCTCACCACCCAGGTCGGTGCCGCGGCCCGTTCTGCCGAGTACTCGCTGGACGCCCAGCTGGTGATCAACGACAAGGCGCAGGAAGCGCGCGATGAAGTGTCCGGCGTCAACCTGGACGAGGAGGCCGCCGACATGCTGCGCCTGCAACAGGCCTACCAGGCGGCCTCGCAGCTGATCTCCACCGCCGACAGCATGTTCCAGACCATCCTGGGAGCCGTCCGCCGATGAGCAGCCGCATCTCCACCAGCATGATGTACAACCAGTCGGTGTCGCTGATGATGGCCAAGCAGGCCAAGCTCAGCCACCTGGAGCAGCAGATCGCCACCGGCAGCAAGATCGTCACCGCAAAGGACGATCCGGTCGGCGCAGGCGCAGCGGTCGGACTGGACCGCAGCCTGGCCGCACTGGACCGCATGAAGCTCAACGCCGGCAACGTGCAGAACCGGCTGGGCGTGCAGGAAAATACCCTGGCCCAGGTCAACGACCTGATGGGGCGGGTCAACGACCTGACCATCCAGGCCAGCAACCCCGCGTTGAGTGCGGCCGACAAGAAGACGCTGATCACCGAGCTGAACCAGATCCGCGACGGCCTGCTGTCGCTGGCCAACGCCGAGGACGGCACCGGTCGCTATGTGTTCGGCGGCACCAACGATGGTGATCCTCCGTTCGCCAAGATCAACGGCAAGGTGGTCTACCGTGGTGACCAGACCCAGCGCCAGATCGAGGTCGGCCCCGATACCTACGTCCGCGATGCGCTGCCCGGCAGCGAGATCTTCATGCGCATCCCCACCGGCGATGGCTTCGTCGATGGCGGCGCCGCGGCCGGCAACACCGGCAACGGCGTGCTGACCAACATCACCCGCGATGGCAGCGACAGCTGGAACGGCCAGAGCTTCAGCGTCCGCTTCACCGCCGCCAACCAGTACGAAGTGCTGGATGGTGCCGGCAATGTGACCGGCACCGGCACCTACAAGGCCGGTGATGATCTGGAAGTGAACGGCGTACGCCTGCAGATCACCGGTGCGCCTGCCGCAGGCGACAGCTTCAACGTGAAGCCGGCGAGCAGCCGCGACATCTTCGACACCATGGACAAGCTGATCACCGCGCTGGACGCCGACACCGGCACGACCGCGAAGATGAGCGCACAGCAGAACGAGCTGCAGAGCGCATTGCGCGACGTGGCGCGGGCGTCGGAGCGGATGATCGACTCGCGTGCAGCCGGTGGCGCGCAGCTGAAGGCACTGGACAATGCCGCCGACATGCGTGAGGCCAACAGTGTGACCCTGAAGACCACGCTGTCGCAGATGCGCGACCTGGACTATGCCGACGCGCTGAGCCAGTACCAGCTGCAGAGCACCGCGCTGCAGGCGGCACAGACGATCTTCTCGCAGATGCAGTCGATGTCGTTGTTCAACAAGATCCGCTGACGCATCTCCTGCGTCACCCCTGAAAGGCCGCGATGCCCTGCATCGCGGCCTTTTTCGTTTCTGCGGTCCGTTGCCGCGGAGCACGCCAGGCCAACAGCCCGCCAGCCCGTCTTCCGTGGATTTTCCGTGATTGCCCATCAAGCCCGGCTGGCCCCCGCCGATACCTTCATCAGCGCTGGCTGGGCTTGCCCAGCCGCCCCCTCCGGGGCCGCCTTCACGCCCCTCCAGGGCTGGAAAACCCCGGAAAAACAGCCTCCGGCAACGAATTACGGCTCCAACGGAATTCACGGCTAAAGGTTGTTGACAAAGCGCCGTTATTCATTTGGCAACAACGAAGCACACAGCCACACAAAAAAACAGGCGGCGCTTCGTTTCATTCACCAACGGGTTCCATATAAGAGGAGACGACCCCATGGCACAGGTAATCAACACCAATACGATGTCGCTCAACGCTCAGCGCAACCTGAGCACCAGCGGCAACTCACTGGCCACCACCATCCAGCGCCTCTCGTCCGGCCTGCGCATCAACAGCGCGAAGGACGACGCCGCCGGCCTGGCGATCTCGGAGCGCTTCAGCACCCAGATCCGCGGCCTGGACGTGGCCATCCGCAACGCCAACGACGGCATCTCGCTGGCCCAGGTCGCCGAAGGCTCGCTGAGCGAAGTCGGCAACAACCTGCAGCGCATCCGCGAACTGGCCGTGCAGGCCTCCAATGCCACCAACTCCAGCAGCGACCGCAAGGCCCTGCAGGCCGAAGTAACCCAGCTGGTCAGCGAAATCGACCGCGTCGCCAAGCAGAGCGACTTCAACGGCACCAAGCTGCTGGACGGCTCGTTCACCAGCCAGCTGTTCCAGGTCGGCGCCAACGCTGGCCAGGCGATTGCGATCAACAGCGTGGTGGATGCAAAGGCTGAATCGTTGGGGGCCACCACCTTCGTCGATGCCGGCAAGATCACCCTGGACAACGCAGCAGTCGATGCCGCAGCCGGCAAGATCGTCGGCGTCAAGGTCGGCGCGATCAACGTCGGTGACGTGTCTTTCGACTACACCGCCCCGGGCGCTGCAACCGGCCCGGCGCTGGCCGCGATCCAGAAGTCCAACCAGGACAACGCCACCAAGGCACTCGCTGCAGCTCTGAACGGCAAGATCGGCGAGACCGGCCTGCATGCCGCGGTGTCCGCCACCGCCGGTGAGATCACCCTGACCTCGGTCAAGGACGAAAACACTCTCGCCAGCGTGACCGTCCAGGCAGGCGCCACCCCGGCCAACCTGAACACCCCGGCCGCAGGCACCACAGCCGCGCATGTCGCAGACATCAAGATCGACTCGGTTGCCGGCGCCCAGCAGGCGCTGGAAATCGTCGACAAGGCCCTGGAATCGGTCAACAGCGTCCGCGCCGACCTCGGCGCGATCCAGAACCGCTTCACCTCGGTGGTGGCCAACCTGCAGACCTCCTCGGAAAACCTGTCGGCATCGCGCAGCCGCATCCGCGATACCGACTTCGCCAAGGAAACCGCCGAACTGACCCGCACCCAGATCCTGCAGCAGGCCGGTACGGCCATGCTGGCCCAGGCCAACCAGGTGCCGCAGGGCGTGCTCAGCCTGCTGCGCTGATCTGCACCTTGATCGACCACCGGGCGGCGGCTGAGCTGCCGCCCGGCTCCTGAAATACGTACCACCTTCGCCAAAGGAAAAGCACCATGGCACAAGTCATCAACACCAACACGATGTCGTTGAACGCTCAGCGCAACCTGAGCACCAGCGGCAGCTCGCTGGCCACCACCATCCAGCGCCTGTCCTCCGGTTCGCGCATCAACAGCGCCAAGGACGACGCCGCCGGCCTGGCGATCTCCGAGCGCTTCGGCACCCAGATCCGCGGTACCGACGTCGCCATCCGCAATGCCAACGACGGCATTTCGCTGGCCCAGGTCGCCGAAGGTTCGCTGTCGGAAATCGGCAACAACCTGCAGCGCATCCGTGAGCTGTCGGTGCAGTCGTCGAACGCCACCAACTCGGCCAGCGACCGCAAGGCGCTGCAGGCTGAAGTTACCCAGCTGAAGTCGGAAATCGACCGCGTCGCCAAGCAGTCCGAGTTCAACGGCACCAAGCTGCTGGACGGTTCGTTCTCCAGCCAGCTGTTCCAGGTCGGCGCCAACGCTGGCCAGGCCATCGCCATCGACAAGGTCGTCGATGCCAAGACCAGTTCGCTGGGCGACGCCACCTTTGCCAATGTCTACAAGGGCACCAAGCTGGGCGTCACGCCGGCGCAGCCGGGTCCGCCGCCGGTTCCGGCCGTCGACACCGACAAGGCCACCGCTGACATGAGCATCGACAAGATCACCGTCAAGGTGACCGACGCCGATGGCAAGGCAACCGACGTCACCGTTGGCGCCTTCACGATCAAGGCCGGTGAGTCGATCACCAAGAGCACGGCCGCCGCCATCAACGCCAAGATCGGCGAAACCGGCGTCCAGGCTTCGGTCGACGACGCGACCATCAACCTGACCTCGGTCAAGGCCGGCCAGACCTTCAGCCTGACCTATGCGACCGCCGCCAACGAAGCGGCCGTGGGCCTGACCCAGACCAGCACCAACGGTGGTGCGCTGACTGGCGCCACTTCCAGCAAGCTGGACAACGTGGACGTTTCCACCGTTGCAGGTGCACAGCAGGCACTGGAGATCGTCGACAAGGCGCTCAGCTCGATCAACAACACCCGCGCTGACTTGGGTGCGATCCAGAACCGCTTCACCTCGGTCGTCGCCAATCTGCAGACCTCGACGGAAAACCTGTCGGCCTCGCGTAGCCGCATCAAGGATACCGATTTCGCCAAGGAAACCGCCGAACTGACCCGCACCCAGATCCTGCAGCAGGCCGGTACGGCCATGCTGGCCCAGGCCAACCAGGTGCCGCAGGGCGTGCTCAGCCTGCTTCGCTGATCCACGGCAAGAAGGTTCCGCTGCCGCCGGTTGAATACGGCGGCAGCGGCAACCCGGAAGCCACGGTGCACGAAGGCGCGGGCCATGCCCGGCCCGGGAACACTCCCGAACCGGCTCGGTATCGCCCGCTCCTGCGGACCTCTCTTTCAGCGCTGTACCTTTGACTGTACGTACCGGGCGGCTTCGTCTCCCCCCGATTGTCAGTAGCCTGATCCCTCCCCTGCATTGGGGGAGGGTCTTTTGCAGACCCCAGGCAGCCTGCGGTGAATCCACCCGCACCCTGCCCCAACCCTCCTGCAACCTGCGTGCCAAAACCGGTCCCGGGGCTCTGGCACGGCGCATGCATCAACGAAGTCCTCAAGACCCAGCGGCGCAGGCCGCTATTTTCGTTGACGACGGTCCGCCGCAACGCGGATGGACCCGAATACCAGGAGAAACGACGTGGCAGACTTTGGATACGGTGGCATTGGCTCGGGACTGAATATCTCGGACATCGTCAACCAGCTCGTCGCGGCCGATCGCAAGCCCGCCGACAATGCCCTGAACCTGCAGCAGTCCAAGACCAAGTTGCAGCTGTCTTCGATCGGTACGGTAACGGCCGCCTTCGACAAGCTGAAGACCGCGCTGACCGCGCTGAAGGCCACCACCGCCTTCGACACCCGCACGGTGTCCGCCACCGGCAAGGCACAGCCCGCCAACACCGAAGATGTGCTGACGGCATCGGTGGCACTGTACGATCTCGGCACGACCAAAGGGGCGGCTGCCAACGGTACGCACCTTGTAGAAGTAAAGTCGCTGGCCACCGCGCACAAGCTTATCGCCGACACTTCGGTCCCCAAGACCGATACGTTCGGTGCCGGAACCTTGACGCTGACCGTTGGCGTCGGTGACAAGGCCAAGACCCTCAATGTGGAGGTGGAAGCCGGCGACACGCTGACCACCATCCGCAACAAGCTCGACGCAGTCGGTCGCAAGGAAGGCGTGCAGGCCACGCTGATCAGCTCAGGTGACAACCAGTACCTTTCCATCGCGCAGGAGAAGACCGGCGCGGCCAGCGCAATCAAGCTGGAATATGGCGGCAGCGACCCGAAGCTGGGCGCACTGGTCGGCAGCCTGAAGCAGAACACGGCGGCCGCCGACGCCGAACTGACCATCGACGGCGTGAAGGTGGTCAGCGCCAGCAACACCGTGGCCGACGCAGTTCCGGGCCTGACACTGAATCTGAAGACGACTGGCAAGAGCACGGTGGTGATCAGCACCGACACGGCCGCAGCCACCAAGGTGATGCAGGACTTCGTGACTGCGTACAACGCGGCGCTCGCCGCGATCAACACCGAGACCAAGTACGACGCAAAGACCAAGGAAGCATCGACGCTGACCGGCGACGCGCAGATGCGCGGCGCCACCAGCCAGTTGCGCTCGGTGATGTCTGGCGTGCTCAAGGAGCTGGCCGGCGACGCCCTCGATGCCAAGGCGATCGGCCTGCAGACCCGTGGCTTCCCCAACGCCGATGGCAGCCTGGTACTGGATGCCACCAAGTTCGCCGCAGCTCTGGGCAGCCAGCCGGAGCGCATCCGGCAGGCCATCACCGGCGACAAGGGCGGCGCGGGCCAGCTGTACTCCTTGGTTGACGGCTATGTCAGCACCACGGTTGGCAAGGAAGGCGCCTTCGTTGCGCGTACCAAGGGCCTGAACAACACACTGGATGGCATCGACAAGCGTCGAAAGGCCTTGGACGTACGCATGAAAGGCGTCGAGGAACGCTACAAGAAGCAGTTCATCGCGCTGGACAGCCTGATGGGCAAGCTGCAGCAGAGCAATTCGTCACTGCAGCAGCAGCTGGCACAGCTGAACCGCTAAAGGACTGCGTGCAACGCTCAAGTTTGGCGTGTAACGCACCGATAACGGACGCAACAGCAATCAACGCCGCACCGCCGGCAACGGTCCCCACGACCTGCCGGCGGCACCCCGCGCAAGGAGAATCACGAATGTACGGTTCCAGCCGTCAATATGCCGAGCAGTACCGCCAGGTGGGAGTGACCAGTGCGGTCGCCGATGCCGATCCGCACAAGCTGGTGGCGATGCTGCTGGCCGGCGCGCTGGAGCGCGTGCGGCGTGCCCTGGCCAGCCTCGAGCGTGGCGACCAGGCCGGCAAGGGCAAGGCGATCGGCGAGGTCTGTGCGATCGTCGGCCACCTCAACGGCTCGCTGGACCATGAAGCCGGCGGCGAGATCGCCGGAAATCTGTCGGCGCTGTACGACTACGTGCTGCAGCGCCTGACCGAGGCCAACCTGCACAACGACCGCGCCGCGCTGGATGAGTCGCTGCAGCTGCTGGGCGAGATCGACAGCGCCTGGAATGCGATCCCGCAGGAACAGCGCCGCCCGGCCGCGGTGGCGCCATGAGCCTGCACGAACTGCACGCCCAGCTGGACGCCTTCGAGAAGGCCCTGGGCGAAGAGTCCCTCGACCAGGCCGACAGCCTGCTCGACGGTCACGACAGCACGCTGCATGCGCTGCTCAGCCAGCCGCTGACCGCCGCCGACCACGCGCCGCTGACCGCGCTGTTCGAACGCCAGCAGAATCTGCTCGGCCTGCTGCGCCAGCGCCGTGATGCGGTCGCCGCACTGATGAACGATGGCCAGCGTTCCCTTCGCGCGGCGCATGCCTACCTGCAGGCAGAATCGCTGGCATGACCCAATTGCCGACCACGTCGCTGCATCACCCGGCCGAAAGCGAGCTGTTCGACGAAACGCTCAGCTGCGAGCTGGCCCTGCCGGCCGAGTTCCAGGCGGGCAGCGCCGCTGGTCGTACCAGCAGTGCCGAAGGCCTGCTGCGCAGCCTGGCCCTGGTCGAGGACAGCCGCGTCGACGAGCATGACGACCGCAATGAGTCCAGCCTGCAGCTGCAGCGGCTGGAAGCCAAGCTGGATCTGGCGATGGTGCTGCTCGGCCGTCTGGTACGCCAGCAGGGCCAGGAACTGACCCTGCGCCCCGTGCGCTGGTCTCGCCGCGGCATCCGCCTGCAGTTGGGCCCGCGAAGCGGCGCCAGCCCCGGCCAGGCAGGCCTGGTGCGCCTGCAGCCCAGCGACTGGCTGCCCGACCATATCGATCTGCCCGTGGAAGTAATCGCCGAAGCGGCGGATGGTGGTGGTGGTCACTACCTGTGGCTGCGTTTCCAGCGTCTTGGCGATGGCCTTGAGATGGCAATGGAGCGGCATCTGTTCCGCCTGCATCGCCGCCAGGTGGCCGAAGCACGCCGCGCCCGCTGAAACCTGCCACCATGACGCCGGATGGGCAACCCTTGGCGCGCCCGTTCAGCTAAGTTAAGGTGGACTCCCCTCACGGACCTCCAACGTGCCTGTGCGAGTTCTCATCGTCGACGATCACACCCTGGTCCGCGCCGGCCTGGCGCGGCTGCTGCAGGGGTTTGCCGACGTGCAGCTCGTCGCCGAGGCCAGCAATGCCGAGCAGGCACTGCAGCTGGCCCTGCAGCACGCCCCGGACGTGGTCCTGATGGACCTGTCACTTCCCGGCCGCACCGGCCTGGAAGCCCTCAGTGACATCCGCCTGCGCGCCCCCGGCACGCGGGTGGTGATGATGACCATGCACGACGACGCCGCCCACGTGCGCGATGCACTCGATCGCGGCGCGGTCGGGTTCGTGGTCAAGGATGCGGCGCCGCAGGAGCTGGAACTGGCGCTGCGTGCCGCGCACGCCGGCCAGGTGTTCCTGAGCCCGCAGATCTCGGCCAAGATGCTGGCGCCGATGCTGGGCCGCGAGAAACCCACCGGCATCGCCGCGCTGTCACCGCGCCAGCGCGAGATCCTGCGCCGCATCGGCAAGGGTGAGAGCAACAAGGAAATCGCTGCCGACCTTGGCATCAGCGTCAAGACGGTGGAGACCCACCGCGCACGCATGATGGAGTCGCTCGGCTGCCGCCGCGCCAACGATCTGCTGCTGTTGGCCGCGCGCCACCAGCACGAGCTGGAGTGATTGCCTGCGAATGGGGTCAGATCCCTTTCCACAGGAAAGGGACCTGACCCCTGCCCAGCACTGCACCGGCGACGAATTCCCGTCACCCTGACACGCCCCGACAGGAATCCGTACACGGCGCAGCCCGCTTAACCCGGCACCTACACCGGAAATCAGCAACTTAGCGGCGACCATCGTCAACATTCCGCGCCAATGTAGGGAATACCCCTACACCCTGTCAGGACATTCACGAAGCCCCTCAGGAACCCCCTGATTCCGCCCCCGCCGGATCAAAAGCAAGATGCGTTCCACAAGGCGCCGGGGAGCGGTGCCGGGGAACCACGATGAAGGCTGCACTCTCGACCCAGCTGGGCCAACAACTTCACCTCACCCCGCAGCTGCTGCAGTCGATCCGGCTGCTGCAGCTCGATGGCCTGCACCTGGAACAGGAAATCCAGCGTCTGCTGGACTCCAATCCGCTGCTGGAGATCGAAGAGGCCGAAGCGCCCGCCGCCGATGCCACCGAGGCCAGTGCCACCACGATGGACACCGCCGCCTTCGACGAGCTGCCCGAGTCGTCGATGTGGGACGTGGCCGGCGCCAGCTGGCAGGACGGCGACGACGACCGCATGGCGCGCATCGCCGCCGGCGAATCCAGCGACCCGCAGCTGCGCGTACTGCAGCGCCTGTCGCTGGACATGGACGATCGCCAGCTGGCTGTCGCAGCATTCTGGCTCGATCACTGCGACGAGGCCGGCTACCTGCAGGCACCGCTGGACCAGCTGCAGTTGCTGGCCAGCGCTCAGTTCGACATCGCCGCCGACGGCGTCGAAGCCATCCGCCAGCAGCTGCTGCACGGCGAGCCCGCCGGCATGGCCGCGCAGGACCTGCGCGAAGGCCTGCAGGCGCAGCTGCGCAGCCTGCACGGCGCGGTTCCCGCCCGCCACCTGGCCGCCCGCATTCTCGATGGCGCGCTCGACGCGCTGGCCGCGCACGACTACCCCGCCCTCGCCCGCCTGCATGACGCCGAAATCGACGACGTGCGCGAGGCGGTGCGCCTGATCCTCTCGCTGCAGCCGCGCCCGGGTGACAGCCTGCTGCCCGAACGCAATGCCGTGGTGGTGCCGGACGTGGTCGCCTGGCACGCCGACGACCAGTGGAAAGTGGCACTGAACCCGGCCACCAGCCGCCGCGTGTCGATCAACAGCCAGTACGAACAGGCCCTGGCAGAGACCAGTGAGGCCGCACCGGCACTGCGCGAAATGCTGCAGGAAGCGCGCTGGTTCAGCCGCGGCCTGTCGATGCGCTACGACACCCTGCTGCGCACCGCGCGGGTGATCGTCGAGCGCCAGGCCGCGTTCCTGGTGCGTGGCGAGGAGGCCATGGCACCGCTGACCCTGAAGGAAGTGGCCGAGGAAATCGGCATGCACGAGTCCACCGTCTCGCGCATCACCACCGGCAAGTTCCTGCAGACCCCGCGCGGCACCTTCGAACTGAAGCACTTCTTCGCCGTGCGCCTGGAAGGCGCCAGCGTCTCCGGCCAGGCCGTGAAGGCCATGGTCCGCCGCCTGATCGACGCCGAACCGGCCGGCCGCCCGCTGGCCGACGAGGCCATCGCCGGCCTGCTGTCGCGCCAGGGGGTGAACATTGCCCGCCGAACCGTCGCAAAATACCGAGAACAACTGGACATCGCCCCGGCCCGTGAACGGCGCCGGCTTGGCGCCAGGCAACCGCAGCTGGCCCGGGTGGGCTGAAAAGGATGTTGGACATGAACAAGCTCACGGTCCTGTTGGTCGATGACCACGAGGGCTTCATCAATGCGGCGATGCGCCATTTCCGCAAGATCGACTGGCTGCAGATCGTCGGCAGTGCCGGCAACGGCCTGGAAGCGATCGAGCGCTCGGAAACGCTGCGCCCGCAGGTGGTGCTGATGGACCTGGCGATGCCGGAAATGGGTGGCCTGCAGGCCACCCGCCTGATCAAGTCGCAGGACGATGCACCGTACATCGTGATCGCCAGCCACTTCGACGACGCCGAGCACCGCGAACACGCGCTGCGCGCCGGCGCCGACAATTTTGTCAGCAAGCTGTCCTACATCCAGGAAGTCATGCCGATCCTGGAAGGCCTCAGGGAGGATCGATCGTGAGCGAATCGCGCATCCTGGTGCTGGACAACGACGCCGTGCGCGCAGAGCGCACCGTTGCCCTGCTGGAATTCATGGATTTCAACCCGCGCTGGGTGTCCGACGCAGCCGACTTCGACCTGGGCCGCCAGCGCCAGAACGACTGGATGGCGGTGATCGTCGGCAGCCTGGACGACACCACTGCCAGCACCGCGCTGTACCACTGGCTGGGCGGCAGCAACCTGCCGCCACCGGTACTGCTGGCCGATGGTGATGCCACTGCGTTTGCCCAGCAGCACGGGCTGCACGAAGCCAACATCTGGCCGCTGGAAACGCCGCTGCGCCATGCGCAGATGGAAGCCCTGCTGCGCCGCGCCAGCCTCAAGCGCCTGGACGCCGAGCACCAGGCCGGTGCCGCGCAGGATCAAGGCCCGACCGGCAACGGCCCGGCGGTGACTGCGCTGCGCACCATGATCGAGCAGGTGGCCGCGTTCGATACCACCGTGCTGGTGCTGGGCGAATCCGGTACCGGCAAGGAAGTGGTGTCGCGTGCGATCCACCAGCGTTCGCCGCGCCGTGATGGCCCGTTCGTGGCGATCAACTGCGGCGCCATTCCGGCCGACCTGCTGGAAAGCGAACTGTTCGGCCACGAAAAGGGTGCCTTCACTGGCGCACTGACCGCGCGCAAGGGCCGTTTCGAAATGGCCGAGGGCGGCACCCTGCTGCTCGACGAAATCGGCGACATGAGCCTGCCGATGCAGGTGAAGCTGCTGCGCGTGCTGCAGGAACGCAGCTTCGAGCGCGTCGGTGGCAACCAGACCATCCGCTGCAATGTGCGCGTCGTGGCCGCGACCCACCGCGATCTGGAAACGCGCATCGCCGAAGGCAAGTTCCGCGAGGATCTGTTCTACCGCCTCAACGTGTTCCCGATCGACGTGCCCGCCCTGCGCGAGCGTCGCGAAGACCTGCCGGCGCTGGTGGAAACCATCGCCGCACAGCTGGCCCGCACCGGTCGTGGCGAAGTGCGCTTCACTCCGGAAGCCCTGCAGGCACTGGCTGGCTACGAGTGGCCCGGCAACGTGCGCGAGCTGACCAACCTGGTCGAGCGCCTGGCGGTGCTGCATCCGGGTGGTTCGGTGCGCGTGCAGGACCTGCCGGCCCGCTACCGCGGCGACGCTGCACTGGCGGCGGTAGCCGCACCGGCACCGGTACAGCCGAATGCCAGCGAAGAACGCCTGGACCTGCGCAGCTTCTCGTTCCACACCCCTGGCGGCGGCAGCCAACCGGCACTGGAGCACGGCATTGCCGTCAATCGCGCCGCGGCACCGGCGGCACTACCCGATGAAGGCATGGACCTGCGCAACCACATGGCCAACATCGAACTGGGCCTGATCAACGAAGCGCTGGAACGCACCCAGGGCGTCGTCGCCCACGCCGCCCAGCTGCTCGGCCTGCGCCGCACCACCCTGGTGGAAAAGCTGCGCAAGTACGGCATCGAGCGCGAGCAGGCCGAACTGGCCGGCTGAAGCGTGCTACCAGCATGAAGGGGGCACGAACGCCTGGGCTTGCCCAGGCGTTGGTGTTTGTGGCGCAGCTGCACGACGTCAGCAGATCCACGCCATGCGTGGATAGAGACCGTGGCCGCGCCCTGACAACGCCGCGCATTTGCACAGATTCCTACAGACAACGTTGCCGCGTTCCGGAGGATGGAGTGGGACTTCCCAACGAGGTTCCACCATGCAACGCATCACCCTGCTCGCCGCCCTGCTGTTTCCGGCACTCGCCACCGCCGCCAACTGCACCCTGCCCATTCCAGATGACTGAAAGCCACCCAGCCGGTCCCGCCCACTACACCCTCCTGCTGACCTGCCAGACAGACCGCCAGGGTCGCTTCATCTACACCCAGCACGACGGCCCCATCGCACCGCGCCAGCGCCAGAATTCCGGCCGCTGGACCCTGCAGCCCTAGGCCAGAAAACCGACGCCGGTTAAATGGCGCCACGACCGGGGTCAGAGCCCGTTGCACAGCAACGGGATCCGACCCTGGGCCGACCAACGGTCGGCACCCACCAAGAGCAGGCCATGCCATTCCGGCAGATTACGCAGATCTGTCGAAGGCGGGGTGGGTCCGGTTGCGGGGGTGTCCGCGGCATGGATGCCGCGGCCAAGCCCCCAGGGACGGGTTTACGGCGTCCCCCGTAACCGGACCCACCCCGCCACCCCACGGATAGCCCGATTTTGACGTTGATGTTGACGTGGCGTCGGCGGGTGCAGGGCGCAGCCCTGCCACCAAACACCTACACCCTCACTTCACTGAATCGAAAACCGGTTTCGGCACGGCACTTGCACCTGCTCCAGCAGACAACCCCATCCCCTGTTTCTGGAACCGTTGCAGATGTCCCACTCCGTCACTTCGATCCTTTCGCAGATCCGCTCCTATCAGACCCAGATGGGACAGCCGGCGCTCAACCCGCTGGGCGAAACGCCGCGCAGCAACGCCCTGCCGGGCACGGTGCTGGATGCGCCGCAGGCCCAGCCGGCCAGCTTCACCGAAACCCTGCGTGGTGCGATTGCCGGCGTCAACGATGCGCAACAGAAGTCCGGCGCCCTCGCCAAAGCCTTCGAAATGGGCGACCCCAGCGCCGACCTCGCCAAGGTGATGGTCGCCTCGCAGCAGTCCCAGATCGCCTTCCGCGCCACCGTGGAAGTCCGCAACCGTCTCGTCCAGGCTTACCAGGACGTGATGAACATGCCGCTGTAAGGAATAGAGACGCATGGCACTGACGCTCTCCAAGGACAGCCTGAACGCCGAAAAGGCCGGGCAATGGTTCGACCGCCTGCAGAGTCTGCAGATCACCCGTCGGCTGGGCCTGATGGCGATGATCGCGGTGGCGGTGGCGGCAGGCCTGTCCGTGTTCTTCTGGTCGCAGAAGCCGGGCATGGTCCCGCTGTACACCGGCCTGGACCAGAAGGCCACCGCTGAAGCGACCGACCTGCTGCGCGCCGCGCAGATTCCGTTCGCGCTCGACCCGGCCACCGGCGGAATCACCGTGCCGGAAAAGAACCTGCATGATGCCCGCCTGAAGCTGGCCGGCTCCGGCCTGACCGACAGCGGCAAGCTCGGCTTCGAGCTGATGGAACGTGATCCGGGCTTCGGCGTCAGCCAGTTCGTGGAAAGCGCACGCTACCAGCATGCGCTGGAAACCGAGCTGTCGCGCACCATCAACACGCTGCGCCCGGTGCGCGATTCGCGCGTGCACCTGGCCATTCCCAAGCCCAGCGCCTTCACCCGCCAGCGTGACGTGGCCAGCGCCTCGGTCACCCTGGAACTGCGTGGTGGCCAGCAGCTGGAACGCAGCCAGGTCGATGCCATCGTGCACATGGTCGCCGCCAGCATTCCGGACCTCGCTCCGGAACGGGTGACCGTGGTCGACCAGAGCGGGCGCATGCTCAGCATCACCGACCCGAACAGCGAAGCGGCGGTCAACGCCGCCCAGTTCGAGCAGGTGCGCCGCCAGGAAACCTCGTTCAACCAGCGTATCCGCGAACTGCTGGAGCCGATGACCGGCCCCGGCCGGGTCAACCCGGAAGTGAGCGTGGACATGGATTTCTCGGTAACCGAGGAAGCCCGTGAGCTCTACAACGGTGAACCGCAGAAGCTGCGCAGCGAGCAGATGAGCGAGAACACCACCAGCACCCCGGGCCCGCAGGGCGTGCCGGGCGCGACCAGCAACAGCCCGCCGGGCCAGCAGGCTGCACCCGCCACCGCACAGACCCCGACCGAAAGCAGCAAGAACGCGACGCGCAACTACGAGCTGGACCGCACCCTGCAGCACACCCGCCAGCCGGCGGGCCGCATCAAGCGTGTCTCGGTGGCGGTACTGGTGGACAACGTGCCGCGCGCCGGTGCCAACGGCAAGGTCAGCCCGCAGCCGTTGTCGGCCGCCGAACTGACCCGCGTCGAGGCACTGGTCAAGCAGGCCGTCGGTTTCAATGCCGAGCGCGGCGACACCGTGTCGGTGATGAACGCCCCGTTCGTGCGTGATACCACGCCGGTCGAAGGCCCGGCCTGGTGGGAGCTGCCGTGGGTGCACGATGCCGGCCGCATGCTGCTGGGCGCCGTGGTGGTGCTGGCATTGCTGTTCGGCGTGCTGCGCCCGGCATTGCGCGCGATCACCGGCCAGAACAAGAAGAACGACGAACAGGCTCTGGAACCGCACACCGCGGACGTACAGCTGGTCGATGACGATGGCATGCCGCTGCCGGCGCTGGGCGCCGACCGGGCCAGCCTGGGCGGGCCGGACGCACTGGCCCTGCCGGTGGATTCATATGAGGAACGACTGCGGATGGCGCGTGAAGCCGTGAAGACCGACTCCAAGCGCGTGGCCCAGGTGGTCAAGGGTTGGGTGGCCAATGACTGAGGCAGCATTGACTGGCGTGCAGCGCGCCGCCGTACTGCTGCTTTCGCTGGGTGAGCTGGATGCGGCCGAAGTGCTGCGCCACATGGAACCCAAGGAAGTGCAGAAGATCGGCATCGCCATGGCCACCATGACCGACATCACCCGCGAACAGGTGGAACGGGTGATGGACCAGTTCGGCCAGGAGCTGGGCTCGAAGACCTCGCTGGGCGTGGGCTCGGACGACTATATCCGCAACATGCTGGTGCAGGCACTGGGCAGCGAGAAGGCCGGCAACCTGATCGACCGCATCCTACTCGGCCGCAACACCACCGGCCTGGACGCGCTGAAGTGGATGGACCCGCGTGCGGTGGCCGACCTGGTGCGCAACGAGCACCCGCAGATCATCGCCATCGTGATGGCGCACCTGGAAACCGACCAGGCCGCCGACGCGCTGAAGCTGCTGCCGGACCGTACCCGCGTGGACGTGCTGCTGCGCATCGCCACCCTCGACGGCATTCCGCCGAACGCGCTCAATGAACTCAACGAGATCATGGAGCGCCAGTTCGCCGGCAACCAGAACCTGAAGTCGTCCAACATCGGCGGCGTGCAGTGCGCGGCCAACATCCTGAACTTCATGGACAGCGGCCAGGACCAGGCGATTCTGGGCGAAATCGCCCGCATCGATGCGCCGTTGAGCAACCGCATCCAGGACCTGATGTTCGTGTTCGACGACCTGGTCGACCTGGACGACCGCGAAATGCAGCTGGTGCTGCGCGAAGTGAGCGGCGAGCGCCTGGGCCTGGCCCTGCGCGGCGCCGACATCAAGGTGCGCGACAAGATCACCCGCAACATGTCGCAGCGCGCGGCAGAAATCCTGCTGGAAGACATGGAAGCCCGTGGCCCGGTGCGCCTGTCCGACGTGGAAGGCGCACAGCGCGAGATCCTGGCCATCGTCAAGCGCATGGCTGATGAAGGCACCGTCACCATCGGTGGCAGCGCGGAGGCCATGCTGTGAGCAACGTCGTGCGCTGGCTTGCCCCGGACCTGCTGGCCCAGCCCGAACCGGTGCTGGATCAGGAGGATGCGTTCGAACTCACCGAGCCGGAGCCGCCGCTGCAGCTGCCGACCCTGGAGGAAATCCAGGCCATCCAGGACAGCGCCGAGAAGGAAGGCTTCCAGCACGGCCATGCCGAAGGTTACGGCCAGGGCCAGGCAGAGGTGCGTCGCCTCGCCGCGCAGATCGAAGGCATTCTCGACAACTTCAGCCGACCGCTGGTGCGGCTGGAGAACGAAGTGGTCGGCGCACTGGGCGAACTGGCGGTACGCATCGCCGGTGCGCTGGTCGGCCGCGCCTACGAAGCTGACCCGGCACTGCTGGCACAGCTGGTCGGTGAGGCCATCGACGCGGTGGGTGGCAGCACCCGCGAGGTCGAAGTGCGACTGCACCCGGACGACATCGCCGCCCTCGCCCCGCTGTTGAGCCTGCCGCCACAACAGCGCCTGGTGCCGGACACCAGCCTCAGCCGCGGCGATCTTCGCGTGCACGCCGAAGCGGTGCGCATCGACGGCACCCTGGAAGCCCGACTGCGAGGCGCGCTGGACGCGGTGATCCGCCAGACCGGAGCCAATGCATGAACCCCGATCCGCAGCCGACGCCGCCACCGGCCGACTGGGCCATGGCCCGCAACCTGCGCCTGGCCCGTCGGCTCGATGGCCTGCGCGTGGATACCGCCCATGGCCGTGGCCTGATCCGCGAAGGCGTGCTGCGCCGCGCGGTCGGACTGACCCTGGAAGCCGTCGGCTGCGAGGCGCCGCTGGGCGCCAGCTGCAAGGTGGAAGTGGTCGATGGTGGCTGGGTCGATGCCGAAGTGGTCGGCTTCGCCGGCGAGCGCACTTACCTGATGCCCAGCGCGGAACTGCACGGCCTGCTGCCCAATGCACGGGTGGTGCCGTCCGCGCGCCGTGGCGGCGTTGAAGTGGGCGAAGGCCTGCTCGGCCGCGTCATCGACAGCGACGGCGTGCCGCTGGACGGCAAGGGCCCGATCCGCGCCGAGGGCCATGTCGGCATGGCCGGCGTGTCGATCAATCCGCTGGCACGTGAACCGATCACCCAGCCACTGGACGTGGGCGTGCGTGCGATCAACGCGCTGCTGCCGATCGGCCGCGGCCAGCGTGTCGGCCTGTTCGCCGGCTCCGGCGTCGGCAAGTCGACGCTGCTGGGCATGATGACCCGCTACACCGCCGCCGACGTGATCGTGGTCGGCCTGATCGGTGAACGTGGCCGCGAAGTACGCGATTTCGTCGAGACCACGCTGGGCGAGGAAGGCCTGCGCCGCGCCGTGGTGGTGGCCAGTCCCGCCGACCGGCCGCCGCTGGCGCGCCTGCACGGTGCCTACCGCGCTACCGCCATCGCCGAATGGTTCCGCGACCAGGGACTGAACGTGCTGCTGCTGATGGACTCGCTGACCCGCTTTGCCCAGGCACAGCGCGAGATCGGCCTGTCGGTGGGTGAGCCGCCGACCACCCGCGGCTACCCGCCGTCGGTGTTCGCCAAGCTGCCGGCACTGGTCGAACGCGCCGGCAATGGCGCCAAGGGCCGTGGCTCGATCACCGCGTTCTACACGGTGCTCACCGAAGGCGATGATCCGCAGGATCCGATCGCCGATGCAGCGCGCGCGATCCTCGACGGCCACATCCTGCTCTCGCGGCGCGTGGCCGACAGCGGCCTGTACCCGGCCATCGACGTCGAATCGTCGGTCAGCCGCGTGGTCACGGAAATCGCCGACGAGCCGTGGCGCCTGCGCATCCGCAAGTTGAAGCGACTGGTCTCGGCCTACTCGGCCAACCGAGACCTGATCGCCATCGGTGCCTACCAGCGCGGCAACGACGCGGCCACCGACGAAGCCCTGGAACGCTGGCCGGAAATCATGGAGTTCCTCGGCCAGGACGTTGCCAAGGCCGCAGATCTCCCGCACAGCCAGGCGGCGCTGCAGCGCCTGGTGGAACAAGAGAGTTAAGCCATGAACCAGTCCAAGCGCATCGATCCCCTGCTCAAGCGGGCCCAGGAACACGAGGACGCGGTCGCCCGCGATCTGGCCGAACGCCAGCGCGTGCTCGATACCCATCTATCGCGACTGGACGAACTACGCCGCTACGCCGAGGAGTACGCCAACGCGCAGATGGCGGCGACCAGCCCGGCGCAGCTGCTGAACCGCCGCGCCTTCCTCGACCGCCTCGACAGTGCGGTCGAGCAGCAGCAGGCCACGGTCAACGGTAACCGCGAGAAAGTAGAGGCAGAGCGCGCCCGGCTGATCCTGGCCAGTCGTGACAAGGCCGTGCTGGAACAGCTGGCCGCCAGCTACCGCGCGCAGGAGAAGGTAGTGACCGACCGCCGCGACCAGCGCGAAATGGACGACATCGGTGCCCGCCGCGCCCGCCTGGTACAGGCCGAAGACCAGGACGGCGCCGAGCAGGGAGGCCGCTCGTGATGCCCGCGCCATTGGCCAGCAGCGCCAACGCGCAACCGCAGAATTCCGGTAGCAGCGCAACGCGCGCGCCACGCGGTGATGGCAACAAGGAATTCAGCCAACTGCTGCAGGGTGGCTCACCGGGTGCCGATGCACCCTCGAAACTCTCGAACACGCCCACGCCGTCCACGCAGGGGCCGGCATCCGACAGCAATGGCCAGGCTGGTGCCGAGCGCAGGCCGGACAGCGCTGCCGCACCCGAAGAGACCGCAGCCGCGGTGCCCACAGTGCAAGCCAAGCCCGCTGCCGAAAAGGACGCCCCGGCGACGGCCGAGGAAGCCCCGTGGCCACCGCTCGGCCTGGCAGGACTGGTGCTGGCGGTACCGACACCTGCCGATCCTGCCGCCACTCTGCCAGCAGTGACAGCTACGGCCGCCGACGCAGACGGCAATGCACTACCCGCCCCCGCTGCACTACCGGTCGCAGCAGCCCTGCCGCCTACAACAACCGCGACCGCTACGGCCACCGCCGAGGGCAACGCCCCCAGCGAAGCCGACCAGCCGACCCCACTGCCGTTGCCTGAGCTGGTACTGCCCGGCAAGCGCAGCGAGCGCGGTGAAGGCAGCGACGCACTCCTCATCGGCGACCGTGCCACGGCGCCGCTGCTGCATGCACCGGGCAACGCGGCCGTGCAGGATCTGAAGGCCGCGCTGGCCACGGGTAATGCCATCTTCAACGGCGAGCCGACACCGAAGCCGGTGCTCGGTGACGATGGTTTCGATCAGGCCATTGGCGCGCGCCTTGGCTGGCTGGCCGACCAGAAGATCGGCCATGCCCACATCCGGCTGAGTCCGGACGACATGGGGCCGGTCGACGTGCGCCTGCAGTTGAACGGCGACAAGGTGCATGCCAGCTTCAGCAGCCCACACGTGGATGTGCGCCAGGCTCTGGAAAGCAGCCTGCCGCGCCTGCGCGAACTTCTCGGCGAACAGGGTTTCCAGCTGGCTCATGCTGATGTCGGCCACCAGGCGCCCGGTGGTGACGGCAATGCGTCGGGCCAGGCCGGCGGCGGCGGCATGGCAGGTGACGGAGAACCGTCGCCGGGCGACGCCAGCGTGTCGTCCGCGCAGTTGATCCGCCAGCGCGGGTTGTTGGACGCCTACGCCTGACAGGCGTGCCAACCAAGGTTGGCACCCACCAGAGCGATGCGGTTGGCACCTACCAGAGCGGGGCGGTTGGCATCCACCAGGGCACCGGGGCAATAGAGCCGCCCCTGCCAGTATCGCGCTGGTGGGTGCGGAGCTTGCTCCGCACGGCGCCACCGGCACGCCGACGGAATTCCGTCCCCCCCTCTGCCCCGCCTTCGGCACACCCCTTGCATATCCCGGTGAAGCAACCCTCAGGAGCTTCACCCCGTGGCCGCAGCCGCTGACAAAACCAAGAAGACCGCCGAGAAGGACAAGGCCGCCAAGCCGCGTAGTCCAATCCTGATCACCGCGCTGGTGGCCGTACTGGCCGCCGCTGCCGCCGGTGGCGGCGTCTGGTTCTTCACCCAGTCCAAGCACGAAGAGAAGACCGCACAGGCCCCGAAGAAGGCCAGCACTCCGGCACCGGCGCAGTACTTCGCGCTGGACCCCGCGTTCGTGGTCAACCTCAACGGCCCGGTCGACGGCCCGCGCTACCTGCAGCTGGAAGTGCAGCTGATGACCCGCGACCCGGCCGCGCTGGAAGCGATCAAGACCCATGCCCCCGCCATCCGCGCACGCCTGCTGATGCTGTTCTCGCAGGTCAGCCCGGACCAGATCGCCGATGTGGCCGGCAAGCAGAAGCTGCAGGCCTCCTCGCTGGCCGAGGTACAGAAGGTGCTCAAGGCCGAGACCGGCAGCAACGGCGCCGACGATCTGCTGTTCACCAGCTTCGTGACCCAGTAAGGGCCCACCGATGAATGACCTGCTGTCCCAGGACGAGATTGATGCCCTGCTCCACGGCGTGGACAGTGGCGCGGTCGAGACCGATGCGGAGCCGCCGTCAGGCGAAGCACGTTCGTACGACTTCGCCAGCCAGGACCGCATCATCCGTGGTCGCATGCCGACCCTGGAAATGGTCCACGAGCGCTTCGCGCGCCTGTGGCGGATCGGCCTGTTCAACCTGATCCGCCGTTCGGCCGAACTGTCGGTGCGCGGTATCGAACTGATCAAGTTCAACGACTACATGCACTCGCTGTATGTACCGACCAACCTGAACCTGATCCGCTTCAAGCCGCTGCGCGGTACCGGCCTGATCGTGTTCGAACCGACCCTGGTGTTCGCCATCGTCGACAACTTCTTCGGCGGCGACGGGCGCTACCCGACCCGCATCGAGGGCCGCGAGTTCACCGCCACCGAAATGCGGGTGATCCACCTGCTGCTGAAGCAGACCTTCGCCGACCTGCGCGAGGCGTGGGCACCGGTGATGGATGTCGACTTCGAATACATCAACTCGGAAATCAACCCGCACTTCGCCAACATCGTGACGCCGCGCGAATACGTGGTGGTGTGCCGCCTGCACGTCGAACTCGACGGCGGTGGCGGCGACATCCACGTCACCCTGCCGTATTCGATGCTGGAGCCGATCCGCGAGCTGCTCGACGCCGGCATCCAGAGCGACCGCAATGATCGCGACGAGAGCTGGGGCCAGACCCTGCGTGAACAGCTCAACATCGCCGAAGTCACCCTGTCCAGCGTGCTGGCCAGCAAGCGCATGACCCTGCGCGACCTGACCCAGCTGAAGGTCGGCGACATCCTGCCGATCGAGCTCAGCCCGCAGGTGCCGCTGTGCGTGGAGAACATTCCCGTGTTCACCGGCGAGTTCGGCATCGCCAACGGCATGAACGCCGTGAAGATCACCGCTACCCATCCGCCGGGCACCCGCCCGCGCGCACCCGTCATCCAGGAAGACCCGCAATGAACGATATCGACGCCCTCGAACCGACCCCGGCCCAGTTCAGCAGCCTGCAGGCCGATGAGGCGAACGGTCCGGACCTGAACCTGGACGTGATTCTGGACGTTCCGGTGACCCTGTCGCTGGAAGTCGGTCGCGCTCGCCTGCCGATCCGCAACCTGCTGCAGCTCAACCAGGGCTCGGTGGTGGAACTGGAGCGCGGCGCTGGCGAATCGCTGGATGTGTTCGTCAACGGCACCCTGATCGCCCATGGCGAAGTGGTGGTGATCAATGACCGCTTCGGCGTGCGCCTGACCGATGTGGTCAGCCCGAGCGAGCGGATCCGGAGACTGCGTTGAGCCTGCTGGCCTCCACCCTGCTGGCGGTCGGCAAGACCGCCGCGCCCATCGGGCCCCAGGTCGGCCAGCACGCGGCCGCCGCACCCAGCCTGTTCGGCGCGGTGCTGGCGCTGCTGGCGGTGCTGGCCCTGGTGATCGGCCTGGGCTGGCTGCTCAAGCGCCTGCCCGGCAGCGGCTTCCGCCCGGCCGACGGCATGAAGCTGGTGGCCAGCCTCAGTGTCGGCGCCAAGGAGCGTGTGGTGGTGGTGGAGGTCAATGGCCAGCAACTGCTGCTGGGCGTCACCGCCGGCGGCATCAACACCCTGCACACCCTGCCCGAACCGCTGCCGCCGCCCGCCCCGGTGCGCGTGCCGGACTTCAAGAACCTGCCGAATTTCGCCCAGCTGCTGCAGCAGCGGCTGCGCAAGGACCCCTGACATGCGTGTCACCCGTACCCGTCTTGCCACCCTGATGCCGTGGCTGCTGATGCTCGCCCTGTGCCTGTTGCCGGCACTGGCGTTCGCTGCACCCGGCGCACCGACCACCCCGCTGCCGGACATCAACGTCGGCAAGATCGGTGGTGCGCCGGTCAGCCTGCCGCTGCAGACCCTGCTGCTGATGACGGCGATCACCCTGATCCCGTCGATGCTGCTGGTGCTGACCTCGTTCACCCGCATCATCATCGTGCTGGGCCTGCTGCGCCAGGCACTGGGTACCGGGCAGACGCCCTCCAACCAGGTGTTGCTGGGCCTGGCGCTGTTCCTTACCGCAATGATCATGCTGCCGACCTGGGACAAGGCCTGGAGCACCGGCATGGCGCCCTATCTCAATGGCGAGATCGACTTCCAGACTGCCTGGACGCTGACCACCTCGCCATTGCGCGCCTTCATGCTGGCGCAGATCCGGGAGACCGATCTGATGACCTTCGCCGGCATCGCCGGGCACGGCACCTACGCCAGTCCCGATGCGATCCCGTTCCCGGTGCTGGTCGCCTCGTTCGTCACCAGCGAGCTGAAAACCGCTTTCGAGATCGGCTTCCTGATCTTCATCCCGTTCGTGATCATCGACCTGGTGGTGGCCAGCGTGCTGATGTCGATGGGCATGATGATGCTGTCACCGATGCTGGTGTCGGCACCGTTCAAGATCCTGCTGTTCGTGCTGGTGGATGGCTGGGTGCTGACCGTAGGTACGTTGGCGGCGAGCTTCAATCCGGCGTGATTGAGAGGCAGTCGAGCGTGGCTCGGCTCTACAGAAGCACAGTCGAGCGCGGCTCGACTCCACATAAGCAGATGGACCCCGAATGTCTCCCGAACTTGCCTTGACCGAACTGCGTGGCGGCCTGATCACCGTGTTGTGGGTGGCCGGCCCGCTGCTGCTCACCGTGCTGGTGGTGGGCGTGGTGGTGGGCGTGGTGCAGGCCGCGACCCAGCTCAACGAACCGACCATCGCCTTCGTTGCCAAGGCGGCGGCGCTGACCGCGGTGCTGTTCGCGCTGGGCAGCCTGCTGATCGGCCACCTGGTTGAATTCACCACGCTGCTGTTCCAGCGCATTCCACACCTGATCGGCTAGGACACGCGCTTCGATGGACGCCGCCACCCAGATGGCCGCCGACGGCCTTCAGGCCTTCGGCATGATCGGCACCGTGCTGTGGACCATGCTGCGCATCGGCGCGGTGGCCATGGCCATGCCGATGGTCGGTACCCGTGCCGTTCCCGGACGGGTGCGCGTGATACTGGCCGGCACCCTGGCCATCGCATTGGCACCGCTGCTGCCGCCAGTACCGGACTGGACCGGTTTCGATGCCGCCACCGTACTGACCATCGCCCGCGAGCTGGCCATCGGCGTGTCCATCGGCTTCCTGCTGCGGCTGGTGTTCGAGGCTGGCGCGATGGCCGGTGAACTGATTGCCCAGGGCACCGGCCTGGCCTTCGCGCAGATGAGCGATCCGCTGCGCGGTGGCACCTCGGGCGTGATCGGCCAGTGGTTCTACCTGCTGTTCGGCCTGCTGTTCTTCACCGCCAACGGGCACCTGGCGCTGATCTCGCTGGTGGTGGACAGCTACCGGGCGCTGCCGATCGGCGCTCCGCTGCCCGACCCGCACGCCTTCTTCAGCATCGCCCCGACCTTCCTGCTGACCGTGCTGCGCGGCGCACTGACCCTGGCCATTCCACTGATCGTGGCAATGCTGGCGGTGAACCTGGCGTTCGGCGTGCTGGCCCGTGCGGCCCCGGCGCTGAACCCGATCCAGCTGGGCCTGCCGGTCTCGTTGCTGCTGGGCCTGTTCCTGCTGGCCCTGCTGGCCGGGGAAATGGGCCCGCCGGTGCAGCGCCTGTTCGACGCCGCCTTCCAGGCTGCGGACGCGGTCACACACTGACCCGATCATCACGTTTTACTGCTTGCCCTTCCCCCGGGTCTGCGCGTTAGAGTGAATGCGCGGCAACCGGGGGGATGCCGCACGTGGCCGCCGCCCTGCGTCGGCCTGCCTCATGCATGCCCCACCGTGGTTTCCGTCGACAGGCAGGTCCGGGAGACTGACGAATGCTGGTAGGCACGTACAACCCGTGGCTGGTGGCGATCTCGCTGCTGGTTGCCGTGATGGCTTCGTACACTGCGCTGGCGATGGCCGGGCGCACGGTCACCGCACCCGGCAGGGGCGCGGCGTGGTGGTGGCGCCTCGGAGGTGGCTTCGCCATGGGCCTGGGCATCTGGTCGATGCACTTCATCGGCATGCTCGCCTTCGACCTGCCCATTCCGCTCGGCTACGACCTGCCGATCACCCTGCTTTCCCTGGCCCTGGCCATCGCCTCGTCGGTGTTCGCACTGTGGCTGGTCTCGCTGCGCACCCTGCCGCATCCGCGCCTGGCTGGCGGCGCACTGCTGATGGGCACCGGTATCGCCGGCATGCACTACGTTGGCATGGCTGCAATGCGCATGCAGCCGGGCATCGACTACGACCCCGGCTGGCTGCTGTTTTCGCTGATGGTGGCGGTCGCTGCTTCGTGGACGGCCCTGTATGTGGCGTTCCGCCTGCGTGCGCAGCGCACCCGTGTTGGCGACCGTCTGGCAGCGGCCGGCCTGCTCGGGCTGGCGATCGTAGGCATGCACTACACCGGCATGGCCGCCGCGCGCTTCCCGGAAGGCAGCATCTGCGGCGCGGCAGTCGGCGATGGACTGCAGAGCGAATGGCTGGCCATGCTGGTGGTGGTGCTGACCGTGGCGATCCTGGCCGTGGTGCTGGTGGTGTCCTGGCTGGACCAGCGGGTGGAGGCGCAGCTGCTGCGCCTGCGCAATTCCCTGTTGAGCACCTCGCTGACCGACGCACAACAGGAACTGACCCAGGCTGCACTGCACGACCCACTCACCCGCCTGCCCAACCGCCTGCTGCTGCAGCGTCGCATCGTGCAGGCACTGGCCGAGGCCGAACAGGGTGGCAGCCGTTTCGCCGTGATGTTCATGGACCTGGACGGCTTCAAGCAGGTCAACGATGCCTATGGCCACCAGGCGGGTGATGCACTGCTGGTGGCGGTGGCCGAACGCACGCGCCAGCTGCTCCGGCCCAACGACCTGCTGGCTCGCCTGGGCGGTGACGAATTCGTATTGGTGGTGCGCATCGAGCACGACGAGGACCTTCCGACCCTGGCGCGCCGCATCCTGCAGGCGGTCGGCAGCGGGCCGTTGCTGGCCGACAACGAACTGCAGGTGACCGCCAGCATCGGCGTGGCGATCTGTCCCGACCACGCTGCCAGTGAGCGGCAGCTGATGGCCTTTGCCGATGCGGCGATGTACCAGGCCAAGGAATCCGGTCGCAACGCCTTCGTGCTGTTCGCCGACTGGATGAATGACAGCGCCGAACAACAGTTCCGGCTGCTGGCCGACCTGCGCCGGGCGATCGGCAGCGAACAGCTGTTCCTGCACTACCAGCCGAAAATCCAGGTAGCCACGCAGAAGGTGGCCGGTGCCGAAGCGTTGATCCGCTGGCGCCATCCGGAGCATGGCCTGATCCCGCCGGATCGCTTCATCCGGCTGGCCGAACGCAGCGGTGCGATCAACGACATCGGCCGCTGGGCGCTGGACCAGGCCTGCCTGCAGCTGCGCCGCTGGCACGACGCCGGTCACGAAGGCTGGTCGATGTCGGTGAACCTGTCGCCGGTGCAGTTCAGTTCGCCGCACCTGCTGCAGGATGTGCGTGAGGTGATCGAACGCTACGACATTGCCCCGCGCCACCTGGTGCTGGAGATCACCGAAAGCACGGTGATGCGCGATACCGATACCAGCCTGCGCCTGCTGCAGGCGCTGTCGGCACTGGGCGTGGGCATCTCCATCGATGACTTCGGCACCGGCTACTCCAGCCTGCTGTACCTGAAGCGGCTACCCGCGACCGAGATCAAGATCGACCATGCCTTCGTGCGCGATCTGGAGCACAGTGCCGAAGATGTGGTGATCGTCTCGGCCATCGTGGCGCTGGGCCATGCGCTGGACATGGACATCGTGGCCGAAGGCGTGGAAACCGCCGCGCAGCGCGCCTACCTGGAGCGGCTGGGCTGCGATTACCTGCAGGGCTACCTGCTCGGCCGCCCGGTGGATGCGGCGCGCTTCATGCAACTGCACGACCTGCCCCGGCCGCGGGTGGAACTGGCGCAGAGCCCACCGCCCAGCGACAACGCTCCCCTGTAGCCGAGCCTGCGCCCGGCTCCCGCCGGGCATGGCCCGGCGCTACCATTGGGTGTCGATCCCCAGTAGATCCGCGCCATGCGTGGATGAGCCGTTCCACCGTCATCCAAGGAAACGTCCGTGGCCCTGCGCACCACTCTTGCTGGACTGTTGCTGGCCCTTGCTGTCGGCCAGGCCGCCGCCGCTGATCTGCCGTGGTCGTTGCCAGCCGATGCTTCCCCGGCCCAGGTCGACGCCGCCCTGCAGGTCCTCGGCAAGGGCGTGTTGAAGTCCCCCAGCCTGACCGATGCACAGCGCGGCCACGCGCTGCTGGCGATGGGCCAGACGGCCGAAGCGCGGCAATCGATCCAGCGGGTACGCACATCGCTGGCAAGCGACGGTGACACCGCGGCGATGCAACGCTGGCTGCCGATGCTGCTGCTCGCCACCGCCGGCGAGCGGGACAACGCCGCCTATACGCGTGCCTTCCACAGCACCTTCGCTGCCCTCGACGACGTCGCCGCGGTGCAGGCCGATGCCGTGCTCTCGGCTGAGCCGGCCCCGGTGCGCGCCCAGCTGGAGAAGGCCATCGCAGCGCAGGCGGGGGCTGCGACCGTCACCGAGGCCGTCGCCCTGGAACTGCTGCGCCTGCGGGCGGTACTGCGTGCACAGACCCTTGCCGCCGCACTGGCCCCTCCGCTGGTCGCGGCGGAAGCGCAGCGCCGCTTCGCCATCGACGATGCGCTGCGCATCCCCGTTGGCGATGGCGTCGTGCTGTCGGCGCAGCTGGCTCGTCCCCGCGCCGCATCGGTGCCCCTGCCGACGGCAATGCTGTTCACCATCTACACCGATCCACCGAAGAACCGGCAGAAGATGCTGCTGGCCGCCGCGCATGGCTATGCCGGCATCGTGGTCGATGCACGTGGCAAGGGCCGGGGCATCGGCACCATCGCTCCCTATGAGCATGATGGCAAGGACGCCAACGCGACCATCGAATGGATCAGCCATCAACCGTGGAGCGATGGCCGGGTCGCCATGTATGGCGGCAGCTACGAGGGCTTCACTGCCTGGGCGGCGGCGCGCCATCACCATCCCGCATTGAAGACCATCGTGCCCTACGTTGCCGCCATCCCCGGCCAGGGCCTGCCGATGGAGAACAACGTGTTCCTGAGTGCCAACTACGGTTGGGCGTTCTATGTGGCCAATGGCCCGATGCTGGACAACGACACCTACAACCAGAACGAGCGCTGGTCGCAGCTGCCGCGCCGCTGGTATGCCTCCGGCCGCCCTTACCGGCAGATCGATCAGGTCGACGGCACGGCCAACCCCTGGCTGCAACGCTGGCTCGATCACCCGGCGTACGACGCTTACTGGCAGTCGATGGTTCCCTATGGCGACCAGTTCGACGACATCCGCATCCCGGTACTGACCATCACCGGCTACTACGACGATGGCCAGATCTCGGCACTGCAGTACTTCAAGGACCACCTGCGGCACCGCCCCGATGCCGATCATGCCCTGCTGATCGGCCCCTATGACCATCGCGGTGCGCAGTCGGCCATCAAGCCGATGCAGCTGCGCGGATACGACCTGGACGCCGTCGCGCAGTTCGACACGCCTGCACTGACCTTCCAGTGGCTGGACCATGTGCTGCGCGGCGCCCCTCGCCCGGCGCTGGTGCCCAACCGCGTGAACTACCAGCTGATGGGCACCAACCGCTGGGGGCATGCGGCAACGCTGGACGCCGCCGCGGGTGCCCACCGCCGCTACCATCTGTCGGCCGCACCCGCTTCGGCCGATGGCTACCACCGCCTGCAGGAACAGCCGCCAGCCCAGGGCCAGCTGGGGCAAACCGTGGACCTGGCCGACCGCGGTGAAATGCGGCATGGCTACTATCCGTTCCCGATCATCGCGGCACAGGACGAAAGGGATACCGCGCTGTCCTTTGCCACCGACCCCTTTGCCGGTCCGATGGATCTGGTGGGCAGCTTCTCCGGCGACCTGAAGGTACGGATCAACAAGCGCGACTTCGATTTCACCGTCACCCTGTACGAGCTGCTCGCCGATGGACGCCGGATGCAGCTGTCCTATTACATGGGCCGGGCCAGCCATGTGCGTGACCCGAGCACGCGCCAGTTGCTGCAGCCCGGCCAATGGACCCACCTGCCCTTCGATCGCACGCGCATGGTCGCTCGCCACCTGGCTGCAGGCAGCCGCCTGCTGGTGAAGGTGGATGTGCTGAAGGACGCCATGCACCAGGTCAACCACGGCACCGGCCGTGATGTCAGCAACGAATCGGCCGCCGATGCGGGCGCCCCGCTGCAGGTGGACTGGCACAGCGACAGTGTTCTGACGATTCCCCTCCACCTCGCCAGCGACACCCCCCAGTAGCGCCACGCCACGCGTGGATGGGGCCGCCCCGCTCCCTGCCTCGGAAGATCCCCGCCATGCGTGGATAGGCAACGGCCCATCACGGAACAGATCTTGCACGCACCCCGGCATCCCCTGCCGCAGTGCCCGTGATGTCCGAGAACGAATCCGCCGGCGAAAAGACCGAACAACCTACCGAAAAACGCCTGCGCGACGCCCGTGAACAGGGCAACCTGCCGCGCTCGCGCGAACTCGGCACCGCCGCCGTGTTCGGCGCCGGCGTGCTGGCGGTGATGGCCATGAGCGGTTCGATAGGCCGCGGCGCCAGCGCCTGGATGAAGCACGCGCTCAGCCCCGAACAGAGCCTGCGGCAGAACCCGAAGGAACTGTTCGGCCACTTCGGCGACCTGCTGCTGCAGTTCATGCTGGTGATCGCGCCGCTGGTGCTGGTCTGCCTGCTGGCCAGCTTCGTCGCCCCGCTGGTGATGGGCGGCCTGCGCTGGTCGCAGAAGGCGTTGCTGCCTGACATCAACCGGATGAACCCGATGAGCGGGCTCAAGCGCCTCTATGGCCCCGAGGCCATTGCCGAGTTCACCAAATCGCTGCTGCGCGTGGCGTTCGTCGGCGTCGCCGCCGGACTGGTGGTCTGGACCGGCTTCGACACCCTGCGCGGGCTGATCCACCACCCGCTGGAGACCGCCATCACCGACGGCCTGGGCTTCACCCTGCGCCTGCTGCTGGCCACCGCCGGCGCCATGCTGGTGCTGGCCGCCATCGATGCCCCGTACCAGCGCTGGAACTGGATGCGCAAGCTGAAGATGACCCGTGAAGAGCTGCGCCGGGAAATGAAGGAAAGCGAGGGCAGCCCCGAGGTCAAGGGCCGCATCCGCCAGCTGCAGCAGCAGATGGCCAACCGCCGGATGATGGAAGCGGTGCCCACTGCCGACGTAGTGGTGGTCAACCCGACCCACTACGCGGTGGCGCTGAAGTACGAGGGCGGCGCCATGAACGCCCCCACCGTGGTCGCCCTTGGCGTGGACGAGACCGCCCTGCGCATCCGTGAAGTAGCCGACGGCAACAAGGTCGCGATCGTCTCCGCCCCGCCTTTGGCACGCGCCTTGTATCGGGAAGGCCAACTCGGAAAGGAAATCCCCGTGAGACTGTATTCGGCCGTCGCCCAGGTCCTGTCCTACGTCTACCAGCTGCGCGCCTGGCGCACTGGCCCGATGCCGGACGCCCCGCACATCCAGGTGGATGAATTCGGCAAGGGAGGCCGCCCGTGAGCGCCCAGCCCTCCACCGGTTTCAACACCCGCCGCGCCCTGGAAATGATCCGCCAGGGCCTTGGCGCGCCGCTGATCGTGCTGGCCCTGCTGGCCATGGTCGTGGTGCCGCTGGCAGCGCCGGTGCTCGACGCGCTGTTCACCTTCAACATCGCCATCTCGCTGATGGTGCTGCTGGCGGTGGTCTACGTGAAGCGCCCGCTGGACTTCACCATCTTCCCGATCGTGCTGCTGATCACCACCATGCTGCGGCTGGCGCTGAACGTGGCCTCCACCCGCGTGATCCTGCTCAACGGCCAGAACGGCCACGACGCCGCAGGCAAGGTCATCGCTGCCTTCGGCGAATTCGTGATCGGCGGCAACTACGCGGTGGGTATCGTGGTGTTCGCGATCCTGACCATCATCAACTTCGTGGTGATCACCAAGGGCGCCGGCCGCGTCTCGGAAGTGACCGCGCGCTTCATCCTGGACGCGATGCCCGGCAAGCAGATGGCGATCGACGCCGACCTCAACGCCGGTTTGCTGACGCGTGAAGAAGCCAAGCTTCGCCGCGAGGAAGTCCGCGAGGAAGCCGACTTCTACGGCGCGATGGACGGTGCCAGCAAATTCATCCGCGGCGACGCCATCGCCGGCATCCTGATCCTGTTCATCAACATGCTCGGCGGCCTGGCCGTGGGCGTGCTGCAGCATGGCATGCCGTTCGGCGACGCGGCGGCCACCTACACCCTGCTGTCGATCGGTGACGGCCTGGTGGCGCAGCTGCCGGCCCTGCTGGTCTCCAGCGCCGTGGCCATGCTGGTCACCCGCGCCTCGCGTTCGCAGGACATGGCCCAGGCCATGACCGGCCAGGTGTTCGGCCAGTACCGCGCGCTGGCGATCACCGCCGGCATCATCGGCGTGGTCGGCCTGGTGCCGGGCATGCCCAACGTCGCTTTCCTGACGCTGTCCGCGATCCTCGGCTTCATCGCCTGGAAGGTCTATCGCAAGGGCAAGGCTCCGGCCGCCGACGCCGCGGCCGGCGGCACCGATGCCGCCGCACTCAATGCACTGGGCCGCCAAGCCGCGCCGGCACCGACTGCGGAACTGAGCTGGGACGAGCTGCGTCCGGTCGATCCGCTGGGCCTGGAGGTCGGCTACCGGTTGATCCCGCTGGTGGACGCCAACCAGGGTGGCGAACTGATGGCGCGCATCAAGGGCGTTCGCCGCAAGCTGACCCAGGACGTCGGCTTCCTGATCCCGTCGGTGCATATCCGCGACAATCTGGAACTACCCGCCAACGGCTACCGCGTGCTGGTGCACGGCGTGCCGGTAGCCACCGCCGAGATCCACCCCGACCGCGAGCTGGCCCTGGACCCGGGCAGCGCCCTCGGCGCGCTGGAAGGCATCGCCGGCAAGGACCCCGCGTTCGGCCTGGATGCCACCTGGATCCAGCCGCACCAGCGTGCCCAGGCAGAAACGCTGGGCTACACCGTGGTCGACCCGGCCACCGTGGTCGCCACCCACCTCTCGCACCTGATCCGTGAGCACGCGCCGGAACTGCTCGGCCACGAAGAAGTGCAGCATCTGCTGGCCAACCTGGCCAAGAGCGCACCCAAGCTCGTCGAAGATCTGACGCCGAAGGCGCTGCCGCTGTCGGCGGTGGTGCGCGTGCTGCAGAACCTGCTGGTCGAACGCATTCCGATCCGCCAACTGCGCAAGATCGCCGAAGCACTGGTCGAACACGCGCCGAACAGCCAGGACCCGGCCGTGCTGACCGCCACCGTGCGCACCGCACTGGGCCGCTTCATCGTGCAGGAGATCGCCGGAATGTCGGCGGAGCTGCCGGTGTTCACCCTCAACCCGCAATTGGAACGTGTCTTGCAGGAGTCCACGCAGGGCAACGGCGCCGCGCTGGAACCCGGACTCGCTGAGCGACTGCACCAGAGCCTGGCCGAATGTGTCAGCAAGCAGGAAGCCCGCAACGAGCCCGCGGTCGTGCTGGTACCTGGCCCGGTGCGCGCCGCGCTGGCCCGCCTGGTCCGCCACAGCGTTCCGTCGCTGTCGGTCCTGGCCTACAGCGAGGTGCCGGAGGACAAGCGCCTGAAACTGGTCGGAACGATCAGCTGACGCCGCCCTCCGATGCGCCAGAAAACAGACACCACTTTCGAACCAACGCAACAGACAGATACCAAGGGGAACCCGCACCGTGCAGACCACCGACCACCCGAGTTCTCCGACCGCCACCCCGCCGTCTTCGTCCCGTGACCACAGCATGAAAATCAAACGATTCGTCGCCGCCGACATGCGCTCGGCCATGAACCTGGTGCGCAAGGAACATGGCCCTGACGCCGTGATCCTGTCCAACCGCCGGATCGAGGAAGGCATCGAGATCGTCGCCGCCGCCAACTACGATGAGAGCGCCGTGCAGCGTGCGCTGGAAGCCTCGCGTCGCGACATCGCTCCGCCGCCGGCGCCGAAGCCGCGCACCGCCGCCGACGCGGTGATCGCCGCCGTCACCCGCCGCCGCAGCAGTACCCCGGCGCCGGAACCGGTCGCCGCCACCACCTCGGCCGTGGCCGCCCTCGCCCGCGCTGCGGTCGGCGCCACCGGCCGCACCCTGGACAGCGCCGACGAGATCGTGCCGACCCGCGGCAGCACCGGCTTCGCCGCCACCCTGGCGCGTGCCGCCGTCAACGAACCGGCGCTGCCGGAACAGATCTTCGCTCCGTTCGCCGAAGCCCCCGTTGCACCGGCACCTGCCAACGCCGTGCCGGCCAACCGCGCCCACTTCCAGATCGATCCGCCGCAGGCTGCGGATCACGAAAGCCCGGCCCCGACGGTGCAGCCGCCGCCGCTGCCGGCCGCTGCTGTGGCCGCCACCCAGCCGGGAATCGCCGCCAGCGAACCGGCACCGGCTGAAGCCAGCGACGAAACCGACCCTGCCCCCGTGCTGGCCCCGGCACCGACGCTGACCGTGGTTGCCCAGGACGACGCCGAGATCCGCCAGCTGCGCCAGGAAGTGGCGGGCATGCGCCAGGTGATCGAGCGCGAAATGAACCGCTTCACCGACGAGCGCCTGCGCGGTTGCCCGGTGCGCGCCACTGCGCTGGACCTGATGGACGAGTACGGCTTCGACGCCGGCCTGGCCCGCGACGTGGCCATGCAGATCCCGCTGGAGACCGAGGCCCACCGCGGCCGCGGCCTGATGCTGGGGCTGATTTCGCGCAAGCTGCCGATCGCCCCGGTCGACCCGCTGGAAGAAGGCGGCGTGATCGCCCTGGTCGGCCCGACCGGCGCCGGCAAGACCACCACCATCGCCAAGCTGGCCTCGCGCTTCGCCGAGAAGCACGCGCCGCGTGACGTCGCCCTGGTCACCACCGACACCACCCGCATCGGTGCCCGCGAGCAGCTGTACGGCTACGGCCGCCAGCTCGGCATCGCGGTGCACGAGGCCAACAGCGGCACCGACCTGGACCAGCTGCTGGAACGCCTGAAGGACTACAAGCTGGTACTGATCGACACCGCCGGCCTGGGCCCGCGCGACCGCGCACTGGCCGCCCAGCTGCAGTGGCTGCGTGCCGCCCGCCAGGTGCGCACCCTGCTGGTGCTGCCGGCCAACACCAGCTTCGGCGACATGGACGAGGTGGTCCGCCGCTTCGGCGCCGCCAACCTGCAGGGCCTGGTACTGAGCAAGCTGGACGAGACCGGCCGCTTCGGCAACGCCCTGTCGGTGGCCGTGGACCACGCCCTGCCGATCACCTGGGTGACCGATGGCCAGGACGTTCCGGAGGACCTGCACCGGGCCAGTGCAGCCAATCTCGTACTTCGCCTTGAAGATTTGCGCCGCGCGGCCGATATGCCCTGCAACCCGGAGTTGAACCATGCCGTCGCGTGAGTACGCCAAGCTGACCAAGACCTTCCCGCTGTCGGCCACCCGCAGCGAGCCGCTCGGCCCTGTGCGCACCATTGCCGTCACTGGCGGCAAGGGCGGCGTGGGCAAGACCAACGTTTCGGCCAACCTGGCCGTGGCGCTGGCCGGCATGGGCAAGCGCACGCTGCTGCTGGACGCCGACCTCGGCCTGGCCAACATCGACGTGATCCTGGGGCTGAATCCCACCTTTACCCTGGCCGACCTGGTCGCCGGCCGCTGCACGCTGGACGACGTCATCGTCGAAGGCCCGAACGGGGTGCTGGTGGTGCCGGCCGCGTCCGGCCGCCGCCACATGGCCGAACTGGCCCCGGCCGAGCACGTCGGCCTGGTCAACGTGTTCTCCGAACTCGAGCGCGAGTTGGACATCATGGTGGTGGACACCGCCGCCGGCATCACCGATGGCGTGCTGACCTTCTGCCAGGCCGCGCAGGACACCGTGGTGGTGGTCTGTGACGAGCCGGCCTCGATCACCGACGCCTATGCGCTGATCAAGGTGCTGTCGCGCGAGCGCGGTGTGGACCGCATCCAGGTGGTAGCCAACATGGTGCGCGACCCTAACGAGGGCCGCGTGCTGTACGAGAAGCTGACCCGCGTCTGCGAGAAGTTCCTCGCCGATGTCTCGCTGAACTACCTGGGCTGCGTGCCGCAGGATGACTGGCTGCGCCTGTCGGTGCAGCGCCAGCAGCCGGTGGTGAAGGCCTACCCGTCCAGCCCGGCCGCGCTTGCGATCACCGAGATCGCGCGCCGTACCGCACGCTGGCAGGCGCCGACCGAACCGCGCGGCGGCGTTGAGTTCTTCCTCGAACGCATCCTCAAGCAGCGAGGGGTGGCCGCATGAAAGGCGCAGCCCAGTACAGGGAAGTCCAGCGCTCGGCGGCCAACGAGGTCATCGCCCAGCATTCGGACCTGGTGCGGCGCATCGCCCACCACCTGGCCGCACGCCTGCCGGCGAGCGTCGAAGTCGACGACCTGATCCAGGCCGGCATGATGGGCCTGATCGAAGCGTCGCGCAGCTATGACGCCGACCAGGGTGCTTCGTTCGAGACTTACGCCTCGATCCGCATCCGCGGTTCGATGATCGATGAGATCCGCCGTGGCGACTGGGTGCCGCGCTCGGTGCACCGCCGTGCACGTGATGCCGCCGCCACCATCCGCCGCCTGGAACAGAGCAGTGGCCGTGCCGCCAGCGCCACCGAAGTGGCCGCCGCGATGGAGATGCCATTGCCCGAGTACCTGCGGCTGATGGAAGACGCCGCCCGCGGCCAGGTGCTGAGCCTGGAATCGCGCATCGAGGACCAGGGCGAGCTGGACACCGTGGCCCAGGGTGGTCCGACCCCGCAGCAGGTGCTGGAGCGCGGCGAGTTCGGCCGCGAGCTGGGCAAGGCCATCGGCCACCTGCCCGAGCGCGAACAGCTGGTGCTCTCGCTCTACTACGAGCAGGAACTGAACCTGAAGGAGATCGGCGCGGTGCTCGGCGTGAGCGAGTCGCGGGTCTGCCAGATCCACGGCCAGGCGGTACTGCGCCTGCGTGGCCGGCTGAAGCTGTTCGAGGCTGCCGACGCCGGCCTCGAAGAATGAACATCCCCGAGGCGGCTGCCCCCGGCCGTCCGGAATGAACAACAAAGGAATTCTGCTTTGAACAAGAACATGCGCATCCTGATCGTCGACGACTTCTCGACCATGCGTCGAATCGTCAAGAACCTGCTGGGCGATCTGGGCTTCACCAACACCGCCGAAGCCGAGGACGGGCATGCCGCGCTGTCGCTGCTGCAGAGCCAGCCGTTCGATTTCGTGGTGACCGACTGGAACATGCCGGTGATGACCGGCATCGAGCTGCTCAAGGCGATCCGTGCCGATGCCAAGCTGAAGACCCTGCCGGTGCTGATGGTCACTGCCGAAGCCAAGCGCGAGCAGATCATCGAAGCCGCCCAGAGCGGCGTGAACGGCTACATCATCAAGCCGTTCACCGCGCAGACGCTGGAAGAGAAGCTCGGCAAGATCTTCGAACGCCTGGCGGCCAGCGCCTGATGGATACCACGGTCGACAAGAACGCCCTCGCCCTGCGCCTGCAGGAAGCCCTGGACGCACTGGAGTCCGGTGACGAGGCCGCCTGGCGGCAGCGCATCGACGGACTGGTCGCGCTGCGCACGCAGCCGATGATGAGCGGCCTCTCGCGGCTGGCCCGCGAACTGGGACAGGCGCTGGGTGAACTACCGACCGTACCCAGCGAAGCCGGCGAACTGGACGATGCCTGCGCGCGCCTGGACCACGTGGTGGCGATGACCGAACAGGCCACGCACCGCACCCTGGACCTGGCCGAGGAATGCCGCAGCCTGACCGAACAGCTGCGCGCCGAAGGCCTGCAGCCTGGCCAGGACGCGCAGCTCGAGCGCATCCGCCACAACCTGACCGAGATCGCCCTGACCCAGAGCTACCAGGACCTGACCGGGCAGATCATCCGTCGCGTGGTCGGCATCGTCCGCCGCGTGCACGAAGGCTTCGGCGCACTCGGCCTGCCGCCGGAACAGCATCGCACCGACCCGGAACTGGCCGGGCCGGCACTGAAGGGACTGGACCGCCACGCGGTCTCGCAGAACGACGCCGACGACCTGTTGTCGGATCTGGGGCTGTAAGCATGAGCGCGGTATCCGACGACATCACTGCCGATTTCATCATCGAGGCACAGGAAATCCTGGATCGCCTCGGCGAACAGCTGGTGTCGCTGGAGCAGGCACCGCAGGACAGCGATCAGCTCAACGCGGTGTTCCGCGGCTACCACACGCTCAAGGGCGGCGCCGGCTTCCTCGGCGTCACCGCCATGGTCGAGCTGTGCCACGCCGCTGAAGAAGCGCTGGGCGCCGCCCGCGCCGGCCAGGCGGTGCTGCAGGCCCACCACTTCGACGCGGCCCAGCAATCGCTGGATTACCTGCAGTCGATGCTGGATGCCGTGTCTTCCGGCACCGAGCCAGGCTATGCGCCGCCGGACCTGATCGCCCAGTTCGACGTACATGGCAGCGCCGTGGCTGCACCCGCCACCGCAGCACCCTCTGCGGGCGGCAGCGACCTGATCACCGACGACGAATTCGAGGCCCTGCTCGACCAGCTACACGGCGGCAATGCACCGACCGCCGTCGCGCCGGCAAAAAAAGCCGACGACGGACTGATCAGCGAAGACGAGTTCGAAGCCCTGCTCGACCAGCTGCACGGTGGCGCCGCACCGGGCACCAAGCCTGCCGCTGCCGTGGCGCCGGCACCGGTTGCAGCCCCGCGACCGGCCGCCGCACCGGCACCGGCGGCAAAGCCGGCTGCCAAGCCGTTGGCCGAGGCCGAACACACGGTGCGCGTGGACACCAAGCGCCTGGACGCGATCGTCAACCTGATCGGCGAACTGGTGCTGTCACGTAATCGGCTCAAGACTCTGCGTGCACGCCTGCGCGATGAAGAGCTGGACCGCGCCGTGTCCACCCTGGACATCGCCACGGCCCGCCTGCAGTCGGCGGTGATGCGTACCCGCATGCAGCCGGTGGGCAAGGTCTTCTCCCGCTTCCCCAAGGTTGCCCGCGACGTCGCCCGCTCACTGAAGAAGGAAGTGGACCTGGAGCTGATCGGCGCCGAGACCGAGCTCGACCGCAACCTGGTCGAAGCGCTGGCCGACCCGCTGGTGCACCTGGTCCGCAACGCCATCGACCACGGCGTGGAAATGCCCGACCTGCGCGAGGCGCAGGGCAAGCCGCGGATGGGCCATGTACGCCTCTCGGCGCAGCAGGAAGGCGACTACGTCAGTATCGAGGTGCAGGACGATGGCGCCGGCATCGACCCGGAAAAGCTGCGTGCCAAGGCGCGCGAGAAGGGCCTGATCGATCCCGAAGCGGCCGCCCGCCTGAGCAGCGAGGAATGCCTGCATCTGGTGTTCCTGCCGGGCTTCTCGACCAAGCAGCAGGTCACCGACATCTCCGGCCGCGGCGTCGGCATGGACGTGGTGCAGTCACGCATCCGCGAACTGAGCGGCCAGATCCAGATCCAGTCGGAGCTGGGCCGTGGCAGCCGCTTCCTGATCCGCGTGCCGCTGACCCTGGCGATCCTGCCGACCCTGCTGGTGCAGGCAGGTGAGGACGTCTACGCGTTGCCCCTGGCGCGCGTGATGGAAGTGCTGCACGCGCCGCGCACGTCGCTGGGCTGGTTCGATGGCCGTGCCGTGCTCGACCGCCGCTCGCACACCCTGCCGCTGGTCGATCTGCGCCAGTGGCTGGATGTGACGCCCGCCGCCTCGCCCCTGCTGACCATCGTGGTGCTGCAGGCCGGCGAAGCGCGCTTCGGGCTGGTCGTGGACCAGGTGCGCGGGCGTGAGGAAGTGGTCATCAAGCCGCTGCCGAAAGCCCTGCGCGGCCTGCGCGGTTATGCCGGTGCAACCTTGATCGGCGATGGTCGCATGGCCCTGATCCTGGACGTGGACGGGCTGCGATGACCCCCGCCGGGCGTCCCCCGGCGACCCGAAAACTGTGACTACCGTCTGTACGCGATCTACCGGTGTCTCAAGTCCCATTCATACACGCCGATACCGGAACCATGGATAGACTCAGCCTCATTGGACTCTTTCTCGCCCTGGCCTCGCTGGTCGGTGGCAGCATCCTCAAGGGCGCCGGCCTGGCGTCGTTGTGGTCGCCTGCGGCGTTCGTGATCGTCATCGTCGGCACCGTCGCCGCGATCCTGCTGCATACCTCGCCGGCGGTGTTCAAGCATGCGTTCAAGATCGTGCGCTGGGTGGTGCGCCCGCCGCACAGTGATCGCCGCGAACTGATCCAGCAGATCGTCGAGTGGAGCAACATCGCCCGCCGCCAGGGCCTGCTGGGCCTGGAATCGCAGGTGGAAGCACAGCAGGACCCGTTCCTGCGCAAGGGCCTGCAGCTGCTGGTAGACGGCGTCGAACCCGAATCGATGCGGCACATGCTGGAAATCGAACTGGGCAGCCAGGAGCACCAGGACCAGGCCGCCGCCAAGGTCTTCGAAGCAATGGGCATCTACGCCCCGACCCTCGGCATCATCGGCGCCGTGCTCGGCCTGATCGCGGTGATGAAGAACCTGGCCGACCCGAGCAAGCTCGGCCACGGCATCGCCGCTGCGTTCACCGCCACCATCTACGGCATCGCCTCGGCCAACCTGCTGTTCCTGCCGGTTGCCGCCAAGCTCAAGAGTGTGATCTCGCACAACACCCGCGACCGCGAAATGGTCATCGAAGGCCTGATCTCGATCGCCCAGGGCGAGAACCCGCGCAACATCGAAACCAACCTCTCCGGCTTCCTGCACTGACATGGCCCGCCGCAAGCACCACGAAGAGCACGCCAACCACGAAGCATGGGCGATTCCCTATGCCGACCTGATGACGCTGCTGCTCGCCTTCTTCGTGGTCATGTACGCGATTTCCTCGGTCAACGAGGGCAAGTACCGGATCATGGCCGACGCGCTGACCGATGCCTTCGGGGGCGCACCGCGCACGATCAATCCGGTGCAGGTGGGTAACAAGCAGGTGCAGGGTGGCGGCTGGGACAGCCCCTCGGTGATCAAGTCCGGCACCAAGATCGGGCCCTCGGCGCCGGCGCCATTGCACGACCCGACCCTGCTGCCATCGATGGCCTCGCAGATGCGCATGCCGGTGTCGGTGCACAACCAGGAGCAGATCGCGCGGGCCGAGCGCCAGCTCAACAGCATCGCCGACCGCCTCACTGCCGCACTGGCGCCGCTGATCGACCGCGGCATGATCAGCGTGCGCCGCACCGAGCTGTGGATCGAAGTCGAGATCAACAGCGACATCCTGTTCCCCACCGGCTCGGCGGCGCTGGACGTGCATGCGCGGCAGACCCTGGCCAGCCTGGCCGAGGTCCTGCGCGACGTGCCCAACAGCGTGCGCGTGGAAGGCCACACCGACAACGTGCCGATTGCCACCGCCACCTTCCCGTCCAACTGGGAACTGTCGGCCGGGCGTGCGGCCAGCGTGGTGCACCTGTTCGCCGACCAGGGCGTGCAGCCATCGCGGCTGGCGATGGTCGGCTACGGCCAGTTCCGCCCGCGCGAAGAGAACGACAGCGCGCAGGGCCGCAACCGCAACCGCCGGGTGATGGTCATCATCCTGGCCGACACCTCGCATTCGGTGGACCCGCTTGGCCAGCGCCTGAACGCAGCCACCGGTGCCACCCAAAGCACCGACACCGAACAAGCCGCGGCAACTCCGGCTACCGCCCCCACCTCCCCCATCGCACCGGTGAAGTTGCCGCCGGTGCCGGCTGGCAGCCGCGTCGGCGCCGCCGTTCCCCCGGCAATGAAGGAGTAAACCGATGCGCATCTGGGCAGTCGCCAACCAGAAGGGCGGAGTCGGCAAGACCACTACCACCCTCGCCCTCGGCCGCGGCCTGGCCGCGCTCGGCCATCGCGTGCTGCTGATCGACCTCGATCCACATGCCTCGCTCAGCCGCGCCTTCGGCGTGCCGGTGGACCCGCCGCCGGCCGGCGTACTGGAACTGTTCGGCGCCCCGCCGGCCGATCTTTCCAGCCTGTGCCATGCCAGCAACATCCACGGCCTGGACTATGTCTGTGCACAGTCCGCGCTGGCCACACTGGAGCGCCGCAGCGCCAACCAGCCCGGCCTCGGCCTGGCCCTGCAGAACGCTCTGGCGCGCCACCAGGGCCAGCATGACTACATCCTGCTGGACTGCGCACCGACCCTCGGCCTGCTGATGATCAACGCACTGGCCGCAGCCGACCGCCTGATCATCCCCACCCAGGCCGAGCCACTGGCGCTGCATGGCCTGGATGGCATGGTCCGCACCGGCGAGATGGTCGAGCGCTCGCGCCGCCGCCCGCTGCCGATCTCGATCCTGCCGACTCTGTTCGACCGCCGCACCCGCGCCGGCAACGAGTCACTGCGCACCATGCAGGACCGTCATGGCAGCCGCGTGTGGGAAGACGCCATTCCGATCGACACCCGCATCAGCAACGCCTCCGGCCTGACCCTGCCAAGCGTTGGTGAGGACTACCCGGGCCGCGGCCTGGCCGCCTATCGCCGCGCCCTGAACTGGATCCTCGGCGAGGATGCCCGCGCCCTGGAGCAGGCCGCATGAACAGCACCGGCGTACTGGACGACTATCTGGACGAACTGCTGGGCGAAGCGATCGCCGTGGCGCCACCGGTTGCACCGCCACCGGCCAGCGACGAAGCGTGCCCGGTGATTGCAGCGGACACCGAACGCGAGCCGACATGGGACGATCTGCCGGCCGAAGTGATCTACGAAACGGAGACTGTTGCCGCTGCCCCGGCAGAGGACGACGCAGCACTGGAAGCCGCCTTCGAGGCCGCCGCAATGCCGGTCGCCGCTCCCGAACGAGAACCGACCTGGGACGATCTGCCGGCCGAAGTGATCCACGAGACCTCCCCTGCCCCGGTCGCCGCCAAGGCAGGTCCGGAACCCACCTGGGACGATCTGCCGGACGAAGTGATCTACGAGACCGATCCGGCCGACAGCCTTCGCCTGGCCCACACTGACAGCCCCGGCCTGCAGGCTGCGTTCGAGGCCGCAGCCGGCGGCGAGGACGTTCCTGCGCCACCACCGGCCGTAGTCGCAGCACCCGCTCCAGTGGCGCGCACCGATGCCGCCCCGCCACCGCGCGTGGCCGTGGACGCGCCAGCAGGCAACCGTCCGAACAGCTGGCAGGAACTGCAGGCACAGGCACACCGGCCCGCCAGCAGCCCGCATCCGCAGAACCGTCGCGCCGGCGAGCGCACCTCGCGCTGGCTGCGCCTGCGCTGCGGCACCCAGGCGTATGCACTGGAACTGCTGAAGGTGCAGGAAGTGGTGCTGCCGGTGCCGCTGCTGCCGTTGCGCGGCACCGCGCCGGCCATGCTCGGCATCATGAACCTGCGTGGCCAGGTGGTGCCGGTGATGGATCTCGGCCTGCACCTTGGCGCGGCGGCCGCCGAAGACGACTCACAGACCCGCATCGTGGTGCTGGAGGAAGACGGCGAGACCATCGGCCTGCGCGTGTCGGCGGTGGAAGATGTCGCCAACCTCACCGATTCGCAGATCGAGCCGCCGGATACCGCGCGCATCTGCCAGATCTCCAACGACCTGTTCCGTGGCGTCGCCCGGGTCAGCCAGCGCCCGATGATCCTGCTGGATGCCACACGGTTGTTGAGCTGAGCTGGAAAAAGGGGACGGAGGGGATTAAGTCGCAAGTGGCTCGACGCTTTGCGCCGACGCGGTGCCTGTCGGGGACGCCGTTGCCGAGGGCGGCTGCAGTAGAGCCAGGTCGATTGCGACTTAATCCCCTCCGTCCCCTTTTCAACAGCGACCGCATCGACGCACCGCGTCGATTCCCCTAAAGAACCCTGCCGGGGTGCCGTTATGGATCACGGAACCGTTTGTCCGGAGCAACGATGAGCACTGTCGAACTGGGTGGGGATCTCGGCATCGAGAGCACCGCCGAGCTCAAGAACCGCCTCGCCCCATTGGTGGCACAGGCAGGCGAGCTGACCCTGGATGCAAGCCAGGTCGCCCGCATCCACACGGCCGCCGTGCAGGTGCTGTGTGCGTTCGTGCAGGCCCGCCGCGAGGCAGGCCTGGGCACCGGCTTCCACGGTTGCACCGCAACCTTCCGTGACGCCGCGCGCCTGCTGGGCGTCACCCAGGCCCTGGGCCTGGACGTAACCCATGACAACCTGAAATCTGTGGAGAACGCTGCATGAGCGCACGTATCTTGGTGGTGGACGATTCGGCGTCAATGCGCCAGATGGTTTCCTTCGCCCTCACCTCGGCCGGTTTTGCCGTCGAAGAAGCCGAAGACGGCGCGGTCGCGCTCGGTCGTGCCAAGGGCCAGCGCTTCAATGCGGTGGTCACCGACGTCAACATGCCGAACATGGACGGCATCGCGCTGATCCGCGAACTGCGCCAGCTGCCGGACTACAAGTTCACCCCGCTGCTGATGCTGACCACCGAATCGGCCGCCGACAAGAAGTCCGAAGGCAAGGCCGCCGGCGCCACCGGTTGGCTGGTCAAGCCGTTCAATCCGGAACAGCTGGTCGCCACCGTGCAGAAAGTGCTGGGCTGATCGCCCGCCACCGCTCCCCCTCTTCGCTTCCGGACCACCACTGCCATGAGCATGGACCTGCAACGCTTCCACGCCACCTTCTTCGAGGAGAGCCGCGAAGGCCTCGACGCGATGGAGGCTGGCCTGCTGGCCCTGGAATCGGGGCAGCAGGACGCGGAGATCATCAATTCGGTGTTCCGCGCCGCCCACTCGATCAAGGGCGGCGCCGGCACCTTCGGCTTCGACGCGATCGCCGGCCTGACCCATGTGCTGGAGACGCTGCTCGATGAGCTGCGCGCCGGCAAGCGGGCACTTGAAGGCCATGCCGTCGACGCCATGCTGTCCTCGGTGGACGTGCTGCGCGCCCTGCTGCGCGAAGCCGAACACGGCCAGGCTGCCGATCCGGCTGCAGTCGCTGCGGTGAAGGCGCGCCTGGAAGCGGTTCTTTCCGGCCAGGCCGCAGCGAGTGCCCCGGCTGCCGCCGCAGCCAAGGTGGACGATACGCCGGAAGCCTGGCAGATCGGTTTCACTCCGGCACCGTCGCTGTTCATGAGCGGCAACGACCCGCTGCGCATCATCCGCGAACTGGAACATCTCGGTTCGCTGGAGGTCGCCGCGCGCATGGAACGCCTGCCGGGCTTCGCCCAGCTCGACCCGCTCGAGGCCCACCTGGCGTGGGACCTGGGCCTGGTCGGCAAGGTGCCGCGCAGCAAGATCGAAGACACCTTCGCCTGGGTGCTGGACGACTGCGAACTGGACATCCGTCCGGCTGCGCCGCCGAGCCTGGCCACCGAGGCACCTGCCACACCCGCCCCTTCCACACCGGCTGCCGTTGTACCGGCGGCACCCACCGCCGCTGCCAGCAGCGGTGGCGGCCAGGAAGCGGAAACCTCGATCCGCGTCAGCGTCGACAAGGTCGATGCGCTGATCAACCTGGTCGGCGAACTGGTCATCACCCAGGCCATGCTCAAGCAGGTCTCGCACGCACTGGACCCGGTCCACGCCGAGAGCCTGTTCGCCGGCCTGGACCAGCTTGAACGCAACACCCGCGACCTGCAGGAAGCGGTGATCGGCGTGCGCATGCTGCCGGTCGATGCGGTGTTCCGCCGCTTCCCGCGCCTGGTCCGCGATCTGTCCAGCCGCCTTGGCAAGCAGGTCCGCCTGCGCACCGTCGGTGAAGGCACCGAACTGGACAAGGGCCTGATCGAGAAGATCGCCGATCCGCTGGTGCATCTGGTGCGCAACTCGATCGACCACGGCCTGGAAATGCCGGACGTGCGTCGCGGCGCGGGCAAGGACGAGACCGGCACGATCACCCTGGCGGCTTCGCACCAGGGCGGCCACATCGTCATCGAAGTCAGCGACGACGGTCGCGGCCTCGACCGCACCAAGATCCTGGCCAAGGCCCACGAACGCGGCCTGGCGGTGCCGGACAACCCGACCGATTCGCAGGTCTGGGACCTGATCTTCCAGCCTGGTTTCTCCACCGCCGATGCGGTCACCGACCTGTCCGGCCGTGGCGTCGGCATGGACGTGGTCCGCCGCAACATCCAGGCGCTGGGGGGCGAGGTGCAGATCGAAAGCAGCCTCGGCGCCGGCACCCGCACGCTGATCCGCCTGCCACTGACCCTGGCCATCCTCGATGGCATGACCGTGGCGGTGGCCGGTGAAACCCTGATCCTGCCGCTGGCTTATGTGCTTGAGGCCCTGCAGCCGCAGGCCGAGGACATCCGCAGCATGGCCGGCGAAGGCCGCGTGCTGCGCGTGCGCGGTGAGTACCTGCCGATCCTGTCGCTGAGCGAGTACTACGGCTACGGCAACCGCGCACCGGGCAGCGAATCGCTGGTGGTGGTGGTCGAAGGCGATGGCCAGAAGATCGCGCTGGAAGTGGACGAGCTGGTCGGCCAGCAGCAGGTGGTGGTGAAGAACATCGAGAACAACTACCGCCGTATCGGCGGGGTGTCCGGTGCCACCATCCTTGGCGATGGCCGCGTGGCCCTGATCGTCGACATCGGCGGACTGGTGCGTTCGCTGCGGATGCCGCAGGCCGCCTGATCCACGCTGCAGGCGTGTACTGGACCGCCGCCCTTCGGGGCGGCGGTTTTTGTTTGCGCGCGCCCTGCCAAGGGATTTGACCCCAACCCACAGCGCCCTGCATTCCGTGAACTCCGTCAATGCGACGGTTTCGCGCGCAACTACGCCATGCCAGCGCAAGCCCCGCCACGGCGTCACTTTCGCGCCGTCATCCCTACGCAACCGAATGTGATCTGCGTCCATAAAGTCCATCCGAACTGCGCCGCTATTTCGCTTTGACGGCCGTCACCGAACCCCCACCGGGCACCACCGTTCGCTCTGCAACCACCCCCAGCCGACGCAACGACGCCGGCGCCCTGCCCACCTGGAGCACCCTGCATGAAGTGGTTCCACGATCTGCCCATCGCCCGCAAGCTGGCCGTGGGGTTCACCCTCACCACCCTGATGACCGTCGTACTGGGTGCCTTCGCCCTGGTCCGCCTGTCCGAGGCCAACGCGCAGCTGAGCGCCATGGCCTCCAACGATATTCCGTCCGTGCAGTACCTCGGCGAAGTGCGCTCGCAGCTGGGTGAGTTCCGTACCTATGAGCTGGCCCAGCTGAGCATGCTGGACCAGCCCGAGAAGGTGGCCGACTACAACAAGCGCATGGACGACACCGCCGCCGTCGTGCGCGAACAGCTGGCCGCGTACGCCAAGCTGCCGGCCGGCGCCAAGGAGCGCGAGCTCTACCGCGCCGTGCAGGCCGACGTCGATGGCTACTTCGCAGCCAATGCCAAGCTGCGCGAAGCGGCCACCGCCGGCGATGGCGTCGTCGCACGGCAGATCTCCGACGACCAGTCGCGCCCGCTGCGCCGCAAGGCCTTTGAAGACCTCAAGGCACTGGGCGCGTACAGCAGCTCGCTGATGCAGGGCAAGATCGACAACGCCAATGCCACCCACCGCAACAGCATGCTGGCGATCATTGCCGCCGTCGTACTGCTGGTTGTGGTCGCCGCAACCCTGGCGGTGGTCATCTCGCGCGCCGTGGTCGGCCCGCTCGGCAAGGCCGTGAACGCCATCCAGGCCGTCGCACGCGGCGACCTCAGCGTCACCACCCAGAGCACCGGCAAGGACGAGGCTGGCCGCATGCTGGCGGCCACCACCGAAATGACCGCGATGCTGCGCCGCTTCTCCGAGCAGACCCAGCTGATGGCGCAGATGCACGCCGGCCCGGACATCAGCCATCGCATTCCGGAAGACTTCCCGGGCGTCTATGGACAGCTGGCCAGCGGTATCAACACAGTCATCTTCGAACATCTCGACTCGATCCGCGATGCCATCGACGTGCTCAACCAGTACGCCACCGGCAACCTCGCCCCGGACGCACGCCGCCTGCCGGGCAGCCGCGCGATCCTGCACGAGTCGATGGATGCGGCCAAGGCCAGCCTGCTCGCCATCAACACGCAGATCCAGCAGCTGGCCTCGGCCGCCGCCGCCGGCGACTTCAGCCAGCGCGGTGATGCGCAGCGTTTCGATCACGACTTCCGCGTGATGATCGAGCAGCTCAACAGCATGATGCAGGTGGCCGACGGCAACCTCGGCCAGCTCTCGAAGCTGCTGCAGTCGATCGCCGCCGGCGACCTGACCGCACGCATGGACGGCCAGTTCAACGGCGTGTTCGCACGCATGCGTGACGACGCCAACACCACCGTTGCACAGCTGACCCAGATCGTCGGCCAGATCCAGGCCAGCGCCAGCAGCATCACCCTGGCCGCCGGCGAGATTGCTTCGGGCAACAGTGATCTGTCGCGCCGCACCGAGCAGCAGGCCGCCAACCTGGAAGAGACCGCTGCCTCGATGGAGGAACTGACCTCCACCGTGCGCCAGAACGCCGAGCACGCCCGCCAGGCCAACCAGCTCGCTATCGGCGCGCATGGCGTCGCCTCGCAGGGCGGTGAAGTGGTCGGCCAGGTGGTCAGCACGATGTCGGCCATCGAAGCCTCGTCGAAGAAGATCGCCGAGATCATCTCGGTCATCGACGGCATCGCCTTCCAGACCAACATCCTGGCGCTGAACGCCGCGGTGGAAGCCGCACGTGCCGGTGAACAGGGTCGTGGTTTCGCCGTGGTCGCCAGCGAAGTGCGCACCCTCGCCCAGCGCTCGGCCGCTGCCGCCAAGGAGATCAAGGGCCTGATCGATGATTCGGTCGGCAAGGTCGCCGAAGGCTCCAGCCTGGTCCATCAGGCCGGCAGCACCATGGGCGAGATCGTTGCTTCGGTGCAGCGCGTGACCGACATCATGGCCGAGATCTCTGCGGCCTCGCAGGAACAGAGCGCCGGCATCGAGCAGGTCAACCAGACCGTGGTGCAGATGGACGAGACCACCCAGCAGAACGCCGCGCTGGTGGAGGAAGCCACCGCCGCCGCGCGTGCAATGGAAGACCAGGCCGTGCAGCTGGGTGAAGCCGTGGCCCGCTTCCGGCTGGCATCACAGGGCGCCACCGCCGCGCCGGCACGCCTGACCACCGCACCGCTGCCACGCCAGGTGGCGGCCGCCGCGCCGGCTGCCAGGCCCGCCCCCGCTCGTGCGCTGCGTGCATCGGCGGCGCAGCCCGCACTGGCTGCGGACGGCGACTGGCAGGAGTTCTGACCCCTTACGCGACCCCGGACGCATGGAAAGTGATGCAATTCTCACTTCATAATCCGGC
>NZ_JBSPUE010000013.1:0-46317 GCF_056861455.1 Stenotrophomonas sp. 22LJNL06-5-1
GGCGGACCGCCTCGTCCCTCATGCCCTGAGTGATCTGTTTTGCCATGGGTCTACCTCGATGCTTGAAATTGATCCTATCGAGTGTCCAGGTTGATTAGACCACCGCAACCCGTCCATGGGGGCTTGGCCGCGGCATCCATGCCGCGGACACCCCCACAACCTGACCCACCCCGCCTTCGACAGTTTCCTGCGATCTGCAGTAGATCCACGCCATGCGTGGATGAACATCTGTCAGATATCGAAGGAATTGATGAGATCAAAAGCCCAGCCGTTGCCACCGTCACCGGGAACCTGTCAGAGGCGGGGCGGTGTGGGTGGGCAGGACCGTTGGCGCCATGGATGGCGCCATCGAGCCCCCAGGGACGGGTTCACGGCGTGTCCTGCCCACCCACACCACCCCGCCATCCCACGGATAGCCCGCTGTTGCTGTTGCTTCGGCCTCTGCAGGTGCAGGGCTGCAAGCCCTGCCGACCAACCCCTTGATTTCGGGACAATCAGCCATACCCCTTGGCGAGGCCGCACGCGCTGGCGCGGCATTGCACACGGAGCCTTATCGATGACCGAGACCACCCAGACCGAAACCCTTGGCTTCCAGACCGAAGTCAAGCAGCTGCTGCAGCTGATGATCCACTCGCTGTACTCCAACAAGGAAATCTTCCTCCGCGAGCTGGTCTCCAACGCCGCCGACGCCGCCGACAAGCTGCGCTTCGAGGCCCTGACCCAGCCGGCTCTGCTGGAAGGCGACAGCGAACTGCGCGTGCGCGCCAGCTTCGACCCCGCCGCCCACACCATCACCATCGAAGACAACGGCATCGGCATGAGCCGCGCCGAAGCCATCGCCCACCTCGGCACGATCGCCAAGTCCGGCACCGGCGATTTCCTCCGCCAGCTGTCCGGCGACCAGAAGAAGGATTCGCAGCTGATCGGCCAGTTCGGCGTCGGCTTCTACAGCGCCTTCATCGTTGCAGACCAAGTGGAAGTGACCTCGCGCCGCGCCGGCCTGGCGGCAGGCGAAGGCGTGCGCTGGACCTCGCGCGGCGAAGGCGATTTCGAAGTGGCCACCATCGACAAGGCCGAACGCGGCACCCAGATCGTGCTGCACCTGAAGGATGGCGAGCACGACTTCGCCGATGGCTGGCGCCTGCGCAGCATTCTCAAGAAGTATTCGGACCACATCGGCCTGCCGATCCAGATGCCGAAGGAAGGCGAAGAAGGCGCTGCCGGCGAGTGGGAAACCGTCAACCGCGCCAGCGCGCTGTGGACCCGCCCGCGCACCGAGATCAGCGACGCCGAGTACACCGAGTTCTACAAGCACGTGGCACACGACCACAGCGATCCGCTGGCGTGGAGCCACAACAAGGTCGAAGGCAAGCTGGAGTACACCTCGCTGCTGTATGTGCCCGGCCGCGCGCCGTTCGACCTGTATCACCGCGATGCGCCCAAGGGCCTGAAGCTGTACGTGCAGCGCGTGTTCGTGATGGACCAGGCCGAGCAGTTCCTGCCGCTGTACCTGCGCTTCATCAAGGGCGTGGTCGATTCCAACGACCTGTCGCTGAACGTCTCGCGCGAGATCCTGCAGTCCGGCCCGGTCATCGATTCGATGAAGGCCGCGCTGACCAAGCGCTCGCTGGACATGCTGGAAAAGCTGGCCGCCGACAAGCCGGAACAGTACGCCACGTTCTGGAAGGAATTCGGCCAGGTGCTCAAGGAAGGCCCGGCCGAGGACTACAACAACCGCGAGAAGGTGGCCGGCCTGCTGCGCTTCGCCTCCACCCGTGGCGACGGCGATGCGCAGAGCGTGTCGCTGGCCGATTACATCGGCCGCATGACCGAAGGCCAGGACAAGATCTATTACCTGACCGGCGAGAGCTACAGCCAGGTGCGCAACAGCCCGCACCTGGAAGTGTTCCGCAAGAAGGGCGTGGAAGTGCTGCTGCTGACCGACCGCATCGACGAGTGGCTGATGGGCTACCTGACCGATTTCGACGGCAAGAGCTTCGTCGACATCGCCCGTGGCGACCTGGACCTGGGCGCGCTGGAAAGCGAGGCCGACAAGCAGGAACAGGAAGCAGCAGCGAAGGACAAGCAGGGCCTGGTCGAGCGACTGAAGACGGTGCTGGGCGATGACGTGGCCGAAGTGCGCGTCTCGCACCGCCTGACCGATTCGCCGGCGGTGCTGGCCATCGGCGAACAGGACCTGGGCCTGCAGATGCGCCAGATCCTGGAAGCCAGCGGGCAGAAGGTGCCGGACAGCAAGCCGGTGCTGGAGATCAACCCGGGCCACCCGCTGATCGCCAAGCTCGATGCCGAAGCCGATGGCGCGCGTTTCGACGATCTGGGCCGGGTGCTGTTCGACCAGGCCGCACTGGCCGCCGGTGACAGCCTGAAAGACCCGGGCGCCTATGTGGCGCGCCTGAACAAGCTGCTGCTGGAGCTGTCGGCCTGATCGACAGGGTGGTCGCCGGGCATGGCCCGGCGACGCTCTGGTAGAGGCCAACCTTGGTTGGCGCCCCAAAAGCGTGCCAACCAAGGTTGGCACCTACCAGGCGGGTCGAGCGTGCCAACCAAGGTTGGCACCTACCAGGGGGGCGAGCGTGCCAACCAAGGTTGACACCCACCAAAGCCGGGCGGCTCAGACCTCCCGATCCAGCAGCGAGCCCAGCATCTGGTCCTGGCGTCGGATCACCGTGGCATTGGCGGCGAAGGCCACCACCTCGGCTTTCGCTGCCAGCAGATCACCCAGCGGCGCGGCGGCATCGGCGCCGGCGGGAATCACCGAGGCCTGCACTCCACTCTGCTCGGCGGCACTGCGCTGCAACTGCAGGCGCTGGGCATCGGGAGTCGCCAGGTTGGCCACGTTATGCGCGGCCACCTGCACGCCCTGCTGGGCCGCGCGCATCCCGCTGAGGGTGATTCCCATCACGTTGTTCATGGCGGTCTCCGGGCCGCTGCGCGCAGCCCTCCGGACCGGTTAACGGCCGGCGGGCCGCGACCTTGAGTCCACATCGGCCCGACAGGCCCGAGTGGTAGCATATCCCTCTGATTTCAGCGCCTTTTGCCAATGCTCAGTTTTTTCCGCCGCAAGAAGCCCCAGGATGCCCCCGCTACGGAGGCTCCCAAGACCCAGCACTACTCGGCTGAAGAGCTGGCGGCGGCGTTCCCGTCGGCCGCGCCGGTCGAGGACAAGGAGCCGGCACCGGTAGCCGTGCCGGCCGAGCCTGCACCGGTCGAGCCGCCCCCGGCGGCCGCCATTCCGGTCGCTGTCGAGCCCACCCCGGTGATTCCGGCCCCAGCCGCACCGGTTCCGGCAGCTCCTGCGCCGACGGCGCAGATCGACGTCGCCCCCATCGCGACCCCGGCCATCGAACCGGCACCCGCACCGCAGCCTGAGCCCACTCCGGTACCGGCACCGGTCACCGACGACCTGCCGGCCGCCGCCTCGGTCGACGCCGTGCCTGCAACTGCCGGCAAGCCCGGCTGGCGCGAGCGCCTGCGCAACAGCGTCATCGCGCGCAGCTTCGGTGGCCTGTTCTCGCGCAACCCCAAGCTCGACGACGACCTGCTGGACGAGCTGGAAACCGCACTGATCACCGCTGACGTCGGCGTGGGTGCCACCACCGACCTGGTCGAGGGCCTGCGCAAGCGCATGAAGTCGCGCGAGTTCGCCGACGCCAATGCGCTGCTGGCCGCACTGCGCGCCGAGCTGATCGCGATCCTGCAGCCGGTCGCAAAGCCGCTGGTGATCGACCGCAACGCCAAGCCCTTCGTGGTGCTGATCGTCGGCGTCAACGGCGTCGGCAAGACCACCACCATCGGCAAGCTGGCCAAGCGCTTCAAGGATGAGGGCCACAGCCTGATGCTGGCTGCCGGCGACACCTTCCGCGCCGCCGCCGTGGCCCAGCTGCAGGCCTGGGGCGAGCGCAACGGCGTGGCCGTGGTCGCGCAGGGGCAGAACGCCGATGCCGCTTCGGTGGCGTTCGACGCGCTGCAGGCCGGCAAGGCGCGTGGCACCTCGGTGCTGATCGCCGATACCGCCGGCCGCCTGCACACCCAGTCCGGCCTGATGAACGAGCTGGGCAAGATCCGCCGCGTGCTCGGCAAGATCGACGCTACTGCACCGCACGAGGTGTTGATGGTGATCGACGGCACCACCGGCCAGAACGCGCTGTCGCAGCTGCGCCAGTTCAATGCCGCGGTGAACGTGACCGGTTTGGTGGTGACCAAGCTGGACGGCACCGCCAAGGGTGGCGTGGTGTTCGCGCTGGCCCGCGAGTTCGGCATTCCGATCCGTTTCGCCGGCATCGGCGAGCGCCCGGAAGACCTGCGCGTGTTCGACCCGGAAGCCTTCGTCGACGCCCTGCTGCCCGAAGCGCTGGGCGGCTGATACACCGTGCAGCCACGCACGGCGTGGCTCTACTGCGCTCCGGGCCGCGCGGGGTTCATCGCCGCGACACCCACCACAGTAGAGCCACCCCATGGGTGGCTGCCCAACTCCGGTACACCGATGCCCCGCCAGCCGCACGCCAGCGCCGGAACCACGCAGACCGACGACTTCGTCGCCCGCCTGCTGCACTGGTTCGACGACCACGGCCGCCACGATCTGCCCTGGCAGCATCCGCGCAGCCCCTATCGGGTCTGGTTGTCGGAAATCATGCTGCAGCAGACCCAGGTGACCACGGTCATCCCGTACTTCCAGCGGTTCCTGCAGCACTTCCCGACCCTGCCCGACCTCGCCGCCGCCAGCAACGACGCGGTGATGGCGCAGTGGGCCGGACTCGGCTACTACGCCCGCGCACGTAACCTGCACGCGGCAGCCAAGCGCTGCGTGGAACTGCACGACGGCGACCTGCCACGTGACTTCGACGCGCTGCATGCCCTGCCCGGCATCGGCCGCAGCACTGCCGGTGCGATCCTCAGCCAGGCCTGGAACGACCCGTTCGCGATCCTCGACGGCAACGTCAAACGGGTGCTCAGCCGTTACCACGGCGTCGACGGCTTCCCGGGCCTGCCGGCCATCGAGAAGCAGTTGTGGGCGATGGCCGAAGCACACGTAGCGCAGGTGCCGGCCGGGCGCATGGCCGATTACACCCAGGCGCAGATGGACCTGGGCGCGACCGTATGCAGCCGCGCTAAACCCGCCTGCGTGATCTGCCCGCTGCAGGACGCGTGCGTGGCGCGCCGTGAAGGCCGCACCGCTGAACTACCCACGCCCAAGCCCAGCAAGACCCTGCCCGAGCGCGAAGCAGTGGCCCTACTGCTGCGCGACGCCCAGCAGCGCGTGCTGCTGCAGAAGCGACCGGACACCGGCATCTGGGCGCAGCTGTGGACGCTGCCGCAGGCCGACGCCGGCAGCGTGCTGCAGGACTGGTTCGATGCCCATGTCGACGGCTCGCTGGAAGATGCCGAAGAGCTGCCGGTACTGCAGCACACCTTCAGCCACTACAAGCTGCATCTGCAGGTACTGTCGCGCCGGGTGAACGGCCTGCGCGTGGAAGCACCCACGCTGCGCTGGGTCGCCAGCGACGAACTGCCCGCGCTGGGCCTGCCGGCGCCGATCCGCAAACTGCTCGACGGCGCCACGATCAAGACGCCGAAACGAACTACCAAGAAACCCCGCAACCACGAGTGAGTGCCATGCCCCGAACCGTCTTCTGCCAGTACGAACAACGCGATGCCGAAGGTTTGGACTTCGTGCCCTACCCCGGCGAGCTGGGCCAGCGCATCTTCAACCACATCGGCAAGCAGGCCTGGGCCGCATGGCTGGCGCACCAGACCATGCTGATCAACGAAAACCGCCTGTCGCCGCGCACGCCGGAACATCGCGCGTTCCTTGAAGGCGAACTGGTCAAGTTCCTGTTCGAGAAGGACGCGGAAAAGCCGGCAGGCTTCACCCCGGAAGCCTGACGCACAGGTAGTGCCGGCCGCTGGCCGGCAACTTGGCATCTGCGCGATGCCGGCCGGCGGCCGGCACTACCGCGCTATTTCGTGTTTTCCTCGCGCTCCTGCACCTGCGCCTGGCGCAGCTCCTGCTCCGACGTGCGCAGCGCCTTCACGTCCAGCTTGCGGATGCTGTCGATGAAGCACGGCATGCGCGGGCCGCCCGTGGGGTCGCGCACCAGCACCTTGTCGAAGCGCGCCGAAACACGATTCATCTGACTGGTCAGGCCGATGGCGGTGGCATATGGCAGATCCTGGCACGCGCCTCTCAATTCCAGCAGATAGGCTTCACTGGGACGCGTCCATACCGCCAGCGCGCTGTCGCCCAGTTCGGTCCAGCCATTGAGGGTACCGAAGAACTGCATGTCATTCTGTGGCGCGCCGGCGTGGGCACGGTAAAGGTCAAGCTTCTCGGCGCTGCTGAGCCGGCCGGTGGTCGCGCAGGCGGCCAGGGCCAGGCAGAGTCCGGCCATCAGGATCGGGGTCTTCATGGCGATCTCCTCGGGGAACTGTCGCCATCATGCGCCTGGGCCGGCAATGCCGGCGCGACGACCGGCAGCCCCATTCAGGCGCCGGTCGGCGGTCGACCAAGGTCGACCTCTACCAAAGCAGACCCAAGGCTCCGGATTCCGGTAGTCACCAACCTTGGTTGGCGCTTGCCCTACAGGAGCAGCCGACCAAGGTCGGCTTCTACCAAAGCGGGCCCGGCGCCTCAGACGTCGGCGTGGGCCAGTGCGTGCAGGCGCCCTTCGCGCAGCTCCAGCACCCGGTCCAGGCGGCGTGCCAGGCTGCGGTCGTGGGTCACCAGCACCAGGCTGGTGTGACGCGCACGATTCAGTTCCAGCATCAGCTCGAACACCGTGGCCGCCGTGCGGTCATCCAGGTTGCCGGTCGGCTCGTCACCGAGCACGCAGGCCGGGTGATTGACCAGTGCTCGTGCCACCGCAGCACGCTGGCGCTCGCCACCGGACAGCTCGCCCGGCTTGTGGTCCAGGCGATGGCCGAGGCCGACCGCTTCCAGCAGCGTGGTGGCCCGGCTGCTCGCTTCGGCCACCGCGGTGCCGGCCAGAAGCACCGGCATCATCACGTTTTCCAGCGCCGTGAACTCCGGAAGCAGGTGATGGAACTGGTAGACGAAGCCCAGCGCCTGGTTGCGCAGCAGGCCACGCGCGGTGTCCGACAGCGCCGACATGCGCTGGCCGGTCACATAGACCTCGCCGGCGGTCGGAATGTCGAGGCCGCCCAGCAGGTGCAGCAGCGTGCTCTTGCCGGCGCCGGAAGCACCGATGATCGCCACGGTTTCGCCGGCGGTCACGGTCAGGCCCAGGCCGTCGAACACCGGGGTCTGCATGCGCCCTTCGGCGTAGGTCTTGCCCAGTGCTTCGGCGCGGATCACCTCATCGCCGCGGTTGAAGACCTTATTCATAACGCAGGGCCTCCGCCGGCTGGGTGCGTGCTGCCCGCCAGGCGGGATACAGGGTGGCCAGGAAGCTCATCAGCAGCGCGACCACGGTGATCGCCACCACGTCGCCGGTCTGCATGTCGGTCGGCAGGCCGGTGATGTAGTACACATCCTCCGGCAGCAGCTTGACGTTGAACACGCTCTCGATGGCGCCGAGGATGCGCTCCAGGTTGAGGGTCAGGGTAATGCCGCCGATCAGGCCGGCCAGCGTGCCGAAGATGCCGATCAGCGAACCCTGCACCATGAACACCTGCATCACCCCGCCCGGGGTCAGGCCAAGGGTGCGCAGGATGGCGATGTCGGCCTGCTTGTCGGTGACCAGCATCACCTGCGAGGACACCAGATTGAAGGCGCCCATGGCGATGATCAGCGACAGCAGGATGCCCATCACCACCTTCTCCATGCGCAGCGAGTGGTAGAGGTTGGCGTTCTGCTGGGTCCAGTCACTCACGCGGTACGCGCCACCAAGGTTCTGCGCCAGGTCCACACCCACTTCCAGCGAGCGGTCCATGTCGTGCAGCTTCAGCCGCACGCCGGTGGCGCCATCGGAACGCAGCACGCGCTCCAGGTCCTTCATGTTGGCGAAGCCGACGCCGCGGTCGACCTCGTTGTAGCCGGCCTCGAAGATGCCGCTTACGGTGAAGCGTTTCATTCGTGGCACCGCGCCGGCAGGCGTGCCCTGCACTTCGGCGAACGTCACCAGTACCTGATCACCCACGTCCACGCCCAGCCAGATCGCCAGCTCCTTGCCCAGCAGCAGGTTGAAGCTGCCCGGCGTGAGGCTGTCATAGCTGCCCTTGGTGACCTTCTTGTCGATCACCGAGACTTTCGGCTCCAGCGCCGGATCGATGCCCTGGATGATCGCACCCTGCACGCGCGGGCCGCTGATCATCGACTGGATCTCGATGTACGGCGCGGCACCGGCCACGCGCGGATCCTTGCGGGCCACATCGACCACGCGCATCCAGTCCGGCATCGGCTCGCCGTCACGGCTGATGGTGGTGTGGGCGGTCATCTGCAGCAGGCGGCTGCGGATTTCCTTCTGGAAACCGCTCATCACCGCCAGCGTGGTGATCAGCACCGTAACGCCGAGCGCGATGCCCAGGATCGATGCCATCGAGATGAAGGAGATGAAGCCGTTGCGGCGCTTGGCGCGCAGGTAGCGCAGGCCAATGGCCACGGGAATGGGTTTGAACATGCAGGCACGCCGGTCAATTCAGCTTATGGTGCCATCGACCGGGGCCTACGGGAAACGCCGCGTGCGGCCACGGCCAGTCGCAGTTCACGTCGCTGCCCGGAATCGAGCACATCCGGCCAGAACAGCAGGCGCCGGCGGCGCCTATCCTCACGCCAGAGCAACAACAGCCATGGGCCACGCACGACCAGCTGTGGTGCATCGGCGTCCTGCCCGGCCACCTGCAGCGGCTCGGGTGGTACCGGCAGAAGCACCTGCACGCGTGGCCTGCGCTGGCGCCAGGCCAGTTCAGCCAACCCGATGACCCAGGCCAGCACCACCGCGGGCATCAGCAACCGTGAAGGCAGATCCGATGCGCGCAGCAGCCAGGGCGCAGCCAGCAGCACCGCCAACTGGGCGGCGGCCTGCAGCCGCGAGGGGCGCCACTCAAGGCTTGAGGGCGAGGATCTTCTGCATGAGGGGGATCGCGTGCGCATGCGGGCAGGCCTCATAGCCCATGAACCAGCGCCACAACTTATCGTCCTCGCAATCGAGCAGGAACAGGAAAACCTCGCGCTCTTCGGTCGGCGCAGTGCTCCACTCACGGTCCAGGTAGCGGCCGAACAGCTGGTCCAGTTCGCGCATGCCGCGACGGCAACGCCAGCGCAGCTTCTTCAGCAGAACGTCTTCTTCCATCATGTTTCTCCAGATACAGCAAAGCCACGCATGGCGTGGCTCTACTGGGGCGGCACAGCCACGCATGGCGTGGCTCTACCCGGTACAGCCAGGCCTGATCAGGCGCGGCGTTCCATCATCAGCTTCTTGATCTCGGCGATCGCCAGCGCCGGGTTCAGGCCCTTCGGGCAGGTCCGGGCGCAGTTCATGATGGTGTGGCAGCGGTACAGCTTGAACGGATCTTCCAGATCGTCCAGGCGCGCACCGGTGTCCTCATCGCGCGAGTCGATGATCCAGCGGTAGGCCTGCAGCAGGATCGCCGGGCCCAGGTAACGCTCGCCGTTCCACCAGTAGCTCGGGCAGCTGGTCGAGCAGCAGGCGCACAGGATGCACTCGTACAGGCCGTCCAGCTTCTTGCGGTCTTCCGGCGACTGCAGGCGCTCGCGGTCCGGCGGTGCCGGGGTCTGGGTGCGGATCCACGGCTTGATCGACGCGTACTGCGCGTAGAAGTGGGTCAGGTCCGGAACCAGATCCTTGACCACGTTCATGTGCGGCAGCGGGTAGATCGGCACTTCCTTCTTGCCGCAGTCCGAGATGGCTCGGGTGCAGGCCAGGGTGTTGGTGCCGTCGATGTTCATCGCGCACGAACCACAGATACCTTCGCGGCAGGAGCGGCGGAAGGTCAGGGTCGGGTCGATCTCGTTCTTGATCTTGATCAGGGCGTCCAGGACCATCGGGCCACAGGCGTCCAGATCAACTTCATAGGTATCGGTGCGCGGGTTGCTGTCGTCGTCCGGACTCCAGCGGTAGATCTTGAAGGTGCGCACGTTCTTGCCGCCGTTCTTGACGGGGAAGTGCTTGCCCTTCGTGATCTTGGAATTCTTGGGGAGTGAAAACTCGGCCATGGCTGCTCTCGTTGGCTCAGGCGGCCCGCGCCCGTGGGCGCGGATTGCATGGTAGGCGGGGTCGGATCAGTACACGCGCGGCTTCGGCGGCACTACGGACACGTCGTCGGTCAACGTGTACATGTGCACCGGACGGTAGTCGAAGCTGCACTTGCCCTTCTCGTCGACGCTGACCAGGGTGTGCTTCTGCCAGTTGACGTCGTCGCGGTCCGGGAAGTCCTCGTGCGCATGCGCGCCGCGGCTTTCCTTGCGCTGTTCGGCCGAGTTGATCGTCGCCACCGCGTTGAGCAGCAGGTTGTTCAGCTCGTAGGTCTCGATCAGGTCCGAGTTCCACACCAGCGAACGGTCGGAGACCTTCACGTCCTGGAACGAGTCGAAGATCTTGTCCATCTTCTCGCAGCCTTCCTTCAGCGTCTGGCTGGTGCGGAAGACCGCCGCGTCGGCCTGCATGGTGCGCTGCATGCGATCGCGGATGACCGAGGTCGGGGTATCGCCGTTGGCGTGGCGCAGCTTGTCCAGCAGGCCCAGCGCCTTGTCGCAGGCATCGGCCGGCAGCGGCTTGTGCGATGCGCCCGGCTTGATGGTCTCGGCGCAGCGATTGGCCACCGCACGACCGAACACCACCAGATCCAGCAGCGAGTTCGAGCCCAGGCGGTTGGCGCCGTGCACCGACACGCAGGCCGCTTCGCCGATGGCGTACAGGCCCGGCACCACGGCATCGGGGTTGTCGCCGACCTTGCGCACGACTTCGCCGTGGTAGTTGGTCGGGATGCCGCCCATGTTGTAGTGCACGGTCGGGATGACCGGAATCGGCTGCTTGTGCACGTCGACGCCGGCGAAGATGCGGGCGCTTTCAGCGATGCCCGGCAGCTTCTCGTCGATCACGCCCGGGCCGAGGTGGGTCAGGTCGAGCAGGATGTGGTCCTTGTGCTCGCCGACGCCGCGGCCTTCGCGGATCTCGATGGTCATCGAACGGCTGACCACGTCGCGCGAGGCCAGATCCTTGTAGTGCGGTGCGTAGCGCTCCATGAAGCGCTCGCCGCCGCTGTTGCGCAGGATGCCACCTTCACCGCGGACACCCTCGGTGATCAGGCAGCCGGCGCCGTAGATGCCGGTCGGGTGGAACTGCACGAACTCCATGTCCTGCATGGCGATGCCGGCACGCATGGCCAGGCCGCCACCGTCGCCGGTGCAGGTGTGCGCCGAGGTGGCGCTGAAGTAGGCACGGCCGTAGCCGCCGGTGGCCAGCACCACGCCCTGGGCGCGGAACAGGTGCAGGGTGCCGTCGGACATGTCCAGGGCCAGCACGCCGCGGCAGGCGCCTTCATCGTCGAAGATCAGGTCGAGCGCGAAGTACTCGATCATGAAGCGCGCGTCGTGCTTCAGCGACTGCTGGTACAGGGTGTGCAGCATCGCGTGACCGGTACGGTCGGCCGCCGCGCAGGTACGCTGCGCCGCCGGGCCTTCGCCGTACTTGGTGGTCATGCCACCGAACGGACGCTGGTAGATCTTGCCTTCAGCGGTGCGCGAGAACGGCACGCCGTAGTGTTCGAGCTCGATGATGGCCGGGATGGCCTCACGGCACATGTATTCGATGGCGTCCTGGTCGCCCAGCCAGTCCGAACCCTTGATGGTGTCGAAGAAGTGGTAACGCCAGTCGTCCTCGCCCATGTTGGCGAGCGCGGCCGAGATACCGCCCTGGGCGGCAACGGTATGCGAACGGGTCGGGAAGACCTTGGTCAGGCACACGGTCTGCAGGCCCTTGGCGGCCAGGCCGAACGTGGCGCGCAGGCCGGCACCGCCGGCGCCGACCACGACCATGTCGTACTTGTGTTCGGTGATCTTGTAAGCGGACATCTAATCTGGATTCCTGTGTTGGTGCCTGGGCTCAGGCAACGCCGAGGGCGATGCGGCCCACCGCAAACACACTGACGATCATGCCGAGCACGGCGACGAACTTCACCGCGGTCTGCAGCACCAGGGCCAGCAGCGATTCGTGGATGTAATCTTCCAGCACGACCTGCATGCCGAGCTGCGCGTGCCAGAACATGGCGATCAGCAGGCCGATCAGCGGCACGGCATTCCACGGCTTGGCCACGGCAGCGGCAGCGGTCGCGTAGTCCGAGCCCAGCAGGCTCAGCACGAAGACCAGGAACCAGATGCCCAGTGCCACCAGGGCGGCGGCGGTCAGGCGCTGGTGCACGAAGTGCTCGGTGCCGGTCTTGGCCGAACCAAGGCCGCGCACGCTCTTCAACGGGGTACGGAACTTGCTCACGCGGCACCTCCGAACATCACATAGGCCCACACCAGCAGGGTGATCACCAGGCTGCCGATGACCGACAGCCAGCTGCTGCGGATGAAGGCGGGGATGCTGAAGCCGATGGCGAAGTCCTGCACCACATGGCGGATGCCATTGCACAGGTGATAGGCGAACGACCATGTCCACGCGAACAGGAACACGCGGCCATACCAGGCCCCGGCATGGCCGGTGAAGCAGTTCCAGGACTCGGGCCCCATCATCAGGGCCAGCAGGCCGGCGGCGATGATGAGGGCACCAACAGACAGAAAGACGCCAGTGGCTCGATGCAGGATCGAGGTGGCCATCTGAATCTGCCAGCGATACACCTGAAGGTGCGGGGAAAGTGGGCGTTGTCTGGTCGCCATTCGCTGGGCTCGTTGTCTCGGCTGGGCGGCACGCGGCCGCGTTGGCTCAATGCTGATCAGAAATCGATGCAGCGTCCGTTTTTCTCCCAATCGCCGTACCGCACCGGATCAAGTCCGCCGCGGCCGCCGAATTCCTCTGCTTTTTCCTGTTCCACGGGCACGGGTGCCGCGGGGACCAGCGGGGCTTCAGATTCGTCGTCGGGAGTGGGGGTTGTTTGGCCTATCATGTTCGGTCTCGCAACGCACAAATTTTAGACCTCGTTCACGTGCCTGACAACCTGCCCCCTGCTTTCGTCGGATATCCGCGCCTGCCCGGCCACCAGTTGCTGAGCCTGCAGGGCGTGGATGCGGCCGTTTTCGCCCATGCCCAGTTCAGCAGCGACGTCACCGCCCTGCCCCTGCTTCACTGGCAGTGGAGCGCCTGGTTGAGCGCCAAGGGCCGCACACTGGCGGTGTTCCAGCTGCTGCGGCTGGCCGAAGACCACGTACTGCTGGTGCTGGCCGACGGCGATGCCGATGCGATTGCGTCGCAACTGCAGCGCTTCGTGTTCCGCCGCAAGGTGAAGGTGGCAGTGCGCAGCGACCTGGCCGCGGCCGGCGCGTTTACCGCGCCCGAGGCCGCCAGCGGCGCCGCGATTGCGCAGACTGCAGGTGACGGCTGGGAACTGGATCTGGGCAGCGATGCACTCCCACGCACCCTGCGCATTGGCACCGCCGAGGCCTTCGCCGCCGGCAGTGAAGACGATGAGGCCGCTTTCGCCCTGGCCTGGCGCCAGGCCGACCTGCGCTACGGCCTGCCGCGGCTGGAAGAAAGCCAGCGCGAAGTGTGGACCCCGCAGCAGCTGGGCCTGGACCGCCTGAACGGCTACAGCGTGAAGAAGGGCTGCTACCCGGGCCAGGAAATCGTTGCCCGCACCCACTTCCTCGGCAAGGCCAAGCGCGCGGTGCAGCTGCTGCATACCGCAGCACCGGCGCAGGCCGGCGATGGTGTGCAGCAGGACGGCGCGGCGCTGGGCACGATTGCCTGCGTGGCCGGCGACCTGGCACTGGCAGTGCTGCCGCTGGAGGCCAGCGATGCGGATCTGCAGGTGAGTGGTGCCGTGGCGCAGCGCATGCCGTTGCTGGATGGGCTGGCACGCTGAATCTGAAGGGCTCTCATCCACGCATGGCGTGGATCTTCTGACCAGCCCGGTGGGTGCGGACCGTTGGTCCGCACGCCTTCGGCGCAGGAGTGGTAGTGCCAGCCGCTGGCCGGCAACCACGCACGGTTGAGGTTGCCGGCCAGCGGCCGGCACTACCCCTTACAGGCGCTCGCCGGTTTCCGGGCTGAAGAAATGCAGGCCCTGCGGGTGGATCGCCACGCGGATCTGCTCGCCCACCGCCGGCAGCGTCTGCGGCGCCACGCGCATGGTCAGCGCATGCTGGCCGCTGCTCAGATTGACGAAGATTTCGTTGCCGACTGGTTCAATGCCTTCGATGCGCGCGGTAAACGCATGCGCATCATCGGTAGCCGCCGGCTGCAGGTGCTCCGGGCGCACGCCCACCGCGATCGGCTTCTGCAACCACGCAGGATCGATCGTGGCCTGGCCCAGCGGTGCACGCCACTCGCCGTCGACCACGGTCACGCCACCGGCATCGCCCTGCAGCGTGCCACGCAGCACGTTCATTGCCGGGCTGCCGAGGAAACCCGCCACGAACAGATTGGCCGGGCGGTCGTACAGCGCCATCGGCGTATCGATCTGCTGGATGACGCCATCCTTCAGCACCACGATGCGCTGGCCCAAGGTCATCGCTTCGACCTGATCGTGCGTCACGTAGATCATGGTGGTGCCCAGCTTGCGGTGCAGCTGCGCGATCTCGGTGCGCACGCTGTGGCGCAGCTTGGCATCCAGATTGGACAGCGGTTCGTCGAGCAGGAACACCGCCGGCTCGCGCACCAGCGCCCGGCCCAGCGCAACACGCTGGCGCTGCCCACCGGACATCGCCTTGGGCAGCTTGTCCATCATCTCGGTCAGGCCCAGCGTCTGTGCGGCTTCGGCGATGCGCTTGTCGATGGTCGCCTTGTCATGCCCGCGCAGCTTCAGGCCGAAGGCCAGGTTCTCGGCCACGGTCATGTGCGGGTACAGCGCATAGCTCTGGAACACCATGGCGATGTCGCGATCCTTCGGCGCCACGTCGTTGACCACGCGATCGCCGATGGTCAGCGTGCCACCACTGATCTCTTCCAGGCCAGCCACCATCCGCAGCAGGGTCGACTTGCCACAGCCGGACGGACCGACCAGCACCATCAGCTCGCCATCGGCGACCTCGAAGCTGGCGTCCTTCACCGCGACCTGGCCGTTGTCATAGACCTTGCGCACACCCTGCAACTGCACTTTTGCCATATCACCTATCCGGTCCGCCCGAAGCCGGGCTGTCTTTTGGGACTGCCTCGGCCCTCCCGATGGCAGTGATGATTGCGCGCCTGCCGCATGACGGCGAGCACTGCAATCGAATACAGTTGCCCATTCTGCCATGTAAACGTTTTCACGTGGCACTATCCGATGATCGGTGCGCACCGATCTGCGTCGGCGGTTGAACGAAGGTTCCGCCGAGGTAGTGGTTTCGAATGGAACGGTCTTCCGGTGCCCCGGAGAACGCCCCGGACGAACCTCGGACAGGCAGTTGCGCGGATGTCCCCCGAACCCAGCCATGAAGCGATTGACAACGATGTCACCCGGATCTGAAACTCGAGCGATGCACGACACCCTCTTCCTGTTCGGTGCCACAGGTGATCTGGCCCAGCGCTACCTGTTCCCTTCGCTGCTTCGCCTGCTTGGCGACGGCCTGCTGCCGGAGGACTTCCGCATCCGTGCGCTGGCCCTGTCCGGGCATGACACCGAAGCCTTCCATGACATCCTGCGGCCGCGCCTGCAGCAGGCCATGCCGATGGCCACGCAGGACGACATCAGCGCCCTGCTGCGCCGCATCGACTACCGTTCGGTGGACCTGCGCGACGTCGACTCGGTCGCCGCCGCGGTCTCCGACCTGGTGCACCGCAAGTGCGTCAGCTACCTGGCCATCCCGCCGGGCCTGTACATCTCCACCTGCGAAGGCCTGGCCAAGGGCGGTGCGCTCGCCGCACCGGCACGCCTGATGCTGGAGAAGCCGATCGGCAGCGACAGCGAGAGCGCCGAGGAAATCATCAGCACCATCGGCCAGTGGATCGACGAGGACCGCGTGTTCCGTCTCGACCATTACCTGGGCAAGGCCGCGGTGCAGAACCTGATCGCGCTGCGCTTCGGCAACACGCTGCTGGAAGCAGTGTGGAACCGCAACTACATCGAATCGGTGCACATCCTGGTGGCCGAGAGCGAAGGCGTGGATGGCCGCGACGCCTACTACGCGCGCTCCGGCGCGCTGCGCGACATGGTGCAGAGCCACATCCTGCAGCTGCTGTGCATGGTGGCGATGGAACCGCCGGCCTCACTGGAAGCCGACCGCATCCGCGACGAGAAGGTCAAGGTGCTGCGCGCCCTGCGTCCGCTTGATGCCAAGCACGCCGCGCGTGACAGCATCCGCGGCCGCTACACCGCCGGCACCATCAACGGCCAGCCGGCCCAGGCCTACCAGCCGCCGGAAGGCAGCGACGTGGAAACCTTCGCCGGTGTCACTGCGCATATCGACAACTGGCGCTGGAGCGGCGTGCCGTTCCACCTGGTCACCGGCAAGCGCCTGCCCGAGCGCACCACCCGCGTGGTGGTCACGCTGAAGCCGGTCACCCACTGGCTGTTCGAGCGCCCACAGCGTGCGCAAGCCGCGCCGAACCGCCTGGTGTTCCAGCTGCAGCCGCAGGAAAACATCGAACTGGGCCTGATGAGCAGCCTGGCCGGCCCGGAATGGGGCGCGCTGGAACTGCATCCACTGGAACTGGAACTGTCGGTGCCGACCGGCCTGCACCGCCGCATCGCGTACGAACGCCTGTTCCTGGATGCCTTCAACGGCAATCACACGCTGTTCGTGCGCGACGACGAAGTGCGTGCAGCGTGGGCCTGGATCGACAGCGTCGCCGACGCCTGGAAGGACGCCAAGCTGCCGCTGGAGCCCTACCCCGCCGGCCAATGGGGGCCGAGCAATGCCGGCGAGTTCCTGCCGCAGGGCGTGGACGCGCCGGACAGCGGAGCGTCGGCATGAGTGCCAGCTCGCAGCCGGTGCTGGTCGCCGACATCGGTGGCACCAATGCCCGCTTCGCCCTGGCCGACACCTCACAGGACGCACCGCTGCAGAAGGACAGCATCCGCGAGTACGCGGTGGCGGAGTTTCCCTCGCTGGGTGATGCCGCACGCCACCATCTGGAACAGATCGGTGCCACTGCAAGCCGCGGCGTGTTCGCGGTTGCCGGTCGCGTTGATGGTGACGAAGCCCGCATCACCAACCATCCGTGGGTGATCTCGCGCAGTCGTACCGCAGCGATGCTCGGTTTCAATGAGCTCCACCTGATCAACGACTTCGCCGCGCAGGCAATGGCGATTTCACTGCTGCAGCCCGACGACGTGGTCCAGGTCGGCGGTGCTGCCTGGGTCCCGGGCAAGCCCGGCCAGCCGCGCAACTACGCGGTGATCGGGCCGGGTACCGGCCTGGGTGTCGGTGGCCTGATCCTGCGCCACGGCCGCTGCTATCCGCTGGAAACCGAAGGCGGCCATGTCAGCTTCCCGCCGGGAACCCCGGAGGAGATCCGCATCCTGGAAATCCTGTCCGAACAGTTCGGTCGCGTCTCCAACGAGCGCCTGATCTGCGGCCCCGGCCTGGTCAACATCCATCGCGCAGTGTGCGAGATGGCCGGTATCGACCCGGGCCAGCTGCAGCCGGTGGACGTGACCGCCCGCGCCCTGCACGGTGATCCGCAGGCGATGCGCACCGTGGACGTGTTCTGCGCGGTGTTCGGCGCCATTGCCGGTGACCTGGTGCTGACCCAGGGTGCCTGGGACGGCGTGTTCCTGACCGGCGGCCTGACCCCGAAGATGCTCGATTCACTGCAGCACTCCGGTTTCCGCCAACGCTTCGAACACAAGGGGCGGTTCTCTTCGATCATGGCGCGGGTTCCCTCGTTGGCCGTGATGCATCCCCATGCCGGCTTGCTGGGCGCTGCCGCCTATGCTGCCGACGCCGAACGTGACGCACCTGGAGTTGCCGCATGAGCCCCACCTTCCACGACGACCGCATCGAGTTCATCAACCACGGCGATGCCGATGGCTGGATCGAGGCGGTGGCCGCCGAGATGGCGCAGACCCTCAACCACGACATCAACGAAGTGGGCCGCGCCCGCATCCTGTTGTCTGGCGGCACCACGCCGGCGCCGGTCTACCAGGCGCTGGCCGAACTGGACGTGCACTGGGACCGGGTGGAAGTGAGCCTGGCCGACGAGCGCTGGCTGTCGCCGCAGGATCGCGACAGCAATGCCTGGCTGGTGCGCGAGAACCTGCTCAAGCGCGCCGAAGGTGCGCATTTCGATCCGCTGGTACGGATCGGCAAGCCGCTGCCGGAATGCGTCTACACCGCCAACCTGCAGGCCCAGCACAGCCAGCCGCCGAGCCTGGTGGCACTGGGCATGGGCAACGATGGCCACACCGCCTCGCTGTTCCCGGGCTCCAGGGACCTGGCCCGTGCACTGGAAAGCACGCTGCCCTACGCGGCACTGGATGCCACCGGCTGCCCGGGCGCGAACCAGTGGCCGCTGCGCATCACGCTGACCCCGCACGGCCTGCGCCAGTGCCGCCAGCGCCTGCTGCTGCTGCGCGGCAAGCAGAAGCTGCAGGTGCTGCGCCAGGCACTGGACAGCAACGACGCCCAGCAGTACCCGATCCTCAACGCGATCAACCTGGATGGCGCGCGCCTGCGCGTCCACTGGGCTGATTGATGTCGGCGGCGGCGCCGTGCCGCCGCTTGCCTCTCGCCACCACGAACGCCGGTAGCCAATGAGCCTCCATCCGCAACTGCAAGCCATCACTGAGCGTGTCATCCGCCGCAGCGCCGCCTCGCGTGCCGCCTACCTGGCCGCGATCGACGCCTCCCTGCGCGAGGGCCCGTTCCGCAGCCGCCTGAGCTGCGGCAACCTCGCCCACGGGTTCGCCGCCTGCGGCGGCACCGACAAGAGCCGCCTGCGCGGCGGGGTGACGCCGAACCTCGGCATCATCACCGCCTACAACGACATGCTGTCGGCGCATCAGCCGTTCGAGACCTATCCGGAACAGATCCGCGACATCGCCCGCGAGCTCGGTGCTACCGCACAGGTGGCCGGCGGCGTGCCGGCAATGTGCGACGGCGTCACCCAGGGCCGTGGTGGCATGGAACTGTCGCTGTTCTCGCGCGATGTCATTGCGCAGGCCACGGCGATCGGCCTCAGCCATGACATGTTCGATACCACCGTCTACCTCGGTGTGTGCGACAAGATCGTGCCGGGCCTGCTGATCGGTGCACTGGCCTTCGGCCATCTGCCGGCGGTGTTCGTGCCGGCCGGCCCGATGACCCCGGGCATCCCCAACAAGCAGAAGGCCGAAGTGCGCGAGCGCTACGCTGCCGGCGAAGCTACCCGCGAAGAACTGCTGGAAGCCGAGTCCGCCTCGTACCACGGCGCCGGCACCTGCACCTTCTACGGCACCGCCAATTCCAACCAGGTACTGCTGGAAGCGATGGGCGTGCAGCTGCCGGGCGCGTCGTTCGTCAATCCGGGCACGCCGCTGCGCGATGCACTGACCCGCGAAGCGACCGAACGTGCACTGGACATCACCGCGCTCGGTGACGACTTCCGTCCGCTGGGCCGGATCATCGACGAGCGCGCGATCATCAACGCGGTCATCGCGCTGATGGCCACCGGCGGTTCGACCAACCACACCATCCACTGGATCGCGGTGGCGCGTGCGGCCGGCATCGTGCTGACCTGGGACGACTTCGACGAACTGTCGCAGCTGATCCCGCTGCTGGCCCGCGTCTATCCGAACGGCGACGCCGACGTGAACCGTTTCGCGGCCGCTGGCGGCCCGGCCTTCGTGTTCGGCGAGCTGATCAAGGCGGGCCTGATGCACGGCGACCTGGTCAGCGTGGCCCGTGGCGGCATGGCCGACTACGCACGCGAACCGCAACTGCGCGACGGCCAACTGGTCTATCTGCCGGGCCTGGAACGCAGCGCCGATGACGAAGTGGTGCGTGGCGTCGACAATCCGTTCGAGCACCAGGGCGGCCTGCGCCTGCTGCGCGGCAACCTGGGCAAGTCGCTGATCAAGCTGTCGGCGGTGAAGCCGCAGTACCGCACGATCGAAGCACCGGCGGTGGTGGTCGATGCGCCTCAGGTGTTGAACAAGCTGCATGCCGGCGGCCTGCTGCCCGAGCATTTCGTGGCGGTGGTGCGTTACCAGGGCCCGCGAGCGAACGGCATGCCGGAACTGCATTCGCTGGCGCCGCTGCTGGGCCTGTTGCAGAACCAGGGCCGGCGCGTGGCGCTGGTCACCGACGGCCGCCTGTCCGGCGCATCGGGCAAGATTCCGGCAGCGATCCACGTGACGCCGGAAGCCGCGCGTGGCGGTCCGCTGGCCAAGGTCCGCGAGGGCGACATGATCCGCCTGGATGGTGAGGCCGGCACGCTGGAAGTGCTGGTGGATGCAGCCGAATGGGCCGCACGCCCGCTGGCGCCGAACACTGCGCCGGCCGCGCATGACCTGGGCCGCAATCTGTTCGCGATCAACCGCCGCGTGGTGGGTCCGGCCGACCAGGGTGCGATTTCGATTTCGTGCGGGCCGGCGGCGGCCGATGGCGGGCCGTGGGAGTACGACGCGGAATACGAGCTGGGGCACGATGCCGCGGCGGCGGCGGCGCCGCATGAGGCGAAGGACGCCTGAAGCGAAAAGCCGCGGCAGGCTTCCCGGCTTGGGCAGTAGAGCGCCTTGGCCGGGACACGCCGTAAACCCATCCATGGGGGCTCGGTCGCGGCATCCATGCCGCTCACGGTCCCGGCCAGGGCACTCTACTGCCCTTGGACAATTCCCGGCGCGTCATTTGCGCTGCGGCCACTGAATCAAGAAGAGCAAAGGCAAGGGCAAAAGCATGGGTATCGAACAACATCAGGTTAAGGCGGCGGAGCTGTTGCATGCAGCGGGCATCCTGCCGGTGGTGACGATTCATACGCTGGACCAGGCACGGGCGGTCAGTGCGGCGCTGCTGGAAGGTGGTTTGCCGGCGATCGAGCTGACGCTGCGTACGCCGGTGGCGATGGAAGCGCTGGCAATGCTCAAGCGTGAGCTGCCGGATGTGGTGGTGGGTGCCGGTACGGTGCTGACCGTGGAGCAGATGCAGCAGTCGATCGATGCGGGCGCGGACTTCCTGGTGACCCCGGGTACGCCGCCGGTACTGGCCGACGCACTGGCCGCTGCTCCGTTGCCGGTGGTGCCGGGTGCGGCGACGCCAACCGAACTGCTGTCGCTGTATGCGCGTGGCTTCCGCGTGTGCAAGCTGTTCCCGGCCACGGCCGTGGGCGGGCTGGCGATGATCAAGGGACTGGCCGGGCCGGTGGCGGACCTGAAGCTGTGCCCGACCGGCGGCATCACCGAAAACACCGCCGCCGAATACCTCGAGCAGAAGAACGTGGTCTGCATCGGCGGTTCGTGGATGGTGCCGGGCAACTGGATCGCCAATGGCGAATGGGACAAGGTGCGCGCCAGCGCCGCCGACGCCGCCAAGATCATCCAGCGCGTGCGCGGCCACTGAGCCCGACAAAGGTGTAGAGCCGAGCCCATGCTCGGCTCCGGCATCATCAGGGGTCAGAGCCTTTCCCACCGGGAAAGTGATCCGCCCCCGGGCAACGAGCGCGCAAAGCGCGCGACCCGCTCCTGCTCTTCCTTCTTCATTCCGCGGTGGCGGCGCACGGAAACTGTCCGTGGCCCTGCGGAGGGATTGCGCAGGGGCGTAAGCGCCATGGATGGCGCGCCCGAGCCTCCAGGGATGGATTCACGGCGTCCCCTGCGCAATCGCTCCGCAGGGCCAACCCCACGAATCCTGCCGCACACCGCGAGGGGCTTCGCCGTTGGCCGAATCCCTTACAGCGGCCGTGCCGGATCCACCAGCCCGTACTGGCTGGCCATCCGCGCCAACGCGATGTTGTCGTGGATCCCCATCTTCTCGAACAACCGCGCCTTGTGCGTGTTCACCGTCTTCGCACTCAGGCTCAGCCGCCGCGCGATGTCTTCCTGGCGCAGGCCCTGGGTCAGCAGCAACGCCACTTCCAGCTCGCGCGGCGACAGGCTGTCGAACGGCGAACCGTTGCCTTCCACCGTCGACAGCGCCAGGTTCTGCGCGATGCTGGTGCCCAGGTAGCGACGGCCACCGGCCACGTCACGCACCGCGCGCAACAGCTCCTGCGCATCACAGCCCTTGCCGATGTAGCCGGCAGCACCGGCTTCGAGCAGCCGCTTCGGCAGCGGGCCATCTTCCAGCACCGACACGATCACCACGCGGGTATTGCGGTGGCTGCGCACGATGCGCTCGGTCACTTCCATCCCGCTCACACCCGGCAGGTGCAGGTCACACAGCACCACATCCGGCAGCAGCTGGCGGACTTCACGCAGCGCGTCTTCGCCGGTCTCGGCTTCGCCCACCACCTCGATGTCGGTTTCCCCCGACAGAATCATCTTCATCCCGGTGCGGACCAGCGCGTGGTCATCCACCAGGTAGACTCGAATCGTCATTCACGTACCTCTTCGAATGCGGCCATTGCAGGTCAAGCTAGGCAGGGTGCCGATACCCTGCAAGCGCGTCTGGAATGCGGCGGCAGCGATCTGCCTTGCGCATCACAGTACGGCGCGTTGTGCTTGCCCCCTGTCTTGCAGAACCTGCTGCAACGAAACAACTGATCTATCACGTAGACGTCCCTCAAGGGCCATCCACGTCAATCCCCCTGTGATGATGCTTCGCTGGCCTTCGCTGGCGGCGAGCCGTGACGTCGCCATGGGTGCCGGCGACTGAACATGACCAGATAGCACCCTACCACCCAAACCAGCGCGGCACACCATCCGGCCAGGATATCGGAGGGGTAATGCACCCCCAGGTAGACCCGGGACACGCTGACCAGCAGGCTGAATGCCGGTGCCAGCAGCAGCACCGGCCAGCGCCAGCGGGTGTTCCAGGCCAGCAGTACCAGGGTCACCGCCAGGGTCATCGAACCCATCGCGTGGCCGCTGGGGAAGCTGAACGTCGATTCCGGCGCGATCGATTCCCACAGGCTGGGGCGCTGGCGCTGGAAGAAGTGCTTGCTGCCCATGTTCAGCAGCGCCGAGCCGACGAAGCTGACCGCCACGAAGGTGGCCTCGCGCCAACGCCGGTAGCCCAGCAGTACGCCGATGATCAGCACGTCGGCCGGGATCAGGAACCATTCGTAGCCCAGCCTGGAAATGAGCACGAAGAAGCGGTCCAGCAGCGGCGAATGCAGGCCATGCATCTGCCACAGCAGCGGCGCGTCGAAATGGAACGATTCAAACTCGTGCACCTCGTCGGCCAGTGCGACGAAGCCGGCCAGCGGCAGCAGCACGCCACCGAACAGCAGGACCAGGCGCCAGGCATTGCGCGCCATCCAGTGGCGGAAGCCGGAGGCGGACTCCGGTGCAGCGAGGATCGCAGGCTTATCCGGCGCTTCGGACATACTTGTGTTCGACGTAATCGTCGATCAGGGCGACGAACTCCTGGGCGATGTTGTCGCCACGCAGGGTCACCTTCTTCTCGCCATCGACGAACACCGGCGCTGCAGGCGTTTCACCCGTGCCCGGCAACGAGATGCCGATGTTGGCATGACGCGACTCACCCGGTCCGTTGACGATGCAGCCCATCACCGCCAGGGTCATGTTCTCTGCACCCGGGTGGTGGATCTTCCACAGCGGCATCTTCTCGCGCACGTGGTTCTGCACCACCTTGGCCAGCTCCTGGAAGAACTCGGAGGTGGTGCGGCCGCAGCCCGGGCAGGCCGTGACAAGCGGCGTGAAGGCACGCTGGCCGGTGGTCTGCAGCAGTTCCTGGGCGACGATCACTTCCTGCGTACGCGACTGGCCCGGTTCCGGGGTCAGCGAGATGCGGATGGTGTCACCGATGCCTTCCTGCAGCAGCACGCTCAGCGCCGCGGACGAGGCGACGATGCCCTTGCTGCCGATACCGGCCTCGGTCAGGCCCAGGTGCAGGGCGAAGTCCGAGCGCTGGGCCAGGTCGCGGTACACCGCGATCAGCTCCTGCACGCCACTGACCTTGGCCGACAGCACGATGCGGTCGCGCGGCAGACCGAGCTCCACCGCCTGCTCGGCCGAATCCAGCGCCGAGCGGATCAGCGCCTCGCGCAGCACGCGGCCGGCATCCCAGGGCTGTTCGCGATGGTTGTTCTCGTCCATCAGCTTCGCCGCCAGGGCCTGGTCCAGCGAGCCCCAGTTGGCGCCGATGCGCACCGGCTTGTTGTAGCGGATCGCGAACTCGATCAACTGGGCGAACTGCAGGTCCTTCTTCTTGCCGAAGCCGACGTTGCCCGGGTTGATGCGGTACTTGGCCAGCGCTTCGGCACACGCCGGCTCGGCGGTCAGCAGCTGGTGGCCGTTGTAGTGGAAGTCACCGATCAGCGGCACGTCGATGCCCATCATCGCCAGCTTGTCGACGATGCGCGGGATCGCCGCAGCGGCTTCAACGGTGTTGACGGTCAAACGCACCATTTCCGAACCCGCACGCCACAACTCGGCCACCTGCTTGACGCTGGAGGCCACGTCGGAGGTGTCGGTGTTGGTCATCGACTGCACCACGACCGGCTTGCCTCCACCTACGGTGACCCCGCCGATCTGCACGGCATGGGTCTGGCGGCGGGGCCAGGAGGTGGCATCGGAGGGGGGAGTCGGGCGGGTGACGGCGTCGTGCATGGGCGCATTCTACCGCCCGCCCCCGCATTCCGGGTGACTCGCATTCAGCCGGCGGCACAGCTGCGGCCGATTGTCGCAGGCGCGGTCACGCCTGAACGCATACGATGAGCGTGAATGACCGGTCCCGACGCCCCGTTTCTCCGAACCCTGTGCAGCCTGCGCTGGCTTGCCGTAGGCGGCCAGGCCGCCACCATCCTGGTTGCCACCTGGGTGCTGGGCCTGCCGTTGCCGCAGCTGCCGTTGTGGGCGGGCGTGGCCGTGCTGACCCTGTTCAACATCTATACCCAGCTGCGCCCGGAGGCGGCCGACACCGCGCCACTGACCGCATTCGGCCACATCCTGGTGGACGTGATCATCCTGACCTGGATGGTGGGCTGGAGTGGCGGCATGGCCAATCCGTTCAGTTCACTGTTCCTGATCCTGATCGCACTGGCCGCGTTCGCCCTGCCCCTGCGCTGGGCGCTGGCGGTCGCGCTGGCCTGCCTGCTCGGCTATGCCGCCAGCGGCATCTTCGGCCAGTCGCTGCCGGATGGCTATTTCCGCGCGCAAGACCTCAACCGCTGGGGCGTGGTCGCCAATTTCCTGATTTCCGCGGCGGTCGTGCTGACCTTCTCCACCCGCCTGGCGCTGGCGCTGCGCCAGCGCGAACTGGAACTGTCGGCCCTGCGCGAACGCTTCGCCCGCAACGAGGGCATCGTCGCCCTGGCCACCCATGCCGCCTCGGTGGCACATGAACTGAACACGCCGCTGGCGACCATGACCCTGCTCGCCGATGACGTCGCCGAGCGCAGCGAAGAGCCCGAAGTACGCGAAGACATGGAAACCCTGCGCGAGCTGCTGGTGCAGTGCCGCGAGCGCGTGCTGGCGCTGGCCGCGCCAGCCTCGGCCGATGCGCCGGGGCGCAGCCACTCCAGTGCCCAGCAGGTACTGGAACAGTGGCGCCTGGTGCGGCCGACCATCGACCTGCACCGCAACGACGATGCGCCGCTGCGGCTGCCACTGGACCCGGGCGTGGGCCATCTGCTGATGGTCCTGCTCAACAATGCCGCCGATGCCGGCGAACAGGCCGGCCGGCCACGCGTGGACCTGGACCTGCGTATCGAAGGTGACGACCTGATCGGCGAAGTCCGCGATTACGGCCACGGCTTCGACGCACGTGCCGCGGTGCTGCCGGGCAAGCTGTTCGGCAGCAGCAAAAGCGAGGGCATGGGTGTCGGCCTGGCCCTGTCCCATGCCACCATCGAACGCCTCGACGGCGAGATGTGGATGCGCCCGGCCCAGGGGGCCGGCAGCCGCGTCGGCTTCCGCCTGCCGCTGGCCCCACGCGAGGACACCCCATGAGCCTTCACCACTCCACCCTGGGCCTGCTGGTCGACGACGACGAGCTGTACCTGCGTACCCTGCAGCGCAGCCTGGCCCGCAAGGGGCTGGAAACGCAGACCGCGCAGGACGCCGCCAGTGCACTGGCGCTGGCCCGCCAGCACCCGCCGGCGTTCGCGCTGATCGACCTGAAGCTGGGCAGCGATTCCGGCCTGGCCCTGATCCAGCCGCTGCGCGCACTGCGCGCGGACATGCGGATCCTGCTGGTGACCGGCTACGCCAGCATCGCCACCGCCGTGGAGGCGATCAAGCTCGGCGCCGACGACTACCTGCCGAAGCCGGCCACGGTGCCGATGATCCTGCGCGCCCTCGGCGAGGAAGACGACGGCCCGGCCGACGATGGCGAAATGGAAGTGCCGGACGCGATGACGCCGATCAGCCGCCTGCAGTGGGAACACATCCAGCAGGCGATGCACGAGACCGGCGGTAACGTGTCCGCGGCAGCGCGCCTGCTCGGCATGCACCGGCGTTCGCTGCAGCGCAAGCTGGCAAAGCGGCCAAGCCCGGAACGCGATCCCAGCCGCTGATCGCGACCGGACCGGTCCGGCTCAGACCTCCGCCAGTGCCGGTCGGTCCTGCGCGGCACTGGAACGCGATGCCGGGGCATCGACCCGCGCCGCTGACGTCTCCTGCAGCAACGGCGACGGCAGCACGCAGGCTGGATGCATGCGCAGGAAGCCATAGATCGCACCTGCCAGGCCGATCATCAGGCCCGGAGTAAAGGCCGCGCGGGTCAGTCCGCCGACCATGCCCTGGTGCTCCTCGATCGAAGAAACGATCTCGATGGCGGCCTCATCCTGCGGATAGGGACATCCCTCCGGATCCAGCGCAGCCGCCAGCACCAGCAGCTCCCGGGTGGACACATCGCCGTGGCACAGGGTGTGGCTGAACCCCCATTTGCCGCGCGCGTCGGCCACAGCCCGCCGCATGTCACGCAACTGCGCGGGATCGCCGGTGCGGGCATACAGATCCGCCGCCGCCAGACCGATGCCAACACTGCCATGGCACCAGGTCGGGAAGTTCTTCTGCCCATCCTGCAGGTGGATGTCGCGCCAGTGCCCGGTATGCGGTTCGAACAGTGCCGCCTGGAACGCAAACGCTCCTTCGGCCAACTGCCGCCAGGCCGCGCGCTCAGGCACGCTGCCGGCATCCGAACGCGCCAGCCGTGCCAACGCCCAGCCCATGCCCATCGCGCCGTGGCCAAAGCCACCGATCGGCTCGCGGAACTGTGGCGTCGGCCAGCGTGCGCCGTCGGCATCGACGATCGCCGCTTCCTGCATGCGGCGCCCGGCCGCAGCCGCCAACTCCAGCCAGCGCGTTCTGCCGGTGGCCTCGGCCAGCGCCAGCAGCGGCAGGATCATGCCGGACACGCCATCAATCAGTTCGAATTTCACCGGCCCCTGGAAACCACGACGCTCCACTCCTTCCGCACAGCGCTCGGCCAGCGCAAGCAGTGCGGGGCGCTGCAGCAGATCATGCAATGCCAGCAGGGTCCAGATCTGCGAGCCTGTGCCGACGAAGCCACCATCGATCCCGGCGGGATGGCGCTCGCACATGGTCTGGAACACGGCAATGGCGCCTTCAATGGCCGGATCCAGCCCAGCCACCGGATCGGCACGTCCCTGCTCTACTTCCCGGCGGTAGGCCGCCAGCGCGAACGCAATGCCCCCCAGCCCGAAATACAGGTCGGGCTGCACCGGCTGGACGGTCCATCCTGTGCGGGTCACCTCGGGCGTGATCCACGTCATCGAACCATCTTCACCGTGCACGGCCAGACGCAGAAGATTCTCCACCGCGCGTGCCGCAAGCGTTCGTCGGCGCAGGTCCAGATCGTCCGCGCGAGGCTGCTGCGCGGCATAGCTGTAGCCGGACCGAGCCTCGGCGCGGGCCAGCGCGTGCTGGTTCAGATCGGTGGCCACCAACGTGCTGCGGATGGTCACGTCTTCGAGGTCGATGCGCATCGCACGCCAGTTGTCGGCGATGGAGCGGATGCGGGCTGCGTCCAGCTGCGAAGTGAAGATCGGAATGTCACCGTGGAGCAGGTCGTCCACTTCTCCACGTACGGTTTCCAGGTCCGATGGCGCAGCCGGTGACACCGCTGCATTGCGCACCAGCAGATCGATCGCGCGTTCAACCGCCTGGGCTTCCTTGTGCAGCGAGGCTGGATGCCAGAGCATCCGCCCGAGCTCGGCGTAGGCCATTGTAGGCCGCCGCACATCTCGCACCTGGCAGCCTTCGAAGGCCGCCAGGAGTGGCATCAGTTCGCCCTTCGCATCGAGCGCGCGCAGGCGCCCACTGGCGTCGATGAAGCCCTCGCTGATGTGGTCCCAGTACAACGAAACGTCCGGCTGTGGACTGGGGTGGTTCTGTGCGATGGCGACTTCAGCCTCGACCATGCCCAGCCGGGCCGGCCCCGTCCCGTCCTCGACAATCACCGGCACCTGTACCCGCGGCTGCTCGCCCGGCAATGCGCCGGCGGCCGACAGGTCCACACCTTCCATGCCGAGGCCGGTGGTGCGGAACGGCACAATGCCGGTGCGCAGAACGGAATTGCGCATCAACTTGATGGCCGTATCGTAGGCGTCGCCCAGGCCCGACGGCTCGACGTCGATCACCTGCGAGAACACACTTTCTGCATCGATCACGACGGGCACTGGCCCGACAGCGATCAGGTTCTCCAGATGGATGTCGGTACCACCAACCAGGCGCAGAATTGCCAGCCAATGCCCAAGACCGCGGTAGTAGGCACGCAGTTCTTCGTCATCGGCGCAATGACGGTGCGTGGCAAACGCGGCCCAGCCATGGCTGCCACGATCAACTACACGCGGTACACGCACCCGATCCCGGCCCTCGCCAAAGACTGCAGCGAGCAGGCCATCGAGCGCCGCATCGATGCGCAGCGAGCGCGGCTTGTACATCAGCACGCCGCCGTCGAACTGCAGCCGTGCCACGGTCCGGCCGCCACCATGCAGGTCACCCCGTCCCAATGCAACGGCATGCAGCGTGCCCGCCGGCGCACCCAGCAGTTCCGCCAGCGCCGCACGATCACTGCCGATGCGAACAGCGAGCTCCACCACCGCCGCACATTGCCCTTCGAGCATGCGCGTCAGGCGCGGCAGCAGCACCGGGTAGCGTCGCTGCAGATGCGTGCGGAAGCCCTCGTTGGTGGCCAGGGCAACGAATTCGTCGAGCACCCCAGCGCTGTCAAGCGGGCCGATGTCACCGCTGCGCGCAGCGGCGTGCAGTTCCAGCAGCAGCACGCGGTTGAGCTTGAGCTGGGCATGTTCACGCAGTGCCGCATCGCCGCGTGCATGCAGCAGATCGCGCTCGCCAGGCTGCAGAGCGATGGCGGGATCATGCAGGCCAGCAACCAGCGCAGCGCGCGCCTGGGCAAGGAAATGTTCGGTGATGCGCGCAAACGCGGCCGCAGCCGGAGAAGCGGTCATTACGCCCCCTGCAAGGTATCGGGAAGTCTGTTCCAGTTGCCGGCACGCAGCCGCAAGGCGCTGCGTGCCGGCTCGGGTTACATCAGCAACACAGGCAGTGATTGACCACGGACATCGTGGTGGTGCACTCGGTGCCACCACCGGTGATCAGGGTGTCGGAGGCCGACGTGAGTGCGGACTCGGTAGCCGCAGCGCCATAGATGAACAGCGAACCCGCAGGGTTGGCGCACCCATCCACATCATCCGAGCCATTGAGCCAGCCGGACACAACATCGTCATTCAGATCCATTCGCAATCTCCTGTCATTCACAACATGAGGCGTTGAGGACATGGATCGATTCCACGTCCCTTCGGATACGGCCAGTCCCTGGCATCAACATCATGCTGCGAGCGATACTGGATGACAGGTACAGCCGCCCGTGCACACTGCCTCCGCGTGTGAAGTGCCGTCAAGCTGCGCTGCGGCAGGACGCACGAACACGCTGCATGTGCAGTACGGAAGTGACATGGAATGAGTGGCCGCGCAGCCATTCATGCGCGACCGGATCGAAGGCAGCCGGAGAGGCATGGGATGGCCGGCCGGCGCCGGCACATCCGCAGGCCGGGTCAGCCCTTCAGCTGCGCCAGGATCTCGCGGGTCATCGGATCGGCAATCGCCACATCCTCACCCTGCAGCGCCGGCAGCAGGCCACTGGCCAGCTGCTTGCCAAGCTCGACACCGAACTGGTCGAAGGCATTGATGTTCCAGATCACCGACTGCACGTACACGGCGTGTTCGTACATGGCGATCAGTGCGCCCAGCGCCTGCGGGGTCAGCGCGTCAAGCAGGATCAGCGTGCTCGGGCGGCCGCCCGGATAATCACGGTGCGGGTCGTCGCTGCTCTGGCCATTGGCCAGTGCTTCGGTCTGCGCCAGCAGATTGGCCAGCAGGGCCTGATGATTGATCGTGTAGGGATCATCGTTGTGCACGCAGCCGATGAAGTCGGCCGGAACGATGCTGGTGCCCTGGTGCAGTGCCTGGAAGAAGCTGTGCTGCACATCGGTGCCCGCGCCGCCCCACCATACCGGCACGGTATCGGTGGTGACCGGCTGGCCGTCACGCTGCACGCGCTTGCCCAGGCTTTCCATCACCAGCTGCTGCAGGTAGGCCGGCAGCAGCGCCAGGCGCTGGTCGTAGGTCATCACCGCGTGCGTGGCGTGGCCCAGCAGGTTGCGGTTCCAGATGTCGGTCAGGCCGTGCAGCACCGGCAGGTTGCGCTCCAGCGGTGCATCCAGCGCATGCGCATCCATCTGCGCGGCACCGTCCAGCAGCTGTTCAAAGCGCTCGAAACCGATCGCCAGCGCGATCGGGAAACCAACGGCCGACCACAGCGAATAACGGCCCCCCACCCAGTCCCACATCGGCAGCACGCGATCGGCGGCGATCGCGAAGGCCTTGGCGGCGCGTTCCGGGTTGGCGCTGACCGCATACAGGCGCTCGCTGCCCCCCAGCCAGTCGTGCAGGATCTGGCCGTTGAGCAGGGTTTCCTGCGTGCCGAAAGTCTTGGAGATCAGGATTCCGGCGGTCTTCGCCGGATCCAGCGTGGCCAGCGTACGCTGCATGGCCGCGCCGTCCACGTTCGAGACGAAATGCACGCGCAGACGCGCACCGGTGACCGGGCGCAGCGCGTCGGCGACCAGGCGCGGGCCAAGGTCGGAACCACCGATGCCGACACTGACCACATCGGTCACGCCACTGTCTTCCAACGTGCGCACCAGCACGCCCATGCGCTGGCGGATGTCGCGCGCGGTGGCATAGGCCTCGGCCGCCACCGGCGCGTCGACCACGTCGCCACGCAGCGCGGTATGCAGCGCGGCGCGGCCTTCGGTCAGGTTGACCTGCTCGCCACGAAACAGGCGGGTGATGGCGCCACCGACATCACGCTCGGCAGCCAGCGCCAGCAACGCCTGCAGCGCCGCGGCATCGTATTTCTGCCGCGCGAAGTTGACGTACAACGGACCGACCCGCAGTGCCAGATCCTGCACGCGGCCGGGTTCGGCGGCGAGCAGGCTGGGAATGCTTGCGCCCTTCAGGCGCTGGGCGTGGGAGTGCAGCGAGTCGAATCCGTTGTTCGTTGTCATGCGGCCTGGGTCGGGATCGTGTCGTTGGTGTGGGTGATCTGGTTCTTGCCATCAACGTACACCAGCTTCGGCTTGAAGCTGTCCGCTTCCTGCTCGGTCATGCTGGCGAACGCGGCGATGATGATGATGTCACCGACCTGCACGTGGCGCGCGGCGCCACCGTTGAGCGAGACAACGCCGCTGCCGGCTTCGGCGCGGATCGCATAGGTCGAGAAGCGCGCACCGTTGGTCACGTCCCAGATGTGCACCTGCTCGAACTCGCGGATGCCGGTGGCAGCCAGCAGGTTGTCATCGATGGCGATCGAGCCTTCGTAGTTCAGCTCGGAATGGGTGACGGTGGCGCGGTGGATCTTGGTCTTGAGCAGGGACAGGTGCATGGGGGCGCTGCAACGGCAAAGGAAAGAGCGGATTCTAGCACCCGCTTGGCCGTCGTCAGCGGGCTGCAGCAGGACGCTGAAGGCCGTTCAGGCGCCCTCCCCCGGCGGTGACGCCGCGACATGCCCGGAACTGCCCTCCAGGGATAGCCGGAACACCGTATGGAAGGCCAGCCCGGCGACCAGCCCGAAGCCGCCCGCAGCCAGCACCTGCAAGGCGTAGCTGATCACGTCGAAGGTGTCGACATAGCGCAGGCGCTGCAGCAGCGGACCATTGTCCGCGCCCGGCCAGGTGCAGGTGGCCATGGCCAGCGCGCCCAGTGCGAAGCCGACCAGCACGAATCCCGCCCGGCGCAGGCGCTGCTGAGACTGCAGGAGCAGCGCCATCGGCAGCAACACCGCGATGGCATTGCAGGCGGCCAGCACGAACATCAGCCCACCACCCGTGAGCGCAGGCATCGGCGTACGCCTGAATTCGAGCGCGAACAACAGGCCGCCAAACAGCTGGGCCGGCAGCATGCCAGCCGCCAGCACCGCCAGGATCGAGGCCTGGAAAAGACGGCCGGTATCAGTGCTGGGGGTCTTCATTTCCCGTCTCCCGTCCCTGGGATGTGGAGAGGCGCCGGTTGCGGGCGCCCCGGAGCCGCATGCGGCTCAGAACTCCAGGTTGTCGATCAGGCGGGTGGTGCCCAAGCGTGCGGCGATCAGCGCTACGCGGCCACCGCCATCGAAGGTCGGCTCGGCCAGCTCCGGGGTGCGCAGCACCGCATAGTCGACCTGGAAACCGGCCGCCTGCAATGCCGCCGTGGCGTCGGCCTCGATGCGATCACGTGCCTGCCCGGCCACGTAGCCTTCGCGCATGCCCAGCAGGGTGCGGTGAATGGTGGTCGCGACCGGGCGCTGTTCGGCGCTCAGGTACTGGTTGCGCGAACTCTTGGCCAGGCCATCCTCGTCGCGCACGATGTCAGCACCGACGATCTGGATCGGGAACGACAGCTCAGCCACCATCTGCCGGATCACCGCCAGCTGCTGGTAGTCCTTGCGGCCGAACACGGCCACGTCAGGCTGCACCTGCAGGAACAGGCGCGCCACCACCGTGCAGACGCCATCGAAGTGACCCGGTCGGCTGGCGCCTTCCAGCACTTCACTGACACCCGGCGCGTGCATGCGCGTGGTCTTGTCCACGCCCAGCGGATACATCGCCTCGACGCTGGGCAGCCACACCGCTTCGCAACCGGCCTGCTCCAGCCCGGCCACGTCGGCCTCGGGCGTACGCGGGTAGCGGCTGAAGTCTTCATTCGGCCCGAACTGGGTCGGGTTGACGAAGATGCTCGCCACCACCTTGTCGGCATACTGGCGGGCCAGGGTCACCAGCGAATGGTGGCCACCGTGCAGGTTGCCCATGGTCGGCACCAGCGCCACGCGCAGACCCTCGCGCTTCCACTGGGCGATCTGCTCGCGCAGTGCGCCGAGCTCGTTGAAGGTCTGGATCATTGGGCGTAGGCGTGCTGTTCGTCGGGGAAGCTGCCGTCGCGCACGGCGTCGGCATAGGCGCGGGTGGCACCGGCCACCGAACCGCCTTCTGCAAGGAAATCCTTGACGAACTTGGGACGGCGATGGCCACTGTCCAGGCCAAGGAAATCGTGCAGCACCAGCACCTGGCCATCGCACTGCGGGCCGGCACCGATGCCGATGGTCGGCACTTCCACCGCAGCGGTCACTTCGGCGGCAACCGGGGTCGGCACGCATTCGAGCACCATGATGCTGGCGCCGGCAGCGGCCACGGCCCTGGCATCTTCCACCAGTTGGCGCGCGGCATCGCCACGGCCCTGGATCTTGAAGCCGCCCAGGCGCAGCACCGACTGCGGGGTCAGGCCCAGATGTGCGCAGACCGGAATCTCGCGCTCGACCAGGTAACGGATGATGTCGACCTTGAAGCCGGCACCTTCGATCTTGACCATCTCGGCACCGGCCTGCAGCAGCTGCAGCGAAGCATCCAGCGCGCGCTCCGGAGTGGCATCGGCGCCGAACGGCAGGTCGGCCACCAGCAGCGCACGCTGCAGCACACGGGCTACGGCGCGGGTGTGGTAGACCATGTCGGCCACGGTCACCGGCAAGGTGGAGTCATGCCCCTGCACGACCATGCCCAGCGAATCGCCGATCAGGATCAGGTCAACGCCATTGGCGTCGAAAGTGCGGGCAAAGCCGGCGTCGTAGGCGGTCAACATGACCAGCTTCTGGCCATTGCGCTTGGCCTCGGCCAGGGCGGGAACGGTCCAGGGCTTGCTGTCTGCGTGGGTGCTCATGTGCTGATAACCGGGGGAGATAACCCGGGCATTATCACCCTATCGGCGCGATCCCGCAGGCATCCACCCGCATCACTGCATCCTGCACGCGACCATGGCCGGGAATGGCCAGATCCGGCGCGATTTCGGCCAGCGGCACCAGGACGAAGGCACGCTCGTGCATGTAGGGATGCGGCACCTGCAGACCGGGCTGGTCGAGCACCTGCGCGCCATACAGCAGCAGGTCCAGGTCCAGCGCGCGCGGGCCCCAGTGCACCGCCGGATCGCGTACGCGACCAAAGCGCTGCTCCAGCGCCAGCATTGCCTGCAGCAGCGTGTCGGCCGGCAACGTGGTGTCGACCGCAGCCACCGCGTTGACGAACGGCGGCTGGTCCTCATTGCCCCAGGCCGGCGTGGCGTACAGCCTCGAGGCCTGGCGCAGGTGGGTACCGGGCAGCCCGTCGAGCGCGGCAATCGCCGCGCCGACGGTGGCGGCCGCGTCGCCAAGGTTGGCGCCGAGGCCGATCCAGGCAAGGGTCATCGTTTACTCGCCAGCCGCACCGGCCGGGGCGCCCGGACGACGGCGGCGACGGCGGCGCTTGCGCGGTGCCCCGCTCTCGTCATCACCCTCTTCGCTGTGCATCACGTCCAGCGACGATTCCAGTTCGCGGCCGGACTGCGCCTGTGCTTCGCGCCAGAACTCGACATCGGCGGCGTGCTCGGCCGAGGCCACCTGGCGCAGGCTGAGGAAGTCAAACGCGGCCCGGAAACGCGGGTGGGTGAGCGTACGGAACACGCGTTTGCGCTGGCGCGAGCCGAAGCGCGACTGCAGCAGCCAGATCTCCTGCATCGGCAGCGAGAAGCGGCGCGGCAATGCGATGGTGCTCAGCTGCTGCACGGTCACCCGGTCGGCAGCACGACGCTGTGCCTCCTCCGGTGCCACGCCCTGCTTGAGCAGGGTCGCCTGGGCGCGGCAGAACGCCGGCCACAGCAGCAGCGCGAACAGGAACGCCGGCGAGACCGGCTCGTCGTTGGCCACGCGCGCATCGGTGTTGGCCAGGCCCTCGACCAGCATGCGGCGCAGCGCGCCGGTGCGGTTGGACTTCAGTGCCTTGGCGCTCTCCGGGAACAGCACGTCGAGCAGGCCGTAGCGCTCCAGGCCTTCGAAGCTGGCCACGCCGTGCCCGGACAGGAACAGCTTGAGCACTTCCTCGAACAGGCGTGCCGGCGCGGCTTCGTTGAGCAGGCCCGCCAGGTGCGGGATAGGCGCGGCGGTGCCCTCTTCGATCTGGAAGCCGAGCTTGGCCGCCAGGCGCACCGCACGCAGCATGCGCACCGGATCTTCCTGGTAGCGCTGCACCGGGTCGCCGATGAGCTTCATCAGGCGCGCCTGCACGTCTTCGAAGCCGCCGGTGTAGTCACGTACCGAGAAGTCCTCGATGGCGTAGTACAGGGCGTTGCAGGTGAAATCGCGGCGGATGGCGTCGTCTTCGATGGTGCCGTACACGTTGTCGCGCACGAGCATGCCGTTTTCCATCTCGCGGTCGCCACTGCCGTCATCGCTGTTGGCGCGGAAGGTGGCGACTTCGATGATCTCGCGGCCGAACACGACGTGGGCGAGGCGGAACCGGCGGCCGATCAGGCGGCAGTTGCGGAACAGCTGCTTGACCTGTTCGGGCGTGGCATCGGTGGCCACGTCGAAATCCTTGGGTTGGCCATTGACCAGCAGGTCGCGCACCGCGCCGCCGACAAGGTAGGCGCCGAAGCCGGCATCGCGCAGGCGATAAAGCACGCGCAGGGCGTTCGGGCTGATGTCCTTGCGGGAGATCGTGTGCTGGTCGCGCGGGATGACGCGCAGGCTGAACGGTGATGTAGCAGGGGAAATGATGTTGGCGCTTCCGGTTGAAGTTTCGGGATTGCCCAATGGCATCGAGGTGCATATACTAGCGCTCCTGCCTCGGCAGCGACACAGTTACGCTCCCTTCGTCTAGTGGTTAGGACGTGGCCCTCTCAAGGCTAAAACAGGGGTTCGAGTCCCCTAGGGAGCGCCAGTCGCCGCAGCAGGAACCGAAAAAGCCCGCCCTGTGCGGGCTTTTCTGTTTTCCGGGGTTTGCAATGGCATCGATCGGCTTGGTCGCTTTGGCGCCTGCCTGTCCCTGCGCGGGAGGGGGCCGGTCACCCTTGCCTGGACACGCAAAAGCCCATCCATGGTGCTCGATGGCGCCATCCATGGCGCCAACGGTCCAGTCAAGGGTGACCCGCCCCCTCCTGACAGTTTCCCGCGGCGGCGGTCGCAACCACCCAGACGACGCGCTTCGGAAAATCCGCCGGAACCGCAATGCCTGACGCGAAGGCGGGGCAGCTCAAGCCGGGACCGTTGGCGCCATGGGTTGGGCGCATGCGCCCGACGGGTTGGGCAGGAGCCCAACCCCGGTCTTGCCGTGTGCGCAGGACAGCGCACGCGAGCAAGGCGCCATCGAGCCCCCATGGAAGGGTTTACGGCGTGTTCCGGATTGGGCTGCCCCGCCTTCGCCCTCGATGCCACTGAGGCGCCAACGGAATGCAACCGAAGCCGGGCTGCGTCAGCCTTCCATCTGCTCCAGCTCCTTGCCCTTGGTCTCGCCTACGTAGCGGACCACGAAGAAGACCGAGAGGATCGCTACGACGGCGTAGATGCCGTAGGCGCCAGCCAGGCCGATGCCGGCCAGCAGCATCGGGAAGGTCACGGTGATCGCGAAATTCGACGTCCACTGCGCCGCACCGGCAACGGCCAATGCCGGGCCGCGGATCTGGTTGGGGAACATCTCGCCCAGCATCACCCACATCACCGGGCCCCAGGACATGTTGAAGAACACCACGTAGACGTTGGCCGCGACCAGTGCCAGCCGGCCCATGCCGTCGGACAACTGCAGTCGACCGTCGGCCAGGCTGCCACTGGCGAACGCGACCACCATCAGCACCAGCGCCACCGACATGCCGACCGAGCCGATCCACAGCAGCGGCTTGCGCCCGATGCGGTCAATCAGCAGCACCGTCAGCAGGCAGGCACCGATGCTCAGCGCGCCGGACAGCACGTTGATCAGCAGCGCGTCGCTTTCCGAAAAGCCGACCGCCTGCCACAGCACTGCGCCGTAGTAGAACACCACGTTGATGCCGACCAGCTGCTGGAACATGGCCAGGCCGATGCCCACCCAGAGGATCGGCCGCAGCTTGCCGCTGACCGTGTCGCGCAGGTCACTGAAGCGCGGCTTGTGCTGGTCCTGGGCCAGGCTGGCTTCGATCTCGGCCTGCTTGGCCGCCGCTGCGGCCTCGCCGTACAGCCGCGACAGTACTGCCCTCGCCTGCTGCTGGCGCCCCTTCAGGACCAGGAAGCGCGGGCTTTCCGGAATCACCAGCAACAACAGCAGGAACAGCCCGGACGGCAACGCCTGCATCCAGAACATCCAGCGCCAGGCCTCATGGCCCAGCCATAGCGGCTCGGTCGACGCCCCAGCGGCACGGGCCAGCAGGTAATTGCTGAGGAAGGCCGCAAACAGGCCGCAGATGATCGCCATCTGCTGCACCGTGGCCAAGCGCCCGCGATAGCGCGCCGAGGCCACCTCGGCAATGTAGGCCGGCGACATCACACTGGCCGCGCCCACCGCGAAGCCGCCAAGCACGCGTGCGGCAATGAACAGCCAGGAGGCATGGGCGGCGCCGGCGCCCAGCGCCGAGACCAGGAACAGCAGCGCCGACACGATCAGCACGCCACGACGGCCCAGGCGATCACCCAGCCAACCCGCCAGGAACGCGCCGATCGCGCAGCCCAGCAGCATCGAGGCGACTTCGAAACCGAGCGCCGCCTCACTGGAGTTGAAGGCCTGGCGCAGGCCATCGACCGTGCCATTGATGACACCACTGTCGAAGCCGAACAGGAATCCACCCAGGGTGGCCACGCAGCTGATCAGGACGATGAATGCAGTGTTCTCACCGCCATGGGAGGCGATGTTGGGCTGGGCTGGTGACATGGACGATCCTGCTGGGAAGGGGTCCGGCCATCCGACGCAGCCGGCTGACCGGCAGCGTCGCACAGGCCTCGCCCTGCCGCCAATGACCACCACGGCCGCGCCTGCCAGACGCCCGATTTCCGCCCCGCACCGACACCGGGGGCCAACCTGTTCTAGAATTGGCGGGTTCAGGAATCGATCCACCCCCAGCCCATGCCCTTTGTCGTCACCGAAAACTGCATCAAGTGCAAACACACCGATTGCGTGGAAGTATGCCCCGTGGATTGCTTCCACGAAGGCCCGAACTTCCTGGTGATCGACCCGGATGAGTGCATCGACTGCACCCTCTGCGAACCGGAATGCCCGGTCAACGCGATCTTCCCGGAGGACGATGTTCCTGCCGGCCAGGAAAGCTTCGTCGCCCTCAACGCCGAGCTGGCGAAGGAGTGGCCGGTGCTGACCGTGCGCAAGGACCCGCCCGCCGACGCCGGCGAATGGGACGGCAAGCCGGACAAGCTGAAGCTGCTCGAGCGCTGAGAAGCGCCGACGGCGGCAACGAAAGGGCGCCCACGGGCGCCCTTTTCTGTTTTCCGGTAACCGCCAACCGCAAGATCCGGTATGCCAATCTTGCGATCCGGTATCTGCCAACCGCGCGATCCGGTAGGTGCCAACCTTGGTTGGCACAGAAGCGCCGACCAAGGTCGGCCTCTACCCGGGCAGGTGCGGACCTGGGCCCCCACCGACCCGACCGGCCCTTACTGGGCCAGCTTCGCCTTCAGCGCGGCGATCAGCTTCACCGGCGCTTCGGCGGTGGCCGGCAGGCCACGCGGGTCGACCGCGGAGATGTAGGCGCCGGCATCGACGGCGACTACGCGGACCAGGAAGTTGCTGCCTTCGTAGGCCACGTCGTACGAGCCCAGCAGCTGTGCGCGGCTGGCGATGGTCACGCCTTCCACGCCTTCCAGCGCGGTACCGACCTTGGCGAAAGCCTCGTCCTTGCCGCCGGCGATGGTGAAACCGGTGTTTCCCACGGCCGGGGCCGCAGCCACCGGGGCCGCCGGCTTGGTCGCCGAGGCAAGGGTCGGCACCTTGTTGTCACTGGTGGCGTTGGGCAGGTTCAGGTCCGGCGGCACTTCCAGCGGACGCATTTCCGGGGCCAGGGCGTAGTCGCCCTTGACGCCACGCTTGAAGCAGCCGGTGGTGCCGGCGGCAACGGCCACCGCAAGCAGGGCGTAGGACAGCACGCGGACGGTGGATACGGATTGACGCATGTGAATCTCCTGGGTCAGACCAAGACGGAAGGTCAGTGGCTGGAAAGGGCTTCGAGGGCGGCGATGTCGCCGGCAAGGTGGTCGGCCGCCGGATGATGCGGCGCCGACAGCGGCAGCAGCGGCAGGCGCAGGTCGTGGCCGATGCCGATGCGGCGCAGCAGCGCCTTGACCGGAATCGGGTTCGGCTCGACACCGCAGAAATCATGGAATGGCTGCAGGCGCGCATCCCAGGACCCGGTGGCTTCGTGGTCGTGGGCGGCGGCCAGCTCGCACATCCGGCGGTAGGCGCCGGGCAGCACGTTGGAGCCGACCGAGATCAGGCCATCGATACCGGCCTGGATCGAGCGCGCCGCCGTGCCGTCGTCGCCACTGAGCACGGCGAACTGCGGGCTGCGCAGGGCGAGCAGCGCCTGCACCCGGCCGGTGTCGCCCACCGCCTCCTTGATGCCGACGATGTTGGGGTGGCTGGCGAGTTCGGCCACGGTCTCCGGCTGCATGTCGCAACCGGTACGGCCGGGCACGTTGTACAGCACGACCGGCAACCCGCCCTGGTCGGCGACCGCGCGGTAGTGGGCAATCAGGCCGGCCTGGGTCGGCCGTACGTACGGCGGGGTGACCACCAGCGCGTGGCTGGCGCCGAGCGCGGCCGCACGACGGGTCTGTTCGATGGTTTTGGCGGTACCGGACAGGCCGGTGCCGGCCATGACCGGGATGCGGCCGCCGATGCGCTCGACCGCACTGGCCAGCAGCAGGTCGTACTCGGCATCGGTGAGGGTGGCCGCTTCGCCGGTCGAGCCGGCAACGACAACGCCATGGACGCCACCTTCCAGTTGCAGGTGCAGCAGGCGCTGCCAACCGTCGGGATCGAGGGCGCCGTCGGCCCGGAACGGGGTCGCCAGCGCGGTGATGAGGCCGGAAAGGGACAAGGACGTGCTGCTCTTGGCTGGGAAGGGAAAACGCCCGCCACGAAAGGCCGGGGCTGACCTGAATGTTACTTGCGGCGCGAAAGCACGGGCAAGTATGCTGGACACCGGTGGATCCCCGCCTCTGGCGGGCATTCAGACTAACGCATGCATTACCCGGAATCGCCTTGACCGACACCACCCCGCGCCCCGCGCCGAGCGAAAACCACCTCCTGATCAACGCCTACACGACGCATCCGGAGTCCCCCCTGCTGTCCGTGACCCGCCGCATCGCCGACAGCGGCTGCAATCTGGTGGACGCACGCCTGGCCACGGTCGGCCGCGATGTCTCGGTCACCGCCCTGGCCACCGGCTCGTGGGACTCGGTGGCCAAGCTGGAGGCGATGCTGACCCGGCTGGAGCGCGAGGAAGGCCTGAAGCTGGTCTGGTACCGCACCGCGGCCAAACAGGCGCAGTCCAACCTGCTGCCGTACATCGTCGAGGTGATCGCCGCCGACAAGCCGGGCATCCTGTTCCAGCTGGCCGATTTCTTCGACCGCCAGGGCATCACCATCGAGAACCTGCAGAGCACGCGCTACCGCGCCATGCAGACCGGTGCGGAGATGTTCAGTGCACAGGTCACCATCGGCGTGCCGGCCAACATGCACATCGCCGCGCTGCGCGACGATTTCCTTGAATTCTGCGACCACCTGAACCTGGACGCGATCATGGACCCGATGAAATTCTGATTCTTCGCGCGCCTCTCACGGGCGCGTGGCGTTTCATGCAATTGTCGTAGAAAGAACCCAGGCTCGACAGAAGGACCTCATGAACAACGGCGATACCCTGGACAGCACCACCCTCTCCCTGCCGCTGGCGCTGTCCGGTGGCGAACAGGCCACTCTCGGCGACTACGCCGGCCACTGGCTGGTGCTGTACTTCTATCCCAAGGACAGCACCCCCGGCTGCACCACCGAAGGCATCGACTTCAACGCACTGCTGCCGAAGTTCAAGAAGGCAGGCGCGGTGGTACTCGGTGTCTCGCGCGACTCGGTGAAGTCGCACGACAACTTCTGTGCCAAGCAGGGCTTCAACTTCCCGCTGGTCAGCGATGGCGACGAAGCGCTGTGCAGCGCCTTCGACGTGATCAAGATGAAGAACATGTACGGCAAGCAGGTACGTGGCATCGAACGCAGCACCTTCCTGATTTCCCCCGACAGCCGCATCGTGCAGTCCTGGCGCAAGGTCAAGGTTGCCGGCCATGCCGATGCCGTTCTCGCCGAACTGAAGGCCTCCCAGTCCAAGTGAGTCCCACTGCCTACTGTGTCTGCCATCACCCTGCCCCGCAGCAGGCCGTGGTGGTTTTTCCCTGTCCGTAACCAGGAATCGACGATGACCCGAGGCAAGCGCATCTACGTGCTGGATACCAACGTGCTGATGCACGATCCCACCGCGCTGTTCAAATTCGAGGAGCACGACGTCTACCTGCCCATGCAGGTGATCGAGGAGCTGGACAACGGCAAGAAGGGCACTTCCGAGGCGAGCCGCAACGCCCGCCAGGTGAGCCGCTTCCTCAATGAGCTGGTGCAGGAATCCGGCCTGGACAACCTGGCCGACGGCATTCCGCTGCAGCGCCCCAATGGCCTGCAGCTGCGCGGCAAGCAGAGCGCCGGCAAGCTGCGCTTCCAGACCAGCCATTTCGACGCGGGCAAGAGCTTTGGCAAGGTCATTCCCGACAATGCCATCCTCGGCGCGATCCTGGCCCTGAAGGAAGAAACCCCGGACCTGCCGGTGGTGTTCGTTTCCAAGGACATCAACCTGCGGATCAAGGCCGCCATCGCCGGCATCGTGTCCGAGGACTACGAGAACGACCGCGCGCTGGACGATTTCAGCCTGCTCTACACCGGCGCCACCGAGCTGCCGGAAGACTTCTGGAAGCGCCACGGCGACGACCTGCGCAGCTGGAGCGACAAGGGCCGCACGCATTACGAAATCCTGGCGCAGGACGGCGAGGAGTGGTACCCGAACCAGTACGTCTACCTGCCCGGCGAAGACGAAGTCGAACTGCGCGTCAGCCGCGTGGTCGGTGACGGCAAGGTGGTGCTGTCGCTGGTCGATGATTTCCGCCATGGCAGCCATGCCGTATGGGGCATCAGCGCACGCAACCGTGAGCAGAACTTCGCGCTCAATGCACTGATGGACCCGGAGATCGACTTCGTCACGCTGCTGGGCACCGCCGGCACCGGCAAGACCCTGCTGGCGCTGGCTGCCGGCCTGGCGCAGACGATGGACCAGCAGCGCTACCGCGAGATCATCATGACCCGCGCCACGGTCAGCGTCGGCGAGGACATCGGTTTCCTGCCCGGCACCGAGGAAGAGAAGATGACGCCGTGGATGGGCGCGCTGACCGACAACCTGGAAGTGCTCACGCACAACCAGGAAGGCGGCACCTGGGGCCGCCAGGCCACCAACGACCTGCTGGCCAGCCGCATCAAGATCCGCTCGATGAACTTCATGCGCGGCCGCACCTTCCTGTCACGCTACCTGATCCTGGACGAAGCACAGAACCTCACCCCCAAGCAGATGAAGACGCTGATCACCCGTGCCGGCCCCGGCACCAAGATCGTCTGCCTGGGCAACGTCGAGCAGATCGACACCCCGTACCTGACCGAGACCACCTCGGGCCTGACCTACGCGGTGGATCGCTTCAAGAACTGGCCGCACAGCGCACACATCACCCTGCGCCGTGGCGAGCGCTCGCGCCTGGCCGATTACGCTTCGGAGGTGTTGTGAAACGCTGCACCCGCCTGCTGCTGCCCACGGCTGCGATCACACTCGCAGCCGTGCTCGGCGCCTGCACCACCACGCGCGGCCCGGCCAGCGTGCCGACCGCCGAGCGTACCGGCCAGTCCTGGGTGGTCACCCGCCCGATCATCGCCGCGCAGGTGCTCGACACCTGCTCGCGCGCCAGTCCCGGCCGCGAGGCCGGGCGGGTCAGCGGCTACTGGGCGCCCAGCCGGCAGCAGATCGATCAGCTGGAAGCGCAGCTGTCGTCGCTGGAGGCACAGGTACCAAAGGTGCTGGACTTCGACCGCCAGTACGTCGGCATCGAAAGCGCGGGCAAGCGGCTGATCTACATCAACGCCTTCCACCTGCCCAACGACAGCGGCATCAATCCGGCACGCGAAGCGATCCGCGTCTGTGACGGCGGCACGCAGTTCTGGGGCGCGGTGTTCGACCCGGCCAGCAACACTTTCAGCGAGCTGCAGTTCAACGGCGGCTTCGGCGGGCCCTGAAGGGCCCCGCCGATGGGAATACGCCTGCCCACCTGGGTCTGGATCGGCGCGGTCGCGCTCTCGTGCGTGGCCGGCATGGTCAACGTGGTCGGCTTCCTCGGTTTCGAGCACCAGGCCGTCAGCCACATGACCGGCAGCACCAGCCAGCTCGGCATGGCGCTGGCCCAGGGTGACTGGCGCGCGGTCGGCCACCTGTGGGGACTGTTGATCGCGTTCTCGCTGGGCGCGATGCTCAGCGGCCTGTTGATCCAGGACAGCGCCCTGCAGCTGGGCCGCCGCTACGGCGTGGCGCTGGCACTGGAATCGGCGCTGCTGCTGGTGGCCATTCCGCTGTTCGAACAGCACCAGATCTGGGGCGCACTGGCCGCCGCCATGGCCTGCGGCCTGCAGAACGCGATGGCCACCACCTTCAGTGGCGCAGTCGTGCGCACCACCCACCTCAGCGGCATGTTCACCGACCTCGGCATCGGCCTGGGCCACCTGCTGCGTGGGCTGCCGCTGCAGGTACGACGGCTGACCCTCAGCGGCCTGATCATCAGCGGCTTCCTCGCCGGCGGCATCCTCGGCGCCTGGCTGTTCATGCGCTGGCAGTACGACGCCCTGCTCGCCCCCGCCCTGCTGACCGGCCTGACCGGGCTGGGCTATGTGCTGTACCAGCAGTGGGCGCGCTGGCGGCATTGAATCAAAGGCATCCACGCATGGCGTGGATCTACCTTCCCCTGCTGGACCACGGCACAATCAACCGATGAGTCCGACCACTCCCGTTTCCGCCCTCACCATCGCCGGCTCCGACTCCGGCGGCGGCGCTGGCGTCCCTGCCGATCTCAAGGCCTTCGCCGCGCACCGCGTGCACGGCCTGGCCGTGTTCGCCGCACTGACCGCACAGAACACCCGTGGCGTCACCGCCGTGCACGTGCCACCGATCGCCTTCCTGCAGGCACAGATCGAAGCCTGCTTCGATGACTTCGACATCCATGCGGTGAAACTCGGCATGCTGGCCAACGCCGAAGTGATCCATGCCGTCGCCGATGCACTGGAAAAGCATCGCCCGCCGCACGTGGTACTGGACCCGGTGATGGTCGCCACCAGCGGCGCACGCCTGCTGGAGGAAAGTGCGCTCAAGGCCATGCGTGAACGCCTGCTGCCGCTGGCGACGCTGGTTACACCGAATACGCCGGAAGCAGAACTCCTGATCGGCCGGAAGATCGGCAACAGCGATGACGCCGAACAGGCGGCCTCCACCCTGCTCGACCTCGGCGCCGGCGCCGTGCTGCTGAAGGGCGGCCACCTGCATGAGGGCAATCGCGTGATCGATCGTTACTTCGACGGCGTCAGCAGCGAAGAATTCATCCACGCCCGCCTGCCGCTGGACGCACATGGCACCGGCTGCACGCTGGCCTCGGCCATCGCCGCACAGCTGTGCAACGGCCTGAGCCTGGCCAACGCCTGCGAAGCCGGTATCGACTACGTTGCACGCGGCCTGCAGCAGGGCTATGCCCCCGGCCGCAGCGAGGTGCTGGTGCTCGATCACTTCGGCGCGGCACCACACGCATGAGCCTGACGCCGAGCGTCCTCGCCGTGCAGTGCGACGACGGCCATCGCTACGAAGTGATCGCCTGCGTGCCTGCACAGCCCGTCGCGCGCCTGCTGTGGCTGCCGGCACTGGGCGTGGCCGCGCGTCACTACGTGCCGCTGGCACAAGCGCTGGCAGCAAGAGGCGTGGCGGTGTACCTGCATGAGTGGCGAGGCAATGGCAGCAGTTCGCTGCGTCCGTCACGTACACAGGATTGGGGCTATCGCGAGGTGCTCGATCAGGATCTGCCGGGCAGCCAGGCCGTACTGGCCGCAGCGGACGACGACGCCGGTGCCCTGCCCTGGGTCATCGGTGGACACAGCCTCGGTGGGCAGCTGGCCTGCGTGCATGCCGGCCGCAACCCGCACTGCTTCAATCGGCTGTGGCTGGCCGCCAGTGGCTCACCGTTCTGGCGCGGGTTCCCGCCACCACGTGGCTGGCTGCTGCCACTGGTCTACCGCTTCCTGCCGTGGATCGCGCAGCGCCAGGGCGTGCTGCATGGCCGTCGCCTCGGCTTTGGTGGCACCGAAGCGCGCGGACTGATTGCCGACTGGGCACGCGTGGGCCTGAACAACCACTACGCCGCGGCTGGCATGGACGAAGACCTCGATGCGCAGATGGCGCGCGTGCATGGCAGCGCACAGGCGGTGCTGATGGAGCACGACTGGTTGGCTCCCACCGGATCGATGCAGACGCTGTTGGCGAAGCTGCCGAATGTGGACACGCAGCTGCGCGTGCTGTCCGCGCAGGAACTGGGCACGCGCGCCGATCATTTCGCGTGGCTGAAGGCGCCGGAGGCCGTAGCTGACAGCTTTTTCATTCAGTTGGATGAAAATTTTCACAAAACTGTTGACGGTACGCGCCGACATCCGCATAATTCCGCTCCTGTCGCAGGGCGCCCGTAGCTCAGTTGGATAGAGTACCTGGCTACGAACCAGGCGGTCGGGAGTTCGAATC
>NZ_JBSPUE010000014.1:0-34819 GCF_056861455.1 Stenotrophomonas sp. 22LJNL06-5-1
GGCGGACCGCCTCGTCCCTCATGCCCTGAGTGATCTGTTTTGCCATGGGTCTACCTCGATGCTCGAAATTGATCCTATCGAGTGTCCAAATTGATTAGACCACCGCAACCCGTCCATGGGGGCTCGATGGCGCCATCCATGGCGCCAACGGTCCTGCCAACCCACACCGCCCCACCTCAGACAGATTTCGCGCGACTGTTGGTAGGTGTCGACCTTGGTCGACACATCTGTCAGATATCGAATGAGTCATCCACGCATGACGTGGATCTACTGTGTCGACCAAGGTCGACACCTACCAGCGCAATACGCCGTTCCGACAGATCGCAGCCAACTGTCGAAGGCGGGGTGGGTCCGGTTGAGGGGGCGTGAGCCGCATGGATGCGGCGACCGAGCTTACATGGACGTACTTGCAGCGTCCCCCTCAACCGGACCCACCCCGCCAACCCACGGAATGCCAGCTTCTGCCGTTGCCCTTGCCTTGGCTTGAAGCCTCTGCGGGTGCAGGGCGCAGCCCTGCCAAGAGCCCCCCATTCAGGCAGGTAAGTGCAGGTCACAGGATAAGCAGACGCCTTGTTGCCTCCGCCAATCGGGTCCACATTCCTGTGCAGGAGACGGGCCACCGCCCGTTGTCGAGACAACAGGAGCCCTGCATGTCCGCTGCCCCCACTACCGCCATTTCCCGCGATCCGGCCACCGGCCAGCAGATCGCCAGCCATCCCTTCGCCAGCGACGCCGAACTGGAGGCCATCCTCGATCGCGGCCAGGTCGGCTTTGCGGCCTGGAGCGCCAAGAGCCTCGAACAGCGCGCAGACGTATTGCGTGCGATGGCCGCGGTACTGCGCCGCGACCGCGAAAAGCTGGCTGCGCTGGCTACCGCCGAAATGGGCAAGGTCCAGGCCGAATCCCTGGCCGAGATCGAGAAATGCGCCGTGCTGTGCGACTGGTACGCTGACAACGGTGCGCAGTTCCTGCGCGACGAACCGACCCAGGTGCCCGACGACAAGGCCTACGTGTCCTACCTGCCGCTGGGCGTGGTACTGGGCATCATGCCGTGGAACTTCCCGTACTGGCAGGTGATGCGCGCGGCGGTACCGATCCTGATGGGCGGCAACGGCTTCCTGCTGAAGCCGGCCGAGAACATCGTCGGTACCGCGCAGCTGCTCGACGCCGCCTGGCGGGATGCCGGTCTGCCCGAAGGCACCTTCATCGCCGCCAACATCAGCCGCGAGGGCACCAGCCGTGCCATTGCCGATGACCGCATCGCGGCGGTGACCCTGACTGGCAGCGTGGCCGCCGGCCGCAGCATTGCCGCCCAGGCCGGGCAGGCGCTGAAGAAGGTGGTGCTGGAACTGGGTGGCTCGGACCCGTTCATCGTGCTGGCCGACGCCGATCTGGACGCTGCGGTCGATGCGGCGGTGACCTCGCGTTTCCAGAACACCGGGCAGGTCTGCATCGCCGGCAAGCGCATCATTGTTGAAGACGCGGTCTACGACCGTTTCGTGGCGCAGTTCTGCCAGAAGGTGCAGGCGCTGACCATCGGTGATGGCCGTGAAGCGGGTAATCGCATTGGTCCGATGGCACGCCAGGACCTGCTGGAACAGCTCGACGCGCAGGTGCGCGCCTCGGTGGACGCGGGCGCAAAGCTGCTGGTCGGCGGCCATCAACTGGATCGCCCGGGCGCGTTCTACGCCCCCACCGTGCTGGCCGACGTGGAGCCGGGCATGCAGGCCTTCGATACCGAGACCTTCGGTCCGGTGGCCTCGATCAGCCGCGCCCGTGATGCCGATCATGCGGTGGAACTGGCCAACCAGAGCGAGTTCGGCCTCAGCGGCAACCTGTGGACCGGCGACCGCGCCCGTGCGATGCAGCTGGCGCGCCGGCTGCAGACCGGCGGCGTGTTCGTCAACGGTTTCTCGGCCTCCGACCCGCGCGTGCCGATCGGCGGCGTGAAGAAGAGCGGCTTCGGCCGTGAGCTCTCGCACTTCGGCATCCGCGAATTCGTCAACGCGCAGACGGTGTGGTTCGACAAGCGTTGACGCGCAGCTTCCATCCTTCCTGCAACGATCCATCATCAGTCCAGCGAAAAGGACGGCATTCCAATGTCCAAGGGTTCAGATCTGCTTGTCGCCGCGCTTGAGAACGAAGGCGTCGAGCGCATTTTCGGTATTCCCGGCGAAGAGAATCTCGACGTGGTCGAGTCGCTGCGCCATTCCAGCATCGAGCTGGTCATCACCCGTCACGAGCAGGCGGCCGTGTTCATGGCGGCCACCTATGGGCGCCTGACCGGCAAGCCCGGTGTGTGCCTGGCCACGCTTGGCCCGGGCGCGCTCAACTTCACCACCGGCGCCGCCTACGCGCTGCTCGGTGCGTGGCCGGTCATCATGATCACCGGCCAGAAGGGCATCGTCGCCAGCAAGCAGGCGCGCTTCCAGATCGTCGACATCGTCAGCACGATGAAGCCGCTGACCAAGCAGGCGCGGCAGATCGTCTCGGCGCGCACCATCCCGACGATCGTGCGCGAGGCGTTCCGTACCGCGCTGGAAGAGCGCCCGGGCCCGGTGCTGCTGGAGCTGCCCGAGGACATCGCCGCCGATGAAGTCGGGGAGGTGGCGCTGATTCCGCCGCACGCGGTGGATCGTCCCATTGCCAGTCCGCAAGCACTGGACCGCGCGGCGGAGATCATCCGCAACGCCAAACGCCCGCTGCTGATGATCGCTTCGGCGGCGTCACGGCCGCAGTCCAGCGAAGCGCTGTCGGCGTTCGTGCTGCGTGCCGGCATTCCGTTCTTCACCACGCAGATGGGCAAGGGCGCGGTGGCCGGTGGTTCGGGCCTGTACATGGGCACCGCCGCGCTGACCGAGCGTGACTACGTGCACATGGCGATCGACCAGGCCGACGTGATCGTGACCATCGGCCACGAGGTCACCGAGAAGCCGCCGTTCGTGATGCGCCCGGGTGGGCCGACCGTGATCCATATCGGCTACTCGCAGGCAGCGGTGGAGCAGGTGTACTTCCCGCAGGTGGAAGTGATCGGTGACATCGGTCGTTCGCTGACCCAGCTGGCCGACCGTATCGAAGGCGCGGTGCCGAATGCTGACGCGCTGCTGCCGCTGCGCGCGACCATTCTGGAACACCTGGCTGACCGAGCCGAGGAAGCTGGATTCACCCCGCAGCGGCTGGTGCACGATGTGCGCCAGGTGATGCCGCCGGACGGCATCGTGGCGCTGGACAACGGCATGTACAAGATCTGGTTTGCGCGCAATTACCGCACCCAGGTGGCCAATACGCTGCTGCTGGACAATGCGCTGGCGACCATGGGTGCGGGCCTGCCGTCGGCGATCATGGCTTCGATCCTGTACCCGCAGCGGCGGGTGCTGGCGGTGTGCGGCGATGGCGGATTCATGATGAACAGCCAGGAGCTGGAGACCGCGCGTCGGCTGGGCCTGAACCTGGTGGTGCTGATCCTCAATGACGGCGCCTACGGCATGATCCGCTGGAAGCAGGCGGTGGATGGCTTCACCGATTACGGCATGACCTTCAGCAACCCCGATTTCGTGAAGTATGCCGAGGCCTATGGCTGCAAGGGGCATGAGGTGACGGCCATCGAGCAGTTCATCCCGACGCTGGAGGCGGCGTTCAACGAGGGTGGGGTGCACCTGGTGTCGGTGCCGATCGATTACTCGGAGAACCAGCGGGTGCTGGTGGACGAGCTGCGGCAGGCGTTTCCCGGGAACGGGTGACACCGGGCCAGGCGCTGATGTGGGTGTCGACCTTGGTCGACACACGGATCGCCAACCAAGGTTGGCGGCCATCCGGGCGGGCCCGGCCCAAGGCCGGGGCGGGGCGGTTTTGGTATGCTGGGCAACCGGCTGTGCCGGGTGCAACATCCCCCCTCACTACACGATTCCCGCAGATCCATGAGCGAAGCTACCGATACCCCCCCCGTTGACGAAAACAAGTTGATCGCCGAGCGCCGCGAGAAACTCAAAACGCTGCGTGGGCAGGGCATCGCGTACCCGAACGACTTCCGTCGCGAGGACTTCGCCGGCCGCCTGCAGGACGAGTTCGCTGATGCCGAACGGTGGACCGCCGAGGCCCTGGAAGGTAACGGCCGCCAGGTGAAGATGGCCGGCCGCCTGATGGCCAAGCGCATCATGGGCAAGGCCAGTTTCGCGCAGATCCAGGACGAGTCCGGCCGCATCCAGCTGTTCCTGCAGGGCACGGTGCTGGGCGATGCCTATACCGCCTTCAAGGGCTGGGACGTGGGCGATATCATCGCCGTCGAAGGCGGCCTGACCCGTACCAAGACCGGCGAGCTGTCGGTCAAGGCCGAATCGATCCGCCTGCTGACCAAGTCGCTGCGCCCGCTGCCGGACAAGTGGCATGGCCTGGCCGACGTCGAGCAGCGTTACCGCCAGCGTTACGTCGACCTGATCGTGACCCCGGAGTCGCGCGCGGTGTTCATCAAGCGCTCGAAGATCATCCGCGCCATGCGCGCGTGGCTGGACAACCGCGACTTCCTGGAAGTCGAGACGCCGATGATGCATTACATCCCCGGCGGCGCAGCGGCCAAGCCGTTCACCACCCACCACAATGCGCTGGACCTGGACCTGTACCTGCGCGTGGCGCCGGAGCTGTACCTCAAGCGCCTGACCGTGGGTGGCCTGGAGCGTGTGTACGAGATCAACCGCAACTTCCGCAATGAAGGCGTCAGCACCCGCCACAACCCGGAATTCACCATGATGGAGCTGTACGAGGCCTACGCCACGTACAACGAGATCATGGACCTGACCGAAGGCGTCATCCGTGACGTGGCCACCACCGTCAACGGCGGCACCGAAGTGGAGTGGGACGGCGCGAAGATCGACCTGGGCCCGGCGTTCCGCCGCTGGCGCATGGACGAGGCGGTGCGTCACCACAATCCGGAAATCTCGGCCGCTGATTGCACCGACCGCGACGCGCTGCTGCGCCATTGCGAGCGCTTGAAGATCCGCGTCAAGCCGTCCTATGGCTGGGGCAAGCTGCTGCTGGAGATCTTCGAGGCCACTGTCGAACACACCCTGATCCAGCCGACCTTCATCACCGATCATCCGGTGGAAGTCTCGCCGCTGGCCCGCGCCAACGACAACGATCCGGGCTACACCGACCGCTTCGAGCTGTTCGTCAACGGCAAGGAGCTGGCCAACGGCTTCTCCGAGCTGAACGACCCGGAAGACCAGGCCCAGCGTTTCCAGGCCCAGGTGGCCGCGAAGGAAGGTGGCGACGACGAGGCCATGCACTACGACGCCGACTACATCCGTGCGCTGGAGTACGGCATGGCCCCGACCGGCGGCCTCGGCATCGGCGTCGATCGCCTGGTGATGCTGCTGACCGGCAGCAGCTCGATCCGTGACGTGCTGCTGTTCCCGTACATGCGTCCGGAGCAGTAAGTCGTCTTTTTGACTCCTGTTTGTGCGCGCCGTCGCGAAATGAGACGGCGCGATTGACGCCTCCCGCACTCGGCGTATCGTTAATGCACTACCTTGACGTCTGTTATGGCTTGATCGGCGCTAGGGGGAGTGCGCATTGTGGAGAGTCCGCTTCACAATGTGATGACGATCATGAACCGGGACGCATGACACGGGAGTCAGGCCGATGCAGGGTGCGAGCGTTCGCAGCGGCAGGGTATCCTCGCCTGCTGATGATCCAGCATGGTCGAGAAACCAGGCAGAGTACGCGTTGAACATCGTCATTGTTGACGACCAGACGTCCGCCCGGACGATGCTGCGTCACGTCATCGAGGACATCGCGCCCGAACTGAGCGTGTATGACTTCGGTGATCCGCTGACCGCATTGGCCTGGTGCGAGGCGCATCCGGTCGACCTGCTGCTGCTCGATTACCGCATGCCGGAGATGGACGGGCTGGAGTTCGCCCGCCGTTTCCGCCGCCTGCCCAAGCATCGCGACATTCCGGTGATCCTGATCACCGTGGTTGGCGACGAGCCGATCCGTCAGGCGGCGCTGGAAGCGGGGGTCATCGACTTCCTGGTCAAGCCCATCCGCCCGCGCGAACTGCGCGCACGCTGCTACAACCTGCTGCAGCTGCGCCAACAGACCGAGAACGTGAAGCAACGCGCGTTGTCGCTGGAGCAGCGCTTGCTGGCCAGCATGCACGAGGTCGAGGAGCGCGAACGCGAGACCCTGTCGCGATTGGCCCGTGCCATCGAGTTCCGTGATGCCGGCACCAGCGCCTATCTCGAGCGCATGGCGCGCGTGGCTGGGCTGATCGCCGAGCAGCTGGGCCTGCCCGAAGACGACGTGCGCCTGATCGAGATGGCGGCGCCGCTGCACGACATGGGCAAGATCGCCATTCCCGATGCGGTGCTGCTCAAGCAGGGCAAGCTCAACGACGAGGAGCTGGCGATCATGCGCCGGCACCCGCGCATCGGCCATGAGCTGCTCAGCGGCAGCCAGAACCGCTTCATCCAGGTTGGCGCGTTGATCGCGCTGCGCCACCACGAACGTTACGACGGCAGCGGCTACCCGGATGGGCTGGTCGGTGAGGCGATTCCGCTGGAAGCGCGCATCGTCGCCGTGGCCGATGTCTTCGACGCACTCATCTCACCCCGTCCGTACAAGGAAGCATGGACCATGGAAGCCACACTGGCCTATCTGTATGCCCAGCGTGGCCGCCTGTTCGATCCACGCTGCGTGGATGCGCTGATGCGCGGCCACCAGCAGTTGATGGATATCTGCGCCCAGCACTCGACGGCATCGACGCGACCGGGTGGGTGACATGCAGGACCTGTTCGCGCGCGTGAGGCGTCGGCTGGCGCAGCGTCCGGATTCCGAACATGGCCAGGCCATCGTGCGGGTGGTGCTGATCTCGCTGATTCTGGTCTATGTGCTGTTGTCCGGTGCCCGCCTGCACCGGCTGGATCAGTACCAGGGCGTGCTGGCAACGGTGCTGACCGGGCTGGGCCTGTCGCTGCTGCTGTTTGGCTGGCTGCTGTGGAAGCCTGAGCGCTCGGACCCGCGGCGGGTGGCCGGGATGCTGGCCGACTACGGCCTGATTGCGGTCGGCATGATCCAGATGGGTGAGCCGCTGGCGTGGGTGTATGCGGTGGTGATGTGGGTCACGGTGGGCAACGGCCTGCGCTTCGGGCCGCGTTACCTGGCCGCTGCCATCGTGCTGGCGATGGTCAGTTTCGGCACCACCGTGCTGTTGAGCCCTTACTGGCAGGCCAACCTGGGCCTGGCCATTTCCCTGTGGTTGGGGTTGCTGGCAGTACCGTTGTGCTGTTCCTCCCTGCTGCGCAGAAGGATGCGACATCCGACCATGGATACGACTCCCGCCGCTGGCTCCGACAAGCGCTCGCTGCTGGCCCGCTTCAAGCAGCGCCTGTCCGGGCGCGAGGACAGCGAGCACGCGCAGAACCTGATCCGCATCATCATCACGGCGCTGTTCATCGGCTATCTCGGCTGGCGCTCGCTGAGCGGTGGCGGTGAGGCGCTGACGGCGACGTGGCTGATCCTCGCCTTCGAGCTGACCATTTCCGCCGGCCTGCTGACCGCGATCCTGGTCAATCCGGGCGTGTCGCATGTGCGCCGCGTGATCGGCATGCTGACCGACTACACCTGCATGGCCTGGATCATGACGATCCAGGGCGAACCCGCGGCACCGCTGTATGCGGTGATGCTGTGGGTCACGATCGGCAACGGCATGCGCTACGGCAGCACCTACCTGCGCGTGGCCACGGCCATGGGCTGCCTGGCCTTCCTGTGCACGGTGATGCTGTCGCCGTACTGGCGCGGCCACGACTATCTGGGTTGGGGCCTGCTGCTGGGCCTGGGCGCGATTCCGCTGTACTTCGATTCGCTGCTGCATGCCTTGACCCGGGCGGTGGCCGAGGCGCGACAGGCAAACGAAGCCAAGAGCCGCTTCCTGGCCAACATGAGCCATGAGTTCCGCACGCCGTTGAACGGGCTGGCCGGCATGACCGAAGTGCTGGCCACCACCCGCCTGGACGACGAACAGCGCGAGTGCCTGAACACCATCCAGGCCTCGACCCGCAGCCTGCTGGCGCTGGTGGAAGAAGTGCTGGACATCTCCGCGATCGAAGCCGGCAAGGTGCGCGTGGAGTGGCACGAGTTCGCGCTGGCCGACGTGCTGCAGGCGATCAACCTGATCCTGACCCCGCAGACCCGCTCCAAATCGCTGGACTATCGCGTGCAGGTGGACGACAACGTGCCGCCTCGCCTGCTGGGGGATGCCGGGCATCTGCAGCAGATCCTGTTGAACCTGATGGGCAACGCGGTCAAGTTCACCGACAGTGGCTACGTGCATCTGCGCGTGTCCAGCCCCGATGCGCTGGGCAGCGAGCGGATGCGCCTGCGATTCGAGATCGTCGATACCGGCATCGGCGTGCCGGTGGCGTTGCGCGGGCGCTTGTTCAATGCCTTCGAGCAGGGCGATGTCGGCCTGGCCCGCCGCCATGAAGGCACCGGTCTGGGCACCGCCATTGCCAAGGGCCTGGTCGAGTCGATGGGCGGGCAGGTCGGGTATGCGCCGAACAACCCGCGCGGCAGCGTGTTCTGGGTCGAGATCACGCTGGACGTCGCAGACACCTCATCAGCCCCGGCGGTTCCGTCCGAGGTGGCTGAAGCCGGCAATGTCATCGCGTTCTCCAACCCCTTCCTGCGCCATCGTGCACGGGTGCGGAGCCTGCGGGTTCTGGTCGCCGACGACCACGAAGCCAATCGCATGGTGCTGCAGCGGTTGCTGGAGAAGGCCGGCCACAAGGTCACCTGCGTCAATGGCGGCGCCGAAGTGCTCGATGCGTTTGAGCAGGCCAGTTACGACGCAGCGATCGTCGACCTGCACATGCCCGGCATGAGCGGACTGGATCTGCTCAAGCAGTTGCGGGTGATGCAGGCCAGTGGCATGCCTTATGTTCCGGTCATGGTGCTGAGCGCGGACGTCACCCCCGAGTCCATCCTGCGTTGCGAGCAGGCCGGTGCCCGCGCCTTCCTTGCCAAGCCCGTGGTGGCCACCCGCCTGCTGGAAGTGCTGGCCGATGTCGCCGCGAACACCCGCGCCGAGTCCGGCATCCAGTCGGTGCCGGCATTGCCGGTCGGCGACGGCGTGCTCGATACCGCGGTGCTGGACGAGCTGGCGTCGCTGGGCATGGGCGATGGCTTCGAGCGCAAGTTCATCGACCAGTGCCTGGCGGACGTCGACGCGAGCATGGGCCAGCTGCAGGGCTGCGGCGAGCGCCAGGCCTGGGAGGATTTCCGCGAGCATGCACACGCGCTGCGCGGTGTGGCGAGCAACCTGGGGCTTGTCCAGGTTGCCGCCTCCAGTGGCGAAATCATGCGCATGGCGGACTGGCAGCTGAAGGGTGAATGGAGCGCCCGTCTCGGCAGCCTGGCGACCGCCCTGCGCAACGGCAGGCATGCGTTGGCTGCCCGTAGTGCGGGGGCACCGCACCGCGACGACAGCGAGCGCAGTCCGTCCTGACCCGCCGGACGATCAGGCCGGGTCGCCATTGCGCCGGGCCTGCGCCCGTACCAGCCGATCCATGGTGCGCAGGGACTTCTCGCCGAGTTGCATGGCGGTGTCCACCCAGATCTCGGTGATCCGCATCATTTCATGCAGCGGCACCATGGTGGCGATCTCGTTGACCTCACGCATCGCCGCCCAGGCGTGCGGAATGCGTCGGCTTTCCTTGATCACCTGTTCGACCGCGGCAACACCTTCGCCCACCGGCACCACGATGTCGACCAGGCCCATCTCCTTCAGTTGGCTGGCAGTGTAGAGGTTGCCTTCCAGCATGATCTTCTCGGCCAGGCGCGGGCTGATCCGCTGGCACAGGAAGGAGTAGGCGCCCATGCCCGGGAACAGGTCGAACAGCACCTCCGGCAGGCCCATCAACACGCCTTCCTCGGCGACGATGGTGTGGCAGCTGAGTGCGGCCTCGAAGCCGCCACCCAGTGCATTGCCCTGGACCAGGGCGATGCTGTGGGCACGGGTGCCCAGGCCAGCATGGAAGGCATGCACGCCGCGTACGCAGCGCTGGGCATAGTCGAGCAGGCGGGCGCGGTCGCCTTCGCGGATCAGGCGGCAGAACAGCTCAAGGTCGCCGCCCAGGTTGAACACGTCGCTGTCCGAGGCAAGAACGACATGGGGTGACAGGGCGTGCGAGGCGCTGAGGCGATCGCCCAGTTCGCGCTGGTAGTCGACGATGTCATCGACCAGGCGCGAGGCGAAGCACGGCCGGCCTGGCTGGTTGACCAGGTTGGCGTGCATGTGGATCCAGTAGACATCCCGCTCGGGCTCTTCGGTGATACGCAGGGTAGGGTGCTGCGAGGGACGGGTGATGATGGGGCGTACTGCGGACATGGGAGTTCTCCGTGTGACCGTCCGGCCAACCGCAGAGCGGACGGAGAGGAGTGAGGGGGCGGGCTGAACGTGCGGCGGCGACTGATTCTATGCACCCGTCGTGAACCGCCCGCAAGCGCTGTACCGGCCATGTTCCGGTAATAAAAAGACCCCGCCGTCTCCGGCGGGGTCCCTGTACTGTCCCGTTGCCCGGAAACCCTTACGGGGCGGGCGTATCACGCAGCTCGCGACGGAGAATCTTGCCGACATTGGTCTTCGGCAGCTCCTTTCGGAATTCTACGATTCTGGGGTGCTTGTAACCGGTCAGGTTTGCCCGTGCATGTTCCTTGACCATTTCCGCGGTCAGGTTCGGGTCCTTCTTCACGATCACGACCTTGACCACTTCGCCGGACTTCTCGTCCGGGACACCGACGGCAGCGACTTCCAGCACGCCCGGCATCATCGCGATGACGTCCTCGACCTCGTTCGGGTACACATTGAAGCCGGACACCAGGATCATGTCCTTCTTGCGGTCGACGATGTAGAAGAAGCCCTGTTCGTCCATCTTCGCCATGTCGCCGGTGTGCAGCCAGCCGTCGGCGTCGATGGCGGTGGCGGTTTCTTCCGGCCGCTGCCAGTAGCCCTTCATCACCTGTGGGCCCTTGATGCACAGCTCGCCCACTTCGCCCAGTGCCAGGATGTTGCCGTTGTCGTCCTTGATGCAGGCATCGGTGGACGGGATCGGCAGGCCGATGGCGCCGTTGTACTCGGGCAGGGTGAGCGGGTTGATGCAGGCTGCGGGGGAGGTCTCGGTCAGGCCATAGGCTTCGACCAGGGTCACGCCGGTGACCTTCTTCCAGCGTTCGGCCACGGCACGTTGCACCGCCATGCCGCCGCCCAGGGTGAACTTGACCGAAGAGAAGTCGATCTCGTCGAAGCCCGGGGTGTTGAGCAGGCCGTTGAACAGCGTGTTGACGCCGGTGATGGCGGTGAAGCGGGCGCCCTTGAGCTCCTTGACGAAGCCCTTCATGTCGCGCGGGTTGGTGATCAGGTGGTTGCAGCCGCCGAACTTCATGAAGACCAGGCCGTTCGCGGTCAACGCGAAGATGTGGTACAGCGGCAGGGCGGTGATGATCACTTCCTTGCCCGGCTCGATGCCCGAGGTGGACAGCCACGCCGACGCCTGCTGCATGTTGGCGATCAGGTTGCGGTTGGTCAGCATCGCGCCCTTGGCCACGCCGGTGGTACCGCCGGTGTACTGCAGGAAGGCGATGTCGTCGTGGTCGATCTCGACCGGCGGAAGCGCGTGGCGGCTGCCCAGCTTGAGCGCCTGCTTGAAGCGGACGGCGCCCTTGATGTGGTAGTTGGGCACCATCTTCTTGACGTACTTCAGCACGAAGTTGACGATCGCTCCCTTGGCGCCGAGCAGGTCGCCCAGGCCGGTGGTGACCACGTGCTTGACCGGCGTATCGGCGATGACCTGTTCGACGGTGTCGCCGAAGTTGTCGACCACCACCAGGGCACTGACGCCCGCGTCGACCAGCTGGTGCTTGAGTTCGCGCGCGGTGTACAGCGGGTTGACGTTGACCACGGTCAGGCCGGCGCGCAGCACGCCGAAGGTGGCCACTGGGTACTGCAGGCAGTTGGGCATCATCAGGGCGACGCGGTCACCCTTCTTGAGCTTGAGCTCACCCAGCAGGTAGGCGGCGAACTGGGTGACCAGCGCGTCCGTCTCACCGTAGGTGAGGACCTTGCCGAAGCTGGAGTAGGCGGGTCGGTCGCGGAATTTCGCGACGGAAGCGTCGAAGACCGAGGCGACCGAATGGAATTCGTTGACGTCGATTTCGGCGGGAACGCCTTTCGGATAGCTCTGCAGCCAGGGACGATCCAGACTCATATTCCCCCTCCAGGAATCGTGATGTTTTAGGTTACGGCCCTGAGCGTATCGACAATGGCCGTTCATTGCAGCATACCCCGCCGTAGGGAAAACGCGAAGAGGGGTTCGCGGAGGCTGCAACGGTAGGTGCCGACCTTGGTCGGCACGGGATTGCGAGGGGGCGCTGTGGAGACGTGCCCACCAAGGTGGGCACCTACCGGTTTGGGGTGTGAGTCCGTCGAAGGGGCGCTTGCGTCAGCCCTGCTTGCGCACCGGTGCACCGTTGGCCTTGTAGTACGGCGCGGTGCTGCGGGCCAGCGGGGTGCGGCCGCGGATCACGTCGGCCAGCTTCTCGGCCATCATGATGGTCGGCGCGTTGAGGTTGCCGGTCACCACCTGCGGCATGATCGAGGCATCGACGATGCGCAGGCCTTCCAGGCCGTGCACGCGACCCTGGCCGTCGACCACCGCCATCGGGTCATCGGCGTGGCCCATCTTGTTCGAGCACGACGGGTGGTAGGCGGTCTCGGCATGTTCGCGCACGAACGCATCGATCTGCGCATCGGTCTGCAGCGCGCTGCCCGGGGAAATCTCGCGGCCGCTGTACGGTGCCAGCGCCGGCTGCGCGAAGATCTCGCGGGTGATGCGGATCGCCGCGCGGAACTCGCGCCAGTCCTGGTCGTGCGACATGTAGTTGAACAGGATGCTCGGATGTTCGCGCGGATCCTTCGAGCGCACATGGATGCGGCCGCGGCTGGGCGAGCGCATCGAACCGACGTGCATCTGGAAGCTGTGCGCCTTGATCGGGTTGGAGCCGTTGTAATTGATCGCCACCGGCAGGAAGTGGTACTGCAGGTTCGGCCAGTCGAACTCGGCGTCGCTGCGGATGAAGCCACCGGCCTCGAACTGGTTGCTGGCGCCGATGCCGGTGCCCAGGAACAGCCACTCGGCACCGATGGCCGGCTGGTTGTACAGCTTCAGTGCCGGCGCCAGCGACACCGGCTTCTTGCACTCGTACTGCAGGTACATCTCCAGGTGGTCCTGCAGGTTGGCGCCGACGCCCGGCAGGTGGTGCACCAGGTCGATGTCCAGGCTGCGCAGCAGGTCGGCCGGGCCGACGCCCGAGCGCTGCAGGATCTGCGGCGAGGCGATGGCGCCGCCACACAGCAGCACTTCGCGGCGCGCGGTGGCACGCTGCGGCTGGTCGTTGTGCAGCCACTGCACGCCCACCGCACGCTTGCCCGAGAACAGGATGCGATCGGTCAGCGCGTGGGTGACGATGGTCAGGTTCGGGCGCGGCTTGGCCAGGTCCAGATAGCCACGCGCGGTGCTGGAGCGGCGACCCTTCGGCGTGACCGTGCGGTCCATCGGGCCGAAGCCTTCCTGCTGGTAGCCGTTGAGGTCGTCGGTGCGCGGGTAGCCGGCCTGTACACCAGCTTCGACCATCGCCGCGAACAGCTCGTTGTTGCCGGCCTTCGGCGTGGTCACGCGCAGCGGGCCTTCGCCACCGTGGTAGTCATTGGGGCCGATGTCACGGGTTTCGGCCTTGCGGAAGTACGGCAGGCAGTCCAAGTAGGTCCAGTCTTCCAGGCCCGGCATGCCGGCCCAGTTGTCGTAGTCCATCGCGTTGCCGCGGATGTAGCACATGCCGTTGATCAGCGACGAACCGCCCAGGCCCTTGCCGCGGCCGCAATCCATGCGGCGGTTGTTCATGAAGGGCTCGGGATCGGTCTTGTACGCCCAGTTGTAGCGCTTGCCCTGCAGCGGGAAGGCCAGTGCCGCCGGCATCTGGGTACGGAAGTCGAGCCGGTAGTCCGGGCCACCGGCTTCCAGCAGCAGCACGCTGACATCGGCATCTTCGGTGAGGCGGGTGGCCAGCACGTTGCCGGCCGAACCGGCGCCGATGATGATGTAGTCGTACTCGTTATGGGTGCTCATGGGTGTCTCCTGCAGGCCGGGGCGCGCTGCATGCAGGCGTCCCGGCGGAATGTCGGATCGGCGCGGTGGCCGGACGAGGGGGCGTGCTCGGGGCGCGCCGGTCAGAACACGCTGGCGTAGTCGCCCAGTTCCACCTGCACCGACTTGATGCGGGTGTAGTGGCCGAGGGTCGAGATGCCGTTTTCGCGGCCTACGCCGGATTCCTTGTAGCCACCGACCGGCATTTCGGCCGGCGACTCACCCCAGGTGTTGATCCAGCAGATGCCGGCTTCCAGGCGGTGGATGATGCGGTGGGCGCGGCTGACGTCCTTGCTGACCACGCCGGCGGCGAGGCCGAAGGTGGTGTCGTTGGCGCGACGCACCACTTCGTCTTCGTCGTCGTAGGCGAGGATGCTCATCACCGGCCCGAAGATCTCTTCCCGGACAATCGTCATGTCATCGCGGCAGTCGGAGAACACGGTCGGCAGCACGTAGGCGCCGTTGGCCAGCGCGCCTTCGGTGGCACGGCCGCCGCCGGTCAGCAGGCGGGCACCTTCGGCCTTGCCGCTTTCGATGTAGCGCAGCACGTTTTCCATGTGCGGGAAGCTGGTAAGCGGGCCGAAGTTGGTCTCGGCGGCCATCGGGTCGCCGATGCGGATGCGCTTGACGCGCTCGACAACGGCGGCCTCGAACGCGGCCAGCATGCTGCGCGGCACGAACACGCGGGTGCCGTTGGTGCAGACCTGGCCGGAGCTGAAGAAGTTGGCCATCACCGCGATGTCGGCGGCGCGGTCGAGGTCGGCGTCATCACAGATCACCAGCGGCGACTTGCCGCCCAGCTCCATGGTTACTTCCTTCAGCGACGAGGACGCGGCGCTGGCCATGACCTTCTTGCCGGTGGCGACGCCACCGGTGAAGGAGATCTTCTCGATCACCGGGTGCTCGGTCAGCCACTGGCCGATCTCGCGGCCCGGACCCTGCACGACATTGAACACGCCGGCCGGCACGCCGGCTTCGGTGTAGATCTCGGCCAGCCGGATCGCGGTCAGCGGGGTCACTTCCGACGGCTTGAATACCATGGCGTTGCCAGCGGCCAGGGCCGGGGCCGACTTCCACATGGCGATCTGGATCGGGTAGTTCCAGGCACCGATGCCGGCGACCACGCCCAGCGGCTCGCGGCGGGTGTAGAAGAAGCTCGACTCGCGCAGCGGCAGCTGGATGCCTTCGATGGCGGTGGCCAGGCCGGCGTAGTACTCGACCACGTCGGCGCCGGTGACGATGTCCACGGTGGTGGTTTCGGCCAGTGCCTTGCCGGTGTCCAGGGTTTCCAGGTGCGCCAGTTCGTCGTTGCGCTCGCGCAGGATCTCGACGGCGCGGCGCAGGATGCGCGAACGCTCCATGGCAGTCATCGCGGCCCACACCTTCTGGCCTTCGGCTGCGCTCTGCACGGCGCGCTCGACGTCGGCCTGGCTGGCGACCTGCACTTCAGCGATCACTTCACCGGTGGCCGGGTTGACGGATTTGAAGGTCTTGCCGCTGGTGGCATCGACGCGCTGGCCGTGGATGTAGAGCTGTTGGACGGGCAGGGTGGTCATGGGGCGTACTCCTTGGAAGGGGGCGGGTGCTGAAGCGCTTATAGCGCGACAGCCTGCAACTGGAAGTCGATATAGCCGTAAGCGATGCGCCGGGACTTCTCGGCATTGAACTGGCCGCCGACCAAGCTGCCGCGCAGCCACAGGCCGTCGATCATCGCGGCCAGGCCGCGGGCGGCCAGGCGGGCCTGCGGGTGGGGCAGCAGGCGGTTGAACTGGTGGCACAGGTTGGAGAACAGGCGCTGGTCGTTGGCGCGCTGCAGCCGGGCCAGTTCCGGCTGGTGCATGCTGGCGGCCCAGAAGGTGAGCCAGACACGCATGGCGGTGCCGTTGATCTGGCTGTCGTCGAAGTTGCCATCGACGATGGCGCGCAGTTGCTCGCGCGGGTCGTCGCTGGCGTCGGCGCGGTAGCGGGCGACCGCTTCCTTCAGCTCGCGCAAGATCTGCCGCATTGCAGCATTGAGCAGGCCGTCCTTGTCGCCGAAGTAGTGGGCGACGATGCCGCTGGACAGCCCTGCCTTCTTGGCGATGGTGGCGACGGTCGCATCGGCCATGCCGATCTCGTCGATGGTCTGGAAAGTGGCCCGGATCAGCTGCTCGCGCCGTACCAGTTCCACGCCTTTCTTCGGCATTGTCTCTCCACGGATTGCGACCCGAAGGATCGGGCTGCCCGCCATTATGCTTTTTATTGATTGAACGTTCAATCAATAAACCCTAGGATGCGCTCGCGCCCCACGCCATGGGCCCGGTTTACCGGTCCGGCCCCGCCCATGTGCTCCCTCGGACTTGATGAGACGACCCCATGTCTTCCCTGGCTCATCCCAAGCGTTCGCCCCTGCGCTTGAACCGTTTTGTCTTCTTCAGCTCCTCGGTGTCGATCGGCATCCTCGGGCTGCTCACCGTTCTCTATCCCGAAGGCAGCGAGCACTGGCTGCAGTGGGCGCAGGCCGAAGTGTCGGCCGCGTTCGGCTGGTGGTACATGCTGCTGATCGTGCTGTGCCTGGGCTTCGTGCTGTGGCTGGCGTTCTCGCCGTATGGCCGCATCCGCCTGGGCCACAACGAGGAATCACCGGCCTTCGGCTACGTTGCCTGGGTCTCGATGCTGTTCTCGGCCGGCATCGGCATCGCGCTGCTGTACTACGGCGCCTACGAGCCGCTGGACCACTTCCTCAATCCGCCCGGGCAGCCCGGCGGCACTGTGGCCGCCGGCCGCGAGGCGATGGTGCTGACCTTCCTGCACTGGGGCCTGCACGGCTGGGCGCTGTATGCGCTGGTCGGCGTGGCGCTGGGCTATTTCGCGTACCGCCGCGACCTGCCGCTGGCGCTGCGCTCGGCGCTGTACCCGATCTTCGGTGAGCGCATCCATGGCCGCATCGGCGACATGGTGGATGGCTTCGGCATCCTGGCCACGCTGATCTCGATGGTGACCAACCTCGGCATCGGCGCGCTGGTGGTGCAGTCCGGCCTGGTCTACCTGTTCCACATTCCGGACACGCCGCAGGTGCTGGTGGCGATCGTGCTGGTGATGATGGTGGTGGCCACCATCGGCGTGGTTGCCGGTGTGGAGAAGGGCATTGCCTGGTTGTCCAACCTCAACGTGCGCCTGCTGTGCGGCCTGCTGCTGTTCGTGTTGGTCACCGGCCCGACCCTGCACCTGTTCGACGGCCTGATCCAGAACACCGGCGATTACCTTGGCGCGTTCGTGCGCAAGAGCTTCGACATGTACCTCAACGACCCGAAGGGCCGTGAGTGGATGGGTTCGTGGACGCTGTTCTACTGGGCCTGGTGGATTGCCTGGGCGCCGTTCGTCGGTCTTTTCGTGGCGCGCATCTCGCGTGGCCGCACCATCCGTGAAGTGATCATGGGCGTGCTGCTGATCCCGCTCGGCTTCACCCTGGCGTGGCTGTCGATCTTCGGCAACACCGCCATCGACCTGGTGCTCAACCATGGCCAGGCGATCCTGGGTGACGTGGCCCAGCACGATGCGGCGATGACGCTGTTCAAGCTGCTGGAATACCTGCCCGCCGCGCCGTACGTGGCCGGTGCCGCCGTGGTGATCGGCTTCGTGTTGTTCCTGACCCCGGTCGATTCGGGCACGCTGATGATCGCCAACCTGTGCACCCGTCGCGTTGACGATGGCGTGGAAGACGGCCATGACGCGCCGATCTGGCTGCGCGTGTTCTGGGCGGCGGGCATCACCGTGGCCAGCGTCGGCCTGCTGCTGGCCGGCAACTTCAGCGCGATGCAGACGGCGGTGGTGCTGTGCGGCCTGCCGTTCTCGTTCACTCTGGCGTTCTACATGTGGGGCCTGCTGAAGGCGCTGCGCACCGACCCGGATGCCCCGCGCCGGTGAGCGGGCACCTGGCGCCCATCCCGGTGCCGCCGGAGATGCAGTAGGGCCAGGCCATGCCTGGCTGCGGAGAAACAGGAAGGGCCGGATCCGCGAGGATCCGGCCCTTTTGTTGGGTAGTCGACTAGCAGTCGACTCTACCGAGAGCGGAACGTTACTTGCTGGCCAGCTGGCGCAGCACGTACTGCAGCAGGCCACCATGACGGAAGTACTCCACTTCCTTCGGGGTCAGCAGCATCACTGAAACCTCGAAGGTCTTCTTGGTGCCATCGGCCTTGGTCGCGGTGACCGTGGCGCGCTTGCTGGCACCGTCCTGCAGACCGGTCACGTCGATCACTTCCGAGCCGTCCAGGCCCAGGCTCTGCGCATTTTCGCCGTTGCGGAACTGCAACGGCAGCACGCCCATGCCGACCAGGTTGGAGCGGTGGATGCGCTCGAAGCTCTCGGCGATGACCGCCTTCACCCCCAGCAGCAGAGTGCCCTTGGCCGCCCAGTCACGCGACGAGCCGGTGCCGTACTCCTTGCCGGCCAGCACCACCAGCGGCACCTTGTCGGCCTTGTACTTCATGGCCGCATCGTAGATCGCCAGCTTCTCCGGCTGGCCGCCACCGGCCGGGTAGTACAGGGTGTTGCCGCCTTCCTCGCCACCGAACATCAGGTTCTTGATGCGGATGTTGGCGAACGTGCCGCGGACCATCACATCATCGTTGCCGCGGCGGCTGCCGTAACTGTTGAAGTCGGCCGGCTGCACGCCGCGCTCCTGCAGGAAGCGTCCTGCCGGCGAGTCCTTCTTGATGTTGCCGGCCGGGGAGATGTGGTCGGTGGTGATCGAATCGCCGAACAGGCCCATCACGCGCGCACCATGCACATCGTCGATGCTGCCGGTCTGCATGGTCATGCCATCGAAGTACGGCGGGTTCTTGATGTAGGTGGAGGCATCGCTCCACTCGTACAGGTTGCCGTCCGGTGAGGCGATGGTGTTCCAGCGGGTATCACCCTTGAACACATCGGCGTAGTTCTGCTTGAACATCTCCGGGCCGATGGTGGCGGCGATGACGTCGCCGATTTCCTTGTTGCTCGGCCAGATGTCGCGCAGGAACACCGGCTGGCCATCGCTGCCGGTACCCAGCGGCTGGGTGGTCAGGTCGATGTCGGTGGTGCCGGCGATGGCGTAGGCCACCACCAGCGGCGGACTGGCCAGGTAGTTCATCTTCACTTCGGGGTGCACGCGGCCCTCGAAGTTGCGGTTGCCGGACAGCACCGAGGTCACCACCAGATCGCCGGTGGCGATGCCGGCGCTGACTTCGGTCGGCAGTGGGCCGGAGTTGCCGATGCAGGTGGTGCAGCCGTAGCCGACCACGTAGAAGCCGATCTTCTCCAGCTCCTTCAGCACGCCGGCCTTTTCCAGGTAATCGGTGACCACGCGCGAGCCCGGCCCGAGCGAGGTCTTGACCCACGGCTGGCGGTTCAGGCCCTTGGCGGCGGCGTTGCGGGCCAGCAGGCCGGCACCGATCATCACCGCCGGGTTGGAGGTGTTGGTGCACGAGGTGATGGCGGCGATAACCACCGCGCCGTCCTTCAGACGTACCTTGCGGCCTTCGGTCTCGATATCGGCGTAGCCCTTGGCCAGCTGCTCGTTGCCGACCGCGGCACCGCCGCCTTCGTTGACGAACGAGGAGACATCGTCGCTGCGCTTGTCACGGTTGGCGGTCAGGCCGACCAGGGCTTCGCGGTAGTTCTTCTGCACGTCTTCCAGCAGCACGCGGTCCTGCGGGCGCTTCGGGCCGGCCAGCGACGGCTTCACCGTGCCCATGTCCAGTTCCAGCGTGGTGCTGTACTGCGCATGCGGGCTGTTGGCGTCGTGCCACAGGCCCTGCGCCTTGGCATAGGCTTCGACCAGATCGATCTGCTCTTCGCTGCGGCCGGACAGGCGCAGGTAGTTCAGCGACTCGGCATCGATCGGGAAGATGCCGCAGGTGGCGCCGTATTCCGGGGCCATGTTGCCGATGGTGGCGCGGTCGGCCAGCGGCAGGTGCTGCAGGCCGTCACCGTAGAACTCGACGAACTTGCCGACCACGCCCAGCTTGCGCAGCATCTGGGTAACGGTCAGCACCAGGTCGGTGGCGGTGGCGCCTTCGGGCAGCTTGCCGGTCAGCTTGAAGCCGACCACCTGCGGGATCAGCATCGACGACGGCTGGCCGAGCATGGCGGCCTCCGCTTCGATGCCGCCCACGCCCCAGCCCAGCACGCCGATGCCGTTGATCATGGTGGTGTGGCTGTCGGTGCCGAACACGGTGTCCGGGTAGGCCACCGCCTTGCCGTCCTTGTCCGCGGTCATCACCACGCGGGCCAGGTTCTCCAGGTTCACCTGGTGGACGATGCCGGTGTTCGGCGGCACCACCTTGAAGTTGTCGAAGGCCTTCTGGCCCCAGCGCAGGAAGCCGTAGCGTTCCTGATTGCGCTGGAATTCGATCTTGCCGTTGAGGTCCAGTGCGTCGGGCTTGCCGAACACGTCGACCTGCACCGAGTGGTCGATGACCAGTTCGGAGGGGATCTGCGGGTTGATCTGCTCCGGCGAGCCGCCGAGCTTGACCACCGCGTCGCGCATCGCGGCCAGGTCGACCACGCAGGGCACGCCGGTGAAGTCCTGCAGGACCACGCGCGCCGGCATGAAGGCGATCTCGGTGTCCGGTTCGGCCGCCGGATTCCAGCGGGCCACGGCTTCGATGTGGTCCTTGCCGACGGTGATGCCGCCATCCTCGTGCCGGAGCAGGTTCTCCAGCAGGATCTTCATCGAGTAGGGCAGGTGGGAGATATCGAAGCGCTGGCCCAGCGTGGGCAGGCTGAAGTAGTCGTAGGTCTTGCCGCCGACGTTCAGCTGGCTGCGGGTGGAGAACGAATCGCTCATGCGGGGTAACTCCTTCTTGCGGATGGCTTGCAGTGGCCCGCGCATGGGCGGACCTGCTTGCGGTCGCCGCGGGCCTGACGGCCCCCGGTGGTTCCAGTATGAACCCGAAACTGAATGGATTCACCCGGGCCGGGTTCCGGCCTGCGGCATCGGTTTCAGACTACAGGGGAAGGTGTATGGCGTATGTCACGTTTGTGGCCGATCCTTTGCGAGGCAAGGGCTGGCGGGGTGCCGGTCCTGTTCAGGGTGGAAGTATGCCCGGGGAAGTATGTATAATTTGTGCATACTCTGGAGGGCCTACCGATGGAAGCCACTGTTGCAGAACGCGGACAGATCACCCTGCCCAAGGCGGTGCGTGATGCCCTCGGCCTGACCAAGGGCACGCTGCTGAAGGTCGAGCTGGACGGCAGCCGCATCATCCTGCGCAAAAGTGTTGACGATGCCATTTCACGGGCGCGCGGCAAGTTCGCGCTGGACGGCTTCGAATCGTCCGACGCAGCGGTACGCGCGGTGCGTGACGAGGAATAAGCCGTGATGATCGCCGTCGATTCACCGGTGCTGGTGGAGCTGCTCAGCAATGGTCCGCAGGCCGATGCCGTGGAAGCCATCCTGCGGCAGAGCCTGGTTGGCGGCCGCGTGGTGGTGTGTGGCGCGACCCTGGCTGAAGTCTGCGCATCGCTGCGCGGCGGCGCCGAAGTGCTCGAAGCGCTGGAAGAAATGGGTGTGCACTTCAACCCGATGGAAGCCAAATCGGCCCTGCGCGCCGGTGAGATGCACCGCCGCCACCGCCAGCGCAGCAGCCGCCGCCGCAGCCTGGACGAATTCATGGTCGGCGCCCACGCACTGCTGCAGTGCGATGGCCTGATCACCTGGAACGACACGTTTTACCGCGACTACTTCAAGGGCCTGAAGCTGATCGTGCCGCAAGCCTGAGCCCATTTTTTTTCAACCTACGCATTACCCGGGAGTTGTCATGTTGGAAGCCTACCGCCACCACGTCGCCGAGCGCGCTGCGCTTGGCATCCCGCCGCTGCCGCTGAGCGCGCAGCAGACGGCCGATGTCATCGAACTGCTGAAGAACCCGCCGCAGGGCGAGGCCGAGTTCCTGCTCGACCTGCTGACCCACCGCGTGCCGGCCGGCGTCGATGACGCAGCCAAGGTCAAGGCCTCGTACCTGGCCGCGATCGCCCTGGGCAGCGAGCAGAACCCGCTGATCAGCCGCGAGCGCGCCACCGAACTGCTGGGCACCATGCTCGGCGGCTACAACGTCGCCCCGCTGGTGCAGCTGCTGGACGACGCCAGCGTCGGTACCATCGCCGCCAACGGTCTGAAGAAGACCCTGCTGGTGTTCGATGCCTTCCATGACGTGCAGGAGAAGGCCAAGGCCGGCAACGCCAACGCCCAGGCCGTGCTGCAGAGCTGGGCCGATGCCGAGTGGTTCACCAGCAACCCGGAAGTGCCGCAGAGCCTGACCGTCACCGTGTTCAAGGTGCCGGGCGAGACCAACACCGACGACCTGTCGCCGGCGCCGGACGCGACCACCCGCCCGGACATCCCGATGCACGCCCTGGCGATGCTGAAGAACAAGCGCGACGATGCGCCGTTCACCCCGGAAGAGGACGGCAAGCGCGGCCCGATCCAGCAGATCCTGTCGCTGAAGGACAAGGGCCACCTGGTCGCCTACGTCGGCGACGTGGTCGGCACCGGTTCCTCGCGCAAGTCGGCCACCAACAGCGTGCTGTGGTGGACCGGCGATGACATTCCGTTCATCCCGAACAAGCGTGCCGGTGGCGTCTGCCTGGGTTCGAAGATCGCCCCGATCTTCTACAACACCATGGAAGATGCCGGCGCACTGCCGATCGAGCTGGATGTGTCGAAGATGGAGCACGGCGATGTGGTCGAGCTGCGTCCGTACGAAGGCAAGGCGCTGAAGAACGGCGAAGTGATCGCCGAGTTCCAGGTCAAGTCCGAAGTGCTGTTCGACGAAGTGCGTGCCGGTGGCCGCATTCCGCTGATCATCGGCCGCGGCCTGACCGGCAAGGCGCGCGAAGCGCTGGGCCTGGCCCCGACCGATCTGTTCCGCCTGCCGGTGCAGCCGGTCGACACCGGCAAGGGCTTCTCGCTGGCGCAGAAGATGGTCGGCCGCGCCTGTGGCCTGCCGGAAGGCCAGGGCATGCGCCCGGGCACCTACTGCGAACCGAAGATGACCTCGGTCGGCTCGCAGGACACCACCGGCCCGATGACCCGTGACGAGCTGAAGGACCTGGCTTGCCTGGGCTTCTCGGCCGACCTGGTGATGCAGTCGTTCTGCCACACCGCCGCCTACCCGAAGCCGGTGGACGTGAAGACCCACCACACCCTGCCGGAGTTCATCTCCACCCGCGGCGGCGTCTCGCTGCGCCCGGGCGACGGCGTGATCCACAGCTGGCTCAACCGCATGCTGCTGCCGGACACCGTCGGCACCGGTGGTGACTCGCACACCCGTTTCCCGGTGGGCATTTCGTTCCCGGCCGGTTCGGGCCTGGTCGCCTTCGCCGCTGCCACCGGCGTGATGCCGCTGGACATGCCGGAGTCGGTGCTGGTGCGCTTCAAGGGCAAGATGCAGCCGGGCGTGACCCTGCGTGACCTGGTCAACGCGATCCCGCTGTACGCGATCAAGTCGGGCCTGCTGACCGTGGCCAAGGCTGGCAAGAAGAACATCTTCTCCGGCCGCATCCTGGAAATCGAAGGCCTGCCGGAGCTGAAGGTCGAACAGGCGTTCGAACTGTCCGACGCCTCGGCAGAACGTTCGGCGGCCGGTTGCTCGGTGCGCCTGAACAAGGAACCGATCATCGAGTACCTGACCAGCAACATCACCCTGCTGAAGTGGATGATTGCCGAGGGTTACCAGGATCCGCGTTCGCTGCAGCGCCGTATCGAGAAGATGGAAGCGTGGCTGGCCAACCCGGAGCTGCTGGAGCCGGACGCCGACGCCGAGTACGCCGCCGTCATCGAGATCGACCTGGCCGACATCCACGAGCCGATCGTGGCCTGCCCGAACGACCCGGACGACGTGAAGACCCTGTCCGAAGTGGCCGGCGCCAAGATCGACGAAGTGTTCATCGGTTCGTGCATGACCAACATCGGTCACTTCCGTGCGGCTGCCAAGCTGCTGGAAGGCAAGCGTGACCTGCCGACCCGCCTGTGGGTGGCCCCGCCGACCAAGATGGATGCCTCGGAGCTGACCAAGGAAGGCGTGTACGGTACCTTCGGCGCCACCGGCGCACGCATGGAAATGCCGGGCTGCTCGCTGTGCATGGGCAACCAGGCGCAGATCCGTGAAGGCTCCACCGCGATGTCGACCTCGACCCGCAACTTCCCGAACCGCCTGGGCCGCAACACCAACGTGTACCTGGGTTCGGCCGAACTGGCCGCGATCTGCTCGCGTCTGGGCCGCATCCCGACCAAGGAAGAGTACATGGCTGATGTCGGCGTGATCGCCGCCAGCGGCGCGGAGATCTACCGCTACATGAACTTCGACCAGATCGAGGAATACCAGGACGTGGCCAAGACGGTCGCTGCCTGAGGGTAGTGCCGGCCGCTGGCCGGCAACCCGTTGGAATGAAAAACCCCCGGTGAGAGCCGGGGGTTTTTGTGTAGGCAGGTCCAGCCAATCCGAATGCTTCTGATCCAATCTACCTCATTCTTTCAGGAGCGTAGACTTGGGAGGGAGGCGTGCGTCATAGCTCTCGAGTGAAATCTGCGGTACAGGTCGGGGTGGCAGCGGGCGCGCGGGCTGCGGCTGTGCTACTGGAGCTGTCGGTGGCGGCTGAGGCAGTTTTGATGGGTTGGCTGGATCGTTCACGGCGGTTCTCCTTGCAATCAGGTTGCGGTTGAGTACTGTTCAGTTTGTCGATGCTGGTTCTTAGCTTGGAGTCTTCAACCAAGTGATTCTTCCTCGGCGAAGATGCATCCAGATCAAATCCTACGAAACAGATTGCTGATGCTAGAAGCGGAAGCGATGCACCAAAGAGCCAAAGCAATGCCGTTCTATTTGCCGTCTTCCTGACTTCATTGATTCTCCGGTTGCTGTCCGCGCAGTGCGCCAGGGTTTCTGATACATAGGCCTCCACCTCCCCGGATTGTGGGAGCAGTCTGCCCTCTCTGCGATCTTCATCCTGAATTCTGAAGACGTCCGCTCGATATGCAACGGATTGGACGGCATTTGGGAAGAGCACATACTGAAACCCGGTCAGGGCGTAGCCAGTGTAGTAAATAGATTTCGTCAAAAACACTGCGAAAGCTACTAGGAAGACGAAAAATAGCGTAATTCCAGCAGCATTTGCGCCATAGTCCATCATTCGACACATGTACGTGGCGGAAGCTATGGCAGTTGCATAGAGGCCGAAGTTCAACTGGAGCCTTGAGAAAATTCTCTCCCGTTCATCCAGCTCATGAAAATAGATCTGACGGAGCAGGCCATCTAGATCACCATCTTGTCGGAACATGTTCATGTTGGTGCGTGGTCTTCCTTGGCATGATGTTTTCTTAAAGCGTGAAATCTAAGCAGACCGCGCCAGCGCCAGCAACCGCTCGGCAATCCGTTCCAGCGGCACCTGTTCCTCGGCGGCGCCGAGCTTGAAGGCGGCACCGGGCATGCCCCAGACCACGCTGGTGGCCTCGTCCTGCACCAGCGTGGGTGCGCCGGCCTGGCGCATCTCCAGCAGGCCACGTGCGCCGTCATCGCCCATGCCGGTGAGGATGGCGCCGATGGCGTTGCCGCCAGCGTTCTGCGCGACCGAGCGGAACAGCACGTCCACTGCCGGCTTGTGCCGGTTCACTGCTGGGCCGTCGTCGACGCGGCAACGCCAGCGCGCACCGTCGCGGATGATCCGCAGATGCTTGCCGCCTGGCGGCAGGTAGGCATGGCCGGGCAGCACCGCTTCGCCGTCGCTGGCCTCACGCACCGCCATCGCCGAGTGGCGGTCCAGGCGTTCGGCGAAGGCACTGCTGAAGCTGGCCGGCAGGTGCTGGGTCATCACCACGGCGGGCGCGTCGGCCGGCATGCCTTCCAGCACCACGCGCAGGGCTTCGGTGCCACCGGCTGACGAGCCGATCGCGATCAGGCGGTCGGTGGTACGGAACTGCGGCGCGGCGGGGCGCATCGCAGGAGCGGCTTCCAGCAGGAGCTTCGGGGCGGCAGCGCGCACCAGCGGACGCACCCGCGAGCGCGCTGCCATCTTGACCTTGGCGATGATCTCGTCGGCGTAGCCCTGCAGGCCGCGCGCAACGTCCAGCTTTGGCTTGGAGACGAAATCCACCGCGCCCAGCGCCAGTGCCTGCAGGGTGGTGTCGGCGCCGCGCTCGGTCAGCGACGAGATCATCACCACCGGCAGCGGGTGCAGGCGCATCAGGTTTTCCAGGAACGCCAGCCCGTCCATGCGCGGCATTTCCACATCCAGCGTGATCACGTCCGGGGCCAGGCGCTTGATCTTCTCGCGTGCCAGCAACGGGTCGGCGGCGGTGCCGACCACGTCGATGGCCGGATCGCTGGACAGGATCTCGGTGAGCATCTGACGCACGACGGCCGAGTCGTCGACGATCAGGACCCGGCAGGGGGCGTTGCCGGTCAGGGTCATTCGAACAGCTCCACGCCGCCGGTGACCGGGGCCTTGGACAGGCGTGCACGGACCGCCGATTCGGTCGCAGCCACTTCTGCCTCATGGGCATGCGGCAGGCGCTGCACGACCACGCGGCCGGTATCGGCGAAGAACCAGATCTTGCGCGGATGGATGCCGCACAGGTCCTCGGCAATGATCGGAATGTGCTCGGCCTGCAGGTACTGGCGTACGAACTCGGCGTTGCGGGTGCCGACTGGATTGCTGGTGAAGCCCTTGAGCACGTTGGCGCCGCCGAACACCTTGGCCTCGATGCGCTTGCGGTGTGCGCCGCGCTTGAGCATGTCGTTGATCAGCAGTTCCATCGCATAGCTGCCGTAGCGTGCGGGTGCGCCGTCGCCGGCGTTGCCTTCGGGCAGCAGGAAGTGGTTCATGCCGCCGATCTTCAGCACCGGGTCGCGCAGGCAGGCGGCCACGCAGGAACCCAGTGTGGTGGTCAGGGCCGTGGTGTCATCCACCACCAGGTACTGGGTGGGCAGCAGCTTGGCGGCGATGGTCTGGAAGCGTGCGTCCTGGTAGCGCATCACATCGTCGGTACGCAGCGAGGCGTTCATGCGCCGGCCTTTGCCGCGCGGCGGTACAGCGTACGGCCGCAGGGCTGGATCAGGTCGGCGGCGTGCAGGTAGTTCTCCGAGTGGCCGGTGTAGAGCAGCCCGTCGTCGGCCAGGTGCTGCACCAGGCGACTGAGGATCGCGCGCTGGGTTGGCTTGTCGAAGTAGATCATCACATTGCGGCAGAACAGCGCGTCGAATGGTCCGCCGACGTCGTAGCGCGGGGCGAGCAGGTTCAGCGGGCGGAACTCGATCAGCTCGCGCAGCGCCGGCAGCACGCGGCACTGGCCCTCGTTGGGGCCGCTGCCGCGCTGGAAGTAGCGGCGGCGCAGGTCCGGATCGAGGCTGGTGACGCGATCGATGTTGTAGACGCCACGACCGGCGGTGGCGAGCACCTGGGTGTCGACGTCGGTGGCGATGATGCGTACCGGTGGCTTCAGGGTGCCGAAGGCCTCGCAGGCGGTGATCGCCATCGAGTAGGGCTCTTCGCCGGTGGACGCCGCGCACGACCACAGCAGCAGCGGCGTGCGGCTGGAGCGCTGCTGCAGCTCTTCGCGCAGCTTGTCGAAGTGGTGCGGTTCGCGGAAGAACGAGGTCAGGTTGGTGGTCAGGGCGTTGGTGAACGCCTGCCACTCGTCACCATCTTCCTGCTCCAGATGGTCCAGATACTGCTGGAAGCTGCGCATGCCCAGCGTGCGCAGGCGGCGCGACAGGCGGCCATAGACCATGTCGCGCTTTGCCGGGGCAAGGGCGATGCCCACGCGCTGGTAGATCAGGTCGCAGACGCGGCGGAAATCACGGTCGGCGAACTCGAATTCGCGCGGGCCGGTGACGATGGGAGTAGGACTTTGCACGGGGAACGTGTCCATCGGCAGAGGCGGCGGCCGAAGCCGCCGCAGGTGGGTCTCAGAATTCCTGCCAGTCGCTGTCGCTGGCGACGAAGGAGCTGGCGTTGCTGCTGCGGCGGACCGGTGCCGGCGTCGGAGCCGGCTGCGGGCGCGCCACGGCGGCGGCAACATGCACCGGCTCGACACGCGCGGCCGCCGCCTTCATCGCGGCGGAGACCTGGTTGTCCAGGCGGAAGATCGCCACGGCGTCGGCCAGCTGGCCAGCCTGTTCTTCCATGGCACGTGCGGCGGCGGTGGCTTCTTCCACCAGTGCGGCGTTCTGCTGTGTGGTCTCGTCCATCTGCACCACGGTCTGGTTGACCTGCTCGATGCCAGCGCTCTGTTCCTGCGAGGCGGCGGAGATCTCGGCCATGATGTCGGTCACGCGCTGCACCGAGGCGACGATCTCGCCCATGGTGCTGCCGGCCTGATGGACCAGGCTGGAGCCTTCGGCGACTTTGCCGACCGAATCATCGATCAGGCCCTTGATCTCCTTGGCGGCAGCGGCCGAGCGCTGGGCGAGGGTGCGCACTTCGCTGGCGACCACGGCGAAACCACGACCCTGTTCACCGGCACGTGCGGCTTCCACCGCGGCGTTCAGCGCCAGGATGTTGGTCTGGAAGGCGATGCCGTCGATGACCGAGATGATCTCGGCGATCTTCTTCGACGAGGCTTCGATGGCCGACATGGTGTTGACCACCTGGCCGACCACGCTGCCGCCCTGCGATGCCACGCCCTGCGCGCCGATCGCGAGCTGGTTGGCCTGGCGGGCGTGTTCGGCGTTCTGGCGCACGGTGGAGGTCAGTTCCTCCATCGAGGCAGCGGTTTCTTCCAGATTCGCGGCCTGCTGTTCGGTACGGCGCGACAGGTCGCTGTTGCCCGAAGCAATCTCACCGGCGGCCAGGGTGATGCTGGAAGCACTGGCCTGGATCTGGCCGACGATCTGGGTCAGCTGGGCGACGGTGGTGTTGGCATCGTCGCGCATGCGCGCGAACACGCCCTGGTAGTCGCCGTGCATGCGCGCGGTCAGGTCGCCTTCGGCGATGGCCGACAGCAGCTGCGAGAGCTTGCCGAGGTTGTCATCGCTGACCGCCATCATCGCGTTGAGGTTTTCCAGCATCAGGCGGAAATCGTGATCGAAGCGCTGCGCATCGCCACGACGGCTGAAGTCGCCGGCAGCGGCGGCACTGGCCAGCTGCTTGATCTCGGCATTGATGCGGCCGAGGTTGGCCTTGACCGTGTCGACGGTGGTGGTCATCGCGGCCTTCTCGCCGGGGTAGCGCGCGATGTCGCGGCTGAGATCACCGACCGCGTACTGCTGCACCACGTCCAGCACATCGTGCAGGGTCTGCACGTGGCCGCCGACCAGGGCATTGGTTTCCTGCACCATCAGCCCGTACTCGCCGGGGAAAGCGCTGGCGTCGATGCGGTAGCTGAGCTCGCCGCCGTCGTGGCGACGCGCCATTTCACGCTGGCCGCTGATCACCGCGTGCAGCTGCTGCTGCATGCCGGACATGGCGTCCAGCAGGCGGCCGGTCTCGTCATGCGGCTGCGGGCCGATGTGGCTGTCCAGCTTGCCGCGGGCGATACCCTCGGCGACGGCCGTTGCCTGCTTCAGTGGCACGGCGATGCGGTTGCCGATGAGCCAGCTCAGGGCCAGCACGATCAGCACCAGCACGCCACCGGAGACCGCCATGATGGCGGTGAAGACCAGCGCCTGCTTCTGCACGTCGTCCATGTAGACGCCACTGCTGACCACCCAGTTCCACGGCGCGAACAGGCCGGCGTAGGCCACCTTCTCGACCTCGCCCTTGCTGCCCGGCTTGGCCCAGCGGTAGTTGACGAAGCCGCCACCGGCCTTGGCTGCTTCGACCTGGTCGTAGTAGATGCGTACGCCGTCGTCGGTGCGGAAGTCCTTCATGTCCTTGCCGACCAGGTCCTTGCGGAACGGGTGCATCAGCAGGCGGTAGCCGGTGTCGTAGATGTTGAAGTAGTACGCATCGTTCTCGGCGCGCATCACTTCCAGCGCCTGCAACGCCGCGCTCTTGGCAGCGTCCTCGCTGAGCTCGCCGGTACCGGCCAGCCGGTGGTAATGCTGGAGGATGCCGTAGCTGAGTTCGACCTGGGTCTTCAGTGCGGTCTTGCGGGTCTCGGTCAGGTCGAGGTACTGCATGCGGGCGGCGATCACCGAGAGCGCGATCACGCCAAGCGCGATGAGCAGCGTCAGCAGGTTGAGCTTGCGCCGGACGGAGAGGTTGCTGAAGTAGTGTTGCCAGCGATGCAGGAGATTCATCGAGCAGGACCAGGTCGAAGCGGGCGGGCGGCGCCGAGCCGGTCAGCGGCGGGACAAGCCGTGACAACCCCGTTATCGGCCGATGGGGCGGGGGATTGAGGCGTAGTGTCCGAACGTATTCAGGTTTCCTTGCAGTGGCGGCTGCGGCGCTGCCTGCGGCAGGCTTTTGAAGCAACAGCAAAAGCAACAGCAACGTCGGTTGGTCGGCTCTGAATTGTCAGTGGCTGGCTGGGCCGGGGTGGGCTGGCGGGACACGCCGTAAACCCGTCCGTGGGGGCTCGATGGCGCCATCCATGGCGCCAACGGTCCCGCCAGCCCACCCCGACCCAGCCCTCTCGGCATTTCGGTGTCGGACGGCAAGAGCGTTGGGTTTCCAAATGGAAAGAGGGGTCAGATCCGTTTTCCTGCGGAAAACGGATCTGACCCCGGAAGTGACCTGGCTTTTGTTTTTTGCTCTTCCTTCTTCAATCCGGGGTGGACGCGCACGGAAAGTGTCCGTGGCCGGGAGGGTGGGTTGCGCAGGGGCGTGAGCCGCATGGATGCGGCGACCGAGCTTACATGGACGTACTTGCAGCGTCCCCTGCGCAGCCCACCCTCCCGGCCAACCCTCGCTAGCCAAGCGCTTTCCGCGACCCACCCCGAGGGGCTTCGCCGTTGGCTGGACATCCTGATACCCCGTAAACGAAAACGCCCCAGCGCAGGGCCGGGGCGTTCTCGTACCTCAGGTCAGGCAGACATCAGAACTCCTGCCAGTCTCCGTCGGCCAGTTCGGTGGCCATCGGGCGACCACCTGCCGTGCGGCGGGCCGGCGGTGCGACCGGGGCCGGGGCAGCCGGTGCAGCGGCACGCGGCGCCGGGGCGGTGACGCGCGGGGCAACCACGACCTCGGCTTCGTCCACCACGAAGATCGACACGGCCTCGCTGAGGTGGCCGGCCTGTTCTTCCATCGCACGCGCGGCAGCAGTGGCTTCTTCAACCAGCGCGGCGTTCTGCTGCGTGGTCTCGTCCATCTGCACCACGGTCTGGTTGACCTGTTCGATGCCGGCGCTCTGTTCCTGCGAAGCCGCGGAGATCTCGGCCATGATGTCGGTCACGCGCTGCACCGAGGCGACGATCTCGCCCATGGTCGCGCCGGCCTTGTGTACCAGCGCCGAGCCGTCGTTGACCTTGCCGACGGAGTCGTCGATCAGGCCCTTGATCTCCTTGGCGGCAGCGGCCGAGCGCTGGGCGAGGGTGCGCACTTCGCTGGCGACCACGGCGAAACCACGACCCTGTTCACCGGCACGTGCGGCTTCCACCGCGGCGTTCAGCGCCAGGATGTTGGTCTGGAAGGCGATGCCGTCGATGACCGAGATGATCTCGGCGATCTTCTTCGACGAGGCTTCGATGGCCGACATGGTGGTGACCACCTGGCCGACCACTTCACCACCCTGCGAGGCGACGCCATGCGCGCCGATGGCGAGCTGGTTGGCCTGGCGGGCGTGTTCGGCGTTTTGGCGCACGGTGGAGGTCAGTTCCTCCATCGAGGCAGCGGTTTCTTCCAGGTTGGCGGCCTGCTGTTCGGTACGGCGCGACAGGTCGCTGTTGCCCGAGGCGATCTCGCCGGCGGCCGAGCTGATCGCGCGGCTGGACTGCTTGATGCGGGTGACGATTTCGCTCAGCTGCGCGGCAGTGGCGTTGGCGTCGTCGCGCATGCGGGCGAACACGCCCTGGTAGTCGCCATGCATGCGCACGGTCAGGTCGCCCTGCGACAGTGCGGCAAGCAGGCCGGAGATCTGTTCGATGCTGCCGGCGTTGGCGTCCAGCAGGCCGTTGATCTGCTGGGCCAGCTGCAGGAAGAAGCCTTCCTTGTCGGTGGCGTCGATGCGGCCGGACAGGTCACCGGCAGCAGCCTGGGCGATCACGCGTGCCACTTCGGCTTCCACCTGCGCTTCCTGGGTGCGGTCGCGCCATTCCACCACGTAGCCGACGGTGTCGCCGCCTTCATTGCGGATGGTCGAAACCACCTGGGCAAACTGGGCATCGCCGTACTGCATCGGGCGACGGGCAACACCGTGTGCCTTCAGGTTGCCCAGCAGGGTCTGGTCCATCTCGCCGCGGTGTTCAAGCACGGTGACCGGCTTGCCGATCAGCGAGGCCTGGGCGTCGAAGTCCGGCAGGTCGCGGCGTACTTCGTCCTGATACTGGCTGAGGGTCTGCTGCAGTGCGCGGTTGATGTAGACGATGGTGTTGCTGGTATCGGTCAGGTACACGCCGGTGGAGCTGTAGTCTAGCGCGGTACGGATGCGCAGGTTCTCGCGGGCAACGGCCTGGTCGGTTTCGATGCGCTCGCGCAGGTCGCGCTGCATGCGCTGCATGGCCTGCATCAGTTCGCCCACTTCATCCTGGCGGCTGACGTCGATGTGGCCATCAAGCTTGCCACCGGCCACGTCGTTGGCAACCGACACGGCGCCGCGCACGCTGCCGACCAGGGCACGGGCAAACAGCCAGACCAGCACCAGGCCGAGCGCGGCGCCGCCCAGCAGGGCGATCACGGTCAGCACGGCCGAGGCGGAATAGGTGGATTCGGCCTCTTCGCGCGAGGCGCGGGCGAGGCGGTTGTCTTCGGCGATGAGGGCTTCCAGCGCCGAGGCAGCCTTGCGGTGCTTGGTGCGGGTCTCGCCGACGAAGGTATCGATGGCGTCGTCCGGCAGGTCCAGTTCCAGCATCTCGGTGACGCTGTCATAGGAGGCCAGGGCGTCCTTCCATTCCTTGGCGAAGGTGTCGAACAGCTTCTTCTGCTGCGGATTGTCGACCAGGGTTGGGTAGCCCTTGATCGACTTGTCCATGCTCTCGCGCAGCTCGACGGTCTGCTTGCGTGCATCAGCCTTGACGTCGTCGCTGGCGCGGATCAGCTGCTGGTAGGCGGCGTTGCGGTATTCACCCAGCATGCCGCGCATCTCGCCGGCCATGCGGATGCTCTCCATGCGAGAACCCGCCAGCTCGGTGGTGACATTGTTCAGCGAATGCAGGCCGCGATAGGCGACGATGCCCTGCAGCAACATCACCAGCAGGAGGACACCGAAGGTCAGCAGCAGCTTCGGCATCAGTTTGAGGTTGTTGATCCACGGCATGGGCGTTGCGATCTCCTAAGGCAGACGCGTCCGGGCATCGGGCCCGGTTGCAGCAGAAACCACGCCGGCGCCAGGTCCGGCGTGGTTCGACGGACAGCGGATTACTTGATGTTGGCCAGCTTCAGGCCGGCCGGCGAGCTGACTTCGATTTCCGCGCGCGAGGCGTCGCGCTGGATCTTGCCGATCACGCAGACGGTCTTGCCTTCCAGGGTTTCCAGCGGGAAGGAGAACTTGCCGCGGTTCTCGCCGGCGATGCGGGCCGAGAAGGTGTGGCGCGGGAAGGCGCCGCCCATGTACAGGAAGGTCGGCTGGCCTTCGGAACCTTCTGCGTAGCGGGCCTTCTCGACCTTGCCGCAGACCATGCCGTCCTTGCCGACCGAGCGCGGTGCCAGTTCCGGCGGGATCATGTCGGCCGACTGGGCGAACGCAGCGGAAGCGGTGGTGGCCAGGACAGCGGCCGAAACGAACGCAAGCAGGGACTTCATCGAGGTGTATCTCCGGGGATGGTGATGGTCGTTCCGGTTCTGCGCGCTCCTGCGCGACCGGCTTCTGTCCCCCTATCGGCACTGCCGGAGGGAACTGAAGGGTTGTGTGACCAGAACGTGAAGCAGGTCCGTTCGATCAGGCGGCGGCGTCTTCAACGACGTTGGCCTGGCCCATGTCGGCGCTGTCCAGCAGGGTCTCGATGTCGAGCAGGATCAGCATGCGGTCGTCCTGCGTGCCGATGCCGGAGATGAAGCGGGTATCGACGGCGGCGCCGAATTCCGGGGTCGGGCGGATCTGTTCGGCCGAGAGCGGGATCACGTCCGAGACGCTGTCGACCACGATGCCGACCACGCGGTCGTCGACGTTCAGCACGATCATCACGGTGAAGGCGTCGTAGCGGGCATCGTCCAGGCGCAGCTTCAGGCGCAGGTCGATGACCGGGACGATGGTGCCGCGCAGGTTGATCACGCCCTTGATGTAGTCCGGCGCATCCGGCACCCGGGTGACCGCGTCATAGCCGCGGATTTCCTGCACCTTGAGGATGTCCACGCCGTAGTGCTCGGCACCGAGGGTGAAGCTGAGGAATTCGCCACCGGCGCTGGCGGTGGAGCTGGTCTTGTCGTTCATCGAGGGGTCCTGGTTCTGCCGGAAGTCCCGGTGTCAGGCTCGATATCGGCCCCTCGTCGGGGGACTTTAGGTGTGGCGCCTGGGGCATCCACGCATGGCGTGGATATGCCGGGGCCGGATCTGCCCCGGATGGGTAGTGCCGGCCGGGCGGCCTCACAGCTCGCCGTTGCGGCGCGCCTTGCGCTGGCGGTCGATGCGGAAG
>NZ_JBSPUE010000015.1:2500-5346 GCF_056861455.1 Stenotrophomonas sp. 22LJNL06-5-1
ACCGAGATTCCGTAAGTAGCGACGAGCGAACGCGGACTAGCCCTTAAGCTGATTTGGTTCTAGGAAAACACTCTGGAAAGAGTGGCCATAGAAGGTGATAGCCCTGTATCTGAAAGGGCCATTTCAGTGAAGACGAGTAGGGCGGGGCACGTGAAACCCTGTCTGAACATGGGGGGACCATCCTCCAAGGCTAAATACTACTGACCGACCGATAGTGAACCAGTACCGTGAGGGAAAGGCGAAAAGAACCCCGGAGAGGGGAGTGAAATAGAACCTGAAACCGTGTGCGTACAAGCAGTAGGAGCTCCGCAAGGAGTGACTGCGTACCTTTTGTATAATGGGTCAGCGACTTACTGTTCGTGGCAAGCTTAACCGTATAGGGGAGGCGAAGGGAAACCGAGTCTGATAAGGGCGCATAGTCGCGGGCAGTAGACCCGAAACCGGGTGATCTAGTCATGCCCAGGGTGAAGGTGCGGTAACACGCACTGGAGGCCCGAACCCACTCCCGTTGCAAAGGTAGGGGATGAGGTGTGATTAGGAGTGAAAAGCTAATCGAACCCGGAGATAGCTGGTTCTCCTCGAAAGCTATTTAGGTAGCGCCTCATATGTATCCTCTCGGGGGTAGAGCACTGTTATGGCTAGGGGGTCATCGCGACTTACCAAACCATTGCAAACTCCGAATACCGAGACGGACTGTATGGGAGACACACGGCGGGTGCTAACGTCCGTCGTGAAAAGGGAAACAACCCAGACCCACAGCTAAGGTCCCAAATTCACTGCTAAGTGGAAAACCATGTGGAAAGGCACAGACAGCCAGGAGGTTGGCTTAGAAGCAGCCACCCTTTAAAGAAAGCGTAATAGCTCACTGGTCGAGTCGGTCTGCGGGGAAGATTTAACGGGGCTAAGCAGTGAACCGAAGCTTGGGGTGCATAACTTTGTTATGCGCGGTAGAGGAGCGTTCCGTAAGCCGTTGAAGGTGGATTGAGAAGTCTGCTGGAGGTATCGGAAGTGCGAATGCTGACATGAGTAACGATAATGCGGGTGAAAAACCCGCACGCCGAAAGCCCAAGGTTTCCTTGCGCAACGTTAATCGGCGCAGGGTGAGTCGGCCCCTAAGGCGAGGACGAAAGTCGTAGTCGATGGGAAGCAGGTTAATATTCCTGCACCTCGCGTAAGTGCGATGGAGGGACGGAGAAGGTTAGGTGTACCAGGCGTTGGTTGTCCTGGGGAAAGGCGGTAGGTTTGGATCTTTGGCAAATCCGGGATCCTTTAAGACCGAGCACCGAGACGAGCCTTTATGGCGAAGTCACTGATACCACGCTTCCAGGAAAAGCTCCTAAGCTTCAGCTTACGCAGACCGTACCGTAAACCGACACAGGTGGGTAGGATGAGAATTCTCAGGCGCTTGAGAGAACTCGGGTGAAGGAACTAGGCAACATGGCACCGTAACTTCGGGAGAAGGTGCACCCTTTTTGGTGGCTCGTGCGAGCTATAGCTGAAGAGGGTCGCAGTAACCAGGCCGCTGCGACTGTTTATCAAAAACACAGCACTCTGCAAACACGAAAGTGGACGTATAGGGTGTGACGCCTGCCCGGTGCTGGAAGGTTAATTGATGGGGTCAGCCGCAAGGCGAAGCTCTTGATCGAAGCCCCAGTAAACGGCGGCCGTAACTATAACGGTCCTAAGGTAGCGAAATTCCTTGTCGGGTAAGTTCCGACCTGCACGAATGGCGTAACGACAGCGGCGCTGTCTCCACCCGAGACTCAGTGAAATTGAAATCGCTGTGAAGATGCAGCGTTCCCGTGGCAAGACGGAAAGACCCCGTGAACCTTTACTATAGCTTTACACTGAACGTTGAGTTCGTCTGTGTAGGATAGGTGGGAGGCTATGAAACCATGGCGCTAGCTGTGGCGGAGCCATCCTTGAAATACCACCCTGTCGTGCTTGACGTTCTAACCTGGGCCCATTATCTGGGTCGGGGACCGTGTATGGTGGGTAGTTTGACTGGGGCGGTCTCCTCCTAAAGAGTAACGGAGGAGCTCGAAGGTACGCTCAGCGCGGTCGGACATCGCGCACTGTGTGCAAAGGCATAAGCGTGCTTGACTGCAAGATCGACGGATCAAGCAGGTAGGAAACTAGGACTTAGTGATCCGGTGGTTCTGTATGGAAGGGCCATCGCTCAACGGATAAAAGGTACTCCGGGGATAACAGGCTGATACCGCCCAAGAGTTCATATCGACGGCGGTGTTTGGCACCTCGATGTCGGCTCATCACATCCTGGGGCTGTAGTCGGTCCCAAGGGTATGGCTGTTCGCCATTTAAAGTGGTACGCGAGCTGGGTTCAGAACGTCGTGAGACAGTTCGGTCCCTATCTGCCATGGGCGTTGGAGATTTGAGAGGGGCTGCTCCTAGTACGAGAGGACCGGAGTGGACGAACCTCTGGTGTTCCGGTTGTCACGCCAGTGGCATTGCCGGGTAGCTATGTTCGGAAGCGATAACCGCTGAAAGCATCTAAGCGGGAAGCGCGCCTCAAGATGAGATCTCCCGGGGCACAAGCCCCCTGAAGGAACCATGTAGACTACGTGGTTGATAGGTCAGGTGTGTAAGTACAGCAATGTATTGAGCTAACTGATACTAATGATCCGAGAGGCTTGACCATATAACCTCAAGTTGCCTTGGCTTTACGACAACGTCGTAAGAGCATCCAAGTGCACGCTACGTCACAAGAACTACGAGAGGCAGGCGCCTTATCCGGCTGTATTGGATGGCGACGCTCCAACCGCCTCCCTGGTGAAATTAGCGCTGTGGAACCACCCGATCCCATCCCGAACTCGGAAGTGAAACGC
>NZ_JBSPUE010000016.1:0-1158 GCF_056861455.1 Stenotrophomonas sp. 22LJNL06-5-1
AGCATCGAGGTAGACCCATGGCAAAACAGATCACTCAGGGCATGAGGGACGAGGCGGTCCGCCTTGTCGTTGTAGAGGGGCAGACAGTCAGGGACGTCTGCCAGCTGATGGATGTCGGCCCGACGGCGCTGAGGCGCTGGATCGAGCAATGGCGTCGAAAGCATGACCCCCAGGCCGAGGCACCGCCCGTAGATGCCCAGGTCAGAATCGCCGAGCTGGAGGCCCAGAATCGCAGGCTCAAGGAGGAGCGCGACCTGCTAAAAAAATCCATCGCCTTCTTCATTCGGGACAGCGATCACCGGAACAGGTGATCCTGGAATTGGGGAAGGCCGCTCCGATCCGGTTGGTGTGTCAGTTGATGGACTATCCCCGTAGCAGCTACTACGCCTGGCTGCACCGGGAACCCCGGATTGACCGGGAGCTGCTGGCCCAGGTTGATCTGGTTCGTCGCATTCATCAGTCCCACCGGGGGAGCTGTGGCTCTCGCAAGATGGCCAGGGAGCTGACCAATCGCGGCCTGCCGGTGGGTCGCTATCGCGCCCGGACGCTGATGCGCCGGGCCGGCGTCAAGGCGCGACAGCACCGGCGGCACAAGTACCACAGCCTGGGACCCCAGGCGCTGACGGCACCCAACGTGCTGGAACGTCAATTCAATCCAGAGGCACCCAACCAGGCCTGGGCAGGAGATATCACCTACATCCCGACTCAACAGGGCTGGCTTTATCTGGCCGTTGTGGTGGACCTGTTTGCCCGCCGGATCGTGGGCTGGGCCCACTCTCACGAAGGGGATGCCTGGCTGGCGGTCAGAGCCCTGCGCGGGGCGCTGAATCAACGTCGTCCCAACGGACGACTGCTTTTCCACTCCGATCAAGGTCGGCAGTACACCAGCCATGCCATGGCCGAGATCCTGCGTGACAACGGCATCACCCAGAGCATGAGTCGGAAGGGCAACTGCTGGGACAACGCGGTGGTGGAACGGGTTTTCGCCACCCTCAAAGGGGAATGGCTTTACTCCAAATACCCCACTCGACAGGAGGCGGCAGCAGACATCGAACAATTTGTGGACTGGTACAACCACCGTCGGCTGCACAGTGCCAACGGCCTTGTGCCACCTGCGCTCCGTGAAGTGCAGGTGGCCTGAACTCCCTTTGGGAGTGT
>NZ_JBSPUE010000017.1:0-920 GCF_056861455.1 Stenotrophomonas sp. 22LJNL06-5-1
TCTGACCCCTTACGCGACCCCGGACGCATGGAAAGTGATGCAATTCTCACTTCATAATCCGGCACAGTGGCCGATATCCCCATCGAGCCTCGCGCCAACGCGTGCTGGCGCCCGCCCCTGACCGTAGATTCCATGTCCGACGGCAACGACACTGCAGTGCATGATGTCCACGCGGCTGATGCCGCTGACGAACGTTTCCTGGTCCGCAATCCGCGCCAGCTGCGGCAGCTGCTGCGATCGCTGATCGACCAGCGATCACTGATCAATGCGCATATCGACGGCCGCGACCGCTCGTTCCCGACCGCGCTGCTTGAGCTCGACGAGGACGAAGACACCCTGCTGCTCGATGGCAGCCCGCAGGAGGCGTCCAACCGCGCCGCCGAACAGGCCGACCATCTGCTGTGCTTCGCCCAGCTCGAACGCGTGCTGGTGCGGTTCCGCCTGCAGGCACTGCAGCGCGTGGACAACGACGGCCACGTTGCCTTCCGTGCCCCGCTACCGGACGAGCTGGTCCATCTGCAACGACGTGAGATGTACCGGCTGGAGACGCCGGTTACCGATTCGCCCCAGCTGCTGATCCCCGCCGGCGAGAGCCGCGCCGACGCGCTGTCGATGCGGGTGGTGGACATCAGTGGCGGTGGCCTGGCGGTGGCCGTGCCTACCGACTGCGCGGTGTTCAGCCTGCAGAAACGCTACCCGGCGGTGCTGTCGCTGCCCGACGGCCCGGACCTGGAGATCGAGCTGGTCGTCTGCAACCTGTTGCCGCAGCGCCAACCCAACGGCATCGAGATCAAGCGCGTGGGGATGCGCTTCGACATCCTGCCGCGTGGCGCCGACAGCGCCATCCAACGCTACATCTTCCGCATCGACCGCCAGCGCAAGGCGCGCCGCAACGGCGAGCTGTGAGGCCGCCCGGCCGG
>NZ_JBSPUE010000018.1:0-780 GCF_056861455.1 Stenotrophomonas sp. 22LJNL06-5-1
GTTCTCCAGCCAGCTGTTCCAGGTCGGCGCCAACGCTGGCCAGGCCATCGCCATCGACAAGGTGGTCGACGCCAAGGCTGACGCGCTGGGCAATGCCACCTTCGATGCCAACAAGGTGACCATCGCCGCTGGCACCGTGGCCGCAGCCGACGCCGGTAAGGAAATCACCTACTCCGGCCTGTCCATCGGCGGCGGCAGCCTGGCATCGCCGATCAAGATCGCCGACGTCAAGGTCACCTCGACCGGCGACGCCACCAAGGACCGCGCTGCCCTGGTTTCGGCCGCAGTCACCGCGATCAACGCCAAGATCGGCGAAACCGGCGTGTACGCCGAGGTCGATGGCGCCACCGCTGGCCAGATCAACCTGACCTCGGTCAAGGAAAGCGTCGACAAGACCGGCAAGTTCAGCGCCATGACCGCCACCGCGGGCACCAGCGCAGGCATCACCGGCTTCGACAGCGCCGCCGCCACCCCCAGCACTGCCGCCACCCCGGGCAAGCTGCTGAAGGACGTCGACATCAGCACCGTGAAGGGTGCCCAGCAGGCGCTGGAAGTGGTCGACAAGGCGCTGGGTTCGATCAACAACACCCGCGCTGACCTGGGTGCGATCCAGAACCGCTTCACCTCGGTCGTCGCCAACCTGCAGACCTCGACGGAAAACCTGTCGGCCTCGCGTAGCCGCATCAAGGATACCGATTTCGCCAAGGAAACCGCCGAACTGACCCGCACCCAGATCCTGCAGCAGGCCGGTACGGCCATGCTGGCCCAGGCCAACCAGGT